>NZ_JBIVYN010000004.1:0-466378 GCF_044772305.1 Agrobacterium sp. NPDC090273
TGGCAGGCGGATCGAGCCGGCCGGGCCGAGCAACAGGAACTGATCGTCCTTGACCTCGGTCTTGAAGGGATGCCCCTCCTCCTCGCGCCAGCCCGGCAGCAGCCTGTCGATGCCGATCGGATCGACAACCGCACCCGAGAGGATGTGCGCGCCGACCTCGCCGCCCTTTTCCAGAACAACCACAGACAAATCCGGATCGATCTGTTTCAGACGGATCGCCGCAGAAAGGCCAGCGGGACCTGCACCAACAATCACGACATCGAATTCCATCGATTCCCGTTCAGGGAGTTCCATCGGTTCGGTCATTCTACCCTCTCACTCGCCGGTCCCTTCCGGCTGTTGTTTCCACCCATCGCGGCAACTGTCGATCCCGCGGTTCATCGCGAAATCAGATAGCTGCACCTTTCAAGGCAGCTTTATCGATGCCTTTTGTCTTCGCAAAGCATGACACACTTGTCGAGCTTCTATAGCGGCAAAACATGTCGTATGCCAGATATTTGTCAGACAACCTGATGACTAAGTTTGCGGTATTACCTTTACGTTCACGTAATAGTAAATTCACGCTGATTGTGCGTCAAGCGACCATACTATCGCAAATGAAGAGGCGATGAGAATGGGCACTTGGAAATCGAACCGATTAACCGCCGATCAGCAAAGCGTGATGCTAGCATCAAAAATAATCGGCACTCAAAAACCATTCGGGCTTGAACCAGCCTTCAAATGCGAGCCACCGCCACCTATAAACACTGTCATCTGCATTTCGGCATAAGGATATTCGTCATGGATCTCGGCATTTCCGGCAAACGCGCCCTTGTTCTCGCATCTTCGCGTGGGCTGGGCCTCGGCATAGCAACTGCTCTCGCCAAGGAAGGCGCAAACGTTCTTCTGGTTGGCAGAAGCGGTGAAAAGCTGGAGGCAAACTGCAAGGCAATCAATGCTCTCGGCAAAGGCAAGGCCGATTGGGTCTGGGGCGACCTTGCTGACGAAGGTTTCGTTGATGCCATGACGCAGGCGGTCAAGGAAAAGCTCGGCGGCATCGACATTCTCGTCAACAACACCGGCGGCCCTACCCCCGGCCTGGCACAGGAAATGACCGCCGACAAGCTTGATACCTTCTTTCAGTCCATGGTCTTGCGCGTCATTACCCTGACCAACACCCTGTTGCCGCAGATGAAGGAACAAGGCTGGGGCCGCATTCTGACCGTCGCGTCCTCTGGCGTTTTCGAGCCGATCCCCAACCTTGCCTTGTCCAACACGCTGCGCGGCGCCCTTGTCGGCTGGAACAAGACGCTTTCGAGTGAGGTCGCGGGCTTCGGCATCACGGCGAACATGTTGCTTCCGGGCCGCATCCACACCGACCGTATCGATGAACTCGATGGCGCAAACGCCAAGCGTCTCGGCAAGAGCGTCGAAGAAATCCGGGAAGCATCGGTCAAGACCATTCCCGCCGGACGGCTTGGCTCCGTCGAGGAATTTGGTGCCGCCGGAGCCTTTCTGTGCTCCCAGCCTGCCAGCTACATCACCGGCACGATGCTGCGCGTCGATGGCGGTGCATCGAAGTCGAACTGATAAAACAACAATTCTGGAGCCGAAACTTCGGCTCCAGAATAATTATTTCTGAAAATCATTATAAAAACCACAGATACCGGCACATTTTAACTAAATGCGAGTGCGCGACTGCACGCAATATTGAGGCGCGTGCGAATACGGACTGCCCATTATCAATTTGGCATTCCGACATGTTAGAAAACATCCTCCGACCGACCACCCCCGGCGCAACGTCGGGCAATCAGTCCAGTTCGACGCAGAACAGCAATACGTCGAACACCACAGCCAACCAGCCATCGAGCCCGTCGAACAGCGACAACCAGGCGGGCAGCACGCCGCCCACGTCCGCAGAAGAACAGGGCGACGAGCAGGACATCGATGATGGCACCTATTCTCCGGCGCCTTCGCAGTCCGACGATGCCGCAATTCCATCAGCCGAGCAGGAAGACTCTGCAAGCGACAACGGCGCTGCGCCGGTAGAATCACCCGACGAACAAGCTCCTGCAAACGAGGCCCCGGCAAACAACACCGAAAGCGATTCGTCCTCCGGACAAGATGGTACTGTGGGCACGCCAGCAGCGGAGCCGCAACCGAACGAACCATCTCCGACACCGACGGAAGGTCAGTCTCCCGGCTCAGAAACGAATACGTCCGAAGCTGGCAAGAATGGCGGAGCACAGGCACAGCAGCCCATGCCATCGACACAGTCTGGCGCTTCCAATCCGGCACCGGTCGCAAGCTCTCCGTCGACGCAGCCGACAACGGCGCCTGTTCGAAATACTGTGAACAGTGGTTCCGATGCGATGAGCGAAAGAGCTGCGTTGCGCCGCAGTCTGGCCGAAAAGGAAGCGGCACTCGAAGTTGCGCGCAACCGGGCAGTCGAAGCGCAACAGGATCGCATCATTCGCGGTCTCCTGGATGCAGCCGTCAACGGCAACACTTCCAAGGATGGCAACAACCTTCAGAGGCCGGGTGACAATGAAGACAGCCACGCCAACGTCGTGACCCGTTACTACGCGGAGACCTGACAAATCCATATGTGTCAGTTTCGCATGACATCGGCGACCTCCCTGCATTATGGTGCGGGGAGGTTATGCTTATGGGGTCTATGATGCGCGTGCTTCGAATTTCCCTCGGTGTCCTTGGCGTATTGCTTACGCTTATCGGCCTCGTCTGGATGGGACAGGGCAGCGGATATTTCCCCTACCCAGCCTCCAGCTTCATGATCGACCAGAGCCCGTGGATCTGGCGCGGAGCAATGGTTGCCATCGTCGGCCTGGTGCTGATCTTTTTGGTACGTCGCCTCGTACGCTGATTTATTTCACCAGCGCCGGCAGATCGGCAATCAACGAATCGCGCGTCACGAAGCTGATTGGTTCTTCGCGGCTCCAATCGGCGATGTTAAGCCGTGCGAACACAACACGCCGCTCCCCTTTATCTGCCCAGCCGACGAACCAGCCAAGCCAGGCATCACCATCCGGCTTGCCAGCCTTGTTGCGCATGCGACCGGAACCGGTCTTGCCATGCACCTGCCAACCATCGTCTGCGGCAAATTGCGGAATGACCGCCCGCGTCTTGTCAAATGCGGCTTTCGAGACCGGCAATTTTCCATTGATGAAACGGCGTACGAAATCAGCCTGCTGGTCACCGGAAATTTTCAGGGAAGACATCAGCCAGGATTCCGTCAAACCATCCGTCTGGCCCGGGATACCCTTCACATCAGCATTGCCGTATCCGAAATCGCGCACATAATCGGCGAACTTTTTCTGCCCCAGCTTTCTGGTGATTTCCTGCGAATACCAGACAATCGAGTCTTTTTCCCAGATCGTCGGGTCGACCGATTTCTGCTCACGCTTCGGCCGGTTCCACAGGCTCTTGTAGTTCCATCGCGGGGTCGTCGCATCTTTCAGGATACCTGCGTCATATCCCATGATAGCCAAAGGAAACTTGAATGTGGATTGCGGTGCAAATGCTTTTTCACATTTGCCATTGCGATGGAGCGCAGCGCCACTTTCGGCATCAAGAACAACCGTGCAATGCACCGGCTCTGCGGCAAGCACGTTACGAGATGGCAGGCAAGAGATTGATATCGCCACAAAAAATGCGGCGGTAAATCGTCTTGTCATCATGTTTCATTCTCCTTGGATTGGCGACCACTCAATGTCTGATCGTACCGATTTAGGCGCGTTTGCAGGCAAGCGACAAATGATGATATCTGCCGTAAGGCATGAATTAAACTTGGGCTTAAATGTCATAGCCCGTTGAATGGAGATGGCCGCATGGTCCGCCCCCACCTGCCGCTGAACGCTCTTCGCGCCTTTGAGGCTGCCGCACGCCACCTGAGCTTTACCCGCGCTGCGATAGAACTGTGCGTCACCCAGACTGCGATCAGCCATCAGGTGAAATTACTGGAGGAACGCCTCGGCGTAACGCTTTTCCGTCGTCTTCCCCGTGGCCTGATGATTACCGACGAAGGCTTGGCGTTGCTGCCAACCCTGCGTGATTCATTTGATCGTATGGCCGACATGCTGCAGCGCTTCGAGGATGGTCACCTTCAGGAGGTCCTGACCGTCGGCGCAGTTGGAACTTTCGCCGTCGGCTGGCTTTTGCCGCGCCTGCAGGAGTTTAACGAGCTTTACCCCTTCATCGATGTTCGCCTCTCGACCAACAACAACCGTGTCGACATCGCTGCAGAGGGGCTGGATTTTGCCATTCGTTTCGGCAATGGCGCCTGGCATGACACGGAGGCGGACGAGCTTTTTTCGGCACCACTCTCGGCGCTGTGCATTCCCACCATTGCCGAACAGCTTGAAGGCCCACAGGACATTGCCCAGCATACGCTCTTGCGCTCCTACCGCACGGACGAGTGGCCGGGCTGGTTCGAAGCGGCAGGCGTGGCGGCACCACGGATCAAAGGTATCGTCTTCGATTCATCCGTGCCGATGGTCGAGGCAGCCATGCAAGGTATCGGCATCGCACTTGCCCCGCCACTGATGTTCCAGCGCCAGCTTTCATCCGGCGATCTGGTGCAACCCTTCCCGGTCTATGTTTCCAAGGGGTGTTACTGGCTGACCCGTCTGAAGTCGCGCAGCGTCACGAAGGCCATGGCAACCTTTGCGGCCTGGATTGCAGCAAGAGCAGAGGCGATGCGGATGCCCCCGTCAAAAAACTGACGCCACGCGCTTGCTATTCACAATTGCCTGTGCGATCACGCGCCCTCTTCAAAACAGGCGGGCGCTTTTTTGCGTCCCTTTATCTGTCCGGATGCTCACTGGCTTCCGGCGCATCTCTTGTTGACACATAAGGATATCCGCTATGGCAAGGGCACTCGGCCTCGATTTCGGCACGACCAACACGGTCATGGCAATTTCCGATTCTGGCACCACCAGCCACTCCATGCGCTTCACCAGCAGTGCGGGAACGGCAGACAGCATGCGCACCGCTCTCTCCTTCATGAAGGATAACGCCCTTGGCGCCGCTGCCTTGCATGTGGAAGCAGGCCATGCCGCTATCCGCCAGTTCATCGACAATCCCGGCGATTGTCGTTTCCTGCAGTCGATCAAGACCTTCGCCGCATCCTCGTTGTTTCAGGGCACATTGATCTTCGCAAAGCGCCAGAGCTTCGAAGACTTGATGGAGGTGTTCCTGCGCAAGCTGAAGACCTATGCCGGAGACGAATGGCACAACGACGTTTCCACAGTCATCGCCGGACGTCCGGTACGCTTCGCAGGCACGAACCCGAATGAAGAACTGGCGCTGACCCGTTACAATGAAGCGCTGACACGCGCCGGTTTCCCGGAAATTCATTATGTCTATGAGCCTGTCGCAGCCGCCTATTACTTTGCGCAGAGCCTGAAGAAGGACGCCAATGTTCTGGTGGCCGACTTTGGCGGCGGCACCACCGACTATTCGCTGATCCGCTTCGAAACCCATGGCGGAAGGCTTTCGGCAACGCCAATCGGCCACTCGGGTGTCGGCATTGCCGGTGACCATTTCGATTTCCGCATGATCGACAACCTCGTCTCGCCGGAAATCGGCAAAGGCAGCAAGTTCAAAAGCTTCGACAAGGTTCTCGACGTCCCCTCGGGTTACTACGTCAATTTCGGCCGCTGGAACCAGTTGTCGATCTTCAAGACCTCGAAAGAGTTTTCCGATCTGAAATCGCTGGTCCGTTCAGCGATAGAGCCGGAAAAGCTGGAGATGTTCATCGATCTGGTCGAGCACGATGAGGGCTATCCCCTTTATCAGGCCATCTCCGCAACCAAGATGGCGCTGTCGTCTCAGGAAGAGGCAGAGTTCAACTTTGCCCCGCTCGGCAAAGCTGGACGCAAGACCGTCAAGCGGAGCGATTTCAACAACTGGATCTCCGAAGACCTCGGCAAGATCGAGGAAGCGCTGGACGAGGTTCTGGTCAAGACCAACACCGCGCCTGACGCCATCGACAAGGTGTTCCTGACTGGCGGCACGTCGTTCGTGCCAGCCGTCCGCGAGCTTTTCACCCGTCGTTTCGGTACGGACAAGATCGAAAGCGGCGGCGAAATGCTGTCCATCGCCCACGGTCTCGCCATGATCGGCGAAAGCGGAGACATTGAACGCTGGACAGCGTGATTTACGGGTTTCGCCGGGCCGGGACTTGGGATAGTTTTCCCTCATGATTTCGGCCCACGACCTCTCCCCGGCAGAACTTGCCGCGCTTCTGCATTTCCATGCGGATGCGGGCGTGGACTGGCTTCTCGAAGACCAGTCGATTAACCGTTTCGCGGAATTTGCGACAAGCCGCCCGGCACGATCAACGGCGAGGCAGGAAGCTCCCCAGGGCGACCGTCAGGGCAATGATCGACCGGCAGGCTCGGCCGAACCATCGCGACGGCCGGCAGCCGCTTCGGGCAGAGCTGCGCCGCCCACTCCCGCCATTCAACAGAATGTCGCCGTTCCGGACGAGCAGGTCGTGGCGGCTGCACGCTTTGCGGCCGAAAGCGCCCGCTCCATCGAAGAACTCAAGACTGCTGTGGAAGCCTTCAACGGCTGCAACCTGAAGAACAGCGCGCGCAGCACCGTCTTCGCAGAAGGTAGCCCTGCCTCCGGCATCATGGTGATCGGCTCCATGCCCGACGCCGACGATGATCGTGAAGGCATTCCATTTGCCGGCAAAACCGGGTTGCTGCTTGAGCGCATGCTGGCGGCAATCGGGCTCGAGCGCAGCGGTATCGTGCTCGGCAATGTCGTCCCCTGGCGCCCCCCGGGCAATCGCCAGCCGACTCAGGCGGAAATGGACATTTGCCGCCCGTTCATCGAGCGTCAAATCGCGCTTTACGAGCCAAAACACCTGTTGCTTCTTGGCAACTTTACCGCACGTTTCTTCTTTGGCGGCAGCGGAACCATTCATACCATGCGCGGACAGTGGCGGGATGTCGCCGCCGCGCACCTTGTTTTGCCCGCCCTTGCCAGCCTGCATCCGCAGGAACTTTTGAACGCCCCCGCTTCCAAGTCATTGTCCTGGCAGGATTTATTGGCATTCAGGGCGCGTATCACGCAATCGTAAATGCCTCCTTTCTGCTCAATGTAAATGATTTGTGAAAAAAGCCATGCATTTTGCGCATAACAGCGGCGCATTTGCCTTGCTTGCCGAATCCATGCTGCGCTGCGATATATCCCGCCATGTCTTGGGAGGAAAAGGTTTAAGGAACCAAGGCAATGACCACTCGCTTCCGTCCGGTGCATTCCGGCTTTGAAACGCTTCGTCTGGCGGGCCTCAGCCCCCGTTCGAGCAATGGCTATCATCGTTTTGGCGCTGCCGCCAATGAACAGATGACGGCTCGCGCTGCTGCGCAGCAGGTTCGCGTTACGCGTCCTTCTGCTGTTTTTGCGGATTTTCGCGAACGCTAAGATTGTTTGATCGGCGACCTGCCGATGCGACATGAAGAACTGCGCTGTGGCGTCTTTCTCCGGAAAGGCGCCTTTTGCATTTCAAGACACACTACAGGCTGACGGCAACCCCAAAAGGAAATTCATCCCTGTGGCGTCGAGGCTTTGCGCGCCGCTTTTCTGGCGAGACCAAGCTGGTGCTCGCGAAGGATGATGAAAATACCGGCCATGATGACAATCGCCGTACCGATAAGCATCGTTGTTGTCGGAATATCACCAAACAGAACGTAGGACACGGCAATTCCGAAGACGATGGAGCTGTATTCGAAAGGCGCGATGATCGAGACTTCGGCGTGCCGGTAGCTTTCCGTCAAAAAGATCTGCGCCACGCCACCACAGATGCCGCTGCCAATCAACAGGGCCGCCTGCTGGGGATTGAGCCACAACCAGCCGAATGGCACGCTGACCAAGGACAGCAAGGCTGCCGTCAGCGAGAAGTACAGGACAATGGTTGGCGTCTTTTCCGTTTCGACCAGTTGCCGTACCTGGATCATTGCCAGGCCACCCAGCGCGGCGCCGACAAGAACGGCAATCGCCGCCGTCCCCTCGCCCGCAGCGAACCCGCCTTCACGCAGCAACGTCATTTTCGGCCACAGAATGACTAGGACGCCGACCATGCCGATAGCGACAGCGCTCCAGCGATAGACCCTGACCTTTTCCCGCAGGATAAGCGAGGCAAACACCACGGCGAGCAATGGCGAGGCATAACCGATGGCGATGAACTCCGGCAAGGGCAGCAATGTAAGACCATAAAAACCGCAGGCCATCGACAGGATGCCGAGAAAACCGCGCTTGAAATGGCCCGCAAGATTGTTGGTATGTAATGCACTTGCCAATGCGTGCAGCCAGGCCAGATAGACGACGATCGGGACAATGGCGAAAGCCGAGCGGAAGAAAGTTATCTGCCCCGGAGGCACATCCGGCCCTGACGCCTTGATGCAGGTCTGCATCATGAGAAAGAAGCCGACCGAAATCAGCTTCATGGAAATCCCGCGAACGGGACTATAGGCATCGGCGCTCATCGGCAGTTACTCATATCGTCTGCACAAAACGCCATCGAAGATTTTTTCGCACGAAAAGGACGACGCAAGGGGGGAATTGAATTTCCGCAAAGCTAGAACAAATGTGCCACCGCTTCACATCAAAAATCGTTATCCATCCATGAATTCGGTTGATTGCTTATGCGAGACGGCAGTCCTTGAAATGCAACCGACGCCAACCTTGAAAATTTTCATAAAAATCAAAACAACTTCAGCAATCGTTCAACATTTGCTGCCATGGTCCGCAGAAACCAGCGGCCAGAGGACAAACTACACTGCGGGTTTGATCCTCTTTCCGGGGACAGAATGTCCCGCGACGCTCACATGAACGTGACGAGTACTTCCGTATTTTACATTCAGGCTTTGTGACGACATGATGCCTGGCCGACGATCGACAGAATTATTCAGGAATAGTCATGCGAACAGATACGGGCCAGGTCGTTCACCTGGCAGATTACCGCCCTACCGATTTCGTTCTTGAGCGCGTGGATCTCACTTTCGAACTCGACCCCAAGAATACCAAGGTCGAGGCCCGTCTGATTTTCCATAGACGAGAAGGCGCGGAAAAGACCGCCCCTCTGATCCTGGATGGCGACGAACTGAAGCTGTCGAGTGTCCTCCTGGACCAGATCGAGCTTCCCGCTTCGCAATATGACGCAACGCCGGAAAGCCTGACGATCCGCGATCTGCCGGAAGAAACGCCGTTCGAGATCTGCGTGACAAACTACATCAATCCGCAGGTGAATACGCAGCTTATGGGGCTTTACCGCACCAATGGCGTTTATTGCACCCAGTGCGAAGCCGAAGGCTTCCGCCGGATTACCTATTTCCCCGATCGTCCTGACGTTCTGGCACCTTATACCGTGACAATCATCGCGGCGAAGGAAGGCAATCCGCTGCTGCTGTCGAACGGCAACTTCCTTGGCGGCGGCAACTACGACGAAGGCCGGCACTTCGCTGCCTGGTTCGATCCGCATCCGAAACCCAGCTATCTCTTCGCGCTTGTCGCAGGCGACCTCGGCGTTGTGGAGGACACCTTCACCACCATGTCCGGCCGCGATGTCGCGCTGAAGATCTATGTCGAGCACGGCAAGGAGCCGCGCGCAACCTATGCCATGGACGCGTTGAAGCGTTCGATGAAGTGGGATGAAGAGCGCTTCGGTCGCGAATACGACCTCGATATCTTCATGATCGTCGCCGTTTCCGATTTCAACATGGGCGCGATGGAAAACAAGGGGCTCAATGTCTTCAACGACAAGTTCGTGCTGGCAGACCCCGAAACCGCAACCGATGCGGACTATGCCAATATCGAACGCATCATCGCGCACGAATATTTTCATAACTGGACCGGCAACCGCATTACCTGCCGCGACTGGTTTCAGCTTTGCCTCAAGGAAGGCCTGACCGTTTATCGCGATCAGGAATTTTCATCCGACATGCGGTCGCGACCGGTCAAGCGCATTGCCGATGTGCGTCACCTGAAGTCCGAACAGTTCCCTGAAGACTCCGGTCCGCTGGCTCATCCGCCGCGCCCGGACAGCTATCGTGAAATCAACAACTTCTACACCACGACCGTCTACGAAAAGGGTGCTGAAGTCACCCGCATGATCGCGACGATCCTCGGTGAAGGTGATTTCAAGAAAGGCATGGACCTATACTTTGAGCGCCATGATGGTGAAGCAGCGACGGTCGAGGATTTCGTCAAGAGCTTTGCCGATGCCAGTGGCCGTGACCTGACACAGTTTGCACTGTGGTACACCGAGGCCGGAACGCCGCTTGTTGCCGCATCGACGGACTACGATTCTGCCACCTCCACGTTCAAACTGTCGCTGGAGCAGACTATTTCTCCGACACCCGGCCAGCCGGTCAAGCAGCCACGGCATATTCCTCTGTCGCTGGCGCTGATCCTCGACAATGGTCAGATCGCCGAACCGAAGTCCGTTGAGGGCGGTGACTACCGTGACGGTGTGCTGCACCTGACTGAGCGTCGCCAGACTTTCACCTTCTCCGGCATCTCATCGCGGCCGGTCGTTTCAATCAATCGCAGCTTCTCTGCACCCGTGAACATCGACTTCGTGCAGCGGCCTGCTGATCTCGTGCAGATTGCCCGGCACGAAACGGATATGTTTGCCCGCTTCCAGGCTCTGACAGAGCTGGCCTTGCCGGCGCTGATTGCCGCCACGAAAGCCATCCATGCCGGTGGTGATGTTGTTGCGGATGCCGACCTCATCGCGACGCTGATCGAAGTCGCCGGTGACGAGAGCCTCGAACCCGCCTTCCGGGCGCAGGCGCTTGCGCTGCCCAGTGAAACGGACATTGCCCGTGAACTCGGTCGTAACACGGACCCTGACGCCATTCACAAGGCGCGTAACGCAACAATCGCTGCCATAGCCAAGGCTGGTATTGCCACGTTCACCGGGCTGTTTGAAACCTATGGCAACGAAGGCGCCTACAGCCCCGACGCCGAGAATGCCGGTCGCCGGTCGCTGCGTAACAGCGCCTTGAACTACCTGGCTTTTGCCGAGGAAACGCCGGATCGTGCAGCCCGGGCCTATGCAACGGCTGGCAACATGACCGACCTCGCTCATGCCCTGAGCGTTTTGACGCAACGCTTCCCCGAGCAACCACAGACCGTCGAGGCTCTTGCAGACTTCGAAGGTCGCTTTGCGGATAACGCACTGGTGCTGGACAAGTGGTTCTCGCTGCAGGCCGCAATTCCGGGTGAAGGCGCACTGGAACGGATCAAGGGACTGATGGCGTCGAAGCATTTCATCCCGTCCAACCCCAACCGCGTTCGCTCGCTGGTCGGAACACTGGCCTTCGGCAATCCCACCGGTTTCCACCGACCGGATGGCGCTGCCTATCGTTTCCTGGCAGAGCAGATCATCGCCATCGACACACGCAACCCGCAGCTTGCGGCACGTCTTCTGACATCGATGCGCTCCTGGCGTTCCCTCGAAGCCAATCGCGGAGAAAAGGCAAAAGCGGCTCTCTCGCAGATCGCTGAAACCAAAGGGTTGTCGGCCGATGTCGGCGATATCGTCGAGCGTATCCTGAAGGGCTGATAGCGAGCAAAAGCGCATCGCCCAGACATGACAGAGAACGTATTCCGCCGCCTTGATCCCAATCAAGGCGGCGGATTTGTTTCTTCAGCCCGATCACGCTGACAGCACGATCGGGTGGCGAAATTCATATGTGACATGTCCCAAATCGGCACATTGCTCCAGCGCCTCATCGCCGGAACCCCACGGCAGGTCGCCTGAGTTGAAGCTATCCAAAATCTTTGGAGCGGCCTTGATGCTCGATCCGAAAACGCAGTGCGTGATCTATATCGGTCTTCTTGCAGCGTTCAGTTGGATGGGGCCCCTGCCTTGCACAGTCTCGAGGCCAAAGTGCTCGCGGCGAACCGCGAGGACGTCGTCAGCGCCTTAGTGGCGAGGCTTCCGGCCGCAGGCAATGGTGTTGTCCAGACGCTGGAGCCTGCTCTCTATGCCTATTCGCAAGCGTGAAAAATCGTTTCCGGCTACGCGTCCTGTTCGCAGAAAAGCGATGCGTCGGCGTCCTGTTTTTCGGCAACGACAGCGACGGTGAAATCACCTCTCCGATCGACGTGAAAAAATGCGGAGTCGGTTCAAAGGGTTAAAATTCTTTTAACTTCTCCCTCTGGACACGGAGAATCGCAAATGATTCATTAAGGCAGATTCGGGCGGCGGCGCTTCGAATTCCATGAGGGACAATCACAAGGCGGGACAATGACGAACGTGCGGCGGGCGACTGCGGGCGATGAGCGGCCGTATGCCAAATTTTCAGACTTTGCGGCCTGGGGAGAGCGCCTCTCCAGTGATCTGATGGGTCTGATGGATGGCGACGAGCGGCGAATTCCGCAGGTTGAGAGCCTGCTCAAGCGTTTGATTCCTATTCTTATTCTGGCGTTCCTCGTTGTCGTTGCGGCATCGCGCGTGCTTGGTATCGTTTCCGAATACAGCCGCATGGAGGAAGCTGCCCGCCACAGCACGGCCTTGACCGCGCTTACGGCAAAGGCCGCCCTACTCAACAATGGCAAGGTTTTCGCCGTGCAGGATCGCACGCCCGCGGAAACAAGCCTGCTGGCCGCGTTGCCGCCGGGCAGTCTTGCCGATGGGACCCTGGTTCTGCTCTCAGGCAGCAATGGCCGGATCTTTGCCGGTGCAGGCAAGCAAGCGCCGCTTTACATTGGCACCGCCCTTCCCGCTCTGCTGCCGGAAATTGCTATCGTCCAGCGCTTTCCGGGTGCACCCGGCACCGTCGAGACCACGATCGACGGCATCCAGCACTACGCCACGATGATCCCGTTCGGCAGCGACGGCAGCATGGTGATTGCCGCCAGGTCGCTTGAGCCGATCCGCTCTTTCTGGCGCAGCGAAATTGCCATGAACGTGACGCTGTTCGCAGGCATTTCCGCCATCCTGCTCGTTATCCTCTACGCCTACTACATGCAGGTCAGACGCGCCCGCGATGCGGACGATATTTTTGCAGAATCCAACCTGCGGGTTGAGACCGCGCTGTCGCGCGGCCGGTGCGGTCTCTGGGATTTCGACCTGTCCACCCGGCGCATGTTCTGGTCGGGATCGCTCTATGAAATTCTGGGCATGCCGCCGAAGGCAGCGCCCCTGTCCTTCTCCGACGCCGCCCGCATGATGCATTCCGAGGACGGCAACCTCTATGAACTCGCCCGCGCTGTGGGTTGTGGCAACCTTCGCCAGATCGACCAGATCTTCCGCATGCGCCACTCCAAGGGACATTATGTCTGGCTGCGCGCCCGTGCCCAGGTCATTCGCACGAACAATGGTCCGCGTGTGATCGGCATCGCCATGGATGTCACCGAGCAGCACCGTCTGGCACAACGTTATGCAGAGGCCGATCAGCGCCTCGCCGACGCGATCGAATCCACCTCGGAAGCCTTCGTTCTCTGGGACAAGAACGACCGTCTGGTGATGTGCAACACCCATTACCAGCAGGCTTACGGTCTGCCGGACAGCGTTCTCGTCGCTGGCACCGAAAAGGCTGTCCTGCTGGCTGCCGCCTCGCGTCCGGTTACAGAACGCCGCGTTGCCGATCCGGATCAATCCGGCCTCTCCCGCACCATGGAAGTGCAGCTCGCCGATGATCGCTGGCTGCAGATCAACGAACGCCGTACCCGCGACGGCGGGCTTGTCTCTGTCGGTACCGACATCTCGCTTCTCAAGCGCCATCAGGAGCGCCTGCGCGAATCCGAGCGTCGCCTGATGGCAACGATTGGCGATCTCTCGGCCTCGCAACACAAACTGGAGCGCCAGAAGACAGAGCTATCTGCGGTCAACGCCAATTACCTGTCAGAAAAAGAACGCGCAGAGGCTGCCAACAAGGCGAAGTCAGAGTTCCTTGCCAATATGAGCCATGAACTGCGCACGCCGCTCAACGCCATCCTGGGCTTTTCCGAAATCCTCCTGGCGGAAATGTTCGGTCCGGTGGGCTCACCGAAGTATTCCGAATATGCGCGCGACATCCACGACAGCGGCAAACACCTGCTGAACGTCATCAACGACATTCTCGACATGTCGAAGATCGAAGCAGGACATATGCGCATCAACCGCGAGACGGTCGATCTTGCTCCGCTGATCGAGGAAACGCTGCGGCTTACCGCCATTCAGGCGGAACAGAAGGCCATTACCGTTCACCAGCGCGTCTGCTCAGGCCTGACCATGCACGGCGACCGCCGTGCCATGAAGCAGATCATGCTGAACCTTTTGTCCAATGCCGTGAAGTTCACGGGAGACGGCGGTCACATCGCGCTTCGCACCCACGTTCATGAAGCCGCCCTTATGCTGACAATTGCCGATACAGGCATCGGCATTCCCGCCAAGGCGCTCGACAAGATTGGCCAACCTTTCGAACAGGTACAAAGCCAATATGCCAAGAGCCAGGGCGGTTCAGGTCTCGGCCTCGCCATTTCGCGCTCACTCGTCAAGCTGCATGGTGGCACGATGAAAATCCGCTCCTGCGAGGGCAAGGGCACGGTGGTCACGATTGTCATTCCCCATGCCGAGGCGCGTTGCGGCACGAAGCATTGATATCGCAACGGCAGAAATGGGCTTCCGTTCAAGACGTTGGCCCGTCAGCCGCCATTCTTGACCGTTGACTGATAGGCTTTGCGTACCGCCTTCGACAGTCGCTTCACCTCACCTTCCAGGGTCTGAATATTGGGGCAATCTCCCGCACGGCAGACAAGGTCGACCAGACCTGCCGGGGCTTCCTTCGGATTGAAGCCGCCATCGATACACAGACGGACGATCTGCGAAATTTCCGTGTAAAGCGCCATCGCCTTCATGCAGTCGTCGAAGGCCATCGGGTCCATTGTTCCCGCTGCCATGGCCTGAAGCGCTTCACGTGTACTCAGGCCGGGCTTGTGCGCAGGCAGTCCCTTGGCGGGTCCGACCAACGCCAGAAATTGCGCGATGAACTCCAGATCGATCAGACCACCGGGGATAAGCTTGAAGTCCCAGATGTTTTCCGGCGGTTTTTCCTGCTCAATCAGCGAGCGCATTTCAAGAACATCTGCGGAGACTTTCGACACATCCCGTTTCTCGGATAGGATTGACGCAACGATCTTTCCGGCATCCTCGATCAACGAGGCGTCGCCGCAGATGAGCCTTGCGCGCGACAGGGCCATATGCTCCCAAGTCCAGGCCTCCGTGCGCTGATACTTCTCAAAGGCTGCGATGCGTGTCGCGACCGGACCTTTGTTGCCCGAAGGGCGAAGGCGCATGTCGACTTCATAGAGCACCCCCTCCGCCGTCGGGGCGGAAAGTGCCGAGATCAGCCTTTGTGTGACACGGGTGAAGTAGCGCACGGCATCGAGCGGTTTGGCACCGGTCGATTCATGTGCGGTGTCGTCGTAGTCATAAAGCAGGATCAGATCGACATCCGAACCTGCTGTGAGTTCGAACGAACCAAGCTTGCCCATGCCCATGACAGCAACGCGGCCACCGGGATATTGACCATGCGCTGTTTCCATTTCCGCCAGCACTGCTTTCAGTGCCGCCTCGATCACCAGATCGGCAAGATGAGTAAAAGCGCGGGCGGCAATATCGCCATGGATGGCGTCAGTCAGCAGTCGCACACCGATCAGGAAGCGTTGTTCGGCGGCGAAGATGCGCAGCCGATCCAGAACGTCCTCGTAGTGAACCGCAGAAGACAGGAAATTGTCCATGCGGGCAGCAAGATAATCGCGCGTCGGAATATCGCTCATCAGAGCGGGATCAAGCATGCCATCGAACACATGTGGACGGGCCGCGATGATTTCGGCAAGCCTTGGCGCAGAAGACATGATCGTTACCAGCAGCGACAGAAGTGCCGGATTGTTGCCGAGCAACGAAAAGAGCTGGATACCCGCAGGCAGGCCGGAGAGGAAATTGTCGAACCGCAGTAGCGCCTCATCCGCGCGTGTGCTTTCACCAAAGGCTTTCAGCAGGTCCGGCGTCAATTCCGTCAGTCGCTCGCGTGCTTCCACAGATTGCGTTGCCCGATAGCGGCCATTGTGCCAGGTGCGGATGACGCGGGAAATATCTTCCGGCCGTTGGAAACCAAGCGAAGCCAAGGTCTTCAGCGTATCCGGGTCGTCTTTCTGGCCGGTGAAAACCAGATTGCCACCATCGCCTGAGAGCTTCACTTCCTGTTTAAACAGGGCAGAGTATTTGCGCTCCACCAGACGCAACACACCCTCGAGCTTTTCGGCGAAGGCCTTGGTATCGGCAAAACCAAGCATGAAGGCGATGCGTTTCAGTTCGGACTCGCTGTCCGGCAAGGTGTGGGTCTGCTCGTCCCGTACCATCTGGATGCGGTGTTCCACCTCACGCAGAAACCAGTAAGCGTCCGCCAGACTATCGCGGGTTTCCGGATCGATCCATTTCGCTTCGGTCAAGGCAGCCAGCGCCTGCTCGGTGGAGTGGACGCGCAATGCCGGCATACGACCGCCGGCAATCAACTGCTGCGTCTGGGCGAAGAACTCTATTTCGCGAATACCGCCACGCCCGAGCTTGACGTTGTGCCCCTTCACGGCAATCGCGCCATGTCCCTTGTGGGCATGGATTTGCCGCTTGATCGAATGGATGTCGGCAATCGCCGCATAATCAAGATATTTGCGGAAGATGAACGGCGTCAGTTCGCGCAGGAAGTTGGCGCCTGCCTTCAGATCGCCTGCAACCGGACGCGCCTTGATGTAGGCGGCGCGCTCCCAGTTCTGACCCCGGCCCTCGTAATAGGTCAGCGCTGCTTCAACCGGAATGGCAAGGGGCGTCGAGCCGGGGTCCGGGCGAAGTCGCAAATCGGTGCGGAACACATAACCGTCCGCGGTGCGCTCCTGCATGATGCGGACGAGACGGCGCATCATGCGACCAAAATTCTCGGTCGCATCGAGCGGGTCTTTCATGATGCCTGCGGACGGCTCGAAAAAGACAACTGCGTCGATATCGGATGAATAGTTCAGTTCGTGCGCGCCGAGTTTGCCCATTCCGAGAACGATCAGGCCCGAACTTTCGCTCGGTGCAGCCACATCCTTGAGGACCAGTTTTCCGCCCTCGTGCGCTGCAAGCAGAAGATGGTCGATGGCGGCTGAGAGCGACGCATCCGCCATATCGCTCAACCAGCGCGTTGTGTCGCGGGCGGTGAAGATCCGTGCGAGATCGGCAAGTGCGGCGATGAAGGAAAGCCGGCGTTTGGCGATACGAAGCCTCGACATGACTTCGTTTTCAACAGGGGTTCCCGCATCTTCCGCAGGCTTCCAGCTATCGCGCGCTTCCTCCACCAGCGTTGCGAGCAGTGGCTCAACCGGACCAGATATGGCAAGCGTCAGCAAACCTTCGTCCGCCGTGGCCATGTCACGCAGATAAGGCGAAAGAGTAAAGGCGTTGGCAATGAAGGTCTTGAGCGTGCTTTCTCCCGCAAGCAGATCCGCCACAGCGGGTTCGCTACGACCGATGTCCTTCAGCGTCGACAACACCGACTTCAGTTCGGCCTGCGTATAAGGGCGGATCACATCCGGCTGAACGTCACCAAGCCATTTGCCTTCGGCATTTGTCTTCTGCACTGTCTCTCTCCCTGCCTGCAGGGTCCCATACCTGCATATCGTCCCTACCGCATCGGAGCGAAAATCCAAATCGATTTCCGCTCACCGGGTGAGATGAGCCGCTCCTTTGGAGCTAGGCGACGTCCTCAATGACCGGCAAATCCTGCCGCGCCTGCGCTGGTTGCAGCCTTCCCTTGTACGCAACGATCGGGCCGATCAACGGCAGCGAAATATCGATGTCGAAACAGAAATCGTTGCCTTCCTGTGTTTCGAAACTCGCACCTGATGGCAGCAGGAAGTCGGGCAACGGGACGCCCAACACGCGCCAGCGACGCGGAACGAACGCCAACCGGCCATCGTGCAGCACAAGTGCAAGGGCCACCGTGACGATGCCGCAACGTTCCAGCAGCAGATACGTATCCTTGCCGAAGCCAGGTGACTGAACAGACGAGAAGCGTCTTCCGCCGAAGTTGCGTGTCCAGCGCTCCCCGTCTTTCTCAGGAGTAAGTGTTACGCTGACGGGCACCTGATCTGCCGCTTTGGGAAAGCCGAATAGTGCGGAGATCATTCGCGCCATGATGCCTTGTCCGCGCCGGACCTCAGCAAAGCCGTGCCAGTTCCGGGTTGCAAGACTCTCGTGCAGTTCGCGCAGTCGCGGCGGCAGATCGTCAAAGGCCGAGCCCAGCACCTTGCGAAACAAGGGCAAAGTTGGTTCGTCACGACGGAAACCGGTGAAAATGGTCTTGCGGCGAAACAGCCTTTCGTAATCGGCAAGATCAAGCGCGTGGGCGCCCGAGCGGGCACCTGGTTGCGGTCGCTCGCCAGCCTGCAATTTGCGAATGATCGCTTCTATTGCCATCGAGGGGATGTAAGGACCATCGTCCCCCTCCGCCAACATATGCCAACTCATCTCCGTGGGGTTGCCGTCTGCCAGACCGTGGGCGTGCACAAACATGCCGCCCCGGTGTTCGCCAAAGCGCAACAGGTTCAAGACGGTATAGAAAAAGACAGAGAGCGGCTCGAAGGAACGCAAACCAAAACGCGCTCGCGCTTTTGCCAGCAGGTTGAGCATGCGGTGCAGAATTTCAGGCGTGGGACCAGCACCCATCCAGATATCTTTCATTGTCGCATGTTCCGGCGGGATCACCTGCAGGTCCGGCACATCGACCAGTGAGAAGTGCACGTTCCTGAGCGGGAGCTTTCCGGGAACAGCCACTGTGTAGCGCATGCTTTCCGCCAGCCCAATGCCGTGAGCGTGCTTGCCGTCTCGCCGGAGCTTGACCGGCGCCCCGGCATAACCCGCCACGGCGCGCATCACGTTCAGACCAATTCCGGCATAAGGGGAAGGCGCGATGCCACCTTGTACCGAGACGACGTCCATCTCCTTGGCGATCTCGCGCAAAACAGCCGCCGTCAAAACGGGAAAACTGCTGACACCTGAGAGAACGAACACACCCGCGGACTTCGCGTGGGCATCGAACTGGCTGACACCGAAAACAAAGTCGGCGGCGTCGGCAAAGTCCAGATAATCGATATGTGCCTCAAGACACGCTTCTAAAACTGCGTAGCGTTCGGTCCCGTAATCCTGAAAAGGGCCCGAAGCATCGACAACGAGACCGGGAGCATGGACGTGCAAGGCAGTTTTAATATCCTGACGATCGAGTGCGACGGGCGTAAGTTTCGGCCGCCCCTTATAGCCCGCACAAAAGGCCTCGGCGCGGGTCAGCTTTCGACCGCAGACCAGAATTTCCAGACCGGACATATCGGCAAGCAGTTCTGCAAGCCGACCGCCAAACACACCATAACCGCCGAGGATCAATATCTTCACCGACGCACACCCCAATCGATTTTCAAATGACGATCTTTAAAAACGCCTGCACTTCCCGTTCAAAGGATTCGGCTCCTGTATTCGGGCGGCGCGACCCAGCACTCCTGCCGTTTCCCGAACCAGCGATATCGGTTGCGCGCGACAAGGCGATAAACAGGATCACACAGAAAAGCGGGGATGACACGCACTATGCCGAGCAACCGCCAAGGAAAGCCTAGCGCTTCGTAGACGCCGAGAACGGCGTCACTGTCCTGGCGAATCCTGTCGCCATCGACAAGCAGAAGGCTGACCGGGTTTTTCGGGTCCATACCGTGACGTCGGTAGATTTCCGCGCCGATGACGCCCTGCATGGAGGCCAGCCGAAAATGTCCTGCCCTGTCGTGTTTCAGGACGAATTGCGCATTTGCGGCGCACAGAACGCATTCGGCATCGAAGAGAATGATCGGACCTTGCCGTTCCATATCCGCCGGGGCCGCGCTTGCCATCTGTCAGTCTTCCTTGTGCCGATCGCCATGAAAAACACAGAGATCAGAATGAACCAAAGAGCAATATTTCGATCAATATTCTTCAGTTCAACACAAAAGAACAGGCGCCATTTGACGCACCAGCAGTCCCCCGGAAGTCGACGATAATCTCCTGCCGGCTACGATTTTGTGACTGGAAAAACCATGGAAACGGTCAGGCCCGGAGATGCGGCATTGGCTGGATTGGTGTCTGATAGCGCCAATGAACCACTGTGCAACTCCATAACGGCCTCCACGAGAGAAAGACCGAGGCCTGTTCCTGGCTTGGAGCGACTTTCATCCAGTCGCACGAACCGTTTCAGCACTTCCTCGCGCTTGTCGGCGGGAACTCCCGGCCCGTCGTCGGCGACGGAGAGCACGATGGAATCCTGCTGTTTTGTCAGTCGGACCACGAGCTTCTTCTCGCCCTCAGCTTCGCTCGCATACTTCATCGCGTTGTCGATCAGGTTGGAAAGTGCCTGACCGATCAGTTCGCGATTGCCCTTGACGGACAACCCCTCCTCGATCTCGGTCGTCAGAACCAGCCCGGCGTCTTCTGCAACAGGTTCGTAAAGTTCCGCACTGTCGGCAGCGATCGCAGACACATCCACATCGGTCATTTCGGCAGCAATGGAACCTGCCTCAACACGTGAAATCATCAGAAGCGCATTGAAGGTGCGTATGAGTTGGTCGGATTCCGCGATGATCCCTTCAAGGGCAGCGCGCCGCTTCGTTTCATCGGCATCGTTCAATGCGTCGGCGGCCTTGTTTCTCAATCGCGTCAGCGGTGTCTTGAGGTCATGGGCGATGTTGTCGGAAACCTGCCGCAACCCCTCATTCAGCTTCTCGATGCGACCAAGCATGGCATTGAGCGAGCCCGACAGACGATCGAACTCATCCCCGGAGCGGCCTTGCGGCAGACGCTGTGAGAGATCGCCCGCCATGATCTTTTTCGTGGCGGCAGACATGCGGTCGATGCGTTTCAGGGCGTTGCGACCAATGCCGAACCAGATGAGCAGCGCACCGGCACTCATGATCGCCAGCGCAACCATCAGCGCGTTGCGGACCAGTGCCCGGAATTTGGTTGGTTCACCAAGGTCGCGTCCGATCAGGATGCGCAGGCCATTGTCCAGCGTGAAAACATTGGCAGTTGCCAGATGCTGCACACTGTCTCCGCTCTCCGAGTAACGCTCGTAGCTAAAGGGGAAGCCTGTCCAGCCCTCCTTGTCGAACACGCCCGGTTCCACGGAGGCGACATTACCGGCAAGAATTTCACCGTTCGGTCCAGCGATGATGTAGAGGCTTGCTCCCGGCTGGCGTGCCCTACGCTCCATCATCCGCAACAGCGGATTGATGCCGCCGCGGCCATAGATGCGCTGCACATCGGCCACTTCCTGCAGCACGGCATCGCGCGTCTGCTGGTTCAGCAGGCGCTCCGACAAAGCCGTAACGTAAAACACCAGGAAAGCGGCACACAGTGCAAACAGCAGGATATAAAGCGCCGACAGGCGGACCGCTGTGGACCGGAACAATATTCTAAGGCGGGCCATTTTCGCCAATCAGCCCTCGTCCTTCATCATGTAACCCGCACCGCGAATGGTCTTCAAAAGCGGCTTCTCGAAGTCCTTCTCGATTTTCGAGCGGAGACGGGACACATGCACGTCGATAACATTGGTCTGGGGATCGAAATGATAGTCCCAGACATTTTCCAGGAGCATGGTACGGGTCACGACCTGTCCGGCATTCTTCATCAGATATTCCAGCAGGCGGAATTCGCGCGGCTGCAGCAGGATTTCCTTGCCGTTGCGGCGCACGTCGTGGGAGAGCCGATCCAGTTCCAGATCGCCAACACGATAAACCATGTCCTGTTCGGGTTTGCCCTTGCGGCGGCCCAGCACCTCGATACGGGCGAGCAGCTCTGAAAAGGCGTAGGGTTTGGGCAGATAGTCGTCGCCACCGGCACGCAGCCCGGTGACACGGTCATCCACCTGTCCGAGTGCGGACAGGATCAGAACCGGGGTTTCGATACCGCGACGGCGCAGTTCGCTGATGACGGACAGTCCGTCGCGACGCGGCAGCATGCGGTCGATGACCATGACATCATAGGCGTTTTCGCAGCCCATGAACAAACCGCTTTCACCGTCGCTGGCGTGATCGGCGACAATTCCGGCTTCCCGGAACGCCTTTGTCATGTAGGCAGCAGCCTCAAGGTCGTCTTCAATGACTAGAATCTTCATGTGCGGGACAATAGCGCCCTCGCCCTTTTCCGTACAACCGGAAACAGATGCGGGAGACAGTTCCTGAACCTTGTTTTCCACGAGAAGTCCTCCGGATATACGGCGGGAGGCCGACGGGAGCCGGCCTGCGTCCTGCTTCATATCGGGGTGGCGGGGAGACGGCACCAGCCGCTCCCCGTCCCGTTCAGATCATCAGCCCTGATCGATATCGAGAGCGATGAAGCGGCTGCCATTTTCCGTCTGGATCTGGAACAGCGCCTTGGAACGACCGTCCTTCTTGGCCTGTTCGAGGATCTTCTCGACATCGGCTGCGGACGCAACCTGCTGGTTGTTGACCGAGGTGATCTTTTCACCCGTCTTCAGACCACGAGCGGCGGCATCGCTATCAGGATCGACATCGGTGATGGCAAGGCCATTGCCGTCATCGGAAGGCGCAACCGTCAGACCGAGGCTGGAGAGAGCCTTTTCGCTGGAAGGCTGGCTGCCGTTGTCGTCATTCTGGGTCGGCGTTGCCTTGGAAGCATCGTCGCTAGCCAGATCGCCGAGCGTCACGGTTACCGACTGAGACTTGCCGTCACGCCACAGCGAGACTTCAATCTTGCTGTTCGGCGCCATGCCACCGATACGACGCGAGAGATCACGTGCATCCTTCACCGGATCGCCGTTGACAGCGGTGATGATGTCACCCTGCTTGATACCGGCCTTGTCGCCCGGAGAACCGGCCTGCGGAGAAACGACCAGAGCACCGCTTGCTTCAGACAGACCCAGCGATTCAGCAATATCCTTGCTTACCGGCTGGATCTGCACGCCGAGCCAACCACGCTCAACCTTGCCGTCCTTCTGAAGATCGGCAATCACGTCCTTGGCGACGGAGGCCGGGATAGCAAACGCGATACCGACGTTACCACCCGACGGAGAGAAGATCGCGGTGTTGATACCGACCACTTCGCCGTTGAGGTTGAAGGCTGGACCACCAGAGTTACCACGGTTCACAGCAGCATCAATCTGGAGGTAATCGTCGTAAGGACCGGAGCCGATGTCGCGGCCACGGGCAGAAATGATACCCGAGGTAACAGTACCGCCGAGGCCGAACGGGTTACCGACTGCAACAACCCAGTCACCGACACGAACCTTGCTGTCATCGGCAAAGCGGACATAGGTGAACTTGCGGTTCACATCGACCTTGAGCAGAGCCAGATCGGTGCGCGGATCGCGACCAACCAGCTTGGCATCGAGTTCGGTGCCGTCGTTCATGACAACCGTATATGCGGAACCGTCATCGACGACGTGGTTGTTGGTAACGACGTAACCGTCTTCAGAGATGAAGAAGCCGGAGCCCTGTGCAACAGGACGCAGCGGACCCTTGCCATCACGGTGGCGGTTCGGGCCACGATCGCCGCGGTCACCACGGTCCATGTTAGGGCCGCCGAACTCCTTGAAGAAGCGCTTCAGCGGATGGTCATCGGGAAGCTGGTCAAGACCGCGTCCACCGAAGTTAAAGGAAAAGCTGTTGCTGTCATCGGAGGCAGGCTGGACATTCGACTGGACGCGAACAGAAACAACGGCAGGCGAAACAGCATCGACGACGTTGGCGAAGCTCGGAACCTGCGGAGCGTTGACTTCAACCGGAGCAGCGAAGGACTGTGCGATTGGCGCAGCAACACCGGTCGAGAGCATCAGCGCGGCAAGACCGCCAACGGTCGTTGCCTTCAGAAAATTCTTCAGCGAGGGACGTCCGTTTTGCGAGTTAGACATTTTCGTACCTTCTTTCTTCATTCAGACAGGAACCCGTTTGACCGGGGAAGCGGTGGATGATGAAGATATAAGAGGCGACACCTTACAGCGAAGTGTCTGACGAATGAAAAAATCGTAATGTTGGAAAAGACTTCAGACGCGGAAAATAAACCGCTTATTTTTCAGTAAGGCCGCGGATTCTCGCTTCTTCTTCCGGCGTCAACATTGTGCCTTGCGGCAAGGCAGCCCGGCGACGGGAGAACACGAAAACGGCAAAAGATCCGGCAAGAATGAGGAGAATGGGGGCGCCCCAAAGGAGAACGGTGCGCAGGCTGAGACGCGGTTTCAGCAGCACGAACTCGCCGTAGCGCGACACCACGTAATCGATCACAGCCTGATCGCTGTCACCTTCAGTCAATCGTTCGCGCACCAAAACTCTAAGATCGCGAGCCAGTTCAGCGTTGGAATCGTCGATGGACTGGTTCTGGCAGACCATGCAGCGCAACTTCGACGTCAGATTTCTCGCCCGCCCTTCCAGCACCGGGTCTTTCAACACCTCGTCGGGATTGAAAGCAAAGGCCGGCAAGGCAAGGAGTGAAAGCAGCAGCGCCACAAGCAGTTTGCGCATCATTCCGCAGCCTCCAGCGTCGGCGCTTTAACCGGCTTTGCCTTGCGGTTTGGCGCACCGACGCGCAACCGTCTGTCAGACAACGAAACGAAACCGCCCAACATCATGAACAGCGTTCCACCCCAGATGCAGAGAATGAAGGGCTTCCACCAGATACGCACGACGATACCGCCATCTTCCATGGGATCGCCGAGCGACACGTAAAGCTGGCTCAAACCGAAGGTCAGGATACCCGCTTCGGTGGTCGGCATGCGTCTTGCGGTATAGAGGCGCTTCGATGACCAGACATCGCCGACTTCAACGCCCGCCTTGCGAACGGTGAAATGGCCGCGATCCTCGGTGAAGTTTGGACCGACGGCATGGCGTATGCCGTCGAAGGTCAGGCTGTAGCCACCGGCTTCAGCAGTCATGCCCTGCTTCATCTCGAGCACGGTTTCGGTTTCGAAGGTGGTGACGATCACGATGCCAAGCACCGTGATGCCGAGCCCCATATGGGCAAGTGCTGTTCCAAAGGCCGAACGCGGTAGACCCTTCAGACGTCGGAAAGCAATGGAGAAGGCGAGTTTGCCGAAATTTGCTCGATACCACAGATCAGCGAATGCGCCCAATACCAGCCAGAAACCGGCAGCGATGCCAAGCGCTGCCAGGACCGGGCCACCGTTTTCCACGTACCACAGTGTCAGACCGGCAAGTGCGGCAAGCCCTGCAACCACATAAAGGCGCTGAAATGCTCCAAGCAGGTCGCCGCGTTTCCATGCGAGCAGCGGACCGAACGGCGTCACGATCAGGATCGGCACCATCAACAGGCCGAAGGTAAGATTGAAGAACGGTGCGCCGACGGAGATTTTCTCTCCCGTCAATGTTTCGAGGATCAACGGATAGAGCGTACCGATCAGCACAGTCGCGGTCGCAACTGTCAGGATCAGGTTATTGAGAACGAGCGCGCCTTCACGCGAGATTGGCGCAAACAACCCGCCTGCCTTCAACTCCGGTGCCCGCCAGGCAAACAGGGCAAAGGCACCGCCGATGAAGATCATCAGGATACAGAGGATGAAGATGCCACGGCTTGGATCGGTCGCGAAGGCGTGCACCGAGGTCAAAACACCGGAGCGAACGAGGAACGTCCCGAGCAGCGACAGCGAAAAGGTCATGATCGCCAACAGCACTGTCCAGATTTTCAGCGCCTCGCGCTTTTCCATGACCAGAGCCGAATGCAACAAAGCCGTTCCGGCAAGCCACGGCATGAAGGATGCGTTTTCAACCGGGTCCCAGAACCACCAACCACCCCAACCGAGCTCGTAATAGGCCCAGTAAGACCCCATGGCGATACCGGCCGTCAGGAAAGTCCAGGCAGCCAGCGTCCAGGGCCTGACCCAACGTGCCCATGCGGCATCAATCCGGCCTTCGATCAGCGCTGCAACAGCAAAGGAGAAACAGACCGAAAAACCGACATAGCCGAGATAGAGCAGTGGCGGATGAATGGCGAGACCGAAATCCTGGAGGATCGGGTTGAGATCCTGTCCCTCGGCGGGCGCCGGATCAAGGCGCAGGAAGGGATTGGACGTCAGCAGAATGAAGAGCAGGAACGCGACACCGATCCACGCCTGGACGGAAAGGACATTGGCTTTCAGCGTCTCCGGCAGGTTGCGCCCGAACACGGAAACAAGCGCACTGAAGAATACGAGGATCAGCAGCCACAGCAGCATGGACCCCTCGTGATTTCCCCACACGCCCGTCAGCTTGTAAAGCATCGGCATCAGCGAATGGGAATTTTCCCAGACGTTGCGGACGGAGAAATCCGAAACGGCATAAGCGCGCGTCAGGGCCGCGAAGGACAACGATACCAGAAGAAACATCACCACCGAGCCGAGCGATGCGATGTCCATCAGCGCCCGGTCGTTGCGGCGGGCACCGATGACCGGCAGGATCGAGACGGTCAAACCGACGCCGAGCGCCAGAACGAGTGCATAGTGGCCGATCTCGTTGATCATTGCGTCGCTCCGGTCTTGTCCGTCGAAGCCCCGTCACCTTCGGTGTGCTGCCACAGCCCCTTGTCTTTCAGGCGGTCAGCGACTTCCTTCGGCATGTAGTTCTCGTCGTGCTTGGCCAGAACGCTATCGGCAACGAAACCATGTGTCGCTGCGTCAAACGTGCCTTCCGTCACCACACCCTGCCCCTCGCGGAACAGGTCCGGCAGAATGCCGGTATAGGTCACCGGCACGGTGGCCGATCCGTCAGTGACCGTAAAGCTTACAATCCTGCCCTCACCCCGCTTGACCGAGCCTTCCGCAACCAGTCCACCCAGACGAATGCGTGTGCCCGGATTGACCGGTGTTTTCTCCAGATCGGCAGGCATGTAGAAATAGGCGATCGACTGGCCGAAAGCGAACATGACGAGCAGCACCGCCATCATGATGAAGCTCACGCCGCCGCCGATGATTGCAAGCCGTTTCTGTTTGCGGGTCATTGTGTTGCACCCTCCTGCGGCACAAGTCCGTCAGTGGAAATTCCGAGTTCCCTGGCGAGCGCCAGAAGCTGTTTGCCCTGTTCGCCCTGCGGCGGGAACGCGGCAAGACCTGATTTCAGCGCCTCATTCGCCCTGTTGCCGTTTTTCAGAACGGCATAGGCTCGAACCAGGCGCATCCATCCATCAAAGTCGGCAGGATTGTCGCGCATCTTGGCCTCAAGGCTTTCGACCATCCCCTCGATCATCGCCTGCCGGTCGGCGGGCGCCATGTCTTTTGCCGCGGCAACATCTTCAGCCGTTGGTCCAGGCTGCGCTACGCCACCAGTACCGGCTCCGGTCGTGCGGGCAATATGCTCACGCACAAGCGGCAGCCACGGCGCACCGGCCGATGCATCCTTGGCAAGTGCGGTGAACGCCGCCTGCGCTTCCGGCATCTTGCCAGCCTGCTCCAGAGACAGCGCCAGATAGAAACGTGCTCGCGGATTACCGGGTCTCTGACGCTCGGCATCCTCGAAGGACGACCGGGCAGCCTCGATGACAATGCCGTCATTCATTGCGACCAGCGTCTCGCCGAGACCGGTCAGGCGTTCCGGATTTTCTCCCAGCAGACGGATAGCATTGCGGTAAGCCATTTCGGCGTCACCCAGACGCTGGGTCTTGAAGTAGATCGGAGCAAGCACATCCCATCCACCGCCATCCGCTGGATTCTGCGCCAGATGTCTCTCAACCTTGGCAATCAACAGGTTCATGTCGTTGCCGGGGTTTTCAAGACGTGCCTCGAGCGGCAAGTCCGGGGCATCCGGACTTCCCTGCCAAATGTAAAGACAGAGACCGAGTGCTGGAAGCAGGACAGTGATAAAGGAGACGGCCAGATTGTGGCGGCTTGGGCGAACGGAGTTCGCGGTCTCCTCGGCATCGGCTGCGGCCAGCAGGCGACGACCGATTTCGGCGCGCGCATATTCAGCCTGCGTGTCACCGATCAGGCCCGCCTGACGCTCGCGCTCAAGCTCTCCGAGCTGATCGCGGTAAACGGCAACCTCTCCGTCGCGGCGGCTTTCAGCCACCTCGGTCTTCCGCATCAACGGATACATCAGGGTGATGGCGACAGCCGCCGTCAATATTGCAACGACAATCCAGAACATAGAGGCTCAATTACTCGAATGCGCGCCGCATGAAAACACGCGTATTGGGAATGACGTAAATTTGAGACATCACGTCGCATGCCACTCTTCCAGCGACAGGCGCTTTCTGGATCAGGCAAGCACACTGCGCCTTGATTTACGTCAATGGTGACCAGCTTCCATCAGGGTTGCGACAGGCTGCACCGCGCACGCGCGTTTCCTTGCCGTCTACCGTCAGCGTATGGGAATATTGCCGGCAATTCTGGTTTCCGACCTGGTATGGCGCGTTGGCGATAACCTGCCCGCTGGCATCGTTGCCGGTCCAGCTTACCGGTGTTCCAACCGGCGCAGTCTCAAGTGCACGATATTCGGCCTCAAGCGCCTTTGTCTGGTCACCACGGTCAAGCTGCACACCGCTGCGTCCAACGATACCGCCCTGGAGATTGGCAAGGAACGGCGTGGAAGGCTGCGACGAGCGGCCAAACAGCCCACCGCCACTGCTTGCTGTCCGCGTGTTTGTCGTCGTGCAGGCGCTTAACATCGACACGCAGAGGACCGACAGAAGCACAGGGCGCGACACCAGAGAACGCATCGTTACGGAACGGCCGTTATCGTAAACGTCAACCAAACTCAGTCCTCACTACCATCGCATTGCACGCATTGTATCGCCATTGAATTTCTTGCTTTTTTTCTTGGATCACGCAAGTTCTTTCGACAGTCCAGGCAAAATCAGATCGGCCTTCAGACCGCCAATCGCGCTGCGCGACAAAGAGAAACGGCCATGATACTCCGACACCACTTCGCTGACGATGGAAAGACCGAGACCCGTTCCCGGTCGGCTTTCATCAAGGCGCCTGCCACGCTTCATCGCTTCGCTGATCTGTTCCGGCTCCAGTCCCGGCCCGTCATCCTCAACCGTCAGTTCGATCCAGGCTCGGCGGGCAATCTCCGGGTCTGACGACGGATGGGTACCTGCGGCGACCCGTACGATCACCTGATGCTTCGCGAAACGGGCCGCATTTTCCAGGAGGTTGCCGACGACTTCCTCGAGGTCCTGCTGCTCCATCGCCAGAACACTGCCCGGCACATCGAATACCAGGGAGAACTGCTTGTCGGGGTTCAGGCGGCGCATGACGCGCACCAGCCGCTCGAGTGCCGGTTCAGCTTCAGCACGGGCCAGAATCGAGCCGCGCTGGGCCGCGATACGGGCACGTGACAGATAGGACTGCACCTGAGCCTGCATGGCATCTGCCTGTGCCCGTACGAGATCACCATGCTGCGGCTCCAGCGTCCGTGCTTCGTTCAACAACACGGCAATCGGCGTTTTCAGCGAGTGCGCCAGATTGCCCACCTGCATTCGGGCGCGCTCCACGATACGGCGGTTGCTGTCGATCAGCGCATTGACCTCATTTGCCAGCGGCTGGATTTCCCGTGGGAATTCGCCCTCGAGGCTTTCGGCTTCGCCGCCTCGAATCTTGCCAAGTGCAACACGGGCCTGATCAAGCGGGCGCAACGAATAGAGAATGGCAAGACCATTAACGACAAGACTGCCGACACCGAAAACCGCGAGCGCCAGATAGAGGCTGTTGGAAAAATCCCGAACATCATCCTCAACGACGTTGAGGTTGCCGGAGACGCGGAAACGCGCAGCTCGCCCCTCACCGTCCAGTACCACTTCCGTTTCGGCAACCTGCACGCGATTGCCCGCTTCATCGGTCACGGCATAAAAGCGCTCGTAGCGATTGTCGAAGGGTACATCGAGAATCCCCGGCACTGGCAGCGAGGCAACGCCGAGCGAGGACGAAACCAGCGGTGCGGTCTGGAAATTGCCAAGCGGCTCCACCACCCAGTACCAGCCGGTATCGGGCTGTGAAAATCTGAGATCACCGAGCTGCGGGCTGCCCGCTAGGGTATTCTCGTTTGAGATCGTGATCGAGTTGATCACGTTGTAGAGCTGGGCGCGCAAAAGATCCGTGAAGCTACGCTCCACGCCCTGACGATAGAGCGTGGAAATCACCACCGCAATCACCACCAGCGCCAGCACCGACCAAAGTGAGGCGAGCAGCAGGACGCGGGCGGTGAGTGAGTTACTTCGCATCTGCGGGCGCTTGCATCCGATAACCGAGGCCACGGATCGTCTCGATCAGGTCGACGCCGAGCTTTTTACGCAGGCGGCCAACGAAAACCTCGATCGTGTTGGAATCGCGGTCGAAATCCTGATCATACATATGTTCGACCAGTTCCGTCCGAGACACGACCTCACCCATGTGATGCATGAGATAGGAGAGCAGTCGGAATTCGTGCGACGTCAGTTTCAGCGTCGTTCCGTTGACTGTTGCCTTGGACGACTTCGTATCAAGCCGCACGGGGCCACAGACCAGTTCGGATGACGCATGACCGGCAGCACGGCGAATGAGAGCACGAACACGCGCCAGAACCTCTTCCACATGGAACGGCTTCGTCACGTAGTCGTCGGCACCCGCATCAATGCCGGCCACCTTGTCGCTCCAGCGATCGCGCGCCGTGAGGATCAGGACAGGCATGGCCTTGCCGGCAGCGCGCCATTTCTCCACAACGGTGATACCGTCCATCTGCGGCAGACCGATATCGAGCACGATGGCATCATAGGGCTCCGTATCGCCGAGATAATGGCCTTCTTCGCCATCGAATGCCTGATCGACAACATAACCGGCTTCTTTCAAAGCATCGGTCAACTGGCGATTGAGGTTTGCATCGTCCTCGACAACGAGAATGCGCATGATCCGCCCTTTCCTGTCCGCCGCAGCCTGTTTTCGTGCTTCGGTCTTCTTGTATTGATAAGGGTTGTTTTCCGATATTTTGATGCCGCGAGCAAGGCTACATCGGAACGCGCATCGTAACCTTGCGCGGACGTTCGCCATTGCCCTGAACGAGTACCGTCACGACACAGGACTGACCGTCATTGGAGGGATAAACCGAAAGGAGCTGTCCGCCAGTTTCGCGGACCACGCGGGATACGGCCGCACTGCAATCGCTCGCAGCAAGAGTGTAACGGCCCTGCAGATCAGCCTCGGGCGCCGTGAAACCGGAGAGCCCGGCTGCAAGCGTCGCGATGATGAGAGGTGATGCCATTGCACAAACTTCCAAACAAGACAGGGTGCGTGTCAAATCGTATTGTGACTGAATATGTAGCGTAAAGCGTCTGAATGGCAAATGAATGCCAGCTTTCCACCGGCAAGGCGGGGAAAAAGCGAGGGGTTACACACCTCCGCAAATCTGGCCGCAACGGCTGGAAGACAGCCGAAAAACGCTGCAAGAGCGCCGATCCATCCCGCTTTCGATCGTATTTCTGCATCGCCCGCCTTTAGAGGTCGCCCAACCGTGTCCGACCAATGACGCAATCTGCTACCTCAACGAACACCCTCGCCACCGAACTGACCCAAGATTGCCGATTCCAGGCCTTTTCTCATTGGTTTTCAGGCCTTTCAACGGCCAAGCCACGGCTCACCGTCGAAGCTGATTCCTCCGCATGCGACGAAAGGAAAGAAGGCCCACAAAAATGTGATCCCATGAAGCGCGGAAATCTGTGCGTTGGCTGGGTCTCACCAAACGATTGAGACATTCGCACACCCTTAACTTGCAGGCTCGTCTGATTGTGGTTGTTGATGTCAGGGCGCGCTGCTACCAAAAGCTTCATTTCCGTTTCAGAATCAGTATCTGCATCCTGCCATGTCAGAACCCGCAATTCCCGTGCGTCGCGTGCGACTTATCGCTGTGCTTGCCATCGGCCAGATCATTGGCTGGGGTGCGTGCTTTGAATCTCTTGCGTTGCTGGGCACACCCATCGGACGCGATCTCGGTCTTGCTAAGGAACTCGTCTTTGCCGGCTTGACGGTTATGATGGCGGTCAGCGCCTTTTGTGGCCCCGCACTTGGACGCGCTCTCACTCGGTACGGCGCCCGCCCCGTGCTTGTTACGGGATCGCTGCTCTTTCCTGTGGGTCTCGGCATCCTCGCCTGTTCGAATGGCTTTCTGAGCTATTGCCTTGCATGGACCGTGATGGGATTTGCCGGAGCATGCGGCCTTTCGACGTCGGCCAACACAGCGATGGTCGAACGCATCGGCGCAGGCGGCGGTCGGATGATCTCGCTGTTAATGATCTTCACCGGACTTTCCGCAACCATCTTTCTGCCGATCACCGCCTATGGCGAGCACCACTTCGGCTGGCGCGGCACGCTGGTGATCTTCGCCGGCCTGCAGCTCTTCGTCATGGTTCCGCTTTACATTTTCGCCTTGCCGGGGGAACGCTTGCCTGCGGCCTCTCCGCCATCCCAGAAGACAACGCCTGCGGCTGCAACAACCGACGCACGGCAGCATGCCTTTTTGCTTCTGGCTGCAATGACGACAATCAGCGCCTTCACCAGTTTCGGACTGTCGCCTCTCGTGCCATCGCTGCTTTTGGCAATGGGAGCATCCTCTGCGCTTGCGTTGCAGCTTGCCTCGGCACGCGGGGTTTTCGCCATTTCCGCACGCGGTCTCGATTTTCTGTTGGGAAAGCGCGGCAATCCCTTCGTCACCGGGATGGCCGGCAGCATCCTGTTCCTGCTCTCGCTGCTGCTATTGCTTGCCCTCGGTCCATCGACGGCGGCTTTCACTGTCTTTACCGTTCTCTTCGGCTTTGGTGGCGGAGTGGTCGCAGTCAGCCGGGCGGTACTGCCTCTTGCGGTGTTTTCGCCGCAGGAATACGGCCTTCAAGCCGCAAGGATTTCGTTACCGCAAAACCTCGCAATTGCCGCTGCTCCACTTTTCTTCACGGCTGTGCTGGAGCGAGGTGGACCAACCCTGGCACTCACCGTGGCAAGCGTATTGTTGTTTGTCTCGATCGTGCTTCTCGCAGCTCTGTGGAAGACAGTCCGTAAATCGTCGCGTTGAGCAAAGTCACCCGCAACCAAGGCTTGGTCAGCACGTTCAGGCTTGAATAACCGTTTTGATCTATGATCTGGGCAATGGCGCGGACAGCCCGCGCCAGCCAGAGCGACTGCGTGCAAAAAATCCTGAATCGCTGGAATCACTTGGAGGCAACGCCTCACAAAACGATTCCGCATCTTCAGAAACCGATTCAGGTTCGGTCGTTCAGCGGATTGGCTGCTTGACTGCGGTGTCGCTGTTGAAATCGGCTGCGACGCGAGTGTCGCGCAAAGGCTTTACCGTCCGTGTCGAAAGATCATAAGCGGGATCTGCCTTGTAAGCGGCGAGTGCCTCCTCGCTTTCGAACTCCCCGTAAACGATGAAGTCGACCGAGTTGCCCCACTGATCCTTCTTGACGTTCTCACCGATTTCCAACTTCAGCGCATGCGGTATGGCAGTGAGGCCCGACAGCCCCTTGCGCACGGCGTCGCGGTTTTCCTCAGGAACGGTGAAAAAGACGATATGGCGGATCACGGTGTCACCTGTCATTCAAAATTCAAACGCGGCCATTCGGGCCATGGAGACGGGTTATCATCTGGTTCACGCGGGTTCAATGCATAGCCTGCATGTCGTTCTGACGAAGAATCGGGCAAACCGAATCCCATTTCCAACCCCTGAAAATCGCCAGTATCGTAACACCCCGTTTTTCCACATGATCGTTGTCAGGACTAAATCGATTTGAAAAAATCTTAATCGATTTTAATCCGCAGATCGAAGTTTCGGGGTAAAAAATTCCTTGAATAACGGAACCTTAGCGCGCTATCTCGATTTATCGCGCAATTCTGCAGCGTTAACCCATTAGGAGGAATGCCACCATGACAGCGACAGTCCCCCAGACAGTTTACGACCGTCTTGAAAACGAATGGCGCCAAATGCGCGAGACCGGCTCTCAGCAAAAACCTGCCCAGACGCCGAAGAAATAAAGACAGTCCAGGCTTCCAGAAAAAAGCCTTGTTTTGACACCATCCCCGACAGGCCTGTCGGGGAAAAGATCATCAAAATGATCGCGTTTATTATACCACTGCACGTGGCTCTGATTTCTCATTCGCTCACCGCAATCCTCCCCCCCCAAAAAAAGACTACGCCACCGATAGAAACAGCGACTTTTTTATCCCCGTTGTTACGTGGCTTCCTGTTTTCACGTGTTAGCCCAATCGTGTGGAACCAAAGCAAGCAGCGCTGAAAATCCAATTTAGGATTATTTTCCTTGTTTGTGAATTTTATCTCGCAAGGGCGTTTGCACAGGCGTGTGAGGCATACTACACTCCCGGATGATGGTGCGGCGACAAGGGGAAATAATATCCATGAAACAATGGATTGCACGGTTGTTTGCAGGTCTGTCAGCAACCGGGATCGTGATCGGCACTGTGCTGTTCTGCGCATCACTCACCCCTTCTCTCCTGCCGCGAAGCTGGATGATGCAAGGCGTGTTGTGCGGTTTCTCCTTTGCGATCGGCTACCTCATCGGCGTATGCCTGCATGCTGTCTGGGCCTATCTGGAACTGCCTGAACCTTCACGTGGCAACAAACGCTGCATAAACTTTCTACTGTTTCTGGCGGGGCTTATCATGGCCTGCGTCTTCCTATGGCAGGCAGCAAATTGGCAAAACTCCATTCGTGTGCTGATGGAGCTTGATCCGCTACCAAGTGCGCACCCCACCAAAACAGGTCTGATTGCCCTTGCTGTCGCAACCGTCCTCATCCTCCTGGGGCGGCTTTTTCAACTGGTGCGACGCTTCTTTGCGTCGCGCAGCCGTCACTTCCTGCCGCAACGCCTTGCCAATGTCATCGGCATTACCGTTGCGGTGGTTCTGTCATGGATGCTTCTGAATGGTCTGATTTTCGATATCGGCCTGCGTTTCGCGGATTCCTCGCTCAAACAAGTGGATTCGTTGATCGAACCGGACGTGCCGCGCCCCGAGGACCCGAACAAGACAGGCAGCAGCGCTTCGCGAATGACATGGGAATCGCTTGGCCGACGCGGACGTGAATTCGTCGCTAGTGGGCCTGATGCCGGCAATATTTCCGGTTTTACCGGGCGCGGTGCCAAGGAACCGTTACGTGTTTATGCCGGCCTCAACTCAGCAGAAACACCCGAGGCGAGAGCGGCATTGGCGCTGGAAGAGCTGAAACGGGTCGGCGGCTTCGAACGAAAGGTCCTGCTCATCGTCATCCCGACCGGCACGGGGTGGATCGATCCTGAAGGGCTCGACACTGTCGAATATCTGCACGATGGCGACATCGCCAGCGTTGCCGTACAATATTCTTATCTGTCGAGCTGGATCGCGCTTCTGACAGAACCGAACTACGGCGTTGAAACCGCACGCGCACTGTTTCAGGCCGTTTATGGGTACTGGACAACGTTACCGAAAGAGACGCGTCCGAAGCTTTATCTGCATGGTCTGAGCCTCGGCTCTCTTAATTCGCAGAAATCCTCTGATCTTTACGATGTGCTCTCAGATCCCTTCCAGGGTGCGCTTTGGAGTGGTCCACCCTTCTCCAGTCCCACCTGGCGCATGGCAACCAATGGCAGGGTCGCAGGCTCACCGGAATGGCTGCCACGGTTCCGAGATTCGTCTGTCATCCGCTTCGCCAATCAGTATACGAGTGCGCACATGCTCGACACAGCGTGGGGGCCGATGCGGATCGTTTACCTGCAATATGCAAGCGACCCCATCACCTTTTTCGAGGCTTCGTCTCTCTATCGCCGTCCGGAATGGATGGTTCACCACGGTCCGGATGTTTCCTCTTCCTTCCGTTGGTTCCCTGTCGTGACGCTGCTGCAACTCGGGCTTGATGTCGCCTCCGCCACCACGGCACCCATGGGTTACGGACATGTCTATGCGCCGGAGCATTACATCGACGCCTGGATGGAAGTGACGCAACCAGAGGGGTGGAGTGCGGACGATATCCAGCGACTGAAAATGTTCTTCAAGGCCCGTCGCGGCTCGACTGATCCGACCTAGGCGGCGGTGGAGGCCGCGACGGGTTTTACGCCCTTCAGCCTTTCAACGCGTCCAAGTGATCGGCCACATAGATTTCCAGAGAACGCGGTGCCTTGCCCGTTAGCGTTTGCACGTCGCCGGTCACCGCTGACGTCCAGCCTTCGCGTACCGGGTAGAAGATCGACGCGAGGAAAGCTGCGTAATCCTGCGGCACGCCTGCACCTGTCAGGATGCCGATAAACGCTTCATCCGAAACGGCATTGTAGGCAACAGGCCTGCCGATTGCCTTTTCGATGATTGCTGCAGCATCGGCGTAACCCAGCGCCTCCGGGCCAGTCAGATTGAATGCCTTGCCATCGAAGGCTGTCGAGCTCAGCGCTGCGGCGGCACTGTCAGCGATATCGCGGACATCGATAAAGCTCGACTTTCCATTGCCGGCAGGAACAGCAATCTGCCCGCGATCGATGCCTGCCTTCCAGAAGGTATGAAAATTGTCAGCAAACCAGTTGGGACGAAGAATGACGTGGGGAACCCCTGAGGCGATGATTTTCAGCTCTACCTGGCGATACGGGATGGAATCGTCGGCATCGACACCGAAGACACTCATGAAAACGATCTTGATCTTGCGGCGGATCGCCTCGTCGACGACTGGCGACAATGCGCCAAGAACATCGACATGGCCTGTTGAAAGCAAGAGGTAAAGCCTGTCAACGCCATCAAAGGCTGCCGCGAAGGTAGAGGCGTCAGCGTAATCGAAGCGAACGCCGTCTGCCCCTTCCACAGCGTTGCCGCTGCGTGACGCAGCCTTGACGTTTTCGCCCTTGTTTACCAGCGCTTTCACCAGAGGATTGCCGACCGTTCCGGTTGCACCGAGCACGAGTATCTTGCCTGTCATTCCAAATCTCCTTAGTATCTTGCGGAAACCATGTTTCCAGAAAACACATACTGCGGATTGGAAATCGCTAAAAGAGAGCACTTTTCGGTTATCTGGTAACCTGCAGGAAACCCGGCAGTCACAATTGTCGGGGCGAAAGGGACACGATGAACTACCCCTACGACGTATATGAAGACCGCTGCCCGACACGCATGGTGCTGGACAGGCTTGCAGACAAATGGGCACTTCTCATTCTCGACCGTCTGCGGGTGGAGGCCGTGCGCTTCAATCTGCTGCGGCGTGAAATCAAAGGCATTTCCCAGAAGGTCCTGTCTCAAACCTTGAAGAAGCTTGAGCGCGACGGTCTGATCGTGCGGCAGGCTTTTCCAACAGTTCCGGTAACGGTCGAATATTCGCTGACGCCCCTCGGACGCACGCTGACGGAAACGGTCGCCGCCCTTGCGCACTGGGCAGAGGGCAATATCGAAGCTGTGATGGCGGCCCAAAAAGCCTATGACGCGGCCAATGAGCGAGCGTCAGCGTGAAATCCGCGTCGAGAGGATAATCGACGACAATGTACGCTCCACGCCCTCAAGGGCACCGATCCGATCGATCAGTTGATCGAGATCGGCGATGGATGGCGCCGCCAGAATGGCGATGAGGTCAAAACTTCCGCCGACCGAATGCAGTGTCGTGACCTCCCGAATTGCCGAAAGCGAGGCGGTGACGGCCGGCAAGGCCTTGGGTGCAATGGTAATCAGCACGTGGGCGCGAACCAGTCCGGATAGATAGCTTTCCGAAAACCTCAGACCATATCCGGCGATCACGCCGTCCGTCTCCAACCGCTCTATCCGGGCCTGCACAGTCGTGCGTGAAAGGCCAAGTTTGCGCGCCAATTCGGCAACCGGCATGCGGGCATTTTCGGACAAAAGCGCCAGAAGCGCGCGGTCCTTATCTGTGATAGTCATTATGATCAATCCTATCGTCAATCTGACCAATATTACCCTGCAATTATGGCAGAGTGAAGCTACGAATCGACGGCAAAATCCGACATTTTTGGATCTCATATTCATTCAAACTGCGGGGAACAAACCTATGAAAAATATCGTCATTGTCGGTGCGGGCAATATCGGATCGGCCATCGCCTGGATGCTTGCCGTAACCGGCGACTACAAGATCACAGTGGCGGACCGCTCTGCCGAACAACTTGCCAATGTGCCGACGCATGACAACGTCGAAACCGAAATCGTCGACATTACCGACCGCGCTCCGCTTGAGGCGCTACTCAAAGGCCGTTTTGCCGTTCTTTCTGCCGCACCTTTCCATCTCACAGCAGGCATCGCCGAGGCCGCGGTTGCAGTCGGCACACATTATCTGGATCTGACCGAAGACGTTGAATCAACCCGTAAGGTCAAGGCTCTGGCCGAAACAGCTGGAACGGCCCTAATTCCGCAGTGTGGTCTTGCACCTGGTTTCATCTCCATCGCCGCAGCAGATATCGCGTCGCGCTTCGACAAGCTCGACAGCGTGCGCATGCGCGTCGGCGCACTTCCTCAATATCCGTCCAATGCCTTGAACTACAACCTGACCTGGAGCACGGACGGCCTCATTAACGAATATATCGAGCCATGCGAAGCGATTGTCGAAGGTCGCCTCACCGCTGTTCCCGCACTTGAGGAACGCGAAGAGTTCTCGCTCGATGGCGTGACGTACGAGGCGTTCAACACCTCCGGTGGACTGGGCACGCTATGCGCCACGCTGGAAGGCAAGGTGCGCACCATGAATTACCGCACCATCCGTTACCCCGGCCATGTTGCAATCATGAAAGCACTGCTCAATGATCTCAACCTGCGCAATCGCCGCGACGTGTTGAAGGACCTGTTTGAAAACGCGTTGCCCGCCACGATGCAGGACGTTGTGATCGTGTTCGTTACCGTCTGCGGCACGCAGAAAGGCCGCTTCCTGCAGGAGACCTACGCCAACAAGGTCTATGCCGGCCCAGTGTCCGGCCGCATGATGAGCGCAATCCAGATCACTACGGCCGCCGGCATCTGCACGGTTCTCGATCTTCTCGCCGAAGGCGCCCTCCCCCAGAAGGGCTTCGTCAGGCAGGAAGAAATCGCACTGCCCAAGTTCCTGGCGAACCGCTTTGGCCATTATTACGGATCGCATGAGCCGCTTGCCAAGGCTGGCTAAGGGAAGACTCAGAGTCGTCGACCTAATTTCAGCGTCGCACTGAACGCGATACGGTTAGGTCGATAAGCCCGAAAACTCTCTTCGCCGCGCAGACGCGCGGCGACTGGAGGTTTCGCGTCACGTCCCGCAGAACGTCCGGGACACACGCTCGTGGTTCATCGGCGCCTGCATGTAGACTGCGAACTCATCGCGTTCCTCGAACGGTTTGGCGATTGCCGCCAGCATGTCGTGGAATGGTTCAAAGTCGCCGTCTTCGACTGCTGCTGCGATCAGTTCTTCGATGCGGTGGTTGCGGGGAATGATTGTCGGATTGATAGACAGCATCGCTGCCTTTCGTTGGGCTGCAGACACGCCGTCCCGTTCGGCTCTGGTACGCCAACGCGCCAACCATGCGTCCGCCGCAGCAAGATCGATGAACATGCCGCGAAATGCTTCGGCATCGCCATCTGCTGCATGAGACAGTCGCCGGAACGTCAATGTGAAGTCAGCCTCCGAAGCTTGCATCATTGCCAGAAGAGCCTGAACGAGCGCCGTGTCGTCGTCCTCTTCCGTCACCAGTCCAAGTTTCTGACGCATGCCGGAAAGCCAGCGTCCTGGAAAATTCCCGGCAAATTCCGCAAGAACGGCGTTGGCCAGTTCCGCTGCCTTTTCCGCCTCGGGATCAAGCAGCGGCAGCAGGCATTCTGCCAACCGGGCGATGTTCCACTGGGCGATGCCCGGCTGGTTGTTATAGGCATAGCGGCCTTGGGCATCGATTGAGGAGAACACTTTGTTGGGGTGGTATTCATCAAGGAAGGCGCAGGGGCCGAAATCGATCGTTTCTCCTGAAACGGCCATGTTGTCTGTATTCATCACGCCATGGATGAAGCCCGCCATCAACCAACGAGCCACAAGATCGAGTTGCCGTGCCGCGATCGCCTGCAGAAGCGCGAGATAGGGATTATCAGCCTGCGTCGCGTCTGGATAATGGCGATCGATGACGTAATCGGCCAGCGCCTTGATGCCATCATCGTCTTCACGCGCCGCAAAGAACTGAAACGTACCGACACGGATGTGGCTGGCCGCAACACGGGTGAAGACGCCACCCGGCAGCCCGATCTCACGCTGCACGCGCTCTCCGCTCAACACGGCAGCGAGTGCCCGCGTGGCAGGAATGCCAAGCGCATACATGGCCTCAGAGACGATATATTCACGCAGAACCGGACCAAGTGCTGCACGCCCATCTCCGCGTCGCGAAAAGGGCGTGGGGCCAGACCCTTTCAGCTGGATGTCGCGCCGTTTGCCGTTCCTATCGATGACCTCGCCGAGCAGGATCGCCCGTCCGTCGCCAAGCTGCGGAACAAACCCGCCAAACTGATGCCCCGCATAGGCCATAGCCAGAGGTTCAGCGCCTTGCGGTACCGTATTGCCGGAAAAGATTGCAGCGAGTCTGTCATCAGCAAGGCCGGAAATATCCAACCCCAATTCATCGGCAAGGGGATGATTGAAGGCGATAAGTTGCGGCGCCTTGACCGGGGTCGGCAGCACGGCAGCGCTAAAACGCTCTGGAAGACGGGCGTAGGAATTGTCGAATTTCATCACGGATGCGCTCCTGCTTTGCGGCTCAAACCGCCAAACCGTTCAACGCGTTAGCGCGACAGCTTTTCCGGCATATTATCACTACAAAACCATGAGACGATTTTGCGCGACATGCTTTTCTCCTTCGCATGTCCGTACCACAAAACCGCAAAACACTTTTGCGCGACATGCCTTATATGGCGTGTCGCACCCGTGGTTGCGAGATCAAAATCGCACCCGGTTTGTTTCAGGCCGATTTCAGAATGCCTTCTCCGATCGCCTTGTTCAGTTCGGGCATCTCCGAAAACAGCGCCTGCAGTTTTTCAGCGCGCAGCGGCTTTGCCATCAGGAAGCCCTGAACCTCACTGCAATGGTCTGCCGTCAGCACCGCAAGCTGTTCATTGGTTTCAACGCCCTCTGCCGTGACCGATAGACCAAGCGCCTGCCCGAGCCCAAGGATCGCCTGGACAATGGAGCGAGCACTACCATCGGCTTCAAGATCCGTGATGAAACTGCGGTCGATCTTGATGACGTCAAACGGGAAGTTGCGCAGATAGGAGAGCGACGAATACCCCGTGCCAAAATCGTCCATGGCGAGTTTGACGCCCAGAGCCTTGAGGCTCTTCAAGACGGCTACCGCACGATCTGCATCTTCGAGCAGCACGCCCTCGGTAATTTCCAGTTCGAGGAGATCCGCAGGCAAGGCGGTTTCGGCGAGGCAGTCCCTCACCTTCTGCACGAATTGCGGATCGCGGAACTGTGCGGGCGAGACATTGACCGAGACGCCAATACCGTCCCAACTCATCGCCGTGGTGCAGGCAGCGCGCAAGATCCAGTCTCCCAGAGGCACGATCATGCCGTTGCGCTCCGCAAGCGGAATAAAATCGGCCGGAGGAATGCGTCCGCGTTCAGGATGTGCCCAGCGCACCAATGCCTCGGCACTGCGCACGCAGCGCTCGCGCGTATCGAAACGCGGCTGGAACTCCAGATAAAAATCGCCGGCGGCGAGGCTGTGGCGCATATCTTCGGCAAGCCGTCTCTGGCTGACGATCCTGTCGTTCATCTCCATCGAGAAGAAGCTGTAGACGCCGCGGCCATTCTGCTTGGAGCGATAGAGCGCGGCATCGGCCGCGCGTAAAAGATCGTCCGGTGTCTCCCCATCTGTCGGGGCAACGGCAATACCGATTGACATGCCAATGCTGATTTCACCGCTCTCATAAGGAATGGGTTTTGTCACCGTCTCGATCAGTCGGCGGCAGAATGCCTCTATGTTTTCGACCGCCATACCCGGCGCAACGATGACAAATTCATCGCCACCGACGCGTGCCACCATTTGATCTTCATCGATCATGCGCCGCATGCGGTCAGCCACTTCGCCGAGAACGCGGTCGCCAACATGGTGGCCATAAGTGTCGTTGACCGGCTTGAAGCGATCGAGATCGATGTAGAAGACAGTCAAAGCCGCTCCCGGTCCGGCAAGCGAGGCATCCATGAAGGAGGCCAGCTTGACGCGGTTGGGAAGCGACGTCGCGGCATCGTGGTGTGCCTGACGACGTGCATCCTCGAACGCTTCGGCCAGTGCCACATTCGAGCTGACGTCGGTCGCATATTTGATGACGCTGACCGGCTTGCCATTCAGGTCGAGGACCGGATTGTAGGAGGCTTGTATCCAGACCTCGCGGCCGTTCTTGGCGAGACGCTTGTACAATCCGCTATGATATTTGCCGCTTCTGAGCATCTCCCAGAACGTCACATATTCATCGCTGACGTAGAAATCCCGCTCGACAAACATCGAGTGATGGGCCCCCTTCAATTCATGGATACCGTATCCGAAGAGGTCGAGAAAATTCTCGTTGGCGTCAGACAGAACGCCATCAAGTCCGAAGACGGCAACGGCCTGCGACTTGTTGATGGCTTCGATCTGGCCGCGATATCCGGCCTGCATGAGTTTGTCGGCGGTGACGTCGATTGCGTATTTCACAACCTTGAAGGGCCTGCCGTTCATGTCGAAGATCGGGCTGTATGTCGCCTGCAGCCAGATTTCGCTGCCGTCCTTGCAGACGCGTCGGTATTCGCCTGCCTGGTGGCACCCTGCGGCCAGATCGCGCCAGAAGGCCTGGTATTCTTCCGAAACGGCATCGGTTTCCGAAACGAACATGCGGTGATGGCGCCCCATGACGTCGGCGTAACGGTAGCCGGTCGCATCGAGGAAGTTTTCGTTGACGTCGAGGATCGTCCCGTCCAGCGCGAAGGAGATGACGCATTGCGCCTTGTGAATGGCAGCGATCTGGCCCTGGCACTCCGCCTCGATCAACTTCTCGTCGGTGACGACGGAGGCGTATTTCACCACCTTCACCGGCTTGCCGTCGGCATCGAAGATCGGATTGTAGGTGGCATGCAGCCACACCTCGCGACCATTTTTTCCGAACCGCTTGTAATGACCCATACGATGCTTGCCCTGCCGCAACTCACGCCAGAAAGTCTGGTATTCGCTGCCGTGAGCGTAAGCCGGATCGACAAACATGCGGTGATGGCGGCCCTCGATCTCGGCAAGATCATAGCCGGTCGCCTCAAGGAAGAGATCATTGGCGTCGAGAATTGCACCGAACATATCGAAGGTAATGACGAGGTTGGACTTGTGAATAGCAGTGATCTGCCATTGATAGTCTGCCTGCCGCATCTTCGCTTCGGTAATGTCGGTGGCGTATTTCACCACCTTCAACGGGCGCCCGGCGGCATCGAGAATGGGGCTATAAACGGCTTGGAGCCATACCTCCCGACCATCCTGGCGGATACGGCGATATTCGCCTGAGCGGTGTTCGCCCTGCCCCAGCCCAGCCCAGAAGGCGCGATAAGCCTCGCTTGCGCGTTCATCGTTATCCACCAGCACGGAATGATGTTTACCGACGAGCGCATCATGGTCGTAGCCGACGGCATTCAGGAAAAGCTCGTTTGCTTCGAGCACATGACCGTCCAGCGAGAAATGCACGACGGCCTGTGTGCGGTTGATGGCCATGAGCTGACCGCGCGCATCCGCTTCGCGCGCTTCGCGCTCAGTGATGTCCTCGATGACCTGTACGACCTCCGTGATCGTTCCTTCTTCATCCGCCAGCGGCATGTAACGGCAATTCAACCATAGTTCCTTGCCGGATTTGCTGACCCACAAGGCCGTCTGCTGTTGTGGCTTGCCCTTGCGCACATTTCGCCAGAGCGCGAGCTGCTGGCTTCGCTCATAGCTCTTGGAGACAAAAAACGTATCTTCCTGACCAAGAAGTTCTTGAAGATCATAGCCAAGTAGTCGCAAGAATTGGTGGTTGGCGCCAACGATGCGCCCTTGTCCGTCGAAGCGAAGCGTTGCGAAAAGCTGATTGAATGCCCTCAGCTCCGCCGAAACGGCAGAACCATGAGTTTCAGGGTAGGTTGAGGACATCCACGCTTATCCGTCAAAAAAGTTATGAAGAATGACTATTCCAGCCGTCTTCTGAATAGAGGGAAACTCCTAACAAACACAAAACCAGGTTGCACAACTCAGTGAACTTTTACCGCGAACCTTCGTTTTGACTGTGCTGCCAGTCCAAGTCAGCAATCGACGTCCGCTACCACGCGTTGTGCCTCATTCCTGACAGACGGGGTGATACATTGGGCGGGACCATGAGAAGGAAAGGAAGAGGAATGACCGTCGTTGAAGCCGTGCTGGCAGAACCGGAAAGCGCCATCCGCACCATCCACACCGATCTTCCCGTCAACACGACCTTTCATATCTGGCTGAAGGCGAAAAAAACAGCGGAGCCAGGCTCTGTTTCGTTTTCCAATGCCAACGGAAAATTCGCCGAAGTTTCAAGTATCAATACTGAAGAATTCAGTTTTCGAATCTACCAGATCTTTGGCGGCGGGCATGTGGAGCTGAGTTACGACACCGTGACAACAGCCGTTTCTGTCATCTACTGGTTCACAGCCTCGGACGTTCTGGAAACCGGCATCACCGTTGTCCATACCAAGCCGGACAACGCCCCGCCCGAACTGCCGCAAAGTTATCACTTCCGTCCGCCATTCGGCTGGATGAATGATCCGAATGGTTTTGGGCGGTTCGAGGGACGCCCGCATCTGTTCTATCAGCACTATTCCCATGGGCTGCGCTGGAACACCATGCATTGGGGGCACGCGGTCTCGTCCGATTATCTGCGCTGGCGGCATCTGCCGATTTTCCTCTTTCCGTCCGAAGATCTGACAACGCGTCCGGACAAACGTGGCGGCGCCTATTCCGGCTCGACCATTCCTCTGGTCGAAGGACCGGGCATCAGGGTATTCTTTACCGAGCAGGTGCAGGACCGCGTTCCGGAACAACAGATCCAGCTCACAGCAACCTCTTCCGATCTCATCATGGCTGGACAGGCCGACGTCGTTCTTGGACTACGCCCGGATGGACAGGGACTGACACCGGACTTTCGCGATCCTTACGTCGTCCGTGGACCGGATGGCTTGTGGAAGATGCTGCTGGGAAGCCAGAGCGACAGCGGTGGCGTCATTCTGCTTTACGAGACCCAGGACCCGACGGCATCATCCGGCTGGACCTACGTGGGCAAGCTTTGGGTCGAAACACGCTACAAGACAACCGCCATCGAATGCCCCTGTCTGCTGCCGCTCGATGGACCGGCGAACGCGCGTACAACGCGATGGGTGCTGATCTATGGGCTGATGCATTCCGAAGATCCGCAGACCGGCCGCAAGAACCTGACAATGGCAGATGTCGGCTGGTTCGACGGCAAGACCTTTACGAAGGAAACAGGACAGGAACTGGATTTTGGCACCGACAATTACGCGTTCCAGGCGTTTCTGGATGGTGACAACATCGTGGGGATCGGCTGGCTTGCCAATTGGGCCGATGCCAATCCGGAAATCGATTTTCCGACCTCGATGACCTTGCCTCGCCGATTGCATTATGCCCATGGCGAACTTCTAACGCCCCCGATCGGTGCAGCCGAAAGCCTGCGCAGCCACATTCTTGACCGTACCCGGCTGGCGTCCGGCGAACGCGTCACCTTCCTCAATGGCGCCGTCGAAATCCTGTTCGAGCTGACCTCACCCGGCCAACCTTTCGAACTGCAACTCGATCATCCGACAGTGCGCCTTGGCGTCGTGTCGGATGAAAGCGGTCTGTGGATACGACATGAAGATGGGCGTGACGGCCCCTCGCCGCTCTATATCGCCAAAGGGGCGCGGGCGTCACGCGTGCGCATCTTCCTAGACTACGGTTCGCTGGAGGTTTTCGTGAACCGTGGGCGTTATGTCGGCACGAAGCGGATCGAGGGTTTCGAGCCCGTCCGCTCGGCTATCCTAAAGGCCGAGCCCGGTACGATCGATCATGCGACGTGCTGGGCACTGAAACTCTAGTCTTCGTCGAGCCTCAAGTCCGCCTGCCGCGCAAGCCGCGGGCGGTCACGAGCGCCAGGATAGAGACCAGCACTCCAAGGCCATAGAGATAGACCATCGGCATCAGGATGTCGCCGCGTTCCATTTCCGCAAAAAGATTGCTGGCGGCGGCGACGGTTCCACTCGCCCCTGCTCCGGCGGCAGCGCCAAGCGTTGAGACCGTGGGCAAAAGTGCGCCGGTCATTTCCCGTTCGGTATCGGGTGCGGCTTCCATCGCTGCCTGGCTGATGCCTGCCCAGGACATGCCGAAGGCGGAACCGATCAATATCTGGCCAGCGAGCATCTCCAACCAGTTGCCATTAACGAGGCCAAGCCCGAGGAGCGCGCATCCCGGCACCATTTGCCATGGGCCATAATGCAGGCAAATTGCCCGCAATCTCGCTGATCTGAGACTGCCAATGACCATGGCAATGAAGCTCCAGGACAGTGGCATCGTGACCACAATAAACCCGGCGAATGTCGGCTCATAGCCCCAGAGATTTATCGCGACATAAGCGAGGTAAACATTGCCCAGCGCATGCGCATAAGACATCAGGAACAGCACCCAGAAACCACTGCCGAGTACGCTGTTCAGGCGAAACGCATTTCTCGGAAACAACCCCATAGAAGGACGCGTGCCTGATTTGAGCGATGCCCACAACAGGATTGCACCGCCAACAAGTGCAAGGACACGCAACAGCGTGCCGTCAAAGGCCGACGGCGCTGAAAAGGCAAGTGCGCCAGCAAGGCACAGGAAAAGCGGCACGAAGGGCCTGCGCGTTGATACAACCGGCTTTTCAGTTGGAACGGCCATAACAGTATAAACGACGAGAAGCATGATCAGCGGCGCGGACAGCAGGAATGTTGCCCGCCAGGACAAGTGTTCGGTGGCAAAACCGCCGGTCAGCGGTCCAACGAAGGAGGCAATCGCCCAGATCGCTGCTTCTATGGCGAAGACTTTCGGCAGAAGATCTGATCTGAAGCCAGCGGGAATGAGGCTGTAGCAGACGGCAACGATCAGACCATCCGCAACACCTTGCAGAGCTCTTCCCATCACCACCCAGAGAAAGTCGCCGGCGATGGCGGACAGGATCGATCCGAGTGAAAAGATCAGGCAGCAAAGCAGAAGAACGAAGCGTGCGCCAAAGCGCTGGCGGAACAGAACAGCGGTAACGCCACCCGCTACAGAGCCGACAAAATAAACACTGTAAGCCCAGCTATAGAAGGCCGCCCCGCCAATCTCACTGACAGCAACGGGCAGCGCCGTTACCACCGCGAACTGATTGAAGGCGTGCAGGCCGATACCGGAGGAAATAACCGTCAGAAGCGCGAGGTTCGCGCCGCTCAACAATTCCAGCCACCCGTTGCGCTCGACCATTTCCGAATTCACCACTGCCGTATCCTTTCTGTTTTTCGATACGGCGGGCAAACTAGAACCACAAGCGCAGTTGAGGTCAAGCGACATTTCTGATCAATGAGGCAGGCATGCTGTCTGCCACTTTCAAGCAGCTCGTTCCGGCGAGTAACCCACGTCGCGAATTGCATCTTCCGCTTTTGCCGCATCACCGGCGACGGTGACTGTGTGGGCAGCGAGGTCGATGTTGACCGAGCTGCCGGGCAGTGCTTCGGCAAGGGCGCCACGTACGGTCTTTTCGCAATGGCCGCAGGTCATATCAGGCACGAGGAACGTGGTGGTCATGGTCTTCTCCAGTGAGGATTGTCTTTTGTGGTTGTGCACCTTGCCATAGTGGCAAGGTCAAGCGGTTTTCGCTGAGCTGTGGTGCGCCGATTCAATGCCAGCCAGATCGTCGAGAATGGGACAATCCGGCCGATGGTCACCGCCGCAGCAATGGGCGAGATGCGAAAGCGTCTTCACCATGCCCTTCATCTCGGCGATCTTGCGTTCGAGATCAGCGACATGGGCAAGAGCAATGTCCTTCACAGCGGCGCTCTCACGGCTTTTATCCTGCCAGAGTTTCAGCAGCGTCTCTGTCTCTTCAAGCGAGAATCCGAGTGTGCGGGCGCGCTTGATGAAGCGCAGGTTGTGAACGTCCTGCTCGCCGTAGACCCGATAATTGTTCCCCGTGCGGGCGGCCGGGGTAACGAGGCCGATCTGTTCGTAATAACGGATCATCTTGGCCGAAACGCCGGACGCATCCGATGCCTGTCCGATATTCATGCCGTTGCCTCCTTTGCAGAAACTCTGGCCGTTTTGAGCCGAAGGGCATTGGCCAGCACGAACACGCTGGAAAGCGCCATGGCGCCTGCGCCGATCATCGGCGATAAGGTAATGCCGAAGGCCGGATAAAGAACTCCGGCGGCAACGGGGATCAGCGCCACGTTGTAACCAAACGCCCAGAACAGGTTCTCCTTGATATTGCGGATCGTCGCCCGGCTCATCTCGACGGCATTGACCGCGCCAGTCAGATCGCCGCCGACCAGAACAACATCCGCGCTTTCAATCGCAACGTCAGTGCCGGTACCAATGGCAATGCCGATATCGGCCTCGGCCAGTGCCGGCGCATCGTTGATACCATCTCCGACAAAGGCCACCGTCTTTCCACCTTCGCGCAGCGTGTGGATTGCTTTTACCTTGCCTTCCGGCAACACCTCGGCCACCACCTTGTCGATCCCGACCTGTCTGGCGATGGCATTTGCTGTGCGCGCATTGTCGCCCGTCACCATCACAACCTCGATGTCCATGTCCTGCAGAGCCTTGATGGCACTGACGCTCGATGGCTTCAGCGGATCGGCCACAGCAATGGCACCGGCGAGCTTGCCATCAATGGCGGCGTAAAGCGGTGTCTTGCCTTCATCACCCATCCTTGCGGCCGCATTGGTAAAGGCATCGACAGCAAGCCCAAGCCTGGTCATATATCTGTCTGCACCCACCTCGACCCTGCGGCCGTTGACGATGGCCGCAATGCCATAGCCTGTCACGCTCTCAAAGCTCTCGACAGTTTGGGGTTCGAGTCCCTCCGGGCCCAACAGCTGCCGCTCCTCCGCCGCCTTGACTATGGCTTCGGCTATTGGATGTTCCGAGTGGGCCTCCACGGCTGCAACCAGCGTCAGAACCTCGTTTTCCTCAAAACCGTCAGCAACGACCAGATCGGTCAATTCAGGACGGCCTTTGGTAATGGTCCCGGTCTTGTCGACCACGACGATATTTGCCGAGCGCAGTTCCTGCAGTGCCTGTCCCTTGCGGAAAAGCACGCCAAGTTCAGCGGCGCGACCGGTTCCGACCATGATCGAGGTCGGTGTGGCCAGGCCCATGGCGCATGGGCATGCGATGATGAGGACGGCAACCGCATTGACCAGAGCGAAGCTATAGGCGGGTTCCGGACCAAAGATCGCCCAGACTGCAAAGGTCAGAATGGCAATGGCGATCACCACCGGCACGAACAGCGCAGTGACACGGTCGACCAGCAACTGGATCGGCAGTTTCGAACCCTGCGCTTCCTCGACCATACGGATGATCTGCGCCAGCATCGTGTCGGCACCAACCTTGGTGGCGCGAAACTTGAAGGCACCTGTCTTATTGATCGTACCACCGACAACTTTCGCACCGGCAAGTTTTTCAACCGGCACCGGTTCGCCGGAAATCATCGATTCGTCGACATAGGACGATCCTTCGATGACCTCACCATCCACCGCCAGCCGTTCGCCCGGACGAATGACGACGATATCACCTTCCCGCACATCTTCCGGTGCAATCTCGAGCGTCTTGCCATCGCGTTCGACACGCGCAGCCTTGGCCTGCAGGCTTGCCAGTTTGCGAATGGCATCGCCGGTCTTGCCGCTGGCGCGGGCTTCCAGCAAACGACCAGTCAGGATCAACGTCACGATGACAGTCGCTGCTTCGTAATAAACATAGTGCGCCTCTTCAGGCAGCAGCGATGGCGCAAAGGTCACAACGGCCGAGTAGAGATAGGCTGCGGTGACGCCGAGTGCCACCAGCGAGTTCATTTCCGGCGCACCGCGCAACAAAGCCGGGAACCCGGCTCTCAGGAACCGCAAGCCTGGCCCGAAGATCACCGCCGTAGCCAGCAGGAAATAGAGGTAATAGAGATTTTGCGTGTCAATGATGCCCATCAGCCAGTGGTGCATCGGTTCATAAAGATGCCCACCCATTTCCAGCACGAACAGCGGCGCAGTGAGTATGGCGGCAATCGTCAGATCGCGCTTCAGTGCACCCTCCTCACCGGCGTGATGCATATGATCGTGACCGCCGCCCGCATCTGGATGATGGTCGTGCTCCGAATGAGAATGGTGATGTGCCGCCATAGGCGCCTGCAAGACAAATCCGGCGGTCTTTGCCGTTTCTACCAGCATGTCGCGTTCGCGACGTCCACCTATACCGTCAACGAAGACCTTGCCGTTTGCCAGGTCCACGTCAGCAGAAAAAGTCGTCGCGATTGCGGTCAGAATTCCCTTCAGACGATCAGCATCCACCTCGCTTTTCAGTCCTTCGACGGAAAATTCGTGACGTTCCGGGGCGACTTCATAACCAATCTTCTTGATTGCTGCGCCTAACGTCTTTGCCGAAAAACCCTCTGCCGGTTCAACCGTCAGCTTTTTGGTGGCAAAATTGACCGAACTCGCCGCAACGCCCGGCACTTTCGCCGCTGCGGTCTCGACGCGACGCACACAGGATGCGCATGTCATGCCTTCAACGGGGATGGAAACCGGCTCATGGGAGTGTGCATGGGCGCTGGGGTGTCTGACTGTCTCGTTCATGGGAATTCCCCTTTCGAGGAGCTTTGTTGCAGCATGCCGTGTCACGAAACCGCTTAGCAGTCCTGCTCGGCATACCCCATGTAATGCTTCCCATCATGGGAAGGTCAAGGCCTGATCAGCCGTTTTTACATTTTGCCAAAAACACCGTCGCGCCACCGCAATCGGGGTCGTTTTCAACATGATCCACCAAACGAAAATCATGCTGTGACAACAGGCTTTCATATTCGCTGCGGGCAAGGCTTGCATGGTAGAGCGGCTTACCCTGAAAGCGCCCGATTGCCTCGCCGTGTTCTGGGCCTGCCGTAAACATCAGGGCCGCGCCGGGACTGGCGTGCCTGCGAAACACATCGAACATATGCCGCTGATCCTCCACTGTCAGATGGAAAAAACTATGCCAGGCAATCAGGCCATCGAAGCGCCGGCCAAGCGCCAGGTCGCGCATATCGGCGATGGCCCAAAGGCTATCCGGAAAACGGGTCCGGCAAAGGGCAATAAGCGGGCCGGAAGCGTCGATCCCGGTCACCTCATATCCGCTTTCGATGAAATAGCGCGCGATGGGATCACCCGCCCCGCAGCCGATATCGAGAATGGAGCCATTTGCGGGCAAAAGGGAAAGGAACTTGTCTAGCCAGGTTTTTTCGACCAGCCCGCGCCCTCGCTGGGCGTCGAAATCAGCGGCGTGGTCGGTATAGAGGGCAATGATCTGGTCGGAAGCGTTCATCATGGCCCTCCTCATTTTACAGTCGGATTGCCATCCAGGCGGTCACCGGTGGACGGCCAGGCGCGGGACATCACGCAGGAAAGCATCGCGTACAAGTGGCCCAAGCGGTTCCGTCGATGGCTTGTCGGAAACCTGCAAGCGGGCGAAAACGATATGCTGACCTTCGCGTTCCGCCCAGCCGACGAACCAGCCGAAGGGACGGTTGTTATCGGGATTGCCGTTGGCATCACGCATCACGCCGCTTCCGGTCTTGCCATGCACCTTCCAGCTTTCCGGTGCGTCAAACACTGGAACAAGCGCACGGGTCTTGGCTTGCGCGTCACGCGAAATCGGCAGGTTGCCCGCCAGAAGACGGCGAAGAAAGCCCACCTGCTCGACAGGAGAAATGGTCAGCGACGAGCCGAGCCAGGAATGGGTGAGGCCATTGTCCTTGCCGGGATCACCCGATACGTCGGCATTGCCGTAGCCGAGCCGCTTCACATAGGCTGCGAATTTTTCGGGACCGAGCCTGCGGGTCAATTCCCGCGAATACCACAGCACCGAATCCTGTTCCCACATGGTCGGATCAACCGTCTTGCGATCCTGAGCGCGCGCTTCAATGCCCGGCGTCCAGTCCCAAGCGGGTGTTTTCTCATCCTGCAGAATGCCGCTATCGAAGCCGATGACCGCCAGAGGTACCTTGAAGGTGGAGGCCGGCGCGACGCGCTGATCACAGGCGCCTTGCTGGTTGATGACTGCGCCGGTCTCAATCGACGTGACAAGCGTGCATTCGAAAGCCTGCGGTTTTGGCTGCTGAGCAGATGCGGCATGGGGTGAGGTACCCGCAAGAACCAGACAGGATAAAACCGTGGCAGTCAGCCGATAGCGCATGCGTTTTGATGTCCCTTGTCCGTCGTTCGCGGACTTTTTTGCCAGAATGACCTACGGCCTAGGAAAACCATGGGGCAGGATTAGGGCCAAGCGGATTTCCCGTTAGTCTTCGCCTTTCTCACCCACCGTCAGCGGCCAATCGACCACATAATCCTCGAAGTCGTCAACATCGACGTCCGTTTCGCTGACGGTGCGACCGCGTGCGGAAATGCCTGCCTGATGGACCGTTTCCGTATCGCCGGAAACCAGATAGTGCCACCAGTAAAGATCCTTGCCATCCCGCACCAGCGCGTAGGCGCAGGTCGGCGGAAGCCAGCCAATCTCATCCACTTTCTTCAGGTCAAGCTGGATGCAATCGGGCACTGTGGCACGGCGGTTTTCATAGTCGGAGCAACGACAGCTCTCGCCATCCAGCAACTGACATCGTACCGAGGTGAAGACCACTTCACCGGTGTCCCAATCTTCCAGCTTGTTGAGACAACAGAGCCCGCACCCATCGCACAGGCTTTCCCATTCCTCGCCGGTCATTTGCTCCAGCGTTTTGGTTTTCCAGAACGGGGCATCATTTATCGTTAACATTTTCGTCTCATTTTGATCCATCAGGCTACGCATAGCTTAGCCCGTTTGTCGTATCGCAATCGGCTGGAATATAAGATATTCCTTAATTCCGGCAGAGTGGTGATGAGGAATGACCCGCGCAAGGTTATTGCGTCAAGCATTGCTCGCCCCATCGAACAGGAATTCGCTTCAGGTGCAGGAAGAAAAAGACAAGAAACAGGCGAGACGCAAACGCCACATTCTGCTTCGGATCGATTCATTCATCGACTCGGGCCTGTGGACGGCTGCAGCGAGGTTTGTCGATTTCTGGGAGGAAGTTACCATTGCGTCGCGCAAACTGCACGTGCGCGGCTGGAAAAAACTTCTCGTCAACCTGACCGGCGATGCGCTGACCTTTGGAACCGCCGGTTCCGTGGTGCTTCTGGCGCTTGCCATGCCCGCCTTCGAGGAAACGAAGAAGGACTGGCGTTATCGTGGCGACTTTGCCGTCACCTTCCTCGACCGTTACGGCAATACGATCGGCCATCGCGGCATCATCCATGAAGGCTCCGTGCCAATCGATCAGATGCCGGATCATTTCATCAAGGCCGTCCTCGCGACGGAAGACCGGCGCTTCTTCGAGCATTTCGGCATCGACTTCATTGGCCTTGCGCGCGCCATGAGCGAAAACGCCCGTGCCGGTGGCGTGGTCCAGGGTGGCTCGACGCTGACGCAACAGCTCGCCAAAAACCTGTTCCTGACCAATGAGCGCTCGCTGGAACGCAAGATCAAGGAAGCCTTCCTGGCATTGTGGCTCGAAACCAACATGTCGAAGAAGGAAATTCTCAGCCTTTATCTCGACCGCGCCTATATGGGCGGCGGCACCTTTGGCGCGGCTGCAGCGTCGCAATTCTATTTCGGCAAGAACCTGACCGACGTGACGCTGGCGGAATCCGTCATTCTGGCTGGCCTCTTCAAGGCACCGGCAAAATACGCACCGCACGTCAACCTTCCCGCAGCCCGTGCCCGCGCCAACACCGTTCTTTCCAACCTCGTACAGAGCGGCCTGATGACCGAAGGACAGGTGATCGGGGCACGCCGCAATCCGGCGACCGTTATCGACCGGGCCGATGTGAAGGCACCCGATTATTTCCTCGACTGGGCCTTCGATGAGGTTCAGCGTCTGGCAGCCGAGGGCAAATTCAAGGACCATACCGTCGTCGTGCGCACGACCATCGATACCGGCCTGCAACAGGCCGCCGAACAGGCGATGGAAATGGGTCTGCGCGAATATGGCGAAGGTTACCGCGTCAAACAGGGCGCGATGGTGATGATCGAAAACGGGGGTGCCTTGCGCGCCATGGTTGGCGGCCGTGACTACGGCGAAAGCCAGTTCAACCGTGCAACCGCGGCAATGCGCCAGCCCGGCTCTTCCTTCAAGGTCTATACCTACTCCGCTGCCATGGAAAAGGGCATGAAGCCGGATACACTGATTTCCGATGCGCCCGTGACCTGGCGCGGCTGGTCACCGCAGAACTACGGCCGCTCCTATGCGGGCAAGGTGACTTTGCAGGTCGCGCTCGCCAAATCGTACAACACGGTGCCTGTGCGACTGGCCAAGGACGTGCTCGGCACGCAGGTCATCGTCGATACGGCAAAGGCGATGGGTGTCACGACACCGCTTCGCAGCGACAAAACCATTCCGCTTGGCACCTCGGAAGTAACTGTGCTCGATCAGGCGACGGCCTATGCGGTATTTCCGGCAGACGGCATGCAGTCCCGCCGTCACGGCATCGAACAGGTGCTGAATTATGAGGGTGACGTTCTCTATGACTTCGGCCGCGATGAACCACCGGCCAAACGCGTGTTGTCCGAAGAAGCCAATTCGAAAATGAACCAGATGCTGGTGACGATCCCGGTCATGGGAACGGCACGGCGTGGCGCGCTCGAAAACGGTATCGTGTCGGGCGGCAAGACCGGCACATCGCAGGCCTATCGTGACGCCTGGTACGTGGGCTTTACCGGCAACTACACAACGGCTGTCTGGTTCGGTAATGACGACTTCACGCCAACCAACGAGATGACCGGCGGCGCTCTTCCGGCCATGACCTACAAGCGATTGATGGATTATGCGCACCAGGGCATGGAGCTGCGCGCCATTCCCGGCATTCAGAACCCGCTGCCGACAGGGGTGCGCCCGCAGCCTTCCGCCGAGGCGGCAACCGCGTCTGCCACTGGACAGACGATGCCGGCGCTCACCCGCCCGCGGTCGCTTTCCGCCGAAGCGACCCGTGTCATTCGCTCCATCGCCAAGAAGATGAAAGAAGCCGCTCCACTGACGCTGACGACACAGAAGGTGGCAGCCGCTGCCCTGCGTAACGGGTCGGAAGAACCGGAACGGCGCTGACAAGCCCTTTTTCCAGCGGCAGGCAAGAGGCGTTTTCCGCCTCTGAAGCAGAACCTTCACATGCCCATTTTCATGCTTGACCTCAACTGCGCTTGAGGTTGCAGAGTGCCATCGCAAACGCGATCCGGCGCTTGCAATCGCATTTCGCATGACGATCGAGGAAGAGATATGGTGAAAATAAATACGCTGTTCGAAACCCATTTGACGGTTTCAAACCTGGAACGCTCAATCGATTTTTATCGCAATGTCGTGGGTCTGGAACTGGCGCACAGGGTCCCAGACAGACATCTGGCATTTTTCTGGATTGGTGCACGTGGTCAGTCGATGCTTGGCCTTTGGTCGATTCATTCCGCACCGATCAGCACCAGATTGCATCTGGCATTCAGTGTTGAACTCGATCAGGTTCTCGCTGCTCCAGATTATCTCAGGTCCAAAAAGGTCGAGCCTCTCGGCTTTGCCGGCGCCCCCAACATCGAAGAACCGGTTGTCTTTCCCTGGATGCCGGCGGCGAGCGTCTACTTCGACGATCCCGACGGCCACTCACTGGAATATATCGCCTTTCTCGAAGACAAGCCCAGAGCAGATATACCGCAGGTAAAAAGCTGGACCGAGTGGCAGGCTATCCGTCGTTAGCCCGCAACTACAATTTCAAACTTCGCCCAGCAGCGCCGCGCGTGCGGCGCTTACCACACTCGCCGTCAAACCGGACAGGCGGTCGGCGGCCATGCGGTTCACCTGCCAGTAGAGTGGAATGTCGAGCGGGATGCCCGGTATCAATTCCAACAATCGCCCGGCCTCAAGATGATCCTTAACGAGCAGGCTGGGGTTCATGCCCCACCCCATGCCGGAAAGGCTTGCCTTCACGAAGCCATCAGTCGATGGCAACCAGTGGGTTGGATAGGACATGTCCCGACCGAGCGCGGATTTGATCCAGCGATTTTGCAGCCGATCCTTCTGATTGAAGGTGATGCCCGGAGCCGCAGCAAGCGATGTCGCTGTAACGCCATCGGGAAAAAAGCGCCGCATGAAATCGGGACTGGCTGTTGCATGAAACCGCAGAATGCCGAGCGGCGTGACCCGGCAACCCTGCACCGGCTTGGCGTGTGCCGTGACGGCGGCCAGGACTTTGCCACGCTGCAACCACTCGACGGTATGGTCCTGATCATCCACGGCGATGTTGACAAGAAAATCGGATGTCCGGCTGAAAGCAGATACGGCATCGAGAAACCACGTGCCGAGACTGTCGGCGTTGGTGGCGACATTCAGCGTGACGCGCGTGTGCGTCGCCCCTTCCTCCGCGAGCGTGGGCAGTTGCCGGAACAACTCAGTTTCCAGCATGCCCACCTGCTCCATATGGCGACAGAGCCACTCCCCCTTTTCCGTGGCCGTGCAGGGGGTTCCGCGGACAATGAGCACGACACCAAGCCGTTCTTCGAGCTGTTTGACCCGCTGCGAGACGGCAGATGGTGTGACAAACAGCGCTGCCGCCGCCTTCTCGAAACTGCCAGTTTGCGCCACCAACGCCACAGCTCGCATGGAGGGATAGTCGATCATTAGTTTTCCTTAATCCGGATAAACTTGTTTAACTGGATTAATCCAGGACAAACAATTATCCAAGGCTTCGTTTTCTATTGAGGGGCTACTAACGCGTGGATTTGCAGGTTTTCTTCACCGGCCTGATGATGGGTCTCAGCTTGATCGTCGCCATCGGCGCACAGAACGCCTTTGTTCTGAAGCAGGGGCTGATGCGCTCGCACGTCTTTGCTGTCTGCCTGACCTGCGCCTTATCGGATGCCCTGCTGATTATTGTCGGGGTCACCGGTTTTCGGCAGATCAGCGCCGTAATGCCGGCGCTCGATCCGATCATGCGGTATGCGGGTGCCGCCTTCCTCATCTGGTACGGCGCAAAAAGCCTCCATTCGGCATTCCGCTCGTCCGGAGCGCTCTCCGTTGCGGAGCGCAAAGAGGTCAGCCTATGGCAAACACTCGCCATCTGTCTGGCGCTCACCTTCCTCAACCCGCATGTCTATCTCGACACCGTAGTCCTGCTCGGTTCGCTATCGACACAGTTTCCCGGCTTGGAAAAAACCTTCGCAGCCGGCGCGGCGACCGGCTCGCTCGTGTTTTTCTTCTCGCTCGGTTACGGCGCAAGGTGGCTGCGGCCCCTGTTCGAAAAACCCGCCGCCTGGCGAATTCTCGAAGGGCTGATTGCCGTCACCATGTGGATCATCGCCTTCACGCTCCTCAAGGGCGCTTAAAGGTCGGGGACATCGGCTTCGCCCAGGTCCCAGTAGAGCCCCGCCATGATTGCCAGTCCTTCACGGGCAATCTGCTTCGGAAGATGTTCGTTCGGTGCATGCTGCGAACAACCGGGATAGGAGTGGGGAACCCATATGGTCCGCAGCTTGAGGATATCGGCGAAGATGTCATTGGGCAGGGAGCCGCCAAGATTGGGCAGCAACGCGGGCTTCTTGCCGGAGCTCAATGCGATGGAATCCACCGCCCAACCGACCCACGGATCATTCGGGTCGAGCCGGGTTGCACGGAAAATCTCGTCACCTGCAGCGACGATCTTCACCATGGGAAACCCCTGTCGATCGAGATGCCGGCGCACGGCCGGGACGACAGCTTCGGGATCGATGCCGACAACGAAACGCAGTTGCAGTCGCGCCCATGCCCTCGGCGGGATTGCGTTGACGGGCGAACGCGGATTACCGGTCTCGAAAGCCAGCACTTCCAGTGCACACCAGCCGAAAACCCGCTCTGCCGTGGAAAGACCGGGCTCTCCCCAATCCGCATCAATCGCGGGCCCGTCTGGCCCGCCGTCGATTTCACAATCGGCCAGAGCATCACGCACCGCCTGCGGCAAGGCGTCAGGCACCAGTTCCGGCACGCGGATCTGCCCGGTCGCGCCGACAAGGCTCGCGATGGCGTGGGCAAGTTGCACGCCCGGATTGGAAAGCGCCCCTCCCCAATTGCCGGAATGATGTCCGCCCTCTCGGGCCTCGATCACCAGATCGAACGTGATACCGCCACGCGCACCGAGAAAAATGGTCGGCCGCTCCGCGTTCAATCGCGGCCCGTCGGAAGCGATCAGAAGATGGGCCTTCAGCCGCTCACCATGGTCGCGGCAGACCTCCCTGAGCCCCGGCGAGCCGCGTTCCTCCCCCATTTCGATCAAATATTTGGCGTTGAAGCCCAGCTTTCCACGCGTCTCAATGACAGCTTTCAGTGCTGCCATATTGATGGAATGTTGCCCCTTGTTATCGGCCGTGCCGCGGCCGTACCACTTGCCGTTCAGCTCGGTCATCCGCCACGGTGAAAGTCCATCTGCCCAGCCTTCATCCAGACCGCGCACAACATCGCCATGGCCGTAACCCAGCACTGTCGGCAAATTCTCTCCCTCGAAGCGCTCAGCCATCAGAAATGGCAGACCGGAGGCAGGATCGATGACAATTTCGCTGGTAAATCCCATGTCGGTGAAAGCGGGCTTCATTTCGGCTTCGAGATAGAGTGACAGGATGTCGGCGCTCGCTTCGTTCTGGCTTTCCGTGCGCAAGCCAACCCGCCGGGCCAGGTCCCGGACGAAGCCGCCCTCATCGAAATAGGCGGTTGCGTGGTCGATTGCGGCCTGTCGCGTCATCATGAAGTTCCCGTTTCCGTTGATTTTTACTGAGACTAGACAAGCCCCGGCATTTTCCAAAGGGGGAATCAGTGATAACCCTCGACCTGTTCAAAAACAGGAAGACAGCGTGTTTCGAGTTCCATTCCTCGTCGGTATCGCCCTTCTGATCGCTTTCGGCGGCGGCATCGCGTCAACGCTGGTTGCGCTCGAAGCCACCTCCGGGTTCGGTTCGATCCGCATCGGCCCATGGGATGCGTTCCCCGAAGCACAGACGATCGAGGCCGACCCCTATGCCAAATCGCATCGCGCCGATGCAGGCAAGTTGCTGTACGGCACTGCCGAGGGGCTCAGCTTTACCGCCTCGGTCGACAGCGAAGGTCAGCGCCTGACGGGTGAGTGCCGCTACCGTCTGGCTGGCACCGTTCCACCCTCCCGCTTCTGGACGCTTTATGCGGCGGATCAACAGGGCAACGTACTTGCGGATGCATCCGGTCGGCCGTTCGCGCTCAACTCCCGCACGCTGTTGCGTGAGCCTGAGGGCGGGATTGATGTCGCAATCGCTGCAACGGCTCAGACCTATAACTGGCTTTCAGTGCCGCAAGGCCAGACCTTCAAACTGGTGATGACACTGCTCGACACGCCTGTTGCCGGAAGCTCAGGGCTTATCGATATCTCGATGCCAGAAATCCGCAAGGTGGAGTGCGGCAATGCTTAGGTTCCTGCTTGCCATTGTGACCGGTCTGGTGGGAGCAGCGGCGCTGCACCTCGTCATCCTGCTGTCGATCCCGCACTTTTCCAACCGCGATGCCAATACGCGCGCGGTGGCCGAGGGCAAGCTTCATGATTTTCATCTCCTGGAAGAGACGGTGGAAAAGCCTTCGCTAGGCAGCGGTGATCCCTTCATGCGGGTCGCGGTATGCACCTTCGACATCGAAGAAAAACCAGTGCGGCTCACCGCCATCGGCGCTGTGCCTTTCTGGTCGGTCGCTGTTTACGACAAGGCTTCCAATGAGGTTTTCAGCATGAACGACCGTACGTCAGCGGGTGGCGTTATGGACATTCTTGTTGCCGATGCGGTTCAGATCGCAGCCATCCGCAAGGCGCAACCGCCAGCGTTGTCACAGGCCATTCTGGTGGAAGCGGATCAAACCGAGGGCTATGTGGTGTTGCGGACGATGGTGCCGCAGCCGAGCTTTGGGGAAGAAGCGGAACGCTTTTTGAACGAGGCAAAATGCCAGCCGACGCCGTGGAAGTGACGCCAATAAGAGATGCGATCAGGATTTAAGCGCGGTCTCGGTGTTTGACTTGCTTTTACGCGCTGCTTTCTTCGGATGCGTATCGCGCTTTTCATAGTGCACGCCGGTAAACAGCAACACTTTAGCTGGACCGATGCCCCGCGTCCCTGCATCTACGCCGGAACGTGAACTTCGACGGGCTTCGTCCAGCGGAATAATCTCTGCCATGCTCATCTCCTCTTCGGGACATGATTGTTGTTGCTACTGGGAACCGCGCAAGCCTCGTCTTGCATCGGGAATTTCATCACCATTCACATATCAGCGCATGCCATTCGGGCTTTTTATTCCGGCGTCGAGGATAACATGGAATCCTAATATTGCCCATGAAATTACAAACACGGACAGGTTAATGATCCGTTAACCTTAATTTACGACCAATCGTTTCATCTCGGCCGCATTTCACCCGTTGGAAACCCTGCAAATCCCGCAAAGTTCCACGATTTCCGGCAATTTCAGCAGCCTTAAAATTTCGTTGTTGATAAGCATCAAACATCTCTTGCTCCCCTCCATAGTTAACAGGACGTCAACGGATTTGCTCTAACTTGAACGGATATTGTGTTCGCGTTTTTGTTGGGTAGTGCGTTGACCGACCGGTTTCGAGAACTTGAGAGGCCAAGAGCCGTGAGGAAGAAAGATGTGGTGCTGATGGCCACCGTGACGAATTTTGAAGGCGTAGCTCGTCCGTCTAAATCCGATCTGCGGCAGTTTGCCGAACTCTTCATGCCGCTTTTCAACGCCTCTACCGATGAGGCGAAACGGGAAGCGATTGCCGCCCTCTCCCAGCATCCTATGATACCATCGGCTGTCGCTTTCTTCATTGCCAGCCAGCCGATTGCGCTTGCTGCGCCTTTCCTCATTTCGTCGAAATGCCTTGACGACGATACGCTGATTACTATTGCCCGCACGCAAGGAGCAGCGCATGCGCGTGCCATCGTGCGTCGCGACGATCTTTCACCGACGGTGATCGATGCACTGGTTGGCCTGCGTCATACGCGCGATGTCACGCGGCAGACCAGCGACAACACGTTGCCCGCGGAGGAACCGGCCGCGGCCGTGACTGAAGCCGATATCGAGAAGCAGGTGGTTTCCGATCTGGAAGAGCAAATGCGTCGGCAGATCCGGGACATGGCACGCCATCTCAACCGGCCGGAACACGATGTTCTTGGTCTGCGCCGACTGACCGAGGTGCAGGAAGCGCTGCTCATCCGTTTTGCCCGTGAACGCGATGCGCGTCAGTTTGCCATTGCGCTGGCGGATTCACTGTGTTCCAGCTACTGGCTTTCCGAACGCATCATGCTCGACATCTCCGGAAGCCAGCTTGCCACGACGCTGACGGGTCTTGGTATGGAGTTTTCCGAGGCAGCCTTTGTACTGCAATGCTTCTATCCGCACCTTGCTGCCGCTGAAGGCGACATGAGCCGTGCGGAAGCGCTGATCGACCGCCTTGATATCGTGGAGTGCGAAGAGCGCGTTGAAAACTGGCGACGGGCAGACAGTTACACCCATAGCCAGCGCGGCGAACGGCAGTTCACCCCTGCCCCGCGCAAGACGGCGGCAAGTTAAGGATCAAGGGCGGTCTGACCGCCCTTATTTTTTGGGTTGATCCACCAGGGTCAGAAGTCCGGAAATGTCATCGGTCTCAAGTTCGACGATCCACAGGTCGCTGTCAAAACGACGTTCACGGTCCAGCAACGTACTGCTCTCCAACGCGTCGACGCCCGAAAGCCTGGTTTCGAAACGTCGCTCAGCCCTGATCTCGTCATCTTCCGCAAAGCTTTGCGGCGCGGGGCCATAGAGGTTTTCCGTACCGTCACGAAAACGCTGGCGGATAAAGATGGCCCCCGCTTCCTCCGCGCCTTTTTTCTCAACGGCTGCAAAACCGCCAGACGAGAAAACGCGCCGGACCAGAGCTGAAACGAATAGTTCGGATTTCAGGCGCATGATGCGAAGCCCCTTGCAGCCGTCGACGCTTACAAGGCGCCGATGGATTTCAGCTTTTTCAACACGGCTTCGCTCGGCTCACCGGTTTCGGGCAGCCGATAATGCTTTTCAAACTGACGGATGGCCATGCGGGTCTGTTCGCCAGCAAAACCGTCAACCTTCACGCCAGCATAAGCGATATTGACCAGGCCCTGCTGAATCTTTGCGACCATTTCTCGCGAGACCGGTTTTCCGGCAGGCGCCTTGCTTGTCAGCGACACCGGTTCGGCTTTGGGCGTTGATGTCTGCGCCTTGCGAATGGCGGCAGCGACCGGATCAACCTCGACCCCACCGCTTGCGACGTTATCAGAGGGGCGGTCCTTCGGAATGGCGGCGACCGTCGCACCATCGATCTTCAAGGCGGACAAGACGCGGCTGGTCGGTTCGCCGGTCTGTTCCATACCGACGGTTTCCTCGAAAAACATGATGGCGGCGGCCGTTCTTGGCCCCATCAAACCGTCTGCCTCGCCGTCATAAAGACCGCGCCGTTTCAACTCTGCCTGGATGTCGGCGACGATCTGCTGGCGTTGATGAGCAACTGGGGCTGTCTGTTGCACCTGTTGCTGCACGGGGTCTGCCCCAGCGACAGGCTGTGTCGCGGCAGCCGTTTCTTCCGGCCGTTCAATGCGGAAGGTCGTGACGTTGCCCTCGGTGCCGAGGGTTTGCGCCATACGGTAACCGGCAATGCCATTCGGATCGGCTGCATCGCGCGTTCTGAGAAATGGCGAGGGATGGACACCCGGCTGATACCAAAGTGCATTGGCGGCGACGAAACCAAAGACGACAGAAAACGCGCCTATACCGCCAACCAGTTTTGGACGACGCATGATCTCGCGCCCGATGGCCGAAACCACCAAGTAAACAACGCCTGCCCCAGTCTGGGCGGCTGTTTTCTTAGGCGATTTTCGCTTTCGCGGGGCCATCCTCAACATCCTTCTTCATAACTTCGGCAAGGTCGCCAAGCTGCCTGATACGCGGCGGAAACTCCACCATGCGGCCAGCGTCGGCGCCTTCACCTCCACCTGAGACGCCGGAGCCATCCGCAGGGAGCATGATCGTTACGACCGTACCTTCGCCCGGCTTGCTGGCGATGACGAACGTACCGCCATGCAATGCCACCAATCCCTTGACCAGCGAAAGTCCCAGTCCCGTGCCTTCATAGCGACGGGTGTATTCGTTCTGGACCTGCATGAAGGGCTGGCCCAGAAATTCTATCTTGTCGGCCGCGATACCGATACCGGTGTCGCTGACTGTCAGCTTCAGCATAGCGCCTTCGCGCGCCGCGTCCATCGAGACGACACCACCGGCGTCCGTGAACTTGATGGCGTTGCCGGCCAGATTGATCAGAACCTGACGAATTGCGCGCTGGTCAGCCGTGACCTCGCCGATACCGCGCTGGATGCGAGTGGTCAACGTGACCCCCTTCTCCTTTGCCTGAAGACCGAGCATCGCTTCACAGGATTCGATCGATTCAGCGATTGGGAAGGCTTCCATCATCAGTTCGTAGCGACCAGCTTCCAGCTTGCTCATATCAAGCATGGTGTTGACTACCGACAGGAGATGCGCGCCGGACTGACGGATGAGCGCGACATACTCGCGCTGGCGGTCATTCTCCAGCCTGCCGAAATATTCGCCGGCCAGAATATCGGAAAAGCCTAGAACCGCGTTGAGTGGCGTGCGCAGTTCGTGACTTACAGCCGCCAGAAACCGCGATTTGGCGTCGTTGGCAGATTCGGCTTCCGCCGTTTTGCGTACGGCTTCGCAGCGAAGCTCTTCAATCTCAGTGACGTCCGAAAGCTGCGCGACGATGCGGCGTAGACGTCCGGCTGCATTGCGTACGGCAGTCATTTCAGCACGCAAATGCATGAACTGGGCCGTGTTGCGTGATTTCGATCCGATTTCGACCCGCAGTTCGGCGCTCGCACTGTCTTCGCCCTGCCGAAGCAGATCGAAAGCCTGCATCAAAGCGATGCGGTCGGAGACGTAAATATGTTCGGCGAAAATCTGCCCTGCACAATCACGCAGGTAACCAGGAAAGCTTTCCCGGTCTCTGCCGGATACGCGCTCGACGATACCGTTCTCATTCAGGAAAATGAGAAGACCCGGTACCTGCGAAGCCAGAACGACATCACTCTCATCGCTGCTGGAGGCGACCGACGGCGCGCGTGCCGAATGGGAAAATGCAATCAGCAGGGCAGCGGCGGCAAGAAACAGCGCCAGGACCAGAGCAGCACCAATGGGCATGGCCAGCGCCGGTCTGAACACCAGGCTAAAGACAGCGGGAACAACCAGAAGGCCGGCGCCTGCAAAGGCGATCAGTCGGCGCAGTTGCGCAACTGTTGCGGCACGACGTTCGGCGTCCTCTTCCATGCGGGCGAGCCATCTGCCTGCAGCATGGTCAACAAATGCGACCGCTTTTTCTGTAATGTTACGCAATACCAGCACACCGAATCCCTGAGACGGATCTAACGGTGCCGACAATAGAAGAGGGCGGCTTAAGGAATGGATAAAATGAAAGCCGCCAAACGGTCGCAAATGCCTGACGAGTCCCATAACGGGGCATTCGGAACAAGCTTTGGAATTCATGGTTAATGACGGGTAAGCGACGGATTTCGCTTTATTTTTGCCGTCATGTTAACCTTTAAGGCAAACGCGCCTGCTGCTTTTGCCGACATTCTATGGCAAGCGTCGCAATTATGCTTAACATCAGTCGTTAAAATGCGAACGAATTGGCTGGCGGCACAAGGCTGCGAGGAGAATAGATACAATTTGAATTAAATTGCGCCGCTTTTTGCAATCGCACGTTCGCCGGTCGCAGGTAGCTTCTTCCCAAGCCCAAAAACGGGGCAAACGCCGATGATTCGAAATGAACGGGGCGGTAAAACAGGTTCGTCTGGCAGGGTAGTCTGACATGTGGTTTCTGATTAAAGGAACATTCTGGTTTTCGCTGGTGCTGGTAGCGCTGTCCTATTTTGGCGGCAGCAACGATGCATCCAAGGAACCGTCGACATTCGACATTACCAGTGCCGTTTCGGCCGCAGGCGACGCCTACCGTTATGTCAGTGCGATCTGCGCTGAAAAGCCCGATGTCTGCGTCAAGGGCGCAGAAACCTTCCACGCGCTTGGCGAACGGGCTCGCGAAGGCGCCAAGGTTGCCTATCAACTGATCGATTCACAGCTTGCAACCGAGGACAAGCCTGACGCCGTTGCCGCAGCCATCCAGGCCGAAGCGGAGCGTGCCGAGACACCGGTTGCCAGCGCCGAATTCGAAAAGAACGCCGACGCGGTCAAAACCGGAACGATCATTCCCCTGCCGCAGAAACGCCCCGCACTCTAAGTTTTCAGTCTGCGCCTGGCGTTCTGTTGTTCAAATCGCTTTTTCATATCAGCCACGGTTCAATTTTCGCCGCGCTTCGCCTATATGGTGCTTGATAGACCACAATGGCGGATACCAATGACCTCGCTTGAAACGATCCTCGATGATTTTTCCTTCCTCGATGACTGGGAAGACCGCTATCGCTACGTGATCGAACTGGGCAAGGCATTGCCGGAACTTTCAGATGACAAACGTACTGCCGAGAACAAGGTTCAAGGTTGCGCCAGTCAGGTTTGGCTTGTCAGCCACCGGGATGGCGCTGACGATCCGGTCATGACTTTTGAAGGCGATTCCGACGCCCACATCGTGCGGGGCCTTGTCGCCATTGTTCTTGCCGTCTACTCCGGCAAAAAGGCATCCGATATCGCTGCCCTCGACGCGATCGAAGTCTTTGACAAAATCGGTCTTGTCGAACACCTGTCCTCGCAGCGCGCCAATGGCTTGCGCTCGATGGTCAATCGTATCCGTAGCGAGGCACGGCTTCTCACTGCGTGATAAGCGTGTTCTAACGGTCCAAACCAAAACATATCCGTGACAACAAAAAAGCCGGTCGAGAGACCGGCTTTTTTCTGTTTCGATGCCTGCTGATGTTAACGGCTGGACTTGCGACGCTGGCCCAAACCCATTTCCTTTGCGAGCCGCGAACGGGCTTCAGCATAGGCAGGCGCAACCATCGGATAGTCGACCGGCAGGTCCCACTTCTCGCGATATTCCTCGGGTGTCATGCTGTGATGCGTTGTCAGATGGCGCTTGAGCGACTTGAACGAGCCACCGCATTCGAGACAAACGATGTGATCGTCCTGTACCGACTTGCGGACAGAAACGGCAGGCTTCTGCTTTTCGACATTGATCGCAACCGATGCCGGAGCAGAGGTGCCGCTGAGCGCTGTATGGACATCCGAGATGAGGCTGGGAAGTTCAGTTACCGGAACGACGTGGTTGCTAACATAGGCAGCCACAATATCCGCAGTCAGTTCGACCAGCAGATCCTGGGCGTTACCGTATGCAGTTTCCGTCATTTAAGTATCTCCTGTTCATTTACCCCTAGAAGTAGCGGAAGACGCCGCTTCGAGTGATGTGAAGTTACTCGATCCCCCTACCTTCGCCGCGTTGGAACCAACGTGAAACCCACCCCTAGATTTCTGGCGAAAGACTGAACGTGAATTCAGCGCAATTTTACATTTGGTCATGAACACAGACAGCAATGGCCAATTGGGCCACAGTTTAGCCATCAATAAAATGCCTAAGCTGACTATGAAAAGATCAAATGCAAATCGCGATCAGCAATCTTACACTTGTTTTGGATAACATTAAAACAACGAAAGTCAAATTGCTATTTACTGCTTTTCCAGTTCAAAACAGTCTAACTGCAATACAAAAAATAACGGGTAATAAAATAATCACCCGTAGTATAATTAAAAATAAGTACCCCTGATTATTTGGGGTAAATTCAACTTTGCATTTTCTTTAAATCATCGACAACCGAGTTCTTATCAAGCAAATAACCTGCCTTATGCGCCGCCATTGCAAGAAGATGTGCCGAAACTGGTGCTGTCAGAACAAAGAAAAGAAAACCCGCCAAAGATCGCGCCAGAGTTGAAAGCTCCATGGAGTGGATGCCGACAGCCAGAAGCAGCAGTCCCGAGCCGACAGTGCCGGCCTTCGAAGCTGCGTGCATGCGCGTATAGAGGTCTGGCAGCCTGTTGATGCCAATCGCGGCGATCAGCGAAAAGGCAGCGCCCAACATCATCAGAACAACCACCAGAACAGCGATAATCCAGTCCATCAGTTTCTGCCCCTTGCCGTGTTGCCCTTCGGCTTGCTACGCCCGTTCGCGCCAGTTCCGATGTCACTCGCCTTCGTGGACTTGTCGGGTGTCTTTTCCCCGTCGAGCGGTGTGTTGCTGCGACGTCTTCCGTCCGGGCCACGTGACAGAACGAAACGCGCAAAGGCGACCGTTGCCAGAAAGCCGACCAGTCCAAGCGCAATGGCGATATCCACATAGAGATTGAAGCCGGTGCGGATGGCGATGACAGCGATGAAACCGATGGCGATACCCACGAGCATATCGAGCGCGATGATGCGGTCAGGTAGCGTCGGCCCGACAACGACCCGATAGACCGTCGCGAGAAAGGCAACGGACAAAAGGCCGGAAGCCAGGATCGTCGTATAGGAAACAAGCAGTTCGGGCGTCATCAGTGAAACGCCTCCATGATTTTCTTTTCGAAACCGTTTCTGATGTCGTTTTTGGTCGCCTCGATATCAGCACAGTCGATCGCGTGAACAAAAAGCGTCTTTCGGTCATCAGAGACGTCAACGGAAAGCGTTCCGGGTGTCAGAGTGATGAGATTGGCAAGAAGCGTGATTTCGAAATCGCTCGTCACCGTCAGCGGATAGGCAAAGATACCGGGTTTTACGTCCAGCTTCGGCTTGACCACCATGACGGCGACCTTCCATGCGGACAGCGCCAGTTCCTTGAAGAATAGTATGACCAGCGACAGAACACGCACCAGCCTGATCCAGTAATTGCTGCCACCAGGGATCTGGTGGCGGATCAGGCCGAGTGCCAGCGTCGATACGACGAGGCCGAAAAGGATATTCGCCAGGGTCAGGCTGCCAGTCACGGCAAGCCAGACAATCACGAACAGCAGTTGGACAACGTAGAGGCTCATGGATTGCCCCCCTGTGGGAAGACGGACTGGATATAGCGCGCCGGATTACCGAGCCCCTCCGCCGCCTGCTGGCTGAGGTCCAGGAGTGTTTGCGGGAACAACCCGAAGAACACGACGAGCGCGGTCAGGATCACCACCGGTGCGAAGGATGGCGGTTTGGGCGGGGGTATTGACGGAACGGGCGCTTCCACGGTTTGCGGACGCCAGAAGCACAGAATGAACACCCGCCCAAAGGCAATGGTGGCGATAAAGCCGGACAGGAGGATGCCGGCTGCAAGCCACCACGCTCCAATATCGAGCGCGGATTTCACCAGGACGGCCTTCGGCCAGAAACCTGAAAATGGCGGCAGACCAGAACCGGCAAAGAATAGCGCCAGTGCCGCGGCAGAGAACCAGGGCGCACGCTTATAAAGGCCACCCAATGCCGTCAACGTCCAGCCACCGCCCAGACGGGCGGCATGACCGGCAACAAGATAAAGCGCGGTCATCAGCACGACTGAATGCAATGCGTAGAAGATCGCACCACCGACGCCGGCCGGCGTGCCTATCGCCACACCCGCCATCATGTAGCCGATGCCCGAAATGACGATGTAGCCGAGCATACGGCGAATATCGTTCTGGGCGAGCGCTCCCATCGCGCCAAGCACCATGGTCAGAACGGCGGAAATGGCGATGACCAGGCTGAGTTCCTCCCGCTCCACGGGGAACAACATGACCATGACGCGCAGCAGCGAATAGATGCCGACCTTGGTCAGCAGACCACCGAACAGCGCCGACACGACGATACGTGGTGTATGGTAGGAAGCAGGCAGCCAGAAATTCACCGGGAAGGCCGCAGCCTTCATCGCAAAGGCGAGCGCGAACAGGGTGGCCAGTGTCATCAGCGGCGCCGTGGCGCGCAACTCGGTGGCCTTGAGCGCGATATCGGCCATGTTGAGCGTACCGAATATGGCGTAGAGATAACCAACAGAGATCAGGAACAGCGTTGTGCCGATGAGGTTCAGGATGGCGTATTTCAGCGCGCCATCGATCTGCTCACGCGTCGAACCGAGCACGATCAGGCCGAAAGACGAGATCAGCAGCACCTCGAACCAGACATAGAGATTGAAGATGTCGCCGGTGAGAAAGGCGCCGTTGACGCCCGCCATCAGCAACATCAGGAACGGAAAAAACCCATAGCGTCGGCCGCTATTGTCGATATCGACGCTGGCATGGATGGCAGCAGCAAAGGCTACAATGGAGGCGGCCAGCGCCAGAAGCGCGCCTGTGAGATCGGCAGTGAAAGCAATGCCGAAGGGCGGCAGCCAGCGTCCCATGACCATAGTGAATGGGCCGTCGAAAACAACTTTGCGCAACAGCGCCGCATTCAGGAAGACCAGAAGGCCGAGAGATGAAATGGCGATCGTCGCATGCAGGCGAATGGATTTTCGCAACATCATCAGCACGGCACCCGTGCCGATGCAAAGCGCGATCGGCAGGATGACGAGCCAGTCGGCAAGCGGCACCTTGTCGAGAACGAGCGCGACGGAAAGATCGGAAATGACAGTGGTCGTCGGTGAAGCCATCTTTTTATTACCCTGCCTTGCTCAATAGCCGAGCGGCGGCAAGGGCTCGCCTGCGGGTTCTGCGGTGCGCATCTCATCCGTATCGTCGGTGTTCAACTCCTGGAAAGCGCGCCAGGTAAGGACGAGAAGGAAGCAGAAGAACGAAAAGGAAATGACGATAGCCGTCAGGATCAATGCCTGTGGCAAAGGATTGGCCGTGCCTGCGGGCAAGGTGTCCATTCCAGCCGGAATGATTGGCGGTACTTCGCGCGTCAGCCTTCCGGCCGTGAACAGCAGAAGGTTCACAGCATTGCCGAGAACCGCAATTCCCAGCAGGATACGGATGCTGTGGCGCGACAGCATTAGGTAGATCGCCACCGAAAAGAAAATGCCGACGAGAATAGAGAAGATCGCTTCCATCAGTCGCTCTCCCTTTCTTCCAAAGCCAGCGCAATGGAGGTGATTGCGCCTACCACGACAAGGTAGACGCCGATATCGAACGACATGACGGTCGAAAGCGGAATCTCGACGCCGAACACTTCCGGGTAAATCCACAGACCAGTCATGAAGGGAACACCAGCGACAATCGAAATGACACCTGAAAGCAGCGATAGAAGCAGCCCTGCACCGGCAATCGACAGCGGATGGAAGATGATCGCGCGTCTGACCGCGACAACGCCATAGGCAATGCCATAGATTGCCAGCGCTGACACGGCGATCAGCCCACCGATAAAACCGCCGCCCGGTTCATTGTGACCGCGCAACAGCACGAAGATCGAAAACAGCCCCATGAGGCTTGTAATGACGGGTGCGACGGTGCGCAGGATCAACGTGTTCATGCGCGTGCTCCCTTCTTCGAGGTCTTTTTCGTTTTGCCTGGTATCGCGGCAGCCGGGCGGATGCGGATCAGGGCAAGAATAGCAAGACCGGTAATCATCACCACTGCGATCTCGCCCAACGTATCCGTTCCACGGAAGTCGACGATGATGACGTTCACGACATTGGCGCCGTGAGCGATGATCTTGGAATAGGCGTTATAGAAATCGGTCAGGCGGTTGTCGAAACTCGCTTGCGTGGCGCGTAGCAGAAACAGCGCGAAGCCCGTTCCGCAGGCAATGGCAATACTGCTGTCGAGCAGCTTCTGGCCAAGACCGCGATGATCGGAAAGCGACAGACGCAATCGCGTCATCACGAGCGTGAGGATAACGACGGACAGCGTCTCGACCATGAACTGCGTGAAAGACAGATCCGGTGCGCCAAACAGCAGAAAGATCACGGCGACCGCAAACCCCTGAATGCCAAGCGCAATGATTGCCGTCAGGCGGCTCGACGCTGTCAGGACGGCAACAAGACCGGCCACAGCAATCACCACGAATGTCAGTTCATGGATGAGAATGTCATGCGGCCAAGCCGGCATGGCCGGAAGCTCGCCATACACGAAAAGCGGCACCAGCAAAGCAGCCGCCACCACCGCGAATGTCGCGGTGACATAGAATTCCAGCCGGCCCGGCTGCAGGAACCGTGTCACATGAAACGACAGTTTTAAGAGTGCAGAGATAAAAGCGTCGAAACCTCTGTCCGGCCCGGGGCCGATGGCTTCGAGCGAGCGGGCCACCAGACCGCGCATTGCATCCAGTTTCGAAAAAATCAGTATGCCTGCCGCAATGGTCAGCAGCGACAGACCAAGCGGCACACCAATGTGTGGGATGAGCGAGATATCGACCTCACGCGGTTTGGCAGCGATGGCACTCGCCATCGGCGTCGAAATATAAAAATGTGCGATGCCCGAAAACAGAGCGATAACCAGTCCCTTGACTGCCAGGAGCGCGGGCCCGAGCCATAGCAGAACCGGACCTTCATGGGCGTGTTTCGGGGTTTTTACCGGCTTGCCGAGGAAAGGCTTGAGGGCTACCGCGAAAGCCACAGCAAACATCAGCGCATTGCCAAGAATGGCAACACCGGTAAACAGCACACTGCGTGGATCACCGTGGGCTAGTGCGTAATAAATCTCTTCCTTGGCGAGAAAGCCAAAAAACGGCGGCAGTCCCGCCATGGAAATGGCAGCGCCCAGCGCGGCAGCAAAGGTAATCGGCATTGCCTTGCGCAAACCACCGAGCCTCCTCACGTCGCGGGTTCCCGTTTCGTGGTCGATGATACCGGCAACCATGAACAACGCACCTTTGAACAGCGAATGCGCCACGAGATAGAGCACCGCTGCTTCGATGGCGTGTTCCGACCCGAAACCTGTCAGCATGACGAGAAGGCCAAGCGACGAGACCGTGGTGTAAGCCAGCATCAGCTTGAGATCAGTCTGGCGCACCGCAAGCAACGCACCGACCAGCATCGTCAGGCCACCGAAGAAAGGCAGAAGGATTTGCCAGGCGGCCGTATCACCAAGCACCGGGTTGAGGCGCATCAGCAAGTAAACGCCCGCCTTCACCATGGTTGCCGAATGCAGATAGGCCGAAACCGGTGTTGGCGCTTCCATGGCGTTGGGTAGCCAGAAATGGAATGGAAATTGTGCAGATTTGGTGAAAGCGCCGCCGAGGATCAAAAGCAGCGCAGCCAGATAGAAGGGGCTTTCGCGCAGGACGTCGCCCCCATGCACCAGGATCGACAGTTGCGTTACGCCGCTGATGTTCCAAATGAAGATCAGACCGGCGAGCAAAAGCAGACCGCCGCCCCCGGTGACGACAAGCGCCTGAAGAGCGGCGCGACGGGAGGCAGCACGTTCATGATCGAAGCCGATCAACAGGAACGATGTAATCGAGGTCAGTTCCCAATAGACGAACAGCATCATCAGACTGTCAGAAACCACGACGCCAAGCATCGCGCCCATGAACAGCAGCAGGAAAGACAAGAACCGACCCTGCTGCGGATGGCCTTTCATGTAACCACCCGCATAAAGCACGATCAGCAGGCCGATACCGGTAATCAGCAGCGCGAAGGTGAGCGACAGACCGTCGATGAACCAGGAAAAACTGAGATTGAAGCTCGGGACCCAGCTATAGCCGCCGGTCACGACGCCGCCCGCGGCAATCTCCGGCAGCATTCCGACGAAGTTCAGGAAAGCCAATGCAGGCGCTATCGCCAATATCCATGCCGCGTTGTGGCCCACCTTGCGAACAAGAGCAGGCGCAGCAAGCGCCGCCAGAAATGGCAGAAATAGCGAAATGAATGTCAGCGACGTGACATTTTCGGTCATTGTATCTCCCGGCCCCTGTGATCCAGCTTCGACATTTGCATCCATTCGCAGCCTGCGCGAGAGCAAATCTCGAAATCTCAAGGACCACTAACAAGTTCATGTTCCCGGTGGCATATTCGAACCTGATTGTCGGTGAGATCGCCGCCAGCAGCACAATCCAACCTCAGATTCGACCCACCGCGCCAGTCTCTGGCGACTCCCTTAAAATCGAATGTCCCAGTTAAGGCAAAGGACGTACCACCTCAACCCAAATCGGTTCCAACAAGCCGCCATAACGCGTTCGTTATGAGTGGCGTTGTGTCTTCCCCCTCTTTCAACTTGCCGTCCGAATGCCTATTTCTGGCGAGAACAGAAAGGATCATTCCATGAGCGATCTCAAATCCCCCAAAGTGAACAAGACGGATGCCGATTGGCGCGAACAATTGACGCCCGAGCAATATCACATCCTGCGTGAACACGGCACGGAGCGCGCCTTTACCGGCCCTTACTGGAACAGCTTTGAAAAGGGTCTTTATCGCTGTGCCGCCTGCGACGAGCCGCTCTTCCTGTCTGACACCAAATTCGATGCGGGTTGCGGCTGGCCGAGCTATTTCGAGCCGGTAAAACCGGATGCTGTGACAGAGCACCGGGATGCGAGCTATGGCATGGTGCGGACTGAAATCCGTTGCGCCAATTGTGGTGGGCACCTGGGGCATGTCTTCCCCGACGGCCCGCCCCCGACAGGCCTTCGCTATTGCATCAACGGCCATTCGATGGTGTTCGAAGCAATATAACGGTTTACGAATTTCTCTCCAGCATGCCGGAGCCAATCCGGCATGCTACAGGCGATCTGCTCTTAAAGTTTCAGTTCCATGCAGGTGAGGTCCAGCCAGCGGCCAAACTTGGTGCCAACTTCCGAAAAACGACCGACTACGCGGAAGCCAAGGCTTTCGTGCAAACGGATGGACGCCATGTTCTCCGCTTCGATTGCCGCAATCAGCACATGAACGTCATTGCCTGATGCATGATCGATAACTGCCTGCATCAGACGTTTGCCGATGCCGTGGCCGCGGGCATCCTTGTGCACATAAACCGAATGCTCACGGGTGTGGCGATAACCGTCGAATGCACGCCAGTCGCCGTAGGACGCATAACCGGCAACCTTGCCATCAAGGATCGCGACAACCACCGGAAAACCGCGCGACTTGCGTGCTGCAAACCACTCCTTGCGGTTTTCGAGATCGACCAGCGTTTCGTTCCAGATCGCCGTCGTGTTCAACACCGCGTCGTTATAGATCTCCATGATGCTGGAGAGATCGTCTACCGTCGCGTCACGCAATTCAACCGTCATTATCCGTCCGCCCTTTTGCTTCCGGGCCATAAAGCCCTGATCCTGCGTATGGTCACGGCAGGCCGAAACATGGTTTAGGCGACGTACGGGACAACTGTCCAGCAGACGTTTTGCGTCGCCATCAGGAAATGACCGGCGCGATGGAGAAGGATGTCAGCACCGCTACATAGTGCACCATGGCAGCAGAGACCACGAACCCATGCCAGATGGCGTTCTGGAACCGCAATTTTTCCCAGACGTGAAAAATGACGCCGAGCGAATAGATGATGCCACCAATAACGATCAGCCATAGCGTGACGGGAGCAAGGTGTGTCGACAGCGGCTCCGCCACCATGACACCGCTCCAGCCCATGCCGAGATAAAGCAGGATGGCAACCTTGTCGTAGCGGCCGGGGTAAAGACACTTGAGCAACACGCCACCAATAGCCGCAAGCCAGATCAGCGCCAGCGTTACGGCGATCAGCGGCTCGTGGATGCCGCGTTGCAAAAACGGCGTGTAGGTCGCGGCGATCAAAACGAAGATAGCCGAATGATCAAAGCGCCTTAAAACCCATTTCACTTGGGAGTGCGGCCAGATGTTATAGGTGAAGGAAACCGAGAGACAGGCAACGAGCCCAAGACCATAAATCCAGGCAGCGGCAATGGCGCTCACACTGTCCCAAACGGTCGCATAGAAAATCAGCGCCGTTGCGCCAATCAGCGCAAAAACGATGCCAACGCCGTGGACAATGCCATCGGCGACAATCTCGTGAAAATCATACTGGCGTCCGAACCGCCAAACGTCACTCATAGTCTGTTCCCGTCTGCCTGCTTTTGTTGAAGCATGACGGCAATATTCGACGGGAACAAGACAACGGCCGGTTAACCGCAATCAAATTGCGTTCACAATTGTTGCAAAAGCGGAAGTCACACGTCTGTCAGAGCTCGGATGCACACTTCTGGCAGAAAGGCGTATAGGGCACGGCTTTCAGCCGGTCTTCGGAAATCTGCTTGCCGCATCTGACGCATTTGCCGAACGTGCCTTGAGCAACACGGTCGAGGGCGGCGTCTATGGCGCGCAGTTCGTCCTGCCCCACCTGGCCGAGTTCGTCCAGCACTTCGTCATTATTGCGCTCAACGGCCCGGTCTTCGTCGTCGGGGTTGCGTGGCTCTTCGAAATCAGCCTCGATCCGGTGAAGGCGTCGATAGAGTTCACGCTGGCGGTCGCGCAGAATTTTTTCGTAGGTCTCAACGTTCATCTGTTTTTCCTCCGGCAGGCTGTGGACGATGTCGACCACAGCCCCGTTTTCACGGCACGTTCAACGATCAACCAGCACCGAGCATTTCGCATGACGGACAACGCGATCAGCAGTCGCGCCGATGAAATAATTGCTGAAGTCCGGTGTGTGCGAGGCAATGATGATAAGATCGGCCTTGTGGTCTGCGGCAGCGGCAATGATCTCGCGTGCCGGCGCGCCGCTTCTGATCTCTTCCTTGCCCTGGAAGGATACCTTTGCTTTCAGGGCGGCAAGTTTCGCCTTGGCGTCCTTGAGCGCATTCTCGATCAGGTCGACGGGAAGATCGACAGCCAGATAGCCGGGCAGTTCCTCGACAACATTTATGAGAACAATCTCGCCGTCGACATCGAGAAGCGACTTGGCCTTGTCGAGGATTTTCTCGCCTTTTTCGATGGCGCTCAAATCGACGGCTACGATGATCTTCTTATACATGGTGTCTCCTTCTTTCGGCGAAATGCGCCGTTTCAGTTATCGGACCAGTTCATACTTCCCTAGCGGTGCCCTCCGCGCCTTGATCGAAGTCAAAGTCGTGAAGGGGTATTGTCAACAAATAATGGACGGTCAATCGCCAAACGGCGATCTTTGCTGAACGACGAAAAGCCTTCATATTCCCTATCAACAATCGCCGCGAAGCGGCGTTCCGTGACCCGGGAGAAAAACTCGCATCGTCAGTGCGTCACAATCAATATGGAGATTATGATGAGTGAAATCAAACAATTCGCCCTGACGCGACCAGCCTATGTGGGGCAGGCCCATCTGGTCGTGCACGATTTGCCACGCGTCTCCGATTTCTACCAGAAAATGATCGGTCTTTCCGTGCTTGAACGGAGCCCGAGCGGCGAAATTCTGGGCGCGCATGGTCAACCACTGTTGACACTTGAAACCTCCGATACCGCGGAGCGGGCACCACGCAATGCAGCCGGCCTGTTCCATACCGCTTTCCTGTTGCCCAGCCGAAAGGACCTGGCTCATTGGCTGGCGAATGCAGCGCATAACAACGTTCAGCTTCAAGGCGCATCTGATCACCTTGTCAGTGAAGCCATCTATCTCGCCGATCCCGAAGGCAATGGCATCGAGGTCTATCGCGACCGCGCGCCAATGGAGTGGAACTACCAACAGGACGGCACAGTGGAGATGGCAACCCTCGGGCTCAACCTCCAGGAGCTCTATAACAGCGCACCGAAAACGGCATGGGAAGGCGCTCCCGAAGGTACGGCAATCGGCCATATCCATTTGCAGGTCGGCAATATTCCACAAGCTGACGCGTTCTATCAGGACGTTCTCGGCCTAAAGATCATGGCCCGCTATCCCGGCGCCAGCTTCTTCGGTTCGGGTGCCTATCACCACCATGTTGCTGCGAATATCTGGAACAGCCGGGGCGCGCAGGCGCGCAAGGCAAACATGACCGGGCTCTCCGGTTACTCCTTGAAATTCAACGAGCAGGGAAGCCTGGATAACGCAATTGCAGCGCTCGACCGGCTGGAGATCGCAACGGAACGCCAGAGCGACGGTATCGCGATCCGCGACCCCTGGGGCATCAGCCTCAAGCTTTCGGCCTAATGTTTTGCCGAGGCGCCGCAAAATTTGCGTCGCCTCGGAACCTGCACATTCCTCGAACGTTTTTGTCCTGATTTGGGGGACCGTTTGATGAATGAAAATGCCAAGCCCGGCCATGGTGTCGCGGCATCTATCCCGGGTGTGAAACCCGACATGCCGCAAGCGACGTCAAAACGCGACGACGCACGAAGCCAGCAACCTCTCGGTCGCGAGGCTCTGGATGTGGCCGTTGCCTGGTCAATCATCGGCATCTTCATCATCATGATGATGGCGATCATTCACGAACTTTCGCTGATCCTCATTCCGGTCGTCATGGCGATCGTCGTTGGCATGATCCTTGGTATTGCGGCTGAAAAACTCGGTTCGTACGGTATTCCGGGTTCCGGTGTCGCGCTTATCCTCTCGACACTGGTGGCGGCCGTTATCTTCTTCGTCATCAATTCCCTTGTTGACCCGCTGTCGTTGCTTGCATCGGAAGGTCCAGCCCTCATCGAACGCAGCATCGATCGCTTTCTCCCTTATCTGCAGCGACTGAGTTGGCTGAACATTTCGGCCGCGACCTTCAGCATGGGGTCGATGTCGATGGAATCGCTGCTGGCGAGAAGTGGCGAAATCATTTCCGTACTTGGCGCCAACGTCACTCCAGCGATCATACAAGGACTGATTTTCTTCGCCGCACTTTTGATGTTTCTCTACAGCCGCACGCGCCTGCGCAAGGCCCTCATCATGGCCTTTCCGGCCCGCCACCAGCGGCTTAGGACCATCCGGGTGATTGCCTCTATCGAGGAAGTGCTCGGCACTTATTTTGCCACGGCGGCGCTGATCTACGCGGGGCTTGGCGTGACGATGGTGGTGATTGCCTATTTCGGTGGACTGGCCATGCCGCTGTTGTGGGGGCTGTTTGCCTTTCTCTCCAGCTTCGTGCCATTTCTCGGCATCACGGCCATGACCATAGCGCTGACTGTCGCCGGCATCATCACCCACGACAATCTTTTCTTCGCCCTGCTCCCTGCAGCCATCTTCTTCACCATTCACCTGCTGATGGAAAACCTCGCCTTTCCGGCGGTGGTGGGCCGCAACATGGAGATCAATCCCTTCCTCGTCTTCGTGATGATTATCTTCTGGACGTGGATGTGGGGCGCGGCTGGCGCCATGCTGGCGCTGCCGCTTTCACTGATCGCCATGACGGTGAGCCGCGACCTGTTTCCGTCACGCCGGATCGTACCGCACCTGCCGGATTGATGTGATTCAGGAGGCCAGAGCAACGGCCTCTTTCTCCACGACACGGCGCTCGTGCTCAAGCAGCCATTTCTTGCGCCATAATCCGCCGCCATATCCGGTCAGGCTGCCATCTGCGCCGAGGACACGGTGGCACGGAATGACGATGGCAATCTGGTTTGCACCATTGGCACGGGCCACGGCGCGGAAGGCGGATGGCTTTTCCAGTCGTTCGGCAATTGCCGAATAGCTGGCAATTGCACCGGATGGAATTCTCCGCAACTCATCCCAGACCGTTCGCTCAAAAGGTGTGCCGTGACCAGCAAGGCGCGTTTCAAACGTCGTCAACCTCCCGGCAAAGTATGCGTCAAGTTCCTGGCCGATCGCATCGGTGACAGGTGTGCGACCTAGAACCATATCCGCGCCGGTTCGCGCAGTCAGCCGCTTGAGTTCCGCGGGCAGTGCTGGCCTGTCGGCGAATTCAAGGAGATGCAGCGCGTGGTCGTCGGCCACCGCCAGCATTGGGCCGATCGGCGTTTCGATCCAGTCGCCTTTCAAAAATGCCTTGCCCTTGAGTGCAGCCGGCGACGTGCCGAAAAACTGGTTGATTGCCGAGCGGAAACCGCTGCCTGATTCATATCCGGCGTCAAGCTGCGCGCCGATCACAGCATCGCCTGATGCGAGGCTTGTCGCCGCGTCACCCACCCGGCGCAATCGTGCGATCTCAAGGAAGCTCATGCCGAAACGGCGCTTGAATACCCGGCGTACCGTCGAGGTATCATAACCCATGTCAGAGACATCTTCCTCGCGCCAACGACGCTGCGGTTCTTTTTCAAGCGCAGTCAACAGATCGGTGACTGTGGCATCGGCCGAGCCGTAAGCCAGCATCGGCTTGCACCGCTTGCAGGGGCGGAAGCCAGCCTCCAGGCACTGCGCAATGTTATCCTGAAACAGGCAGTTTTCCGGCTTCGGCTTGCGCGCTGTGCAGGTGAAACGACAGAAGATCTTCGTCGAGGTGACACAGACATAGGCCACGCCCTCATAGGCGGGGTCCTTGTTCACAAGGGCAGAATACAGGGTTTCGGTGTCGGGGCGTTTGAACAACATGAGAGGATGCTAGCGCAAATCGAAACGACATGCCGCCGAAAAACGGGCATCGATGTGGGAACCGTCACGCGTCCCTGAAGTGTCAGTTACCGGGTGGAGCGAAGGCCGGATCATCCAGCCGTGTAAAGATCACGCCGCGGGCTTTCAAAGCCAACAGACCCTTCACAACGCCCTCACCCGCCTCATGGGTCGGCTGGTTGATATGCGAGATAATGACATCTCCATCTCTGGCGGACGCAATATGTTTTGCAGTTGCGGCAGCACCCAGCAGCGAGCCGCCATCGCCATTGACCGAGTACCCCGCGACGCGCATGCCCAGGCGGTTGATTTCAGCCATCGACGATGCCGTGTATTTGGCGGTTGCGCCTCGGAACCACTGAGGCTGTATGCCGGTTGCGGCAACGATGGCCAGGCGGCCGCCCTCCACTTCCTGCTTGACGGCCTCAGCCGAACCGGCCGCAGCTATGCCATAGATCGAAACCGGTTTGTCGACGGCAGGAACATGGTTCTCGCCGTGGTTTTCGATTTCAAACAGATCCGGATGCGACTGCATTACAGCCAGCGCATCCGCATTGTGCTTGAGCCAGCGTGCGGTGACGAAGATCGTCGCCGGTATTTTTTCATTGACCAAGGTATCCAGAATACGGTGATCGGTCTTGCCCATGCAGGCATCGAGCGTGATCGCCACATGCACGGCGCCGTCGCGATGCGGTGTCATTTTCAGCGTCGGCTCGACCAGGCCGGAACCGGCGTAAGCAGATGTCGAGGCTGAAAAAAGCAGGGCGGCAATGAGAAGGCGGCGGGACATGATTGTATTCCAGAAAGAGGCGGTATCGGCATCGGACCGCAAAGCGCCTGAATTATGGCAAATCTTCCAGGCCAGACAGCACGTTCAACGCCTCTTCAACCCGCTGACGTTCCGCGCTGGTGAGTGGCAGGATCGGACGTGGCGGCTCCATCAAGGTTACCGACATCAGATTTGCGGCCGCATAAACAACCCGGAAGCTGCCAAACTCCTTGAACAGCGTCCACAAGGGCTGGAACGCCGCATCGACCGGCTGCACCTCATCGACGTTGCCAGCTTGCGCAGCACGCATCAGCTTCAGGGCTGGAACGGGCAGCAAACCGGCAACAACGCTGTACCAGGCGTCACCACCCGCAAGAGTAGCCGCAGCACAGCCCCAGTCGCCGCTATAACCGATGGCAAAATCGTCAGGCAGTTTCGGCCGTAACCGCTCAAGTTCTGCGGCGAAATCCTGATCGGCCGGCAACGGCATCTTGATGGCACGAATGTTCGGGATATAGGCAAGACGAACCAGGAGTTCGTCGCTGAATAGGAAACGCGTGGTGCCTGGATTGTTATAGATCGCCAGTGGCAACGCAGTCGCTCCCGCAACCGCTGCAAAGTGATGATAGGCCTCTTCCTGCGTCAGCGGTGTATAGGACACCGGCGCTAGCAAAAGGGCGTCAGCCCCGGCGGCCTCGGCATCCTTCGCCAGCGTCACGGCCTCATCCGTTCGCAACGCGCCAACACCCGCCATCAGCGTACGCTTACCCTTGAGGACGGAGGCCGCAGTCTCCACTGCACGGCGCTTTTCTTCCCGAGACAGATACATGTAACTGCCGGTGCTGCCGAGAATGCCAACGGAATCGACTTCGGCGGCAGCAAGACGTTCCAGCAACGCCGAAAACGCCTCGACGTCAACACGACCGTTTTCGTCGGCCGGCGTGATCGGAAATGCCGAAAGTCCCTTGAACCGTGATGGCATGCTGCTTCCCCTCGCATTCGCTTCCGAACAAGGGGTACAAGTCAAAGACCGCCCCGACAAGCGAAGCGGCCAACAAAAACCGGTAGTCGTGAAAATATCAGCGGTCAGTCATAAAGATACAACTTCTTCCACTGTCCCTCGGGAATCTTGTCACCGACGCGGTAGTCGAAAGACTGGATGCTGAGAGAATCAGACTTGAGCTGGCACTTGTATTTCAGCTTGTACCATTCCCCAGAACTCCTGAACGCGGCACCCGGCGCCTTTATCGAGTTCTTGCCAACCTGCGGATCGCCGAAGGTGTAGGCGATTACCTTGTCCGGCCGCATGCCTTTCTGTTCCGTGGCGATGCGTTCCATCGCCTCGATATCGCAGCGCTGCTCAAGACGCTCCTCCGGCGCAAGTTTGTTCAACTGGCGCATGACGCTGGCGTCGATTGCAAAGGCTGGGGACAAAACAGACAGGGAGGCAAACACGGTAGAGAAGACAAGTGGGAAAAGCGTTCGCATGGGTTCAGTCAGATTCTTTCGTTTCTTCTTTCGACTCACGGCGACCCGAGAGGCCTTGTTTGCCGCATATTGCCAAAATGTGATCGAAAACTGACGAAAATGTGCCCACCACTCCAAAGGCCTGTGGAGATTTGAAACTTGATCGGCCTTGAGGCGCACTCTACATCTTGGCCAACGCAGACTGATTTTTGTTACGAAAGCGAGTTTCCCTTGTCGATTTTCAAGAACCTGCCCGCCGCGCCGATCGCTGAAAAAAAGCCGGTCAGCGACACGCATCACGGCATTACCCGTACTGACGACTATGCCTGGTTCCGGGCTGACAACTGGCAGGCGATGTTCAAGGACCCCAGCCTTCTGGACCCGGCCATCCGCGCCCATCTGGAAGCGGAAAATGCCTATATGGAAGCGGCAATGGGCGATACGAAGCCGCTGCAGGAAAAGCTGTTCGAGGAGATGAAGGGACGCATCAAGCAGGACGATTCCTCCGTCCCGGTCAATGATGGCCCCTATGCCTACGGAACGCTGTTCGTTACCGGCGGCGAGCAGCCGCATTATTTCCGCACCCCGCGCGACGGGGGCGAGAAGCACATTCTGCTTGATGGTGACAAGGAAGCCGAGGGGAAGGACTATTTCCGTCTTGGTGGCCTCGACCAGTCGACCGATCACAATCGCGGCATCTGGAGCTACGACGACAAGGGCTCGGAATATTTCACGCTGCGCATCCGCGATCTGGCAACAGGTCAAGACCTGACCGACGTCATCGAAAACACCGGTGGCGGTGGTGCCTGGGCACCCGATGGCAAGAGCTTTTTCTATACGCTGCAGGACGAAAATCATCGCCCTTCCAAGGTCTTCCACCATATTATCGGCGAACCGCAGTCAGCCGACCGTCTGGTTTACGAAGAGAAAGATCCAGGCTTCTTCATGGGCGTGGGTGCCTCGGTGCTCGATGACTTCATCTTCATCGATATCCACGACCATGAGACAAGCGAATATCGTCTTCTCTCCACGAAAGACCTTCTTGCAGAACCGAAGATCGTGGCGGAGCGCGAAGAGGGCATCGAATATTCGATGGCTGAAGGCGGTGACGTCTTTTTCATTCTGACCAATGATGGCGATGCCAAGGATTTCCGGATCATGGAGGCGCCGATCACTGCCCCCGGCAAGGAAAGCTGGAAGGAAGTCGTTCCGCATGAAGCAGGCCGCCTCATTCTTTCCGTCGATGCCTATGCTCGTCACCTGATCTGGCTGGAACGCCGCGACGGCCTGCCACGCATCATCATCCGCGATCGTCAGAGCGGTGAAGAACATTCCATTGCTTTTGCTGAAGAAGCCTATTCGCTTGGCCTGCACGGCGCGGCGGAATACGATACCGACGTCATCCGTTTCTCCTACTCCTCGATGACGACGCCGTCGCAACTCTTCGACTACAACATGGTGACACGTGAGCGCACGCTTCTGAAAACCCAGGAAGTGCCTTCGGGCCATAACCCGGATGACTATGTGACGCGACGCGTCATGGCCACATCGCATGACGGTGCGCTGGTGCCGGTGTCTCTGCTCTATCGCAAAGACACCCCGCTCGACGGCTCGGCACCTTGCCTGCTCTACGGTTATGGCGCCTATGGCATCACCATTCCCGCCTCCTTCAGCACCAACAATCTGTCGCTGGCAGATCGCGGTTTCGTTTATGCGATCGCGCATATTCGCGGCGGCAAGGAAAAGGGTTTCGAATGGTATGAGACCGGCAAGATGGAGCACAAGCAGAACACCTTCAAGGACTTCATCGCGGCTGCGGATTATCTGGTACAGGAAGGTTTCACCGCCTATGCCGGTATTATTGCCGAGGGTGGTTCGGCAGGCGGCATGCTGATGGGCGCCATCGCCAACATGGCACCGGAGAAATTCGCGGGCATTATCGCCGCAGTGCCCTTCGTGGACGTTCTCACCACAATGCTGGACGACACCCTTCCGCTGACACCGCCGGAGTGGCCCGAATGGGGCAACCCGCTGGAGTCGGAAGAGGAATATCAGTGGATCGCCGCCTATTCGCCGTATGACAATGTCGCTGCGAAGCCCTATCCGCCGATCCTTGCCATTTCCGGTCTGACCGATCCACGCGTCACCTATTGGGAACCGACAAAGTGGGTGGCGAAGCTGCGCGAAAAAACCGTTGGCAGCGCCCCGATCCTGCTCAAGACCAATATGGCAGCGGGCCATGGCGGTAAATCCGGCCGTTTCCAGCGGCTTGAAGAAATAGCCTTCGAATATGCCTTCGCGCTGAAGGTGGCGAACAAGACTGCCATCTGACGAAAAGAGTGGCGGACGGCCGAAACGGGCCGCCGCCACCGCGCTATCGGAGAAAAAATTCCGATGTGCGGCGATTTACGAGACAATTTTTCCAAATAATTTTACTACTTGCCGGACATTAAACACGCTATTCTGGACGGTAGAATTTTTATTCTTTTGTATTTATAGATCAAGAAAATAAAAAGAATAAATCACCAAAATTCAAAGTATAATCGAATCCGAAAAATGTTCCGCCAATCATGTGCATGGCAGCAATGCGGCGTTTCGGGTTGCAATATCACGTTTCAGCCGTATTATTCAGCTCGTCGACATACTTATGCGCATTTTCGCCGCTGGTTTCGCGGCGCTCTCGTCGCTTGCCTTGCGACTATTCTTTCAGCTGGTCTTTTCCAGCTTTTCCAGCGCCATGTCAGTCTGCCCTGGAGCACCGGCATGAACGGTTCTTCGTGGGTTTCGCAATGCATCGCGCTTTTCGAAAATCATCGTGATTTTCGCGCCGATGTTCTGGCAGGCCGGGCTTTGCAGTGCCCCGGTATGCCTGTTGAAAACACTGCATTAGACTTGGGGGTCTTATAACCATGAAGAAACTCCTCGCCTCGACCATTCTCGTAACGGGCTTTTTCGTCGCTGCCGGTGCAGCAAGTTCCGCCAACGCCGCCGAAGAATGCGGCTCAATCTCCATCGCCGAAATGAACTGGGCATCGGCCGGTGTCGCAGCGTATGTCGACAAGTTCATCATGGAAAACGGTTACGACTGCACGGTCAACATCGTCAGTGGCGATACCATGCCGACCTTCGCTTCCATGAATGAAAAGGGTCAACCGGACATGGCGCCGGAACTGTGGGTCAACGCCGTTCGTGATCCGCTCGATGCAGCCATCAAGGAAGGCCGCCTGGTTGAAGCCACCAAAATCCTGACTGACGGCGGCGTTGAAGGATGGTGGATCCCGAAATTCGTTGCAGACGCAAATCCTGAGATCAAGACTGTCGAGGACGCACTGAAGCATCCCGAACTCTTCCCTGCCCCGGAAGATGCGAGCAAGGGCGCCGTCCACAATTGCCCGTCTGGCTGGAATTGCCAGGTGACGACGGCTAACCTCTACAAGGCGCGCGAAGGCGACAAGAAGGGCTTCACGCTCGTCGACACAGGCTCAGCCGCAGGTCTCGATGGCTCCATCGCCAATGCTTTCGAGAAGAAGCAGGGCTGGCTAGGTTACTATTGGGCACCGACTGCCATCCTCGGCAAATACGAGATGGTAAAGCTGGATGACGGCGTGGAACTCGACCGTGCAGCTTTTGATGCCTGCACGGCCAAAGTGGATTGCGCCGATCCGAAGCCGAACGCCTACCCGGTCGCCGATGTGTTTACCGTCGTGACCAAGGACTTTGCCGAAAAGGCCGGCGCCTCTGCCGACTACGTCAAGGCGCGCCAGTGGGACAACACCACCGTCGCCGAAATCCTTGCCTGGATGGATGAAAACCAGGGCACCAACGAAGACGGCGCACAGTACTTCCTCGAAAACCACGAGGAAATCTGGACGAAGTGGGTTTCGCCGGAAGTCGCCGAAAAGATCAAGGCATCGATCTGAGCCTGAACAGACAAACCATGCAGCCGCCGGGAACACCACCCGGCGGAAGCCTTCGTTCGCCCCTATCCCTTCAAACCGCCCGTGGTTTGAGCGGCTATGGGCATGTCCAAGACATGCCGCCCCTCTGGCGGCCGCTACTCCGCTCCCGTGAGCGACAATAAGGAAAACAACAATAATGGCCTTATGTGATTACATGCCGGACATGCTGTGCAAGTTTCCGGCTATTGGCAACAGCACCATGCGCGTGGCGCGCAAAACAATCGATGACGGGTTCCGCGACATCGTTCGCAATTATGGCGACATCATCGATACGGTCGTGCACCCGCTGCAGCTCTTCCTGAACGCATCGGAACGGTTTTTCATCCAGACGCCATGGATCATCATCTTTCTCTGTATTCTCGCCCTTGTGCATCTTGCAGGTCGCAGTTTCCGCATCACCACCGGCACCGCTCTCTCGCTCTGCCTGATAGGCGCGGTTGGTCTGTGGCGTGATGCGATGACGACGCTTTCCATTGTCGCCATCGCCACCCTCATCGCCATGGTCATTGGCCTGCCACTTGGCATCGTCATGGGCCGCTCGGATCGCATGCAGCGCATCATCAATCCGGTGCTCGACGTGATGCAGACGTTGCCGAGTTTCGTTTATCTCATCCCGGTCGTGGTGATCTTCGGCATCGGCAAGGTGCCCGGCCTGATCGCGGTTGTCATCTACGCCATTCCGCCAGTCATTCGACTGACGAGCCTCGGCATCCGGCTGGTGGATCGTGAAGTGCTTGAGGCGGCCGATGCTTTCGGTTCGTCAAACCGCCAGAAGCTGTTCAATGTCCAGCTTCCGTTGGCGCTGCCCACGATCATGACCGGCATCAACCAGACCATCATGATGGCACTTGCCATGGTCGTCGTGGCCTCCATGGTCGGCGTCGGCGGTCTTGGCAAAAACGTGCTGCAAGCCATCAACAATCAGTTCTTCACAATCGGTTTCCTGAACGGTTTCGCGCTGGTGGCCATCGCCATCATGTTCGACCGCGCCAGCCAGGCATTCGGCAAACGTCTCCAGAAACATCGCGAGGTCAGCCATGGCTAAAAGCATCGAAATCAAGAATCTCTACAAGATCTTCGGCAAGCATCCTGAGAAATACCTCGAAGCGGTTCGCGCCGGCATGGACAAGACCGAGCTGAACGACAAGCACAACCACGTGCTCGGTCTGAACAACATCAACATCACGATGCCGGGCGGCAAGATTACCGTTGTGATGGGGCTTTCGGGTTCCGGTAAATCCACTCTGATCCGTCACATCAACCGGTTGATCGACCCGACCGCCGGCGAGGTACTGTATGACGGGGAAGACATCTGCTCGATGAATGCCTCGGCGCTACGCCAGTTTCGCCGCCACAAGACGGCAATGGTGTTCCAGAAGTTCGGCCTGCTACCGCACCGTACCGTGCTGGAAAACAGCGTCTACGGGCTCGATATCCAGGGCGTGCCGCGCAAGACGAGCGAAGAGAAAGGCCGTTACTGGCTGGAGCGGGTCGGCCTGGCCGGATATGAGGATTACTACCCGAACCAGCTTTCCGGCGGCATGCAGCAGCGCGTTGGCCTTGCCCGCGCACTGAGCAATGACGCCGACATTCTGCTGATGGACGAAGCCTATTCGGCGCTTGACCCTCTGATCCGTGTCGACATGCAGACGATGCTGCTTGAACTGCAGCAGGAACTGCAAAAGACGGTGGTCTTCATCACCCACGATCTGGATGAAGCGCTGCGTCTGGGAGATCACATCGCCATTCTGAAAGACGGCGAAGTCGTGCAGCAGGGTGACGGCCAGAGCATCATCCTTTCGCCGGCCGACGGCTATGTCAGCGACTTCGTGCGTGACGTCAATCGTGGCCGTGTGTTGCAGGCGACGACGGTAATGGAGCCGCTGGTGGCCAAGCCGGAAGGCATGCCGGTGCCGGAAACGGCAACGCTGGAAACCATTGCTCGCGATCTTTCCGAAGCCAATGAAACAACCGCGCACGTGGTTGACGAAGATGGCAAGCCGGTCGGCACCATTGGCATCGAAACCCTGGTGGCTGCGATGGTAACGCCTGCAGTGCAGGAACCGGAAGCAGAACCGGATCAGGAACCAGAAGAGCAGGCCGTGGCAGACGACAAAACCCCGGAGAAAGCGCCGGAAAAACAACTGGCCTGATTGGCCCATCCGTGGCGTATTGCGATGCGCCATACGCGACTATTCAAGTGCCGTGCGTTCGAAAGGACGCGCGGCGTTTTTTGAGGGAATCGGTCCGGCTCACGTCTTTTTGCTGTTTTGCAAGCCCCGGAAACGCAAAAACGAAGCAGCACTTCCTCTGCTGTCAAGCCAATACGTCGCTGCAACGCAGCATCTGCAAGCTTCGCACAAGCTGTCCGCGTTAACCATTTGTTAACTTATAAACGCGGAATCACTGCCATGCAGATCGATAGCAGCCTCAGCGGATACAATTATCAAGGACGTGTCCGGGACATAGACAAGGGCGGCAGCCAACAGAATGCCGCCGAAGAACAGGCCGTGAAGCGCGGCCCTGGCAACCCCACCGTTTCCAGTACAGTGCTCTCCACCTCGCTGGCCAATGTGCTGTGGGCCGTGGGCAGTGCCAACGCCCCCACCTATCAGGACAGCCCCACGCCGGCCTCCGCCGAGGACAAGGCGGAAGCACAGGTCCAGTGGGTTCGAAGCGCCTATTCCGAGTACGACGACTAGGTCGATTCTTTTCAGGCCGTTAGCGGACTGACTTCGACCGTTATGTGCGAAAGCTCATCTATCGCCGCAAGCTTCTGTTTGTAGAAGGCAGGCGCCTGTGGTGCCTCGGAACGAATGGCGACGATTGCGGCATGATGCCCCGGCCCGACCTGCCAGACGTGCAGATCGGTAATCCGGTCTTCGGCCGTCTCTACCTTCTCTCGAATTTCCTTCGGCAGATCTTCCGTCACCGGCACGGCATCAACAAGTGTCGCCGCCGTGACGCGGATCAGACCCCACGACCAACGGGCAATCACCAACCCGCCGACGATGCCCATGGCAGGATCGAGAAACGACCAGCCATTCCACTTGCCAAGCAGCAACGCAACGATGGCCAGAACAGAGGTCAGTGCATCGGCCAGCACATGCAGATAGGCGGCGCGCAAGTTGTTATCCTTGCCGCCATGATGCGCGTGTTCACCGTGATGGGCATGATCCCCATGATGGGCGTGACTGCCGTGATGCGCATGACTTCCATGATCGTGGTCATGACCTATGTGATGGTGATGATCGTCCTTCAGCAACCAGGCACTGACAAGGTTGACGATGAGACCGATGATGGCGACGAGGATCGCCTGATTGAAATCGATCTCGACCGGAGAGACAAACCGCAGGGCGCTTTCCCAGGCAATCATCAGCGCAACAACGGCCAGCACGACCGCGCTGGCAAAACCTGCGAGATCACCGAACTTGCCGGTCCCGAAGGTGAAGCGCGGATTTTTGATCTCGCGGCGGGCATACATATAGGCCAGTGCAGAGATCAACATGGCACCGGCATGGGTCGACATGTGCCAGCCGTCTGCGGTCAGCGCCATGGAACCGAACCAGTTGCCCGCGACGATTTCGGCCACCATCATCACCGTCGTCAACGCGATGACCATCCAGACACGCTTTTCGTTGCGCTCGTGATTATCGCCAAGAAAAACGTGCTCGTGTGAAGCTGTTGTCAATGTGTCTGTCGTCATCGTCATGATGCAGCGCCCCGTCTTCAATTACCGGATATAGGTCTTGAGCACCGCAGCCAGCTCTTCCGCCGCCTTTGCCCGCTCGTCTTCATTTTCAGCATGCACGACATGCTCATGCAGGTGCTCCTGCATGATTTCCCCTGTCAGACCGGTCAGGGCACCACGCACGGACGCCAACAGTTGCAGGACGTCACCGCAGGGTTTGCCCGCCTCAAGCGCTCGTTCCACGGCCTCCATCTGCCCTTTGAGGCGGCGGATGCGAGCCAGAAGCTTGTCCTTGTATCTGATCGTGTGGGACATCGTCACCCTCCATATAGCATAGGGGGGTATACTATAAGGATATCGGAATGAGAAGCTGCATTCTCTTGCGCTGCGCCGGTGGGACGCAACCCTCGCGAATGCTTCGGAATCTACCTGTTGGTCATTCGGGTCGCAGGAAGGAGAATCGCAGTGACCACCATCTCGACTTCAGACAGCTACTATCTGACACGATACAGAACTCGTGAGTCGATAGCCGATGCCGGGTTCACCTCTCCCAGCGTGTCGACGGCGCAACCGGCCACCGCCGGCCAGTCCGCATCCGACAGTGGCGACAGCATCGCCAGCATCAGCTCTTCGTCTCTTGCTTCTGCACTTTGGGAACTGGACAGCGCGAATGCGGTCCGCACCACGCTCTCTGGCGAGGCGGCAGACACCTCTTCCGACGACCGCCTGCTGGCCGAACTGCAGGAATGGTCGCAAATGACGCCTGCCGAAATGATCCGCGCAAGAGCTCTTGAGCAGATGGGCATTTCGGAAGACGAACTTGCGGCAATGCCGGCTGACGAACGCAAGGCCATCGAGGACAAGATTGCAGACGTGATCAAGCGCTCGCTCGACCCTGACAATCAAAAAGCCGAGCAGGCCGGTGAAGAACAGCGGACGGTATTGTCGCTGTAATATTGCAATTCTCCAGGAAAAACCTATCTCTCCAGTCACTAGAGCTCTGGAGAGATAGATGTATTCGATCGGTGAACTTTCCAAACGCACCGGCGTCAAGGTGCCGACCATCCGCTATTACGAACAGATGGGACTTATCCGCGAGGCGGATCGCTCCGAGGGCAATCAGCGCCGTTACGAAAAGACCGATCTGGAACGTCTGGCCTTCATCCGCCATGCCCGCGATCTCGGGCTTAATATCGACGCCATTCGCGAACTCATTGCGCTCAGCCAACACCGCGAAATGCCCTGCGAAGGTGCGGACCGTATCGCCGCCGAACATCTCGCAGATGTCCGAGAAAAAATTGCACGGCTGAAAAAGCTCGAACACGAGCTTGAGCGCATCGTCTCGCACTGCGACGGCCATTCGATCGAGGATTGCTATGTGATCCGCGCGCTCTCCGACCACGGCATGTGCCACGGCGAGCACTGATCGATAGATGACCTTGGCTGGTGACACGCAACTGTCACTCACCGCATGTTACTGCGCTCCTCTCCCCTCAAAGAGATACGCTGCATGACCGACATCTTCCCCGCCATCGAACCCTATGAAACGCGGTTCCTCGACGTTTCCGATGGACACCGACTGCACCTGACCCTGTCTGGTACGCCAAAGGGACTTCCAGCTCTCCTGCTGCATGGCGGTCCTGGTTCCGGCATGTCGGCATCAGCGCGGCGATATTTCGATCCGTCGCGTTATCACATCATACAGTTCGACCAACGAGGATGCGGGCTCAGCACCCCGAACGCAGCGAAGAGCCTCGAACATAATACGACTCATCATCTGATCGACGATATGGAGGCCATCAGGGCATCCATCGGCATTGAAAGCTGGATGGTGTTTGGCACGTCGTGGGGGTCGACCTTGGCGCTGGCCTATGCCCAACGCTTCCCCCGACATGTCCGCGTCATGGTGCTGGCTGGCGTCACCACAACGCGAAAAATGGAAATCGAGTGGCTCTACAAAGGCCTATCGATGTTTCTCCCCCGGCAGTGGCAGCGATTTATCGCCGCCATACCGGATGCGGAGATGCAGTGCGATCCGGTTGCAGCATACTACAAACTCCTGACCGATGCCGATGTCGCCATTCGCGAAGCCGCCGCGCTGGAATGGCACCTTTGGGAATCCGGCTCGATAACATCCTCGGCCGGGGCTGCCTTTCCTGCGAAATGGCGCGACAATAGTTACAGGCTGACCCGCGCGCGCCTTTGTGCGCATTATTTCCAACACTCCGCCTGGATTGAGGACGGGGCCTTGATCCGAGAGGCAGAGGTGCTCGCGGGCATCCCTAGCGTGCTTGTTCAGGGCACGCAGGATTTGCAGGGTCCGCCGGTGACCGCCTTTGAAATTGCTGCCGCCTGGCCTGGGAGTGAACTCGTTCTCATTGACGGCGCGGGGCACGCAACGAGTGACACGGGGATGGAAGCTGCCATTCTTTCAGCGACCGCACGATTTGCATTGTAAACGGACTTGACAGATTTCCGATTCGAGAGCATCCATTGCGCATGATCAACGAACGTGCACCCATCTCCTGCTCGTACTTTTGGGCCTACCTGTAAAGGGCGGCTCGACAGATCATATTGTCAACAAGCCGCCGTCAGGCGGCTTTGTTGTTTTCAAGCGTCCTGACGGCAAAAATAGAACCGAAGGACCAGAAAAATGACCGAAGATAGCGCCCTTACACTGCCCAGACCGCCCGTCGTCATCATTCGCGGCGCGCGCAAGACCGATCTTCCCGAACTCAACGAAATGATCACCTTGCTTGCCGCTCATCACGGTGATGCATCTGTGATGACACCCGAAAAGCTGGAACGCGATCTGTTTGGCGCCCTTCCCTGGGTTCACGGTCTTGTTGCTGAAGCGGACGGCGAGCTGATCGGTTACGCACTGCTTCTGCCGCTCTACAGGGCGCAGGAAGGTCGACGCGGCCTTGAACTGCACCACCTCTTCGTGCGTGACGGCCATCGCGGCCATGGAACCGGGCAGCACCTTGTATCGCGGGCTCGCGATATCGCCAAGCGCCTCGGATGCGACTACCTTTCCGTTGGTGCGGCTACCGGCAACGTCGCTGCCCATCGTTTCTATGAAAACATGGATTTCGTGCCGCGCCCCGTCACCGGCATGCGTTACATGCAATCCATCGCCTGATTATCCTCAACGGAGAAGGCCATGACTCGGATCGCTATCGCCTTGGCGCAAGACTTTGCCGACTGGGAGCCCGCACTGCTCACTGCAGCAGCCCGAAGCTATCTGGGCGTGAACATCGTTCATGCGTCGCCAAGCGGACAGCCGGTGGTTTCCATGGGCGGGATGCACGTCGTACCCGACATGCGCTACGACGCGCTTGATCCAGATAATATCGATGCTCTGGTGATCGCCGGTGGTCTCAGTTGGGAAAAAGGCGAGGCCGCGGATATCAGTGCCCTTGTGCACCGGTTTCGAAACAAGGGGCGTGTGATCGGTGGGATCTGCGCCGCCGCAAGCGCACTTGCGGGAACCGGCATCCTCAACGATGTCGCTCATACCGGCAACTCGCTGGCATCGCATCGTGCCTATCAAGCCTATCTGGGTGAAGGTCTTTATCGCGATCAACCGCAAGCCGTCAGCGACGGCGGTATCGTCACGGCGCCGGGCAGCGCACCGGTCAGTTTCGCAACGGAAATTCTCAAAGCCCTTGGCCTCTTTGGTCCGGAGGCCGAAGCGGAATTGAGAATTTTCGCAGCGGAACACACGAAGTAGGACAGAAGCTATCTGCCGCGATCCAGAACGCGGCAGATGCGAGGGTTAACAGCGTCGCCCTCGCCAGCTAACACGCGACGAATATCGCGGCTGTTGAGATGCAGACTGCGATCGAGAGGAAGGTCCAGGCGGGCGATCTTGGCCTTTGCAGCGGCAATGAACGCGACGCTGTGTTGCTGAAAATAATCAAGAACGGCCATCTGATCCGGCTCGCCCTTCAACAGGGCCTTGAAGGCCAGGCGGTGCACGGCGCAGGTCGCGCCGTGACCGGGAACGGCGAAACGCAGCGCGTCGAGTTCGTCGCTCCATTCTGCCGCGTCCCGCATGTTGTCAAACCGACTGGAAACGCTTCAGGAAGAAGGCGCTTAGCGTTCCAATCAATGCCCAGAAGACGAAACTCGTCACCGTCGCGGCAACGATGAACTGACGCTCCAGCGGCAGAGGCGCCAGCGCATGTTCACCTTCCGGCGGAAGCGGCGCACCCACCACATGCGGCGCGACAATCAGCACCAGAGCCAGAACCGCCGCCCAGGGTTCACGTCGGAAAGCGATCAGTGCAATACCGCCGCCAGTCGCGGCAACGGTTGCGATCCACCAGGTTTGACGAGCGGCGAGTGCGGCAGCCGGGCTTCCAGGCAGTTCTGGCGGAAGACCGATCATCGGTGCCAGCATGACGGCAGCAAACCCCGCCACACCCCACAACAGGCCCTCACGCCAACCGCCGTTGGTGCCGCGCAACGACAAGAGACCGGTCAAGACGAGTGCATAACCGATGGCCGTCAGAACATTGGCTGCGACTGTATAGGCCGCACGTTCGAAACCATCAGCCGGAGCCCAGGCGTCTTCGTCATGTTCATGTGTGTGGGCTGGAGCCTGTGCGGTCGTTTGCGCATCGGTTGCCGGCGCCGTGTCATGGCTGTGTGGAGCTTCACCACCAGCGCTTTCGTAGGTTTCCGCCTGCAGGATCAGCGGTGTGGTGCCAACGGCCTGCATGGCCGAAACGGCGACACCGCCAATCAAGCCGACCAGCACCGACGTAAAAACAATATTGCGAAAAGACGACATGCAATTTCCCCCTCAGGAGCATGAACCCGAAAGCGTCAGTGGCTTTCGAACGTCATCATGCCCTGTTTCCTCAAATTCTGGAGCAGCTTCACGTTCAGGGTGCAAAGTCCCCGAAATCATTCAGCTTTAGTGGCAGGGAAACGCATTGGCGTGGCGCGTATCATGCGCTGCGTTGTGAACAGCTTCGACATGCGAGAAGCCGACGAAACCGACGACGAAAAGGCCGAGAACGATCGCTGTCAGCGATTGGGCAATGCTGCTGCTTTTCGCTGTTACAGCGGCATTGGCGGTATTCTGATTGATAATAGACATGGTGAGCCTCTCCCGGCGCATCAGCGCCATTGTGAACGGGCAAGCGTCCAATCCAGGCGCAGGACCGCATCGATACAATTCACCACGGGGAATGCGAGACTGACACAGGCGCAGTCACCTGCCCCTGTAATCCTGCTGCTCCGGACACCCCGCCGGCATAAACATTTCCGTGAGGGCAGGTCTCCTGGCTCGCGGGTCAAAACCTGAAACACCTTCCCGGCCGGGTTATCCCCCGCATGAGCCCAACCTTTCGGTTCCAGCCATGCAGCCGACCAGTGGTATTTCCGTTTCAGGCTCTCCGCTCACAGTTGCGGGGGCAGCCACGAATGGGGATTGCTCCTTATCGTGTTCCCTTTTCACCTTCCGGATTTCCGGAAGGAACCATCACAGTTTTGTTATCCGACGGCGATAGTGGAGAGTCAATGCCTCTCCACCTCAACGCGCCGGAACAGCCTTCAGATAGGCGGCAATCGCGTCCCGGTCGTCCGCCGTCAACCGTGCCATGTTCTGCTGGACCTTGACCATGGAGCCGCCGACGCTGTCGAACTCCGGTGTAAAGCCGGTCTCGAGGTAGCTTGCGATATCCTCGGCTGCCCAACCGCCGATGCTTTCCGATGCTGGCGTAATGTCAGGAATTCTGCCCTCACCTTCCGGATTGGGACCGCCCGCCAGCCATTTGTCCGCAAGGAAGCCGCCAAGCGCATTGCGCGGCGTATGGCATTCGCCACAATGGCCAGGGCCCTCCACCAGATACTGGCCACGCAGCAGTTCGGCATCGGCATTGGCAAGTTCGACACGAGGGGCGCCTTTATCGAAATAAAGGAATTTCCAGCCACCCAAGGTGACACGCATGTTGAACGGGAATGGCAGGTCGTGTCCCGGTGCATCGTTCTGGCTCGCGGGAAGCGCCTTGAGATAACCGAAGAGATCGTTGATGTCCTTGGAGGTCATCCTGGCATAGGATGCATAGGGGAAGGACGGATAAAGATGTTCACCATCCCTGCCGACGCCCCGTGTCATGGCGTCGCCAAACTGCGCCAGCGTCCACCCGCCAATACCGTGCTGCGGATCAGACGAGATGTTCGGCACACGGAAGGTTCCGAAAGGGCTCGGCAGATCCTGACCGCCGGCAAGCGTCAGAAGTGCATCACCTGTTACACCGGGCGCAGCATGACAGCTTGCGCAGCCGCCTGCCCAGAACAGCGTCTCGCCGTTGGCGAGGTCCGGCTCTCCAAGGCTCGCCCAGTGGCTTGGCGCCTGCCGCTCCGGCGCCGTAACGACCATAAAAATACCGAAACCAGCGGCTGCGGCCAATACGGCGCCGCCCGCAAGTTTCGTCCAGATGGAAGGCATACCCCTCTCCCCTCTCAGACCAATCGACATTCACATTTGCACTGAGCGCACCGGATCGATCCGACGCCTCAAGAGAAAGCCACCCGAAGGCGACTTTCCCGATGCGATGAACATCACTTCTTCAGACGGTAGGTCTGATGGCAGGTACCGCAATCGGCGCCGAGTTTCTGCATGGCGGTTGCGACGCCGGCCTGATCCACGGGCAGGCTGGCGAGAATCGCGTCCGCATCTTCACCGAGCTTTGCAGACTTGGCCTTGAAGTCCTCGAAATTTTCCCAGATGGCGGGTGCTGCCGCACTGCCAGCTTCGGAGCCAGCCGGGAACTGGTCCGGGAAAGCCTTGGCGTTGGTGCTGATTGTCGTCACGGCAGTCTTGACCGCCTCGGCGTCAAAAGGCTTCTGCCCCTTGGAAATGGCGGCGAGCGACCCCATCGCGCCGCCAATCTGCTTCATCATGCCTTCGCGCTTTTCGACTTCGCCGGCTGCGTAAACCGCACCGGCGCACAGACAGCCGAACAGCATCGCTGCCGTGATGGTTTTCAGTTTCATGAACTCTCTCCTTGATCCCGACAGGTAACGGGCTTGATACGAACGGGGCGAGGATGCCCGTTCCGTCAGGCAAAAAGAAGTCACATTGAAGTGAAATTTCGCGTGAAAACAGAAGCCTAAGACAACCCTTCCCAGAGTGTCAGCAATGCGACTGCAACCAGCATCACACCCGCAGCGCGACCGATGAAAACAGTGGTAGCAGGCGAGGAAACAAGCCATGCCCTGCTTCTGTCCGCCGTTAATGCCAGCCCGCCATAGACCGCAAACTGGGTTGCCGCGACCATGAGGCCCATCACCGCGCCCTGCATCCAGATCGGCCCATAGGCGGGTTTGAGAAATTGTGGATAGATCGCCATCATGAAGAGATAGGCTTTGGGGTTCGACAGGCAGGTGAGCATGGCGCGCCAGAACGCTTTTCTGGCCGAGACGCTGGCATCCGCTTCGCCACCGTTCACGACGATGGAACTGCGCGCGAGGCTGATTCCGATCCAGACCATATAGGCTGCACCGGCGATCAACAGCGGTTTGAACAGCGATGGTATCCAGACAGCAAGCGCCCCCACACCAACGGCACCATACAGGGAATGCACAATGCCGCCCGCACTCATGCCACTTGCCGCCGACAGGCCGGTTCGCCTGCCGCCCGTCAACGCGCTCGCCAGAACGAACAGCATGTCCATGCCCGGCAGAATGACGATGCCAAAAAGCACCAGAAAGAAAAGCCAGAGATTTTCCGCGTAACTCATGTCAGTATCTCCCGATATCGGATCAATGCGCATCAAGAAAACACCCTGTTTCTCAATGTGTTTTTCCGTTTATAGGGAATGGCAACTGACAACGTTATGTCAGTTGAGTGAGCAAGAGCTTCAGGAAAACGGCGATGCGCAAGGCGTCGAGACTGTTCGAAATCATCCAGATCCTGCGTGTGGCCCGCAAACCGGTAACCGCACAGCAGATCGCCGACACGCTGGAGGTCACCGCACGCTCCGTCTATCGTGACATCGTCGCGCTTCAGACCATGCGCGTGCCGATCGAAGGCGAACGCGGGGTCGGCTACATCCTGCGGCCCGGCTTCAATCTGCCGCCGCTGATGTTTTCGATCGAGGAAACGGAGGCGATTGTTCTGGCCCTCGCGCTGATTGGCAGAACGGCGGACACCGAGTTGCGACAGGCGGCCAAAAGGGTCAGCGACAAGATCGCCGCCTCCGTGCCCGAGCCATTATCGCGGACGCTGACGGCCAACGCTCTGCATGCCTGGGGCAGCGTGGCGCCAACCCCGAGCGGTATCGACCTTGCTATTGTCCGGCGGGCAGTGCGGGACGAAGAAAAACTGGATATCGCCTATCGCGATGAGAGCAGCACACAGACGCATCGACGTATCAGGCCCATCGCCGTCATTTATTACTCCGAGACGACCAACATCGTCGCATGGTGCGAACTGAGACAGGCGATCCGCAATTTCAGGTCCGACCGCGTGGTCACATGCGGCCAGACAGGCACCTTCTTTCGAAACGAAGGCGAAGCGCTGCGTCAGCTCTGGATCAGCGGCTGGGACATCAATCAGCCGAAAAACGCCACGTCAAAACCCTAGCGACCGGCTTTCTTCACGCCCGAAGCCGGTGATCTCGATGCGATCGGCATAGACCTCGGCAATGGCAAAGGCGTTCTCATCGGGCGTGTCCACCATGCCTTTGAAATTGACGAAATGCTTGCCGTTCAGGAGACCGTAATTGCCCTCGTGATTATGACCGCAGAACCAGGCGCCGACACAGACATGGCGCGTAAGAAGGTCGATGATGCGAGGCGCATCCCACATGTTATGGGCATTTTCGGGAAACAGCGGGTAGTGGCAGAAGATCACCACGCGTTCGCCCGCCAGATCGGCCTTTTCGACCACACCTTCCAGCCATTCGAACTGAGCGTTGCTCAACGATGCGTTCCAGTCCTGCGCATTGATCGCACCAACTTCGCGCAAGGCGTCCAGCCGTTCTCTTGCAACCCTGCGACGCGGATCATCGAGCGGTGGTGCAAACAGGCTGACGTCGTTGCCATCCAGTACGACGAAACGCACCTTACCGATGGCAAAATCGTACCATGGCGACGGCATCCCGAGCCGCGAATGGATTTTTGGCAGATGCTCGACCGAAACGGCGAAATCGTGATTGCCTGGCAGCAGGATCGAACGATGGCGCAAGCCTTCGTAAACCGCCAGCATCGTGTCGTAATTTTCGAAACCACGATCGATGATGTCGCCGAGCGTCACGACGAACGCAAGGTCCCGGCCGTTAAAGACCTCAATAGCCTGCGCCAGTTTTCGCGGACTTTCGGCATAATACCTGCCCATTTCGGGACGCGGATCAATGTCGGCATATTGGGGGTCGGCAACAATGCCGAAGGAGAACAGCGGGGGCGTGATATCAGTCATGATGGGCCGCGATAAACGGGCCCCATGACAGGCTTGTGACAGGCACAGCACAAAAACAAAACACCCGGCACGAAGGCCGGGTGTTCGAAGAAAGTAGGGTGCGAAGCTTACTTGGTAGCGGCTTCGTAACGCTCGAGAACGTAGTCCCAGTTGATGAGGCTATCGACGAACGCTTCCAGGTACTTCGGACGCAGGTTGCGATAGTCGATGTAGTAGGAGTGTTCCCAGACATCGACGCCGAGGATCGGCTCTGCACCGTGAACCAGCGGGTTTTCGCCGTTCGCGGTCTTGGAGATTTCGAGCTTGCCGTTCTTGACGGAGAGCCATGCCCAGCCGGAGCCGAACTGCGTGGTGCCAGCGGCAATGAAATCAGCCTTGAACTTGTCGTAGCCGCCGAGGTCCGATGCAATGGCGCTTTCCAGCTTGCCAGGCAGCTTGTTGCCGCCGCCGTTCTTCTTCATCCACTTCCAGAAATGAACGTGGTTGTAATGCTGGGCAGCGTTGTTGAAGAGACCTGCATTGGTACCAAAGGACTTCTTCACGACCTCTTCCAGCGACAGGTCAGCCAGACCGGCTTCCGCCGCCAGCTTGTTGCCGTTGTCGACATATGCCTTGTGGTGCTTGTCGTGGTGAAACTCAAGCGTCTCGCGCGACATGTAAGGGGCAAGCGCATCGTAGTCGTAAGGGAGTTCGGGAAGTTCAAAAGCCATGGTTTTTACTCCTTTTTGCAGCGGACAACCGCTCCTAGAAACCGTGTGAGCGGACCATAGGAGCGAAGATCTGTTTGGGCAACCTGCGAATTATCAAAATGTTCCAACAAAAGAGAAAATTCCTCTCAACACCCTTTCGACCACAATTGTTTCACAAGCCAAGCGTACCGTTTTTCGCTCATCCGTTCGCCCGTCCAGCATCGCAATAGAAAAGGAATCCCATGATGAAAACCAGCGCCGTCGCCGCCACCCTGTTTTTGCTTGCCGCAGGCGTTGCATCCGCGTCATCGGACGAGGCATGGAAAGAGTTCGTCGGGGACGTACAGGCGAAGTGCCTTGCCGCAAGCGAGGGAATGATCGAGGACGCCAAAGCCGTTGTCGATCCGATCGGCAGCGAGAATTTCGGCCTTGCGATTCTGACCGGCAAGGCCAAGGGTGCGGATGCCACGATCAGTCACATCTGCGTCTATGATAAGAAGACGAAGTTAGCAGAACTGGGCAGCGAGCTTGCCGGTGACACGCTGAAGGTCGAAATTCCCGGTTCGACCAAACCCTGACGATCAAATTTTACGGCGCCTCAAAAACGGGGCGTCGTATCGCTCTCTCCCAGCGGGCGCTGCATCAGCACGGTATCCAGCCACTGCCCATGTTTCCAGCCGATGGAGCGGAATGTGCCGACGTGCTCGAATCCGGCTGCGCGGTGAACACCAATGGAAGCAGTATTGGCCGAGTCGCCGATAATGGCGATCATCTGCCGATACCCGCGTGCTGTTGCTTCCTCGATCAGAGCGTCCATCAGTCTGCGCCCGATCCCCAGCCCCTTCATGGCTGGATCAACATAGACTGAATCTTCAACCGTTGCGCCATAGGCCGGGCGAGCCCGGTAGGCGCCGGCATAGGCATATCCCGCCACCTGCCCTGCCATTTTTGCGACGATGTACGGAAAGCCACCCGACACCAGTGCGGCGCGACGCGCCAGCATATCGTCCACGGTCGGCGGATCAATTTCAAAGCTGGCTCGACCATTCAGGACAGCATCGCGGTAAATCATCGTGATAGCGGGAATATCCGCCTCCTCACAGGGGCGGATGGTGAGGCTTTGCGCTTTCGGAAGTGTCATTCAATAAGTCCTGCAATCATTCACGAAACCATTGTGCATCGCGGCTGAAACAAATTAAAGATTATAGAACTTATACAAACGATAAGGTTTTCTTTTATCATGGACGTCGATCTGCGGCAGGTTCGCAGTTTTATGGATGTGGCCGAGCTCGGCAGCTTCTCGGCAGCAGCCGATAAGGCTGGACTGACGCAGCCCGCCATCAGTCTGCATATTCGTCTGCTCGAAAAACAGCTCGGTGTGCGTCTGATCGAACGCGTCGGACGCCGGGCACAGCCGACAGCGGCGGGTCTCGATTTTCTCGTTCATGCCAGGCGGATTGCCGAGGAGGTCGCCCATGCGCTAGACACCGTCGCACCGCACCGCGACGGTGCAAGCGGGCGACTTCGTATCGGCACCGGAGCAACCGCTTGCATCTATCTCCTGCCGCCTGTTCTCGGTAAAATACGAAAGGCCATGCCCGGCCTCGATATCGAGGTTCAGACAGGAAACACTGCCGATATTCTGCGGCATCTGGAAGCCAACACCATTGATGCGGCAGTGGTCGCGCTACCTGCCAGCGGTCGAAGCCTTGATATTCGCGAGATCTATCTGGATGAGATGGTCGCGGCGTTCCCACTCGACAGCTTCCCGGCCGATCAGGCAATGGACGCGTCCTTCCTTTCCGCACAACCGCTCCTACTTTATGAGGGCGGCAATACCCGCAAGCTTACGGATCAATGGTTTTCAGCAAGTGAGCGTGCCGTGCAGCCTGCCATGCAGCTTGGCAGCGTCGAGGCCATCAAGAAATTGACCGAAGCCGGCCTCGGCATCGCCATCGTGCCGCGCATGGCGGTCGAACAGAAGGACGAGTTTTCGGGGCTGGCATGGCGCTCCCTGGCGCCGCCCGTCGAGCGCCGCATCGCACTAGCACTTCGCCGCGATAAACACATGACGGCGCCGCTGCGGGCCCTTGCCGCTGCACTACCGGCTTTGGCGAAAAAATAAAGCCCGCGCTTGTTGGCACGGGCTTTATTCGGTGTTCGAATTTCGAATCCGGCTTATACGTCGCTGCCGAGACGTGCCCAGTCCATGTAAAGGTCGAGCGCCTTGCGCGCGACCGGTCCGGCCTGCAATTCACGATCATCGAGCTTGGTGACCGGCGAAACCTTGGAATAGTTGCCGGAGCAGAAGATTTCATCGGCTGCGCGGAAATCATCAACCGACAAAGTGGTTTCGCGGACGTCGAAACCTGCCTGGCGCAGAAGACCGATAACGCGCGAACGGGTAATGCCTGCGAGGAAGGTGCGGTTCGGGACCGGCGTCATAACAACGCCGTCCTTGACCATGAAGATGTTCGAGGCCGCCGTCTCGGCAACATTGCCATTCATATCGCGCATCAGCGCATTGTCGAAACCACGCGAACGGGCCTCAAGGATGGCACGACCGCTGTTGGGATAAAGGCTGCCAGCCTTGGCATCCGTCATCGCGGTTTCCGGAGACGGACGACGCAGCGGCGAAACCGTCAGTGTCAGGGGCTTGCCGGCATCCATCGGGGCTTCGAAAAGGCAAAGCGCAAAACGCGTGGAACCCGCGTCAGGCGCAACCACGCTGCCGGGTGTGCCATGTTCGGCCCAGTACATCGGCTTGATGTAAATAGCGGTCTTGCCATCGAATTTCTTCACGCCTTCCAGCGCCAGAGATTCGATCTCTTCCGCCGTCATCGTCGGCGTCATGCCCATGTTGGTCGCGGAGCGATTGACGCGCTGGCAATGCAGGTCGAGATCCGGAGCAACGCCGTCAAACCAGCGTGCGCCGTCAAACACCGTCGAGGCCAGCCACATGGCATGCGAGGTCGGGCCGATAAGGGGCGGGTTGCCCGGCAGCCATTGACCGTCAACATAGGTCCAGGTGGTTGATCGGGGTGCGGTATCGACGCTCATAACGGTCTCCTGTCTTGAAAGTGGCCGGAGTGAATGCCTCTCGCCCCTCAAGGTCAAGTTTTTATTTCCACGATGTATGATTTTGATGGAAAATTACTCCAGCAAGCCTTGGCGATGATATTTTCCAAGCTGGAACAATCGGTTGATGAATATATCCATCACAAGAATTCATGAATTAGCCGGTGGTGACGAGGCATGGCGCATGCGATGTTTCAGCCCCATTCGGCTTTCAGCAGGAGGACATCATGGTCTGGTCGGCGCAACAATATCTGAAATTCGAGGATGAGAGGACCCGTGCAGCACGCGATCTCCTGGCGCAAGTGCCGCTCGAACGCGTCATGAACGGCTACGACCTTGGCTGCGGTCCCGGCAACTCTACGGAACTTTTGACCGATCGTTTCGGCGTCAATGTCATCACGGGCGTCGACAGTGATGACGACATGCTGGCCAAGGCTGCTGACAGGTTGCCCAACACGCAATTCGGCAAAGCTGACCTTGCGCAGTGGAAACCGCCGCAACCGGCTGATCTTCTCTATGCCAACGCGGTTTTTCAATGGGTGCCCGACCATCTGTCCGTTCTGGAGAGGTTGATGGACAGTCTTTCACCCGGCGGCGTGCTTGCCGTGCAGATGCCGGACAATCTGACCGAACCGACGCATGTGATGATGGAGGAAACAGGTGCGGCCGGCCCGTGGAGCGAGGCATTTGCTGGGGGCCGTCTGCGCCGTAAGCCGCTACCGTCGCCATCAGCCTATTTCGACCGGCTGATCCCGAAATCCGTGCGGGTCGATGTATGGCACACGATCTATAATCATCCGATGGCTGATGCGAATGCCATTGTCGAATGGGTGAAGGGCACCGGGCTTCGTCCCTACCTTGCCGCAGCGGGAGACGAACACCAGGCGGCTTTCCTGAAAGACTACACCGCCCGGATCGCTGCGGCCTATCCGCCCATGGCGGACGGCCGATTGCTGCTACGGTTCCCACGCATTTTTGTGGTTGCCGTAAAGAAGTAGGCCGTCAGCCCGAAAACGCATAGACGCGCAAACGATGACCATCGGGATCGGCAGCGGTAAAAGTCCTGCCGAACTCCATCACCGTCGGCTCCTGCAGAATAGCCAGTCCCTTGGCCTTCCAGGCAGCGTGGGTTTCCGCCACGTCTGCGTCATTGGCAACCCTGAACGCCAGTTCGCCACCACCGCCAGCAGCCGCGGCCTTCGGCTCCACCGCATGGCGGGACCAGAGGCCAAGCTTCATGCCGTTGTTGAGAATGAACAGGGAAAAGGTCGGCGAGGCTTCGACCGGTTCAACACCTAGCAAACCCTTGTAAAAACTGCTGCTTGCAGGCGGATTGTCGACATAGAGAATGGTGAAATCGGGGTGGGTCATGGCTATCTCCTTTGTTGTGGATGAGCCCTTTTTAGACCCCCATGCTGTCAGTTTTTGTCAGCATGCTGTTGGCGCCGTTGTTCTTTTTCGCGTTCACGCCATTGCTTCAGCAAGGTCTGGCGACGACGCGGATAACGCTCTCCCATCGTGCCGAAGCCCTCAATGCGATCTGTGCGAAAACTGCGGAAATCCTGACGCGTCTCACACCACGCCAACACCACCCTCACCAGATCGAAAAAAGCCAGGGCGAAAGGCCAGACCACACGCTTCGTCAGATCTCCCTTTTCGTCGCGGTAGGTCAAAACCACCTTCGTCTCGACGCGGATGGCGTTTCGCACGTCGGCCAGATCGATGCGCGACGCGACCAGTGTTTGACCGGGGCCGACAAGCAAAGCGGAATTGTCCAGTTCCTCGCGCAACGTGTCGGGAAGTACGGCCGCAATCTTGACGAGGGCGGCACGCGCAGCATCCGCCAGCCTGTCGTCTGCCCGGCCCGCCACCCATCTGGAGCCAAGGACCAGCGCCTCGATCTCCTGTTGCGAAAACATCAGCGGTGGCAGCATGAAACCGGGACGCAGCACATAACCGACACCCGCCTCTCCCTCGATATCCGCCCCTTGGGCCTGCAATGTCGCGATATCCCGGTAGAGCGTGCGCAGGCTGACGCCGGTTTGAGCGGCGAGTGTCGCACCACTGACTGGCATACGGTGGGAACGCAGGACCTGCAGCAGATCAAGAAGGCGTTGTGAACGCGACACGCGACTTTCCTCCCTGCCCGCCCTCGACCATGTGGCGTTTTGACCTTGTGGTTGTTACCCCTTCACCACTGTTCGTCGCAAGCCCAACACACACTTCAGCTCAACAAGGTCGAAAGGGGATTTTCCCGGCAAGGACATTGCGGCAATATGTCCCGTGCCGGCGCGCGAATGAGGACTGGCAAATGTCATTTTTCAGGCGCGAATAGGCGCCAGCCAGATTCCTTGGCCACAGCCCCTTTTTCCATTCGAGTTCCATCCATGATCGTCCGTCCCCGTCCGAGTCTTCTTCAACTGTTCTTCATCCTGCGCGGCTCCATCGTCGGCCGTATATTTCCGCAGGTACTCGCTGTTTTTCTCCTGTCCGCGCTTGTCGTCTGGGCGCACAAGGATCGCCCGGATGTTATTCCGGCGTTCAACGGTGCACCGTTTTCTTTGCTGGGTATTGCGCTCTCCGTCTTCCTCGGCTTTCGCGCCAATGCCTGTTACGACCGCTGGTGGGAAGCACGCAAACAGTGGGGCGTTCTTATCATGGCGGCGCGGACCTTCGGGCGACAAAGTGAAATGCTGGAGATGCGCAAGGATGTTTCCGATCCCGTCGAACGCCGCAGGGTCATCGACGTGACGATTGCCTTCTGTCACGAGATGGTCAGCTTCCTGCGCCCCAGCGGCAACAAAAGCGCCATCATCAAACTCATTCCGGCCGATCTTTCCGAGCGTTATGCCCAAAGCCGCAACAAGCCGGAAACCTTGCTGCGGGCGCTCTCCTCGGACCTGTTCAGCGCAAATGCGAAGGCACAAATCAGCGATATCCAGCTCCAGATGCTCGATAGCACCGTCCAGCAGATGGGCAGCGCGCTGGCCTCATGCGAGCGTATCCGCCACACGCCGGTTCCTTTCGGATATTCGCTGCTTCTCCATCGAACAGCGCATCTCTTCTGTCTGTTGCTGCCGTTCGGCTTCACCGACCTACTTGGTTGGGCAACACCTTTCACCAGCGCCCTTATTGCCTACACCTTCTTCGGGCTCGACGCACTTTCGGACGAGCTGGAAGAACCGTTCGGTGAAGGCTTGAACGCACTGCCGATCCGTGTGCTCGCCAGCACCATCGAAATCAACCTGCGTGAAGGCATGGGCGAAACCGATCTTCCAGCCTATCCTCGCCCGGTCGACTACGTGTTGATGTAGGGTTTGCGGAAGAAAGACATCTTTTGCTTGAAACTCGTGCCGTTTGCAGCCGTTAATAGGGGGAGGCTTTCCAGGCCTTCCCCGCCAGACAATCCCGTTTAGACAAACCGAAAGACGATGGAGACGACAGATGTACGTTGTAAACGCGAACGGCGCGAATATCCCAGCACTCGGTTTCGGCACGTTCCGTATGCCGGAAGACGATGTGAGACGCGTCCTGCCGGAAGCGCTGAAACTTGGTTTCCGCCATGTCGACACGGCGCAGATCTATCAGAATGAAGCGGCCGTTGGTGAGGTCCTGGCCTCTTCAGGTGTTCCGCGCGCTGATCTTTTCGTCACGACCAAGGTTTGGGTCGACCGCTATCGCCACGCCGATTTCCTGGCTTCGGTCGATGAAAGCCTGCAAAAACTGAAAACCGATCATGTCGATCTTCTGCTGCTGCACTGGCCGAAAAGCGACGTGCCGCTGGCTGAGCGTATCGGCGCGCTCAACGAAGTTCGCAAGGCCGGAAAAGCCCGCAACATCGGCATTTCGAACTTCAACGTGGCCCTGACGGAAGAGGCCGTAAAACTCTCCGATACGCCGCTCGCCACCAACCAGGTCGAATACCACCCCTACCTCGACCAGACGAAGGTGATTGCCGCTGCCCGCAAAAACGGTCTCTCCATCACCGCCTATTATCTGATGGCAAACGGCGCTGTGCCGAACGATCCAGTGCTGAAGGATATTGGCGCGCACCACGGCAAAACCGCCGCACAGGTCGCTTTGCGTTGGGCTGTGCAGCAATCAGATGTCATCGCGCTTTCCAAGACGGCCACTGAAAGCCGTCTCAAAGAGAATTTCGACATCTTCGATTTTGCCCTGACGCCAGAGGAGATGCAGGAAATCCACGCATTGGCGAAGCCGGACGGCCGCATTGTCAGCCCCGGCCATCTGGCGCCGGAATGGGATAACTGAGACCCGTTTTGCGCTATCTCTGCGTCAAGGCAAGCTTGGCGCCGAGTGCAACAAAGGCTGCGGCGAAACTGCGCCGTAGCCAGGTAAGCACAGCAGGGCGTGAAACCACCTGCTGTCTGACGGAAGCGGCAAAACAGCCGTAGAGTGCGAAAACCGCAAAGGTCATGGCCATGAAAACCAGACCACGGACGGTCATCTGCGAGGTGGGCTTTACTGTCTCGGCGGCGATGAACTGCGGCAGAAACGCGAAAAAGAAGATAGACAGTTTCGGGTTCAGAAGATTGATGAGCACCGCTTCGCCCACAATCTTGGTGACACTTTTGCTCTGCCGCTGCTCGTCCACACGCAGCGCGCCATTTTCCCTCAATGTGTTCCACGCCATGTAGAGAAGATAGGCGACGCCGAGATATTTGATGACGCTAAACGCAGTCGCGCTGGCATGCAGGATTGCGGCAAGGCCTGTAACCGCCGCCAGCAGATGCGGCAGGATGCCGAGCGTGCAGCCAAGTGCCGCAACAATACTTGCCCTTGCACCCTGAGAAAGTCCGGCAGCGAGCGTGTAGACCACGCCGGTTCCGGGTGAAGCCACGACAATGAGAGAGGTGAGCAGGAATTCGAACGTCATGAGGCTATCCTTTTGAAGTGAAAGCCAAGAATGACGATGCGGCTTTGCGCCGTCTTGGACGAAATTGCAGATATGAACTTAGGAAAGAGCGGCACGATAGGCGGCTGGCGTGACGCCGAAATAGCGCACAAAAACCCTGTTCAGATGACTCTGGTCGGAAAAACCTGAAGTCAACGCGGCCTCAGCCGGCGCCATTCCCTGCGCCAACAGTCGTCGCGCAGCCTGAACGCGACGTTGTAGCAGATAGTTATGCGGGGTCAGGCCCGTCACATGCGCAAAAGACCGCAGAAAACGAAAACGGCTCATACCAGCCTCACCAGCCAGGTCGGCAAGAAGAAACTGCCTCTCCGGGCTGTCGTCGATCATCTCTCGCGCCCTGTTCATTGCCTCGGGTGCCGCTCTGACATACAACGGCCGTGGTTTCTCGAAGACTGCGCTCATCAATGTGAGCAGGGTTTCTTCGCATCGCATCGCATCGTCGCGTGCTGTCATCGCCGCAAAAAGTAAGCGGAAACGATTTGCGAGAGGACGCACATCAACGGGATAGACGAATTCAAAACCGCCGTTCTGCTTTTCCTCAATGTCGGAAACCGCCGCGTGAACGACTTCAGGATCGAGATAGAGCATCGTCCAGGAGCGACCGCCCTGCCCCAAGGGAATACCATCGTGAACTTCGCCGGGATTGACGGTAATGAGGTTGCCCGCCTGAGCTTCGACCTGACCGCGACCGCTCTGGGACTTCTGCGCGCCACGCTCCACCAGACCGATACCGAACTGGTCATGCATGTGCCGGGGGAAAGAACGGTCGCTGTCCGCAATGACTGCAGCAACGCCTGGCATCGATGTTTTCGGCATAACGAATTGCCTGCTGCCCATGAACCACACTCCCGGAAAGGATGGCGAGCCTATCATGGACAGGCTCGCAATGACATCCATTTGCCGTCAGGGGTGCATGCCATTGATCATCGAGAAGACCTGATCGAAATTGCCATTCTGAGCGGCAAAACGCAGTGGCTTGCAGCGCTCCACCACCACTTCCTTTTCATCCGAACGGTTTGTCAGGATATCCATGACCTCGGAGATGAATGCCTCGAGCGGCATGGCCCGTTCATCGCTGGCCTGGCCCTCGCCCATCAATGTCGTCTGGACATAGGGCGGAACAATCTCGATCACCTCAACCGCAGTGTCTTTCAACTGCTCCCGCAGCGTTACAGAGTAGGCATGGATGGCCGATTTGGTGGCGCTGTAGGTCGGCGTCAACACCATCGGCACGAAGGCCAATCCTGAGGAGACGGTAAGTACAGTCGCACTCGGCTGTTTGAGAAAATGCGGCAGCAGCGCCGCCGTCAGCCGGATCGGCGCCAGCAGGTTGGTGGCAATCGTCTCCTCGGCAATGGCGAGATAATCCGGCGCCGTAGTGATGTCTTCGGGTTTCATGATGCCGGCGTTGTTAATGACCGCGTTAAGGGATGGATGCTCCTTCACCAGCGCATTCGCAAATGCGTTGATACCCTCGGCGTCGGTCGCGTCCATTACCATTGACGCCATACCAGGGTTCGCGGCAGTCACCTCGTCCAGCACCGCCTTGCGTCTGCCGGAGATGATGACCCTGTTGCCCAGATTATGAAAGGCTTCGGCAAGCGCGCGACCGATACCTGAACCGCCGCCCGTGATGAGAATGGTGTTGCCTGTCGTCTTCATGGGAAAATCCTTCCTTCGTGGCTTTCCTTGTTGGATGAAGAAAAACTAGCTATGATACTCTCCATTCGAAAGTAGGCACCCAAAAGATTTATACTTACCAAAAGGAGAGTGTCGACGTGAAAAGGCATCTGGCCGATCCGGACATCGAAAACAGACGACAGCATCCGCCACCGGATCACACCGATCCGGTGATCGAAGCGCTTGTTCAGGACATCATTTCCAAGGTGGCCGACAAGTGGACCATGCTGATCCTGGAAGCGCTGGAAGAAAACGGCACGCTTCGCTTTACCCAGATTGGCAGACTGGTCGGCAATATCAGCCAGAAGATGCTGACCAAAACTCTACGACAGATGGAGTGTGACGGGCTGGTGCAGCGCACCGTGCATCCGGTTATCCCGCCGCATGTCGATTATAGCCTCACGCATCTCGGCAGGACGCTTGGCAGTGCATTTTGCGGCGTGTGGATCTGGGCCGAAACCCATCATGCCGAAATAGAAAAGGCGCGGCAAATGTTCAAAGAACATCCACCACGCCCGATAGCGGAGTAGCGTGCCGGATCAGATCAGACGAACTGGCTGAGGCCGGGAACGGAAGCAACCACCTGATCGACAACCTCATCGCCTGCGTACTGGCGAGCGACCGAAATGGTTTCCTTGGCGAGAGCGGAAATTTCGCCCATGCCAAGGCCCTGGCTCATCAGTTGCTGGCCGAGACCCATGATGCCGCCACCACCAATGGCGCTCATCAGGCCGCCGAGAAGACCGCCGCCGCCGGAACCTTCGCCGTTGAACTGCGCGACGAGTTCGCTGGCACCAGGGATCGCTTCGATCATGCGTGCAACCGGGCCGTCCTCGGCTTCGCGTTGGAGAAAACCAAGCATCATACCAAGCGATTTTTCGGCCAGTTCCGGGCTGATTCCCACCTTGTCAGCGATCTGGCTCACGACTTCGTTCATTCTTGCCTCCTGTTGAAAAACGACGTCAACATCGAATAATGACGTTAACGTCAACGTAAAACAATACACACACTGGTTCAAGTCCACGTCAGGCTTGGGAACAACTTTAGAGGCGGTTTTTATCCATCGCCATCAAGCAGTTGTTGCGCCTTCAAACTGTCCTTATAAGATCATCGCAACCAAACTATGAACAGGTTACAATTCGCGTCGGGAGAAACCAGTCAATGTTGCAGGACGGACAGCTCTATATCGGGACCAGCCGCAATCCGGACGACAGCCTGAACAAGGGCGAATATCTGGAGCTGAAATTCGGCAACCGCCACGGTTTGATTACCGGCGCAACCGGTACGGGCAAGACCGTATCGCTGCAGGTTCTTGCCGAGGGCTTTTCCAAAGCAGGCGTTCCGGTCTTCTGCGCCGACATCAAGGGCGACCTTTCCGGTATCGCCGCTGAAGGTGAACAGAAAGACTGGGTCGCGAAGCGTGCCGAGCAGATCGGCTTCACAGATTTCGCCTATGGCAAGTCGCCAGTGATCTTCTGGGATCTCTACGGTGAAAAGGGCCATCGGGTCCGCGCCACCATCGCCGAAATGGGGCCGCTGCTTCTGGCGCGGCTTATGGATGCCTCGGAAGCACAGGAAGGCGTTTTGAACATTGCCTTCAAGATTGCCGATCAGGGCGGTTTGCCGCTGCTTGACCTCAAGGATCTGCAATCGCTGCTGAACTACATGGGTGAGAATGCATCCGAACTTTCAAACCAGTTCGGCCTGATTTCCAAATCATCAGTCGGCTCCCTGCAGCGCGGCCTGCTTGTACTCGAGCAACAGGGCGCCGTGCACTTCTTCGGCGAACCGGCTCTGAAAATTTCCGACATCATGCGCACCTCGACCGATGGTCGCGGCACGATTTCGGTGCTGGCAGCCGACAGGCTGATGATGAACCCACGCCTCTACGCGACGTTCCTGTTGTGGATGCTGTCTGAACTGTTCGAAGAACTGCCGGAAGTGGGCGACCCGGAAAAGCCGCGACTGGTGTTCTTCTTCGACGAGGCCCATCTGCTGTTCAACGATGCGCCAAAAGTTCTCGTCGAGCGCGTGGAACAGGTGGTGCGCCTTATCCGCTCCAAGGGTGTCGGTGTCTATTTCGTCACCCAGAACCCGCTCGATGTGCCCGAAACGGTCCTCGCCCAGCTTGGCAACCGCGTTCAGCACGCTTTGCGCGCCTATACACCGCGCGAACAGAAAGCGGTTCGAACCGCCGCCGACACATTCCGCCAGAACCCCGCCTTCAACACGGCCGACACGATCACCACGCTCGGCACCGGTGAAGCGCTGATTTCCACGCTGCACGACAAGGGCGCACCATCGATTGTCGAGCGCACGCTGGTGCGTCCGCCATCTGGTCGGGTTGGCCCGCTGACGGATGCCGAACGCAAGGCGATGCTTGCCACAAGCCCGGTCGCAGGCCTCTATGATCAGGATGTCGATCGCGAATCCGCCTTCGAAATCCTTACCGAACGCGCCCGCAAGACGGCCGAGGCAGAAGCTGCCAAGCGCGCTGAAGAGGAAAATTCGGCAAGCCAGTCCGACAGCGCGGCAGGGCGCTGGCGTCTGCCTGGGTTTGGCGACGAAGAGCCGACGCAGGCCTCCACAACGGGCGCCCGCAATGGCGGTGCGGCCCGCAAGACGAGCGGCTACCAGCGTGAAACGGTGATCGAAGCGGCGATGAAAAGCGCTGCTCGATCCGTGGCAACCTCCGTTGGCCGCGCGCTTGTTCGCGGTATCCTGGGCAGCCTGAAACGCTAAGAAAACGGAAGGCGGTACGATAGCCGCCTGACCTTCCGGAGATTTCATGACGCCAAACGGTGATTACGTCGCTCTTCTGGGTACCAAGGGCGGGCCGGCCATCCGGCCGGGTTCGACCAACCCCACATCCAGCCTGCTGTCGCTTGCCAACCAGACGGTAATCGTCGATTGCGGCCTCGGCGTCACACGTGGACTGGTCGATCAGGGCATGTCCCTCAAAGACATTTCGCTAATCTTCATAACCCACCTTCATTCCGATCATTATCTGGAACTCGGTCCGCTGTTGCACACAGCCTGGACTGCCGGTCTCAAAACACCTGTGACCATCTACGGCCCAGAAGGCCTGAGCCGCTACTGCATACATTTCTTCGAGTCGATGCGGGATGATATCGACCTGCGCATCGAGGATGAAGGACGTCCCGACCTGCGCGACCTCGTGGTCGTAAAGGCCATTCACGAGGGGCCGTTCTTCGACAACGGAACCTTGCAGGTCCGTGGGATGTTGAATGAGCATCCACCGCTGAAAGAAAGTTATGCACTTGCGTTCGAGGCTAAAGGTCGACGCATCGTGTTTTCCGGTGATACCGCTTACCTGCCTGCCCTCGCCGATTTTGCCAGAAACGCTGACCTCCTCATTCATGAGGCGATGCTACGCGAGGGTATAGAAGCCTTGGTCGCACGGGTCGGCAATGGCGACGACCGACTACTGAAGCACCTACTCAGATCACATACGACTGCAGCGGATGCCGCACGGTTGGCACGCGATGCCAATGTGAAAGCTCTCGCGCTTCACCATCTTATTCCGTCTGACGATCCGGATTTCCAAGAGGAGCATTGGCAACGTGCCGTGTCGTCTGTCTTTGATGGGCCTTTGCATGTCGGCCGGGATGGCCTGGTCATTTCGATATAAACAAACACACCGCCTGCTTTACGCAGGCGGTGTGGTTGATCCCATCATTTCTCGCGATAGAAAATCATGCCGCCGTGATGCAGCACGTCTTCGATGAACTCGCCGTCGGCGGTGAAGCCGGTGTCATCCCAGTACAAGATGCGGTTGCCGGAGACCTCGTAGCGACCCTGATAGGCGCTTTGCCGTTGTCCACGGGCCTCGTCATATCGACCGTTCGGCAACAGCTCCTGCCTGATGTGACCGTCGCCTGTCACCCACATGCCGATATAAGGGTGGGGCACTTGCGATCGTCCCTGTCCGGTCTCCGGGCTCGCCGTCGCAGATGAGACCGCAAGAAACATCGCTGTGCCAAGCATGGATGGAATCCTCGATTTCATGGCGCCGTCCTCATGCTGCTGTCGGGCGAACGACGATCTCGTTCACATCCACATCGTCCGGCTGCTCGATCGCATATCGAACGGCGCGACCTATCGCGTTTGGCTTCAAGGCAATTGCCCGGTAGGTCTTCATCAAATCCGCCGCTGCCGGATCGGTGATGCTGTCGGCCAGCTCACTCTCGACGACGCCGGGGTGAATGCAGGCGACGCGAATGTCCTTGTTCTCCTGGCGCAATCCATCGGAAATGGCGCGAACGGCATATTTCGTCGCGCAATACACCGCAGCGGTCGGCGACACTGCCAGAGCGCCGATCGAGGCAATATTGATGATCTGTCCGGACTTGCGGCTGGTCATATCAGGCAGTACGGCGGCAACGCCGTAAAGAACCCCCTTAATGTTGACATCGATCATGCGGTCCCACTCATCGACCTTGAGGGAAGACATGAGCGAAAGAGGCATGACACCCGCATTGTTGACAATGACGTCGACCTGCCCAAAGGCCTTTCGCCCGGCGTCGGCGAACTCGGCGACGCTTTGTCTGTCCGTGACGTTCAGCGGATGCGCAATCACCTCCGCACCAGTCTCGCGAAGCTCCTGGGCCAGTGCTTCAAGACGGTCCATACGTCGGGCGCCCAGCACGAGTTTTGCACCAGCACTCGCGAGTTCACGGGCAATACCCACCCCGATGCCGCTGGATGCGCCGGTGATAAGAACGACTTTGTTCAAGGCCATGATTTATCTCCTTCGTGTTGCGGCGCCACCCGTTTCCTGGAGCAGCACCGTTGCAAGGAAGATAATTCGTTGGCATTGTCGTGATAACCGTCTCAATCCTTAACTTAATGGGTAGATTTTCTAACCAATGAACATTGATCTCAATGCGATTTCGATTTTCTGCATAGTGGCGGATGAACGGAATTTCCGCGCTGCCGCTGACCGCCTGGGCGTGACCCGATCTGCCATTAGCCAGACCATTCGCAAGCTCGAGGAAACGATGGGGATTGCGCTGGTGCAACGAACCACGCGGAGCGTGAGTCTGACGGAGGCAGGACAACAGCTATATGCAGAAGTCTCTCCCTCCATTGCCAATCTCGTCCAGGCGGCCCAGGCAGCTTCATCGCTCAGCCAAACCGCGCGGGGACAATTGCGGCTCGCCGTTTCCTCGATTGCCGAACGCTTTCTGTCCGGCCCGTTGCTTGCAGGTTTTTCCGAAGCACACCCACAAGTGCAACTGGATATCACCGTAACCGATGATGAATTTGATATCGTCGCCGAGCATTACGATGCCGGCGTGCGCCTCGGCGAACTGATCGAGCAGGACATGATTGCCGTGCCGGTGTCATCTGAACAGCGCCAACTTGCAGTTTGCTCGCCAGATTATGCGGCACGGTTTGCTCTGCCCAGCCATCCGCGTGACCTGATACGTCACAAGTGTATTGGCTGGCGGCCCCGTCCGGGCATTGCACCCTATCGCTGGGAGTTTGCGGAAAACGGTCGCGAATTTGCCGTCGCGGTCGAGCCGGAATTTACCACCAACGACATGCAGTTGATGACCAAACTCGCCTGTGCAGGCGCTGGAATCACATTTGGAATGGAAGAGACATTTGCACCCTATCTCGCAAATGGCCAACTCGTTGCCATGCTGGAAGAGTTCTCGCCGACGTTTGCGGGATTCTATCTCTATTATCCGAGCCGACGCAATCTTGCCCCCAAGCTGCGCGCCTTCATAGACCATGTCCGGCTTCCGAGAGGTTGATGACCGGCGTGCCGATCTCTTCCCGGGGAAAGACCGGGAAGAGACATAAACGGCGGGAGATTATTTCTTCTGTGACACGAGCGAGAAGAAGGCGCCCTGCGGGTCCTGGCAGTTGACGATCCAGCTTTCGCCGGGAACTTCCATCGGACCGTTGACGACCTTGCCGCCACCGGTGCTGACACGGGTTATCGCGTCATCGATGCCGTCGACATTGAAATAGTAACCCCAATGGCACACGGGAATTTGCGGCATCCGCCTCATTATGCCACCGACTGCTTTGCCGTTGTGCGCGAAGATGCGGTATGGTCCCATTTCGCCCATGTCGAAATCATGGTCCTTGGTCCAGCCGAAAACCGCACCGTAAAAGGCCATTGCCTCGTCGACATTTTCTGTGAACAGTTCGTACCAGCCAACATGCCCTTGAAGGCTCTGGGTATCCGCCGGAAACTCACCGGTATCCATCGGCAACGGCGTCATGATGCAGAGCACGGCGCCGAAGGGATCGACAACCACGGCAAAACGGCCGATCTCAGGAATGTCTTCCGGCTGGCGCATGACCGATCCGCCCTTTTCCGCAAACTGTCTCGCAGATGCATCGACATCGTCTACCGCGACATAGGCCGTCCAGTTCGGAGGAATACCTTGCGATTTGAAGGCGTCGGTCAGTTCCATCATCCCGCCCATGCCTTTGCCGTTGGCTTCGAAGATGGTGTAGGCCATATCCGGCGAGCCGAAATCCTTGAGCTGCCAGCCAACGACATGACTGTAGAAACGGCCAGCCGCATCGGTATCGGGTGTCATCAGTTCCACCCATATGAACTTTCCATGCGTATCAGACATCGGTTTTCTCCGGATATTGGACAGGCTTTCGGGTGAGGAACCGCAGCGCGCTCTGCCCTACGGTTTCAAGGTGTCTCGTGCAGCGTTCGCTTTGGATTTCTTCAGGTCTTTCGGCGAAATTCCGAGGTCATGAAGATCTCGAAACTGCCGTCCGGCTTTTTGACACTGCCGGAAAAGCTGCGGTGATTGTCATCATGCAATGTCAGGACATCGTGGTAGGTGTCGGTGCGATTTGAACCGTCGAAAGCCGGCCCCTCGGATTCGAGCGTCAACGTCTTTCCATCCGCCTCCAGCCAGCCATTATAGACCCAGAGATTGGACATCATCGAACCGATCCAGGTGCCGACGAAATTGCCTTTTACCGGATCGTAGCCAACCGTAATCACGGCTTTCATCGGCGTACCGTCAGGCATTTTCCCGGAGCCTTCACCAACCACCCACAGGCCACCGATAGAGCGGACCTTTTCAGTAAAAACCTGCTCGGGATCGTCTGCGTCATAGTCGTCGTGACCAGTGCTTGAAACCATTACCCAATCGCCGACGATGCGGTTAAGAAACTCATGTTCTTTCTGCGGCTTGGCACTTTCCATTTCCATGAGGGGTCCTCCTCCTTTTTTTCAGTGGCAGCAAGCGGCCGCAGCCTTCGGCTGGTCCTCGTACTGGTCATGCCTGCGCACCCAATCCATAATCTCCTCCTCATTGCGGCCTTTTGGAACGAGATCGAGCATCATCATCGTGCCCAACGTCTCCTCCGCGCCGCGCGCGTAGGTGGAATAGCTGTGATAGATCTTGCCATCCTCGCCCTTCACGAAAATGCTGAAACCGGGCATTTCATTCAGGCCTTCCTCCGCGGGCATGTCCCGGTAATTGTAGGTGATGGTGCCGGATGCGATGTCCTCATCCCGAAACGAAACCCGGTAATCGAAGTTGAATTCGCTGCCATTTGAGGACACCCACGGGAATTTCCAGCCCATGCGTTTTTTGTACGCCTCGATCTTTTCGAGCGGGGCGCGCGATACAGCGACAAAGTTGGCATCGGCGTGTTTCAGGTGAATGACGGCGCCGTCGATATGATCGGCAAGGAACGAACAACCCGTGCACCCCTCTTCCCAGTCAGGCGCCAGCATGAAGTGATAAACGATAAGCTGACTGCATTTTCCGAAGAGCTCACTGAGCGACTTCGGGCCTGAGGGCGCGTCGAAAACGTAGTCTTCCGCAACCGGCTCCCATGGCAAGGCGCGGCGGGCTTCGTTCAGCCGGTCACGTGCCCGCGTCAGTTCCTTCTCTTTCACCAGCAGATCGCGGCGCGCCGCCAGCCATTCCTCTTTCGATACGACGGGATGAGACATGATCTTTCCTCCTTGGATCTGCCCTTCAGCGCGAAAGGCAGGCTTCGACCTGCCTTCACGCTCTGCGTCGTCACACGCACCTCGCAATAACCGCAAACGCGGCCGCAAGTTCCGCTTGACTAATTACGTTGATATCAACATATTTACAGCATGTCAAACGCAGCCCTGATTCCTTTTTCGGCAACCATTTTTGTGCGCGACGCATGCCTTTGCCTGCATGCGCAACGTGCGGCGCGAGCACTCGCCCGGCTATTCGACAACGCGCTGAAACCGGCAGGTATCACCAACGGGCAATTCTCTCTGCTGATGTCGCTCAACCGTCCCGAACCGCCCCCCATGGGACCGGTGGCCAATCTTCTGGCGATGGACCGCACCACACTGACGGCCGCCCTGAAACCGCTCGAACGGCGTGGATTGGTCAGCATTGAACAGGACCCGAAAGACAAACGCGGCAAACGACTGCGTCTGACGACAGAGGGAATGGCTGTCCTTTCGGAGGCTCTCCCGATCTGGGAAAAAACACATGGCGAAATTGAATCGAAAATCGGCAGTGGCGATCCAGACCGCCTGCGCCGCGATCTCATCGACCTTGGCTGAACAGAAAGAACCCAGGAAACCCGCTCGGCCCCAGGGCGTTTCATCAACAACGTAATCGCAGATTCAAACCGGAGGAGAATGATAATGCGCGTGATCGTTTTCGTGAAAGCAACAAAAAGCAGCGAGGATGGCGTAATGCCATCGACCGAACTCATGGAAGCCATGGGCAAATTCAACGAGGAACTCGTCAATGCCGGCATCATGGTTGCTGGTGAAGGACTGAAGCCCACCGCAAAATGCAAACGCGTTGTCTTCGACGGCGACACCCGCACTGTTGTCGACGGCCCCTTCCCCCATACCAATGAAATCGTTGCGGGCTTCTGGATCTGGGAGGTGAAGGATCTGGAAGAAGCCGTGTCCTGGGTGAAGCGTTGCCCGAACCCGATGCCGGAACGCAGCGAAATTGAAATCCGCCCATTTTTGCAAATGGAGGATTTCGGTGCAGGACTAACACCTGAGATAATCGAGCAAGAAGAAAAGCTGCGCGAACGTCTTTCCCATAACTGATATCAAGCCTTACCCAAAAGCGCCGCAAGGCGTGCATCGGCAGCAAAATCCGATGCGGAGAAACCAATTCTCCGCATCGGAAACTCAGACAGCGCCTGCACCCCGGCTTTCGAAAGCCTTATGCGCCAACTTCCACGCTCCACAGGTACCTTCTCCGCAAACCCACGTGCCGTCAGCAAGGCAATGTTCAGCCCGGCTTCGGGGTCGCGCACCGACTGATAGAGGATCGCTTCAACGTTTGCCTGACGCGCAGCATCGGCAAGTGCTTGGCACGGCTCGTAGTTTGTGAGGCTCGTCCAGAAAGCCGCATCTCGAGAAAGCTCCGGCTTGGTCAGATCCAATGCCGATTCCGTCGTTATGACCGCCGCGAAAGCGGTATACTCTGCAGGATTTGCCGGAAGCGGCGTACCGGGCGACTCCGCATAGAACAGCAGCCGATAGAAAGCCATCTCAGCCAGCGCCGTCTCCACGCGTGCCGCGGCATAATATACACCTTCGGTGAACCCCGCCCTCCTGAAGCGTGACCCATAGGGATAAGCAGCCCCATACCGAAACGGCGTCGCGAGAAGATAATCCAGACCAGCGCATTCCGGTGGAAACGAACGCTTGCTTGTCTCCAGTATATCTTCCAGCAAAGACTGCTCATCCACCGTGTCAACGAGTTTCATGGTGGACACCTGGTGCTGCGCCTCCACCAGACGCCAGAATTTTCCAGAAAGTCTGCGTTTTTCAGACAGGAGCGCGGCGGGCGTCCAGGTAGGAAAGGACATCGATCAATCCGGTTATTGTGGCGAGCATATCGGCAGGCGCGGCACCGAGCGCCGTGTTGTGATTACGCAGCCAGTTCTTTGCGACCGCTTCGTCACCTCCAGCAATCGCGTCCAGCGACCGGAAGACGCGGATCAGCAAGACAGCAAGTTCAAACGGCTTGCTGCCCGGCTCCAACAGGAAATCGAGACGCTTCATGCGAGAAATCGTGGGGGCGGAAAGGCCGAGTATGTCGGCCGTGCGCGCTGCGTTCAGTCCTAGCCGGTCGGCAGCCGCCATGACAGCTTTGGTCACCACCCTGCCCTGTGCTGCAGGCTCAGGCGTATTTTGAACACGAACATTCATCTCGCACATCCTTTCCACAGAAAGAATATAGCAATTATCTTTCCAAAAACAAGAAGGCCGGGAGTGATCCCGGCCTTTGAGCTCGATTGTTTTGTTATCAGGCAACCGAAACCGGCACTTCCGTGGAAGTGCGCATGGCGTGGCTGTACGGGCAAACAATGTGAGCAGCAGCAGCCAGCTTTTCAGCGACTTCACGTTCGACACCTGGGATATTGACCTTCAGCGACACTTCAATGCCGAAACCGCCGCCATCTTCGCGCGGGCCAATACCGACCGTCGCCGTCACAGTTGTGTCTTCCGGGATCTTTACCTTTTCCTTGCCCGCGACGAACTTCAGTGCGCCGAGAAAGCAGGCGGAGTAACCAGCCGCAAAGAGCTGTTCAGGATTGGTGCCGCGAGCGCCATCACCGCCCAGTTCCTTTGGAACGGTCAAGGTGACGTCGAGAACACCGTCCTCGGACTTGGCGTTGCCGGCGCGGCCACCGGTAGCAGATGCTTTGGTCGTGTAGAGAATGGGCATGACATTTACTCCGTTCGGTTGATGTTGAATTTCATATAGCTCACAATTCGATTGCGCGCAATACAATTTTGCACATTGAATATCGAATTCTTTTTTGCGATAATTTTCGTGAAAATTCGCCGCGCTCCCATGCGGCAGGAACCGGAAGGCGGGGCAAATTGTTCCCTCTCCGGCATTTTTTGGAGCAAGACAATGAGCGCGGATGGCGACAACACCCGGTTGGAAGGCCTGTTGAGGCTGGATCAGCAAATATGCTTTGCGCTTTACGGCGCCGCCCACGCTTTCACGCGGGCCTACAAGCCACTACTCGAACCGCTCGGCCTCACCTATCCGCAATATCTCGTGATGATGGCATTGTGGGAAAAAGAGACAGCAACGGTCAAGGCACTGGGTGAAATGCTCGGCCTCGATTCAGGAACGCTGTCGCCGCTGCTCAAACGCCTGGAACAGGCAGGGCACATTACCCGCAAGCGGGGCACGGTTGATGAACGACAGGTGATGATTGCTCTGACACCGAAAGGAGCCGACCTCAAGAAGGAAGGTGTCAAGGTCATGGCCGCGATCGGCAATGCCACCGGCTGCGGACTGGATGAACTGGTCCAGATCCGCGACAGCGTCAATGCGTTGCGCGACAATCTGCAGAAATCCTGATTAGGATCGAGACAAGAAAGGCGGCTCAAAGGCCGCCTTTTTATTTTGGTCCGTTTCGGCTCTTCACTGCCAGACGACAACCCGGGCCTTGTTCGGCACGCGGTCATAGAGGTCAATGATGTCCTGGTTCATCAGGCGCACGCAACCGGAAGAGACAGCCTTGCCAATGGAATTCCATTCCGGCGAGCCGTGCAGACGGTAAAGCGTGTCCTTGCCGTTCTGGAAGATATAGAGCGCACGGGCGCCGAGCGGGTTTTTCAGGCCCGGCGGCATGCCGCCATTCTTGGACGAGTATTTGACCAGTTCCGGCTGGCGCGCGACCATTTCGTCCGGCGGCGTCCACTTTGGCCACTTCTGACGCCACTGGATAACGCCTTCACCCGACCACGCGAAGCCGTCGCGGCCGATGCCGACGCCGTAACGCATGGCGCTGCCGCCCGGCTCTACCAGATAAAGGAAGCGCGAACGCGTGTCGACGACAACGGTACCGGGACGCTCGCCGGTCGGGTCGACCACGCGCTGACGGTAATACCGCTTGTCGATTTTCTCGTAAGGCACGGCAGGAATGACGTAGCCGCCATCTTCAATCGAACCGTACATAACGGCCAATTCCGCAGCGCTGACGCCCGGCGAGAACATCTGGCGGAAATCGCTTCCGATGGCGTTCGCCTGCTGACGGATGGCATCACCGGTGCCTGAAGAAGCACAGCCTGCGAGAAGCGAGGCAGAGGAAATACCGAGAAGGGAAAGGAAGGTACGTCTGGAAAGATCTGTGTCGGTGCTTGTCATAAGGCCGGTTTGTCCCACATTTCGAACGGCTTGATCGCCGCATTACGCCACAACATGTACGTTGTTTGTTCCGCGTGATCAGAGGTATTGCGAAAATAGTTAATGGACCGCTAAAAGCGAGTCACAAGCCTGTTTGCGCTTCGAAGCCCGCGCGCTTTCTTCGTGAACGTGGTCAGATAACCACAATCTGCGCTCCCTGCGGCACACGCTCATAAAGATCGATCACGTCCTGATTGAGCATGCGCACACATCCCGACGACGTAGCCTTGCCAACCGATTGCCAGTCCGGCGTTCCGTGGACACGGTAGAGTGTGTCCTTGCCGTCCTTGAAGATGTACAGCGCCCGCGCGCCGAGTGGATTGTTCAAGCCGGGCGTCATGCCGCCATTGGCGGCAGAGATCGATGCAAGTTCGGGCTGGCGCTTGACCATGTCATCCGGCGGCGTCCAGCGCGGCCATTTTGCCTTCCACTGGATTTTTCCACGGCCCGACCATGCGTAACCGTCACGACCAAGGCCAACACCATAGCGGATGGCCTTGCCACCGGACTGGACGAGATAAAGATAATGCTGCTTCGTATCGACAACAATCGTACCGGGCACTTCGGCCGTCTGATACGTCACTTCCTGGCGAAGATATCTTGGATCGATGCGGCTATATGGAATAGCCGGCAATGTCCTGTCGTCATCACGAATCGAGTTGTAGATGACCCTATGCAACGGGTTCGAGACGGGAAGACCGTAGGTCACGGTCTGATCCGCAACAGGTGCCTGCCCACGCGCGGGCGGCACATAGTTCAAGCCCTGCCCCTGCACTGGCGGGCCATATTCCTGATGGAAACGCGTCCTGAAGAGATCCGGCGGCCGCGTCGAAAGCTGACCCGGCTGTGGCGGCAGTTCCGGCTTGCGGTTCGAACCGACCGAATTGAAGCCAAAGACCGGCGCCGTTTCCCGGACGAAGACATCCGGGTCCATCCGGGTCGTATCGGTCACGAACAGGCAACCACTGAGAAGCGGCAACAACATAAGGCCAGCCACAGAGACCGTACGACGGCAGGTTTTCGAGATAAGAGATGCCATGGGGACCGCTTCACAGAACTATCGTTGCTGCGATGATGCAATGTGTCGCTGGCGCGAAGCTGGTGTCGGGCATCAATAAAAAAGGAAAAACTTCATTTTTACCCTTGAACCTCTAGTTGCTAGAGGTGCCAGATTGACTGCAACTGGAATTCAGGAGCAGGAAAGATGAGTGTCTCGACACCCGGAACACAGGACCGCAACGACGAAGGGCAACTGACCTTCACGGTTGGCGGGATGGATTGCGCGAGCTGCGCGGCAAAGATCGAGACGGCGCTGACGCGACTGCCGGGCGTTGCCGACATCAATGTATCGGTCGCGAGAGAACGCGTGAAACTTTCGCTGCAGCAAGAAAAGACCTCCATCAACAAGATCGAAGATACGATCCGAAAGCTTGGCTACACACCGACCCTTCTACCGCGTGATACGGCAACGCCCGTCGGCAAGGCTGATGAACACTCTGAACATAGCCATGCTGGATGCTGCGGCGGCCATGACCATGCGCATGATCCCCATGGGCATAAAGCTCATGCAGAAAGCGATCACGTGGCGCACGACCATTCTGCTCATGGCCACGATCACCGCGAAAAAGCAGACGTGGTCGGAGCCTTGGGCCACGCACATGGCGCCGAAGAAAAAGGCCCTTGGTGGCAGAGTGCAAAAGCCCGCAATACGTTGACAGGCGCCATTCTTGTCGCTGTCGCCTATGTGGCGGAACTCGCATTCCCGGCCTGGGGCGGTTACGCCTTCATTATTGCGACACTGGTGACGCTTCTTCCCATCGCCCGTAACGCCATCAATGCAGCCCGTTTCGGGGCAATCTTCACGATTGAAATGTTGATGACGATCGCTGCGATTGGCGCGATCATTATCGGTGAAGCGGAAGAAGCCGCCATCGTCGTCCTGCTGTTCTCTATCGGCGAATTGCTGGAAGGCTTTGCCGCCGCTCGGGCGCGCTCCGGCATCAAGGCACTTGGTTCACTGCTTCCGAAAACGGCGTTAATCGAGGAAAACGGCTCGCTGCGGCAGATCTCGGCCAGCGAATTGCAGATCGGTCAGGTGGTCGTCGCCCGGCCCGGTGATCGCATCGCCGCCGATGGCGAAGTGCTTGAGGGCGCTTCGAGCGTGGACGAGTCGCCCATGACAGGCGAAAGCGTTCCGGTCTCTAAGGAGCAAGGCTCGCGGGTTTTTGCGGGTTCGATCAACCACGACGGATCGCTGCGCATCAAGGTCGATCGCACCTCGCAGGACAATACCATCGCGCGCATCATCGCACTGGTGGAAGAGGCCCAGGATGCGCGTGCACCGACCGAGCGCTTCATTGCAACCTTCTCGCGCTATTACATGCCGCTCGTCGTTGCCATCGCGGCGCTGACGGCCATCGTGCCGCCGCTTACCGGCATCGGCGATTGGGAAACCTGGATCTATCGCGGCCTCGCGCTGCTGCTGATCGGCTGCCCCTGCGCTCTGGTCATCTCCGTTCCCGCCGCCATCGCCTCGAGTCTTTCGGCGGCTGCGCGGCACGGCATGCTGGTCAAGGGTGGCGCGGTGATTGAAATGCTTGCCCGCACCCAGACCATCGCTTTCGACAAAACGGGTACGCTGACGCGCGGCGAACCCGTTGTAACGGACGTGATATCGCTTGACAGCAACGACAATGGGTTGATTGCGGAAGCGGCAACCATTGAGCACGAATCCAGTCATCCCCTGGCAAAAGCAATTGTCGATCACGCCACGCAAAAAGGCATCAAACCGCTGCCTGGCATGGATATCAAGGCAATCGCAGGACGCGGCATGGAAGGCATTATCGGTGGCAAGACGTTCTTCATTGGCGCGCCCCGATTCGCAACCGAGGTCGGGACTGTGCCCTCCGAACTGGTCGCGCGTATCAGCGCCCTCGAAACAGAAGGCAAGACCGTTGCCGTGGTGATGGCAGGCGGCACGGCGCGTGGCCTGATCGCCATGCGCGACGAGCCAAGACAGGATGCGGCGGACGGTGTCAGGGCGCTGACCGACATGGGCATTTCCTCGCTCATGCTCTCCGGTGACAATGCCCGCACCGCCAAAGCCATCGGCGACAGGCTGGGACTGGAAGCACGCGGTGAACTGCTGCCGCAGAACAAGGTCGAGGAAATCCGCAAACTGGCCGAGACAAAAACCGTCGTCATGGTTGGCGACGGCATTAATGACGCCCCCGCCCTTGCCGCAGCCAGCGTCGGCGTTGCCATCGGCTCCGGAACCGACGTCGCCATGGAGGCCGCCGATGCGGCGCTGATGCGCAACAATGTCGGCGACGCAGCCCGCCTGATCGGATTGTCACGCGCGACCATGCGCAATATTCGTCAGAACGTGACGATCGCGCTTGGGCTCAAGGCCGTTTTCCTGGTGACGACGATTGCCGGACTTTCCGGCCTGTGGCTCGCCGTATTCGCAGACACGGGCGCCACGGTTCTGGTCACCGCCAACGCGATGCGGCTGCTGGGTTACTTCAAGGGTAAAAGCGTTTAGCTAAACTGGTTGAAGAAGCGAATGCTTTCTTCTACCGCGCCCGGGACGACGCCATTGTGGGTTCCGGGCAGCAGTTTCTTGTCCACCTTGAAGCCCGACGACCAGGCGCGCTCGACGAAAAGCTGGTGATCGGCGTCGAATGGCCTCTCCTCCGTCCCACGCAACAGGAACGCCGGACATTTGAGGCTAGGGCCAAAGCAGACGGACGAACGCATGATGAACTCCATCTCGTTCGTCTCGTCGAAACAGATCTCGTCCGTGTAACGGTTGAAATAACGCCAGGAATTAACGCCGGCAGAAATTGGCGCGGCGGCGCGGAACTTGCGGCTCATCGCCGCGAGAATTGTCAGCGTTCCACCGTTCGAATGACCCGCCACGAAAAAACGCCTCTTGTCGATACCGGGCAGGTTTTCCAGATAGTCGGCCGCCGCCAGGGCATCAGACGTCTCGTCATAAAAACCGGAGTAATTGCCGTTTTGGCCGTTCTCACCGCGAAACGACGGAAGAAGAACAACAAAACCGGCTTCCCAATAGGGTTTCATCAACGCCCAATGCCCGTCGCCCGTGGCGTTGCCACCATGCAGAAACAGAACCGCGGGTTTCAGTGCCTTGGAGGGTTGATAGTGGGACAACCATGCGACCAGCTCGATCGAACCATCAGGGCCACCGCGATAGGTCACACGCTCAGCGCCAGGAGGTGTGCCAAGTGGTGACGATTTTTCCGGCGCGGCCATCTTACGCAACAGACGGGTGTGAAAACGGCGTCGCGCCTCGGCATAATCTTGGCTCTCCAGAGGCAGAACCTCTGGTGCCGGGATTGCTGCCCGGGCACCGGAACCGAAGAGCGCAATACTCGATAACCCAAAGGCACCCGCCAAAAGATGACGGCGTGTCAGGCTTCCGGAAACAAGCCCACTCCCCTCCTGGCCAAGTTGCAAGGAAACGAAGCGTTTGTCTGCCATGGATACACCTGCGCGACGGAAACAGAAGAAACAGTTCAACACTGCCAAGGATGGGTGTCCAATCACGGATTCGCGAATGACAACAACAGTATATTCGCAGCCATCATGGCAATTTCTGGACTGCCGTTGAGACTATGCGTCACGCTCGTCGATCATCGCAACCAGCGTCGACAAACGATCGGCTTCAGACGGCAATTTGTCTGCCCGCAATCTCGCAATGCGCGGAAAACGCATCGCGACGCCGGACTTGTGGCGTGTGGAGCGGTTGATGCCTTCGAAGGCAACTTCCAGCACAAAACCGAAATCAGGCGTTGCCCGTACGGCTCGGACGGGGCCGAAACGTTCGACAGTGTTGTCGCGCACGAACTTGTCCAGCACTTCCAGTTCCGCATCGGTAAAACCGAAATAGGCCTTGCCAACGGGAACGAGCTGTTCTCCGTCCTCACCTTCCGCCCAGACACCGAAGGTGAAATCCGAATAGTAGCTCGAGCGTTTTCCATGGCCGCGCTGCGCATACATCATTACAGCATCGACATTGTAGGGGTCGCGTTTCCATTTGAACCACGGCCCCTTGGCGCGTCCTGCCTGATAGGCGCTGTCCCGGCGCTTTATCATCACGCCTTCGATCACCGGATCGGGCGGGGTGGCGCGCATGCGATCGAGCTCGTCCCAAGTCGAAAACGCAACCAGTGGCGACAGATCAAAACGGTCATGTGGGGCATGCCCGATGATCTCCGCCAGCCGGTTCCTTCGCTCGATGTAACTGCCGGCGCGGATATCCTTTTCACCATCGAACAACAGGTCATAAGCACGGATGAATGCTGGATAGTCTTCCAGCATGCGCGTCGTCACGGTTTTTCGGTTCAGTCGCTGCTGCAGATCGGAAAACGTCCGGATGGTGGCGTTGGAGCGGGCCGTCCCGCCAATCAGCAGTTCGCCGTCCATTACTCCTTCAAACTCGATGGCACCAAGAATATCGGGAAACGCCGCGGAAATATCATCGCCAGACCGGGAATAGAGCTTTCGCGTTTCACCGCAACGGGAAAGCTGGACACGAATGCCATCCCATTTCCATTCGGCAGCATAGTCAGCAGGATCGAGGGCCTCCAGATCGCCATCAGCGACCGGCGTTGCCAACATGACCGAGTGGAAGATCGCTGGCGTGGCCAGCACAGGACGCCCCGCCCTGCCCTCCAGCCATGCAAAGAGCGCCGTATAGGGAGGCGTCATGCCATGCCAGAGCGTTTCGATATCGGTAATGTCCCTTCCCGCGAAATCGGCCAAGGCCTGCCTCGCCAGACGCGCCGAAACGCCAATGCGCAGGCTGCCAGTCGCCAGTTTGAGAAATGCGAAACGCGATGATGTATCGAGACGGTCGAGCAGATCACGCACGGCAGAGCGCACTTCCGTGCGGCCGAGGGAGTTCATCAACGTGACGACATCGCCCAGACGCGGGTCTTCTGCCTCACCATCTTCCGCGCCGCCAATGTTGCCCCACACCAGAGAAATCGTTTCGGCGAGATCACCGACATAATCGTAGGAGTAGCGGAACAGAACCTCATCCATGCGTTCCAGCACCAGTTCGCGCAGCATGGCGGGTTTGACGCTTTTGAGATCGAGCGTACCGGCAATCGCCGCCAGGCCGTATCCCCGGTCGGGATCAGGCGTATCGCGGAAATAATCGGTCAGAAGCTTCAGCTTGCCATTGCGCGAGGGCGTCAGCACCAGCCGGTCGAGAAGTGTGGCGAAGGCTTTCATCGCTCAATCCCCCTCGTCTTCGTAACCGACAAGATGCAGCGGCTTGGCGGCAATACCCTGCAATTCACACCAGCGCACCAACGCCTCTTCGCGGCCGTGTGTGACCCAGACAGCCTGCGGAGCGATTTCGCGGATCGTCTCCAACAGTTCAGGCCAATCGCAATGATCGGAAATAACCAGAGGCAGCTCAACACCACCCTGCTTGGCTCGTTGCCGCACCATCATCCAGCCGGAGGCAAAGGCGATCAGCGGTTCGTTGAACCGGCGTGCCCAACGTTCCTGGAAGGCCGATGGCGGGCCGACGACAATCGCCCCTTTGAAAGCGGCTGGGTCGCTTTTTTCGAGCGTCGCGGGGCGCAGATCACCCAGTTCAATCCCTTGTGACACGTAATAGTCGCAGAGCCTGGCAAGCGCACCATGAATATAGATCGGCTGCGTGTATCCGCGGTCACGCAACAGCCGGATGACGCGTTGTGCCTTGCCGAGCGAATAGGCACCGACGAGATGGGTGCGTTCCGGAAACTGCCGGATGGAGGTCAACAGCTTGTCGATCTCAACCTTAGGATCGGGATGGTGGAAAACCGGCAAACCAAATGTCGCCTCCGTTATGAAAACATCACAAGGCACCATCTCGAAAGACGCACAGGTTGGGTCAACACCGCGTTTGTAGTCACCGGAGGCAACGATCCGCATTCCCTGATGTTCGACGGAAATCTGCGCCGACCCGAGAACATGGCCAGCCGGGTGAAATCCGACTGTGACGCCGTTGACATCGACCGTCTCACCAAATCCGACCGGCTGCTCAGTCGCGCAAAACTCGCCTCCGTAACGAATACGCATGATGTCCAGCGTCTGAGGCGTTGCCAGCACCGCACCATGACCGGCACGCGCATGATCGGAGTGACCATGCGTGACTAGCGCCCGCGGCACCGGCCGAACGGGATCGATGTAGAAATCTCCAACCGGGCAATACAGTCCCTTCGGCGTGGAGTTCAGCAACTGTTCAGGCTTCATAGGCATTTGATACGGCCGCAGGTGAATTTCTAAAGTAATCGAAAGCTTGCGAACTGCAAACGCGGAAGGTGCTTGTAAATTTCCCTGCCTGTGGCTTAATTATTTTCATTGGCATAAATAGTATTTCACGACCGTCATGCCTGATATCTGGAAAAAAGTTCTTTTGCGCTCGTTCGTCGCCGCCCTGGTGTCGATAGCTGCGTCCCTGGCCATCTGCTTCACGATCGTTCCGATAACGGGTGGCAGCCTGGATGGCGTCGGGCTGATCATGGCGACGGTTTGCCCGCTGATCATCGCCTGGCCGGCAAGCGCCCTCCAATTCTATCAGTACGAACGTTTGCGGGAGACGCGTCTGGCGCTGGCTGAATCACACCGCAAACTGGAAACGATGCATGGAGAATTGAAGCAGGCGCATGAGGCACTGGCCTTCACGGCCAGCCGCGATGCGATGACAGGCGCTCTCAACCGTGAAAATTTCATGCTGGCTTTGAAAAATGCCAGATGCAGAACGGGAACGGTGCTTTTCATCGACGCCGACCATTTCAAGGCCATCAACGACACGTTCGGCCACCTGACCGGCGACGAGGCGCTCAAAGCCATTGCTGACCGGATCAACGCATGCATCCGAGGTGAGGACTTCTTCGGCCGGTTGGGCGGAGAAGAGTTCGCTGTCTTTCTCCACGGAGTGCATGAAAACCACAAGGTTCTCGCCATTGCGCAGCGCATCTGCGATGAGGTATCTGCCGTTGAGATGATGACTGCTGACGGGGCTGTCGTACCACTCAGCATCAGCATCGGGACTGCAAGCTTTACCCGCAGCCGTGACATGGATCGGTTGTGCAAAGAGGCAGACAACCAGCTTTACGAAGCAAAACGACGCGGTCGAAACCGCGTCGTGGTTGGTGGCAATATCGATGTTGGTGCGGCCAATGCCGAGATTACTTCTGCTGATCTGGCGCCGGGAGCCTGACGGGCTTTAACATCAACGCCGCGGCAAGTCCGATTGCCGCCGTTATGGCCGCAGCAAAGAACAACGGGGTGAAGGCGTGCGAATAAAGGGATGCAACAGCACTTTGCGAGGCAGCCGGCAGTTCGGCCAACATCTTCGGTGTCAATTCCTCGATCTTGCCAATGCCCGGGATCTCTACCGCCACACCCTTGAGGCTTGATGTGATGATCGCGCCGTAAACCGAAATCGCGATCGCGGCACCGCCCATACGCGTCAGCGTAACCGCACCACTGGCTGCCCCGATATCGGCCTTCGGTGCCGAATTCTGCACACCGATGATCGGCGCCTGCTGCCCGAGCCCGACAGCAAATCCCTGCACAAGCATCAACACGGCGATCAGCGAAAGCGGTGTTCCGGCGTGAACCTGCGAAAAGCACAGCATGGCGATGAGATTGAGCGTCAATCCCGCCACAGAAAGCGGCTTGTAGACGCCGGTGATCGAAATCAGTCGGCCTGCCGAAAGGGCGCCCACGACAATGCCACCTGTAACAGCGATGAAGAACAATCCAGCATGAGACGGAGAGAGGCCAGTCGTGGTCTGCAGGAACAGCGCGTAATAGTTCACCATGCCGATGCCGATACCGCCACTGGTCAGCGACACAATCATCAGCAACGGAAATGTCGAATCCTTGAAAAGTCGTAGCGGCACCACCGGTTCAGGTGCACGGCGCTCCACCTGCACCCACAGGAATGCTGCAATGACAGCGAAGGCGACGATGCCGAGGCTCGGACCTGCAAAAAGTGAACCAAACAATTCACTGCTATCTGCCCAGAACACGACGCTTGCGATCGTCGCGGCGAGCAGAACTGCACCGAGATAGTCGATCTTCGGTTGGCGTTGCGGACGCCGATAGGGGAGCATGAGAGCCAGGCCGGCAATGACGATCAAACCCAATGGCAGGTTGATCAGGAAGATCGAACGCCATCCGAACAGATCGCTCATCGTGCCACCCAGGATCGGTCCGACGCTGCCGGACGCCATGATCGTCAAGCTGGAATAGCTCTGATATCGGGCTCTTTCGCGTGGTTCGAAAAGATCCGCATTGACGGAGAAAATCGACACCATGATGCCGCCACCGCCCAGCCCCTGCAGAACACGGGCGGCGATCAACGAGTTCATCGACCATGCAAGGCCGCAGGCAAGCGACCCCAGGGTGAAAATCACCACCGCCGCGATCATCACGTATTTACGTCCGAACAGATCACCAAGCTTGCCGTAGATCGGCATGACCGCGCTTGTTGCCAGAAGATAGGCCGAACCGATCCAGGCGAAGCGCTCCAGCGCACCAAACTCACCGACGATGGTCGGCAAGGCAGTGGAGACGATCTGGTTATCGAGCGTCGCCATGAACATGGCGAGCATCAGGAACAGGAAAACAACAAGCCGGCGTCGGTGATCCGACACAAGCGGCGCCGCAGGGGCGGTAGACATGTCCATGGAAATATCTCTACGATTTTGCTGCGGCAATTTGTGTGCTATCAGCACATATATGTCAATAGCAAGGTTTTGACTTCCGTGCTACTAGCTATAAATGTGATCTGAAACTGACGCGGAAAGGATGTGGTCGAGCGTGGCGAAGGACGAAGACTGGAACGAGGACATGCCCGAAAACATCATCCGTATCGGCAACACGATGACGCGCATGCGCATCATGATCGGACGACGCATGATCGGACGCATGGCGCTTGCCAAGTTCGCCCCTGGTCTCGAACTCTCGCATATCGACGTACTGGATATTCTCAAGCGCGCGCAAGGCGAAGTGACCGTCGGCTCGATTGCCGAGGGCATGCGTATCGACCCGTCACGCGGCAGTCGGGTCGTGGCTGACATGGTTGGTCGCGGCCTGCTGAAACGTGCTGTTTCACAAGAGGACGCCCGCCGCAGCATCATCGAAATAACACCGATGGGCAGGAGCTTGCTGCAAGAGATGCGCAATACCAAGATGGGTATCGTGAAGGACGTCATGGACGGCTGGTCGGAAGAGGATATCGATTCTTTCGCCCGCCTGTTCGACAAATTCATAGGCCGTTTCGAAAGCCGTCTTTCCCCCGACGCCGAGGCGTCCACAGATCAGAAAAAATCATAATCCACGATGCTTTCGACAACTTCACTTTAGGTTGCGGAGCCCCTAACTTGCCGCCATCGAAAAGGCAAAAGGGTTACTTCGATGTTGACGATCTACGGTGTCTACCGCTCGCGTGCGACACGCACGCTCTGGCTCGCAGGCGAACTGGGCATAGAGTTCAAACATGTGCCGGTCATACAGGCACGCCGCCTCTCTGACCCGCTGGCTGCCGATGCGCCACTCAACACGTTGTCTCCATCTTTTCTCGCGATCAATCCGATGGGCACCATTCCGTGCATAGAGGATGACGGCATGGTTCTCTACGAATCCATGGCCATCAACCTCTATCTCGCGCGCAAATATGGTGGACCACTTGCGCCCGCCGATCTGAAGGAAGACGCGGCCATGTTGCAGTGGTCATTCTTCGCGGCCACCGAGATCGAAAGCAATTCTCTGAAGATTTCTTCCGCAATCGCAGAAGGCCTCGGCGACAGCGATTCCGGCAAGGCCGTCATCGATGTTGCCGGACGTTTGCTGAAACGCCCCTTCCGCGTGCTGGAGCAGCATCTTTCCCAACATGATTATCTGGTTGGCGACCGCTTTACCGTGGCAGACCTCAACGCCGCCGAGATCGTGCGTTACGCACAGGGACATGCCCGTCTGTTCGAAGCGCATCCGGCGCTAAAAGCATGGCTGGAACGCTGCCAGGACCGTACCGCCTTCAAGGCCATGTGGGATTCACGTTCGGCCGAAGCGGCCTGAGATATCAGCCTTTATTTGCCGTTACCCCGCCGGGGTAACGGCGCCAAAACAATTTCACGCCTTCTCGGCGACCAGAACCTTCTGAACAGCAGGCCTTGCGCTCATGCGCTTGAAATGGTCGTGCACCCTCGGAAAACGGGCTATGTCCACGCCGTCACTTTCAAGCCAGCCCGACATCACGAAGAGGTAGGGATCAGCGACCGAATAGGCCGTCCCGAGAACCCAGGGCCCATGCAACAGGCCTTTCTCGATCAACTCGAAACACTCGGTCATGGTCTGCGGCACTTTGGCCTTCATGTCGGCAAAGGAGGATTCTTCGTTTGCCCAGCGGCTACCGCGCCGTCCATGTGCGTGGGCGACATGTACGGTGGATGAAATAAAGGCATTGAACGACTGCATGCGTGCGAATTCAAAGGGGTCATCCAGCGGCGCAAGCTTCTTTTCCGGTGCCATCTGGGCGATGAAAGCCAGGATGGCAGGCGTCTCAGTCAACACGCCACTTGCCGTCACGAGTGCGGGAACACGGCCTTTTGGATTGATGGTCAGGAAAGCTTCGGAGCGTTGTTCGCCTTCGGCGAAATTGACGCGCTGCGCCTTATAAGGCAATCCCGATTCTTCAAGCACGATATGGCTGGCGCGTGAGCAGGAACCGGGAGAGAAAAACAATGTGAACATGGATGGGCGACCTCCGGACAATGAAGACGCTCGCCGCGCGAACTGAGGCGAACGTATGTGTGCGGGTGACTTTCGAGCGGCCACCTCACACACATCGGAGGATCATCAAGCTTCGACCAGCTTGCGTCAATATACTCTCTCAGAGACCAACGACGCGGATATCGCCAACGTGGATTCCATTCCAGTTGCGCATTGAACGGTTTGCCATGGCGAGCAAAGCCAGCTGTTCGGCACTGTCGTTTTCGAACTGTTTTGCCAGAAGGGCTGCGATCATCGCTTCGGCGGCACGCGTCGTGCCATCCTCACATTTGACAACCATGGCAATGCCCTTTTGCGGCATTGTTGCTACGAAGACACCTTCTGCGCCCGTCTTGGCGAAAATCTGTCCGGGCGCAATCTGCATCAGTTTCGTGCAGGCGCGGCCGGTTCCGGCAACATAAAACGGTTCCGCCATGCAGGCATCCATCAGGCGGCGAGACGCTGCGGCGCGTCCGGCTTCTAGTCCGCTGCCCGTCGCCATCTTTGCAAAGCCATGAGCCAGCCCCTTCAGCGGAACCGCATAGGTCGGAATTGAACAACCGTCGACGCCACAATTGTCTTCACCCAATGTAGCACCCGTCAAACTTTCCATGGTGGCACGGATCTCGCGCTGCAGTGGGTGATCGTAACCGACATAACCCTTCGGATCGGCTCCGGTATGGCAGCAGGTGCAGATGAAACCGGAGTGTTTGCCAGAACAATTGTTATGAAGCGCCGTCGGCTTCTCCAGCGTACGAGCCTGGTGGATGATCGTTTTCTGATCGGACGACCAATGCGCTCCGCATTCCAGCGTTTCGACGTCCCGTCCTGCTTTCGCAAGCATGCTGGCCGCAAGTGCCACATGTTCATCCTCCCCGGAGTGAGAGGAACAGGCAAGCGCCAGTTCACGGTCGCCAAAGCCATAAGCGTCTGCCGCGCCGCTTTCCACCAGAGGCAACGCCTGCATGGCCTTGCAGGCCGAACGCGGGAAAACGCCACGATCGACATCACCAGCGGAGAACAGAACGTCACCGTCGCCATCCACGACAATAGCCAGGCCGTGATGGCGGCTTTCGACGAGATTGCCTCGCGTGACTTCGACGGTAACGGAATTGTTCATTTTCCAAGCCTCAAAAAATCCGGAATCTATCTCGCTGATACCGCAATTGATTTTCCGATGCACGGGGCTGAACGTGAAATTTGCAAAACGTCTTCTCTTGGCAATTGCCGTCATCTACCTCCTGCCAGCGCTGGCCTCTGCCGGCCTATGGGCCATGAAAGACCATCCGCAGGGATGGAACAAAGCGCGGTGGTCTTCTTCCGGTACTCTTCCCGACGCGAAAGCCGACAGGGATGCGGCGGTCTATGTGTTTTCTGCGATGACGGGCGGGTTCAAGGGTTCGGTCGCCAGCCATGCGTGGATCGTGCTGAAAAAACCGGGAGCGAATTCCTACGATCGTTACGACAAGGTCGGATGGGGCACTCCGATCCGGCACAACAACTACGCAGCCGACGCCTACTGGTACTCAAACATGCCGCGACAGGTGGTGGCGATCCACGGCAAAGCTGCGGAAGACCTGATCCCAAAAATCGAGCAGGCGATTGCAGACTACCCCTATGGCAAGCCAGGTGGATATCGCATCTACCCGGGCCCCAACTCGAACACCTTTGTCGCCCACGTGTTGCGGAGCGTTCCAGAGCTTGGCGTCGTCCTGCCGCCTGACGCCGTGGGCCGCGATTACCTGCCGAATGGCGAATTTGTCCATATTGCCGATGACTGGAAGGATGGAAGCGTCTCACTCGGCGGATTGTTCGGCATCTCGGCAGGCGTGCGGAGTGGCTTCGAGGTGAATTTCCTTGGCCTGGTCGCCGGCATCGACTTTGCCAGACCCGGCATCAAGGTTCCTGGGCTCGGTTACTTCGGCGTTGCAGCCGATGGTTAAGTCTCGGCAGTCCGTGCGGCCCGTTTCGCACGGATGCTCTGGGCGATGAAGACGCGCGAAAGGCCGTGATAGAGCGGTTCGCGGGACACGAGACGCGAGGTGACATATCCCAACATCGCCGCAGCCATGATCGGGATCACCCCTTCATGGTTGCCGGTCATTTCGAGGATGATGACGAAAGCCGTCATCGGCGCCTGCACGACGCCGGCAAAATATCCGGCCATCCCGACGATTGCGCCAAGGCCTATGCTCGTTCCGAGCAGGGCGGCAATCGTACTGCCAAAACCGGCTCCGACGGAGAGCGACGGCGCGAAGATACCGCCTGGAATACCCGACATCATGGCAAGAAATGTCGCCGCCAGCTTTTCGATGAAGAAGAACGCAGGCGCCGCTTCGCCTTCGATCGCCGCACGTGCCTGCTCATAGCCCGTACCAAATGTCGCACCGCCGGTGGCAATGCCGATCATGGCGGACGCCAGACCGCAGATCGCGGCGGCCGTGAGCATGCGCTTCAAGGGCATGGCCTGTGCCCAGCGGCGGATACGTTGTGATATCCGCAGGGCGCCGGCGCTGAACAGCGCTCCGAGAGCGCCGCCACCGATGCCGCAGACCAGAACGAGAGCCCAGTCTCTTGCCGTTTCAGCCAGAACGGAACTTGTTCCGAAATAGGTGTAGCTACCCACGAGCCCGAGAGATGCAAGACCCGAGAGGATGACGGCCGTGAGGACAAGGCCGTTGGCTCGGGACTCATAGGTGCGGCTCATCTCTTCAATAGCAAAGACAATCCCTGCCAGCGGCGTATTAAAGGCTGCCGCAATACCCGCCGCCGAGCCTGCAAGGATCAATCCCCTCGCCTGCGCCATTCCACCCCAACGCGCCGCCTGAAGCATGATCGAGGCGCCAACCTGAACCGTTGGGCCCTCGCGCCCGATCGATGCACCGGAGAGCAGCCCCGCGACCGTCAGCACGATCTTGCCGAAAGCAAGTTTGAGTGACAGCAACCGCGACCGGTCTTCATCATCCCGCAAATGTCGTGCGGCGATCGCCTGGGGAATCCCGCTACCGCCAGCGTTCGGAAAGACCGTGAAGGCAAGCCAGGCGCAAAGCGTGAAACCGAGTGGCGTGATGAGAAGCGGCAGAAGAAACGCCCATTCGCCAGATGACGTCGCGGCAAAGAACAGGTGCTGGGCGCGGTCTGCCAAGCAGGCAAAGCCCACACTGATCACACCGACCGCCAAAGCCCCAAACCAGAAAACCGCCCGAGGTTTCCACACTCGCCAGGAGCCCCAGACAACGCGGGAACGGCGGAGCATTTTCATCTTCTTGTAGTCGACAGGCATGGCGGTCCAGATCGGATTTTTGGCAAATGTCAGGCGGGAAGGCCTGTTTATCTGCCTCTGCGGCAGGGATTGCAAGGTTCCATTTGCCACGCCACGCCACGCGACACGGCACAGCCCTGAACCGCATCACCATATTCCCGGCGGGCTCTGCAAAGGGGCCAATCCGCCGGCGGTCATGGCATATTCACCGATCGCTGATGGCCCCGCGTGGGTTGATCCAGGGTTCCTGGTTGGAGCGCGGTAATGGCTGCTTGCCAAGGATATGGTCAGCCGCCTTTTCGCCGGTCATGATCGACGGGCCGTTGAGGTTTCCGTAGGTCACATGCGGGAAAATGGAGCTGTCCGCCACGCGCAATCCGTCAACGCCGATCACCCGGCATTCCGGATCAACAACCGCCATAGGATCGTCGCGATCGCCCATTCGACACGTTCCGCAAGGATGGTAGGCGCTTTCGAGGTGCGCGCGCAGGAAGGCATCGATTTCCGCATCGGACTGCACCTTTTCGCCCGGCTGGATCTCCGGACCGCGAAACTCGTCAAACGCCGTCTGGCTGAAGATTTCGCGTGTGAGACGCACGCAGTGGCGGAAGTTTTCCCAGTCTTCCGGGTGGCTCATGTAATTGAATTGAATGACGGGGTCGTCCTTCGGATCGGCAGATCGAAGGGTGACGTTACCCCGCGATTTCGACAGGTTGTAGCCGACATGCACCTGGAAACCATGGCTCTTTGCCGCCGCCTTGCCGTCATAGGAAATTGCGACGGGCAGGAAATGGAACTGGATATCCGGCTGTTTCAAGCCGGCTGCCGACCGCAGGAATGCGCAAGCCTCAAACTGGTTTGACGCGCCAAGTCCGCCTTTCGACAGCAACCACTGCGCCCCTGCGACGCCCTGCCAGAACCAAGGCAACCACGAATACAGGGAGACCGGCTTCAGCGATACCTGCTGGAAATAGAACTCCATATGGTCCTGAAGATTGGCCCCGACACCTGGCCTGTCCACCTTTACCTCAACGCCCATGTCCCGCAGGTGGTCCGCCGGTCCAATGCCAGACAGCATCAAGAGCTTGGGCGAGTTGAACGACGAGGCCGAGACGACAACTTCGCGGGTCGCCATGATGGTTTCCACCACGCCCTTGCGCTCGATCTCGACACCCGTTGCACGGCCGTTTTCAATAACGATCTTGCGGGCAAAGCCATTGACCAAGGTCACATTGCCACGTTTCAGCGCCGGCCTCAGATAGGCGTTGGCGGCAGACCAGCGGCGACCGTCGTGGATCGTCTGCTCCATCAGGCCAAAGCCCTCCTGCTTGGAGCCGTTGTAGTCGTCCGTCAGCTCGAAACCGGCCTGCGAACCGGCCTGAATGAACGCATGGAAAAGTGGATTTTTGACCGGTCCCCGCTGCACATGCAGCGGACCATCCGTGCCGCGCCAGCCCTCCTCGCCGCCGTGACTGTGCTCCATGCGCTTGAAGTATGGCAGGACATCCGCATAGGCCCAGCCCTTTGCACCGAGTTCCTCCCACCGATTGAAGTCCTCCGCATGGCCGCGCACATAAACGAGACCATTGATCGACGAAGAGCCGCCGATAACCTTGCCGCGTGGCGCGGTAATACGGCGATTATTGAGGTTCGGCTCCGGTTCGGACAGGTAACCCCAATTGTACCGCTTCATGCTCATCGGCCATGCCAGAGCCGCAGGCATCTGGATGAAGGGGCCGAAATCCGACCCACCCGCTTCGATCACGATGACGGAATAGCGACCATCTTCCGACAGACGATAGGCCATGGCGGAGCCTGCCGAACCCGAACCAACGATAACGAAATCTGCCTGCTGCATCTCTTTTGCTTTCAAATATGCTGCCGAGGGTTCGCGGCGCGCGTACACTCCCTTAGCAGGGGAGCGCCTGGCCTCAGTATGGCGCCTCAACCTTGCCGGTTGCGACGTATACGGTTTTCAATTCGCTGTAGTGATCAAGCGCGGCGGCCGAGTTTTCACGTCCGAAGCCGGACTGCTTCAGACCACCGAAAGGAATTTCCACCGGGCACAGATTGTAGGTGTTGATCCACAACGTACCCGCCTCAAGCTGATCGACGACACGATGGGCGCGGGCGAGATCGGCAGTGAATACACCGCCGGCAAGACCGAACTCGGTGGCATTGGCGCGAGCCAGCACCTCGTCTTCATCGTCGAAATCGAGAACGCACATGACCGGGCCGAAGATTTCCTCGCGTGCGATGGTCATGTCATCCTTCACATCTGCAAAGACGGTTGGCTGAACGTAAAACCCCTCGCCCGAAACATTGTTGGGAATGCCGCCGCCGGTGACGAGCGTTGCCGCCTCTGCCTTGCCCTTTTCGATATAGGCCAGCACCTTTTCCTGCTGGGCTTTCGAGACCAGCGGTCCCAGGTGCGTGGCATAATCCAGGGGATCGCCGAGCACCATTGCCTCGGTGCGCTTCTTGAGGTTTTCAAGAAAACGCTCCTTTACCTTGCGCTGCACGAACACACGCGTGCCGTTGGAGCAGACCTGGCCGGAGGAATAGAAGTTGCCAAGCATAGCGCCGCCTACGGCACTTTCGATATCGGCATCGTCGAACACGATCAGCGGCGACTTGCCACCAAGTTCCATCGTGACATGCTTGAGGTGGCCGGCAGCGGCAGCCGCAACCTTGCGGCCTGTCGGCACGGAACCAGTCAGAGAAACCTTGGCGACATCGGGATGATTGACCAGCAGCGGACCCGTGTCGCGGTCGCCCTGAATAACGTTGAAAAGCCCTTTCGGCAGGCCGGCTTCCACCAATATCTCAGCGATCTTCAGCGCACCGAGCGGCGTATTTTCCGAAGGCTTGAACACCATGGCGTTGCCGGCCACCAGTGCGGGGGCAGCTTTCCAGCACGCAATCTGCTGCGGGTAGTTCCACGCGCCGATACCGACGCAGACACCAAGCGGTACGCGCTTGGTGTAGGCGAAATCGCCACCGAGCGGAATATAATCGCCATTCAACGCCGAGGCAGCAATGCCGCCGAAAAACTCGAAAGCGTCCGCGCCGGAGGTCGGATCGGCAACAATGGTTTCCTGAATGGGCTTGCCGGTGTCGAGCGTTTCCAGTTCCGAAAGCGCCTCATTGCGCTCTCGAATGATATCGGCCGCGCGCTTGAGAATACGGCCGCGTGCCGTCGGGCTCAATGCCGCCCATTCTTTCTGGGCCCGCTTGGCGGATGCAATAGCACGTTCGACAATGGCAGGCGTTGCGGCATGCAGTCTGGCAATCACTTCGCCTGTGGCCGGAAAGATGCTCTCGATGACCGTGCCAGCCGTATCCTCAACGTAGACACCATCGATGAAATGGGACGCTTTCGGCTGTGCCCGCAGGGCTTTGTCCGTAGTCATGTCGAATACTCCTTAAAGAAGATGGACAGGCGGCTTTGAGCGGCGCCCTTCCAGAAATGGTTTGAGCTGCACATCGAAGTAATCCTCGACGAGTGCAGGTGCGGATGAGAAGGCGGGCGGAGCCGCACGCAGGCTGTGGCGAATGTAGAGACCGTCAATCAGCGCGGCGGCGCCTTCGGCGATGCGCGCGGCATCGTCAGGCGGGCAAAGCCTGTTCAGGCTGGACAGAAGATTGGAGCGCAAACGACGGGCATAGAGAACCAGAAGCCGCCTTGTTTCCTCCGAACGCTGGGCATCGACATAAAATGCCAGCCACGCGGCCACAGCCTCGGGGCTGAACTGGTCACTCTGGAAAGAGACATGGATGATCGCACTCAGACGCTCTCGCGGCCCGGAGGCGCGGGTGAGCGCTGCGACGGCATCACGCCGCAGGTCACGCAGCAGACTGCGGATGGTTTCAAGAAGAAGCTGCTGCTTGCTACCGAAATAATGATGCGCCAATGCGGCCGATACGCCCGCCTCGCGCGCGATATCTGACATCGTGACATTCAGCGATCCGTGATGGCCGATGGTCCGCAGCGCGGCGTCAACCAGCGCCTTCTTTCGAACCGGCTCCATTCCGATCTTTGGCATCTCGTTCTCCTTGATGGGCGGCAAATTATTCTTGATTGACTCATCAATCAATAAAAAATGCGCCATTTTGGTTCCCTGTTTGCGCCAGATCAAATCTATGGGATCAGCGTTGCGCTATCCAGCAATCGTGATAGCTTGTTTCCCAACCAATTCCGGAGACAGAGAGATGACACACAGTCTCAATCCGCTCGGATTTTCGCCACTGAAAGCAAAGTGGGGATGGTTTCTGGCGCTCGGCCTCGTTCTCCTGACATTCGGCGTCATCGCACTCGGTAATCTTCTGGTCGCGACCGTCGCATCGGTCTTTTATGTCGGCGTCATGATGCTGATGGGCGGCGTCCTGCAACTCATTCATGCCTTTCAGGTGAAAGGCTGGGGCAACGCCGTTTTCTGGGTCTTGAGCGGCCTGCTCTACGCTGTGGCTGGTGTCATCGCCTTCCAGAATCCTGATCTGGCGGCGGCGGTTTTGACGCTGTTGATGGCTATATCCCTTGTTGTTGCCGGGGTTTTCCGCATCTTCGTCGGCTTCAGGCTGAAACCGGCCAAAGGCTGGGGCTGGATCGCCGCAGCCGGTGTCGTGACCGCCCTTGCGGGCCTCGTGATTGCGGGCGGCTGGCCGGTCAACAGCCTGTGGGTGCTCGGGCTGTTTCTGGCCATCGACCTGATCATGCAGGGATGGGCCCTCATTGCACTGTCTTTTGCAATTCGCGAATAGGATATGTCAGCTGCGGCGCAAACGTGCCGCCAGCTTGCCGAAACGGGAAAAACCAAACCACAATATACTGCAAATTGGGTATGGGACGCGTTTCGTGGTATTATAGACGGTGATACCAATTTCGCTGGAAGCGGCGCCAGACGAATGAACTGAAAAATGGCCGCTGAAAACAGGGAGAGATATCATGCCAATGGTGACAGTATCCATTTCCCCGGAACAGGCAGCAAGAATGCGCGACGCCGTGGACTGCGGCGAATATGCATCCGGCAGCGAAGTTGTCAGAGCTGCCTTGAGACTGTGGGCAGCGTCTGCGGCACAGAACGCTGGCGCAAAATCCGTGTCGGACAATGAGTCCGACAAGGAAAGACTGAATGTCGCGGAACTTTACGCGGCACACACGGTTCGCATCCACCGGGCCTGAGACCATCATCGCCAGGTCCCGACGGACTAAAAGCCTGCGAACCTGAACATCGGCGCGTCTACTCGGACGCGTCAGGGTACGCTGAACTCAAGATCTCTGTATCTTGGTTAACGAAAAGAGACCGCTTTCGTCGTCTCACGCAAGATTTCTACAACCCGCCACAACCTTCACAAAAGCTTCACATAGCTGAAAGCTTTTGTTGACTGCTGCAATGCATCATTCGCCGCAAAAGAAATTACGTCCTTCCAAGCCAGGTCTGATCAACACCTTACAAGGCACGGAAAGGAACGACAGGAGCGGAGAAAATTCGATGCCGGCGGCAACGTTTGAACAAGAGGTCATCCGGCGTTTTGCCTCCGGGCAGATGTTTCCCATGGCGAAACTGGTACTGGAAACCGCCTTTCAACCCATTGTCGAAGCAACAACAGGCACGATTTTCGGCTATGAGTCGCTGATGCGCGGCTATGATCGCCTCGGCTTTTCCAGCCCGCTGGCATTGCTCGATCAGGCCGCCGAAGATGGTGAGTTGATCAACTTCGAGCAGATGCTGGCAAGCAGAGCCCTGGCAAAGTTCTCGACGTTGCCCGACTTTTCGTCTGCCACGCTTTTCCTCAATCTTGACGTGAGAATGATCCGTCACGGTGACAGCATTCTCGACAGGCTGGTCGACAATCTCGCAAAGGCGGGTATCCCCGCCTCGTCGATCTGCTTCGAACTGTCAGAACGTTTCGACAATACCAGCGTGCCGGAGTTCAAGGCACTGATCGAGCGCATGCGTCGCGAAGGTTTCAAGCTGGCAATCGACGATTTTGGCGCGGGCCACGGCGAGATGAAACTCCTGTGTGACTTCCCGCTCGATTATCTCAAGATCGATCGCCATTTTATCAGTGGCGTCGATCACCATCCACGCAAGCAGCATCTCGTCCGCAACATCGTCAATATCGCCCATGTTCTCGGCGTTCGCGTCATTGCCGAAGGCATCGAAACCGAAGCCGAATTCCTCGCGTGCCGCGAGTACGGCGTCGATCTGGTGCAGGGATGGCTGATTGCCAGACCGACCGTCTTCACAAGTGAACTTCCCCAAAGTTTTCCGCATCTCAACCGCATCGGCGTCTCGCGTCGCAGCAGCCAGACGCTCGACGAGATTCTGATCCGCCGCGAAATCGAACGGCTTCCCACGGTCTACGAACATGACAGCGTCGACAGCGTTTTCGAACTTTTCCGCAAGAACCCGCAACAGGCGTTCTTTCCGGTTCTCAATGCAAATGGAGAACCGCGCGGCGTCATCAATGAATATCACCTGAAAGAATACATCTATCAGCCGTTCGGCCGCGATCTTCTGAAAAACAAGATGTATGAGCGCACGATCTCGCACTTTGTCGATGGTGCGCCCATCGTCGGACTGGATGCAAATGCCGACCAGTTGATGAACATGTTTGCCAGCATGGGCGGAAGCGCCTGCGTAATCCTGACCGAAAACATGCGTTATGCCGGTGTCGTTTCCGCTGCCTCGCTGATCAAGGTCATCAATGAAAAACAACTGAAGATGGCGCAGGACCAGAACCCGCTGACCGCCCTTCCCGGCAACCGCGCCATCGGGGGATTCATTGCCGACAGTTGCAGCGACGGCGACGAAACCCGGTTCTTCTGTTATTGCGACTTCGATAACTTCAAGCCGTTTAACGACAAATACGGTTTTCACGCGGGCGACCACGCCATCAGCCTGTTTTCCGCCCTGATACGACGTTATTTCTTCGCCGGAGACTGCTTCCTGGGCCATATCGGTGGCGACGACTTCTTCATCGGCGTCCGCGACTGGACCGTGGAGGAACTGACCGAAATCCTTGAGCGGCTGCTCAGCGACTTCCACGACGATGTGGCGGAACTTTATTCCCCGGAAGATCGCGAAGCAGGCCGCATGAAGGGCCAGGATCGCCATGGCAATGAACGGGATTTCTCGCTGCTGCGCTGCTCGATCGGCGTTCTGACTTTGCCCAAGGGCCTGGTACTGGCCAATCCGGAGCGGATCGGCAGCGAGATTGCGGCAATCAAGAAAGCGGCGAAGGAAGACGACGGCGGGCTTGTCCTGCGCAGTTTTGGCGAGACAAAATGACACTCGCGACAAAGGGTCTTCTTCCATAAGCGGGATACGTCCCTTAGGGTCGGAACTCCACCAGAGAACCAGCCCGCACGAAGGAACCCGCCATGACCCTGCCCGTCACCATGCGTTTCGTTGACCTCCCCTCCCATGGTGGTCCCGACGTCATGCAGCTTTCCAGAGGTGCGTTGCCGTCTCCACGTGCCGGAGAAATTCTCGTGAAAGTGCAGGCGGCTGGCGTCAACAGGCCTGACGTTGCCCAGCGGCAAGGCACCTATCCTCCGCCGAAGGATGCAAGCCCGATTCTTGGTCTTGAAATCGCCGGAGAGGTTGTGGCGCTCGGCGACGGCGTTGATGAGTTTGCGATTGGCGACAAGGTTTGCGCGCTGGCCAATGGCGGTGGCTATGCCGAATATTGCACTGTTCCGGCCGGACAGGCCCTGCCCTTCCCCAAGGGTTACGACGCGGTCAAGGCTGCGGCGCTGCCAGAAACATTCTTCACCGTCTGGGCCAATCTTTTCCAGATAGCCGGCCTGACGGAAGGCGAGACGGTTCTGATCCACGGGGGCAGCAGCGGTATCGGCACGACGGCGATCCAGCTCGCCAAGGCCTTCGGCGCTGAGGTCTTTGCCACGGCGGGTTCAAAGGAAAAATGCGATGCCTGCGAAAAGCTGGGTGCCAAACGCGCCATCAACTACCGCGATGAGGACTTCGCGACCGTCATAAAGGCGGAGACGAATGGCAAGGGTGTCGACGTCATTCTCGACATGATCGGGGCAGCCTATTTCGAAAAGAACATCGCCTCACTCGCAAAGGACGGGTGCCTGTCCATCATCGCCTTTTTGGGCGGCGCAGTGACCGAGAAAATCAACCTCACGCCAATCATGGTCAAACGGCTGACGGTGACAGGGTCAACCATGCGGCCGCGTACAGCAGACGAGAAGCGGGCGATCCGCGACGAGCTGGTCGAACAGGTCTGGCCGCTGATTGAAAGCGGCAAGATCGCCCCTGTCATCAATCGGGTTTTCACTCTGGAAGAGGTCGCCGATGCGCATCGTTTGATGGAAAGCAGCAATCACGTCGGCAAAATCGTGATGACAGTTTCGTGACGACAGACTTGCATTCGCCAGGAATCGTACTACCTTCGAGTTATGTTCAACGTACTGGAAGGAGGTGATCCAATGTCTAATGAGATTTCGGTCTTTGGTTCAGGCAATGGAAAGGGTGCGGTTTCGCCGGGGCAGCCCTCGGTTTAATACCCCTCTACCTTCGGAACGTTGAGAAACAGTCCCGGGTCTGAAAGAAGACCAAACTCATGGAAGGGTCGCCTCAGGCGGCCCTTTTCCATTTTCCGTTTATCTCGGCTTTCACCAAAGTGACTAGTCCGGCAGCGGGCTTCAATCCCCTGCCAGTCACGATCCAAACTTTCTATTCCGCCCAAGAAATGAGCTGACGAAACACCTGCTTGAGAAAGTGGAGACCGCTGCAATATTGCCAATCGCGGTCTCACCTCAGCTGCTTATTTGCGAAAGACCTTCCACCGTGTCGGACGAAAGCGCAGTTCAGCCCCAACGGCCACAGCGGCGTTGAGTGGAACTTCAATCTCAAGGTGGTAAGGTTCGTGACCGGCATTGGCGATATCGATTTCGGCAATGCGCGTTCCGGCAAGTCTCCGACAGGTGGTTACCTTGCCATAAAGAGCTTGTTTATCGTCCGTTAATTCCACGTCTTCCGGCCGGAAGAAAAGATCCCCTTCGGCCTCTCCGCTTTCGTTGATACCAATATGCTCGCCTTGAAAGAGTATATGGCCGCCGCGCACGGAAACCGGCAGGCTGGAGGATTCACCGATAAAGGAAAATACGAAAGGCGAGTTTGGCGTGTCGTAAACATCGTCAGCCGTGCCGACCTGCTCGATCTTGCCCTGGCTCATGACGACGACGCGGTCAGCCAGCTCCAGTGCCTCTTCCTGATCGTGGGTGACGAAAATTGTGGTGTGGCCGGTGCGGTCGTGGAACTCGCGCAACCAGCGGCGCAGTTCCTTACGCACCTTGGCATCAAGCGCGCCGAAGGGTTCATCGAGCAGCAGGACCTTCGGCTCGATGGCGACGGCACGGGCAAGCGCAACACGCTGACGCTGACCACCAGAGAGCTGGCTCGGATAACGCTTCTCAAGGCCGGACAGATGCACCATGTCCAGAAGCTCCGATACGCGCTTGCGGATCTCGGCCTTCGGCGGGCGCTTGTCGGAAGGGCGCACCTTGAGCCCGAAGGCAATGTTCTCGGCCACCGTCATGTGCCGGAACAGCGCATAGTGCTGAAAGACGAAACCGACATTGCGTTCCTGCACCGTCCGGTGTGACGCATCTTCGTCGCCGAAATAGATGCTGCCCTTGGTCGGTTGCTCCAGACCGGCGATCAGACGCAGCAACGTTGTCTTGCCAGAGCCGGACGGACCAAGCAGTGCGATCAGCTCGCCTGAGCGAATGTCGAGCGACACGTCGTTCAGCGCGGGAAAGCGATCAAACTGCTTGGTGATGCTGGAAACTTTCACTTCCATAAAGATGCCTTTCAATGCTTGCCGGCTGCGTTGCCCGCGCCAAAGCGAATTTCAAGAATTGTTTTGAGAACGAGGGTCACGAGCGCGAGACCAGCCAGCAAGGTTGCCACAGCAAAGGCTGCCACCATGTTGTACTCATTATAGAGAATCTCGACATGCAGCGGCATGGTGTTGGTCTCGCCGCGAATATGCCCTGACACCACCGACACGGCACCGAACTCCCCCATGGCGCGGGCGTTGCAAAGCAGTACCCCGTAGAGTAGCCCCCACTTGATGTTTGGCAGCGTGACATACCAGAAGGTCTGCCAGCCAGACGCACCAAGCGAGATGGCAGCTTCTTCATCGCCATTGCCCTGCTCCTGCATCAGCGGGATCAATTCGCGTGCCACGAAGGGGAAGGTCACGAAGATCGTGGCAAGCACGATGCCGGGCACCGCAAAGAGGATTTCGATGCCATAGCTTTTCAGCCATGGACCAAGAACGCTGTGTGAGGAAAAGAGAATGACGTAGACTAGGCCGGAAATGACCGGCGAGATCGAAAATGGCAGATCTATCAGGGTGATCAGGAACGCTTTGCCCTTGAACTCGAACTTGGCGATTGCCCAGGCAGCCGCGACGCCGAAGACAAGATTGAGTGGCACCGATATAGCCGCGACCAACAGCGTCAGACGGATGGCAGCAAGCGCATCCGGCTCGACGATCGCTTCCCAGAATGCGTCCGGTCCTTTGCGGAACGCCTCAAAGAACACCGAAATCACCGGCAGCACAAGAAAAGCCGCGAGAAACAGAAAGGCGACGGCCATCAATGTCAGCCGCGCTGGCAGACTTTCACTGGCGGGATCACGGAAGGCCTTGGCCGAGGTACGGGAAACGGTATCAGACATAACCGTACCTCTTGCGGCTCCAGGCCTGGATCAGGTTGATAACAAAAAGCATGGCGAAGGATATGATCAGCATGATCGTCGCGATCGCGGTCGCGCCCGCATAATTGAACTCTTCCAGCCTGATGACGATGAGCAGCGGGGCAATTTCCGAAACATAGGGAATATTGCCGGCGATGAAGATGACGGAGCCATATTCCCCGACACCACGCGCGAAAGCGAGCGCAAAGCCCGTGAGAATGGCTGGTGTCAGACTCGGCAGCAGAACCCTGGTGATGGTCTGGAAACGATTGGCGCCGAGTGTCGCAGCCACCTCCTCAACCTGGCGATCAATCTCCTCCATCACCGGCTGAACGGTGCGGACGACGAAAGGCAAGCCAATGAAGATCAAGGCAATGACGATGCCGGTTGGCGTGAAGGCGATCTTGATGCCGAAGGGCTCGAACAGCGAACCGACCCAGCCGCGATTGGCATAAAGCGTGGTCAGCGCGATACCAGCAACGGCCGTCGGCAACGCAAAGGGCAGATCGACGATGGCGTCAACGAAGCGGCGGCCGGGAAAGCGGTAACGCGTAAGAACCCAGGCGACGACGACGCCGAAAAAAGCATTGACCAGAGCGGCGATGAAAGCCGTACCGAAACTGACGCGCAGCGCATTCAGAGTACGACGGTCCGTGGCGACAGCGATGAAGTCCGAGAAACCGAGTTTTGCTGTGGACCAGACCAGACCGGCAAGCGGGATAAGAATAATGAGAAACAGATAGAAGACCGTGTAACCGAAGGTGAGGCCGAAACCCGGTATCACGCTCGATTGACGCCACTTCCACCTATTTCCGGACACGTTATTGGTCATCAAGGCTCCGGAGATACGATTAGAGGACCGGTTATTCTCCGGCCTTGTTACAAAGCATCGACCGGCACGATGTCCGGTCGATCAACCTCAGCTTTTTCGGTGTTGCTACCGGTGAGTGGGCTTTGGCGTCAGCCCATCATCCACCTAGTTTGCGGGCTTGTAAATCTGGTCGAAGATACCACCGTCACCGAAATGTTCAGGCTGCGCCTTGGCCCAACCGCCAAACAGCGGATCGTCAATGGTGACGAGCTTGATGTCGGGAAGCTGCTTGAGCAGATCCTTCGAAACCACGGCGGGATTGGACGGACGGTAGAAGTGTTTCGCCGCGATGTTCTGGCCTTCATCTGAATAGAGATAGTTCAGATAGGCTTCCGCCGCCTTGCGAGTGCCCTTTGCATCAACGTTGGCGTCAACGACGGCAACGGGCGGCTCGGCGAGGATCGAGATTGGCGGGACGACGATATCGAAGGCATCCGTGCCGAATTCCTGACCAGCCAGATAAGCTTCATTTTCCCATGCCAGCAGAACGTCACCGATCTGGCGCTGCGCAAACGTTACCGTCGAACCACGTGCGCCGGTGTCGAGAACTGGAGCGCGCTTGTAGAGCTCGGCCACATAAGCCTTGACCTTGTCCTTGTCGCCCTTGAATTCTTCATTGGCCCAGGCCCAGGCAGCCAGGTAGTTCCAGCGTGCACCGCCGGAGGTCTTCGGGTTCGGCGTAACGATCTGAACGTCACCCTTCACCAGATCGCCCCAATTGTGGATGTTCTTCGGGTTGCCCTTGCGAACCAGGAAAACGATGGTCGAGGTATAAGGTGAAGAATTGTGTGGCAGTCGGGTGCGCCAGTCCTTGGCGATCTTGCCGGTATTTTCGACAATGGCGTCGATGTCGCTCTGCAGTGCCAGCGTGACGACATCGGCTTCAAGGCCGTCGATAACCGAACGCGCCTGCTTGCCGGAACCACCATGTGACTGCTGGATGGTAACATCCTCACCCGTGTCTGCCTTCCACTTCTTGGCGAAAGCTTCGTTGAACTCCTTGTAGAGTTCGCGGGTCGGATCGTAAGAGACATTGAGAAGTTTGGTTTCCGCGAAAGCCGAACCAACGCCCCCCAGAGCCAGTGACAGGCCGAGAGCGACAACGCTCAAACCGGACAGAAGCTTAGTCATCGGTATTCCCTCCTGATGAAGATGGCTTAACTCTACCGGTCCAGTAGAGTTGGTCAATGAGGCCGAATACGATCGAAAAAGTGTTTCCCTTCAGCGTTTGCGCAGGCAACAAATACAGCGCACCATAACCGAAACGCGCAACAAGCGTCGTGTAAAACTTTGCTGAATGCAAAAGCATTTCGGATTTTTGGCGATTTTCCGCCCGTTTCACGGAAAATATTCTCGTAGTTTAGACGATTTTTTCGCCCCCAAGGTGACGCATACTGCATTGGCCTGGCCGATGGCACGCGCAACGATCCATGCTGGAAACATGGTCGGCACCGACGGCGTTCTACTCAGGCTGTCAGGAGTTCAGGCACTTCGACGCCGGCGACGGCATCGGCAATGGTGGTGTTGAACAGGATGTTGCGGGTGGCGTCTGCGACGCGTGCGAAGACGTGGCGTATCTCGCACTGTTTCTCACCATCGCAATCTTCGCAGCGGCGGTAGGCGATCTGCGACAGGCAGGGCAGCGGCGCAACAGGTCCGTCGATCAGCCGCAGCACTTCGCCGAAAGTGATATCGTTGGCCGGACGGCGCAGCAGATAACCTCCCTGCTTGCCGCGACGGCTTTCCACCATACCGTCATGTTTCAGCTCCAGAAGGATCTGCTCAAGAAACTTTTTCGGAATGGCTTGATCGCGGGCAATATCAGAAATCTGCACAGGCCCGGCCTCATTGGACTTTGCCAACGCAGCCAGCGCTCTCAGCGCATATTTCGCCTTCTGGGAAATCATCGTGAAACCAGTACAACACAACCCTAAACACAGGGCAATTCAGGCTTAGCGCAGTTGCTGTCACAATTCAAATACGGCCTTGAAACAAGGTGAACGGGCATCTTTTGCGCCGAGCCCCACGCGCGTGAGACATATTTGCTCTGAAGTGCAGCGGACTCAGACTGTGATTTCTGTCCGAAAGCCGGGATTTCAACAATAATCGGCCATCGTAATCCCGGACGTGACAATGAGCATTATGCCTGTTCCAGTAAACGCAACTGCCGATACCGCATCGCTTGATACCGCACTCGCAGCTCTCGATCTCGCTGGGCGGCTTTCATTTGTCGCCGGGCTCGGCGGACGCGCGGTTTTCACCACCAGCCTTGGCATCGAAGATCAGGTCATTACCGCGGCCATCGGCACGCACCGACTGCCGGTCGACGTCGTGACGCTCGAGACCGGAAGGCTTTTCAAGGAAACCGTCGATCTCATCAATGAAACCGAAGATCGCTTCGGCATTGAAATTCGCCGCTTCCGTCCCGAACAGGACGATATCGATGCTTACGCCGAAAAATACGGTCTCAACGGCTTCTACGAAAGCGTCGAAGCCCGTCACGCCTGCTGTCATGTCAGGAAACTGATCCCGCTGGGCAAGGCTCTGGAAGGTGCGTCCTTCTGGATCACCGGTCTGCGGCGCGGTCAGTCCGGCAATCGTGCGACCACGCCGTTTGCCGAGTTCGACGCGGATCGCAATCTCATCAAGATCAATCCGCTGGCGGATTGGGACATTGAAACGATCCGTGCCCACGTCGCTGCCGAGAACATTCCCATCAATCCGTTGCATGCGCGCGGTTATCCCTCCATCGGCTGCGAGCCGTGTACGCGCGCCATCAAGCCCGGCGAACCCGAACGCGCCGGGCGATGGTGGTGGGAAAACGACGAGAAACGCGAATGCGGTCTTCACGTCGCTGGCACGGAACAAGGTTCCGCCGCTTCCGCCATCCCGCAACGATAATCATTTCATAGACATATCCGGAGTTTCCAATGTCCAACGCAGTCCACGAGACGGACAGCAAGAATACCGTCGCATCCAAGCCGCCACTCGACCCGCATCTGAAGGCACTTGAAAACGAAGCTATTCATATTTTCCGCGAAGTCGCCGCCGAGTTCGACAAACCGGTGATGCTCTATTCCATCGGTAAAGACTCGTCGGTGCTTTTGCATCTTGCACGCAAGGCTTTCTTTCCCGGCCGCATCCCGTTCCCGCTCCTGCACGTCAATACAGGCTGGAAGTTCAAGGAGATGATCGAGTTCCGCGACAACATCGTCAAGGAATACGATCTCGATCTGATTTCCCACACCAACCCGCGCGGCAAGACGGAAAACGTTACACCTTTCTCCCACGGTTCGGCGCTTTATACCGACATCATGAAGACGGAAGCACTTCGCCAGGCGCTGGACGCCGGGCAGTTCGATGCCGCTTTCGGCGGCGCACGCCGCGATGAGGAAGCAAGCCGCGCCAAGGAGCGCATCTATTCCTTCCGTACGCCCGATCATAAATGGGACCCGCGCAACCAGCGCCCGGAACTGTGGAACATCTATAACGGCATGGTTCGCAAGGGGGAAAGCGTACGTGCCTTCCCGCTGTCCAACTGGACCGAGGTGGATATCTGGCGTTACATCGAAGCGGAAAACATTCCATTGGTTCCGCTCTATTACGCCAAGGAACGCCCCTATATCGAACGCGACGGCATGATGATCCTGGCCGAAGACGAGCGGCTGGAATTGCAGCCAGGCGAAGAAATCAAGCATGGCTCGATCCGCTTCCGCACACTTGGCTGCTTCCCGCTGACCGGCGCCATTCGCTCCGAAGCTGCAACACTTCAGGACGTTATTGCCGAGCTTGAAATCGCCACGGTTTCCGAACGCCAGGGCCGCGCGATCGATCGCGACCAGTCCGGTTCCATGGAGAAGAAGAAGCGCGAGGGCTATTTCTGATGACCGCCGCAGCACAAACACCCTCCTCTACCGCAACGATTCTGCCCTTTGCAGAACATTCGAAGGCAGCGCGCGATACGCGCCCGCTTCGGCTGATCACCTGCGGCAGCGTCGACGACGGCAAATCGACCCTGATCGGCCGCCTTCTCTGGGACACCAAGGCGGTCAAGGAAGATCAGGCTGCTACGCTTCATCGTGACAGCGGCAAGCAAAACGATCTCGGCTTGCCCGATTTCGCCTTACTGCTCGACGGACTGCAGGCTGAACGCGAACAGGGCATCACCATCGATGTCGCCTATCGTTACTTTGCCACCGACAAGCGTGCCTTCATCGTGGCAGATACCCCCGGCCACGAGCAATATACCCGCAACATGGCAACCGGCGCCTCGACGGCTGATCTTGCCGTTCTGCTGATCGATGCGCGTGTTGGCATTCTCGAGCAGACCCGCCGCCACGCCACCATTGCCGCTCTGATGGGCATCCGTCAGTTCGTACTCGCGATCAACAAGATCGACCTGACGGGTTACGACAAGGCCGGCTTCGAGTTGATCGCGCATGAATTCCGCGATTTTGCCTCGGCACTCGGCATCAAGCAGATCACCGCCATTCCAATGTCGGCATTGAAGGGTGAGAACGTCGTTCTCTCCGGCAAGGCGTCCATGCCCTGGTATGAGGGACCGACGCTGGTCGAAACCCTGGAGCTGGCTACAGTGCGCTCTGCACAGTCCGGTGGCTTCCGTCTGCCAGTACAGCGCGTATCGCGCCCCGGTGAAAGCTTTCGTGGTTATCAGGGCACCGTCGCCGGCGGTTCGGTAAAGCCGGGCGACAGCGTCGTCGTTCTTCCCTCCGGCATGGTGGCAAATATCAAGCAGATCGTGACATTCGATCTGGTGCGCAATGCCGCCGTCGCAGGCGATGCCGTCACGCTGGTTCTCGACCGCCAGGTCGATGTTTCGCGTGGCGACATGATTGTCTCCATCGAGGCGCAGCCGCAGACGGGCCTTGCCTTTGATGCGCAGCTCGTGGCGTTGCAGCCAGGCGGTATCGAACCCGGCAAACGCTACTGGCTGAAAAGCGGCAGCCGCCGCCAGCGCGTCAGCGTCCAGCCAGTCACACAGCTTGATCTCAAGGTTGGAGAGTGGAAGGCACATGAAACCACTTTGCCGATGAATGCGATCGGCAAGGTGCGGCTTTCCTTCGACGAAACAGCGATCTTCGATCCCTATGAGCAGAACCGCTCAACCGGCTCTTTCATTCTGATCGATCCCGACACCAACAACACGGTGGCCGGTGGCATGATCCTCGGCAAGCGCAACGCCGGTGATGCAGAGGTTAAGGGTGACAGGGTCGTACTGTCCCTACCCGCCGAACTGGCTGAAAAGCTGCTTGCCAGCGAACTCCTCGCCAGGCACCGCGATGACATTGAAATCCGTCGCACGGATACGGCAACAGCATCGCGTATCATCAGCGAACTGGACTAAGTCAGTTGGAATAAAACAAAAAAGGCGACCGCACCCGCGGTCGCCTTTTTTATTGCGTACCCAAGATATGGGCTCGCTTAAAATACGAACATGTAAAGCAGAATGATCACGAAGATCGGAACGCCCATGGCCCAAAGTGCAATACCCTTCAGCATGTTATCCTCCATTGCTATTGTGGATGAATAACGGCTGGGGAGCGTTCGCGTTCCCTTTTTAGGACAGGAAACTACGAAGTTGCGTTGACGAATTGGACACCAAACGGTCCGATTTCGAGTCCGCAGGTGAAATACGTAGATGTCCATGAAGTATCGGGAAACTTTTAAGCCTTTGATTTAAAGGCTTTTTTTAGCTGGTCGGAGTGAGAGGATTCGAACCTCCGACCCCCACGTCCCGAACGTGGTGCGCTACCAGACTGCGCTACACTCCGTGACCAGCGGCGCTTCTATAGACCAGCCTCTGGCGTTCGACAAGCGGGATATTACATTTTTTATGACAAGTTCCTGCGGATGGTTGACGTCCAGGAGGGAAAGCCTGCTCCACCGGTATTACAGGTTACAGAACGTTACAAAAAAGCAATTGTGGCAGGAAATTTTCGTCAAAGCTAAAGCCTCCCCTGCCGCCCGTCATCAAATCTGCTAGGGGAACAGAATGAACGGCAGAAGGGCCGGACACGGCACAAAGGACATCTCACCATGCAATTTCGCAGCGTAACGCTCGCAGGACTGGCAATTGCGCTTTCCGCCTGCACCACCTCGACAGGCTCCGCTCCCTCATTCATCCAGAAGAGCCCCGTTGAAGCCCGTTGGGTCGGTCAGTCGGCTGGCATTTTCTTCGCAAAGTTTGGCCCTCCGCAGAGCGACACTGAATCCGGTAGCTCGACCATCTACAACTGGCGTGGCGGTTACAAGAAGGCAACCGTTCCGGCGAAGTTCGAGGAAGGTAAGGACGGCAAGCGTGGCCGCCAGATTTCTCCTGCCCGCACCGCCTATCTTTCCTGCACGGTGCAATTGACCGTTTCGAGCGATTACCGGATTACCTCCGTTCGTACCGTCTCTGATCGCCCCGGCGTCAACGGCCCCAGCTATTGCGCAGAGTTTCTCGCCGCAGACTGAGCCTGAAATCGTCTAAAAACAGAGAGGCCCGCCCAGAAAACAGGCGGGCCTTGTTATTTTTTGAGCTTTTTTCGTGTCTCTGAGCGCATATCACCCATGCACGACACGCTTGACGGCAGCGTTTCCTAACCTTTGCACCCGTTCTGCTGGTTTTGACGTTTCAACCGTTTGAATGACGCCGCATCGTCCCGAAGATGGCAGATATGCGTCAAAAAAGGCGCCTTAAAAGCAGGTGCGCGACCATATGCCCCCATGAATTTACAGGTAATTCGCTTGACAGAAGCAGCCGATCGCTGGGTTGTGCCCACCGGTTGATTGCTATAACGGGGCCGCTGGGAGGAGTGTTTTGACAAACAACAAGAACCAGGTATGGCCGTGACTCCCATCGATCAAGACAAATTTCAGACCACCGATTTTTCCAACAATTCGCTTCCCATGAACCGTAGACAGGTTCTCGGCACCGCGCTGGCAGGACTTGCCGCAGCCGCATTGCCATCTTCGCCGGTATCGGCAAATAGCCCGACGCAGAAGGTCGACGTGCTGCTGATTGGCGGCGGCATCATGAGCACGACCCTCGGTGTTTGGCTGCGCGAACTCGAGCCGAACTGGTCGATCAAGATGATCGAGCGGATGGACAGCGTCGCACTCGAAAGCTCGAATGGCTGGAACAATGCCGGCACGGGCCACTCCGCGCTCGCCGAACTGAATTACACGCCCGAAGATGCCAACGGCAACGTCAAGATCACCCAGGCGATTGCAATCAACGAAGCATTCCAGATTTCCCGTCAGTTCTGGGCATGGCAGGTGAAGAACGGCGTTCTGAAGAACCCTCGCTCTTTCATCAACCACACGCCGCATATGAGCTTCGTCTGGGGCGACGAGAATATCGCCTATCTTGAAAAGCGCTATGAGGCGCTGAAGGCCAGCCCCCTGTTTGCCGGAATGGAATTCTCTACCGATCCGGAGCAGATCAAGAAGTGGGTGCCGCTGATGATGGAAGGTCGCGATCCTTCCCAGAAGATCGGCGCAACCTGGTCGCCACTCGGCACCGACATGGAATTCGGCGAGATCACCCGCCAGTTCGCCGCGCATCTGCAAAGCCAGCCTAACTTTGACCTCAAGGTCAACAGTGAGGTTTCCGACATCCAGCGCAATCCCGATGGAAGCTGGCGTGTGACCTACGCCAACGTGAACGATTCCAGCGAAGAAACCGTGGACGCCAAGTTCGTCTTTATCGGTGCTGGCGGCGGCGCGCTACATCTCCTGCAGATGTCCGGCATTCCGGAAGGCGACGACTATGCGGGCTTCCCGGTCGGCGGCTCCTTCCTCGTCAACGAAAATCCCGACGTGACGATGCAGCATCTGGCAAAGGCCTATGGCAAGGCATCGGTCGGCTCTCCGCCCATGTCCGTTCCGCACCTCGATACACGCGTTATCGGTGGCAAGCGCGTCATCCTGTTTGGACCTTTCGCAACCTTCTCGACGAAGTTCCTCAAGAACGGTTCCTATTTCGACCTGGTTTCTTCTGTAACAACCAGCAACGCCTGGCCGATGGTACGCGTCGGCGTCGATGAATACCCACTGGTCGAATATCTCGCGGGCCAGTTGATGATGTCGGACGACGATCGCTTCGCGGCATTGCAGGAATATTTCCCGAATGCCAAGCAGAACGACTGGCGTCTGTGGCAGGCAGGCCAGCGCGTCCAGATCATCAAGCGCGATGCCGACAAGGGTGGCGTTCTCAAGCTCGGCACGGAAATCGTCGCCTCGCAGGATGGCAGCATTGCCGGTCTGCTCGGCGCATCGCCAGGCGCGTCTACGGCAGCCCCGATCATGCTCAACGTTCTCGAAAAGGTCTTCAAGGACAAGGTAGCAACGCCGGAATGGCAGGCCAAAATCCGCCAGATCGTTCCAAGCTACGGTACGAAGCTGAACGATTCCGCCGACATGGTGCAGCAGGAATGGGCCTACACCGCCGAACAGCTGCAACTGCCTACGCCGCCGCAGATCAATCGCGACGCGCTGAACTCCGGCACAACGGCACCGGCTGGCGAGCCTGCGAAAAAGGTTCCCGATATCGCCCTGTAAATCGGGCTTCAAAACTCTGACAAAGTCTGCGGCGAGTGCTCAAAATGCAATCGCCGCAGGTACCCCGCAGAACTCACATCACCGATGAAGCGCGGTGATCAGTGGGCGCGATGCGGTTACGTCTTTTGAAAAGCTCGCCCGAAAAAGCAAGCCGTTCATTCGGCTTAGCTGTTATCTTCGGTCGGTGCGTCCGGGCCATTCTTCTTGATTGAGGCGATGGCGTTTTGCGCGCTCGCCTTGGAAGCATAACCTTCCGTCGCGAAGATGACTTCATTGTTGTATTTAAAGCGAACACGGAATTCGCCAGCCTTGTCTTTATAAATTTCGAATTTATGAGCCATTCAGGCCTCCTCAAGCACTGCGGTTTTTAATTGCACCGATAATCGCCGTCAGTATGGCGCCACCCGCGCCACCGGCAACCAATTGCGTCACCACGCCTCCCACGGACAGATTGCCCGCCTGAGCCGCCGCGGAAATCGCGGGTATCAAAAGCGTTACCAGTTGACCTAAAAGACCTCCCCCCAAGGCTCCGGCAATCGTGTTGCCTATGGTGCCGATATCAAAGTTTGATGATGTTTTTCCGATAGCATTCCCACCGACAGCGCCGGCGATCAGATTTATCAAGATCTGTTCCATGAGAATCTCCCACCAACAACACGTCAATCATGCCAAAACTTTATGTTCTTGCAAGACGTGTTAAATTCGCAGGATTAGACCGTGCCGACAGTATTCGCTGTAAGGGTACGGAGAGAAAAGCTTCGCTAGTTGGGCCCATGCGCAAACCTCTTTACTTAGCTTGTGAAGCACGAGCATTATCTCGACAGATATATGCTCGCTGTTTTTTCCAAGCTCCGCTGGTCCTCCACAAGAGCCAAGCTTCACTTCACACGACACAGCCCAAACGATGATATTTCTTCATTTTAAGCGTGTGCCGTGCTTTTGGTCTAAACAGACTTGAAAACAGGTCAGCTTCATCTCTTAAAGTAAGCTTCCACGAACAATTCCGATACGGCATCAGTCCGGATAAAGTCCCGAATTTGCTCTCTCGTTTTTTCTCCTGAGGCTCTAACTATGCCATCGAGGCAGTTGGCGACACTTTCTATTTTCCCAGCAAATCTTTCGTTGTCGGAAATAATGTTCAACACCTCTTGGCGTATAAACTTTTGCTGTCTTTTATGCGCATCTAGTACATCTGGCGACTTCCAATGTTCTCTGATCAGAGAAAACAATACATAAAACTTATAGATAACACGTGATCTTTCGATTTTCCCCGCCCTAATTAAGTAATCAAATTTGTAGAGCGCTAACGCGGCGACATGATAGAATTCGACGCTGTGATTTTCCCTAAATATCCGACTTGAGAATTCGTTTCGAATGCCCCTATGATCACGCGCTGCTCTATGCGGTTGAAAGAAAAACATTGCAGCCGCCACCTTCATCAGATCAGACGGCTTCATTATTCTAGTCCGCTCCACAGCAACGTCGCGATATTGATTGTCTCGCCTCTCAACAAGGATTCGTGCATCTCCTTCTTGTGCAGAGCAATAAACCTCCAGGTCCTTCATGAAGGGAAGCAGCGCCCAAAACTGATCATCACGTACTTCGTTCTGCTTGTTCGTTCCAATAATAATGCTTGCTACGAAATCTGGATCGTTGCTCCCGATAAGGCGAAGTGGAACAAAAATTTCATGTGCGTGATCTGGGACATGACTCAGGATATTTGTCGTCTGGCATCCATTGACAATTTGATAGTCCTCTATGGAAAAGGCGTCGCCTTTGCGCGTTATAGATTTCGCGACAACCGTTATGCCATTGTTTTTAAAAACAAATGACGAATAATCTCCCGATTGCAGCTCGTTGATAACGGCTCTATTGATGTCTGAATCTGGATTGAAGTCCCGCACATTATCGTAGAATACGGTACGGTTGATATGACGCGAACCATCCGCATCAGCGGGACCCCAAGCGATCCCAAGTATCTGATCCGCCGAAACAAATCCGATAAAAGCTTCATCGACCCTTGCGTGCGCTGGCATGGTTACTGCTTTGGGAAAATTTAGAGTTGCCGCAGTGGAATTTGTGGCTGCACGAAAACCCTCTTGGATAGCCTTTGCGCCAATGCATTCTACAGTGATGTCTCCGAATATATTTAAAGCCTCAAATCGCGACTTATTGCTTTCTATTAATTTATTTATAGCATCAGACACCTCTCCAGACCCTGTCGTACAGTAATAACACCGTAACTCAGGATTTGATTTTGTTGCAGATTGAAATATTAGCTCTTTAACTTCAGATAAATCGGCAACTTGATCTCCTGACAATAGCTTTAAATCTGTAAAAAAATCATACACGCCGTCAAGGAACTTTGATAATTCACCATAATCCAAGCCATCCGACGTTTTAGACTGGTAGAAATGGAAAGCGCCGGTATGCTGCTTTCCAACAGCAAGGACAGATGCAGCCTCATCGGCGTCGGTACAGAGAACGCCTTGAATAAGTATGGCAATTCCATCAACTCCAAATTCGGCGCCCTTTAGGTGCGCACGAAATGGATCAATATTCTCAGCCAGCAAGCCATTTTCTACGGCAAAGATTGACATGACTTCAAAGAGATCACTGTCGCTTCCGTCTTCACCAGGATTCGCTTTCCTAAATTCGCTGAGTTGCGCCTTAATAACTGGATTCATGGGCATGGATGCACAACCTTAAATTACTTTACATGAGTCGATACTTATCAAAAATTTAGTGCAGCCAGTCAATCGAACTTTGGCAAATCGTTTTTTGTATGTAAGTCGAACCGCTGAATAGCCGTCGTGAGCCGAAGCATGTTTGCCCCATAAGAGTGCGCTAATCATCGCCCAGTTTAAGGATACTTAGCAGTAGCACTCGAAACGGGCTGTGTTTCAGGTCAACCTGGTAACAGATGCCTGCAACAAATTCTTCTTGCAGAGGCTGATCTCAATCATTGGGAAAGCACGCGTTTCTCTCCTATGTCGCGAACGACGGCGCAATGAGGAAAAGCTGCGTTTTAAATATGTTGAGCAACAGCAATGGCGAACCTCACCAGGCAAGCAGTTCGTAAATTTATTCACCGCGCCAGATATTTAACGGCTGCAAAAAATCTCTATTGAAGAAGCATATAAGACTTGGCTGGGGCGCCAGGATTCGAACCTGGGAATGCCGGTACCAAAAACCGGTGCCTTACCGCTTGGCGACGCCCCAACAGGACAGCAAGGCGAAACACCGCTGTCCGAACCGCGCCTGATTAGCAAAGCCGGGCCGCAGCGGCAATCACCTTTCTCGTTATTTTTTCACAAAACCCAAGCTTTTTGAGTGCCGCACCCGAGAGGCCATGTTAGGGCTTGAAGATTGCGCGGCGTCGACCGTGGCTTTGGTTGGCATGGCATTACTTCAGGAGGTCTTGATGGCGGACCCGGCATTCGATCTCGATTTCCAGCCCGCCTATGGCGAACCGGTACCCGTTACCACCGGCATCCAGCGGATGACCGTCAACAATCCTTCCGCCTTCACCTTTCACGGCACGAACAGCTATATCGTCGGTGACCGCTCTGTTGCAGTGATCGATCCCGGCCCCGAAGATGAGGCACATTTCCAAGCCCTGATGGCCGCGCTGAAAGGCCGAGAGGTAACGCATATCTTCGTCAGCCACACGCATCGCGACCATTCGCCCCTGGCAAAACGCCTGAAAGCGGCAACCGGCGCACTGACCGTGGCCGAGGGACCGCACCGCGCCGCAAGACCGCTGCATGTTGGCGAAACCAATCCTTTCGCAGAAAGCTCCGATACGGACTTCGTACCGGATATTGCACTTGGTGATGGTGAGAGCCTTTCCGGCGACGGCTGGCAGCTTACCGCCCTGCACACGCCGGGTCATACGGCCAATCATGCCGCCTTTGCACTTGAGGGCACCGGCATTGTCTTTTCTGCAGACCATGTCATGGCGTGGGCCACCACCATCGTCGCTCCTCCAGATGGAGCGATGAGCGACTACATGAAATCACTCGATCGCCTTCTTCAGCGTGATGACCGCCTTTTTCTTCCGGGACATGGCGGCCCCTTGCGTGATCCTTCCGCATTCATGCGTGGACTGCGCGCCCACCGACGGATGCGCGAAAAAGCCATTCTCAAGCGCATCAAAGAAGGCGACCGGCTGATTGCCGACATGGTGAAAGTCATCTACGCCAGCACAGACAAGCGCCTGCATGGCGCAGCAGCGCTTTCCGTTCTGGCTCATATCGAGGATCTGATTGAAAAAGGGCTGGTGCAGACGGATGGCCCGCCCTCGCTTCTCGGCGAATATATTCCGGCCTGAAGGCCCGTTTCAACTGTCGTTGAGGCCCTGCATTTCTGCATCCAGCGCATCGAGGAACGTCTCAGCGATATCGGCGCCCATACCAAGATCATGGGCCCCGTAACGCGAAGCAACGCGGACATCGACAACTGTTGTCTCGGCCTCTTCCTTCAACCGGATCAACACATCGAAGCGCAATCCCCAGACGAGAGTGCGCATCTCACCCTGCATAAAAACGACCCCGCTGCCACTGAAGAAGGTCGGCGGCGGTGCATCGGCCGGGCGCGCCATCGGAACGGGCACATTTAACGGCAGATCATCCAGCGGCGTTTCCTCAGAAGGCGGCGTTCTGTCCTGCTCCGGCACGCCAATGGAAGGCTCCGTGGTGGCTCCAATGACACCTTTGGTGTGTGCGATACGAATTTTGCGTGCAGCCGCGGTTTTTCGTGCGGCAGCATAAATGCGGTCGATTGCGCCCTCATAACGGCGGCCGGCAAGGCTTGCGTAAGCGGTGGCCTGTGCTGCACGATCTTCAGCACCAATGATGGCAGGGCGAACAAGCCATTGCTGGTTGGCCACAGGCGGCACCAGCCAATCCGGCACATCCGTCAGATCGGTGGAAACATCATAAATCTTCGGCTGTTGCCAATAGAGGAAAGCACCATAGCCGACGACACCCAATGGCAGGCTCGAAAAGATCAGAGCCGCCAGTGCCCAGAGACCGCCTTTCGATCCTTTCGTCCAAAGACGCTCCAGCCCGATCAAAGCCAGAAGCACGGCCAGCACGGCTATGGCGGCGGCAATCAACACCAGACCGACGAAGTCCGGGGTGGTCAAAGGCCCGAAACGGTGAAGCCCGGCGGCGATGAGAAACAACACCAGACCGGCAAAGCCGAGATAACGGGAAAGGTAGGCCGCAAAAGATACGGGCCGGACGAAACGCACAGTCATGAAAGCGGATATCCGTTAGATTGCATGGGCCTATACGCGTTGCACCCGAGGTCTGGCGAAAGAATCACCGGTATATGGTGTCATAAACCGGATTTGCGGCGAGGAAAATAAAGGAGCGGACCGACCGGACCGCTTCCAAGATCGAGATCGGCAGAACTGGAACTTCATTTCTAAAACGCCATATTTTCCGGAATGAAACACCATCAATACGCGAATTACGCAAGTCCATCTCTTAAATGCTGAGAAATTTCGCATATTCTGCAGCGCCTATCCGGGAATGCATGCTAAAAGTGCAACATTCTCGATTTCCTGCTTAAAAATGAGACACATCATGTCACAGGCAACGACGTCCCCTCGCCCCTCGGGGGCAAAACCGTTTTATCGTAATTTCGGCTTTCAGGTGCTGACCGCCATGGTCGTCGGCCTGCTGCTTGGCCTCGTTGCGCGCAACATTGGCCCCGATGCCGCAGGCAGTCAGAACTGGCTTTCCGTCACGCTTCAGACAATTGGCAGCATCTTTGTGCAGTTGTTGCGCGCACTCGTTCCGCCGCTGATCTTCACTGCCATCGTCGCCTCGATTGCCAATCTGAAAAACCTGAGCAATGCCGCCAAGCTCGTCTGGCAAACCTTGCTGTGGTTCGCGATTACGGCGCTCATTTCGGTGGTGATCGGCATAGCACTTGGTCTCATCATCCAGCCTGGGGTCAACACCGCGATCGCAAATACCGCAGCCGCAGCACCGTCGTCCACGGGCTCCTGGCTCGATTTCCTTAAGGGCCTCGTTCCGGCCAATATCTTCGGTCTTGAAGCCTCGACCAAACTCAACAACGGTTCGGCCAGCACATCGCTGAATTTCAACGTGTTGCAACTGCTCGTGGTGTCGATTGCTTTTGGCGTAGCCGCACTGAAAGCGGGCAAGGCAGCCGAGCCGTTCCTGGCCTTCAATCAGTCTCTTCTCGCCATCGTGCGCAAGATTTTGTGGTGGGTCATTCGCCTTACGCCCATCGGCACGATCGGCCTTCTGGGTCGCGCTGTCGACCAGTATGGCTGGACGACGCTTTCGCAACTCGGCTGGTACGCGGCTGCGGTCTATATTGGGCTGGCGCTTGTGCTCTTCGTGGTCTATCCCGCGCTGCTGCTTGCTCATGGCCTGAAACCATCGCGCTTCTTTGCGGGCGCATGGCCTGCCATTCAGCTCGCATTCGTTTCGCGTTCCTCCATAGGCACCCTGCCCGTGACAGAAACCGTCACTGAAAAAAGCCTCGGTGTGCCGCGCGAATATGCCGCGTTTTCCGTTCCGCTCGGTGCGACAACCAAGATGGATGGATGCGCCGCAATCTATCCGGCAATTTCCGCCATTTTCATCGCGCAGTTCTTCCAGGTGCCACTCGGCATTCAGGAATACGTTCTGATCGTCTTTGTGTCCGTCCTCGGCTCCGCCGCAACAGCCGGTCTCACAGGTGCGGTCGTCATGCTGACGTTGACGCTATCGACACTTGGCCTGCCTCTCGAAGGTGTCGGCCTGCTGCTTGCTATCGATCCTATCCTCGACATGGGTCGCACGGCAGTCAACGTCGCCGGTCAGGCACTCGTGCCCACCATCGTTGCCAAGCGCGAGAGCATTCTGAACGAGGCCGTCTACAACAACGCCAAGGATATCGACACACTCGACGACCGTGAGGTTGCGACGGCGTAACCGCTGCTACCAGCTTCTGCAAAGGCCCGCGCCGCTCACGATGACCATCGGAGCGGCGCTTTCGTTGAATGGGCAAACGCTGTAATTGAAACGAAACGTCTTTCGTCCATGAGATGTGGCTGAAGCAACTCACCGAGGGACATCCGACATGTCGAGCAATGACGGCAAACGCGATCTTGCTCTTACGGTTCGGCGCATCCTGAAGGTCAATCATGCTGGCGAATTCGGCGCCATTCGCATTTATGGTGCGCAGATCTGGATGGCACGTCGCCTGTTTCCGGATATCGTCCCTGCACTTCAAGAGATGCGAAACGATGAGATAGATCATTGCCGCCTGTTTCGGGATGCAATGCCTTCGAGAAAGGCAAGACCTTGCCGCATCATCGCGCTCTGGAGCCTTGGTGGTTATGTGCTTGGTTTTTTGACAGCGCTTGGCGGCCGCAACATGGTCTGGATCTGCACGGAAGCCGTCGAGAGCACTGTTCACCGCCACCTGCAAGACCAACTGACATTCCTGCAAACCATCGATCCTGAACTGCATGGGCTGATTGCTTCCATACAAATGCAAGAACTCGCGCATCTGAAGGAAGCGGAGAAAAACCAGATGAAGCAGGGTCTAAGTCACGCGGTGCTTTTGCCCGTTATAAGCGCGCTTACCGATTTGATGATCTGGCTTTCCACCTGGGGAGATTCAAGCTGGATGCGCTCCGAAATGGCGCGCTTTGATCAAACCTGACGTAGCGGCGCGCAGGATGCAACTTTACCGGCTTAAACCGCTTTTCCCGAATAGGAAACAGGCGTATCAAACGCGAAGAACAAGTGCCGCGTTCGATACAGGTGTAGGGAGATAAAAAATGCGCGTTTCCATCGTCCTCGGTTCGCTGGCCGCCATGCTGACGTTGACCGCGTGCCAGACTTTAACGCCGGAAGAACGCCGTGCACGCGACGAGTCCACGTGCCGTGGTTACGGTTTCCGCCCCGGCACCGACCCAATGGCAGGATGCCTGCTCGATCTCGAGTTGGATCGCCGTGCGGACAATCGTGCCTGGCAGGCTCGCGTCGACCGAGACATGTTTTACCGGCCTGTCGTTGTCGAACGTCGCGTTATCGTCCAACCGAGGCCCTGACGGGAATGACGGCGACGTTGCTCGTCGTATCGCCGTTTCCAGTCTTCTCAACAAGGGCGGCCTGCGCCGCTGCGAGGCGTGCGATCGGCACGCGGAACGGTGAACAGGACACATAGTCCAAGCCGGCATCTTCACAGAAATGGATCGATGCCGGATCACCACCATGTTCACCGCAAATGCCGAGTTTCAGATCCGGGCGCGTCTGACGCCCGCGTTCTGCGGCAATACGGATCAACTCTCCAACCCCGTCGAAATCAAGCGAGATAAACGGATCACGCTCGATGATGCCCTTGCGCTGATAGGTATCGATGAACCGCGCCGCATCATCGCGGGAGATGCCGAAGGTCGTCTGCGTCAAATCGTTCGTGCCGAAGGAGAAGAACTCCGCCGCCTCTGCGATAACGTGCGCGCGTAGCGCTGCACGCGGCAGTTCGATCATCGTGCCGGAGAGATATTCGATGGTCATGCCGGTCTCTTCCGCGACGGCAGCCGCGACACGGTCGATGACGCCGCGCACGTAATCGAGTTCCGATCGCAGGCCGACCAGTGGAACCATGATCTCAGGCACAACCGGTGCACCGGTGATCCGAGCGGCCTCGACTGCCGCTTCGAAAATCGCACGTGCCTGCATTTCGGCGATTTCCGGATAGGAAATGGCAAGACGGCAACCACGATGACCCAGCATCGGGTTGAACTCATGCAGCGCGTCCAGACGCTGGCGGAAGACCGTCTGCGGCATTCCCATCGCAGCCGCGACTTCCACGATCTCACCATCCGTCTTGGGCAAAAACTCGTGCAGCGGTGGATCGAGCAGACGGATCGTGACCGGCAGACCGTGCATGATCGTAAACAGTTCGGTGAAATCCGAACGCTGCATCGGCAAAAGCTCATCGAGTGCAGCGCGCCTGCCCTTTTCGCTTTCCGCCAGGATCATTTCGCGCATCACATGGATGCGGTCACCCTCGAAGAACATGTGCTCCGTTCGGCACAGACCAATGCCTTCTGCACCGAAGGCGCGTGCCGCACGGGCATCGGCCGGCGTATCGGCATTGGTGCGCACCGTCATACGGCGAGCGCGGTCGGCCCACACCATCAACTTGCCGAAGTCACCCGAGAGCTCGGGCTGTGTCATCGGCACCTCGCCTTTCAACACGCGGCCGGACGAGCCATCGATGGTGATGATATCGCCACGCTTCAGCATGCAGCCAACGCCGATCAGAACTCTGTTGCGCATATCGACGCGCATCGAGCCTGCGCCGGTGACACAGGGAATACCCATGCCACGCGCTACAACGGCGGCGTGGCTGGTCATTCCACCACGCGTGGTCAAAATGCCTTCAGCGGCGTGCATACCGTGAATGTCTTCGGGGCTGGTTTCGATGCGCACCAGAATGACGCGCCGACCTTCCGCTTCTGCGGCAACGGCCTCTTCTGCCGTAAAGACAATCTCACCCGTTGCGGCACCGGGTGAAGCTGGCAGACCGGAGCCGATGATGGGCCGGGAGATATCCGGATCAATCGTCGGGTGGAGCAGTTGGTCGAGCGATGATGGCTCGATGCGGCAGACGGCTTCGTCCTCCGAGATCAACCCCTCCTCGACCATATCGACGGCGATCTTCATGGCGGCACGCGTGGTGCGTTTGCCGTTGCGGGTCTGGAGCATCCAGAGCGTGCCACGCTCGATGGTGAACTCCAGGTCCTGCATGTCTTGATAGTGAGTTTCAAGCCGCTTGCAGATCGCCGTGAACTCGGCGAAAGCCTCTGGCATCAGCTTTTCCATTGAAGGCTTGTCGGAACCAGAAACGATCCGGGCGGCCTCCGTGATGGATTGCGGTGTGCGGATACCCGCAACGACGTCTTCTCCCTGTGCATTGACGAGAAACTCGCCATAGAGCTCAGCTTCACCCGTGGAGGGATTGCGGGTGAAAGCAACCCCGGTTGCCGACGATGAACCGAGATTGCCGAAGACCATGGCCTGAACGTTGACCGCAGTTCCCCAGTCGCCCGGAATATTATGCAAGTGGCGGTAAGTGACGGCGCGATGGTTCGTCCAGCTAGCGAACACCGCACCGATTGCACCCCAAAGCTGAACATGACAGTCCTGCGGGAACTCCTCGCCCAGTTCATCCTCGATCAGCTTCTTGTAGAGCGAGACGACATGCTGCCATTCAACGGCGCCGAGGTCGGTATCATATTCGTAGCCGAGGCGGCTTTTTTCATCTTCCAGAATTTCCTCGAACATTTCATGATCGAGGCCCATGACGACATCGGCATACATCTGGATGAAGCGACGGTAGCTGTCCCATGCGAAACGTGCGTCGCCCGCGTCATGACCAAGCGCCTGCACCGTCTGGTCGTTCAGGCCGAGGTTTAAAACCGTATCCATCATGCCGGGCATCGAAGCACGTGCGCCTGAACGAACGGAGAGTAGCAAAGGGTGCGCGCTGCCACCGAACTTTTTTCCGGTGGAGACTTCCATGCCGCTAAGGCCTGACATCACCTGCAGTTTCAGTTCTTCGGGAAGATCGCGACCGTTTTTATGATAGAGCGCACAGGCATCGGCAATGATTGTGAGTCCAGGAGGGACAGGCAGGCCGAGACTTGCCATTTCGGCAAGGTTCGCCCCCTTGCCGCCCAGTATCGCAGTGTCACCTGCTCCGCCCTCGGCAGCACCGTTGCCGAAGGTGTAAACCCATTTTTTCATTGCACGCTCTCCACCCAGAAGCGTTGTCATTTTTCTATCATGTACAGCATTGGCAGCGCATTGGAAACGTTGCGATTCCGAGTTTACATCGCAGTGCAGCATAATTGCGGCAAAGCCGGTTCAAGAATTGCCGCAAAACGGATTTATCAGGACGATCAGGCTTGGAGAATCGGTCAATCGTGTTCTTTGAAAAATGATGGCGATTTATCGAGCCAAAGCTGTAACGCACTCGTGTAGTGCGCAGAAACGGAGTGTTCCCTAAGCAGATTCCATTACCAAAAAGAGATTTTCCATGCTGCTGACAAGACGCCATACGTTGAAACTCGCCGGAATTTCCTGCGCCGCATCGGCTCTGGCCAATGCCGCGCACGCTGAAGGGGGGGCTGTTCCTCCGCCTGCAACAAATGCCCTTCCCTTCGCCCTGACCACTCCAATGCATGTCGGCGAGGCGGCATTAAAGGTCCGCGATATCGATGCGATGCAGGCCTTTTACCAGTCTGTACTCGGCCTCAGGGAAATAGAGCAGACCGCCCGCGGACTGACGCTCGGTGTCAACGGCACGCCCTTGCTGCATCTGGTGCATAAACCGGCGGCTGATTTTGAAAGCCCGACCTCGGCTGGTCTCTTCCATATCGCGTATCTGATGCCGACCCGAAAAGATCTCGCCCGCTGGCTTGTGCATGCTGCCACCACGCAGGTTCCACTCACCGGCTTTGCCGACCATAATGTCAGTGAAGCGATCTATCTCAACGATCCCGAAGGAAACGGCATTGAGGTCTATAGCGACCGGCCGCGCGATCAATGGATCTGGACCGACGATGTGGTGAAGATGGGCACAGAACAGCTTGATATCGACGACCTCGTGTCTCTGACCAATATCAGGAAAGACGACTATGAGATTGCGCCGGAGGCCTTGCGGATCGGCCATATTCATCTGAAAGTCGGAGAGATCGCAGCGGCGCGGGCATTTTATGAAGAAGCCGTGGGCTTGCAATCGACACGTGCGGAGCGCAGTGACGCATCTTTCCTGTCATCGGGACGCTATCATCATCACCTCGCCGTCAACATCTGGAACAGCAGAGGCGCGAAAGAACGCAATAATGCGGAAACGGGCCTAGATTGGTTTTCCTTGAGCGTGCGTAACTCTGCCGATCTGGAGGCGCAGAAGGAGCGGCTTCGCAAAGCGGGTTATGTTCTGGTTGAGATGGAGAGTGGCGCTGTTGAAGCGATAGATCCCTGGGGAACGCGGCTGCGGCTGATACCGGCCTGATCTTCACGCAAAAGAAAGCCTTGCGAGACCACAGCGCTGGCCTCGCAAGGCATACCATCCGGTACAGGAACCCGGATGGGGGGTCGGCAAGCGGGCGGTTGGGAGACCCATGCCTTCATTGCAAGATATCAAAACGACAGCCCATGTCGCTCACCCGAATGGGTGATATGGTTACGTCAAACAACGTAGGTGCAGCTTCGATGCTCCGACGAGAGTGCGGGAAATCTTACACGGCTTCGCGCAATTGCTCGGCGGTCTGCAAATCCACGGATACGAGCTGTGAAACACCCTGCTCTGCCATGGTAACGCCGAACAGGCGGTTCATGCGCGCCATGGTGATCGGATTGTGGGTAATGATGACGAAACGTGTTTCCGTCGACGCCACCATCTCATCCATCAGATTGCAATATCGCTCGACATTGTGATCATCCAGCGGTGCGTCCACCTCGTCCAGCACGCAGATCGGTGCGGGGTTGGTCAGGAAGACGGCAAAGATCAATGCCATGGCTGTCAGTGCTTGCTCGCCACCTGACAAAAGCGTCATGGTTTGCGGCTTCTTGCCTGGCGGGCGGGCAAGAATTTCCAGTCCGGCTTCCAGCGGGTCATCGGACTCGATCAGTTGCAGTTCTGCCGTACCGCCGCCGAACAGGTGGGTGAAAAGCCGCTGAAACTGGGTGTTTACCACATCGAAGGCGGCAATCAGGCGTTCACGTCCCTCGCGGTTGAGGTTCTGAATGCCCGCACGCAGCTTGCGCACCGCATCAATGATGTCGTCGCGTTCCTTGATAAGCGTCGCAAGCTTCTGCGACAGCTCCGCCTGCTCCTCTTCAGCACGCAGGTTGACCGCCCCAAGTCTCTCGCGTTCGATCTTTAATCGGTCGAGATCGCGTTCAACCTCACGAACGTCCGGCAACGGAGCGTCCGGTGCAAGGCCGGTCAATCGCAGCGCCATATGCGGTTCGGAGTTCAAAGCCTCGCGAATACGGTGTTCGGTTTCCTGGCGTTTTTCCCGTGCTGAAACCAGCCGCTCTTCTGCGCGGCCACGCTTTTCGCGCGCTTCCGCCAATTCAGACAAAGCGGTGGCGGCAATTCTGTCGGCATCACGTTGCAGGTTTTCGGCTTCCACCAACCGATCCGCAGCAGCGCGGCGCCCCTCTTCGGCCTTCTGCAACTCGTTCAGAAGTGTTCGCCGCTTCTCATCGAACTCCTCCGGCGCGATATCGAGTTCGGCGATTTCTTCCCGGGCTTCTTCCTCGCGCTCGCGCAGCGTTGAAATGTGATCCGCCGCACTGGCAACCCGCGCCTGCCACGTGGAGCGTTCCTGCGCGATCGCCTGAAGACGACGCTGGCGGCTCTCCGCCTCGCGGTTCAAGCCTTCGTGCCTGGCACGCGCTTCGGCCACCAGGCTGCGGTCGGTCGCGACATCAAGCTGGCTTTCGCGCAACCGAAGATCAAGCGACGAAAGATCAGGCGCATCGTCCATCTCGATGCGGGCATTTTCCTCCTGAAAAGCAACCTCTTCGACCTGCGCAGCAATCTGGTTCAGCGCCTCGGAGACGACATCGCGACGGCGCAGGAGATCACCGGAGGCGCGCTCTGCCGCAGAAAGCGCGTCGCGCGCTTCGGAAAGCTGCCGGGCGGCAAGGCGATTTCGGTCGCGCGCTTCGGAAAGCCTGAGCTCAGAGATGCGGATTTCCTCGCTGGCGGCCGCCAATTGCTCCTCGGCCTCAGCCAAAACATCACGAGCTTCATCCAGCTCAGCTTCGATTTCGGCAAGGCGATTTTTCTGCGACAGGCGCAGCGCGGCAGCCCCCGGTGCGTCGGCACTGGTGACGTGGCCGTCCCAACGGAAAAGCGCGCCTTCGCGGGTGACAAGCCGCTGGCCCGCCTTGAGCGAGGGCATCAATGACTGCGCGTGCGCGATATCAGAGACGACACCGATCTGGGCAAGCGCCCGCGCAAGCGCCGATGGCGCGCTGGCATAATCGAGAAGCGGCTTCACACCCGGCGGCAATGCCGGATCTTCCATGCCAACGCCGTTCACCTGCCAATAGGCCGGTGCGGACCGATCGAGCGAGCTCTCCAGATCATCTCCCAAGGCTGCGCCAAGCGCTGCCTCGAAACCGCGCTCAACCGTCAGCTCTTCTGCGACCGGCGTAAAACCACCTGTGGCAGCGCCGCTAGCGAGAATTTTGGCGATGGTCCTCGCCTCGGTTTCCAGCCCATTCAACCTGTTTCGCGCCGCCTCCAGCGGACCACGAGCGAGCGCTTCGGTTGAACGTGCCTGCGCAACCAACGCTTCAGCTTCCTCTACAACGATCGCAGCATCCTCGACCGCCATTTCTGCTGCCTCGACAGCTTCGCGCCGTTCAGCCGGATCAGGCAGAATGGAGAGCTTTTCATCGATGGCATCGATTTCAGCCGACGCGTCCTGCGATTGTTTCTCAAGCCTGAGACGACGATCGGAGAGATCGCGGATAGCACGTTCAAGCTGCTGTCGAGATGCCGATGCGGCCGCACGTTCGGCGGTCAAGGCCGCAAAAACAGCTTCGCTTTCAATGAGCTTTGCCGCCGCTGTCTCAAAGGCTTCCTTTGTTTCTTCAGCGTAACGGCCGGAATCGGAAAGGATTTCCAGAAGCTCTGCTTCTTCCTCATCCAGACGGGACAGGATCAGCGCATTATCGGAAACCAGCCGCTCCTCACGAACAATATCCTCGCCAAGCTGGGCCAAACGCCGCGCCAGTTCATCGCGGCGGCGAAGCAGACGGTTCGCCTCGTCGTCGAGCTGGCTGCGGGCAATCTGCAAACGCTGAAGCGTGGCAGCGATCTTCGCCTCATTCTCGCGCAGTTCGGGCAATTTCAGGCTGGCAATACCCTGCTGCTTTGCTGCTTCCATCTGCGCCTGCGCCTTCTCGGCGACAATGACGGTTGCCTGATTGAGTGCGCTTTCGGACTCGCCCTCCAGCTGCTTCGCTTCGACCCAGCGGATATGCAGCAGCGTCGCCTCACGGGCACGAATATCTGCAGACAGCATCTTGAAGCGATTGGCCTGACGCGCCTGACGCTTCAGGCTTTCGATCTGGCTTTCTAGCTGAGCAGTGACATCTTCAAGCCGTTCGAGATTGGTCTCGGCAGCACGCAGGCGTAGTTCCGCTTCGTGGCGGCGCGAATGCAGACCGGAAATGCCGGCCGCCTCTTCCAGAAGCTGTCGCCGTGCCTGTGGCTTGGCATTGATGAGCTCGCCAATACGGCCCTGCCCCACCATGGAGGGCGAGCGCGCGCCGGTTGACGCATCCGCAAAGAGAAGCTGCACATCCTTGGCACGGGCCTCCTTGCCATTGATGCGATAAACTGAGCCGTTTTCGCGCTCGATGCGGCGCGTCACCTGAATTTCGTCGGCATCGTTGAAAGCAGCAGGCGCAGTGCGATCCGAATTGTCGAGAAAAAGGCCGACTTCAGCGGTATTTCTGGCCGGGCGATTGCCGGACCCCGAAAAAATGACGTCATCCATGCCGGATGCGCGCATGTTCTTGTAGGAATTTTCGCCCATGACCCAACGGAGGGCTTCGACGAGGTTGGATTTGCCGCAACCGTTTGGGCCGACGACACCCGTCAACCCCGGCTCGATAATGAATTCGGAAGGTTCGACAAAGGATTTGAAGCCGAGGAGGCGAAGCTTGTTGAACTTCATGCCAAAGCGCCTTCAAGAAGAAAAGGGCAATAAAAAACGGGCGCACGGAAATATCCGCCGCCCGTTTTCATCAAAAAAAGCGGATCAGATAGCCTTGTCGATGACAGCCGACATGGTTTCAACCGACATGTCTCCCGCGTATTTCTTGCCGTTGATGATGAACGTCGGCGTGGAATTGACGCCAAACTCCGTCGCACCGCGTTGCATCGTTGCGTTCACATCATCCAGAAGCTTCTGGTTCGTCAAGCAGGCCTCGAAGGACTCCTGTGAAAAACCGGCCATTTTCGACATTTGCAGCAGTGCGGCGCGTGCATCCTGAGCAACGGCCCAGGTCTGCTGCTGCTTGAAGAGCATGGAAACGAACGGGAAGTACTGACCCTGCGGTGCGCAACGCGCCAGCATGAAGGCGGCGGCAGCACGCGGATCGAACGGGAATTCGCGAATGACGAAGTAGACCTTGCCGGTATCGATATACTTCTTCTTGATTTCTTCGAAGGTCGTGTTGTGGAAATGCGCGCAGTGCGGGCAGGTCATCGACATGTATTCGACGATCTTGACCGGTGCGTTCGCATCACCCAGCGCTGCCTCTGGCAACGGACCCGGCTTCAGGACTTCTGCCATGTCCACATCGCCGGTGGATTCCGGCAGTTCCTGCGCCTGCACGATGCCGGGCAACGACACAGCGACGGATGCGAATGCAACACCGCCAAGCAGGCTGCGGCGGGAAACGGTCAATTCGGAAAAATGCATGAAAGCACCCTGTTTTATTAGACTCTATTGTCTGCGAATCCGATATAGCGGCCATCTGTTCATCACAAGCGGCCTTTGACATTCTTCTTGTCAAAGAATTGTGACCAGTCAAGGACAGACCTGCGACAGATCGGCTGCTGCTTCAAAATGCCCCTTTGCGGACAGGCTTGCGCTGGAGGACTGCCGTGCCCAGCCTGGTGACGGCCTTACGCAGCGCCTCGCTCTCGATGCCGTCCATCATATCTTCAAGACGTCTCGCCGCATCGCCACGCAGGGGCTGCGGTTTTCTCTTGCGAGACATCGTCTGGGAAACGGGTTTCTGCACGATCCTGATCTGGCGGATGGCGGGAAATCCGAAGAAGCCGTTGATGCGGGCGATCAACTCACCCTGCGCATGGGTGAGAAACAGTGCCCGGGCGCCCTCGCAGGCGATAGTCAGCACGCCAGACTGATAGCCACCGCGATCCGGTCCTTCATCGCGCCGTGGCCAGGTGATTTTTTCAGGCCGCGTGCAGTCGGCGAAGTCCTCGCCGGCGATCTCATCCCACGAACCAAGCAGCGCGGTATTGATTCCCGCACGCTTGGACAGGACGGGGTCCATGATTCCGTTGGCGATTTCGGCGATCTGAATGACGCCCTTCTGGGGATATCGCATGGTTTACCAGGGTTTTCGGACTGCAAGCAGCCTGCATCTTCTTGATCGGCTTCGGTGAATGAACCAAGTATAGGCCAAATCCAAGTGAAACGGCAAACCATGCTTCAAAAAACCGCCTCAACGTCCCATGCGATCGCCTTGCTTCGATGGTACGACCGGCACCATCGCGAGTTACCCTGGCGCACCTCGCCTGCCATGGCCGAAAAGGGCAAACGCGCCGACCCCTATCATGTATGGCTTTCGGAAGTGATGCTGCAGCAGACCACGGTGCAGGCGGTCAAACCCTATTTCGCCAAGTTTCTGGGCTTGTGGCCAACCGTTCGCGATCTGGCCTCGGCACCATCCGAGGATGTCATGGCCGCCTGGGCAGGCCTTGGTTATTACGCGCGTGCCCGCAATTTAAAAAAATGCGCAGAAACAGTCGCTAGCGCTCATGGCGGCATTTTTCCTGATACCGAAGACGGGCTGCGGCAGCTTCCCGGCATCGGTGATTACACGGCGGCGGCAGTCGCAGCCATCGCCTTTAATCGGCAGGCAGCTGTGATGGACGGCAATGTCGAGCGTGTCATCTCGCGGCTATTTGCCATCGATGCTCCCCTTCCCGGCTCGAAACCTGCCATGAAAACAAGGGTGGCGGAGATAACGCCGAGCGACCGACCCGGCGATTTCGCGCAGGCCATGATGGATCTCGGCGCGACGATCTGTACACCGAAACGGCCTGCCTGCGCACTCTGTCCTTTCAACAGCGACTGTCTGGCGCTGGCGAACGACGATCCGGAACGTTTTCCGGTCAAGGCTGCCAAAAAGCAAAAGCCTGTGCGGCTGGGTGCCGCCTTCATTGCCGTGAACAGCAGAGGAGAAATTCTGCTGAGACGCCGGGAGGAAAGCGGCCTGCTGGGTGGCATGACCGAAGTGCCGACAACAGCCTGGACCGCGAGGATCGACGGTGGCACGGACGAAAGCTACGCGCCTTTTGCCGCCAACTGGCAACCCGCGGGGGCGATTGTGCATGTCTTCACCCATTTCGAATTGAGACTTTCGGTTTTCCGCGCGCAGGTGGCGGAAGGTCTGCAAACCGGCCGCAATGACGGATGGTGGGAGCCCGTGACAAATCTTGATGCACAGGCGCTGCCAACCGTAATGAAAAAAGCCATCTCGCAGGCTATCCCGATGGCCTTCGAGAAAAACAGGAAAGTTTTATGACCAAGATCGAGCATATCGTATTCGACATCGGCAAGGTGCTGATCCACTACGATCCCCATATTCCCTATAGCCGACTCATTCCGGATGCTGACGAGCGCAAGTGGTTCTTCGAGAACGTCTGCACGCACGACTGGAATCTGGAGCAGGATCGTGGGCGTCGCTGGGAGGATGCCGAAGCTCTTCTGGTTGAAAAATTTCCTGATCGCGAAGAGCACATTCGCGCATTTCGCAAGTACTGGCATGAGATGGTCTCGCATTCCTACGACGAATCCGTCGCCGTCATGCTTGGCCTGATCGATCAGGGGCGCGATGTGACGATGCTGACCAATTTTGCATCCGACACCTTCCGCGAAGCCCAGAAGATGTTCCCGTTTCTGACGAAGACGCGCGGCGTGACCGTCTCAGGCGACGTCGGGCTGATCAAGCCGGATGTGGCAATCTACGAACTGCACGCGAAAAATTTCAACCTTGATCCGGCCTCAAGCCTGTTCATCGACGATACGGCAATCAATGTTGACGGGGCAAAAGAAGCCGGCTGGCAGGCGGTTCGCTTTACTGATGCGGCGACGCTGAAAAAAGATCTTGCGCACTACGGCGTGACACTCTGAAAACTTCTGACGCAGGCGGAAATGGCGGTCTCCTGCCTGCGTCAGCCTGGCCGAAACCGGCCGGGATTTTCAAATCATTTTCCGGGGAAGCGCTGCGGCTTGTTTCTCCGCTAAATCATCCCGCTGACATGAAACTATGGGGTCACACTTGCGTGAACCTTACAGCGAACTTGATGATCGTCAAAAAATTGCAACATTAAAGCGAATTTAAAACACCAACGCCCAGAACCGTGAAGTGCTGGGCGTTGGTCGTTCCCCATCCGGGACTGAAGGTACTAAAACCGGATGGAGACGTGTCACTGACAAGGGCGGGCGGTGGATCGTTCGCCTTCAGCCTTGCGGCCTCAAGATTATTCTGCCTTTGCCAGTTGGCTGCGGATGACTGCTCTCAGATCATCGATCGGCTTCAGCTCGTCGCCATCCTCGTAGTGCCAGAATGTCCAGCCATTGCATGCATCGAAGCCCTGCACTTTCGCGCCAAGGCGGTGAATGGAACCGGCAGCGCCGCCGGATGCGATCGTACCATCCGCACGAATAATAGCGCTATAGCGGCGTTTGGCGTCGGTTAGAACCTGACCAGGGCGGACAAGCCCGCTTTCCACCAGCGTGTTGAAAGCGACGCGCGGCTCTGCCTTCTTGCCCGTCATAACCGTCAATTCGGCCTTGCCGAGCGGCTCGACAGCCGCGATACGCGCGGATGCCGCATCGATGTAATCCTGCTCGCGCTCAATGCCGACAAAGTGGCGACCGAGGCGCTTTGCAACGGCACCAGTCGTGCCAGAGCCAAAGAAAGGATCGAGAACGACATCGCCAGGCTTGGTGGACGCCATGATGATACGGGCCAGCAGAGCTTCCGGCTTCTGAGTCGGATGAACCTTCTTGCCGTCTTCGCCCTTCAGACGCTCATGACCGCTGCAAATCGGGAACAACCAGTCGGAGCGCATCTGCACGTCGTCGTTCGAGGCTTTCAACGCCTCGTAGTTGAACGTATAACCCTTGGCTTTTGGATCGCGGCTCGCCCAGATCATCGTTTCATGGGCGTTCTGGAACCGGCGCCCCTTGAAGTTGGGCATAGGGTTGGTCTTGCGCCAGACGATATCGTTGAGGAGCCAGAAATCGAGATTCTGGAGCATCGCCCCGACGCGGAAAATGTTGTGGTAGGAGCCGATCACCCAGATCGTGCCGTTCGGCTTCAGGACACGGCGGCAGGCCAGAAGCCATGCCCGTGTAAACGCATCATATGCCTCGAAGGACGCGAACTGATCCCACTCATCATCCACCGCATCGACCAGAGACTGGTCCGGGCGGTGAAGCGCACCACCAAGCTGGAGATTGTAGGGCGGATCGGCAAAAATCGCATCTACCGACTGGCTGGGAAGGGCATCCAAGGCAGCGACGCAATCACCCTTGATGATGCTGTCTTTCCAGGCGTCGCTCTCGCCCGCACGATCAAAACCGGCACGCCGAAAATCGGCCAGCGGAAAAACTGCTGCCATTGGTACTCGCTCCATACGCTTACTCTCTACTGATGCTTATGGTTACCGAAGATGGTTATCAAAGACTGAACAAGTCACGGAAATTTCGAAATAAACACGCAAGCGACCGTCTGTGCGTCCATGTTCTCGATCCGGGATGGAACCGGTGGGCGCGTATAAACGTTGCGCACAACAGGTCATTCGTACCGACGCCTCGGCGTCGCAAAAAGACCGGAAACGCGGGGGTAAATTTGCAGATGCGTATCATGGAAAAAACGGTCCCGTTCGCGGCAGGCGCCGTATCCTCCGCCGTCGTCCTGATGGCTCTCGCTACACCCTCATGGTCACAGGTACCGAAAGCTGCTTTCAACGTTGTCACGGATGCGGTGCTTTACGATGGTGGTCCATCACTTGGCGACAGCGCGACAGTGCGATGGGACTTCTACAAAGCGGATGCATCCGGGCAACGCTCCGACGTCAATGCCGGTGGCTCCTATGACGCCACCTTCGAGGCCAAACTGCCTGTCGGCAAGTATGTGGCCGTTGCTGCTCTTGGTAACATCGTTCGCGAAATCCCATTCGAAGTTAGGGATGGGGCGACGGCGAGACCCAAAGCCAATTTCGACGCCGCCGAATTGACTGTGATACCAAGACGCAGTCCCGGCGGAGACGTAGAAGCGCAGGCGCGAACAGAAGTCACGCAAGGACCGTTTAAGGAAAGCATTTACGGAGAAAACCACGCCTTCGTGCCGGCAGGAACTGTCAAGCTTATCGGCAGCATTGGCCCGGCGCGTGCAGAGGAAACCCTTGCCGTGAAAGCTGGTGAAACCTTTCGTCACGACCTGATCATTCCAAGCGGCGTTGTCATTGCAAAGGCCGTTTATGCGCAGGATGGAAAAGCAGTTGAGACGGGCGATATCCGCTTCGAGGCGCTTTCGGCAAAAGAGACACTGGACGGCACACGCCAGTCCATCAACGGCGTTTATGGCGTTGGCAAGGTTATGGAGATGCCTGCGGGCGACTTCATGATGAGCGCGCGCCTCGGTAAAGTGACCCTGCAGCAACCCTTTACGGTAACGGCTGGAAAACGGACCGAAATAACCGTCAATCTCGACGCCGGCATCTTGGTCGTCAAAGCGGCCGGGGCCGAGAGAATCGACATCATGGCAATCACCAGGGATCTGCAGGGCAAACCGGAGGAGATTTCCGGCCGCTATGGCACAGAGCATCAGGAGACATTGCACCCCGGCGACTACTCCGTAAAAGTGACCTACGAGAAGAAAGCGAACCGCGACCCGAAAGAGATCAAAGCCACGGTCAAGGCCGCCGAGCGAACCGAAATCAACGTCACGGAGTGATCTCGACCGCGGTGATCGGCTCCCCGATCCTGACACCACAAAATCCCGATGTGGCCACCCGATCACATAACTTTTGCCACTGGCACCCCTGACAGGCCCGCCTCAGTTCGCCAGCGGCGAAGGCAAGGCGCAGTTTCAACAGGAATTCTGGTGAAAGCTGAAAGCGTTTGCCGGGAGTGAACGTCTCGTTCATCAAGGCAGACACCAAATGCCGAGCGGTCTCGTCTCTGCGGCGTACGCTGTCATTGAAGCAATGCGCGTCTTTCTCGCAGAGAAGACCCTGGCAAATTTCGTCAGGGCCTTCAACGAGTTCGATCTCCTCGTCGTCATTCATACGCCTGGCAACACGGTCATAATTGACCGTGAAGCCTGGTGTGTACCCGTTCCCCACATAGGTGAGTATGCAGAGAAGATGATGGGCGCGAAGGCGTATCGTCACGCGGCGTTTTTCCGGCGCAGCGACGCAGCTTTCAAGACAGATGCTGCGAGTGCCGACTTCAACACCGCACCCAGGATGAAGGGTGCCACGCCCGCAATCCAAGCCTTTTCAGCGCCGATAACACCTGCCAGCCAAACCCAGCCGAGCGCAAGGCAAAGGGTGTTCGCAAGCAGGTGAAGAAGGAAACCCGCAACCGGGCGTTCGCCCGTTACACTGCGTTCGGTGACAAAACCGACAAGTGCCGCCATCACCGGAAAGGCGACGAGGTAGCCGGCGGTCGGGCCGATAAACGGCGCGATGCCGGATTTGAGACCCGCAAGCACCGGCAAACCGATCATGGCTTCACCAAGCCAGGCCAAGACCGTCAACGTGCCAAGACGCCAGCCGTAAAGCGCACCGATCATCGTCACCGCAAATGTCTGCATGGTGATCGGCACAGGCACCATCGGCACCGAAATCTGCGACGCAAGTGCGAGGACCAAAGTTCCGGCAACAATGAATATCGCCTGCTGCACATAGGATCGCGCGGGAATGTCAAAAAATGCAATCGTGGAATTGCGTATCTCGGTCGCCATCTATCTCTCCTTTTAAAAATTATAGATAATTTCTACGAGCGACCTATTGGTACGCGAGAATCTTACAAAAACGCAACAGAAGAAGGAGCAAGAAGCATCAATCGAGAACGACGATTGTGGACGGCATCGAATATAACGACGCATAATCAATAATTTATACCGATATAAAATTATCTATAATTTATCCAACGATCGCGAATGCGTCATGGACGGAACCGGATGATGTCCGGATTGCAGTGCGCCCAATCCACTGTACGTGGCCATCAAGGATGCGAACAGCCTCCTCCGCACGTCCACCGCGCAAGGCGTCTATGATGGCACGGTGATCCGTATCGGTGCGCCGCTCCCACCCTGCCCGCCACGCGGAAAACAGGAACCGTGCACTGGCTGCGTGAAGCCCGTCGATCGCCTCCATCAGGCGCGGCATATTGCACGGTTCGGTGATCAGTCGATGGAAGCGACGGTTTGCGTCTTCCCAATGCTGGACATTGAGAGCCCGATCTCCCTCAAGCGTTGCCGCTTCCGCAGCATCGAGAATGTTTGGCGTCATGTTCGGAATGGCGTGACGCAGCGCCAGCACCTCGAGCGCGGCCCGCATTTCCGCCACCTCGCGCACGTCGGAAAGACCGAAATCGGCGACACGCACGCCGCGCCGTGGAATGCTGGCGGCAAGCCCCTGCGCCTCAAGCCTGCGAAAAGCTTCACGTACCGGTACGTGCGAGGCACCGAATTCAGCGGCGATATGGTCTTGACGCAGCCGCTCGCCCGGCGCCAATTCACCACGCACGATGCGATCCGCCAGAGCACGGCTTATTCGGGCGGCAATCGTATCTTCAGGTCTGGTTTTGGCGGTTTTGGGCATGACCTCACATAGCGCATGTCGCGCAAAACTGTGTAGCAGTTTTTACGGCGACGACATTCACGGCGAGCCATGTCGTGTGCGAAAATACCCCTTGCAAACGGGCTGGTTGAGATTGATGCCCACATGGTCTAAAAGCCCGGCATCGCTTTTCCTCCATAACAGATCCGATACAGGGAGTGCCCATGAGCGGCTTCGACCTCATTATTTTCGACTGCGACGGCGTTCTCGTCGATTCCGAAATCATTGCAGCGCAGGTGGAATCCCGCCTGCTGACAGAGGCGGGTTACCCAATCTCGGTCGAGGAGATGGGCGAGCGCTTCGCCGGCATGACCTGGAAGAACATTCTTCTTCAGGTCGAAAGCGAAGCCAGCATTCCATTTTCGGCCTCGTTGCTTGAAAAGTCGGAAAAACTGCTCGACGCACGACTGGAACGGGATGTTAAAATTATCGAAGGCGTGAAATTTGCACTGTCGCGCCTGACGACACCTCGCTGCATCTGCTCCAATTCATCCAGCCACCGTCTCGATATGATGCTGACGAAGGTCGGTCTGAAGCCATATTTCGCGCCGCATATCTATTCGGCAAAGGATCTTGGGGCTGATCGCGTCAAACCGAAGCCGGACATTTTCCTGCACGGCGCGGCGCAGTTCGGTGTTTCTCCCGATCGCGTGGTCGTGGTCGAGGATTCCGTTCATGGCATCCATGGTGCACGGGCTGCAGGCATGCGCGTTGTCGGCTTTACCGGCGCGTCTCACACCTACCCAAGCCATGCCGACCGCTTGACGGACGCCGGTGCTGAGACTGTGATTTCCCGAATGCAGGATTTGCCTGCCGTCATTGCCGCCATGGCTGAATGGCAGGGCGCGTTCTAAGCCCTATCACAATCAAAGAAAAAGCCGGGGCCGCACCTGCTGCCCCGGCTTTTTTCATTCTTGGCCGAGTTTAACGGCGCGATGTCTTGGCTCGTGCGCCCTTGGCAGCCTGATCGGCAAAGCCGATGAAGACGTTTGCCGTCTTCGGCGCACCGCCTGGAGCGTTCGGAATGGCAACGTGATCGTTGCTGAAAATGAACTGCGTCCCTGCGGAACCCGCCGGCACGTCAACAGCAAAATTCGCCGTCTCACCAAAGATCTCACCGTCGCCATCCTTCACCGTCACGCGGATCGGCACCGTAACGCGGCCGGGCTTCGCCATCGGACCAGGCACCAGACGTCCCTGGGCCAGCACGTTCACGGTCAACGTCGACTCGTTCATGCTGCAAGAACGCGTCGTATCAGACAGAGAGACCTGATAGGCGAGCTTGGTCGGGTCATCCTTGGCGCCACCGGCATATACGCGATGGACGGCGTTGGTATCGAGAATGGTAACCGTCGGGCAATTGGCCTGAACGACTGGAGCGACCGGATTGGCCGCATTCGCAGGAGGATTGACCGCCAGGGACTCCGACGGATTGGATGAGTTGCAGCCCGCAACGACAACCAGAAGCGACATCGCGGCGGACAAACGCAAGAAATTCCCTGACACTCTGCTAATTCCTCATCCCTTGCCCCGGAACCGAACCGGAGACGCTGTTTATTGGCCTTTCACGCCGGGTGGCGATGGTCTATAGCAGCGACGCCAGAAAAAATCGATTGGCTGATGTTCGGTTTTGCTTGAATTTTGCAGAAAGCCCTTCATTACCTCGCCAATCGCCGCTTTCGAGGCGGAAAGCCGGTAGACGTGCAGGTCAAGGACAAGGGAACATCTCGTGAAATATGTATCGACCAGGGGTACCGCCCCATCGCTTGGGTTTTGCGACGCGCTTCTGGCGGGTCTGGCGCGCGATGGCGGGCTTTATGTGCCGCGCGAATGGCCTTCCATGTCCAAAAAGGAAATCCGCAATCTTCGCGGCAAGACCTATCAGGAAGTCGCCTTCGAGGTTCTCTACCGCTTTACCGGCGGCGAAATTCCGGCCGACACTTTCCGCTCCATGATCGACGACGCCTACGCGACATTCCGTCATCCGGCTGTTGTTCCATTGGTTCAGACCGGCCCCAACAGCTTTGTTTTGGAACTGTTTCACGGCACCACGCTGGCGTTCAAGGACGTGGCGATGCAGCTCCTCGCCCGTCTGATGGACTACACGCTGACCCAGCGCGGCGAACGCGCCACGATCGTTGGCGCCACCTCCGGTGATACCGGCGGCGCAGCCATCGACGCCTTTGCAGGCCGTGAACGCACCGACATCTTCATTCTCTTCCCGAACGGCAAGGTTTCACCGGTGCAGCAGCGCCAGATGACGACCTCGACCGCTTCGAACGTTCACGCGCTGGCGATCAACGGCAATTTCGACGACTGCCAGAACCTCGTCAAAGAGATGTTCAATGATGGCAAGTTCCGCGATGGCGTGAAGCTCTCGGGCGTCAACTCCATCAACTGGGCGCGCATCATGGCGCAGGTTGTGTACTACTTCACCGCCTCGCTTGCACTCGGTGGTCCGGACCGCAAGATTTCCTTCACTGTGCCGACCGGCAACTTCGGTGACATCTTCGCCGGTTACGTCGCCAAGAAAATGGGTCTGCCGATCGACAAGCTGGTGGTCGCAACCAACGACAACGACATCCTCGCACGCACGCTGAAAACCGGCCGCTACGAAATGCGCGGCGTCAAAGCCACCACTTCGCCGTCGATGGACATTCAGATTTCGTCCAACTTCGAGCGTCTGCTGTTCGAAGCATATGACCGCGACGCCAGCGCTGTGAAAGCATCGATGGACGGCCTGAAACAGTCAGGCGCTTTCGAAATTCCGGCTAAGGCCATGAAATTCATCAAGCGCGACTTCCGTGCCGGACGCGCCACGGAAAAGCAGGTTGCAGCAACCATTCGCGACACCCTGGAAAAGACCGGCTATCTGATCGACCCGCATACGGCGACCGGTGTTTTTGTGGCTGAGAAGTATGAAAAGCCGACAAGCCCGATGGTCGTTCTGTCGACGGCCCACCCGGCTAAATTCCCGGCCGCTGTAAAATCCGCTTGCGCAATCGATCCGGCGCTTCCAGTATGGCTCTCCGATCTGATGAACCGGGAGGAGCGTTTCGACGTTCTGGACGCAGAGCTTAAAGCCGTGGAAACATTTATCGGCAAACATGCGCGCGCCAGCAAATAGAGACGCGGAAAGACGCTGATATGAAAGTAAATTTGACCCGGCTTTCGTCCGGGTTAACAGTTGTGACGGAAAGAATGCCACATCTCGAAAGCGTCGCTCTCGGGGTGTGGATCAAGTCAGGCTCCCGCAACGAAACGAATGCCGAACACGGCATTGCCCACCTTCTCGAACATATGGCCTTCAAGGGCACGTCGCGGCGCACAGCCCGACAGATCGCCGAAGAGATCGAGAATGTCGGCGGAGAGGTCAATGCGGCGACATCGACGGAAACCACGTCCTATTACGCCCGTGTCCTCAAAGACCACGTCCCCCTCGCCGTCGATATTCTTGCTGACATCCTGACGGAGTCGCTGTTCGACGAAGACGAACTGGAGCGTGAAAAGAACGTCATTCTCCAGGAGATCGGTGCTGCAACCGATACGCCTGACGACGTGATCTTCGACAATTTTTCCGGTGTCGCCTATCGCGACCAGACCATTGGTCGTCCGATCCTCGGCACACCCGAGACGGTGCAGTCCTTCACCACCGGCCAGATCCGTAATTACCTCTCCCGCAACTACACGACAGACAGGATTTTCGTCGTTGCGGCCGGCGCTGTCGATCATGACAGTTTCGTCAAGCAGGTGGAAGCGCGCTTCGCTTCGCTGCCGCTGGTTCCCAGCGCACCGCCTGTCTTCGAAAAAGCGATTTATACCGGCGGCGAAATCCGCGAAACGCGCGACCTGATGGACGCACAGGTTCTGCTCGGTTTTGAAGGCAAGGCGTATCACGCCCGTGACTTCTATTGCTCGCAGATCCTCGCCAATATCCTCGGCGGCGGCATGTCATCCAGACTTTTCCAGGAAGTTCGTGAACATCGCGGCCTTTGCTATTCCGTCTATGCTTTCCATTGGGGTTTTTCCGATACCGGCGTTTTCGGCGTTCACGCGGCAACCGGCAGCGCCGATCTAGCGGAACTGGTGCCTGTCATCGTCCACGAACTGGCAAAATCCTCAGAAACGATCAATCAGCAGGAAATCGACCGCGCCCGCGCCCAGATCAGGGCACAATTGCTGATGGGCCAGGAAAGCCCTGCGGCTCGCGCCGGTCAGATCGCCCGCCAGATGATGCTTTATGGTCGCCCCATTCCGAACGAGGAAATGATGCAGCGCCTTGGCGACATCACCGTCGAGCGCCTGACCGATCTTGCAGGACGGCTGTTTTTCGATAGAGTTCCTACATTGTCCGCAATCGGCCCGCTTGAAAATCTGGCACCGCTCTCGGACATCACTGCGGCGCTTTCTGCGCAGCAGCCTGCAAAGATCATCGCAAACGGCTGAGAGCGGAGGCGTTCCGCACAGGGACTTGAATGCTGCGTTTTCTTTCCCGACACCATGACACGCCAGAATTGCGCAGCGACAACCACCTTTTGAGATTGCCGCGTTATGGCGATTTCAAACAATGGCACACATTGCGATCGGAGAGCCGGCAGTTTCTTCAACCGTGGGAACCGGCCTGGCGCTCCGATGAGCTGACGGAAAGCTCGTTTCGCATGCGCGTCGTGCGCAACGGCCAGGAGTTTTCCTCCGGCACTGCCGTATCATTTCTGCTTTTCGAAAAAGAGGCGACGCTGCTCGGCGGGCTTACCGTTGGCTATATTCGCCGCGGCGCGGCGCAAAGCTGCATGATCGGCTACTGGATTGGAGAGCGATACGCCGCTCAAGGCCATATGTCTGCCGCATTAAAATTGGTAATTCCCTACATCTTTAACGGACTTCAGTTGCACCGCATCGAGGCAGCCTGTATTCCGGAAAACTTCAAAAGCATCCGGCTTCTTGAAAATGCCGGTTTCCAGCGGGAAGGTCTCTTGCGGGAATATCTGAAAATCAACGGCGAATGGCGGGATCATGTGATGTTTTCCCTTCTTGCCGACAAGCAAAGCTCCGGCGGAACGAAGTACGATATATGACCAACGATCACTTTGCGCTCCGCACTGCTCGACGTATGGCGGCGTTGTCGCTGGCCGCACCGATCTTCTTGCTGCTGTTGTTCTTTGCCTCTGCATCGCAAGCCTTCGAACCCGTCAAGATTTCCCGTGACGACACCGCGCTTGACCTGACCGCGACCACCGACATCTACGCCAACCAAGGTGAAGCCTTCCAGGTATCGACCGCGCCGGGACCAGATGGCATCCGCCGGCGTATCGAGGTGCGCGCCAGCTCGCCAGACCACCAGGGCGACTGGGCTGTCTTTGCGCTTGCCAACGTCTCGGAAGAGCAGCTCGAGCGCGTCATCGTCGCGCCGCATTTCCGTCTGGTCAATTCCAAGCTGTTCTGGCCTGATCTTGGTTCGCAACGCATCATCGCCATCACGCCTTCGGAAGGCTTTGCGCTTGACCGGCAACCGAGCCCCGATGCTGACGTGTTCCGCATTACGCTGAACCCCGGCTCCGTCATTACCTTCGTTGCCGAGCTTTCGACACCGCAATTGCCGCAGATCTATCTTTGGGAGCCGGAAGCCTACAAGGATACCATCAACGCCTTCACCCTCTATCGTGGCATCGTGCTCGGCATTGCCGGCCTACTGGCCGTGCTGTTGACGATCCTGTTCGTCGTGAAGGGTACCTCGGTTCTACCGGCGTCGGCCGCTCTTGCCTGGGCCGTGCTTGCCTATATCTGCGTTGACTTCGGCTTTCTTGAAAAGCTCATAACCGTCACATCCAGCGATCAACGAATATGGAGGGCGGGCGCCGAAGTGGCGCTCGCCTCCAGCTTCGTGGTCTTCCTGTTTACCTATCTCAACCTCAACCGATGGCACGCGCATCTTGGTTATGCGACCTTTGCCTGGGTGGTGGGTTTGGCTGTACTCTTCGGTGTGGCGATCTACGACCCCTCGGTTGCGTCTGGTATCGCGCGCGTTTCCTTCGCACTGACCGCGACGGCGGGTATCGCGCTGATCATCTATCTCGGCTTTAACCGCTACGACCGGGCTATCCTGCTCGTGCCGTCATGGGCCCTCATTCTTGTCTGGCTGTTCGGAAGCTGGCTGACAGTGACGGGGCAACTGGACAACGACATCGTGCAGCCGGCGCTTGGCGGCGGGCTGGTTCTGATCGTGCTTCTGATCGGCTTCACCGTGATCCAGCATGCCTTTGCCGGCAGTGCGTACCAGCAGGGCCTGTTCTCCGATCTGGAGCGCCAGTCTCTGGCATTGACAGGGTCTGGCGATACGGTGTGGGACTGGGACGTGACCCGTGACCGCATCGTCACCACCCCGGATATTTCCAACCGGCTTGGCCTGGAACCTGGCACGATGCATGGCGCAGCCCGCAACTGGCTGCCGCGCCTGCATCCAGACGACCGCGACCGCTTCAAGGCGACGCTGGATGTGCTGCTGGATCATCGCAAGGGACGTCTCAACCACGAGTTCCGCATCCGCGCCGAAGACGGCCATTTCCACTGGCTGCAGATCCGCGCCCGTCCGGTTCTTGGCTCGAACGGTGAAATCATTCGCTGCGTTGGCACCATCACCGATATCACCGAACAGAAAAACTCGGTCGAGCGGCTGCTGCAGGATGCGATGAATGACAACCTGACCGGCCTTCCGAACCGGCAGGTGTTCCTTGACCGCCTGCAGTCAATCCTCAACCTGTCCTCCGATGGCGAAAGCGTGCGCCCGACCGTGATGGCGATCGATATTGATCGCTACAAGCTGGTCAACGACACGCTGGGCATTGCTGCTGGCGACAACATTCTGATTGCGCTGACACGACGTCTGCGTCGCCTTCTGAAGCCGCAGGATACGCTTGCCCGTCTTGGCGGTGATGAATTCGGTCTGATCCTCACGTCGGAGCGCGATCCGCAACGTGTTGCAGATTTCGCCGATGCGGTGAACAAGGCGATCATGGTGCCAATCAATTTCGCCAATCGCGAAATCATCCTGACAGCCTCGATCGGCCTTGTCTCTTGGATCGACCAGCAGGAAAGTGCTGCCGGTCTGCTCAGCGACGCCGAACTGGCGATGTACCGGGCCAAGCGCGCCGGCGGCAACCGCGTTGAACCGTTCCGCCCGGCCTTCCGCACCTCCGGTACGGATCGTCTGCAGATGGAGAGTGATCTGCGCCGCGCCATCGAGCGCAAGGAACTCTCGCTTGCCTATCAGCCAATCATCAAACTCGATGACGGAGGGCTCGCCGGATTCGAAGCGCTGATGCGATGGGAACACCCGAAGCGCGGCAATATTCCGCCGAGCGAGTTCATCCCCGTCGCGGAAGCATCCGGATTGATCGAACCGCTTGGCATGTTCGCCCTTGAGCGTGCTGCGACCGACCTGATGGACTGGCAGCATGCCATCGACAAGATGCCGATCTTCATTTCGGTCAATATTTCCAGCGCGCAATTGCTGAACAACGAGTTGTACAACGATGTGCGCAGCATGCTGACGCGCACGCGCTGCAATCCGCAGCAGTTGAAGCTGGAACTGACGGAATCGGTGGTGATGGAAAACCCCGAACAGGCTCGCTTGGTTCTGTCCAAACTCAAGGAAACCGGCCTCAGCCTTGCGATGGACGATTTCGGCACGGGTTATTCGTCGCTGGCCTATCTGACCCGTTTCCCCTTCGACACGATAAAGCTCGACAAGGCGCTGGTTGCCAATACAAGCGACAAGCGCAATGTTTTGTTGCGTTCCGTCATTGCCATGGCGCGTGCACTGGACATGCAGGTGGTGGCGGAAGGTATCGAAACACCTGAGGATGCGGCGGAACTTGCCCGCATGAACTGCCATTACGGACAGAGCTTCCTGTTTGGCACCCCGGGCACCGCCGAAACGGCACTGAAGCTGCTTCGTGAGCAGTTCCAGCAGACCAAAAGAGCTTCGTAAAAAATGCAGGCATCCTCGGGTCATGCCGAGGATGCCGCAGATATAGCGCGCCTTACTGAACCATTGCCGTCTGCTGCACGTCTTGCTGCGTTTCGCTTACGCCAACGATTTTTCCGTGCAGCAATGCACGAATAAACTCCAGTTTCGAAACCACCGGCGGTGTCAGCACGAAGGGATATAGGTCCGCCTCCCCCATGCTGCGCTGGATGGAATTGATGGCAACGCTGAGAGGAATCCACGCCTTGACGATTTGCTCGGCACTACGGGCATTGTAGGGATCAAACGTGACTTCCGCAGCCATTTCCTCGTGCCCATCGGGATCAACAGCAACACCAAAGGCCCGCGCCGTTTCCAGCGTGTCGACGATGTGCAGATAATGGGCGAAACACTCCGCGAAATCCTCCCAGGGATGTACGGAGGCATAAGAGCTGATGAAACTATCCTGCCAGTCGGGTCTGGGACCCTGCTCATAGTTCCGTTGCAGCGCCGCTCCGTAATCCTCGCGTTCGTCACCGAACGCAGCACGGAATGGCTCGAACAGGTTTTTGTCGCGGACCAGCTTGTTCCAGATGAAATGCCCCACCTCATGACGGAAATGCCCCAACATGGTTCGATAGGGCTCGTTCATGTTGGCGCGCACCTGTTCGCGCGTCACATCATCGGCTTCCGCCGCCCTGATGGCAATCAGCCCTTCGTCATGCCCCGTCATAGCCGGGATGACCGACCCATCAGGCGCAACCTCATCGACAAGGAAATCAAAGACGAGCCCACCAGCAGGATCGACATCCCTGTTGGGGTGAGGAAGCTTGAGACGCAACAGCGAATAAAAGAGGTGACGCTGGGCCTGGCTGATCCGCCGCCACTGCCCGATCCCTTGCTCCGTCGCGATATCCGGCACTAGGCGGTTATGGCTGCATGCCGGACAAAAGGCACTTTCGCTTTGCGCCGGGACAGACCAGTTACAGATATCGTTGACTTCATTGGCGCAAAAACGCACCTGCTTCTCAGGTTCAGCCACAAGCTGCCAGTTTGGTTCACCAACCGGCGCCAGGGCTTCCATGGAAAGTCGCTCCGGCACGAAGGCCAGCCGATGACCGCAGGACACACAAAAGCGATTGTCAAAATGGACGGGTTGTCCGCAGGAGGCGCAGGAGAAGAGCTTCATGAGTGACCTGTGTGCTGAGCAGAAGGGAAAAACGCCAAAACAGGCGCTTCTACGAGAAGAGCGCATGTATCGAAAGACACATGCGCTCGAAGTTTCAGGCCGCGGAAGGTTCGCGGTCAGATCCCTTGTTACATCCGGTCGACCGCGCCCTTTACGGCGTCTTTCGCCTTGCCGACGCTGGTCTGCACCTTGCCCTTTGCTTCCTGGGCGGCACCCTTGGCGCGCAACTCATTGTTGCCGGTCGCTTCGCCGACGTTTTTCTTCACCTTGCCTGCGACTTCGTTTGCTTTGCCGGCGATCTTATCGGATGTGCTACCCATGGTATTTCTCCCTTGTTGAACCGAACTAGTCGTCCGGTTTTCGGGGGAGTAACGTTAGGGATCGGAATTTGGTTCCGACAACAAAACGCACTTCAATGAGGGTTCAGGCGTGCCCGGCCTCAGCCGACAGCATGCGCGGATCAACGCCCATCAGTGCCAGAGCGCGTTCGTACTTGTTATCCAAAAGCCTGTCGAAGATCAGATCATCGGATGCGGGGCAATTGAGCCAGCCATTGTTGGCGATTTCGTTTTCAAGCTGGCCTGGCCCCCACCCCGCGTAGCCGAGCAGCATTGTCGCCCGCTTCGGACCATGGCCGTTGGAAATGGCTCTGACGATATCAAGCGTCGCCGTCAGTGAAATCTCATCGCTTACGGGAATACTCGACTCGCTCCCATAGTCGTCTGAGTGAAGCACGAAACCACGGCCAGTTTCGACCGGGCCACCGGACTGTATTGGGAAATCGCGGGTGCGGTTGGGCAGCATGATGGCATCATTGCTATCCACCAGTTTGAGATGCAGAAGAATGTCCGTGAACGTTATCTGCTGTGGCCGATTGATGATAAATCCCATGGCACCTGCGTCCGAATGGGCGCAGATGTAAACGACCGAACGGGCGAAGTTTCCATCGTCCAATCCTGGCATGGCGATCAGAAACTGACCGTCGAGAAAGCCACGTTCGCGTTTTTCCATCAGGGTTGAAAAACTCACAGGCGCCTCCAGAAGGCCGTCATCCGCGCGTCAGCGGAATGCGGCGCTCGCATTTCGACAGTCAATAGGATGAGGCATAGTGCGTTATCAATCAACCGAAAATGATGAACGGCACAAATTCGTAACTGGCCCACCCGACAATGTTGCGTTAGACGGGAAGTATGAGCATCAGGACATTCTTGCAGTTTTCACGTTCTTGTATTGCAATCGCCATCATCGCGGGCAGTGCGCACGCAGCGCAGGCGGAAATCACCGACTGGGCCGGCAGCGAGGGCGGGCGGATGCGGGTCGTTGCCCTTTCGGGCGACGAAAACGGTAGTATCCGTGGTGTCCTGCAAATCGAGCCCAACCCTGGCTGGATTACCTATTGGCGCGAACCGGGCGAAGCCGGGATACCACCACAGATCAACCTCGATCCGGCCAGTGGCGTGACGTTGTCTTCGATGTCTTATCCCGTTCCCAAACTGATCGAGAATGGCGATCTCAACGACATCGGATACGATCAGGCTGTCGGGCTCCCCTTCGAGCTCAAGACCCTCGGCAATGCCACCAATGAGAAAGTCCGGATGACTGCCTTCATCGGGGTCTGCCAGAATATCTGCATTCCCTTCGAGGCGACGTTCGAGATCGGCCGTGGTAAACCTGAAGACACCAATGACGAGGAGCGCAAGTTGCTGAATGAAGCACGCGCGACCTTGCCGGAGGCCGCCTCCGACGATTTCAAGGTCACCGATTTTCACATTACCCCGGACAAAACCATGCTCGGCGTACAACTGCTGATGCCGGAAAACGCACCGAAAGAAACGGAAATATTTGTCGCCGGACCATCTGGTTTTGCCTATTTCGAGCCACAAAACCTGGTGCGCGACAAACGCAAGTTATCGTTCTACATGAACATCAAGGGACTTCCCAAAACCTATCAGGTGCCGGGCCAAAGCTGGCCTATTCTGGTCAAGAGCGGCAATCGGGCGATGGAGACGAACCTTAATTTTCCAAAGCCTTGACGGGTTTGGCGTCGCATGCGGAAGAGTGCAAAACGGCACTCGATTTTCAATATTGATGCTCTATAGTCCGGTGGACTGCATTGCCACAGGAGCAAAGACATGACCATCAAGATCGGCGACAAGCTGCCTTCCGCGACATTCAAGGAAAAGACCGCTGACGGCCCGGTGGAAACCAGCACCGATGACCTCTTCAACGGCAAGACGGTGGTGCTGTTTGCCGTGCCGGGCGCTTTCACGCCAACATGCACGCTGAACCATCTGCCTGGTTACCTGGAAAACCGAGACACCATTCTTGGCAAGGGCGTTGACGACATTGCCGTGATCGCTGTCAACGACTGGCACGTCATGGGCGCCTGGGCACAGGCTTCCGGCGGACAGGGCAAAATCCACTTCCTCGCCGATTGGGACGCCTCCTTTACGAAGGCGCTCGGCCTTGATGCCGATCTCTCCGGCGGCGGCCTTGGCGTCCGCTCCAAGCGTTATTCCATGCTGGTCGAGAACGGCGTGGTAAAATCGCTCAACATCGAAGAAAACCCCGGTCAGGCGACCGTCTCGTCGGCTGCGACGATGATCGAACAGCTTTGATCCTGACGATCACGGAAAAAAGAAAAGGGCGGTAAAACCGCCCTTTTTCATGTGTTCATATCGAAAACCAGAAGTCCCGCCAGGCCGCCATCCGTCAGCGAAACAAGACGTTCGCCAACTTCGATGTGCTTGGGATGAGCGAGATAGTCGTCGCGCGCCTCAGGGCTTTCCAAAGTCACGATAAAACCGTCGACAAAGCCACCGTTCAAGCCTTCCGGCGAGACATTCTGGCCGTATTTGACATCCACGATACCAGGAATATCGTCTTTCAGGGCTGCAATGGCCTCGAAGACTGCCTGTTTTTCAGAAGACGCCGTTGCTGCCTTAAAACGCAAAAATACACAATGCAGGATCATGAGATGCCTCTTCGTCTGCGTTTCCGTTCCCGCCGATGACAGACGCAGTTGGCATCGAGGCGGATGATTGCCGACAAGATAAGTCGGGTTTCAGTTTTCTCAACCCCATATTCTCGTCCTGCATCGAGCGCGATGCGGAATAGAACAGGCTTTCATTACCGCCGTTTGAAAGGCTCCATGCCTTTGCGTGCCAATTCGTCGGCACGTTCGTTTTCAGGATGCCCAGCGTGTCCCTTGACCCAGTGCAGCGTCACCTTGTGGCGCTCGCGGGCCGTCTCAAGTGCTTGCCAAAGCTCCACATTCTTGACCGGTTTGTTGTCAGCGGTTTTCCAGCCCTTTTTCTTCCAGCCGAAAATCCACTTGGTGATGCCATCCTTTACGTAGGAGCTATCCGTATAAAGGTCGACCTCGCAAGGTTCCTTCAAGGCGTTAAGCGCTGAGATCGCCGCCATCAATTCCATGCGGTTGTTGGTGGTTTCGGCTTCACCGCCTGACAACTCCTTCTCGATTTCGCCGAAGCGTAGGACAGCGCCCCAGCCGCCAGGCCCAGGATTGCCGGAGCAGGCACCGTCGGTAAAAATATCGATATGTTTCATGCGTCTGCCAGTCCGTACTCGGCGACGTGGCCAATCGTCCGGTGGAAGCGCAGCTTGCGCAGATATTCCATCGGATCTTTCTTGACGACCAGTGCGCCAGCCGGCGTCGTCAGCCAGTCGTAGAGACGGGTGAGGAAAAAGCGCAGCGCAGAGCCGCGTGCCAGAAGCGGTAGTGCCTCGAGTTCGTCCTTGCTCAACGGGCGCACCGATTGATAGCCCTCCAGCAACGCCTTGCCCTTGGTAACGTTATAAGCACTGTCCTTCTCGAAGCACCAGGCGTTGAGGCAGATCGATACGTCATAGGCGAGCAGGTCGTTGCAGGCGAAGTAGAAATCAATCAGGCCGGAAAGGGCGTCGCCCAGGAAAAACACGTTGTCCTGGAACAGATCTGCATGAATGACGCCGGCGGGCAGATCAGCGGGCCAGTTTGCGGCGAGATATTCGAGCTCTGGCGCGATCTCGGCCTTCAGGCCCTTTTCCACTTCGTCAGCGCGCTCTTCGGATTTGTCCCAAAGAACCTTCCAGCCCTCAACGGACAGTGCATTGGGGCGCTTGATCTCGAAGCCTTCTCCGGCAAGATGCATGGCGGCCAGCGCCTTGCCGACTTCCCGGCAATGTTTCGCTTCCGGTTTTCTCAGCCACATACCTTCCAGGAAGGAGATCAGCGCGGCGGGACGACCGGACAGTTCGCCCAGCAGCGCAGCATCCTTTCGCGGTAGAGGCAATGGGCAGGACAAGCCCTTTGCCGACAGGTGCTGCATCAGACCCAGAAAAAATGGCAGGTCCGACTTCTCGACACGCTTCTCATAGAGCGTCAGGATCAACGGGTCTTTGGTCGTATGCAGCAGAAAATTGGAGTTTTCGACACCTTCGGCAATTCCCTTATAGGAGGTGAGTTCGCCGACATCGTATTGCGTGAGGAAATTCCTCAGATCATCTTCGGTGATGTCCGTGTAAACTGCCAATTTAAAATCTCTTGCTAGGGACAGGATTGAAATTTGGGATCAGGAGATGCTGCCTGCGGCCGTCTTTGGTGGCAGCGCGTTGCTGGCATTGCCATTCACGAAAGCCATATCCTCGGTTGTCAGTTCGATGGCGCGAAGCTCGCGGTTCACAAGGAAATGCTCTGTTTCCTCAACCGTAACGGCAAGGTCAAGCGTCGTGTCGAACCGTGCTTTGAAGGCTTCGATGATCTCATCGACGATCACCTCCGGCGCTGATGCGCCCGCCGACAGACCAACGGTTTTGACATCGCCAATTTCGTCCCAATCGATTTCAGATGCGCGCTGCACCAGCACGGAGCGCTTTGCACCGGCCCGCAGGGCAACCTCGACCAGGCGCTTCGAATTCGAGGAGTTGGGTGCGCCGACGACGATGAAAAGATCGCAGCCGGGAGCTGCCTGTTTCACCGCATCCTGTCGATTGGTGGTGGCGTAACAGATGCTGTCGGCAGCCGGAGCCTGAATGGCAGGGAACCGTTCCTGAAGTCTGGCGATCACGCCCGCCGTATCGTCGACGGAGAGCGTCGTCTGGGTCACGAAGCCGAGATTTTCACGATCTGCTGGCTCGTAGTGATCGACATCGTCCACCGTCTCGACCAACGAGACTGTTCCTTCTGGAAGCTGGCCCATCGTGCCTATGACTTCCGGGTGGCCGGCATGGCCGATCAGTACGACGTGGCGGCCGAGGCGCTGATGCCGCATGGCCTGCTTGTGAACCTTGGAAACCAGCGGGCATGTGGCATCGAGATAAAAGAGATTGCGCGCCTCGGCGTCAGCGGGCACGGACTTCGGCACACCATGTGCGGAAAAGACGACGGGCTGTTCGCGGTGCTCGGAGGGTATCTCATGCAGTTCCTCGACGAAGACCGCACCCTTGGCTTCCAGCCCTTCAACGACGTAGCGATTGTGCACGATTTCGTGACGCACATAGACAGGGGCACCGTAGGCCTTCAACGCCAGCACGACAATCTGGATAGCGCGGTCAACACCTGCGCAGAAACCGCGCGGCCCGCACAGCCGGATCGTCAAAGGGGGTTTGGTAACGGCAATGTTCATTCCTGCTCCTGTACCTCTCCCTGGCCTTCGGTTTTGGCCTTCCTTGCGGATGGCACGCGCCGATTACTCGTCCTGCCCCTTCCCGTTTCGGAAATAGGCAAAACCGGCGACAATGACAAGGGCTGCTGCCAAGCCATACCACGTTATCGCATATTGAAGGTGATTGTTCGGCAAATCTGTGAGCGTTACGCCACCTTTCGGCCAACCGCCCGGATTTGGGGCATCATTCGCGTCAATAAAGATCGGAACAAGCTGCGTGGCAGGAATACCCACGCTCTCTGCCATCGCCGTCATGTCTTTCCAGTAGAAGATATTCTTGGCGATGTCGTTGTCGGGTAGCATCAGCGATGGCTTGCCGGCAAGCCGGGCGCGCGCCAGTCCTTCGACCGCAACCTCGCCGCCAACCTGCCCTTCCACGCGCTTGGCCGCTTCCTTCATTTCGAAAGGTACAAAACCGCGATTGATGAGGACCACCCGCCCGTCTGCCAGTGTCAGCGGCGTATAGATATAGTAACCGGTACTTCCGTTATATGTTGCGAAGAAATGCCGCTCGCGATTGTGGTCGAAAACACCTTTCACGCTGAGCCGGCGATACTCGATGTCTTCACCAGCCCTTGCCATTGCCTCGATATCGGAAAGCGATGCGGGACTTGCCACACGTCTTTCAGCAATATCGGCGATCAGTCCCTCTTTCCAATAGAGCCGTTTGACCTGCCATGTGCCAAGGCCGAGCAAAATGGCGAGAGCAAGCAGCACGAGTGGCGCCGCGAAGCCGACGCGTCTTTCTGCAGCCTTCATACGAGATCCGTCATTCACGATCGATTTTGCCTTCGCTTGCATTGTTGCGATATTGCAGGGAAATCATGATGCCCTTCAGCTTGCGCAGGAGGATGAGGGAAATAATGATCGTGAATGGAAGCCAGAGCATGGCATGCACCCAGACAGGCGGGGCAAAACGGGCATCCACCCACAGAGCGAGCCCAACGACCAGAAAGCCAACGATCAACATGACGAAGACGGCCGGGCCATCGCCCGCGTCAGCGAAGGAATAATCCAGGCCGCACGCGCTGCATTCCGGCTTCAGTTTGAGAAACCCGTCGAACAGCCGCCCGTTTCCACAGCGTGGACAGCAGCCGGCCAAACCCGTCTTCACGGGATCGACGGGCGCAAAAGCGTTACCCTCCGGTCCGGACATGACGATCTCCCTCTCGCACTGGACCTTTCTCCTCCCGAACAAACAGAAAGAGCGGCCCGCAAGCCGCTCTTACGTTTGTTTCGGAAACGATCAACCGTGCGCCAGAGGTGCGCCCCAACCGCCCCAGATATAGATCGCGAAGAACAGGAACAGCCATACAACGTCAACGAAGTGCCAGTACCAGGCAGCGGCCTCGAAACCAAAATGCTGTTTCGGCGTGAAGCCACCGGCGATCGCCCTGAACAGGCACACCAGCAGGAAGACCGTTCCGACGAATACGTGGAAACCGTGGAAGCCGGTCGCCATGAAGAACGTGGCGCCATAAATGGAGTTCTTGAAGTCGAACGGGGCGTGCATGTACTCATAGACCTGCACGGTCGAGAACAAAACGCCGAGCGCGACGGTCAAAGCAAGACCGGAAATCAAACCCTTGCGGTCATTGTGCAGCAGGGCGTGGTGCGCCCAGGTTACGCAGGTGCCGGAGAGAAGCAGGATAACCGTGTTGTAGAGCGGCAGGTGCCAGGGGTCGATCACCTCGATGCCCTTGGGCGGCCACTGCCCACCGGTGTATTCAAGGCGCGATGCCTGAATGGCTTCATGCGGGAAAAGGCTGGCATCGAAATAAGCCCAGAACCAGGCCACGAAGAACATCACTTCAGAAGCGATGAACATGATCATGCCGTAACGCAGATGTAGCGACACGACGCGCGTATGCGCACCTTCGTTGCCTTCCTTGATCGTGTCCGCCCACCAAGCGTACATGGTGTAAAGCACGATAACGAGGCCGATATAGAACAGCCAGGGATTGGCAAGCTCAAGCCCGAACAGCTTGAATGTGCCGCCCGAGAGATACCGCATGTAACAGACGCCGCCAAAGGTCATCACGAAAGCGCCGATGGACGCAAGAAGCGGCCAGGGGCTGGGGTCTATGATATGGTAGTCGTGGTTTTTCTGATGCGTATCTGCCATGTGCGACAATCCCCGAATGTCTCTTCCCTGACCAGGTCTTCGATCGAAGACCGGGCCTCCTCTCACAATTTGCTTGCGCCAGCTTCTGTCTTGGCCGGCAACGACGCAACCGGTTTTTCCGTTTTCGCCGGATAAAACGTATAAGAAAGCGTCAAAGTATGAATGTTGCGTGTTTCACGCGCATTGACGATCTCAGGATCGACAAAGAACACCACCGGCATCTCCAGGGTTTCACCCGGCTGCAGCGTCGTTTCCGTAAAGCAGAAACACTCTACCTTGTTGAAATAGGCGCCAGCTTCCATCGGCGTGACGTTGAACACGGCCGTGCCGGTCGTTGGAACCGGTGAGCGATTCGTCGCCTGGAACATCACCTGCACGGTTTCGCCGATCTTCGGCTTCACCATTTTGTCGACTGGACGGAAATCCCAGTTGAGGCCGTTGGATGTATTGGCGTCGAAGGTCACATTGATCGTCTTGTCGAGAATAACGTCGGAATATTGCTCCACCCGTTGCGTGGTGCCGTTATATCCCGTCACCCGGCAAAACAGCGTGTAAAGCGGCACTGCCGCATAGGCCATGCCGATCATGGCGAAAAAGAAAACAAGACAGAGCACCAGGATCGAGCGATTGCTCACCCGTTGAGTGCCGGTCGTTCCCGTATCCGCGCCCATATTCGCCATGTCCTCCTCCCCTCCTCCGGTCTCACATGGTCAGTGAGAACCAATCTTGATGATGGTGATAATGTAGAACAGCACCACAAGACCAGCCAGCAGAACGCCAAGCGAGATGTTGCGACCGCGTCTCGATTTCTTCTGCGTTTCGCTCAGTTCGACCGTTTCCATCAAAACACTCCCGACATCGCAGACTTCAGAGCTACGGCGTAATGATCCGCCAGCAAACCCGAAAAGATCGCAAAAAGATAAAGGATCGAATAGGCGAACATCTTCTTTGCAGGCAGCATCTTTTCATCGCCTTCCGGCATGCGTCGCACGTCGAACGAACAGTAGACGAAAATGGCGCTCAAGATCGCTGCGAAAATTCCGTAACCAGCACTGGCGAGCCCGGTGAACCACGGGGCAACGGCTGCAGCCGCCGTCAAAACGGCGTAGGCAATCATCTGGTTCTTGGTAGACCGCTCACCCGCGACATTCGGCATCATCGGAACACCGACAGAGCCATAGTCACGCATCTTGAAAAGCGCGAGCGCCCAGAAGTGCGCCGGGGTCCAAAGAAAGATGATGAGAAACAGAATGATGCTATCGAGCGAGACGCCACCGGTGACACAGGCCCAGCCGAGCATGGGCGGAAATGCGCCTGCGGCGCCGCCGATCACGATGTTCTGCGGCGTCGAGCGCTTCAGCCACATCGTATAGACGACAGCATAAAAGAAGATGGTAAAAGCCAGAAGTGCGGCCGAAAACCAATTGACCGCCAGGCCAAGGATGACGACCGAAAAGGCTGAAAGCGTCAGACCGAAGGCGAGCGCCTCACGCGGAGCAATGCGTCCTGACGGAATTGGACGTTTGGCAGTGCGGCTCATGACGGCATCGATGTCGGCATCATACCACATGTTCAACGCGCCGGACGCCCCAGCGCCCACGGCAATACAGAGAACAGCGACAATGCCGAGAATGGGATTGATTTCTCCCGGTGCCAGCACGAGGCCTGCGAACGCGGTGAAGACGACGAGCGACATGACGCGCGGCTTCAACAACTCGAAATAATCGCGCGCGCCGGCTTCCGAGAGCCCGGAGCTTTCAACGCCCAGCGTTTCGCGATTGTCGATTACGGTCATTTCCTATCCTGCTTTTCTTCAGGTGCCGCTCCACCGCGACACCTCTGCTTGTCCTCCACCGGCATGCTGCATAGCGCATGCAATACGGCTGCATCTGACATTTATCATGTGCAGCCGCAAGGTTCGCTTGGACAAAATGCCTCAGCGGATGCGCGGAAGCTGTTCCCACTGGTGATAAGGCGGTGGCGAAGAAAGCTGCCATTCCAGCGTATTCGCACCCTCGCCCCAGGGGTTGTTGCCCGCAAGCCGCTTCTTGGCGAAGGCTTCCCAGATACCGAAAAGGAAGATCAGCACACCAACGGCGGAGATGTAGGAGCCGTAGGACGATACCATATTCCAGCCGGCATAGGCATCCGGATAGTCGATGTAACGACGTGGCATGCCTGCAAGACCCAGGAAGTGCTGTGGGAAGAACACGAGGTTCACACCGACGAACATTACCCAGAAATGCAGATTACCGATGGTTTCGTTGTACATGTAACCGCTGATCTTCGGGAACCAGTAGTACCAGCCTGCGAAGATTGCAAAGACAGCGCCCAGTGACAGAACGTAGTGGAAGTGGGCAACAACGTAATACGTGTCATGCAGCGAACGGTCGAGACCGGCATTGGCGAGCTGCACACCTGTCACACCGCCGACGGTGAACAGGAAAATGAAGCCGATTGCCCAGATCATCGGGGTACGGAAGCTCAGCGAACCGCCCCACATCGTTGCAATCCACGAGAAGATCTTGATACCGGTCGGCACCGCGATGACCATGGTTGCGAACACGAAATAGCGCTGCGCTTCGAGCGACAGACCGACCGTATACATGTGGTGCGCCCACACGATGAAGCCGACCGCGCCAATGGCCACCATGGCGTATGCCATGCCGAGATAACCGAAGACCGGCTTTCTGGAGAAGGTGGAAATGATGTGGCTGATGATGCCGAAGCCCGGCAGGATCAGAATGTACACTTCCGGATGGCCGAAGAACCAGAACAGGTGCTGATAGAGGATCGGGTCACCGCCGCCTTCCGGAGAGAAGAAGGCCGTACCGAAGTTACGGTCGGTCAGAAGCATGGTGATGCCACCAGCCAGAACCGGCAGCGACAAGAGCAGCAGGAAGGCCGTAACCAGAACCGACCAGGCAAACAGCGGCATCTTGTGCAGCGTCATGCCAGGTGCACGCATGTTCAAAATGGTGGTGATGAAATTGATCGCGCCGAGGATAGACGACGCGCCCGAAACGTGGAGCGCGAAGATCGCGAGATCCACCGCCGGCCCCGGCATGCCGCTGGTCGCTAAGGGCGGATACATCGTCCAGCCACCGCCAACACCAAATGCACCCGCTGGCCCTTCAACAAAAAGCGAAAGGATCAGCAGCGTGAAAGCGGGAACGAGCAGCCAGAAGGAAATGTTGTTCAGACGCGGAAACGCCATGTCTGGCGCACCGATCATGATCGGGATCATCCAGTTGGCAAAGCCGCCGATCAGCGCCGGCATGACCATGAAGAAGATCATGATGAGCGCGTGAGCGGTCGTGAACACGTTGAACATGTGCTTGCCGCCATCGATGGCCGCATCGCCTTCGAAGCCGTAAACCATGGATGCCAGACCGTGGAAGATCTGGATGCCCGGCTCCTGCAACTCCATTCGCATGACGACGGAGAGCGCACCGCCGACGATGCCCGCCATGATGGCGAAGATCAGGTACAGCGTGCCGATATCCTTGTGGTTGGTCGACAGAAACCAACGCGCAAAGAAGCCAGGTGTGTGTGAATGATGTGCATCATGAGCGTGATCGTCATGTGCGGAAAGACCATGCGAGTGATGATCGTCGTGTTGGGAATGTCCAGCCATGTCCTCACTCCAAGTCGTCAGTTGGTTTCGTTGGCTGCGACATCAACAGTGCGCGGAGCACCGTCGACGGAAGCCATCAGAGCCCGGTTGGCGCCGTTCAGATCGGAAGCGGCGGCAGCAAGCCAGGTGTTATACTGTTCTTCGGAAACCACCCGAATGGCGATCGGCATGAAGGCATGATCCTTGCCACAAAGCTCGGAACACTGCCCATAATAAAGGCCTTCCTTTTCCGGCCGGAACCAGGTCTCGTTCAGACGACCCGGAACCGCATCGATCTTGACGCCGAAAGCCGGCATCGCGAAAGCATGAATCACGTCGGTGGGCGCAGCCGTCACAAGAAGGCGAACGGTCTTGCCGACCGGGACGACCATTTCGTTGTCAACGGCGAGAAGACGCGGATAGCGGGCCTTGTCCTCCTTGCCCGCTGCAGCACGGTCGGCATCCTTCAGCAGATAGCTGTCGAAAGCGACCGGCTCGGCACCCTCGGCGGCCGGATACTCATAATTCCAGAGCCACTGTGTGGCTGTGGCTTTCAACGTCAGATCCGGGTTTTCCGGCTGTGTGAGCTGCGCGTTCAGAAGATTGAACGACGGGAAAGCGATGAAAAGAAGAATGAGAACCGGTGCCAGTGTCCAGACGACCTCGATGGCCGTGTTGTGGCTTGTCGTGGAAGGCTCAGGATTTGCCGAAGCGCGGAATTTCAAGGCCACGACGATGAGCAAGGCAAGAACGAAAATCGTAACGGGAACAATGAACCAGAGCGTATATTGTTCGAACCACCGAATTTCGTGCATGATCGGCGTGGCGGCCTCCTGCATGCCCATCTGCCAATGCACCGGCTGATCGGCGTGGGCGCCGACAGCCGTGAGCAGACAGGTCATGCCCGCCATTGCTGCGTAAATCCTATTAATCACGGTACCCTCTCCCTCACGCGCTTGTTGCTTGATCTCCATCAATCACAAACGCAGAATCCATGCTTATGGTACTAACTTCAAACCACAGTTTGCCCTTTGTCGCAATATGCCCGGCGACACGGAGGCAAGGCAATTTTGCCATTCGTCAGTTCTGCGCGAACAATCGAACCAAATGCGCCTGAATGGTAGCCAGAAGACATCACGGACCTTTGATTCCGGGCACATCCGTATGTTAAAAACGAAGATCAATAAGAGTTTAGCAGTCCTATTTCCGCCCAACTCCACTGGAATTGAAGGGGGAAGGCTTTTTTTTCCCGATTACGGCGTCAAAATAGCCGCACTGATTCGAATTCCAGAGGTTTCCATGCGTCTCTCCCCGCTCGCGCGCACTTTTCTCGCCGCTGCCGGTTTTGCCTTCATCACGTCCGCCGTGCCGAGCGTTGCCCAGCAACAGCCCGGAACGCCGAAATCGACGCATGGTGCCTGGTCGGTAATCTGCGACAAGCCCGCCGGCGCGTCGGACGACCAATGCGCCCTGATGCAGAACGTCATTGCGGACGACCGGCCTGAAGTCGGACTTTCAGTGGTCGTGCTGAAAACGGCAGATCGCAAGTCGCGCATTCTGCGTATCCTTGCTCCCCTCGGCGTGCTGCTGAAGGATGGCATGGAGCTCTACATCGACAACAACAACATCGGCCGCGCCTATTTCACACGCTGCTTCTCGGAAGGATGCTACGTCGAAGTCGATATCGACGACGAGTTGCTGAAAGTGCTGCGCGCCGGAAAGAATGCGGTGTTTGCCCTGCGTGAATCGGTGGACCAGGACCGTGTCGGCATTCCGATCGAGCTTACCGGTTTTGCTGAGGGCTACGACGCCCTGCCCTGATTGGCTGACAAGCGCGGCCTTGCTTCTGGTCGCATCAGTGCCTAAATCGGTCTTGAAACGATAAAGACCGGAGCCCTTCGAATGACCAATGATCTTGTGAGCCTTTTCGATTGTGACGAAGGGACGCTGCGCAAGGCGGTCGGCGAAGCGCTTGCCGGAGCCGACGACGGCGAATTGTTCATCGAGCATGCCCAGGCAGAATCGCTGACATTCGACAACGGTCGCCTCAAGGGCGGCTCTTTCAACACGGATCAGGGCTTTGGCCTGCGCGCCGTTGCTGGCGAAACGGTTGGTTACGCTCATGCGGGCGAGCTTTCGCAGGCGGCACTGAAGCGCGCATCCGACGCCGTCGGCGCCGTCACCAAGGGCTATTCCGGCTCTTATGCTGCTGCGCCCCAGCGCACTAACAAGAAGCTCTATGGCGACGAAAACCCGATCGGCTCCCCAAGCTTTGAAGAAAAGGTTCGGCTGCTCACCGAGATCGACGCCTATCTGCGCGACAAGGACCCCAAAGTCCGTCAGGTAACGGCGACTGTTTCGGCAAGCTGGCAGGTTGTTGACATCCTGCGCGCCGACGGACACCGCGTCAGCGACATTCGACCGATGACCCGCATCAATATTTCCGTCGTTGCCGGCGAAGGCGACAGACAGGAAAGCGGCTCTTACGGCATTGGCGGTCGCATCGGCTTCGGCGATTTCATCACCACGGAAAACTGGCAGCGTGGTGCGGATGAAGCGTTGCGGCAGGCGCTCGTCAATCTGACGGCGATTGATGCCCCCGCTGGCACGATGGACGTCGTGCTGGGTTCCGGCTGGCCTGGCGTCATGCTGCATGAAGCCGTCGGACATGGCCTGGAAGGAGACTTCAATCGCAAAAAGACCTCCGCCTTTGCCGGGCTCATGGGCGAGATGGTCGCCGCACCCGGCGTAACGGTGGTCGATGACGGCACGATTGACGCCCGTCGTGGTTCGCTGACCATCGACGACGAAGGGACGCCGTCCGGTTACAATGTCCTGATCGAAAACGGCAAACTGGTCGGTTACATGCAGGACAGGCAGAACGCCCGTCTGATGGGTATGCGCCCCACCGGCAATGGCCGTCGTCAAGGCTATTCGCATATTCCAATGCCGCGCATGACGAATACCTACATGCTTTCAGGCGACAAGACGCCGGAAGAAATCATCGCCTCCGTCAAGCGGGGCATTTATGCCGTGTCGTTTGGCGGCGGTCAGGTGGATATCACCTCCGGAAAATTCGTTTTCGGCTGCACCGAAGCCTACATGATCGAAAACGGAAAGATTGGCGCACCGGTCAAGGGCGCAATGCTGATCGGCAACGGCCCTGATGCCATGAAGCGAGTGACGATGATTGGTAACGATTCGAAGCTGGATACGGGGATCGGCAATTGCGGCAAGGCTGGACAATGGGTTCCGGTCGGCGTTGGCCAACCGCATCTGCGCATGGATCAGATTACAGTGGGCGGCACCAAGGCCTGACAAGGCGTGTCTGCCCCGGCGATCAATCGCGCCCGGGCAGATTTTTATGACAGGACCGTGAGAAATCGATAAGGTTTTGTCCTATTGGGAGGAATACGACCCTGCGTTTTTATCAGTTCAAAAGGATGAAATGACCGGTCTCAGTAATGCTCTCGTTCCCGAACTCGCCGTCAGCGACTGGCAAAAAAGCCGCGCCTTCTACTGCGATCTCATCGGTTTTCATGTGATTTTTGAACGCCCGGAAGAAGGCTTCGCCTATCTGGGCCTGGGTGATGCGCAACTGATGATCGATCAGATCGGCGCGACCCGTACTTTCGTCTCTGGCAACGCGCCGCTCGAAACGCCGCTCGGACGCGGCATGAATCTTCAGCTCGCCGTTCCCTCCTTGCAGCCGATTCTGTCGCGCCTTGAACGGGCCGGCATTGAACTGGTGCTGGCGCTCGAAGAGAAATGGTACAGGCGTGGCCCGATCGAATCCGGCAACCGCCAGTTCATCGTCTCCGATCCGGATGGTTACCTCATTCGACCGTTCGAAAGCCTTGGCGAACGCCCGTTCCGGTTTGGTTGAGGACAGAATGCTTCCCTTTATGCCCCAAGCCGTCATCTTCGATATGGACGGGCTACTGATCGAAAGTGAAGTTCTCTACCGCGATGCATTCCTGGCGGCCTCCGATGAAGGCGGCCATGGCATGCAGGTTGAAACCTACCAGAAGGTTTGCGGTAGCCCCTGGGCGGTGATTACCAAAACCATCATCGCGGACTACGGTGCGAATTTTCCAATCGACACATTTCGCGACGCGTGGCTGCGCAATCTTCGCACAATGATGGCAGAGGGCGTGGCACTTAAACCTGGCGTCATCGAAATCCTCGATCTGCTGGATCGCCTCGATATCCGGCGCGCTATAGCAACATCGTCACAACATGAAGCCGTGCAACGGCATCTGTCGCCATTCGATCTTCCCCGACGTTTCGACCGGATCGTGGCGCGTGGTGATTATGCCGAACCGAAACCAGCTCCACATCCCTATCTGACGGCCGCTCAGTGGCTGAACATCGACCCGACCCAATGCCTTGCCCTGGAAGATTCCTATCATGGCATCCGATCGGCCTCGGCGGCGGGCATGGCGGCGATCATGGTGCCAGATGTCGCACCACCGACGCCCGAAATGCAGGAACGTTGCGTGGCGATCTGTGACGACCTATTTGCCGTCGCCAAACTTCTGGAAATCGCTCATTCCGGCGTTTTCAGTGGTGCCTGAGCATCCATCCCGGCAAGCGTAAAACGCCATTTGCGTTTGACCGATGCTTCGATATCAAGGCCGTTTTGGTAGGCCAGAAGCAGGACATGACCAAGAAGATCAGCGGTTTCATCGGCAAGTTCCTGGCGCATTTCTTCCTGTGTTTTGCCTTTGCTGCGTCCGCGGCCACTGAGCCGGTTCCACGCTTGCGTAACCTCGCCCACTTCTTCCTGAAGCTTGAGCATGAACCAGTCGGAATCACGCACAATGCCATTCGCATCGGCATATTGCTGCGACGCGCTTTCGAATTGACGCATCATTACCGCAAGCATTTGTTCATCCTTTGTTCCAATTCACCCAACTCTAATCATGATTCCCCGATGTTGTCGAACGGAATCACCGGGACCGATCAGCCTGCGACTTCCCTTGGGAAAGGCGGTAATTTCTCACGACAAATGGCAGACAAGCGGCTACGACTGAGGCAATTGAATTCTCCGACTGCTGCCCGCCATGCCCTACCCCGATCTTTTTTACCAACTTACCGACGGGCGAAGCCCTGCCGTTCTGGCGATGTTTGCCGGCGCAGCACTTCTGGCCGGTCTTGCGCGTGGCTTTTCGGGATTTGGCGCAGCGCTCATTTTCATCCCGCTCGCAAGCGCCATTGTCGGCCCTCGGATTGCATCAGCCGTTCTTCTCGTCGTCGACGGTGTTTTGACGCTCGGCATGATACCGGCGGCGTGGCGGATGGCCGATCGGCGCGAGGTTTTCACGATGTCGGCGGGAGCCGTCATCGGTGTCCCGGCGGGAACCGCGCTCCTTTCCTACGGCAATCCGCTGACACTGCGCTGGTTGATTTCCTGCGTCGTCGTGTTGTTGCTGCTCTTTTTGATTTCCGGTTGGCGTTATAGCGGGCGGCCTAAAACACCCCTGACCATTCTCACCGGCTTTGTCGCGGGGCTGTTTTCCGGCGCAGCGCAACTGGGCGGTCCGCCCGTTGTTGCCTATTGGCTGGGTGGCGCGTTGAAAGGCCCATTCGTACGGGCCAATGTGATTCTCTATTTCGCCATTTCGACCGTGCTGTCCGTCACGAGCTACTTCCTTGGAGGCCTTTTTACGGCGAGTGTCGTCATCTTCTCGCTGCTCGCCGTCCCATTTTACGCCGCTGGTCTTTATTGCGGCGCGCGGCTGCACGGAGTCGCAGATGACGTAACGTTCCGGCGGATCTGCTACAGCCTGATTGCCATCTCCGCCGTCATCGGCCTGCCGATCTTCGATTCCCTGCTAAAATAAGCGCGCTGCCAATCGGCGTTACGGGAACATCCGAACCTTAGACCAGGGAGCATCCGGCGTCTCACGACGGAATTCCATACGGTCGTGCAGACGGAACGGCCGATCATGCCAGAACTCGATGCTGAGCGGGCGAATTCGGAACCCGGACCAGTGTGGCGGACGCGGGATCTCACCGACAGCATATTTCAGCGTGTATTCAGCGACGGCCTTTTCCAAGGCGAAACGTCCTTCCAGTGGCCGCGACTGCTTCGATGCCCATGCGCCAATCCTGCTGCCGCGGGGACGCGATGCATAATAGGCATCGGCTTCCGCGTCGCTGACGACCTCCACCTCACCACGCAGGCGCACCTGACGGCGCAGGCTCTTCCAATGGAAACACATGGCCGCTTTTTTCTGTCCGAGAATCTCTCGGCCCTTCTGGCTTTCGAAGTTCGTGTAGAAAACGAAGCCGCGGTCATCGACGCCCTTCAACAGCACCATGCGGACATTGGGCAGCCCGTTTTCATCCACCGTTGCCAGCGCGACAGCGTTCGGATCGTTGATTTCGGAAGCCGTTGCGTCCTTCAGCCACTCGGCAAAAAGTGTGAACGGTTCATTTTCTTCAGTGAAGTCACTGGATGTTAACCCTGTTTCCGACATATTGACTAAAATGCTCCCGAGTTGTGTTTGGGCACCAGAGATGTAGTCTGGCGAAAGATGGTGATCGTCATAGCAAAGTCGAACAGTCGAACAAAGAGCCTCCTGTCATCGGCGGCGGAAATTTCCGCAGTCGTTTCAATGCTTGTGGTGCTGAGCGGATGCGTCAGCCTCGATCTGTTCGGCGGCGACAAGGTTGACCGCTCGCTTTCAACCGCTTCCGTTCCCAACCAGCCAAACAATGCACCGCAGACCGATGACGCGACCATCAGAAACGCCGTCACATCGGCCGATCTGACCAAGATTGCCGATCAGCCCCTGCCCTGGGCCAATGCAACCACCGGCAGCGCTGGCGTCGTGACCGCCATCCATGAAAACAGTGCCAGCGGCTTCGTCTGCCGCGATTTCAGAACGACGCGCCACTCTTTCGAAGGTGTGGCAAGTTATGCCGGCCAGGCCTGCCTTTCCGAAACCGGCGAATGGTTGCTGACCCGTTTCGAGCAGAAATAAACTGTTTACCTTGGCGCGTGGAATAAAGCCGACCACACCCTGACGCCCCTCCTCCGTAAAGGAGTGATTAGCAACTTATTGCAACAGTCGACGTTGATAAACCGAGGGAATGAACGCGAATGAACGCGGGCATCCCTTTTCGGAGGGGTTAGTTTCAGGATTGCGCCATGAGACGGCGGCAGGCACCTGAGCCAACGTGACTGGTGTTTCGCATGCGCGATCCGTATTCGATCCTTGGCGTACAACGAGACGCCGGCAACGATGAAATCAAGGCCGCATGGCGGACCAAGGCGAAATCCGTTCATCCCGATGCCAATCGTGACGACCCGGACGCGACCGCGCGTTTTGCGGAAATCGGACAGGCATACGATCTCCTCAAGGACCCCAAAAAACGTGGTCTTTACGATCAGGCCCGTCAGGCTGCAGAAAACAAGCGGCGCGACCAGACCATCATGCAGCAACGGCAGGCGGCACGCGAAGCTGCTGAACGTGCAAAAGCCGCTGAAAAGCTTATGGAAGAACTGGCGCGTGCCGAAGCGCGCAACCGTGCCACAGCCGGCCAGAAGGCCGATGGAACGGTAGAAGCCGCCGAAGATGTCGTTGAACGCATTTTCGGTGCACAGGCGCAAAACGACCCCAAGGTGCAACAGGCGGCAGCCGAAGCTGCCAAGGCCACTGCCGCAAAATCAGAGGCAACGCCACCCAGCGAGGCCGCCTCTCCCTCTCTCAACGAGGACAAGACGGAAGCACCGGTTTCTCTCGCCTCCAACCTGTTCGGAGCACTGGTACGCCGCTTCCTTCCAAACCAGCCAGCGCTCGAAAAAGCGCCTGACATCACCGCTGAAGCGACAGTAAGCGTCGCCGATCTTCTAGACCGCAAGTGGATTACCCTTTTGCTGCCCGAAGACCGCGAGGTCCGTTTCCAGCTTGAACCCGGCATGACCGATGGTCATGTCGTGCGGCTGAAAGGACAGGGATTGAAGCTTCCCAACATGGCGCGGGGCGACCTCTCGATTACCTTGCTGGCGGCCAGAGACGATGCCTTTTCCATTCGTGGCTATGATATCCATACGACCTTACCGGTCTCTCTGAGCGATGCCGTCCTCGGATGTGAGACGACCGTACAAACTCCGCGCGGCGAAGAAACGGTGGCAATTCCCGCCTGGTCCGGGTCCGACAAAATGCTGCGGCTCGAAGGCAAGGGTCTTCCCGACGGCAACGGCGGATTTGGCGATTTTGTCGTTGAACTGCGTATCCTGCTGCTCGAAAAGCCTGACGACAAGGTCACTGACCTGATGCGCCACATGCGCGAAGGCCTTTATTTGTGACTGTTTCACGAATAGCTTGGACAAAGCACCCTTTGTTACGCTCCCTAACAGTTGATGACCTTGGGCAATCTTGAACAGGATTGCAGCCTATGCCATAGGCAGGATCAATCGAAAGTATCAGGGAGCATAAGATGGCTCAGGCATCCGGCCTTATGGCTGGCAAACGCGGCCTCATCATGGGCGTCGCAAATAACCGTTCAATCGCTTGGGGTATCGCCAAGGCATGCGCAGATGCAGGTGCAGAAATCGCACTGACCTGGCAGGGCGATGCGCTGAAGAAGCGTGTCGAGCCGCTTGCCCAGGAGCTTGGCGCCTTTATGGCTGGCCACTGTGATGTCACGGACCTCGAAACGATCGATGCGGTTTTTGCGGGTCTGGAACAGTATTGGGGCAAGATCGATTTCGTCGTGCATGCAATCGCATTCTCCGACAAGGACGAGTTGACCGGCCGCTACCTCGATACCAGCCGCGACAACTTCAACCGTACCATGGATATCTCCGTCTTCTCGCTGGCCGCAGTTGCAAAGCGTGCCGAGCCGGTGATGAACGATGGTGGATCGATCATCACGCTGACCTATTATGGCGCTGAGAAGGTCATGCCGAACTACAACGTCATGGGCGTTGCCAAGGCTGCACTTGAGGCGAGCGTACGTTACCTCGCCGTCGACCTCGGCAACCGCGGCATTCGCGTGAACGCCGTTTCTGCCGGCCCGATCAAGACGCTTGCCGCTTCCGGTATCGGCGATTTCCGCTACATTCTGAAGTGGAACGAGTACAATGCGCCGCTGAAGCGCACGGTCTCGATCGAGGAAGTCGGCAAATCGGCACTCTATCTGCTGTCCGACCTGTCGACCGGTGTTACCGGGGAAATTCATCACGTGGATTCCGGTTACCATACCATTGGTATGAAGGCTGTCGACGCCCCTGACATTTCCGTGGTCAAGGACTGACCTTAAGGCATTTCTGAAACAGGGGTACCGCTTTGCTCGTCTATGTGATCCGGCACGGACAGACAGACTGGAATGCGGTACGCCGGCTTCAGGGACAGAAAGATGTCCCGCTCAATGATTTCGGCCGCTCGCAGGCGGTCGGAAACGGCAAGACGCTTTCGCGCATTCTCGGCGCCACCGCCGGCGATTTCGATTATGTCGCAAGCCCACTCGGGCGTACACGCGAAACGATGGAACTGATGCGCGGCGCCATGGGTCTTGATCCCCTCGCCTATCGCACCGACGAACGACTGGTCGAATTGTCATTCGGCGACTGGGAAGGCCACACCCTGCCTGAACTCAAACAGAGTTTTCCGGAGCGGGTAAGGGAGCGCAAGGCCAACAAATGGGACTTCATCCCGCCAGGTCAGGATGCGGAAAGCTACGAAATTCTCTCATGGCGGATCGGCGCATGGCTGTCATCGATCGACAGACAGACCGTCTGCGTCTGCCATGGCGGCGTCATTCGCTCGATCTTCCGTCTGATTTCCGGCATGGACAAGCACGAAGCGTCAACGACGCAAATCCCGCAGGACCGCATCATGAAGGTCGAAATAGACAAGAACTTCGCGGAATGGATTTCCTGACCTAACGGGACAACACCCCATGTCATTCCGGCGACGGACCAGAATGACTGCAGATCCTCTTATTGCAGCACGTCCATGTCATCGACGACGCGCTTTCCATCCACTTCCGTGTAGAATACCACGACTTTCACACCCGCCTTCAAACCTTCGAAGTTGAACTCCTCAGGCACACGGTAGGTTTTTCCATCGTTAAGCGTGATGGTCAGCGCGTTGACGTCGATCTTGCTGATCGTGCCTTCCACGTCGACACTCTGGGTGTACCCGTTGATCGGGGCCAGCAGGTTGGCGGTGGCCAGAAGGGCGGCAATCATCAAACGCATCGACCTAGCTTTCGTGGATTTGCGTGAAAACTTTTGATGCATGAAGAAGTGCCTTTCGAATGTGGCGGAAGTTGCCCGCAACCATGACATTTTCGGCCCAATTGATGAACGGATTTCGTGGAACGATCAAGCCGTTAGGAAATTTTACACCGCATTTTCCAGCGACGTGGGAAAACCTGCAGTATTCATCAAAAAGGACGTTCCTTTCATATTTGTTTCATGACCGCGCTCCGTGTGAAGGACATCGAATCGCCCTCTCAAGGTCATTGGCGGCAAGGTCGTGAGGCCGCTTTTTTCCGAACTCCGAACAACCATGAACACTGCGTCACCGGATCATCGGCGCTGATCGAAAGAAAGGCTTTTGCCTTATTCCGATTTTCCACTATGACAGGTCCGCTTGTTTCCAACGGCCCCCTGTCCGCAGGTGTGCCCTGTTTTTTCTGGTCTGTAGCAGTATGTCGCATAATAGCTTCGGTCATCTTTTTTGCGTTACCACCTGGGGAGAAAGCCACGGTCCTGCATTGGGCTGCGTGGTAGATGGCTGCCCGCCCGGCATCCGCTTTACGCTTGCCGAAGTGCAGCACTGGATGGACAAGAGAAAACCCGGCCAAAGCCGGTTCGTCACCCAGCGCCGCGAAGACGATATCGTAAAGGTTCTGTCCGGCGTGATGCTGGATGAGGACGGCGAAACGCTGATCACCACCGGCACGCCGATCTCGATGCTGATCGAAAACACTGACCAGCGCTCGAAGGACTATGGCGAGATTGCCCGTCGCTTCCGCCCCGGCCACGCTGATTTCACCTATGACCTCAAATACGGCATTCGCGACTATCGTGGCGGTGGCCGCTCTTCGGCCCGAGAGACGGCTGCGCGTGTTGCCGCAGGCGCCATTGCTCGCAAGGTTGTACCAAGCCTGAATGTCCGGGGTGCGCTGGTTCAGATCGGTAAACACAAGATCAACCGCGACAACTGGGACTGGGACCAGGTCGACCAAAACCCATTCTTCTGCCCGGATGCCGCGATGGTTCCCGTCTGGGAAGAGTATCTTGACGGCATTCGCAAGGCAGGTTCTTCAATCGGCGCCGTCATTGAAGTGGTCGCAGAGGGCGTTCCTGCTGGCATTGGTGCGCCGATTTACGCAAAGCTCGATCAGGACATTGCCTCAAATCTGATGTCGATCAACGCCGTCAAGGGTGTCGAGATTGGCGAAGGTTTTGCCTCTGCAGAGCTTTCCGGCGAAGAAAACGCCGATGAAATGCGCATGGGCAATGACGGCAAACCTTTGTTCTTGTCCAACCATGCCGGCGGCATTCTCGGCGGCATTGCGACGGGCGAGCCGGTGATTGCGCGGTTTGCGATCAAGCCCACGTCGTCGATCCTGACCGAGCGCCAGTCCATCGATGCCGATGGCAAGAACGTCGATGTCCGCACCAAGGGTCGCCATGACCCTTGCGTCGGCATTCGTGCCGTTCCGATCGGCGAGGCAATGATCGCCTGCACTGTTGCCGACCATTATTTGAGAGATCGCGGTCAGACCGGCCGGCTGAAATGAGGAACACCCGAAATGGCATATGACCAGAAGCGCGTCGTTGAGGCTATCCGCGCATTTGAAGCCGGTGAACTCGTCGTCGTCACGGATGATGACGATCGCGAGAACGAAGGCGATCTGATTATCGCGGCGGTTCACTGCACGCCGGAAAAAATGGCCTTCATCGTCCGCCACACCTCCGGCATCGTCTGCGCGCCGATGCCGCGCGAAGAAGCCAAGCGGCTGAACCTTAACGCCATGGTGGCAGAAAACGACAGCGCCCACACAACGGCGTTCACCGTCACAGTCGATTTCAAGCACGGCACGACAACCGGCATTTCTGCGGAAGACCGCACGCTGACGGTTCGCAACCTCGCCAACCCGAATGTCGGCCCGGCTGACTTTACCCGCCCCGGACATATTTTCCCGCTCATCTCCCGCGAAGGCGGCGTGCTGATGCGGTCTGGCCATACGGAAGCCGCCGTCGACCTCTGCAGGCTCGCAGGACTGCCGCCGATTGGCGTGATCTGCGAACTCGTCAATGACGATGGAACGGTTACGCGTGGTCCACAGGTTTCCGCCTTTGCGGAAACCCACGGTCTGAAGCAGGTATCGGTTGCCGATCTGATCGCCTATCGCCAGCGCAAGGAAACGCTGGTGGAAATGGAATCGTCTTTCACCGTCGAGACTCCGTTCGGTCCCGCCAAGGCGCAAACCTATTCTCTGCCCTGGGACCCGATGCAGCATATGGCCGTCATTTTCGGTGACATCCGTGACGGCATCGACATTCCCGTTCGCCTGCATCCGGAAAACGTTGCCGACGACATTTTCGGCAGTCGCCAACCGGTACGCCACTACATGCAGAAGATCGCCGAAGAAGGTCGCGGCGTGATCATCTACCTGCGCGAAGGTTCGGTTGGTGTCGGTCAGGTGCCTGGCCGCCGCAAGGCGCGTGATCCCGAAGAGGCGCATGCGCAGGCGCGTTCACGCGAAAACGAATGGCTGGAAATCGGCCTTGGCGCGCAAATCCTCAAGGATCTCGGCATCAGCTCAATCAAACTGATGACGACCCGCGAGCGTCACTATGTGGGTCTGGAAGGCTTTGGCATCAAAATTTCCGCAACGGAAATCTGCTGATCCTGAGCAACACAATGCCCATCCTCTCGGCGTTTCAGGCCCGAGAGGATGGAAACAAAACCATGAACAACAGCAATATCTAGTCCCGCCAACCGTCGAGGTAATTCACGCGCTCGACCCCTGTGAAACGGGCAAGACGGGCAAGCTCAGCATCCAGCTTTTCCAGGCGCCCGGCGGAGCCGCGTACACCAGCTTCAAGCCACAGCTTGCGCACGTCCAGCGTTCCCCCCTTGCGGTCCGCTTTCATGTCGATACGACCGATCAGGCGGTCGCCTTCGAGAAGCGGAAAAACGTAATAGCCGTATTGCCGCTTCGGCTCCGGTACGAAAACCTCAATGCGGTAATAAAACCCGAACAGACGTTCGGTTCGATTTCGGTCGCGCAGCAACGGGTCAAAAGGACTGAGAACACGAACCCGGGAGGACGGCTCCGGCTGACCTGAAACATCGGCGCTGAAATCCGCAAAGGCGTAAGACTGGCGGACACTGCTGCCATCATTCGCACCGACCAAGACTTCGCTCAATTCATCGCGATGGCTGGTAACCCAATCCTTCGCTTCCTGCGGGGTAACGATATCGAAAAATGCGGCAATTTCGCCATGCGTCGCAAAGCCGAGCCTGCCCAACGCCTCCCGGCAGGCCCAATCAACAAAGGCTTCATGCTCTATTTCCGCCTCGTGATGTTCCAGAGGAATGACGCGCTCGGCCAGGTCGTACACTTTCTGAAAGTTCACCCGCCCCGAAATCGCAAGTTTGCCGGTATGCCAAAGATATTCGAGCGCCGTCTTAGAGGGATGCCAGTTCCACCAGCCTCCGGACTGATGCCCGTCTTCCTTCAGCTCTCGTGCCATGACCGGGCCGCCCGCCGAAATACGCTCAAGCGTATCGCCAAACGCGGCATCGAACCCTTCGCCGTGCCACTTGCGCCAACGTTCCTGAATGATCGGCTCACGGCGGCGGAAGCGATGTTTCCAATAGGGATAAAAAGCCGTCGGCAGAATGGACGCATCATGCGTCCAGTGTTCGAAAAGCGCCCGGTCCTTTTCCAGTAACGCGGTCAGATGCTCGCGCTTGTAGGTCTGATTTCGGGAGAAGATGATCTGGTGGTGAGCACGCTCGACAGTACCGATACTATCGACCTGCACGAAGCCGATATCCGTGATGAGCTGAAGCAGCCCATCCTTAGAAAGCGCTCTTCCAGGCGGTGAGCAAAGCCCCTGCCGCGCCAGGAAAATCCGTCTTGCTGCTTCATTCGATATCTGAATCGCCATGGCACTGACGGTAGGACGGCTTTACGGTGATTGCAATGTTCTTTTTTTGTTCCTTGTTTCACTTCTTTTGATGAGAGGTTATAGAACCCGAACCGATCTCGATTATGATTTGAGCGGAACATCATGCGAAAATTTTTCCGTTTTCGCATTCCGTTCGTAAGGACATCAGCACCTTGGACATTCGTTTCGAAGCAGCCGGCGTGACCATCGAAAGCCGACACATCTTGCTCCCCCTGTCGCTGACACTCACGGAACGGCGTATCGGCGTCGTTGGTCTCAACGGTTCGGGCAAGACGACATTCGCCCGCCTCATCAATGGCCTCAACAAACCGACAAGCGGTACGGTCACAGTCAACCGGCTCGATACGGTGAGAGACGCAGAGGCCGTACTCAGGACTGTCGGGTTCATTTTTCAAAACCCACATAACCAGATCATTCTGCCGATCGTGCGAGAGGATATCGCCTTCGGCCTGAAGCGGCTTGGCCTTGGCAAAGCGGAAATAGAGGGACGAGTAAAAACAGTCCTTACCAATCTTGGAATTGCCCATCTCGAAGACAGACGTGCGCATGAACTGTCCGGCGGCGAGTTGCAGCTTTCGGCCCTTGCTGCGCTTCTCGTCACAGAGCCGAAAGTGCTGATCCTCGATGAGCCGACAAATCAGCTCGACCTGAAAAACCGCACCATTGTCGAAAAGACAATGGCGTCCCTGTCGCAGGATCTGATCGTTATCACCCACGATCTGCCGTTACTGGCAAATTTCGACCGGGTGCTGGTGTTCCATCAGGGATCGCTGGTGGCCGATGCGGCACCCGAAGAAGCGATCGACCGCTATCTGGAGGTGGCCGCATCATGAAATCGTTGCACGTTGAGGGATCTGGCTGGCTTCATCGACTTTCTCCGCGCATCAAGCTCGTCGCGCTTGCCGCTTTCAGCGTCGCGTTGTTCCTGACGCGTGACCTCGTGCTGCTCTCAGCGGCCGTTATCGTCGCCGCTGTCTTTCTTCAACAGACACGCTTACCCCTCAAGGATATCGCCTTTCGGCTTCGTCCGGTGATGCTGACAATTCTTCTGGTTGCCGCTTTCAGCTACGCCTTTGTTTCTGCAAATGATGCTACGATTGCGCTGCTGCGATTGACCTCGCTTGCCTTTCTCGCCACGGCGGTCACCATCACTGTCAGCATTTCGCAGTTTATGGACGAGATAACTCTGGCGGCAAAACCGCTCGAAAAACTTGGACTTGCCCGAGCCGCCGACATTGGCCTTGCCGTCGGGCTCGTGGTGCGTTTCGTACCGGAAATCGTCAACCGTTATCATGCGGTGAAGGATGCGCACCGGGCGCGCGGTGTGCCTGCCAAACCCGGAACGATTATCGTTCCTGTCATCATTATGACGTTGAAGGATGCGGACGCGATTGCCGACGCCATTGACGCGCGCGGTTTCAGAGGCCAAAGCTGACAGCCTGACAATCATCAGGAACCGCTGCCATGAAAACCCGTGACCTCGTGCTGATCTCGCTGTTTGCTGCCATCATTATTGCGCTTGGGCTGTTGCCGCCCATTACGCTCGGCTTCATTCCAGTCCCGATAACGGCACAGTCTCTCGGTGTGATGCTGGCGGGCGTGGTACTCGGTGCAAAACGCGGCACGCTGGCCGTACTTCTGACCATTCTCATTGCCGCCATCGGTCTTCCGGTTCTTTCCGGCGGGCGCGGCGGCCTGTCGATCTTCACCACCCCAACGACCGGCTTCCTCATCGGCTGGATCGCCGCGGTGTTCGTCACCGGCTATCTTTCGGAAAAGCTGGTAAACCGCAATCAGTCGGCTCTGGCACAGGGCGCAGGCTTTTTTGTTGCCAGCCTGATCGGCGGCGTTATCGTCCTCTATGCTTTCGGCATCACATATCTGGCTCTGGTCACCGGCATGGGCTTTACCAAGGCGTTTCTCGGTTCGATGGCCTTCATTCCCGGTGACGCGTTGAAGGCGCTGCTGGCAGCTCTGGCAGGCCGTGCCGTCATGGCCGGTTACCCGCTCCTGCCACAACGCGCCTGACAAACCGTTTTCCGGGAGGAAAAGAATGGCGACGCGCCTCTACGAACATCCGATTTTTCTCGAACACATCGTGCCTGAAGGCCATCCCGAGCGGCCTGATCGCCTGCGCTCCCTGAATATTGCCCTCGAGCATCCCAATTTCGAAAGGCTGGAGCGCAAGCAGGCACCGCAGGCGAATGAAGATGTCGTGCTGTTGGCGCATCCCGAAGAGCATCTGCTTTCCGTGATGCGCAGCATTCCGGAAGAAGATGGAGAGCTCAACCGTATCGAAGCCGACACCTATGCTTCGCCGAAAAGCCTGCAGGCGGCGCTGACCGGAATTGGCGCGGCGATGGCCGGTGTGGATGATGTTTTTTCCGGCAAGGCCGACAATGTTTTCGTCGCTGCCCGCCCGCCTGGCCATCATGCCGAAACCGCCAAGGCGATGGGCTTCTGCCTTTTCAACAACGCCGCCATTGCCGCCCGCCATGCACAAAAGGTTCATGGCGCCGAACGTGTCGCCATTGTTGACTGGGACGTCCACCACGGCAACGGCACGCAGGACATTTTCTGGAACGACACATCGGTGCTGTTCTGCTCCACGCACCAGATGCCGCTTTATCCATGGAGTGGCGACAAGAACGAAACCGGTGTCAAGAACAACGTCGTCAACGCGCCCCTTTCGCCGAATACCGGCAGTGACCATTTTCGCGAGGCATTCAAGTCGCGAGTCCTGCCAGCAATTGCCGACTTTTCGCCTGACCTGATCATCATTTCCGCCGGTTTCGACGCGCATCACCGCGACCCGCTGGCGCACATCAATCTCGTCGGCGAGGATTTCGACTGGGCGACGGGTCGTCTTCTGGAAATGGCCAACAAATACGCGTCAAACCGGGTCGTCAGCCTGCTCGAAGGTGGTTATGATCTGGAAGGGCTGGCGGAATCGGCAGCCATGCATATCTTGAGAATGATGAAGGGTTGAATATGACGGAAAATGCCAACACAGCCGACGTCAGCGGTTATTCTTTCGAAAAAGCTGTCGCCGAGCTGGAAAGCATTGTCGCAAGGCTGGAGCGCGGCGACGTGGCTCTGGACGAATCCATCGCCATCTACGAGCGTGGCGAAGCCCTGAAAAAACACTGCGAAACGCTTTTGAACGCAGCCGAGAAGCGTATCGAAAAAATCCGCCTTGACCGCAACGGCAGACCGCAGGGCGTCGAACCTCTCGACGGCGAATAATACATAGCTTGAGTTCGGCAATCATATCAGAATTGCCGAACTCGCAACCAATGGTCTACCGATCCGAGCGTTGCGGCCGCTTTGATGGTTGAGCGCTCAGGCGGTTGAGGCAAAAAGACTGACGCACTGTTTACTATCGCGATCTGCCAAGGGCGCGGCTTTGTGCTACTCTGCCGAGATCGACTTTGGAGAGTGTTGATGTCCTTCTTTCCCGGAAATGATCCTGCCGCGGGCGATGCCTTCGCCTGTGATGCCATCGAAAATCTCATCATTCCGCGTTCCAGCGACATTGGTGGCTTCGCTGTGCGTCGCGCCCTGCCAACACGGCAGCGACGGCTTGTTGGCCCGTTCATCTTTTTTGACCGCATGGGCCCGGCAATCCTGAAAGCCGGCGAAGCGCTCGACGTCAAACCACATCCGCATATCGGCCTTTCCACCGTCACCTATCTCTTCGACGGTGAAATCAAGCATCGTGACAGCCTCGGTACGGAGCTTGTCATCCGGCCAGGAGACATCAATCTGATGACCGCCGGGCGCGGCATCGTGCATTCGGAACGGACACCGGAAAATCTGCGCGGCCATCCGCTTTCGATGTCCGGCCTGCAGACCTGGCTGGCATTGCCTGATCAGATGGAAGAGATCGCACCGACCTTTGCCCATACCGGCAAGGAGGCGATGCCTCTGATCGATACGAAAGGTGTTTCCGGACGCGTCGTGATTGGCAATTTCGAGGGACTGTCCTCTCCCGTCTCGGCATTTACGGATACGCTCTATGTGGACCTCAATCTCGAACCGGGCGTCAAATTCCCATTTTCCGCCGACCATGAAGAACGCGCGATCTACATTCTTTCCGGTTCGCTCGAGGTCGCGGGTGATGTCTTCGCAGCCGATCAGCTCCTGGTCTTCCGCCCCGGCGACGACATCACGCTGCAGGGCGGAGCAACCGGCTGTCACATAATGATCTTCGGTGGCGAGGCACTGAATTCACGCCGATACATCTGGTGGAATTTCGTTTCGTCATCAAAAGAACGCATAGAGCAAGCCAAACAGGAGTGGAGAACCGGACGCTTCGATATCGTTCCGGGCGACGAAGAAGAGTTTGTCCCTTTGCCCGAGGGTTGAAATTCGATAGAAGTGAACGACATGCAGAGTTGAACGCCACTCGGGAAACTGAGGACGGCGCGCTTTGCCGATGACGAGAAAAGGCCGAACGATTGACCGGAATGCCAGAGACACCATTGCTTGACCGGGTGAAACTCCCATCCGACCTCAAGGACGTCGACGATCGCGACCTGCCGCAACTGGCCAGGGAATTGCGCGACGAGATGATCGATGCCGTGTCCAAGACAGGCGGGCATTTGGGCGCGGGTCTCGGCGTGGTGGAATTGACCATTGCCATCCACAAGGTCTTCAACACGCCCGAAGACCGGCTGATCTTTGATGTCGGACATCAATGTTACCCGCACAAGATCCTGACCGGACGACGCGACCGCATTCGCACGCTGCGTCAGGAAGGCGGCCTGTCAGGGTTTACCCGTCGCGCTGAAAGCGAATACGACGATTTCGGCGCTGGCCATTCCTCCACGTCGATCTCTGCCGGTCTTGGCATGGCTGTTGCCGCCGGACTGGACAAGAGCGACCGCAAGGTTATCGCGGTGATCGGCGATGGCTCCATGTCGGCCGGCATGGCATTCGAAGCGCTGAACAATGCTGGTGCGCTCGATGCGCGGCTGATCGTCATTCTGAACGACAACGATATGTCGATCGCACCACCCACGGGAGCGATGAGTTCCTATCTCGCCCGCCTCGCCTCTGGCCGGACCTACATGGGTTTCCGCGATTTCGGCAAGAAACTGACAGCTTATCTCGGCAAGACGGTGGATCGCGCCATTACCCGCGCGGTGACGCACGCACGCGGTTACGTGACCGGCGGCACATTGTTCGAGGAATTGGGCTTCTACCATATCGGCCCGATCGACGGTCACTCTTTCGAGCACCTGCTTCCGGTTCTGCGCAACGTGCGCGACAACCAGAAAGGTCCTGTCCTCATTCATGTTGTGACGCAGAAAGGCAAGGGTTACGCTCCCGCCGAAGCGGCGGCCGATAAATATCACGGCGTCAACAAGTTCGATGTCATCACCGGCGCGCAGGCGAAAGCCAAGCCGAACGCACCGAGCTACACCAGCGTTTTTGCCGAAGCTCTCGTGCAGGAAGCCACACTTGACGAGAAGATCGTCGGCGTGACCGCCGCCATGCCGAACGGCACCGGGCTGGACAAGCTTGCTGAACTTTTCCCGGCGCGCACCTTCGACGTCGGCATTGCCGAACAACATGCTGTCACCTTTGCTGCGGGCCTCGCCGCAGACGGCTACAAACCGTTCTGCGCGCTGTATTCGACCTTCCTGCAACGCGGCTACGATCAGGTCGTGCATGACGTGGCGATCCAGAATCTGCCAGTTCGTTTCCCGATCGACCGTGCCGGTTTCGTTGGCGCGGACGGTCCGACCCACGCAGGCTCGTTCGATACGACGTTCCTTGCCACCCTGCCCGGCATGGTGGTTATGGCGGCATCCGACGAGGCCGAACTGAAGCACATGGTCCGCACCGCAGCAGCCTATGACGAGGGTCCAATCTCCTTCCGTTATCCACGCGGCGAAGGTGTCGGCATCGAGATGCCGACACGTGGCCAGATCCTTGAAATCGGCAAAGGCCGGATCATCAAGGAGGGTACCAAGGTCGCCCTGCTCTCCTTCGGTACGCGTCTTGCCGAATGCCTTGCCGCAGCGGAAGATCTCGATGCCGCCGGCCTTTCAACGACGGTGGCCGATGCGCGCTTTGCCAAGCCGCTCGATCTTGATCTGATCCGCCAGCTTGCGGCGCATCACGAGGTACTTGTCACAATCGAGGAAGGTTCGGTCGGCGGTTTCGGTGCCCATGTTCTGCATTTCATGGCGTCCGCTGGATTGCTCGATCACGGCCCAAAGGTGCGAACACTGACCCTTCCCGATCTGTGGGTAGAGCAGGCCAAGCCGGAAACCATGTATGCCGACGCCGGCCTCGACCGCGCAGGGATCGTCTCGACGGTCTTCAACGCACTTGGCCAACGCCGGATCGATGTCGGGTTTGCGGGATAAGCAAGCTTTCGCCACTTGGCCGAAAATGAAAAAACCTCCGAGAAGAGCGCTTCGCGGAGGTTTTTTTGATCTGGCGATCTGTCTCGGAGTGTCTCAGAACTCCGTCCAGTCCTGTTCCTTGGCCGAAACAGCCGTTTCCTGCTTGGCGCCGAAAGCACGCGCAAGGCTCTGGCCAAGTGCCCGGGCCGGAGACGCCACCGGTCGCGCTGCAGCCGATGCTGCCTTGATCGGAGCGGCTTTCTTCATCGGCGCTGCTGCCGGCTGGAAGGCTGGCTGCGCGGAAGAGCGCGGTGCCGATGCGGTGCGGGTTGCGGTCGCGCCGCCCATTCCGCCCATGCGGAACTGACCAAGCAGACCATTCAGGGCTTCGGCTTCACGGGCAAGTGCATGGCTTGCCGCCGTCTGCTGCTCAACCATCGCAGCATTCTGCTGGGTGCCCTGATCCATGGTGTTCACGGCCGTGTTGATTTCCTGCAGACCGGTCGATTGTTCACGTGCAGCCGTAACAATGGAGCTGACGTGAGCATTGATCTCTTCGACCTCGGCAACAATCCGCTCCAGCGCCTTGCCGGTTTCATCGACGAGATTGACGCCGTTTTCGACCTGCTGGCTGGATGCACCAATCAGGCTCTTGATTTCCTTGGCGGCATTGGCGGAACGTTGCGCCAGTTCGCGCACTTCCTGAGCAACAACTGCAAAGCCCTTGCCTGCTTCACCCGCACGGGCAGCTTCAACACCGGCATTGAGCGCCAGGAGGTTGGTCTGGAAGGCGATATCATCGATCACGCCGATGATGTTGCCAATCTCACCGGAGGACTTTTCGATTTCCTTCATGGCGGCCACTGCCTTGCGAACAACAACACCGGACTTTTCAGCACCGGCGCGGGCTCGCTGGACCAGGTTGCCGGCTTCTTCCGCGCCTTTGGCGGAATCGCGAACCGTGGTCGTTACCTCTTCCAGCGCGGCTGCCGTTTCTTCGATGGAGGCCGCCTGCTGTTCGGTGCGGCGCGACAGATCATCGGCAGCCGACAGCATCTCGGAAGCACCCGCATTGATGGCTGCTGCATTTTCGCCAACCGTGCGCAAAGCCTGCTGGAGTTTCGCGACGGCATTGTTGAAGTCGTGGCGGATCGGTTCAATTGCCGGTACGAACGGCGCTTCGATCCGGTAAGCGAGATCGCCATCCGCGAGAGCGGCCAGTCCCTTGCCAAGCTCATCACGTGCGAATGTGTTGGCAGCCTCGTCACGCGCCTTTTCTTCTTCGTTTCTGCGGCGTTCGTTCTCGGTGACGGAGCGCATGCGCTCGGCTTCGCCGGAAAGGCGGGATTTTTCAAGACCGGCTTCCTTGAAGACAAGTACGGCCTTTGCCATCTTGCCCACTTCGTCCTGGCGGTCAACGGCCGGAACTTCCGTAGCAAGATCGCCTTCCGCCAGCCTGCTCATCGCTGCCGTCATGCCGACGATCGGCGTGACGATTGCCCGCGACAGCGCCCAGATCAGGCCAACGGCCAATAGACCGGCCACAGCACCGCCGCCGAGCAGCGCGAATTTCAGATTGTCAGCCGCCTGGGCCTGTTCCTGAGAATAGGTGTTGGACAAGCCCTCAAGCTGATCATTGATCTTGGCCGCCGCTGCGCGGAAACCGTCTAGCTGGCCCTTGGCCTGGTTGCGGCCGATTTCAATGATTTCGGAAATCGGTGCTTCCGTGGTCTTGCGCGCCGCGATCTGCGGCTCCGCCAGCTCCTTGAAGAACACGGTTGCCGTCGCCTGCATCTCGTCGATGGCTTTGAGAATTTCCGGCTTGTCGGCAGCAAGTGTGCGTGCCTCTGCAAGCTTCTTCAGCATCAACTCACGCTGGGCGAAAACGTCGTTGTAGGTGCTGTCGCTGCGGAACAGCAGAAAGCCGCGCTGGTTGACGGCCTGTTCCAGCATCGCCGCCTTGGCAGCGTTGACCGACTGAATGATGTCGTTGGTTCTGTTGTTTTCAATCGCAACCCGCTCGCTGCCCAAGGTCTGCCAGAAGACGACCGCGGAAGCAAGAAGACAGACGCTCATCAAGGCGAAGAACGTGGCGATAAGTTTTATGTTGATCGGGAGGTTTTTCAGCGACATCGCAGGCTCTCTCAGCGCACCGCCGCAGGCACGCCCAAGCGCAGGCGTGGAAGCCGCAACGGCCACAATTCAGGAATTTGGAGAATGTGCCTTCATGGCAGTTCCAGTGGCCGCACAGACCGTTGCCCGGACAGTGCACGACAAGCCTTTAAATTGAATTAATTGGTTGTGGTGTATAACACCTTGGCGCACGCACTTGAGCGACGTTGGGCCGTTCAAAACGATAAATCGCTTGCATCCGCGACTTTTGGCAGTCATTGACGTTTTCCATGTCCAAAACATCTGAAAATGAACGACTTGACCAGCTTCTTGTGTCGCTGGGCCACTTCGCCAGCCGATCGCGGGCGCGGGATGCCGTTAGCCGTGGCACCGTCAGCGTCAATGGCAAGATCGTCACCAAACCGAGCGCCTCCGTTGCCGCGGACGCCGACATCGCCATCAGCGACCCCGCGCAGGATTATGTCTCGCGTGCGGCCCTCAAACTCGTCGCAGCTCTCGACCATTTCAAGCTCGACCCATCCGGCTGCGAATGCCTGGATGTCGGAGCCTCGACGGGTGGCTTCACAGAAGTGCTGTTGCAGCGCGGCGCAGAGCACGTGACAGCGATCGATGTCGGTCACGGGCAGATGCATCCGCGCGTTGAGAACAATCCGCGTGTGACCAATCTCGAGGGACTGAACGCCCGTTATCTCACCGGTGACGATATCGACGACAGAGACATCAGCTTCATCGTCTCCGACGTCTCCTTCATTTCGCTCAAGCTCGCGCTCGCACCGGCACTGCAGCTTGCCGCTCCGGGTTGTTTTGCCGCACTTCTGGTCAAGCCGCAGTTCGAAGCTGGCCGGGATGCCATCAGCAAGGCAGGGCTTCTCAAGGAGCCGGAGACGGCACCGGCCGTTGCAGCCGAGCTGGAGCGCTGGCTGGTAGAGGACATGGGCTGGAAAAGTCTTGGCCTTATCCCCTCGCCGATTTCCGGTGGAGACGGCAATATCGAATTTCTTCTCGGAGGCGAAAAGCCATGAGTACGCATGCGGTCACAATCAAAAGCCTCGGCGCTCAGGGCGACGGCATCGCGCACTGTCCCGACGGCACGGTCTACGTGCCGTTCGCCTTGCCGGGCGAAACTGTCGCCATCGCACGGGTAAAAGACCAGGGTACCGTGATGTCGATTGCCGAAGCATCGCCGGAACGCCGTGAGCCAGCCTGTCGGCATTTTGGCCCCGATGGCAAGAATGGTACGTGTGGCGGCTGCTCTCTTCAGCACCTGTCGGAAGATGCTTATCGCGCCTTCAAACGCGATCTGGTCGTTTCCGCCCTGAAATCGAAAGGCCTGACGCCCGAGATCGGCGATCTCGTGATCTGTCGCCCCGGTGAGCGCCGCCGTGCGGTGTTCGCCGCCCGCAAGACGGAAAAGGGCTTGCTGCTGGGTTTCAGCCAGGCAAACAGCCACCACATCGTCGCCATCGAGGAATGTCCCGTCATGTCGCCGGGCATCGTGTCCCGGCTCGACGCGTTGCGCGCCATCGGCATTACCTTGCCTTCGAATACGGAACCGTTCCGCATGACAGTGCTGGAAACACTGTCCGGCCTCGATATCTCCATTGAGGGGATCAAGTCTGTCAGCGACAAGCAGCGCCGCACCCTGACCGAGACGGTGCTCTCCATGCGCGGCATCGCGCGTGTCTCGCTTTCCGGTGAAATCCTCATCGAACCGCAGAAGCCGTTGCTGGATTTCGGTGGCGTTTCGGTATCACCACCGGCTGGCAGCTTCACCCAGGCCACGAAAGAGGCCGAAGACGCCATGGCTGAACTCGTTCTCGCCCATATCGGCAAGTCGAAGCGCATCGCCGATCTTTTTGCCGGTACCGGGACGTTTGCCCTTAGGCTTGCCCGCATCGGTAAGGTGCATGCGGTGGAAGCCGAGGACAAGCCGCTCAAGGCACTCGATTTCGCGGCCCGCAATACGCAAGGCCTGAAACCGGTCAGCGTGGAAAAGCGCGATCTTTTCCGCCGTCCGCTGATGACGAGCGAATTGAAGAATTACGATGCGGTGGTGTTTGATCCACCGCGCGCGGGCGCGGAATTTCAGTGCAAGGAACTGGCGCGCAGCACGGTCAAGAAGATCGTCGCCGTGAGCTGCAATCCGCTGACGCTCGCACACGATATCTCCATCCTGATGGAAGGCGGCTATCGCCTGACCCGTGTCACACCTGTCGACCAGTTCCTTTGGTCTCCACATGTGGAAGCGGTTGCGACACTGGAGAAATAGTCTCCAGACTGTTTACCAGGCAGTATCGATGTTGCCGTTGCCCACCACGCCGGAGCAGCGGCAACGTCCACCCACCCGCCCCTGCTGGACCGGGCAGACATATGGCCGGTTGCGATTGGCACTGTCAGGCGGCGTGATGACGCAGACGAAGCGTGCACGCTGCTGACGCTGACGGTTGTTGCCGGAATAAAAGTTCTGGCCATCCTGCGTGACGACCGATTGCGCGAGAATGATGTCCTGCCCAGCCGGATATGACATTTGTGGAGACACGGTGGCCGCCTGTGCCACGCTTGTCGACAGGATCATGGTAATCGCGGCGAAGACAGTTTTTCGCATGGGCTCGGCTTTCGGCTGATGGCGGATTTCGCGATCTAACCCGGCAGATATTGCCGAGTTCCTTAATAACCGGAAATTCCCTCGGGCACGCTTAACGGCGCATGAATGCTTCGAAGGCCGCTCTAGCTTCCGCGCTCTGCAAACGCGCCACAAAATGCCGCGCTTCGTCTTCAATGCGGGCCAACACGTCGTCCGACTTGCCGCGCAGCAGATCCCGAGCGATTTTCAGCGCTTCCGGCGGTTTAGCCGCAAGACGCATAGCGATTGCCAGCGTCTCAGTCTCGACGTGTTCCGGTTCGGTGACCTTCCAGACCAGCCCGGCGGCAGATGCCTGCTCGGCAGAAAAACCCTCTCCCATCGCGAGCAAGGCGAAAGCGCGCTGATGGCCCATGATGCGTGGCGCAAGCAGGCTGGAAGCGGCTTCCGGCACCAGCGCCAGATCAACGAAGGGCGTTTTGAACAGGCTGCGGCTGGAGGCAACCGTCATATCGCAATGTAGGTGCAGCGTCGTGCCGATACCGATTGCAAGTCCATCCACGCCCGAAACCAGCGGTTTCTCAAAGGTTGCCAGCGCCGTCAGGAAATCCAAAACAGCGAGTTTGCCCTTGCCGCCAGCCATTGCGAAGGCCAGAAAATCGGCCATGTCATTCCCGGCAGAAAAGCAGCCTTCCGTGCCGAGAAACGCAACGACGCGCGTTTCCGGGTCATTGTTGGCTGCAACAAGGGCTTCTGCCATGCGGCGATACATGGCGTCGGTAATGGCGTTTTTCTTTTCAGGCCGGTTGAACCGAATGGCCAGAACTTCCGGCGCATGGGCGATCCGTTCGACAAGAATATGATCGTCAGACATCCAGTTCTCCTCAACCGAGCACGGCACGCGCCGCTGCAAGACTTGCTGCACCGCTCATGACGCGATCCTTGAGTGCCGCCGTTTCAGCAAGCAGGTTTTCCGCAGCAAAACGGCACAACGATGCACGATGCGCACCCTTGCCATCATCGACGGAAGCAAGCGCGCCTTTGGCAAGGTAGGCACCGGTCAACGCGAGGCCAAAGAGCCGCTGATAGGGGGTTGCACCAGCAAGGGCGATATCGGTTTCGCCGCTCTTGATGCGCTCCTGCAGCCAATCGGTGACTGTTTCGAGATCGTTGAGGCTCGTCTCCAGATAGGTCGCCGTGTTGCCGAGATCGTCCCGGTTGGAGGCGGCAAGACGCGCGGCGATCTCCTTGAGTTCCTGAATGAAGCCGCGCACCTGCGCGCCGCCGGACAAGGGCAGCTTACGCATGACGAGGTCGATTGCCTGGATGCCGTTGGTGCCCTCATAGATCGGTGCGATGCGCGCGTCGCGCAGGTAACGGGCTGCACCGGTTTCCTCGATGAAGCCCATACCGCCGTGCACCTGAATGCCCAGAGAAGCGACATCAACGCCCGCATCGGTGGAAAAGGACTTGGCGATCGGGGTCAACAGGGCAGCACGTTCCTGCCAGTGATTGCGATCGACATCGTTTTCAGCGGCATGCGCCATGTCGATGGCGTGCGCACAACTGAAGGAAATCGCCCGCGAACCCTGCGTTAACGCCTTCATCGTCAGAAGTGTTCTGGCGATATCGGGATGTTCGATGATCGGGCTCATGCCGGAACCCTGCCAGCCAGGCGCCTTGCCCTGCGTACGTTCCTTGGCATAGGCAATCGCCTTCTGAGTGGCTGCCTCGCAGATTGCCACGCCCTGCATTCCAACCGCAAGGCGGGCATTGTTCATCATCGTGAACATGCAGGCGAGGCCCTTGTTCTCCTCACCCACCAGCCAGCCGAGCGCGCCCTTTTCCTCTCCGAACTTGCCGTCGCCGAAAATCATCGTGCAGGTTGGCGAACCGTGGATACCCAGCTTGTGTTCCAGCGAATGACAGAACACGTCATTTCTGCCGTCAGGGCGACCGTTGTCATCCAGCAGGAATTTCGGAACAAGGAACAGCGAAATGCCGCGGGTTCCGGCCGGCGCATCCGGTAGGCGCGCGAGAACGAGATGGATAATGTTGTCCGCCGCGTCGTGCTCGCCCCATGTAATGAAAATCTTCTGGCCGAAAATCCTGTACGTGCCGTCGGCCTTACGTTCGGCACGCGCTTTCAGCGCCCCGAGATCCGAGCCGGCGTGGGGCTCAGTCAGGTTCATGGTTCCGGTCCATTCGCCGGAAACGAGTTTGGGAAGATAGGCGCGCTTAAGGTCATTGCTGCCATGCGCCACCAGGGCCTCGACTGCGCCCATGGTCAATGTGGGCGCCAGCGCAAAGGCCATGGAACCTGAGTTCCACATTTCGAGGGCAGCGACGTTCAGCATGTGCGGCAAGTTCTGGCCGCCAAACTCCTCCGGCGCCGTCAGGCTGTTCCAGCCCGCGTCCGCCCAGCGGCGATACAGATCGGCCCAGCCATCCGGCGTGCTGACCTTGCCATCCACAAGCCGGGCGCCCTGACGGTCACCGATGTCGGCAAGCGGTGCAACCTGGTCCGTCGCAAAACGACCCGCCTCGTGCAGGATGGCATCCACCACATCTTCGTCGAGGTCACCCAGCGCGGCATTCGCCAGCGCATCTGAAAGGCCCGCGACATGTTTGAGCGTGAACACAATGTCGTCTACCGGCGCGGTATACATCCTGCCTCCTCCCGAAGCTGTTCCGTACTATGCTGTTTTCGGGCTAAATTATTTTTACGTAAACGTCAATTTGAAAATTCCCGCCAGCCATGACCGTGACTGTTATGAAACTGTCACATGAATTTGCTCTGCATGCGGCTTGGGTCGAAACCACGCGGGACCGGCCCTCAAAAAGTGCCGCGCTGCCGCCGCCGTTTCATTCCGAAACGACGGATGCTTCCCCTCCTCCCATCCAGCCGGTCAGGACTGCCACGATGGATCTCGTAACACCCGTTATCCCCGGCCTTGTCTGGGCCTATCACTTCCAGCCTGGAAAAGCGCCCTGCCGGCGGCTGGCGCCAGATGCCGGTTTCAACGAAATGGTCGATTGTGGTGGGTTCTTCTGGCTGCATCTCAATCTGGCAGACCAGCGCGTTGCAGGCTTTCTAGAAACGATCCCCGGTCTCGATCCGACCGCGCGTGCGACTCTCACCACCCATGAGACGCATCCGTCCATCACCGTCGACGAAAAGTCGCTCTACGGTACGCTGGTCGATTTCCAGCGCGAGTTCGATCAGGAAACGCGTGATTTCGGATGGCTGCACTTTGCGGTCAGTGATCGCTTCATCATCACCACGCGACTTCAACCGCTGCGCTCGGTGGATCGCTTGAAAGCGGCAATTGACAAGAACGCCAACCGCTACACGACGCCATCACATGTCTTTGAGGGTCTGGTCGCGGAATTCCAGCGTTCGCTCATCAGCCTGGTGATGGAAACCACGGAGCAACTCAACACGATCGAGGATCTCGTTTACGACAGCGAGACACGCGACGAACGGCGTCGCCTTGCACCGCTACGTCGCACGGTCGTCCGGTTGCACCGCCACCTGCGCACGGTGCTGACATTGATGCGACGCGCATCGGCCGTGGATGAAGACGAGATGCCGGATGGCTTCGAGGATGTTGCCTCACGCCTGATGGGACGTCTCGAGGCAGTGGACCACGATGTCTACGCCTTGCAGGAACGAGCCCGTCTGCTGCACGAGGAAATCGATTCCAAACTCTCGTCCGAGACCAACCGCCACCTTTACATTCTCTCTCTGATGACCGCATTTCTGCTGCCGCCGTCGCTTGTGACGGGTTTCTTCGGCATGAATACGGATGAATTGCCGTTTACGGTTGGCACAGGAGGAACGTTGTCAGCGAGCCTGTTCATCGTCATCTCCGTTGCGCTCGCCTGGTTCGTGCTGAAACGGGCACGCATTCTCTGATCGGCCAAAATAAAAGCCGCCCGGGCGGGGGCGGCTTTCCTATCAATCTGAGCGTCTAGCCGTAAGGCGAATAGCAGGGCTGGCGCGGACCATTATATGGCTGGAACGTGTTGCTACCGGCATCGTAGGAACGATAACGGCCATAGCACCAGTTCACGTGTGCGCGGCTCATGCCACCGCGATAGACCGGACGATATTCGCGATAGACTGGACGCGGACGGTATTCCGGTACCGGGCGATACACTTCGCGTGGCTGAGACAGCGCACCGCCGATAATCGCTCCCGTTGCGAAGGCTGCAAGCGGGAACCAGTAACCGTCGCGATGGCGGTAACCCGGACGGTAATCGCGATAACCGCGATGGCCGTTATACCAGCCACGGCGCTCGTAGCGGTCACGATAGTACTGCACGTTCACGACATCGCTGCCTGCCGTTTCGACGCTCTTCGGCGCCATGGTCAATGGCAGGGCCTGCGCCGGAACGATAGCGCCCGCAACCATGATCGCAGAAAGACCAGCAGCAAAGATAGTCTTAACATAGCTTTTCATCTGACTTCCTCCATTCACGACGGTCACTAGGCCGTATTGTGAATCTGGTTTTCTCCATTTTGGCCAATTTTCAGCCCTGGCGCGGCTTTTACATGTCTCAGGCTATGAGTTTTCGCCTGAACCCAGCATTAACGCTGCAATCACGTGTCGTTTACCAGATTTGCCCCTAAGGGCCGAAAACCCGGAAATGATCCGGGTTTTCGAACACAACCGTCAGCGGCTGTAAGGCGAAACGCAAATGCGTCGCGGACCACTGTTCGGCTGATAGGTGTTGTCGTAAGCACGGTACGAACGCCAACGGTTCTGGCACCATTCGACATGGCTGCCACCGTAGGCGGGACGTGACGGCTGTGCCACCGCGCCGCCGATGATGGCGCCAGCCGCAAAGGCTGCCAGCGGGAACCAATAGCCGTTGTGATAACGGTAACCGGGGCGGCGATCCCTGTAGCCGCGATGGCCATTATAATAGCCGTCACGGGGCGGACGCGGACGGTACATACGATCGCCTGGTGGCCTTCTCCGATCCCATTCACGATACTGGACCGGCACGACAATATCCGACGCAGTCGAAACCGGCTTCGGGGTCGGGACCGGAACCTGGAATGCCTGCGAAGGTGTAAAACTTGTCAGGAACACGACGAGCGCTGTGGCAACGCTCGTTGTCCGGAAATTCAGCATGGTGTTTCCTCCATTTGCTGTCGCGCGCTGCTCTGCACGCCGGTTATCGTCCATTCTCGTCGGCGATAACGGTCAGCCCCGTGAAACCCGAAAAGAACCCGATACGCACCTAACGCAAAAAGGGAAAATTAGTTCCATCACAACGCGATGGAGGATGACATCACGCTTCGATCTTCACATCGGTCAAGGGACGTGAGCAACAGGCAAGAATGTAGCCTTCTTCGATCTCCTCATCGAGAATTCCGCCATTGTGGCTCATCTCAACTTCGCCCGAAAGTTTGAGCACGCGGCAGGTGCCGCAGATGCCGGATTCGCAGGCCGCACCGATACGCACTCCAGCAGCACGGGCCGTCATCAAGATCGTCTGCCCCGGCTGGCATGGCGCTTCCTTGCCCGACAGCGTGAAGCCGACACTTGCCATTGCCTCGCCATCCGCATCGATGACGGCGCTCTCACCGACGAAGACCGGAGCAGCAGGGGCAAAGCTTTCCTGATGGTAACGGCTCATGTCGAAACCCGATGCCTCCAGCATCGAGCGCACAGCCGCCATGAAGGGTTCCGGGCCACAACAGAATACGGTGCGGTCCATGAAATCGGGCGCAAGCAATGCGATCTTCGCTTTGTCGATCATGCCCTTGAGACCCGACCACAAATCGGTTCTTCCGCAGCCCTCGACAATGAAGCCTAGCGACAACTTCGGCATGAAGCGCGCCAGATATTCGAGTTCGTGACGGAAAACGATGTCCGAAGGCGAACGGGAGCAGTTGATGAAGGCGATATCGCTTTGCGGTGCACGATCGCTCATGTCGCGCACCATCGACATCATTGGCGTTACACCCGACCCGGCCGAGACGAAGAGATACTTCTCTCCGGGGTGACGAACGTAAGAAAAATCGCCGAGCGGTCCGAGCGCCCTGATTTTCATGCCTGGACGCAAGTTTTCGAACATCCAGCGCGTGCCGATACTGTTGGCCTGTGCCTTCACTGTCACTGAAAGAGAGTAAGGCCGCGAGGGACTGGATGACAATGTGTAGGTGCGAAACAGCGGCTCAGACCCGACCGGAAGCTCCAGGGTGACGAACTGGCCGGGCAAATACCGGAACCAGTTCTCGTCCTCCGAGCGGAACAGGAACGTCATGACATCAGGCGTTTCCGGCGTCACCGAAACGCACTCCAAGAGGTGAAGCTTGTCGCTCCACGGCTTCATTTCGTCGATGTGCTTGTAACTTACGGCCATGTTCATCTTCGGATCACGCGACTGCAGAAAGCCTTGCCTTGTCGCCGGACAGCCGGTCGACCATGAAGTCGGCATACCAGTTGACGAACTGCATCACACCACCTTCATCCTCCATGGAGTAAGGGCCAGGTTCATAGGCGGGCGAGCGGATGCCGAAAGCATTTTCCTCAACGATACGGCGGTCCTGATCGTTGGTCTCGTTCCAGACATGCGTCAGTTCTTCGAGATCGTAATCGACGCCTTCCACCGCATCCTTGTGAACCAGCCATTTGGTGGTGACCATGGTTTCTTCGGCGCTGAGCGGCAGCACGCGGAAGGAAATGGAGTGATCGCCCAGGAAATGGTTCCAGGTCGTCGGGTAATGGAACAGAAGCAATGCGCCGATATGGCTGATCGTCACATCATCAGAAAGCTGGCGCCTAACAGCGCGCTTGCCCGACATGGTATAGCTTTCCGCTTCGCCAATCAGCGGCATGCGGGCAACGCGGAACTGCCCCTTCGGGTCGATCTTGAAGCGGCTCGGCAGACCAGCGGCTTCGCAGCGTGCCCAATGACCGCCGATCTCAGGGTCGCTTGCACCGCCATCGGTCCCCGTCACACTTGGATTTTCCGGATAGGTGCGGCAGAGTTCGGGATGGTTGGCCGCGCAGTGGTAGCACTCACGGTTGTTTTCCCAGACAAGCTTCCAGTTGCCCTTCTCGATGATCGTGCTTTCGTGCGCAACCTTCGCTTCCTGGATGCGGTGCGGCGCCATGTAGGCCTCCACCTCGGCCCTGACCGGTGAGAAATCCGCCGGCTGTGCGCCGAGACAGATGAACACGTAACCCGCGACGCTTTCGCAGGCGACGGGCTTCAGGCCAAATTCGCCCTTGTCGAAATCCTCACCCATGTGGCGGGCAAAGAGCAGCTTGCCATCCAGATCGTAAGTCCACTGGTGATAAGGACAGACCAGACGGGCCGACTGCCCCTTGTGAGACGTGCAGACGCGCGAACCGCGGTGGCGGCAGGAGTTGTGGAAGGCGCGAATTGCGCCATCGCGACCACGTACGACAATGACCGAATAGGCGCCGATCTGCACCGTAACGTAAGTGCCGGGCTTTGGTACTTCGCAATCATGGGCGACGAACAGCCAGTCGCGGTACCAAATCGTTTCCATGTCCAGCTTGAAATAGTCCGGGTCCGTATAGAAGGGTTGTTCGAGACTGAAACCCTCACGACGGTTCTTAAGCTGGCGCAAAACGGTATCACGCAATTCCATGGCCAAATCCTCGATCGATCCACCCTGCCCGACATCTGCAAATTCGGGCTGCGGGAACATGCCAAGCATCTAAACACCGGTAGAGATTTGCAGGAGCGCAGACAGCGACATTGGCTTCCGCATTGGCGACAAATTGCGACATCGAATATTGGTCGTCGCGCGCCCATTTATCAGCGAAATCCGACAGGTATTCCGATCGGCAAACACGTCGCAATATGGCACAGGAAGCGACTTTTCAGCGTTAAAAAACGACACCTGCCCCGAAACGGACTATTAATATCCCCCAATTTACAGTGGGATATTGGCGGCAACGAGAGTATGGTCCGTGGAGAAGGCAACACGCATACGCTACTTTGATGCAAGCAAACGCGCGACAACGCCGGTACGGTCGAAGACCGCACATTCAGAATTTCTCCGTACGGGACGCATCAGCCGCTATGAAGAACGCTGGCTGCCCAAAGAGCGGACCTATTACAGCCATGCTGAAGTGGCTGAAATAACCGGCCGCAAGCTGGAAGCCGCCGCAGACGCGACGCACAGCCGTCTCAATGCCTTTCACCATTCCATTCGCTTCCCCAAGATGGTGTTCCATCATCTTCTCGATGACCGACCACATCTTGGCTACTGTCACGTCACCGCATCGAAAACCAGTTTCGATGCGCAACGCCATGTGCTCTGGTCGTTCTATTTCGCCAATTTCTTTGCGGAACTCAGTGGCTCTGACAATTTCTTCGAAAATATCGATGCGCGTTATTCCCGCATGTACTTCGCCATTGCAATGGACGTACTTCCGGATCGCAGCGTAACGATCAACAAGTCGTTCCATCGCGACGGCCTGCTGTTCCAGACCCATGACCCGAAAATCGCCTTGAAAAACGTCCTGATGCTGGGCGCGCGGTCGGATGACATGCGCAAAATCATCAATGCGATCTAGGGTCTGACCTTAAAGCCGCGATAGCGCTTTCCATACCTGCCTTAAATACGCTATTGACCGCCGTGAAAGGTATGGACATGGCGCGTCACATCGATATCGAACACCAGCGGGAGACAGCACTCAAAGAAGCTGTCGCAGAACTTTCCCTCGGCATGCCCATCGCGCTGCCCACGGAAACAGTCTACGGCCTTGCCGCCGATGCCACCAATCCCGCCGCGATTGCACGGATTTATGAGACCAAGGGGCGACCCCAATTCAACCCACTGATCTGCCACATGGCCGACATTGCCATGGCCGAACGTTACGCAATCTTCGACGTCACGTCCCGCAAACTCGCCGAAGCCTTCTGGCCAGGACCGCTGACGCTGGTTCTGCCACTGAAACAGGAAAGCGGCATCCACTCTCTGGCAACCGCCGGTCTCGATACGGTCGGCGTGCGTGTACCGCAGGGTTTTGCCGGTGACCTGATACGCCATTTCGACAGACCTCTGGCGGCGCCAAGCGCCAACAGTTCCGGCAAGATCAGCCCGACAAGTGCAGCACATGTCGAAGCCGATCTTGGTAGCAAGATCAATCTCATTCTCGATGGCGGCACGGCTGCCGTCGGTGTCGAATCCACGATTGTCAAAGTGGAGGCGGATGGCCGGATCAGGCTGCTTCGTCCCGGAGGCGTCGTTACCGAGGACATCGAACGTGTCGCCGGAGCCGAACTTGAGCGCCCCGGGCAAGCGTCCGCAGCGATCGAGGCGCCCGGTATGCTTGCATCCCACTACGCCCCAGGGGCAGCCGTCAGGCTCGGCGCATTATCCGTCACCCCAGACGAGGCGCTGATCCGTTTCGGAGGCCATGCCGTCAATGGCGAGGATAAGGCGCGGATCGTCCTTGACCTCAGCCCGTCCGGCGATCTGGCCGAAGCGGCGGCCAATCTTTTCGACTATCTGAAAGCGGCCGATGCGAGTGGCGCTGACAGCATTGCCGTTACGACCATTCCCAACAACGGTCTTGGTGAGGCGATCAATGACCGCCTTTCACGGGCCGCCGCCCCCAGACCATAACCCGCCCCCCCAGCCACCAATCCCAAAGAGACGCCAATGACCGCTTCTGCACTCTCCAATGCCGTCCTCGACCGTTTCATCGCCATTGTCGGAGAAAAGAACGCAATCCGCGACGAAGCGGAAATTGCGCCGCGTCTTGTGGAAAACCGAGGCCTCTATCACGGTGCGTCGCCACTGCTGTTGAAGCCGGGTTCGACGGAGGAAGTGGCCGCCATCATGAAGCTGGCGAGCGAAACGGGTACACCAATCGTTCCGCAGACCGGCAATACAGGACTGGTCGGCGGACAGACACCGCGAGAAGACGGTACCGACATCATCCTGTCCCTTGAGCGGATGAACCGTATTCGCGACATCGATCCGGTTGCCAATGTCATCGTCGCCGATGCCGGCTGCATTCTGGAGGAAATCCACAAAGCCGCCGAAAAGGTCAACCGCATCTTCCCGCTCTCGCTTGGCTCGCAAGGGTCGTGCCGGATCGGGGGCAATCTGGCGACCAATGCCGGCGGCACGGCGGTTCTGGCTTATGGCAACATGCGCAACCTCTGCCTCGGGCTGGAGGTCGTTTTGCCGACCGGTGAAATCTGGAATGGCCTTCGTCGGTTGAAGAAGGACAATACAGGCTACGATCTGCGCGATCTGTTCATCGGATCGGAAGGTACGCTCGGTGTTATCACTGGTGCGGTTCTCAGGCTTTTCCCCACACCGCTCGGTCATCAGGTGGCGTTTGCCGGTCTGCAATCCACCGAAGACGCGCTCAAGCTTTTCGAAATGGCGTCCAATCTGTGCGGCACGGCCCTGACCGGTTTTGAGTTGATGCCGCGCATTGGCGTGGAATTTACTGCCAAACATATTCCCGGCGTTCGCGATCCGCTGGAAAGCGCCCATGAATGGTACACGCTGATTGATATTTCCACCTCGGATTCGGCCGATACGGCGGAGACGATGATGCAGACGCTGCTTGAGCAGGGTTTTGAGGCCGGACTGGTTCAGGATGCGGTGATTGCATCATCCGAGGCGCAAAGACAGGCCTTGTGGCACATGCGCGAAAGCATGTCGGATGCGCAAAAACCCGAAGGTGGATCGATCAAGCACGATGTTTCCGTGCCGGTTTCCAAAATCCCGGACTTCATGACGACAGCCGGAGAGGCTGTCATGGCAGCCATACCAGGAGCACGCATCTGCGCTTTTGGTCATCTCGGTGATGGCAACATTCACTACAACATTTCTCAGCCGGTTGGAGCTGACAAGGCCGAGTTCCTCAACCGCTGGCATGAGATGAACGAAATCGTTCACGGCATCGTTCTGTCGCTGAATGGCTCGATCTCGGCAGAACATGGTATCGGACAATTGAAGCGTGATGAACTTGCTTCGATCCGTCCCGGCATCGAAATGGATCTGATGCGGCGCATCAAGTTCGCGTTCGATCCGGCAGGCATTATGAACCCCGGCAAGGTTCTGGCCGCCAGGTAAGCGGCCAAAACCAGATTATTGCCTGGGCTTACCGGCCTCTCAGGGTGGCAACCGCGAGCAGCGTGTCGGCGCTGATACCGACCGAACCGCCACTGAACAGCGTCAGGATCGGATCGCTGGTATTCTGTTCGCTGTCGTACATGACGGTGAAGCGGGAAATCAGTTTCTTGACCTGATCCGGGTCTTGGAAGTCCTCGATGTCGAAGTACTTCTTCATCATCGTGACCTGCGTATCCACGTCTGCATTCGCCATCTCGTCGGGAATGCCGAAGGTGGTGTTTACAAATTCCTGAAGCGCGGTGTCCGCCAGGATCGAATAATAGGACGTGGTATCGGCGGCAATGCGCTGGAAATAAAGCGCCAGTCGCACACCGGCATTGTCTTCACCCGCCTGCGTTTCGAGCGTTTGCTGCAGGTAGTTGTCGAGCGTCTCGTAAAGTCCGCGGCGCGTCTGGATCGAACTGCGGTCCTCACGCAACAGGTTGCCCTCAGTATCGAAGTTGAAGGCTGTCACAAGACGGCGGAAGACCGGGTCCATTTCCTTGTTGAGATAGCTGTCCGGATCATCGAGATCGGACGTGAACATCTTTTCCAGTTGTTCTTTCGTCACGCTTTCAGGATCGATGCCAAGCGATTCCATCGCCAGATTCGTCAGCCGGTCATTTGCGAGAAACTCATCGAGCGTTTTAATTTTCTGCATTTCAGCAGTGAAATATTCCGTCTCTTTTGTCGCCGCTGTCTTGTCCGCTTCCGTCCCGAAAGTGGACTTCTTCGTGATGTAATCGGCGGACATGGTCTGCATTTCAATCTGGGACTGGGCCATGACTGGAGAGCCGACAGTCCCATCCGATTTGAAATTGAACAGTTCCGCCAGCTTTACATAACGCTCGTCCTTGAGCGTATAGACATAACTCTTCTTGTCCTGCAGATCGCTTGTCAGCACCTTGCGGATGTCGGCAGGCCGGACCGTATCGGGGTCAAGACCAACGGCCTTGAGGGCGTAATCGTAAACTGCGCTGCTGTTGAGGAAATCCTTGACCGATGTCACGCTCGCAATATCGCTCTTGAACAGGTTGAGAGCCTTTACGTCCGCTTCATCGTCCTTGTCGTTATAATGGACCATATAGCCGTTGGTGGTGGCTGCCGTCTGCGTCACAGACTGGGGAACATCGCCTGCGGCGAGCGTGCCATCCGTCTGGAAATTGAAGGCGTTCCTGAGCGCAAGGTAGCGCTCGTCATTCTTGCCGATCTTCGCGATGTAATTGTCTGGATCACTCAGGTCGCTCGTCAGAATGTTTTTGATCGTGGCCGTAACGATCGTCATATCGTTGAGATCGAAAGCCGTCCTGATGTAGGCCAACATCCTGGTGTCCGCGACAAGCTCATCAACCGAGGTGATCGAGCCGATCTTGGATTCGAAGTAGTCACGGTTCAGCGTGGCGACGGTAGGCGTCACACGCGGCGCGCTGGTCAGATAGGTGTCCACCAAGCTGCTGAGGTTTTCAGCGGTCTGCGCGCCACCCGCAGCAACCGTGCCGTCATTGTTGAATTCGAAGGCCTCGGCGAGCTTCGCCATATTGTTGTATTGCGTGACGATGCTATTCAGTTTCGACTGTTCCGCCTTGATTGCAGCAAGCGTCGTCTCCCATTCGTCCTGCGGCGGCAGAACTGATTCGAGCTGGGTTAGCTGATCCTGACGGGTGGTTTTCTCTTCCTCGAGCGCGGCCCGCTCTTCGGTCGTCAACGTCGCGTCCTGCAACTCCGTATCGATTGCTTCAATTCGGGACGTCACCTGGGCATGCAGTTCGATGTTGCTCTTGGTGGTCAATTTTGTGACGGCATCCGAATAGGCAGCATCGTATTTCTGATTAAGATAGCTGTCCGGATCATCGACGTCGCTCGTCATCAGACCCTTGATATGAGAGTAAGAATAGGTCGCTTCGTCGATATCAAAAACCTGGAATACGTAAGCGCGAAGTCTGTCGTTGCGCAGGACCTGATCGACATTCGTCACCGTTCCCATCATCGACTTGTAATAACGGGTCTCCTCGGAAAGGCTGTTGTCCAGATCCGAAATCGATGTGTCGTATAGGCCGATCAGCTTGTCCAGTTGCGCGTCGGACTGCACGGAAGCCGTCGATTGCGTAAAGTTGAATGCGGCGGCAAAGTCCCGGTAACGCTCATCGGTCAACTTGTTCGCGAAGCTGTTGTCGTCGTTCAGATCGCTTTCCAGAACCTTTTTCATGAAGGCCTTGGCATAGGTCATTTCGCCCAGACCGAAGGCATCCATGGCGTAGGAATACAGCTGATAGTCATCGAGAAATTCATCGACACTTGTGACCTTGCCGATGTTTTCCTTGTAGTAATTCGTCTGCCGTTCGATCATCGCCTGCTGCGACACGCGTGAAAGACTCGCCTTCATATCGCGATTGATAAGGTCGTAGCTGAGATAGGTCGATACCATCGAAAAACTCCAGAAAGTGCTGCATGCGCAGGGCAAGCCCGATGGCACCATGCAGGCTTCGCCTTGCCCGTAGCTTGATCCAGTCCTGCGCGCCGAAAAAGCCGCATTGTCTCGATTTGCTTTACCCGTTCGAAACCATGCCTTGGTGCGTTTTGCTAACCATTTGGGAATGCAAAGTTTTCTTAACCGCGATTTTTAAGCAGTCTCGAACAGCGGCGGTCTATCTTGACCATATCAGAGGACGAAAAAGTCCCGATGAGAAGACCGGAAACCGGCTCTCAGGTAAAACAAGGGTAGAATAAACATGACCAAGACCGTTCTTAAGCCCGACTGGGCCGTCGCCACACTGAGAGTCGATCCCGCGCGGTTTCCGCAACAGGTCACCTATGGCAAGGGACAAGGCTCGGCCGATGTCGCCGTAACGCTCGATGAGCGCGGCGCGGTCATGCGCAAGACGCTTTCCTCCAGTGGCCTGCCACTGTCTTTCGCCCTACCGGCCCGCGCATTCAAGGGCGTTGCCGCCCGCGCCATCGACCATGGCAACGGTCAAGTTACAGTCACGCTGGAACTTCACCACGACGATCCCGATCTGTGCATCCCCTTGCTGGTGGCGCATGACCTCTGTGATATCGCTGCCGATTGGCGCAGCTGGTCGGAAGCCTATCGTATTCCCATGCTGATGGTTGAAGCCGATGGCGTTGCCCGCCCGCTGGAAGAACATCTTGGCAAGGTCCGGACGAAAAACGCCCGTCCCCGTCGCCGCCACTCCTACTTTGCAGAGCGTCGCCCACGCTTCCTCGTACGCCGCTCGACCGGATCGCTCGGCATGCGCATGAAGATCGAGGGCAAGGAAATCATCGCCCGCAACTAAGCTCCAGTTTCCAGGAGGACAAAAGCCCGGCGCGGATAACGCGGCCGGGCTTTTTGTTTGGGCAATAGGATTGCGTGTCAGGCCAGAAGAAGCGGCAGGACAAGGCCGGCAAAAACCAGCGCGCCGACGCGATTGTTGGATTTGAACAGCGACAGGCACTGTGCCACGTTGTCGATATCCAGTACCCATACCTGTCGGAACAACATCAGCGCAGCGACGGCAAGTCCGCTGAAAGCGAGAATGTTAACGCCGGCCATCCAGAACGACAAAAAGAGGCAGACAAGGGCTGTGCCATAAAGAAAGACCAGCCAGCCATGTGTCCTGTCCCCGAACAACAACGCCGTTGAGCCGATGCCGACAGCGGTGTCGTCTTCCTTGTCCTGATGCGCATAAATTGTGTCATAACCGATCGTCCAGACAATGGCGCCGACATAAAGCAGGACAGGCGGCCAGTCGAGCGAGGCGAATTGTCCGGCCCACCCCATCAACGCACCCCAACTGAACGCCAGACCAAGGAAGAATTGCGGCCAGTTGGTGAAGCGCTTGGCGAAGGGATAAATCATCACGAAGACGAGGGAAAACAGGCCTGCAGCAATGGCGAATGTATTGAACTGAAGGATCACAACCAGCCCCGCCAGCGCCTGCAGCACTATGAAGACCTTGGCCTGCATCCGGCTGACCCGGCCTGATGGTAGCGGCCTGGAACGGGTACGCGCCACAGCCATATCGATCTTGTGGTCGACCAGATCATTGTAGGTGCAGCCAGCCCCGCGCATCGCGACCGAACCGATGAAGAACAGGGCGAGATGATAAAGCAGCGTGCCCCAGGAAAAGGTTTCGGTCTGCACAGCGACATTGGCCGCGAGTGCGGCTGACCAGAAGCATGGCCACATCAGAAGTTGCCAGCCGATGGGACGATCCCACCGTGCCAATTGCGCATAGGGCCAGAGGGTTCGCGGCAAGATCCGGTAAACCCAATTGTTGGATGGCGCGTCCGAAACGCGGCCTGACAAATCGCTGTGATGAACCATGGATCGGTTCTACAGCATCGGCCCGAAAAGCGGAATCCTTTTCAGATGCAGAGCCCGAACAATGGTGTGCTACGCGGAAAAAAAGGCTCCGCAGCGCTGAACGCTGCGGAGCCTTTTGAATAACAATGATGTCGTCGGATCAGGGCAGCGAGAAGCCGAACTTGTAGCTTGCCTGAACACCAACGATAAACTGGTTGCGCGACCCGCGCTCGCTGACCAACGTGCTGTCGGCAGCATCGCCGGTCAAACGACGATATTCGGCAAAGGAGCCGACTTCGGCATTCTCTGTGACCTTCCAGGTGATTGCCGCACCGACACCAACGGAATGCAGGCCGCCATTTGGGCTGTAGGGCGAAGGCGCGCCGGCTGCCGTCTGTTCGGCGGTCACGCCGTAATACCGCTCATTGTACTTCTTGCTGACCCATGTTGCGCGCGGACCGGCAGAAATCTGGATGCCGGGCGCGAGATCAGTGAAGACGTCGGCGGAAAGGTCGGCAACGACGCCACTGTGGCTGCGGATACCCTGACGCGCTTCGCCGCGGATGCGCAGCCAGTCTGTCGGATAGGCTTCGGCGAAACCGCCAAGCTCACCGCCGCGCTTGATGCGTCGCATGCCCTTGAGATCGGCAGAATCGCCATCATCACGCGGCGAGATCAGACGTCCGGCAAGACCTGCGCTGATCGGGCCGTTGTCCAGCAGCGAAATCGACGCGCTGTCGTTGCGAGAAGTGAAACGTGCTCCCTGCCCGGCGCGGCCGAGAGAGATGATCGGCGAAAAACCGAATTCGTTCTTGTTATCGCCCTGATACTTCGGCGCCGTAAATCCGGCACCGCCGAGTTTCAGATACCAGTCGCCGGAAAACCAGCCTTCGGCTTGGGCATTGCCGACGGCAAAAAACGATAGAACACAAGCGGCGACGGCCACTGATGGCTTGAACATGGAAAGGTCCCCAGAAACGCAATACAGACAGGAGACCCGCAGAATTAGAGGGATTCTGTTTCCATTCCATTAACCAGCACGAAAAAGCTCGCCTCGTGCCATGCCTTCTCAGAACGTGACCTTTTCCAGCGGCGGTCGGTTTTTTTCAAATTCGAGCAGCCTTGCTTCGTTGGCCTGGATGTAATCGCGGCTGTGCGGAACGGCGTCGCGCGACTTCGCAAGCTGGATCTGGAAAATGTGAAAGTTCTCATGGCTGAAAGCCATTTCCGAGCCAGCGAGATAAAACTCCCACATCCGGAAAAAGCGTTCGTCATAGAGAGAAATTGCCTCCTCCCTGCGCGCGACGAAACGTTCCCGCCAGTGCCTAAGTGTATGGGCATAGTGCATGGGCAGGATTTCGATATCTTTCACCAGCAATCGCGCCTTTTCAATTGCCGGCAACACCTCAGCCAGCGACGGAATATATCCGCCGGGGAAAATGTACTTCTCGATGAAGGGATTCGTCGCCAGCCCCGGATACGGCTGACCGATGGAATGCAGCACCATCACGCCATCGTCGTCCAGCACTTCCGCAACCTTGTCGAAATAGTCGCGATAATGGGTCGGCCCGACGTGTTCGAACATGCCCACTGAAACGATACGATCAAACTTCTTCGAAGCCGGCAGATAACGGTAATCCTGCAACTCGAAGCGAACCTTGTCTGCAAGACCGCGCTTTTGCGCCCTGTCGCGCGACACGCGCAATTGCTCTTCGCTGAGCGTAATACCAGTGACGTCTGCACCTGCGCTTTCGGCGATATACATGGCCATGCCGCCCCAGCCGGAGCCGATCTCCAGCACTTTCTGACCGGGTTCGGTCATCAACTTGGCTGCAATGTGCCGCTTCTTGGCGCGCTGCGCCTCTTCAAGGCTGATCCCCGGCGGATTGAAATAGGCGCAGGAATATTGCCAGTCCTCGTCCAGAAACAAATCGAAAAGCTTGGCCGACAGGTCGTAGTGATGGGAGACATTGCTCCTGTTGTGGTTGACCGGCAGGTGCATCTTGACACGCGATGCGATGATGCGGGCAACACCGCGCCAGATCATGCCGAAGGACAACGCCTCGCTCAATGTGTTGCTTTTGACCAGTGCCAGGAAGTCGTAGATATCGCCTTGCGCAACCGTCATTCGCCCTTCCATGAAAACTTCCGCGAGTTTCAAGGCGGGATCGGCGGCAATCTCCTGGGTTGCGGCCTCATCGGAGAAGTTCAGGATGACCTTTCGTCCTGAACCGTCGCCGTAGCTGTAACTTCCGGTCGGCGAGGTTACGAGGAGATCGCCGATCTTGATAATCTTTTCAAGCAGAGCATGCAGAGACAACGCCATGACACCCCCAATTGCTAAGTCTCGCTTATCAATTTTTCCTGACCGTATTCCTTTCATCGAGACTTTCAAGATAGTTGTTTTTCAAAAAAATTGAACGATTTCATAAGAAAATGCCCCCGCCGCAGAAAACGGCGAGGGCATTTCATTGCATCAACATTTCAACCTTGAGTTATCGGCGCTTCATCGCCTCTGCCAGTGCAGCCGCCAAAGCGCCGCCGGATTGCGACCCTTCGTTGCGCCCCTGTGGCTTGGCGTTGGCATGGCGCATCGCGTTCGCATTGCCCTTCTCACGCATCGACTGGGGGGCGGCCTCGCCGCCGTCCTTGCGCATGGTGAGGCCGATGCGCTTGCGCTTCACATCCACTTCAACGACTCGCACCTTGACCACGTCACCCGCCTTGACCACCTCATGCGGGTCCTTCACGAAACGATCGGCCAGTTGCGAAACGTGGACAAGCCCGTCCTGGTGCACACCGATATCGACGAAGGCCCCAAAGGCGGCAACGTTCGTGACCGTACCTTCCAGCAACATGCCCGGCTTGAGGTCGGTGATTTCGTCCACGCCTTCAGCAAAGGTTGCCGTCTTGAAGCTTGGACGCGGGTCACGGCCAGGCTTTTCCAGTTCGGCAATGATGTCCTTGACCGTCGGCAGACCAAATTGCTCGTCGATGAACTGCTTCGGATCGAGCGCCTTCAAGGTGGCACTGTCCCCCATCAGCGTGCGCAGGTCGCGGCCGCAGGCCGCAACAATCTTCTTGGCCACACCATAAGCTTCGGGGTGAACGGACGACGCATCCAGAGGCTCCTTGCCATTGGGGATACGCAGGAAGCCCGCGCATTGTTCGAAGGTGCGCTGGCCGAGACGCGGAACCTTCAAAAGCTCCTTGCGGCTGGAGAAAGGTCCGACCTGATCGCGGTGCAGGACAATGGCATCGGCAATAGACGCACCAAGACCGGACACCCGTGACAACAAAGGCGCAGACGCAGTGTTAAGATCGACGCCGACGGCGTTCACGGCATCTTCAACCACCGCATCAAGCGAACGGGACAGCTTGCCCTGATCGACATCGTGCTGATACTGGCCGACACCGATGGATTTGGGCTCGATCTTGACGAGTTCCGCCAATGGGTCCTGCAGACGACGTGCGATGGAGACGGCACCACGCAACGATACATCAAGGTTGGGGAACTCGTTCGCGGCGCGTTCCGATGCCGAATAAACCGAAGCTCCAGCCTCCGACACGATGACCTTGGTTGGCTTAGGCCCGGTCAGTTGCGCCAACATATCCGCCACCAGCTTTTCCGTTTCACGGCTACCGGTGCCATTGCCGATGGCAATCAGTTCAACGCCATGTTTACGGATAAGACTTGCGAGCTCCGCCTGCGTGCCGCGGATATCGTTCTTCGGCGGAAAGGGGTAAACCGTCGTGGTGTCGAGCAATTTGCCGGTACCATCCACGATCGCCACTTTGACGCCGGTGCGAATGCCCGGATCGAGACCCATTGTTGCGCGTGAGCCGGCGGGTGCAGCCAGCAACAAATCCTTGAGGTTGCGTGCGAAGACGTGGATTGCTTCTTCTTCTGCGCGTTCACGCAACTCGCGCATCAGATCGAGCGACAGCGACATGGAAAGCTTCACGCGCCAGGTCCAGCCGGCCACGTCCATCAGCCAGGCATCAGCCGGACCTGCATTGCGAATATCGAAGCTGCTGGCAATGGTGCGCTGCGCGGGCTTGACCGGTGAAGGATCATCCGCATCGACATCGATGGTCAGGGTCAGCACTTCCTCGTTCCAACCGCGCAGCATGGCAAGCGCGCGATGGCCGGGAGCTGTCGCCCATTTTTCATTATGCTCGAAGTAATCGGAAAATTTCTCGCCAGCCGCCTGTTTGCCATCGACCACCCTGGCGCGCAGCATGGCGCCCTGGCGCATATAGTCGCGCAGGCGTTTCAACAGATCGGCATTTTCCGTCATCGCTTCAGCGACGATATCGCGAGCTCCCTCGAGTGCCGCCTTCACGTCGGCGACCTCGCCCTGAACATAATTTTCCGCCAGCTTGGACGGATAGGCCCCACGGTTGTCCCAAATGGCCTCAGCCAAGGGGCCAAGACCGCGTTCGCGGGCAATTTCGGCACGGGTACGGCGCTTTGGCTTGTAGGGAAGGTAAAGGTCTTCCAGTTCAGCCTTGGTGGCTGCCTGCATGATCTTCACCATCAACTCGTCCGTCATCTTGCCCTGACCGTTGATGGATTCAACGATTGAGCTGCGGCGCGCATTCAGTTCACGCAGATAAGAAAGGCGTTCCGCCAGGACACGAAGCTGCGTGTCATCCAGGCCACCCGTCACCTCCTTGCGGTAACGGGCGATGAAGGGAACCGTCGCCCCCTCGTCCAGCAATCCTATCGCCGCCTTCACCTGCTCGGCGCGAGCGTTGATTTCGGAGGCAATCAATGTGGAAAGGCGGGCATTGTCTGCGGACATGTTCTTCTCTGGACTGTTTGAAATCGGGCTGAACATAGAGGCTGATTGTGGCATGACAACATGCCATGACGGCGATTCCACAGGAAAGGCAGGCATTCGTGTCCGCTTTACGCTTGACCTTTGATGCCCCTGCCCTTAACGCCGCAGAAACGAGATTACAGGGGTATTGACCATGAAAGTTCTGTTGATCGGTTCCGGCGGACGCGAACATGCGCTTGCATGGAAAATCGCCCAATCTCCCCTGCTCGAAGAGTTTTACGCCGCGCCGGGTAACCCCGGCATTGCCGACCATGCGACACTTGTTTCGCTTGATGTCGAAGATCACGCCGCCATCATCGCCTTCGCAAAAGAAAAGGCACTGGATTTCGTCGTGGTTGGCCCCGAGGCACCGCTTGTCGCCGGCCTCGCGGACGATCTGCGCACAGCGGGAATTGCCACCTTCGGCCCTTCAAAGGCTGCAGCACAGCTGGAAGGCTCCAAGGGATTCACCAAAGACCTCTGCGCCCGCTACGACATCCCGACCGGCGCGTACCAGCGCTTCAAGTCCGCAGAGCCGGCCAAGGCCTATGTGCGTGAACAGGGAGCACCCATCGTCATCAAGGCTGACGGCCTGGCGGCAGGCAAGGGTGTGACTGTTGCCATGAACGAGGCGGAAGCTCTTGCCGCCATCGACGATTGTTTTGACGGCGCCTTCGGCTCCGCCGGTGCTGAAGTCGTTGTTGAAGCTTTTCTGGACGGCGAAGAGGCAAGCTTCTTCTGCCTTTCCGACGGCAAAACGGCGCTCGCGCTTGCCACCGCGCAGGATCACAAACGTGTCGGTGACGGCGACACCGGCCCCAACACCGGCGGCATGGGCGCTTACTCCCCTGCCCCCGTGATGACGCCTGCCATGGTGGAACGCACCATGAAGGAAATCATCGAGCCAACCATCAAGGGCATGGCAAAAGACGGCCATCCTTTCTCCGGCGTCTTCTTTGCGGGCCTAATGATTACCCAAAAGGGTCCGGAGCTGATCGAGTACAACGTGCGCTTCGGCGATCCCGAATGCCAGGTCCTGATGATGCGCTTGAAAAGCGATCTGTTGCCGATCCTGTACGCCACAGCGACGGGCACGCTTGATCAGGTGACGGCAGAATGGCGAGACGACGCCGCGCTGACTGTCGTTCTTGCCTCGAAGGGCTATCCCGGTTCCTATGACAAGAATACGCCGATCGCGCATATTCCGGATGCAAGCGCCGACGCCAAGGTGTTCCATGCCGGCACGGCGTTAAAAGACGGCAAGCTGGTTGCAACTGGTGGACGCGTTCTCAACGCCACTGCGTTTGGCAAGACCGTGACGGAAGCACAGACGCGGGCTTACGCGCTTGTGGACGATGTAAAATGGGATAACGGTTTTTGCCGTCGCGATATCGGCTGGCAGGCCGTAGCACGCGAAAAAGCCTGAGCCGCTTCACGCGGCTGGTCATTCGTTCAATTTTTACCAAGTTTACTGACCGGATGGAAACGAAACTCCGATAAGGTCTCGGGAGGCATATGGCGGCTTCGACCGCCTGAACTTCGGGGGCTTTTCCATGCATCGTGCTCTTGTGACAGCGATCATAGCGCTGACCAGCGGGTCGGCAATGGCATCGTCCATCGAATATGTCGATGGCGTGCAGGTGAGCAACGGCAGCTTCACGCCCGTGAAATGCGTCAGTTGCCCACCGTTGAAAGAGCGCACCAAGCCTGACACCTACGCCATCCCGTCGATTGCGCCAGGCACGCAGCAGACTGAAATGCGCGAAATTAACGGCCACAAGGAAATGATCCGCACCGAGGCATGGCTTGGCGGAGCACCCGTGACATTCGTAACAAAAAATCCCGCCTGGCTGCCGCTGGAGGATGCTGGCACTGCAATCGCAGGCCATGGGAGTGCAGCGCCCGCCACCAGCGCGCCAGAGACCGCCGCCACCGGACCTGTCGGCATTGATGCATCGGCAACGACCGGCGCCATCAAAGCGGGTGTCGCTTCAGGCGGTACAGATTTCTCGGATTTCAAACTGCGCACAGAGTGAGTGATTTCACAAAAGGCGGGCATTGATAAAACGCAAGACTGCTTCCGCCTAAACCGCACTACCGAGAGTAGCATTAAATAGTATATTTTTCTATTTCTCACACCCATTTTGCGCGAATGCGCGTGGAATGACGTGATGATTAAATATTTATTCAAATTTCTGGCCGCTATGTAGAAGCGTTGTGCGATGCAGCACATCATGAAGGCCTGAAATACGCTCCCGCCATTCAGTCCGCTCAGCAAGCGCATCACGCGCCATTTCCTTCTCCCGAATTTTCATCCGCGTACGGCCTGTCAGGCTGCGACGTCGCTAACGCTTGTGAGCGCCCATGAAAAACCTCTCAATTTCCCGGCAACTCATCGTTCTGGTAGTAGCCTTGATGGCTGCCTTTACCGTAGCGACCTACTACCAGCTCAAGTCAGCCACCGACGCGATCTATAACGAGCGTTACGGCATGTTGCGCACGCAGGTTCAGTCAGCCATTTCCGTCCTTCAGTCTTTCCAGGACAAGGAAAAAGCCGGTACGCTGACGCGCGACGAAGCGATGAAACAGGCCTTCGCCACCGTCAGCGCGATGAAATTCACACCGGATGGCTACTTCTTCGGTTACGACTATGATGTGACCATGAAGTTCCACCCCGACGCCAAGCGCGTCGGTGAGAGCTATAAGGGTAAACCGGACAGCAACGGCTACGCCTACCGCGACGAACTCGTGCGTCTTGGCCGCAATGGCGGTGGGCAGACCGATTTCTACGGTCCAAAGCCCGGCATGGAAGGCGACGACTTTGCAAAAAGCTCCTACGCGCTGGCCTTCGAACCCTGGCAGGTCGTTGTCGTCACCGGTGTTTACATCGACGATCTGACCGCGCAGGTTCGCACAGAAGTTCTCAAGGCCCTCTCCATCGGTGCGGTAATCTTCGCTCTGGCACTGGCCGCAGCGTTCTATGTCATCCGTGGCATCTCCAAGCCGCTCGGCGATATTCACCGTGCGCTTGGCGAAGTTGCCAATGAAAATGTCTCGATGACCATTCCGCATACGGGCCTGACAAATGAAGTGGGCATGATGGCAAAGGCCACCGCCTCGCTTCAGGAAAAGGTTCGCGAGCGGCATGCCATGCAGCGCCGCCAGGAAGAGCAGCAACAGCAACTCGACAGCGAACGACAGACCAATCTCGACATGCAACGCGACGAAGCCGAACTTCAGGCCCGGGTTGTTTCCACCATCGGCGAAGCACTGGAGAAGCTGGCATCCGGCGATCTGACCGTGCGCTGTCGCGACCTCGGCAGCCGCTATGCGGCGCTGCGCGACAATTTCAACGAGGCTTTGACACATCTCGACGCCGCCATGGCCAAGGTGAACGCCAAGAGCATCGACATTGGTGGTTCCAAGGAAGAAATCCGCAAAGCTTCCAACGAGCTGTCTCAACGCACCGAACGTCAGGCAGCCAATCTTGAGGAAACGTCGGCTGCACTCGACGAATTGACGGTTGCCGTACGCCAGACCGCTGAAGGTGCAGCCGATGCAGCCCAGCGCGTCACCTCCGTCAGCTCCGAAGCAATCCGCAGTGACCGCGTGGTGGCAGAAGCCATCAGTGCCATGAGCGGCATCGAACAATCCTCATCGGAAATCTCCAAGATCATCGGCGTGATCGATGACATCGCCTTCCAGACCAACCTTCTGGCCTTGAATGCTGGCGTGGAGGCGGCCCGTGCCGGCGAAGCTGGCAAAGGCTTTGCTGTCGTTGCACAGGAAGTGCGTGAACTGGCGCAGAAGTCGGCGGCGGCCGCAAAGGAGATCAAGGATCAGATCGCCCGCTCGTCCGGCCAGGTTGAAAACGGCGTTCGCCTCGTCGGCGAGGCCGGCGATGCGCTGAAGCGAATTTCGGACCAGATCCGCTCGGCAAACGATATTGTCAGCAAGATCGCCCACTCCGCGGCAGAGCAGGATACGACACTGCGCTCCATCTCCTCGTCGCTCAACCAGCTCGACGTTGCCACCCAGCACAATGCGGCAATGGCGGAGGAAACCACAGCGTCGGCGGAAGCGTTGGCTGTCGACACTGAAGAACTGCTAAACCTGATCCGCAGCTTCCGCGTCTCGTCCGGCGCGTCGGGCAACCAGCTCTATGGCATGGCGCAGCAGATGCGCATGGCAAGCTGACACAAGCGACGTAATGACAAACAGAAACGCCGGGGTCTTTCCCGGCGTTTTTATTTTGTCAGAGCCTCCAGCGTGTCGACGTCGACATGGGAAAAAACGGCGATGCCAGATTTTTGCAAAAGCGCTGCGGTTACGCCGTTACCAACGTGTTTGCGGCCTGAAAACGAACCGTCATAGATGGCCAGCGAGCCGCAGGATGGGCTGCCATCTATCAGCAGCGCATGCGTACAATCGTTCTGCTGTGCAAATGCCAGCGCCTTTCTGGCACCGGCGATAAATGCGTCGGTCACATCTCCGCCGGTAACTTCCAGCACACGGGCACGGCCCTCCAGCACATCAAGGCCGGACGCGCCGTTTTCGATTTCAGCAGATGGTCTTGGTACTGGCATGCCGCCTGCCATTTCCGGGCAGATTGTTACCAGTCTGCCCTCGTCTTTCCATCGCTCGATCGCAGGATGAGAAAGGGGCTTTCCCTTGCCGTCATAACGTACTGCATGGCCGAGCAGGCAGGCGCTGATGAGGATTTTTCCCACCATCAGCGCGTTCTGCCTTAACCCGTGATCTTGGAGAAGTCGGCAACCGTGCCGGTGGCTTCGCGGATGGCCTTGAGCAACGCCAGACGGTTGGCACGGATGGCCGCGTCTTCATCGTTGACCAGAACATCTTCGAAGAACTTGTCAACGGGAGCGCGCAGCGTCGAAAGGGCTTGCATGGCTGAGCGGAAGTCTTCACCCGCAACTGCCTTGGCGGCATCGGCGGACGCAGACTTTATCGCCGCGTAAAGCGCCTTTTCTGCGTCGAGCTTCAGAAGCTCTTCCGCCACGCCATCGGCAACCACGGTGCCTTTCTTTTCCTCGGCTGCGAGAAGCTGCGTGGCGCGCTTGGTGCCTGCCAACAGGTTCTTGCCATCCTCACCGGTAATGAAAGCCGTCAGCGCCTCGACACGGCGGGCAACCATCAGCAGATCATCGGACTCCGGCGTCAGCACCGCTTCGATCAGGTCGTAACGTGCGCCGAGATCACGGAGGTAGACTTTCAGACGATCATGGAAGAACGTCAGAAGATCCGCATCCTTGACGACGCTCAACAGCGGCAGCCTGACGTTGCGCTCCAAGATGATGCGCACGACGCCCAGGGCGGCACGACGAAGTGCATAGGGGTCCTTCGAACCCGTCGGCTTCTCATCGATTGCCCAGAAGCCGACCAGCGTGTCCAGCTTGTCTGCCAGAGCGACTGCGATCGCCACCTTATCCTGCGGTACCCGGTCCGACGGACCCTGCGGCTTGTAGTGATCTTCAATTGCCGTGGCGACGCTCTCGTCCTCACCCTGCAGGGTTGCGTATTTTCGGCCCATCAAGCCCTGAAGTTCAGGGAACTCACCGACAGCCTCCGTGCGCAGATCTGCTTTTGCAAGAACGACAGCACGGTCCACGAGCGCGGCATCGGCACCAACGATCTGCGCAAGCTGCTTGGCCAGACCGCGAATACGCGCAACGCGTTCACCCTGCGAACCGAGCTTGGCATGAAAGGTAACGTTGAGCGCGTCGAGCTTGGCCATACGCTGATCGAGCGGCTTCTTGAGATCGAGACCGAACTTGGCAGCGGAATCCTTGAGCGTATCGAGGTCCGGCAGGTCACCTTGGTCGCGGGTCCAGAAATGCTTGGCGTCTGAAAGACGGGCGCGCACGACCTTGCCATTGCCGTGGATGATTTCCTTGCCGCCATCGATGGCTTCAATGTTCGACACCAGAATGAAACGGTTGGAGAGCCCTTCGGTCGCACCCTGCGGACGGGTTACGAAACACTTCTGGTTGGTCTTGATCGTCAGGCGGATAATTTCTGCCGGGATCTGCAGGTAATCTTCCTCGAAGGTGCCGATCAGCACCTGCGGCCATTCAACGAGACCGGAGACCTCCTCCAGCAGGCCCTCATCTTCCACCAGCTCCAGACCATTGGCGAAAGCCAGATCCTTGGCGTCATGTAGAATGATATCCTTGCGGCGTTCTGCATCCAGAACGACCTTGGCCTTTTCGAGGCTTGCAACATAATCCTCGAAGCGGCGCACGGTGATCGGGCCAGGCGCATGGAAGCGATGACCATAGGTCACGTTGCCGGCGACGATGCCGTCGATCGCAAACGGGATAACCTGCGTCTCGTCATGTTCGGGGCCGAACATGCAGACGATGGACTGCAGCGGGCGAACCCAGCGCAGGCTTTCCGATCCTTTGCCCTCGACTCCGCCGTAGCTGGAGCCTTTCGGCATGGAAGCCGATCCGGAGCGCATCGACTTCGGCCAGGGGAATGAACGGATGATACCGGGCATCACCTCGGCGATGATATCTTCGGCAGGCCGACCCGGCTTATTGATGATCGCGATGTAAAAATCGCCCTTTTTCGGATCAGAAACGACCTGCGCCTGCGAAATGTTGCTGAGACCCGCACCACGTAAAAAACCCTCGATCGCCTTTTCGTTGGCGTCGGTTCGCGGCCCCTTCTTCTCCTCGCGCACATCGGCAGAGCGGGCGTTCAGGCCACGAATATCCAGCGTCAGACGGCGCGGCGTCCAGTATTCGCGCGCACCCTCATAGGTCAGGCCCGATTCCACCAGCGCATCGGTGACGAGTTTCTTCAGATCGCCGGCAGCTTTGCGCTGCATGCGGGCCGGGATTTCCTCGGAGCGGAGTTCTAGCAGAAGATCGGGCATGGGATCAGGACTTTAATCTGTTTCAAAAGTGTGTGGCGGACTTAGCAAGACCAGCAGCAAAAGTCATCAGCAATCGGTTAAATTACCACCTGCTGGGATTACCACCCCCCACCACCGCCACCGCCGCCGCCGGAACCGGAAAAACCACCTCCGCCACCACCGGAAAAGCTGGAGCCGGAAGAGCTGACCGGCTGCGGGATCGTGGAGGCGATGGTGTTTGCCATCGACGAGGAGAAGCCACCAATCCGGTCGCCGAAACTGCCGTAATGCCCCCCGGCGTACCAGCCGGGCGCATAGCTCGCAACAGCGGCACCGGCCGCAGCAGTTGCAAGCCATGTTTCGAACGTACGACTCCATGGCTTTTCGACACCGAGCGCCACCGCATAGGGCAACAGCGTTTCGAAATGCTGCGGTGACATCGTTGGCGCTTCGCGCAGGTTCATACGGTCCTTTTCGGCGAGCGTCAGATAAGTGCGCAACCCTTCGATGCCATCCATCAGCTTGCGACCGAGCGGCGTGGGTGCTCCCATCAGGAAAAGGAAAAGAGCGTTTACAAGCACAATGCCACCCATCGCGGCAAGCGCCAGCGACTTCGTGTCATGTGTCACATCCAGCAGCACCTGAGTGGCTATACCGCCGATAGCAGAGAAGGCGACAAAACCGGCGAAAGCCAGCATGACGATGCCACCGATCCGTTTGCGCAACGGTGCGCCCCGCGAAAACTGCCTGCCGATACCAATCGACAGAATGCTGAAAAAAAACGCAAAGAAACCGAATACCAGGACAGCGGCGATGGCACTTTCATCAAGTTCCCCAAACACCAGTGTCGCGACGACAATGACGATGCTGAGAATGATGCCGAATATCGTGTAGCCAGCATTGCTCTTGTAGTATTTGCCGCGATGTTCCTTTTCGATGGCCGCGCGAAACTGTTTTCCAACGGTCTCGACTTGCGTGCCATGCGCCTTGTCGATGGTCAGCGTTTTACCCGGTCCGCCTATGGAAGAGAGCAGCGTCTTCTGCCCTATAGGCAGCTCCCCACCCTGCTGTTTCTCAGTCCGGCGAATGACGATGGACGTCTTCAGGTCTTCGAGAACCACATAGCCCTTGACCGCAAGATCAAGGGCGGATGCCGAAAGCGCCGTCCAGCCCGCGCCAGAGAAGCCCTTGTTATCGACGTAATTGACCAGTGCGGGCGAAAGCCCGTCCGGAGCATCCCAGCGTGGAACAATAACACCTCTGGCCGGATCACGCCCGACGGCGAACCAGGCCCGCAGATAATAGAGCAGGACGGCCAACAACCCACCGCCCGAAAGAAGGATCGCCAGATTGTCGCGCAGCCACCAGCCCGCTTCCTGCGAAGAATCGGGGGCAGCGATTGCGCCCTTCGGCAACTTAACTGCGATGGTCATACCTTCACCGACCGAGAACGGACGCGAAGAGGCGAAGAACACCTCGTTTCCTTCGTTCAGAACACGGGCATCTGAGCCCTTTGCGCCGTAAGCGCCGGTAAAGACGGCGGTATCGGTCGCACGTACCCCATCCGGCAGAACAATGGTTGCGGATATTTCGCCCATCGGAAACTGCCAGCCATTGCCGGTGACATTCCAGGTCAGTTCGTCGTAGTCATCGAAATAACGGATCTGCCGTGCGGTCGTGTAGGTGATCTGGAAGATATGGTCGCCGGTCGTCAGAAATCGGTCGGCGCTGCCGGTGTAGATACGGATACCGCCATCGATGTTTTCGGTGCGCCAGTTTTCCGGCGCCCCGTCACGCTCGACGGACACAACGTTGAAATCCACCTTGGTGCGCCGGTTGTTCGCATCCAGCGCATAAAGCGGGAAATCGCGAAAAATTCCGCGTTTGATGTTCTGACCTTCCGCACGGGCCGTGATGGTTTCCGTAACCGTCAGCCCGCCGTTCCCGGCGATTTCCACGACAGAGTGATAGGAGCGAATGAATTCTTCGGCAAAGGCGGGAAAGGCCACGCCGAGGAAGACGAACAGCGCGAGAAGTCTTGCGGCGACGATCTTCAACGGGGCGACCCTCCTTAAGCCAATTTAATGCTGCGGTTCGGCAGCGCTGTCCTTTTCGCTATAATCGACGCCAAGCGAGGCGAGCGCCTTCCAGTAGCCCGGATAGGTCTTGCCCACGCAGGCCGGGTTCTGAATGGCGACACCGCCGATCTTCAATGCTGCCAGTGCGAAGCTCATGGCGATGCGGTGATCGGCGAAGGTATCGATGGAAGCCTTGACTGTCTGACCTGCCAGCGCCGGATCGGCGTGCACGATCAGGTCGTCGCCTTCTTCATGCGCCAGTCCCTGCCGAATTTCATTGAGCCCGAGCGAGACGGCACGGATACGGTCGCACTCCTTGACGCGCAGGTTGGCAATGCCGACGAAACGCACCGGCGTTTCGTTGAATGCAGCCAGAACAGCGATGGTCGGGATGGCGTCCTGCATCTGGGAGCCGTCGATTTCGGCCGGCAGGTTCGGGAACTGTGCCATGACGTCATAGGCCTTGGCGTCCGGCTGCGTGAACTTTTCGGCCGGTGTTCCGATATCGATCCTGCCACCGGTCAGCAGTTCGGCGCCCCAGAGATAGGTCGCAGCGGAGGCATCCGGTTCGATGTGAAAATCGGTGGCTTTGTAACCGGTCGGATGCACGCGCCATATGGCGTTGCTGACCCGTTCAACCTTGCCGCCAAAGGCTTCCATGGCAGCGGTGGTCAGGTCGATATAACCCTTCGCACCGATTTCCTCACCGGCCAGAATAATGTCGACAGGCTTGTCGCCGCAGGCGGCAGCCATCAAAAGCGCCGAGACATATTGGCTGGAGAGATTGGCGTCGATGGTGACGCTTTCCTTCGGGAAGCCGTTGCCCTTGCCACACACCGTCACCGGCGGGCAGCCGGTTGGCGCATCCGCCTCGATACCGAGGGACCTCAACGCATCGACCAGCGGCATGATCGGCCGTTTGCGCATGTGTTCGTCGCCGTCAACGATGACGGCCCCGTTCACAAGCGCCGCAGCGGCGGTGAGAAAGCGCGTCGCCGTACCGGCGTTTCCGAGAAACAGCGGTTTCTCCGGCTGCTGGAGAACACCTGTACTCTCCACCACAAAGGTCGTCGCATCAGGTTCAGTGACCTTGACGCCCATCGCCCGCAGCGCTTCCGCCATGTAAAGCGTATCATCGCTTTTCAGGGCACCGGTGAGACGGCTTTTGCCTTTCGCCAGACCGGCAAGCAGAAGCGCGCGGTTGGTGATCGATTTCGAGCCGGGCGGCTCTACCCTGCCGGAAAGCGGATGGCCGGGCGGTGTGATGGTCAATTCAATCATGGGTCTTTTTTCTGCAATGGTTCTGCCGCGCGATGAAAACGGGCGGAAAGGTCAGAATTTTACGGTGGGCACGGCACGGTCGGCCGGGTTTTCAATTTCGAAGTAAGGGGCTTTTGCAAAGCCGAACTGTCCAGCCACCAGATTGGAGGGGAAGCTCTCCACCTTCACGTTCAGATCGCGTGCGGCACCGTTGTAATAACGGCGCGACATCTGGATTTCGCCCTCGATGGTCTCAAGCGAGCGCTGCAATTCCAGAAAGTTGGTGTTGGCCTTGAGATCGGGATAGGCTTCCGCCAGAGCGAAGAGTTTGCCAAGCGCCTGCGACAGCAGGCCTTCCGCGTGGGCGCGGCCTTCCACATCGCCAGCAGGCACGGCCTGTGCGCGGTTGCGCATGGCGATCACCTCCTCGAAGGTGCTCTTTTCATGTGCGGCGTAACCCTTGACAGTCTCGATCAAGTTGGGGATCAGGTCAGCGCGGCGCTTCAACTGCACGTCGATGCCGGACCACGCCTCTTCCTTCATCTGCCGCGCCTTGACGAGGCCGTTATAGATGAAGACCACATAAAGCACGATCGCCGCGATGATTGCCAGCGTGATGAACATTTCAGATCCCCCCTCATGAAACCTTGGCGGGTGACACGATAGTGCGTGTCTGAACCGCCGTCATCACCTGACGATCATAAATCCTCAGGCAGCCTTGTTCCAGTTCGCACCACCTGCATCCGTCAGCAGGAAAGCTTCGCCGCATGCCTTTGCCAGCGTCCGCACCCGCAGAATGTAGCTCTGACGTTCAGTCACCGAAATGACGCCGCGCGCATCGAGCAGGTTGAAGACATGGCTTGCCTTGATGCACTGGTCATAGGCAGGCAGAACGCATTTGTGCAGAGCGCCGGAATCGCCCGGTGCACCCGCCGCGAGCAGGGCCTGGCATTCCTTTTCCGCGTCGATGAAGTGACGATGCAGCATGGCCGTATCGGCGAATTCGAAGTTGTGGCGCGAATATTCCTGCTCCGCTTGGAGGAAGACATCACCATAGGAGATCTTCTCGTCGCCCTCACGGCCGTTGAAGTTCAGGTCATAGACGTTATCAACGCCCTGAACATACATCGCCAGACGCTCCAGACCGTAGGTCAGTTCGCCGGCAACCGGGGAGCATTCGATGCCGCACACCTGCTGGAAGTAGGTAAACTGCGACACTTCCATGCCGTCGCACCAGCACTCCCAACCCAGACCCCAGGCACCCAGCGTCGGGCTTTCCCAATCGTCTTCGACAAAACGTACATCGTGCAGCAGCGGATCAAGGCCGATGGCCTTCAGCGAACCGAGATAGAGTTCCTGGAGGTTGGACGGGTTCGGCTTCAAGATGACCTGATACTGATAATAATGCTGCAGACGGTTCGGGTTTTCACCGTAACGACCGTCAGAAGGACGCCGCGACGGCTGCACGTAGGCTGCCTTCCACGGCTTCGGCCCAAGCGCGCGCAGCGTCGTTGCAGGATGGAATGTACCGGCGCCCACTTCCATATCGTAAGGCTGCAGAACCGCGCAGCCCTTGTCGGCCCAGTAGTTATGCAGCGTCAGGATCAGCGCCTGAAAAGAACGCTTGGGGTTCATATGGTCTGGAACATCGGTCATTGCAGTCATCGCAGCTCTAAAAAGGGTAAGTAAGCATTGACTTACTTCGGATGCGGACAGGTGCCATGCCAAAGCCAAGGGGTCAAGGATTTATGCACCTTGGTGCCCGCTTACGGCTCGTCTTCTCGTTTCACACGGTATTCGCCGGTTTCAGGGTCCTTGACGAGCGTACCGATCGCTCCGGTTTCGCGTTCCTTTTCGCGCTGACGAGACTTCGCCGTCAGCTTTTGCGCGTCGCTGACGAAGCGGCGATAGAGAATGATGGCCCCAACCACCAGAATGAAAATTGTAATGAGCTGTGCCATCAGAAAAAGCTTTATTCCCGAAACATCATAGGCCGTAACGGGACCACAATGCCTTTTCTTCGGCGACCTCGGCAAGCCCCGACACCGCACCTGCGGCGAGACGTTCGGCATTCATGCCAAGAGCGGCATCAACGCCCGGCACCTTTTTGCCGAACAGGGAACGCGCACCGGAAATGAGCTGCAGCTTCACCTTGTCGCCGTAACGACGGCGCAGGACATCCTTCATATCGCCGAGCCCGTCGATCAGGCCGAGATCAAGGCCACGCATACCTGTCCAGAACAGTCCCGAGAAAATCGTCGGCTCATCTTTCAGCTTCGCGCCACGGCGCATCTTCACCATATCGATGAAAACATTGTGGATTTCGACCTGAAGTGACTTCAGATACTCTATATCGCCCTCCTTTTCAGGCTGAAACGGATCGAGGATGACCTTGTTTTCACCGGCCGTGTAAACGCGTCGCTCGATACCGATCTTCTTCAGCATATCGGGAAAACCGAAGCCGCCGGAAACCACGCCGATGGAGCCAACAATGGATGTCGGATCGGCGATGATCTCATCACCAGCCAGCGCAATCATGTAGCCGCCGGAGGCCGCGACGTCCTCGACGAAGATCAGAACCTTCTTGTTCTTTTCCTCGGCAAGCTGGCGGATGCGATTGTAGATCATACGCGACTGCACCGGCGAACCGCCCGGCGAGTTGAGCGAGATGGCGACAACAGGCGCGTCCTTGATGGAAAACGCCTTGTCCAGAAGCGGCGCGTAGGACGCGAGGTTGAGAGCAGGCCGGAACTGGCTGCCACCGGCCATGATCGCACCATGCATGCGCACCACGGGAATAACCGTCTCCTGCTTGCGAAACCGCTTCGGCACCAGACGCTTCAGAAAACCGGCCATTAAATCCTCACTCAAACCACTCTGTTCCGAACCGATGTATGTATCGCGCCGGAAAACACAATGGTTCTAACGCAGTGGGTTTGCGATATTTATCTGTTGCGACCCATTGTGTTGATGTTGCGGACATAAGCGATACGGCCGTTATTCAGGTCATCTACGACGGATGTGAAGGCGTGGTTATCCTCCTGATGCATGACAAGTGGCGCCCGAAAGGACAGTCGCGCCCGAGACCCCTTTATGGCTGTGACCAGCATGCGGACGGCATCTTCTCCCGGGCGGGGATGAATGAGAGTAATCTCCATGCCGCCGAAACGGCGGCCGCAGGCGGCAATGATCTCGGCCACCGACTGCGGCCGGGAAATAAGCGAAAGCTGCCCACCCGACACCGTAATCGCACCGGCCGTCCTGATCCAGTCTTCGAACAATCCCTCCGTCATGGCATGCGCTTCAGCCTTCAGCGCATCCGGCGTCTTCCGGTCGCCGGCATCGTTGTAAGGCGGGTTCATGATGACGTGGTCGAAATGCTCGTTCAGCAGGCCAGCTTCCGCACGGGCTTTGGCCCGCAAAGTAACATCCGCCTCTTGGACTGAAACACGCGCGGAAAATGCCGCGTTTTCCGCCAGGGCCAGGCTGCGGCGCGCAAACTCCGCCATTTCAGGTGAACGCTCGAACAGCGTTACTTCGGCCTTTTCCAGCCGCGCGGCAACCGCCATGCCGGCAGCCCCCGCACCTGCACCAAGATCGGCAACGCGACACGACTTTCCATCGGCGACCAGCGAGGCAAGAAGCATTGCGTCCATGCCGGCCCGATGGCCCCTGCCCTTTGGCTGGAGAACATGAAAGCGGCCACGGTGAAAAGCGTCGATTGTTTCGGATTTCTCGCCTGACACGCCTGTCACGCTTTCTCTTCCCGCAACTCGTCGCCAAGGCCGGCATCCACGAAAATCTGACGCGCCTCATCGGCGCGGTCCTCTTCCACCAGAAACCGGCGGGGCAACAACCCGAGTGATCCTTCAAGAACACTCATCGTCTGGTCGGCAATCAAGCAATGAATACCTGCATCCTTCATAAGACTTTCAGCGAAGGACAACAGCACGGCATCGTTGGTACGGATCAATTCTTTCATGGATAACCCTGCTTAATTCCTGAATTCCCATCTTTTTGAATGGCTCGCGGCAATTCGCCCCTTGCCGCGACAAGCGCCAGTTTTTATTGTCGAATACAAATTCGAACAGGAGTCCGGTCCCTTGGGCGTCGTCATACCGCTTGAAGAAAGCAAAAACAAACTCGCATCCGTCAAGCCGCTTGTCGATCTGACCCGCCCTGACATGGAACGGGTGAACCAGCTTATCCTTTCCAGAGCTGGCTCCGATGTCCAGATGATTCCGGAAGTCGCCAACCATCTCATCTCTTCCGGTGGAAAGCGCCTGCGCCCGATGCTGACATTGGCTTCCGCCTCGATGTTCGGTTACGAGGGCGATCATCACATCAAGCTGGCAACCAGTGTCGAATTCATGCACACGGCAACGCTTCTGCACGACGACGTCGTGGATGAAAGTGACCTGCGCCGCGGCAAATCCACTGCGCGCACGATCTGGGGCAACCAGGCAAGCGTTCTCGTCGGCGACTTCCTGCTCGGCCAGGCGTTTCGCATGATGGTCGATGTCGGCTCGCTGGAAGCGCTGGATGTTCTCTCCACTGCCGCTTCCGTGATCGCCGAAGGTGAGGTTCTGCAGCTCTCTGTCGCCAAGAACATGGAAACAACCGAAGACGATTATCTTCAGGTGATTCGCGCCAAGACGGCAGCTCTGTTTGCCGCTGCGGCCGAAGTGGGTCCGATCGTCGCCAAAACGGACAAGGCAAGCCGCAGCGCGCTGAAGTCCTACGGCATGAACCTTGGACTTGCGTTCCAGCTTGTTGACGACGTGCTGGACTACGGCGGCAAGTCCGCTGACCTCGGCAAGAACACCGGTGACGATTTCCGCGAAGGCAAGATCACCCTGCCGGTTATCCTGTCCTATCGTCGCGGTACCGAAGATGAGCGGGCTTTCTGGCGCGCGGCGATCGAAAAAGGCGAGAGCAGCGACGAAAACCTCGAAAAAGCTCTGGGCCTTATCACCAAATATAATGGCCTCGGCGACACGATCAGCCGCGCCAACCACTATGGGACGATTGCCCGTGACGCGCTTGCTCCGTTGCCGCAAAGCCCTTGGAAAAATGCGCTTCTGGAAGTCATCGACTTCTGCATCGAGCGTTTGAACTGATCTAAGCCGCGACCTTGAAAGGCGGGTGACACCTTCACCCGTCTGGCGCTTTCGACAGAGCTAATCGGCCATAATTTCTTGCGGGCCTGCTCCAAAAAAGCCATTCTGTCGTGACCAAACAATGGAAACTGATTTTTCCGTGCTTCTGCACAAAGGCAAAGGTTCCCTCATGCGGCGCAAACCAGCATTCCGTCTTCTTTGCAGCGCGGCTCTTATCGCCGCTCTCACCATTGGGGCAGGTGCAACACCCGGCTTCGCGGAGACGAAACCGGAAGAAAAGACCGTTACCTTCGATCCCGGCAAAGTGAATACCTTCTCTGGCGCCTTTCTTGCCGCGCGCACAGCCGACGTCGATCAGGACTATGCAACGGCAATCTCGCTTTACAAAAAGGCGCTGGAATACGATCCTGCGAATTCCGAAATTCGCCAACGACTGATGATTGCCGAACTGCTGAGTGGCAACTTTGAGGCTGGCGCAAAAATCGCAGACACGCTGAAGGAGGACGCCTCGGTTGAGCGCGTGACGACCATCGTGCGGGCCCTTGATGCGATCAAGGACAAGGAATTCGCGAAGGCCGAGAAGATCCTGAAATATACCGGCCCGAACGATCTGGACCGTATGGTCAACACGCTGTTGAGCGCATGGGCGCGTGCCGGCTCCGGCAAGCCGAAGGAGGCACTGGCACTCGTCAACAACATGAAGGGCCCAGGCTGGATTTCGATCTTCCAGAAATACAATGCCGGTGCGATTGCGCTGGTTGCCGGGAATATCGACGCAGCGCGCAAGAGCCTGAACGAGGCCGTGACCGACCGCGAGGGTGGTGCCACGGCATCCGACACCTATATGCGTGCCGTAATGGCCCTGGCTCGTCTCGAGGCGACAGCCGGTAACAAGCAGAAGGCGCTCGACGCCATCGCTGTTGGCGATACATTCGCACCGAACTACGCGCCGCTGAAAGCACTGCGCGAATCGATCGAGAAAGGCGAAAAGCCGACCCAGCAGGTGACCAACGCCGTCGAGGGTGCCGCATCGGTCATGTTCTCGATTGCCGGCGCGCTCAACCGTGAGGGTGCAGAAGAAATCGTGACGCTCTATCTGCAGACGTCGCGTGGCCTCGACCCCAACAGTGCCGATACGCTGATCCTGCTCGGCGGCCTTTCCGAAGCACAGAAGCAACCGGAACGGGCGATTGCCTTCTACCGCGAGGTGCCTAAGGATTCGCCGATGCATCGCATCTCCGAATTGCAGCTCGGCTTGACCCTCGCCCAGACCGGCAAGGTTGACGAAGCACGCCAGCACCTGAAGTCGCTGCTCGATTCCGACCCCAAAGATATCCGCTCCTATCTCGCCTATGGCAGCGTGCTTTCCGATGCCAAGGACTACAAGGCCATGGCGGAAAACTATGACAAGGCCATCGAGATCATCGGTTCCGTGCCACAGAAGTCCGACTGGTCCGTGTTCTTCCAGCGTGGCATCGCTTACGAACGCCTGAAGGAATGGGACAAGGCAGAGCCGAATTTCAAACGCGCGCTTGAGCTCAACCCTGAGCAGCCGCAAGTTCTCAATTACCTTGGTTATTCCTGGGTAGACCGGAACGTTAATCTCGATGAAGGCATGGACATGATCCGCCGCGCTGTCGAGCTTCGTCCGAACGATGGCTATATCGTCGATTCACTTGGCTGGGCGCATTATCGTCTCGGAGCCTTTGATGAGGCGGTCACCGAGCTGGAGCGGGCGATCGAACTCAAGGCCGGCGATCCAACCATCAACGACCACCTTGGCGACGCCTATTGGCGCGTTGGCCGCAAGATCGAGGCCGTATATCAGTGGAACCGCGCACTGATCGGCGACAGTGACGACGTGGACAAGGCCAAGGTCCAGGAAAAGATCGCCAACGGTCTGCCGCCGCTGGAGAAGGACGCCGAAAACACGGCAAAGAAGGAAGCTGCGCCGCCGCCGCCAGCCCCACCTTCGCCCGCTGCAAATCCGGACAAGAAATCCTGACTCGGCATGCAAGCGAATGACGTTTCCGGAGCGGTCGAGACAATCGAAACCGCTCCGGCCAAGATCAATCTCGCCCTGCATGTGACCGGCCAACGGGCCGATGGTTATCATCTTCTGGAAACGCTGGTGACCTTCACCGAAGCAGGCGATGTGATTCGCATCCGTGATGCGAAAGAGGACAATTTTTCGATTTCCGGTCCGTTTGGCGAGGTTCTTCGCGCTGGCGACGGTAACAACAACCTCGTTACCCGTGCACGCGACCTGCTACGCGAGGCTCTTGCGGGCACCGACATACGACCCGTCGAAATTCATCTTGAAAAGAATCTGCCTGTGGCTTCCGGTATCGGCGGAGGTTCCGCAGATGCAGCTGCGACCTTGCGCGGTCTGTTGCGACACTGGAATGCAAAAATCGATCCGGCATCGCTTGAAAAGATTGCTTTGCGGCTGGGTGCCGATATCCCGATGTGCCTTAAAAGCCAGTCGCTGATTGCCCGCGGCATCGGCGAAGAAATCGAGGTGATCACCGATCTTCCAAAGCTTTTTCTGGTACTCGCCAACCCGTTGATGGCTGTTTCGACACCGGACATTTTCCGACGGTTAGAAAACAAGAGCAACCCTGCCCTGCCTGCAAAGCCACAGGCAGATTGGCTGACATTCGTTGCGGAGAGCCGCAACGATCTTGAAGCACCAGCCAGAGCCCTCTTGCCGGAAATCTCTGAGATTTCAGCCTTGCTCGCGCAGCACCACGCCACAATCGTCCGCATGTCCGGTTCCGGCGCGACCTGCTTTGGTCTGTTTCAGTCTCTTGATGCAGCCACGGCAGCCGAAATATCCCTTAGGAACCAGAAACCGGACTGGTATTTTCAGGTCACGCAAACGATTTGACGATCAATCCATAATGAGGACGATGCCATGACAAACGAAAGACCTTTCATTCCTGTCGGCATCGCGGTTCTGACTGTTTCTGACACGCGGACGCTGGAAAACGACAAGTCGGGCGACACACTTGCAGCGCGGATCACCGAGGCCGGTCATCGGCTCTTTGCACGCGCCATCGTGCCGGACGACAAGTCAGCGATTTTTGAAACCGTACGCGACTGGACGCTTTCGGACGACGTGGATGTCGTCATCACCACGGGTGGCACGGGCTTTACCGGGCGCGACGTCACGCCGGAGGCTCTGGAACCCCTGTTCGAAAAACGGATGGACGGTTTCTCCGAAGTGTTCCACCGCATTTCCTACGACAAGATCGGAACCTCGACCATCCAGTCCAGGGCAACGGGAGGGGTCGCCAATGCCACCTTCATCTTCGTTTTGCCCGGTTCGCCCGGCGCCTGCAAAGACGCCTGGGACGGCATCATCAAGGCGCAGCTCGACTACCGACACATGCCATGCAATTTCGTGGAAATCATGCCGCGACTGGATGAACATCTCAAACGCGGCAAATCGTAACCGCCACCAGCGATCTCTTCGTCAATTAGCGCGCAGCGCTCAAGACCCAGGATGGTATCAGTTCCGCTGTCAGGCGGCGTGGCTTTTGCGCGTGCACGAGCTGCGACAGGTTCATGCCGGGCTTGGCAATCGTCATGGCGTGCTTCTTCGGCATGAGATAGCCATATTCCAAAGGCGGCTGACGCCGCGCTATGCGACTGAAGAACGAGCGTTTGTAATGTCGCGACGGCGAAAACCGTGCTGGCGACTTGTTGATAGAGACATATTCGAGAATATCTTCGATCCAACCGGTCTGTGGACGTGCCCCCGGCTCCACCAGTAAAATCCACTCGCCGCGGACAGAGCGCATGACGTCATCGATGTCCCACTGCACATAAAAACGGCAGCCAGCGGCATCGGCCACGCGCGACGATCCATCGCGCGAACCGTGATCCAGGATCACCACATCGCTTACCAGCCCTTCAACAGCGCCGGTCACCAGCGCTGAAAGCGTGTGCGCCAGTTCCGGTTCCTGATCCCGGCATTCCATAATGACTGTCAACATGTGCATAGCTTTAACGCATCGCACAATAAATTGCCACTGCGCCAGCATTTCGAAAACAGGATCTCTTCCATTAAAATTAACGCCCGATCGCGACGCCATATTTGCCCGCGTGGCATCACAACCGGCGAGTATGATATGCGATCAACGATATTTTGTTCTTGTATTGTTCTCTTTTTTGCAGTAGGAATTTAATCATTCGGAGAGGCGATGAAGTCGCTGTCCGGCGAGGAACGGTTTAGGGCGTTTCATGGGCCTTTTCGGCGCATGCGCTCTAAGGAGCACCCAGATGAGAGACCATATGCTTTCGGGCGAGGCTGCCTTTCAGCCTGGCCATACGCAAGATATTGCCAACGCGATGGCCGACGCATCGGGCTTGCGCATCGAGATCGACCGCCGGCGCGGACGTGCGGCCGGCATCAATCCAGGTGGGCGCTTCGAGCAATTGCAGCATGAAGTGTTCGACGATGGCTGGCAGACGCTTGAAGACATGCCGGAGTTCCGTACCGAAGTGCAGGTCGAAAAGCCACGCTCTATCATCACCCGTAACGAGTCACCGGACATTCCTTTTGATCGTTCCATCAATCCCTACCGCGGCTGCGAACACGGCTGCATCTATTGTTTTGCTCGCCCGACACACAGCTATATGGGGCTGTCTGCCGGATTGGATTTTGAATCGAAACTGTTTGCCAAGCCAGATGCGGCAAAGCTGCTTGAAAGAGAACTCGGAAAGCCCGGCTACAAGCCACGTGTCATCGCCATCGGCACCAATACCGACCCCTATCAGCCAATCGAGCGCGAATGGCGCATCATGCGCCAGATTCTCGAGGTTCTCGCAGAGGCGGATCATCCCGTCGCCATCGTTACCAAATCCGCGCTGATTACACGGGATATCGATATCCTAGCCCCTCTGGCGAGTAAGGGGCTCGTCAAGGTCGGTATCTCGGTTACCACACTTGACCGCAAGCTGGCGCGCACGATGGAACCACGCGCCTCGACACCGGCAAAACGGCTTGAGGCGATCAAGACTTTGACGGACGCAGGCATTCCCTCAGCCGTGATGATGGCGCCTGTTATCCCTGCTCTCAACGACCACGAGATCGAGCGGATACTGGAAGCCGGCAAAGCCGCTGGTGCCACAGAGGCGTCTTACGTGTTGTTGCGTTTGCCACTGGAAGTCAGCCCGCTGTTTCGCGACTGGCTGCTACGGAATTATCCTGACCGCTACCGGCATGTGATGTCACTCGTTCGCTCCATGCGCGACGGCAAGGATTACGACGCCGAGTTCGGCAAGCGCATGAAGGGCGCAGGTCCCTACGCCTGGCAGATCGGACGCCGGTTCGAAATGGCAACGAAGCGGCTCGGACTGGTGCGTCGCGGCATTCTTCTCCGCGACGATCTGTTCAAACCGCCGGGTGGTTCCGGCGTACAGCTTTCTCTACTTTGACCTGCGCGGGGATATCCCGCGTCAGATGCCTGTTATCGCGCATGTCGTCAGCGTTGAATCGCTCAATGCTTTTACACGACACGCTGAATGAAATGTCCGACGCGTTTTCCCTGGTGCGCCGGTCATAATGTCCCCGGAACCGCCGCCTCGCGTGCGATCACTCCTCCTGCCGCCCCATTGGAGGATCACGGTCATGAAGACCTGTGGATGCAGTCCGCCACGCCCCTTGATCGGCTGGTTGTTTCCCATCGCTCGCTTTCCGGGGGCTTGCAGGAGATCGGGTGTGTGTGCCAGTTTCTGCCGCATGAAACGCCGCACCGCATCCGATTCTCCCGCTCTTTTCGACCTGCTGGACACTGGTCCGGATTTTTCCCTGGAACTGGAGGCGAAGGCTGGCGGATTGTGGCCCGTTGCCGGGACTGATGAGGCCGGGCGCGGACCACTTGCGGGCCCGGTTGTCGCAGCCGCCGTTATTCTCGACCCCGACAATATTCCGTCTGGTCTCAACGATTCAAAAAAGCTTTCCAAGGCAAAACGAGAAGCGCTGTTCAAACAGATCATGGAAACCTCGCTTGTTTCCATCGCTTCCTCCGGTCCAGCACTGATCGATGACATGAACATCCTGCGCGCCAGCCTTGACGCGATGCGACGCGCCGTGCTCGGTCTTCCCGTGTCGCCATCTCTCGTTTTGGCGGATGGACGCGATATGCCACCCGGCATCGCCTGCCGGTCAAAGGCTGTCATTAAAGGCGACAGCCGTTCGCTATCGATTGCCGCAGCGTCGATTATTGCCAAGGTCACAAGGGACAGGATGATGGAGCGTGCCGCGCAGGTGCACCCCGCCTATGGCTTCGAGGGGCATGCGGGCTATGGCACAGCCGCCCATCTGCGCGCCATTGACGATCATGGCCCCTGCCCATTGCATCGCATGAGCTTCCGGCCACTGCGCCAGGACTGAGCCAGACCGCAGACGTTCCCGCCGGTAGATCATTGGGCTCTTCTTTTGAGGGATGCCTTCATCGAATGACATTTATGGCCCAGAGCGGCGAAGCGCCCTGAGTTTGGTGCGGACACGTCTTCATCGCGACAACAGATGACCGCTCGCCGCAATCCGCTTGTTTATAGACGGTCGCGAACATATCTGGCGCATCGCCAGTACGCGAAACAAAAAACCCCTCGCGGCAAGCCGGAGGGGTTCTTTTCATTACGACTGAAGGAAACTTAGTTCAGCTTCGACTTCACTTCGCCGATGGTGGCGGTGAAAAGCTTCGCTTTCGCAGCAGCCGTCGTCTTGTCGGCAATCAGCTTCTCGGACGCCGCAATCGCGATGTCGACAGCAGCAGAACGAACGGCGCCAATGGCGTCTTCTTCGGCCTGCTTGATCTTCTGCTCTGAAAGAGCCGTACGGCGTGCAACGAATTCTTCCGTCTTTGCCTTGGCCTCAGCCGTCAGAGCAGCCGCTTCACGCTCAGCCGCGGCAACAATGCCAGCAGCTTCGGCTTCAGCTTCCTTACGCTTGCGCTGGTACTCGGCCAGCAGATGCTGAGCCTCTTCACGCAGGCGCTTGGCTTCCGCCAGTTCCTCAGTGATGTTCTGCGCGCGCTCGTCGAGCGACTTCGCCAGCATGCCAGGAACCTTGAGGTAGGCAATCAGCACGAAGAAGAGAACGAGACCGACGAGAGCGAAAAATGATGCATCAAACGCCATGATCAGACTCCCTTCACTTCCGAAGCGGCAGCAACAGCAGCCTTAACGTCTGTGTCCTTGACCTTGGCGCCAACCAGCTGGTCAACGATCGCGGTCGCGGTTTCTTCGGCAATATTACCGACGTCGGCAAAAGCCTGTTCCTTGATGCTGGCAATGCGCTTTTCAGCGGCTGCGAGCTTGTCCGCAAGGTCTGCCTCGATGGCAACACGGTCAGCGTCCGCTTTCGCCTTTGCGGCGTCGCGAGCAGCAGAACCGATAGAGCTCGCCTTTGCACGTGCAGCAGCAAGTTCTTTTTCATAGGTTTCGACGGCTGCGTCGGCTTCCGACTTCAGCCGGGCCGCTTCGTCGAGATCCTGTGCGATACGCCCGTGGCGATCTTCAAGGATGCTGCCGACGCGCGGTACGATGACCTTTTGCATGAGCACGTAGAAAAGGCCGAACGTAATGGCCAGCCAGAGAAGCTGGGATGCATATGTCGACTGGTCGAACGGCGGAAATACGCCGGAACCGTGTTCGGCGCCATGCGCCACGCCGGTTTCCGTATGCGTTGCTTCCGGGGCTGCGTGGCCTGCAGCCGGTGTTTGCGTCGTCGTTTCAGTAGACGCCGGTGCTGACTGGGCAAAAGCCTCGGTCACGAACATGCTCACCTCCAGGGGTACTGCAAATGCGAAGGATCACGGCACGCTGATCTGCGAGCCGTGATCCAAACCTGATGCCGATATTAGACAGCGAACAGGAGAAGGAGAGCAACGAGCAGCGAGAAGATGCCCAGAGCTTCCGTAACGGCGAAGCCGAATACCAGACGGCCGAACTGGCTGTCAGCAGCAGACGGGTTGCGCAGTGCGCCGGACAGGTAATCACCGAAGATACGGCCGAGTGCGAGAGACGTACCAGCCATGCCGAGGCATGCGAGACCTGCGCCGATGAACTTTGCTGCTTCCGCTTCCATGTGAGACTCCTTCGAAATGGTTGTTTGCGGCTGTTTTTGACACCCGATTGCCGGGGCCAGCGACTTTACTTCTCAGTGACCACCGTGCACGGCGTCGTTCAGGTACATGCATGTCAGTACCGCGAAGACGTAGGCTTGCAGGAAGGCAACGAGAAATTCTAGAGCGGTCATGGCGACCGTCATGAGAAGAGGCAGGATTGCGCCACCGACACCGATCGCGCCGAGCGCGCTCATGGATGCAACGAAGCCTGCGAAGACTTTAAGTGTGATGTGGCCGGCCAGCATGTTCGCGAAGAGACGAACGGAGAGGCTGATCGGACGGGACAGGAACGAAATCACTTCAATTGCCGAAACAAGCGGCAAGAGTGCTGCCGGAACACCAGACGGCGCGAAAACGCCGAGGAAATGGAGGCCGTGCTTGTAGAAACCGTAGACAATGACCGTGCCGATAACCAGGCAGGCAAGCGCGAAGGTAACGATGATCTGGCTGGTAACCGTGAAGAAATACGGGAACATGCCGAGAAGGTTCGCGGTCAGCACGAACATGAACAGCGAGAACACGAAGGGGAAGAAAACCATTCCCTTCTTGCCTGCGCCTTCACGCAACATCGAAGCGATGAATTCGTAAGACATTTCCGCGACGGACTGCATACGGGTCGGGATCAGACCGCGCGTCGACGTTGCGAAATACAGAAAGCCTGAAGCGGCTGCGACGGTCGCGACCATGAAAAGCGACGCATTGGTGAACGAAAAATCGACTCCACCGATTTCGATCGGAATGATCGGCTGCACCAAGAACTGATGGGTCGGATCGTTTGCCACCGGCTGCCCTCTTTACCTGTCGCCGCGCGTAGCGGCACCATCTCTCAATTATCCGAAAAGCTGGTCACAGACCGTGCTTTCCACCCTCGTCCTTTTTGTCCGCCTTCTCCAGCAATGGCGACTTTGCCACCATGCCTGCTGCGCGCAACACATTCAGTACGCCTGCGCAGAAACCGAGAAGGAGAAGAACGATCATCCCCCACGGCGACGTGCCGGCAAAATAGTCCAGAAGATAACCCAGCATAGCGCCGACCAAGATGGCCGAAATGAACTCAGAGGAAAGCTTGATCGCCGTCGCAAAGCCTTTTCGGCTTTCGGCTGCGTTGCGCTCCGCCCTCTCTTCCGCCTCATCCTCCGCCTTCACCTTCGCCAGTTCATCGGCTAGGCGCTTGCGGCGCTCGTCCAGACTATCGTTACGGTTGCTAGTCATCTCGAAATCCTGCCCATTTCCTCCGTTCCAGCCATGCCAGAACCCTTTGGAGTTGTAAACGGTGACGGATTAAGCCTGTTCCAGCCCGCTCTGAAGTCGGCCGCAACATAGTTTTAGGGGCTTCTGTAGTCAAGGCACTGACACCGCTTGATTCAGCACAAATTAATCATTGAAAAACAATGACTTGCACCAAAATCGGCATTTGCAGGTGATGTTTGTCGCGGGAATCGGCATTTTTGACACGAAAAATGCGACAATTTCGGGTGCTTATCAGCTCCAGCCGCCGCCATACGTCCGGTAGAAGACGTGCAAGCCGATTCTCCCGACCTTCTTCATCGTCTTGCCCCAGGCGGGACGCACGTAAACCGCATGGTAATGGGTCGCTGAACCCACTTCGGTCAGCCAGATCTTGCCGGAAGTGGTCGCCATCGCAACCTCACGTGCCATCTTCCAGTGGCGCTGCGAGTTGACGCGGTCCCTGATGTTGTCACAGGCAAAGGAAAACTGGCAGCGATTGCGCCAATCCTGGTTCTGATAAACAACACCACAAATAGTCTTGGGATAAGCGGGGTTACGCACACGGTTCAGGATAACCTGCGCCACTGCCGCCTGACCTTTGACGGACTCGCCTCGGGCCTCGAAATAGATGCCGGACGCAAGGCACTGCTGTTCAGCAGCGGAAAAAACGTCGGCTGGGAGAGCCGTCGCGGCCCAGGCGTGATCGCCTTCACCGATTTTGGGCACAAAGCGACCCGCATCCGGCTTCTTGAGAATCGCATCAAACGGCGACTCGCGGGCAAAATCCGGCTCGGCCGGTGCATAAGCGGTGGCAAGAATATCCGGCGTGCGATTGGTCACCAGTTCAGCCAGCATTGGAGAGACTGATTTGTCAGCCTTCTTTTCCTCACGACGGAAATAGAAAGACGCCAGTTCCACGTCCTTGCTGCGTTTCGATTTCACGAAACCGGCGCGGTCCTTGCGTTTTAACGGCTCGATATCCAACATGCTGGTGCGCTGGAGAACGGAACCGGCAGTGAATGCTTTGGGCGGCTGCATGATTTCGGTGGCGACCACCCGGCCCTTCTTTGCCGAGCGATTGACGCGGTCGCTGTCCGGCGACGTTTCCTCACCCTTCTTGTTGGTAACGAAAGCAACCTTTCGGCCATCCGGCAAGGTCATGCCACTGCCTGAGAGGGTTGTGTCCTTGGCCTCATCAAATGCAAGCGAGGCGTTATGGACTGAACCGGCCGGTGAATTGGTCAGCACCATCCGCCATTGTTCGCCTCCCCTGTCCAAACCCGCCAGCAGCGAGGCCAGATCCGCTCGCGCGGCGAATGACGGAAAGGCTAGCCAGGCGGCCAGGCCGAACACAACGGGCGAAGCCCATTTTTCAACGGACGCAAAGGACCGACGACGCATGACACTTTTCGAACGCAAAACCCGCACTCCGAACACAGGCAACCACACTTGTTACATGCGTTCGAGAATCTCTTATTAACCTTGATGGTTGGTTAACGCCGGGGGCGGATACGGCTTCACGTTAATGTGTAACCAGTTTCTAATAGTCAGATGACGACGTGAGAGCCCAGTTCCACAACACGGTTGGCCGGAAGTCGGAAGTAATCCGACGGGTCGGCCGCCGTTTCGGCAAGCGCAATGAACAGGCGGTTTTGCCAACCCGGCATGCCTGACTTCGGGTCCGGCACAAGCTTTCGACGGCCGAGATAAAACGAGGTCGACATGATGTCGAACTTGTAGCCGGTACGCCTGAGATAACCGAGACCCTGGGTGACGTTCTGCGTTTCCATGAAGCCAAAATGCAGTTCAACCACCACGAAACGTTCGCTCATCTTCGTCAACGTATAACGGTCTTCGGGATGAACGCGCGGCTGGTCCTCGGTGCGGATTGTCAGGATGACGTTCTTGTCGTGCAGAACGTGATTGTGCTTGAGATTGTGCAGCAACGCAGCCGGTGCGGTTTCCGGATCGCCCGTAAGGAAGATCGCTGTGCCGGGTACCCGAACGGGGGCGTGGGCGCTTTCTTTCTCTACCGACGCAATGAACGCCTTCAACGGCACATCGGTGCGGCGGGTCTTGGCAAACAGGATTTTCGAACCACGCTGCCATGTTGTCATGATCACCGTAAAGGCAATCGCCAGCAGGACTGGCACGTAACCGCCATCGTGAATCTTGAGGAGGTTGGCACCCAGGAAGACGAGCTCAAGCGCGAGAAGTGGCGCCAGCACGCCGACGGCGAGATAAAGTGGCCACTGCCAACGCTTACGAACGAACTCAAAGAACATAAGGCTTGTCACGACCATCGCGCCGGTCACGGAGATACCGTAAGCGGTCGCAAGTGCATCCGAGCTTTTGAACGTCAGAACCAGGGCAACGACGCCAAACAGCAGAACCGTATTCACGGCCGGCAGATAAATCTGCCCTGTATTGGTTTCCGAGGTGAAGAGAATTTCCATGCGCGGCAGATAGCCAAGATGGATGGCCTGTCGAACAAGAGAAAATGCGCCTGTAATGACCGCCTGGCTGGCGATGATCGTCGCCGCCGTCGCCAGAATGACAGCCGGCAAAATCGCCCATTGAGGGAACATCAGATAGAACGGATTGGACATTGCGGCCGGGTCCTTGAGGACCAGCGCACCCTGACCGAGATAATTCAGCGTCAAAGCCGGAAACACCAGGCAGAACCACGCCCATTGAATGGGGCGGCGACCAAAATGGCCGAGGTCGGCATAAAGCGCTTCAGCACCGGTGATCGTCAGGAAAACCGCGCCCAGAACGACGATGCCGTAAAAGCCCTCATTGGCCAAAAACGTGACAGCGTTCCAAGGGTTGAATGCGTAAAGAATATTGAAATCGTCGGCGATGTGAACAAAACCGATGCCACCCATGACGATGAACCAGATTGCCGTAATCGGACCGAAGAATTTCGCGACCGTTCCCGTACCGTGCGACTGGATGGCAAAGAGACCAATCAGAATGCCGACAGAGATCGGGATGATGAACTCATCCATGGCCGGCGTAACGAGCTTCAGGCCCTCAACAGCAGAGAGCACGGAAAGCGCTGGCGTGATCATCGCGTCGCCTAGAAACAGCGCCGCGCCGATCAGGCCGAGAAAAATGAGGACGCTACGATGCGTGCCTGCGGTTTTCATCAACAAGGCAAGGAGCGAGAGCGTACCACCCTCACCGTCGTTGTCGGCGCGCAAAAGAAGGCTGATATATTTGAACGTCACGATGATCGTCAAAGCCCAGATCATCAGAGAGGTGAGACCAATGACTTCGTCGGTGGTCACGCCGTCATGGGAAATAGGGCGCAGCGCTTCACGGAAGGCATAAAGCGGGCTTGTTCCGATATCACCATAAACAACGCCGATGGAGCCCAGAATGGCCGCATAGAGGCCCTTATTGGCATGGTCCTCACCCGCCTCGGGTTTTTCGGTAGAGTCTTTGTCGAAGACTTGCGACATGATGATCCTGACCCGTTAGAGCCAGCCCTTCCAACGAAAAAAAAGAAACGGAATGATTGCCGACATCACCATGATGAACAGCGCAACCGGATAACCGATCGCCCATTTCAACTCCGGCATGATCTCAAAGTTCATACCATAGACCGACGCCACGAGTGTGGGCGGTAAAAAGACCACCGAGGCGATGGAGAAAATCTTGATGATGGCATTCTGCTCGACATTGATGATGCCGAGCGACGCATCCAGCAGAAACGTCAGGTTGCCGGAAATGAAGGAGGCGTGTTCCGAAAGCGACTGGATATCGCGCACGATCAACTTGCCAAGTTCCCTGGCTTCCTTGTCCTTCTGAATCTGAACCGTCGTGTGCAGAAACGTCTGCATGCGCGCCAACGAGGCCAGACTGTCACGAACCTTCGAGATCAGGCGGTGATAGGATGCGATATTGGCGAGACGATCTTCGAGATATCGTGGTGCCTTGCGCTTGTTGCGCGACTGGCTGCCGAGAATATCCGCAGCCAGGTTGTCGATACCGACCACCGAGTTTTCCAGAATTTCAGCCGTGCGATCGACAATGGTTTCCAGCAGCTTCAACAAGAGCGCGGTTCTACTGCGCATGTCGTGCGGTACGCGGGTGATTGCGGAAATGAACAGGTTGAAGGATTTCGGTTCGGCATAACGGATCGTGACGAGACGTTCACCAGCCAGGATGAAGGCGACATCCGTCAGGCGCGGATCTTCCGAATCGACCTTCCAGACCAGCGAGGCGGTCATGAAGACATTGCCGCCTTCCGTGTAAAGTCGGCTGGAAGGCTCGATGTCCTTGAGATCCTCACGGGTCGGCAGATCGAAGCCAAGCAGACTTTCGACACGCTTCTCCTCCGCCCTGTCAGGATTGACGAGATCGATCCACACGATATCGGTCGGAATCTGTTCGATCCCATCGTCTGGCGACAGGTCGATTGCCTCGCAATTGGCGCGATAGGCTTTTATCAATCCGTTTCTCCGGTCTGCGTTCGCGCTACGACCGCAGTGCTGCTTAACACATCCAACTCGCTATCGGCAAACCGTGGAATGTCTCACTCAGAGAAACATTCAACGCTTCAGATTTTGTGTCTCGCCTGCCTTCAGACGATCCATGAGCCAAACGGCGCTGGCGTATGCGCCCTATGCCACACGGAATCAAGCACTATTTTTTCAAACGTGCCGGCAGCTCCCTGCATAAACGTTATGACGGGCGTATCAGTTTCGAACAACGTCCATTTAACAGGCTGTTTTAACCGGATAATTTAAAACAGCCATTGTCGCAACAGCACGCCGCGACATAGACTTTTGTCTTATTCGAAGACTATTCTCGGCGCGGCTTTTCGTTCTCCTGCACCAATTCTCGCCCAAACCTTTTCGGCGATTTCGCGATAAATCTGCGCCTGCGGACCATTCGGCTCCGCAGCGACAACAGGCGTGCCGGCATCCGACATCTCTCGAATGCTGATGGTCAGCGGCACCTCTCCGAGGAACGGCACACCGATGCGTTCGGCTTCCGCCTTGGCACCGCCGTGACCGAAAATATCGTAGCGCGCACCCGTGTCAGGAGCGATGAAGTAACTCATGTTTTCGACAATACCGAGCAGCGGCACCTCGACCTTTCGGAACATGGTGATACCCTTGCGCGCATCGATCAGGGCGAGATCCTGCGGGGTCGAAACGATCACGGCACCCGCCAGAGGAACCTGTTGGGCAATGGTCAGTTGCGCATCGCCCGTGCCGGGCGGCATGTCCAGGACCAGAACATCCAGCTCACCCCAGGCAACCTCGCGCAGCATCTGCATCAGGGCGGATTGCACCATCGGGCCGCGCCAGATCATGGCCGCTTCCTCATCAACGAGGAACCCCATGGACATGACCTTGAGGCCGTAATTTTCCATCGGAACGATGATCCGGCCTTCAAGTTGCTCGGGCCTACCCGAAATTTTCAAAAGCCGGGGCAGTGACGGCCCATAGATGTCGGCATCGAGAATGCCGACACGCAGGCCTATCGCCTGAAGTCCGAGCGCCAGATTGACTGCCGTGGTGGATTTGCCAACGCCACCCTTACCCGACGCGACCGCGATGATGGCACCGATACCGGGAACGCCGACCTTCGTACCGCGTGGTGCCTGGGGCTGGGCAGGCGCGCGACCAGCTGCGGCGGCCGGGCGGGCCGCCTGTTGCTGACCGGGTTTGCGATCAGCAGTCAGGGCGACGACCGCACCAGAGATACCGGGGACGCTCTTTGCAGCCTGTTCGGCCGCAAGCCTCAGTGGCTCCATCTCCGAGGCCTTGTCCGCCGGGACCGTGATCGAAAAATAAGCCTTCGCGTCGGCAATGAATATCTCAGACACCATGCCAAGGCTCACAATGCTTTTGCCGCTGCCGGGATAGACGATTGCCTCCAGCGCTTTTTCGACCTGATGCTTGCTGACCTCTGCCATGTGCTTCGTACTCCACTGCGTCATCCGCAGAAACGCGGGATGCGTCTTCACGCCACCCATAGACAAGCCGAAGCGCTCCGACAATGTCAAAGCACCATGATCTGTCGGCTTTCAGATTTCGTCGTCCATCTCAAGCGTTTCCGGGTCGAAAACACGGCCGTCGAAGAAACGGTCGGGGCCGAGCACAAGACCTGTGCGCGATGCTCCGACATAGACGGGATGTTTCAACGTGCCTTCGAGCTTGAGGTTCGCACCTGGCACCGGCACAAAAAGCGGCTTCATTGCCTTGCGGTAGATGTCCGGCCTGTAAGCATTTTGCGCGGCTTCAACAATTTTCGCATCGTGGCGCAAGTTCCCGGCAATCTCACCCCAGCGCAACATCTGACTGAAGAACCACAGTGCCTGGCTCTGCCAGGGAAAGTTGGCGGCCTTTGCGCTTGTGACGAAGAATTCGGGATGCCGCTGCATATCACGCACGGAAGTTGAGATGTATCCCGTCAAGGCAGGCAGCAGAAATTCGCCGTTGGTCTGCAGATAATGCGGCGCTGCGAGGATACCGGCCAGTTCTTCGATATTGGCCTGGTTCGTACACCATTCTCCGGCCCGATAGAGAGCCCGCAGCAATCCTTCCAGCAGATCCGCGTTCTCATCTGCCCATTGTCGCTTCGTAGCCAGCAATTTTTCCGGTGCATTTTGCCAGATAAGGGCTCCTGTCGTGACGATCCGCCCCGCGCCCGTCAGCACAACCGCGCTCCCCGCTGGCTCGGCCGTGTAAATGGCGTCGACTTTGCCACCCTCGATCAATGTCGGCAGCGCGTCCGGCGCCGCTTCGACAATTTCCATGTCGCGTCCGAGCAGGACACCACAACTCCCCAGAAGATATCGCAACACGTAGAAAGGCGTCGAGACAATGCTCTCCATGGCAAAGACGGGCGGATTTTCACCGGATGCTCTGCGCGCACCGCAGACACGCGCCACGGCTCGGCCGAACGCGGCAGGGTCAGGCAGTTTCAGCCCTTCGCGATACAGTTCATCATAGAATTCGTGGGAAACAGTAATCGCCGAGCCACCAAGGGCCAGCGTAAAAATTCCGATGACACCATCAGGCACATCATCGAGCCCGACTGCGGAACCAACAGGAACGGGCGCCGGCAGGTGGGCAATCTCTACTTCGTTTTCGCTCAGCGCGCCGATGACAGCGCGCGCAGTTTTCTTGCGGACAAGCTCCAGCGCCACCCCTTCATCGGCAGCAAAACCCTTTTCGGCAGCAACGACCAGCACAGCGCAATCGACGGTAGGAGAAAATCCCGCTTTTACCTTACGCTTTTCCGGCAAACGATTTCTCCTTTCCGGTGATTCGAAAAGAGGATCGCCCACGAAAGGGTTTATCACAATGATAAAATAGCGATTTCGTTATTTTATCAGACCAACACGTAAAGCCTTTGCTACTGCCTGCGTGCGGTTGACGGTGTCGAGTTTCTTCGTCGCCCGGTTCAGATAATGATTGATGGTGTGCTCCGACAACATCATGATCTCGGCGATTTCAGCGCTTGTCTTGCCGGCCGCCGTCCAATTCAGGCAGTCGATTTCCCTTTCGCTCAACGTTTCGGGAACACGCAGATCCTGGCGCCGAATTTCCGAAAGACGCGCGAATATATGCGTTGCTATGTAAAAGAGTTCGGCAATCTGCCCCTGGCCCAAGGGAGTTTTGTTCCCCGAAAAGGAAACCGCGCCCCGATATGCCGTCACGTCGTGCACCGGAAACCAGACGGAGTTGACCATTTCGAACCTCTCGAAGAGGCCGATAAGCGTTTTCTTGGCGGTTGTATCCGTTCCCTTGGAAAGGAAATCAACGGAGACGTCAAAAGGTGTGGTGGTTTTGCGCAGGTGCGCCATAACCTTGCTCTCCTGCAACAGCCCTTCCTCGTCATAGCGTTGCAGGAGTTCTGCCGGCCAGCTTGTGATGATGGTGTGTTGCGACAGTTCGCTGGTGATTTCCGCCGACAGGTCCAGAACCATGAAGGCCTTGAACTCCCACGCCTCCGTTAGGCGTTTCAGAAACCGGAAAATATCGAATTGCGTGTTGAGACCTGCGATCTCTCGAACGCAATCAACACCAAACGTCGGAACGGCGGTCGTCTTCATATTCTGCATCAAAGCGATTCTTCGAAAATGGGAGAGGCCGTAGCGAAGTTTAAAATTTCGCATGGCGATTGTTGTGAAATTTACTCACCAAAACGATTCATGCAAACAAAAGTTGAATATTTAATCATATATGCACAAAAGGAAGAACTTTCCGCCTAACGGTTCTTCCCCGTGTCTTCAATGGGACCCCGCAACAGGCGGCAGCCTGTAACGTAGCTCCAGCGCTATTTTTTCGGCGGTTTCGCCAACAAGAGTTCCCCACAACGTCAATTGTTCCAGGCTAATGCGGTAGGCGGGTCCCGTCACAGACACCGCCGCCTGAAAGTTGCGCCCTGTCGCCTTAATCGGCGCGGCGACGCAGTGAATGCCGACTTCGTGCTCCTGTCGATCAAAACCAAACCCAGTGTTACGGATTGCAGATATTTCAGCAAGAAGTGCTTCGGCGTCGAGAAGAGTGTTTTCCGTAAAGCGATGGAAATTCAGATTTGCCGCAATAGTCCTGACTTCCAGATCGGACAGGAGCGACAAGGCTGCCTTGCCAACTCCGGTACAATAGGCCGGAGACGAATTGCCGACCTGCGAATGCATTCGAAGGGCATGCTTCCCCTCGATCTTGTCGAGATAGGTGACCTCCCCGCCGTACAGAACGCCAAGATGAACAGATTCTCCTGTTGCTTCGTGCAGGGCTGTCAGATGAGAGGTAGCGACACTGCGAAGATCGTTTCCACTCCATGCCCGCGCTGCAAATCGCAGAAGCCTCAAGCCAACGGCATAGGTCTGGTCGGCAGACTGTTCGATCAAACCCTCAGCAACGAGATGCGTCAACTGGCGGTGGACCGTCCCACGCGGCTGACCGGACGCTTCGACGATATCGGTGAAACGCATCGGCTTTTCAGCAATCGCGACCAGTTCCAAGAGAGAAATGGCCTTTCCCAATGTGCCTGTCGTGCTGTCCTCACGGGAATTGACGTCCGAAGAGGCGCTCATCCTGTCGCCATTGGCCATGATATATCCGCCGTTATCTGCCTTGACATCCATTCGAAGCCAAGAGAATAATTCCATTTATTAAAATCTAGTTCCAAATAATGGAACAAGCAAGCACAAACCCCACGAGACGACATTATGATCGAAGCCAAGTTTCCGGATCTCCAGGACGAGGGCGTCCTGATTACGGGAGGCGGCTCAGGCATTGGCGCAGCGCTCGTAGAGGCCTTTGCCGTTCAAGGTGCAAGAGTATCATTCATAGACATTGCCGAAGAGCCAAGCATAGCCCTTGCAGAGAGACTTTCGGCAACGACCCGGAATCCCGTGCGATTTTTCAACGCCGATCTGCGTAAAACATCGGAGATTGGCGACGTGGTGAAGGACGCTGCCCGAGCGACGGACGGAATCAAGGTACTCGTCAACAATGCCGCCTGGGATGACCGCCACGACATCGACACCGTGACGGAAAGCTATTGGGACAACAACCAGTCGGTCAATCTGAAGCAGATGTTCTTCGTCACTCAGGCTGCTCTGCCTTTTCTGCGACAAGCCGGCGAAGCCTCGATCATCAATTTTTCATCGATCTCCTTCCTTCTCAACATGGGAGACCTGCCCTCCTACGCAACGGCAAAAGCCGGCATCATCGGACTGACAAAAAGCCTTGCCGGGCGACTTGGGCCGGAAAACATCCGCGTCAATGCACTCTTGCCGGGCATGATCGTGACCGAACGGCAAAAGGAACTCTGGCTTACCGATGATTCCATTGTCACGACGACACAACGTCAGTGTCTGAAGCGAACGCTTCTTGCAGACGATCTCGCGGGCCCGTGCCTGTTTCTCGCATCATCGACATCACGCGCCATCACGGCGCAATCCATTATTGTAGACGGAGGCCTTTTATAATGTCCGAACCCGCTTTTATCGCCGTCGACTGGGGAACAACCAGTTTCCGGCTCTGGTTGATGAGCCGATCGGGCGAGGTGCTTGCCGAAAGACGTAGCGCGGAAGGCATGACGACCGCCATGCGTACCGGCTTCGCGGAGGTGCTGCAAACCCATCTCGATGCCATTCAGGCCCCGGCAGGCCTTCCGGTTCTCGTCTGCGGCATGGCCGGCGCACGCCAGGGCTGGGTTGAAGCCGGCTACATCGACGTGCCCGCCACCCTTTCCTCGGTGATGAATGGGGCAGTGCGTGTACCGGGGCAGGAACGTGACGTTCGCATTTTGCCGGGTCTCGCCCAGCGTGCAGCTACCGCGCCCGATGTCATTCGTGGCGAAGAAACCCAATTGCTGGGTGCACTGACCTCGGCCGGTGGAGGCGAAAAACTGGTCTGCATGCCCGGAACGCATTCCAAGTGGGTAACCGTCAGTGGTGAACAGGTCACGGGGTTTGCAACTTTCATGACCGGTGAGCTGTTCGACGTCATCTCCAAGCAGACGATCCTGTCGCATGCACTGGCGGAAGCGGAAAGCTTCACCGGCGACCACGCGGCATTCAAGGCAGCGGTGGCTGATATCTACGAGCGCCCGCAGATGGCGACCAACCGCCTGTTCACCCTCCGCTCTGGCCAGCTGCTGCATGGACTTTCGGCGACGGACGCAAAAGCCAAGCTCTCCGGCATCATGATCGGCCTCGAGATTTCCGGCGCGCACGCCATCGCCTCGAAAGATACGCCGGTTGTCTTGATCGGTTCCGGGCCACTTTCCGCTCTCTACGAGGGCGCCTTCAGAGCGCTCTCCATTCCCTATACGGTCATCGACGCAGACGAGGCCGTACGGCGCGGATTGCTCGCCGCCGCAAACGCCATCTGGGCATAAGGACGACTATCATGCGTATCCCCTTTCCTTCCATCAAATACCCGTTGATCGCGATTCTACGCGGCCTCAAGCCCGAGGAAACGGAAGGCGTCGTCGGCGCCCTGATCGAAACCGGTTTTCGTGCCATCGAAATTCCGCTGAATTCGCCCGAGCCGTTCCGCTCCATTGAAATCGCCGCGAAAATGGCACCGGCCGACTGCCTGATCGGTGCCGGCACCGTACTGACGACCGAAGAAGTTGAACAACTCGATGCGGCCGGCGGCAAACTTATGGTCAGCCCGAATGCAGACCCTGATGTCATCGTCGCGGCCCGGGTGAAGGGCATGGTAACGATGCCTGGTGTCCTGACACCGACCGAAGCTCTCGTTGCCGCCAAGGTTGGCGCAACGGGTCTGAAATTCTTCCCGGCCAGCATTATTGGTCCGTCCGGCATCAATGCCATCCGCACAATTTTGCCGAAGGATCTGGTCATTGCCGCTGTGGGTGGCGTTTCAGACAAGAACTTCTCCGAATACACCAGTGCAGGCATCACCGCCTTTGGTCTCGGAACCAGCCTTTACAAGCCCGGCATGACGGCAGCAGAGGTCCGTGAGCGTGCGGTCGTGACCCTTGCGGCTTACGATGCCGCAATCGGAGGATAGTGCGATGACAACGACCCACGCCTTCGCCGGAACCGTGCTTGATGATGCAGCGCTGACGCTCGGCGAAGGACCGACCTATGATCCCGTTACGGGCACAGCCTGGTGGTTCAACATTCTCGAACGCGAGCTGCACGAACTGCACCTCGCGTCCGGTCGCAAAACCGTGCATGCCCTGCCCTTCATGGGAAGCGCACTTGCGAAGATCAACGATGACAAGCAACTCATCGCATCCGACGATGGCCTGTTCATTCGCGATACTGCAACCGGCGTTCTTTCCCTTCATACAGAACTTGAAACGGATCTTCCCGGCAACCGCTCAAATGATGGGCGGGTCCATCCGTCCGGTGCCCTATGGATCGGGACTATGGGCAGAACGGCGGAGACCGGCGCGGGCAGTATCTATCACGTCGCCAAAGGCCATGTGACGAAGCTGTTTCCCGAGATCAGCATCCCCAATTCGATCTGCTTTTCGCCGGGCGGCGAAACCGGATATTACACCGACACCAAAGTCAACAAACTGATGAAGGTGCCGCTTGACCCTCAAACCGGCCTGCCGGTTGGCCCGTCGACGGTATTCGTCGATTCATCCGGCGTAGCCGGGGGTATCGATGGGTCGGTGTGCGATGCGCAAGGCCATATCTGGAATGCACGTTGGGGCATCGGGGCCGTGGACCGTTACGACCCGCAGGGAAACCACGTGGAGCGCTACATGGTCCCGGCAGGACAGACAACCTGCCCGGCCTTTATCGGTCCCGACGCATCGCGTCTTCTCGTCACGTCCGCGCGCGAACATCTGGATGATGCGGCGATCGCAGCCAATCCATCGCATGGACAGACCTTTGAGCTGGGCATCAACGTCCAAGGCACTTTTGAGCCGGCCTATCGTCTTTGACGACGTTTGATCGTCACGTCGGACTATCAGAAAAGCCCCGAAATGGTTCGCACCGTTTCGGGGCTTCGTTGTGGGACGTCGCATGATCTTGTGCGGTCAGCCCATCGACATCGTCAGGGCATATCCGCCGACATCTCGCGGTAATTCTCGTGGAGGTAACGCTGGGTGGCGGCAGCATCGGCCGGCCGGCCGTAGAAATATCCCTGCCCCATGGCGCAGCCGAGGGCACGCAGCTTTTCCTCTTCCACCCGTTCCTCGATCCCTTCGGCCACGACTTCCAGATCAAGCCCTTCGCACATGGCGACAATCGCCTTGATGATGTGCTCCGAGGGGCGATCGGTGCTGATGCGGGAGACGAACGCCCGATCAATCTTCACCTTGTCAAAGGTAAAATCACGCAGTCGCCCAAGGCTCGACTGGCCTGTACCGAAATCATCGAGCGAGATGCGCACACCGGCGGCCTGCAAATCGCTGATGATCCGCTGGGCGGTGTCCGCCGATGTCATCACGGCCGTTTCGGTGATTTCCAACTCGACGCGGTGCGGATCGAGGCCGACCCGAGCCAGAATGGACAGGATGTTGTCGGCAGTGCCAGGGTCCATCAACTGTGCTGATGACAGGTTGAAGGACAGAAACAACTCGCGGGGCCAGAACAGTGCTGCTTCCGCAGCCTTTCTCAGCAAGGTTTCCGACAACGCATCGATAAACCCTCTCTCTTCGGCAAGCGGCACGAAGACAGCCGGCGAAACGAAACCGAGATCGGGATCATTCCAGCGGGCAAGCGCCTCGAAACCGACGACTTTCGCTTCCTCAAGCCTGACGATCGGCTGAAAATGGACGTCGATGGCATCGGCAATGATGGCGTTTCTCAACGCCTGCTCAAGCTGCGTCGCCCGCTTCATCTCCTGCGCAATTTCGCGCGAATAGACGGTAATCTGGCCACGACCGCGTCGCTTGGAACGGTAGAGCGCCGTTTCGGCGCTTTTCAGAAGATCTTCGAATTCATTGCCGGCGAAGGGATAGATCGCAAAACCGAAGGACGAGGAAAGCCGTACATTGCGGTCGCCCAGATCGTAGGGCGCCGACAGCACGTCCTTGATCATGTTGCCGATGCGCTCGGCACCGGTTCGCTCGAAAACCAACGGCAGAACGAAAGCAAACTCATCGCCATCGTGGCGTGTGACAACAGCGCCGTCGGGAATGCAGGCTTTCAGGCGATGTGCGACCTGACAGAGAATTTCGTCGCCGGCTTGTGCGCCGAAGAGATCGTTGATCGGCTTGAAGCCGTCGATGTTGGCGATGCCAACTGTAAATGGTGCGGGGTCGCTGGAACGTTCGCTGGCGAGCATGCGAACCTTGTCACGCAGGCGATAGCGGTTGCCAAGCCCCGTCAGCGGATCGCTATACGCCATGGCTTGCAACTCGTTCTGGCTGACCTGCAACATGTGCGGTTCTGCCCGTTTCATGCCTCTTCCCTGTAAATCGCCTGTCGACCGCGCTCACAATGCAGGGCAAGTATTAAAAAAACCATATCTCCATTGGTGTAATGGACAAAACCTACCACTCATCGGCGCTGAATATCATCAGTCACGGGATTGATCAGGCGCGCTCCCGCGCATCCCTCTTTCCAAAAATCCGCTGGAAAATGCCCTCTACCATGTCGGGGCTGACAGGTTTCAGCAGCATGTCGTCCATGCCCGCCGACAGACATTTGTCCCGATCGCCGTCAAAGGCGTGGGTAATGACGCCAACGATGGGAACAGGCGCTTCCTCTTCCAGCCCCCGCATTCGACGAGCGACCTCAAAACCGTCTATATCCACAAGCGTGGTGTCGAGAAGCACAACGGAAGGACGTTGTTCGGCAAAAAGCCGCAACGCTTCCTCACCGGAGGTCGCAAGCCGCCAGCCAAGACCCAGTCCCTCAAGGATCTGGGAAAAGACGATCTGATTGACCTTGTTGTCTTCGACAAGCAGTACATCGCCGGGACCGCCGCGCTCGAGAACCACAGGTGTTTCCTCGGTGACAATTTCCCACTGGTCGTTATCATCGTCTGCGCTGCGCTCGGATGTTTCCAAAGCCGAGATCAGCTTGTGCAACAAGGTTGCGGCGATCTGATCTTCATCGATGGCGAGAACGGGAAGGTTCCCAGCGGCGGCATGATCGAGGCACGCAACACTCATCTGATTGTCAACAACAACGATATCGATCGTCACACCGGCAGAGCGGGCAATATCAATGAAGTCGCGTTGCTCTTCCTCGCTCGTAACGACGGCGTGTTCAACCTGGTAATCGATGAGCTTTTGGCCGGCGACCTTTGCAAAGGATGGATTGGCAGTCACGAGAAGAACTGCTTTCCCTTTCAGGCCACTTTGGTCCAGGTTGGAGGCCCTCATCTCTTCCCTGGCCTTCCCGAAGGTGGACGTCACAAAGGAGAGATGTTCGAGTGTGGGTATAACGGGCGTACCGTGCTCGTCCCTTGTGGCAAGCGCAGTAATATCTTCCATCGTCGTGACCAGAAAATAGCGCCCCAGCCGACCTACCCGCTGTTTGCGGGTGATCGCCAATATTTCCTCGCCGTTGAGACGTGTCACTCGCTCTGGCAGGACAGTTGATGTGCCGTTGTCGATAACCTGTCGATCCGCAATGTCGATCCGTTCGGCAAGATTGCGGGAATGGAGATCGAAAACCGTGCGCCCGAGGATGGTTTCGGCGTTGGTTTCAAGCAAAGCACAAGCTGCCTTGTTGACGGCGACATAAGCGGCGTTGCGGTCTTTGACGATGATCGAGAACGGCAGATTGTCGAGAATATCCTCAACCAATTGCGCCCGTTCAAGGTCAAGTCGCCACTGCTCTTCACGTTTTTTCTGTTCGGAAATATCCGCGACAACACTGATGCCGAGGCCTGATGGCAGCCTGTTCATGACGAAACGCAGCCAGCGTTCACCCTTGTGTCGCTCCGTCTTTTCAGACCTTTCGCGCCAGTGCAGCGCCAGACGCTCGCCAATCCATTCCTCGCGCGCGAGCCGTCCGGTCATTACCGTCGGATTTCCGGTGTCTTCGAGGCAACAATCGTAGAGAGCGCCGAGATAATCGCGCAGGCGGGCGCCGTGAGAAATTGCTTCCTCGCGAAGAGGAAAAATCGACAGAATCTTGCGACTGGCAAAAACGATGCGATCATTGCCGTCATAGACGACAACCGCCGCGCCAAGCGCGTCGCAAAGAGCATCAAGCATCGCTGTATAAATGCCCGCGCCGGAAGGCGCCAAATCGCTCACCAGTAAACCCCCACCTGTTTTCTCATTCAGGCTTATGCATCTGTTGGAATCATGAGATTCCGGACAAAGAAACATCAGGGTTTGCCGCTTGAAGCAGTCTTGAGGAAAAGATGACGGCTACCCGTTTCGCCGTCGCACCTTCCAGTAAGGAAGACCTCATTCGCGCGTTCATTTCAAGTCGGCCGACCATAACGCCAGCCGATTAAAGGGCGATTAACGTTGCAAAAACTGCAATGCCGGAAGCGGTGCCAAGGCGCAAAACTGTGCATATTTCCGCCAGAAACCGATTTTACTTCCGAACGTCCTGCGAATCCGCGAAAATAGCCATCATGGTCATCAAACTACTTTCCGAAACCCTCATCAACCAGATCGCCGCCGGCGAGGTCATCGAGCGCCCTTCGAGCGCGACCAAGGAGCTGGTCGAAAACGCCATCGACGCAGGTGCGACGCGCATCGAAATCGCCACGGCGGGTGGTGGCAAGGGTCTTGTGCGTGTGACTGACAATGGTTCAGGCATGACACCCGAGGATCTGGAGCTTGCGGTGCGGCGGCATTGCACCTCGAAAATTTCCGACACGCTGGACGATATCCACACTCTCGGCTTTCGTGGTGAAGCTTTGCCTTCCATCGGATCGGTGGCCAAACTCTCGATCACCAGCCGCCGGCAGGGTGCGGCACAAGGCTCGGTGATTTCCGTCAGCGGCGGCAAGGTCTCCGAAGTCCGTCCGGCTGCGGCAAACGCCGGAACGATCGTCGAGGTCCGTGACCTGTTTTTTGCGACCCCAGCACGACTGAAATTTCTCAAGACGGAACGGGCCGAGGCTGCCGCGATCACCGAAGTCGTCAAGCGCATGGCCATTGCTTTTCCGCATATCCGCTTCGCGCTTTCCGGCACCGACCGCTCGACACTAGAGATCCCCGCCACCGGTGATGATCACCTTGCCCGTATGGCGCAGATTCTCGGCGCGGAGTTCAAGGACAACGCCATCGAAATCGATGCCGAGCGCGAGGATGTGACACTGACCGGCTTTGCCGGGGTACCGACCTTCAACCGCGGCAACTCAGCGCATCAATATGTGTTCGTCAATGGCCGCCCGGTGCAGGACAAACTGCTCCTTTCCGCCATTCGCGCAGCTTATGCGGAAACCGTGCCGCATGGACGTTACCCGGTCGCGGTACTGTCACTGACGCTCGATCCTGCATTGGTGGACGTCAACGTTCATCCAGCCAAATCCGATGTCCGCTTCCGCGACCCCGGCCTGATCCGCGGCCTTATCATTGGCGCGATCCGCCAGGCCCTGACGCGGGATGGCGACAGGGCTGCGACCACAGGCGCAAGCCAGATGATGCATGCCTTTCGCCCTGGCTATAGCCCATCCACTGTGCGCCCCTTCCCGTCGCCCGCCTGGTCTCCCGCAACCTCACCTTCCCGGCCGCTTGCATATTCCGGCGAGATGCAGTTCGCCGAACCGGCGCAGTCACAGTTTACCGACATCACCATGCCGACGGCTCGGGCGGAGATCGCTGAGCCTTACAACGAGCCAACGCAAGCAGCATCACCTGAACCACTGCGCTATCTGCTCGGCGCCGCACGAGCACAGCTCCACGAGAACTACATTGTCGCCCAGACTGACGATGGCCTGGTGATCGTCGATCAGCATGCCGCACATGAGCGGTTGGTGTTCGAGGAGATGCGGAATGCCCTGCACGCCAAACGTCCCTCTTCGCAGGTCTTGCTGATCCCCGAGATCATCGACCTGCCCGAGGAAGACTGCGACAGGTTGATGGAACATGCTGGCGGTTTCGATGCGCTAGGACTTGTGGTCGAGCGGTTCGGTCCTGGCGCGGTTGCGGTTCGAGAAACGCCGGCGATGCTGGGCGAAGTCAATGTACAGGGTCTTATCCGGCAACTGGCGGATGAAATTGCCGAGTGGGACGCAGCATCCTCGCTTGCCAACAAACTTGAATACGTCGCCGCGACAATGGCCTGCCATGGTTCGGTACGTTCGGGGCGTCGCATGCGGCCTGAAGAAATGAATGCGCTGCTCAGGCAGATGGAAAACACACCTGGGTCCGGGCAATGCAATCACGGTCGCCCCACCTACATAGAACTGAAGCTCTCCGATATAGAGCGGCTTTTTGGGCGCAGTTGATGCCAGGGCAAGCGCGGTCTGGCATTATGGGATGCCGGGCGGTATAACTCGAAGGAACTGGAGCATCCCGATTGTTCAGAAAAACGCTACGCCGTCTGGGCCTGGATGCACTCATTGGAAATGGCAGGAGACGAAAACGGATGAACAGATTTGAGGGAGGCGGAAACCGCGCCGCGATCATCGACTATCTCGATGGCGATTTCCGGATCGTGCAGACTGGCTCTCACGTCATCTGCGCCGTAACGGGCAAGATCATCCCGCTCGACGAACTGCGCTACTGGAGTGTTGCACGGCAGGAAGCCTATGTGGATGCGGCAGCTTCACTGGAAGCCGAAACAAAGGCCGGTACTCTGCCGAAATGATGCAAAATCACATCCCGGCGGTTTTCACGCGGCGGGATGTGCACTTTCCTTGAGACGCCGAAGGCGGCAGTGTTCCATGGCCTGATCGATGATCGTCGAAGCTGCATTCGGATCGTCGAATACCATGTCGATTTCCACAACCAGACTGTTCCAGAGCAATTCCTCCGCCCGGCCTTGATGGCCATTGAGACGGACTGCATCCTTTGCCGTGGTTACAAGCAGTAAGTCCTGCTTCCCCGCATCGAGCAGCAAGTCGGCAATTTCATCATCGCTGAAGTGATGATGGTCCGGGAACGATCGCTGCTGGACGATCTCGCCACCCAAGTCTTCGACGGTCCTGTATAACTTGGCGGGGTCTGCAATGCCTGCATAGGCGAGGACACGTTTTCCGTCGATTTCGGGTAGTTCGCGCGGCTGGATGCTGGAGACGAAAACAGGCTTGGCAGCCTTTGCAGCGACACGAACGATGGCGTCGGCCGCGTGTCCCTTGCCGACCTTCAGAAGTCCGGTCATGTGCCGCATCTGTTCAGCGAGGGGCGCACGCACCGGGCCGCTGGGAACAAGGTAGCCATTGCCGACACCTCTGATCGTATCGATCACGACGAGCGCGTAGTCGAGCGTCAACCTGGCACTTTGGAAGCCGTCATCCATGATGATGAGGTCAGCGCCCTCCTTTACCAACCTCTCGGCTCCTTCCACCCGTTTGCGGGAGATGACCGTCATCGCCTCGCGTGCCAGGAGCAAGGGTTCATCGCCGACGGCGGCTGCGCGATGATGCCCAAGGTCTACCAGTGTCGTGACATCGAGCGAGCCGCCATAACCGCGACTCAGGAAGCCCGGCTTCAGCCCTTTTCCCTTCGCGGCTCTTGCGATCGCGATAGACGTGGGTGTCTTGCCAGCCCCACCGACCGTAAAATTACCGATGCAGATAACGGGAACAGGAACGCTTGCTCGTCTTGCGGTGCGCATCCGGCGCCCGGCAATCTTGCCATAGAGAAGCGAAAACGGCGACAGCGCCCATGCCTGCCACCCAGCCTTCTGCCACCAGAAAGGCGGCGCTTCAGATACCATCTATGCCCGCTCCCGCCGCACATCCTGCGGTTTGAGGTTTGAAATCCGTCTTATCAAAGGTGGTATGTGCCAGAAAAAACCAAGGATTGCAAAACGGCACCCGGAATTTCAGGCGCTTTCCAGAACGGAGCGTGCCGGCAACAGGTCTTCCAAAGACGTGATGTCGTCAAAACAATAGTGGGCGTCCCTGCCCAGGCTTTCACGCGACCCGGTCCCGGTCAAAACGGCAATACGCAAGCCAGCACCGGCATTTTTCGCCATGTGCAGATCGTGATTGTTATCACCGACAACAGCGACCTGTTCAGGCGGAATGCCCGTCGCCTGACAAAAGCCAAGCACCATGCCCGGTTGCGGCTTTGTGCCGTAACCGCTGTCATAACCGGCGAAGAAATCAATATCGGTTTCGAAACCAAAGCGTTCCGCCAGTCGGCGTATCGAACTTTCATTGTCGCTGGACGCGATGCCGAGTTTGAAACCGCGCGCCTTGAGGCGAGTAAAAAAGCCCTTCAGATCAGTCACGGGAACCGACTTGTCCGCAGCCTCGGTAAAAAGCCGATCGAGCCGCGTCGTCAGCTCCACTTCATCGCAAGGTGAACCAGCCGCCACCAGCCCGGCCGCAATCTCTGCCGTATTGCCTGCCGCAAGAAGACTGTCCGCCACGACATGGCCCGTCACCGGGTCCATGCCACAGGCTGCGAGAAGTCGATCGGCAAGATCTGGATCGCCTTTGGCTGCAATCGCCGCAAGCTCGCGATTGACGGGGCCCCAGCTTGCATCATAACCGAGCAACGTCCCGTCCTTGTCGAACAGAACAGCAGCGATTGAGTGCGCCTGTTGGTCCGGCATATCCGTTACCATGAGCCAACCGCACTGCGCGGCTGAAGTTTGGCCGAGACGGTCAAAGGATTGATATAGGGTTCGAGCGCCTTGACGGTGGCTGACAGTGCGCCACGCATATCCTGAATGACACGGTTGCCCGCATCGATCATCTTGTAGCGCTCATTGTCGTTGACCAGCAGATAGTGCACGGCCTTGGCCAGCATTTCGACATCACGAATGATCCGCGCCCCACCGGCACGGATGAGCTTCTGATAAGCTTCGCGGAAGTTCTGCACGTGCGCGCCGGAAAGCACGGCACAGCCAAGCATCGCCGGTTCCAGCGGGTTCTGCCCACCCTCGGCAGTCAGTGAGCGACCAACGAAGGCAAGCTCCGTCAGGCGAAGATAAAGCCCCATCTCGCCAATGGAATCGCCCAAGAAAATATCTGTTTCAGGGGTGATGATGTCAGCCCGGCTTCGGCGAGCGACGGTCAGCCCCATGCCCTTGAGCATCGCCTCCACATCATCACCGCGTTCCGGATGACGCGGCACGATGATCGTCAACTGGCCATTGCGGGACTTGATCGCGGCATGCACGGTGGCAGCAGCCTTTTCTTCCCCGTCAAAAGTGGAAATCGCCGCCCAGGTCTTGCGGTTGCCGATTTGCTGGCGATAGCGCTCCAGCACTGTGTCGTCGCACGGCGGCGGATCTGTATCGCCTTTCAAGTTACCGGAAATGACAACGGGCCATGAACCGAGATCGCGGAACCGCTCTGCATCGAGGTCAGATTGCGCAACCACCAGGGCAAGCTTGGAAAACAGCGATTCCGCAATATCCTGGCGGTTCCGCCAGCGACCGAACGAACGGTCCGAAAGGCGTGCATTGACCCTGATCTGCGGAATATGACGACGCTCCAGTTCCATCATCGTCACAGGCCAGATTTCCGACTCGGCCGTGATGGCGGCATCGGGCGCCCAGTAGGTCAGGAAACGATTGACAGCGATCTTGATGTCGAGCGGCACATATTGATGGATCACATCGTCGCCGAGGCGAGTACGGGTCAGCTCTGCGGAGGTGACCGTGCCTGTCGTCAACAGAACGAAAATATCGCGCTTGCGGATTTCACGGATCAGCGGAATGAGCGCCAGCGTTTCACCAACACTTGCTGCGTGGAACCAGACAAGCGGCCCGCGCGGACGCTCGGCGCTGGCGTAGCCAAACCGCTCGAGGCGGCGGCGCCTGTCTTCCTTGCCCTTGGCTGCCCGATAAGAAAGATAGGGCTTGGCAAAAGGGTAGGCGGCAATGCCGGCAATTCTGTAACCGGAAAGAGCGAAGCGTGCGATACGGCTGCTCATGACATTCTGCCCTTGATCGTTCCGCGCAATGCCTTTTCCCTGTAATTCGAGTTATCGCCGCCTAGTACTTCTCAAATTGCGTCATTTTTTGTCACAGCAGGCGTATGCACGATCACTTTTTCGCGCCCAGACGCCTGTTTGCATGCTGCGAGCAAGAATCATCGGGAAAGTGCTGTGTCCCGATAATATTACAACGCAAGGGCAAAAGTAGTTATTTTTTGTCGTCAGGATTGAGAAGACGGTGCATATGCACGATAAAATAACGCATATGAGCGTTGTCGACGGTCGACTGAGCCTTGGACTTCCACGCTGTCAGCGCCGTTGCATAGTCAGGGTAGATGCCGACGATATCGAGCGCGTTCAAATCCCGGAACTGAACATCCTGAAGGTTTTCGAGTTCGCCACCAAACACCAGGTGCAGGAGTTGTTTCGGTTTGCCGGTTTCGGTCATCTCTTTGTCTCTTTCTATATGTCTGAGAGAGCCCTTCATCTGCTGGATTTCCGGGTAAACGTCAACCGTTGGACAGATGTGAAAATGCTTTCAAAAGCTCTGGAAGCGCATATTCTGCTGCGGCGCACAATGCCGGGTGGTTAACCTCCACCCGATTATACATCAGAGGTTTTCCATCGAGGCCCACGAGCTGCCCGCCCGCCCTGTCGAGGATAAGGTCCGCGGCTGCGAGATCCCACTCGTGCGAGTTCGCCTTCACCAGTGTTCCGTCGATACGGCCGTCCGCCACCATTGCCAGCCGGTAGGCGAGTGACGGCACATGCGGAATGCGTTTCACACCGGCACAGACATCGGCAGACAGATGAGCGATCACGTCTTCCGGTGCAGCCAGATGCAGGATGCCCTCATTTCCGCTGGACACCACAATGGGCTGACCATTCTTCAACACGGGACCATCTTCGACTGCCGTGAACTCTTCTGCAAGCGCCGGGGCAACAAGCGCGGCGGCCACAGGTCTGCCGCGATGGACGACGGCGACGCTGACACACCATGTATCGCGACCGCCAATAAACGCGCGTGTGCCATCGATTGGGTCGATGACGAAAACGGTGTCTCTTGTCAGTCGAACAGCATCGTCGTCGGTCTCCTCCGACAGCCACCCGTAGTCGGGACGGGCTGAGCGAAGGATGTTTGCAAGGATTTCATTCGCTGCATAGTCCGCAGCGCTGACTGGGGATTGGCCACCATTCTTCCACCAGACATCGGGGTCCTTGCGGAAAAAACCGAGCGCAGTCTCCCCTGCTCTGCGCGCAGCTTCAAGAATAAGCGCCAAATCGGAAGCCCAGCGGGCTTCAGCCATATCTTTCATCGTGCCGTCTTTTCCGCGCGCGCAAACCGCGCGCTTATCTCATTCGCACTTGCACACGAACCACCGGCGAAAGCAATCGACAGTAGAGATCACTTGCCCGCGATCGTCATGCCTTCGATTGCAAGGGTCGGAGCAGCAATGCCGTATTTGCGATCGATGTCGTTCGCCGGCGTTATCCGCATGAACATGTCCTTGAGGTTCGAGGCGATCGTCACTTCCGAAACCGGGAAGGACTTTTCACCGTTCTCGATCCAGAAACCGCTGGCGCCACAGCTATACTCACCGGTCAGCATATTGGCGCCGTGGCCGATGAGTTCGGTGACGTAAAAGCCTGTGCCGATCTGACGGATCAAATCCTCGGGAGAAATATCGCCGGGCTCGAGCGCCAGATTGGTAGATGCCGGCGAAACCGACGTACCGCCACGAACGCCGCGCCCGTTGGTTTCCAGACCGAGTTCACGCGCCGCCGAGGTTGACAGGAACCAGTGCTTCAGCACACCGTCCTCAATCATCACCATGCGTTCGCCTCTCACCCCTTCCCCATCGAAAGGACGGGAAGATGGACCGCGCACGATCTGCGGGTCATCAGTGAGGTTAAGTCCGCTTTTCAGCACCTGCTGGCCCATCTTGTCGCGCAGGAAACTTGTCTTGCGCGCTACGGATGCACCGTTGATCGCACCAGCAATGGCGCCAACGAACCCGCGGGCAATGCGCGGATCGAAAACAACCGTCATGTTGCTGCCGGTGTCGACCTGACGTGGACCGACACGCTCGACTGCTTTTTCTCCGGCACGACGGCCGATGAGTTCGGCCGCGTCCAGATCGGCGTAATAGAGGCGGCTGTCGAAGTCGTAATCACGCTCCATCTTCGTGCCTTCGCCTGCAATGACGCTGACGGAGCGACTGAAGCGGCTGCCCATGTAGCTGCCGGCAAAGCCATGTGATGTGACGAGAACAAGACCGCCCATACCGCTCGACGCACCAGCGCCGGAGGAATTGGTGACGCCCTTGACCGCAAGAGCGGCTTCTTCCGCAGCAAGCGCAGCTTCGCTCAGCTTGTCAGCGGAAACTTCAGTGGGATCGAAAAGCTTGAGGTCGTCATACGACGTTGCCAGCCGATCCTTGTCCGCCAGGCAGGCATAGGGATCTTCAGGGGAAACCTTCGCCATCGCGACGGCTCTCTCGGCCAATGTCTTCAGGTCGAAACCAGGATTGGCGGACACGCTTGCAACGCGCCGACCGACAAAAACACGGAGCGAGAAATCATCGCTTTCAGAGGACTCGGTGTTTTCTACTTTTCCGAGCCGGACACCAATGGACTGAGAACGGGACCGGACCACAACAGCATCGGCCTCATCTGCACCGGCGGCGCGGGCGAGGTCGAGAAGTTGGCTGGCACGATCGAGAAGCTTAGAAGAATCGATTTCCGAAGACATGAGTTGGCCTTTCATTCCTGTTCCATTTATTGTGCCAGCAATCCCGCATCAAGGGTGAAAGCCGCATTCTCTGCCCGAATGGCGATCTCCACCCTCATATTCGAAAGCCTGCCACCATGACCGAGCACGACGCTCTTTTTACCGAACCCCTGCTGCTTTTGGCCGGCGCGGTGATTGCAGCTTCCATTTTTCGCAAGCTTGGGCTTGGAACCGTCCTTGGTTATCTGGTGGCGGGCATCGTCATCGGGCCATTTCTTCACCTGGTGACGGATGCGAAAGACATCTTCAACGTTTCCGAACTCGGCGTCGTTTTCCTGCTGTTCATCATCGGCCTTGAACTGAAGCCGTCACGCATCTGGCAGATGCGGCGCGACATTCTGGGTCTTGGGCTGGCACAGGTGCTTGTTACCGGGGGTACGCTTGCTGCAATTACCTGGTGGGCAGGGTTGATCGAATGGCGAGGCAGCCTTGTGGCCGGTTTCGGACTTGCGCTGTCTTCAACTGCCTTTGCGCTGCAAATCCTCGCCGATGATGGCGACATGAATACCAAACACGGCAACCGCTCTTTCTCGATCCTGTTGTTTCAGGACCTCGCGATCGTCCCCTTGCTTGCTCTCGTCACTATTCTTTCCAATCGTCCGGAAGTGCCGACCGACTCGATGGTGTCGGACCTCGTCGCCTCGGTCGTGGCGGTGGGCGGCATGGTTCTCGCGGGGCGTTATCTGCTGACCCCAATGTTCCAGATCATTGCCCGGACCGGAGCGCGCGAAGTGATGATCGCCGCAGCACTCTTTGTGGTCATCGGTGCCGCAGCGATCATGGAAATGGTCGGTCTTTCCATGGGTATGGGGGCGCTGCTGGCGGGCCTGATGCTGTCGGAATCGTCTTACCGACACGAACTTGAGGCCGATATCGAGCCGTTTCGCGGCCTGTTTCTGGCGCTGTTCTTCATGGCGGTCGGCATGTCGCTGCACATCCGTATCGTCTATGAGCACATCGTCCTGATCCTGGTTGCCGTGCCGGTGATGATGCTCGTCAAGGCGACACTCATTCACGCCCTCTGCCGTATCGCAGGCTCGTCGCGTTATGCATCGAGCCGTATCGCCCTGCTTCTGGCGCAAGGTGGCGAATTTGGTTTTGTCCTCTTCACCACGGCCGCAGCGTCCGGGCTGTTCCCACAGGCGACAGCATCGATACTGGTTGCCATTGTCACGTTATCAATGGCCTTGACCCCGCTTCTCGCCGTCGTGTCACGCCGTCTGACCGCGGAAGACGCGGACGAAGATGCGCTTGAAGAGGATTTCGACGGTGCGGGTGCCGATGTTCTGATGATCGGCTTTTCGCGTTTCGGCCAGATCGCATCGCAGATTCTTCTGGCAGGCGGGAGAGACGTAACAGTGATCGATAGCTCCGCCGATCGTGTGCGTCAGGCAGCCCGTTTCGGCTTTCGCATTTTCTTCGGTGACGGCACGCGCAAGGACGTTCTGATTGCCGCCGGCATCGAACGCGCCGATATCGTCGCCGTCTGCACCCACAAAAAGGAAACCACGGATCGGATCATCGACATGATCCAGTCGGAGTTTCCGTCCGTGCGCATCTTTGCCCGATCCTATGACCGTATCCATTCAATCGACCTCAGGAAAAAAGGCATCGAGTACGAACTGCGTGAAACGCTGGAATCGGGCCTCGTCTTCGGACGACGGATGCTGGAGGGGTTGGATATGGACAGCGAGCGCGCAATCTCGATTGCCGACGATATACGTGAACGCGATGAGGAGCGGTTGCAGTTACAGGCCGTTGAAGGCTTGGCCGCTGGCCGGCAGATGCTGCACAACAAGCCTGTCCGTGAGGTCAAACCTGAGCCGTTGATGAAGCCGAAAAACAAGGTGGAAAAACGCGAAGAGGAAGACGAGCCGGAAGATGGAGATGCCGAGATCGTCGCTTGACCACCGACCTCATGCTTCGATGCCGCGTCCCCGGTGAAACAGTTCAACCTGCATCTCGATCTGCCGCTTCAGATCATCCTTGATAACGGCGGATGCCGCCAGAACTTCATCCGCCTTGAGAAAATCCAGCACCCTGAACCGGTTGACCGGCGGGCGCAGGAAGATATGCGGTGGTCTCAGCCGAAGTTTCAGGGCGATGGCAGCCTGCATCATCAACTGGCTGGCGCCAAACAGACTGTCGAGCCGGTTCGGCATGGTGGCGCCATCACCTTCCGGTCCACCGACCACGTCGACACCAATGACGATATCGGCATGATCCAGTAAATGCTCGTAGGGAACCGGATTGAAAATGCCACCGTCAATCATGATGCGCCCGTTCATTCGCACGGGCATGAACAAGGCGGGGATCGCTGCTGACGCCGCAAGCGCCTGGATCACTTCACCATTCTCGACCACCACTTCCGTCTGCGCGTAGTAGTCGGTCGTCATCACCTTCATCGGAATGGAGAAATCAGAAAAGTTCTTGGGAAGGGCCTGTGGCATCAAGGCGTGCAGAATGAGTTCGAGGTTGAACTGGCCAAGGCGGAAGCCATCGACCGCATGGCGCATCGAGGCCGGACCAAGGCTCCAGAGTCGGTTGGCAACCGAACCCTTTCGGCCCATCAGTTCAAGTGTGTAGTCGCGAATGTCGCGCCCGGTCATACCGGCCGCCATGCCCGCGCCGATGATAGAGCCGATGGAAGAGCCGGAAATCATCACCGGTCGGATGCCAAGTTCATCCAATGCCTCGACGACGTTGATGTGGCATATGCCGCGTGCGCCGCCCCCGCCGAGGGCTAGACCGAACGTTGGTTCACCGTCATCGCTGCGGCTGTCCGCGGCCCCGTTTGCGGCCGCGACGTTTTCGTATGCACCTTGCTCCATACCGGTAACCACCTTCGCTCCAGAGGAGATGTTTGCCTATTGCGCAAACACGACAGAGCCATGGCAAGACGGCAAAAACCGTCCTGTCAGGGTTCGTAGCGGTAAAAATGCATTTTGGTATCGCCGAAGGTTCGGCTTTCGAGCAGCTTGAAAACCGGCTCGACCGTCACGACCACATCGCCACGCTCTTCCAGGATCGCAAGAGCGCCCGGCACCAGCCAGCCGCCGGCATGCGCAGCAGAAAAAGCCTTTTCACCATGGCCATGGCCATAGGGTGGGTCAGCGAACAGCACATCGAACGGTTCGATGTTGTTGACACCGCCAAGCTTGGTCGCATCCCGCCGCAAAATGCGGGCACGACCGTGCAGGCCAAGCGCATCGATGTTTTCCCAGAGCAGGCCCCTGCCCTCAACACCGTTCTCGACGAAGAGCGCCACACGGCAGCCGCGCGAGAGAGCCTCGAGGCCAACAGCGCCGGTACCGGCAAAAACATCCAGAACGCGCGTACCATCCAGACTTTCCGGATAAGCATGGCTCAGAATATTAAAAAGGCTTTCCCTTGTCCTGTCGATGGTTGGACGAATGGAATTGGTCTTCGGCGCGGCCAGGCTTCGGCCGCGGAACTCACCGCCTACGATCCGCATTACGTGTCATTCCCCTGCCACCAGAAGGTTTGCCACCCGGACCTTTGCCGCCCGGCTTGCCGCCGCCGGGGCCTTTGCCACCAGCGCCTTTACCCTTGCCCGAAAAACCCGAGCGCTCACCGCGTTCACCCGACTTGCCAAAGGCTGGCTTTCCGCCAGGCTTACCACCGGGTTTTCCGCCTCTGGGCTTGTCACCGAAAGGCCGATCGCCACGTGGACGGTCACCTTCTTCACGGGGCCGGTCGCGGAACGGCCGGTCACCGAATGACTTTTCACCCCGTGCAGGACGGTCACCAAAGCTTCTTTCGCCACGAGCCGGACGCTCGCCACGCGGGCGGTCACCCTCTTCGCGAGGACGATCACGAAACGGCCGATCGCCAAAGGACTTTTCACCCCGTGCAGGACGGTCGCCAAAGCTTCTTTCGCCGCGCGCCGGGCGTTCACCACGCGAGCGGTCGCCCTCTTCGCGGGGCCGGTCACGGAATGGTTTGTCTCCGAAAGGTTTTTCGCGCCGCGCCGGACGATCGCCAAAACCTCTGTCACCACGGGCAGGACGCTCGCCACGACCGCGATCCTCCTCGCGCGAGGAATCGGAGCGTATCCATTCACCCTCGTCATCCGCATGCCGCACGACATTGCGACGTGCTTCGGCCTGCGCGGATGGCTTCTTGAACAGACTTTCAGCCTCAGCACGGACAGATTTGCGCGCCTTGCCATCGCGTGTCGGCTTGGCGCCCGGAGCCATCCAGACATTGGCCGTACGGCTGCTGCCCGACGGGGGACGATTGCTGCGGCGATCGTCTTCGTCATCGTCGCGGCCCTTGCCGGCTGGCTTCGAACCGAACTTGCCAGCGGGCTTGTCGCTGCGCTTGGTGTCCAGACGGCCAAGTGCGCGTTCGCGGCGGTCTTCAGGCTTGCCACCCTTGTCGAAACGGGGCTTGCCTTCACGCGTATCGCTCTTAGCCCATTCGGACCTGGCTGGCTTTTCTTCCTCTTCGTCGACAGGCACATCATAGATCGGTGCATCGAAATTCGCACCAGCCTGCTCGATGAGGCGTGGGCCAAGCTGGTCGCGCAACATGCGGCCGCGCACTTCCAGCACCTTGCCTTCCGCCAGATCGCCAAGCTGGAAAGGACCGTAGGAAATGCGGATCAGGCGGTTGACCTCAAGGCCAATCGCGCCGAGCACGTTCTTGATTTCACGGTTCTTGCCTTCGCGAAGACCCATGGTGATCCAGACGTTATGACCCTGCGTACGGTCCAGCGTCGCATCGATTGCGCCGTAAAGGACGCCGTCTACAGCAATACCGTCCTTCAGCTTGTCGAGCGCAGCCTGATCGACCTCGCCATGGGCGCGCACGCGGTAGCGGCGCAGCCAGCCGGTGGTCGGCAGTTCCAGCACGCGCGAAAGACCGCCGTCATTGGTCAGAAGCAACAGGCCTTCGGTATTGATGTCGAGACGGCCGATGGACAGAACGCGCGGCAATTCACCCGGCAGATTATCAAAGACCGTCGGGCGACCTTCCGGATCGGAATTGGTCGTCACCAGACCGGCAGGCTTGTGATAGAGCCACAGACGCGTACGCTCGGCGCCACGAATCGGCATGCCGTCGACTTCGATCTTGTCCGACAGCGTGGCATTGACGACCGGCGAGTCCAGCTTGACGCCATTCAGCGACACGCGACCTTCCATGATCATCCGCTCGACATCGCGACGCGACGCCACACCGGCGCGCGCCATGATCTTGGAGATACGCTCCGGCTTCGCGCCAATAACGGCAGTGGCTTCAACCGCCTCGGCTTTCGCCGCCGTCGGCTTCTTTTCCCGATGAACGGCCGGCTTGTCGGCGCTCTTCGGCTTCTTGTCGCGGCTAAATGTCTTGCCGCCGTCACGCTTCGGCTTGTCTTTAAAAGTCATTTGCTGTTTGCCTGTTGTTTGGGCTGTCCTATCAGGTCCAAGCACAAGGGTTAAGAGGAAATTGAGACGCAATGGCCGAAAGGACGCATTTCATGGAACTGGCACTGGAAGAAGCCAGTGCCGCAGCCGAACGTGAAGAGGTTCCGATCGGCGCCGTTCTGGTCCTGGATGGCAAAGTCATTGCCCGATCAGGCAACCAGACCCGCGCATTGAACGATCCAACAGCACACGCAGAAATCGCCGTCATCCGCATGGCCTGCGAAGCGCTGGGTCAGGAGCGCCTGCCGGGTGCCGACCTTTACGTTACGCTGGAGCCCTGCACCATGTGTGCTGCGGCGATCTCCTTTGCCCGTATCCGACGGCTCTACTACGGCGCGGAAGACCCCAAAGGCGGTGCGGTTGACAGCGGTGTCCGCTTTTTCAACCAGCCAACGTGTCACCATGCGCCGGACGTTTATTCAGGCCTCGCAGAACGCGAAAGCGCCGAGATTTTACGGCAATTCTTCCAGCAGAAACGGATTGATGACGCTATTTGAAAAATAGGCGGATCATCGTTTCCGCCTTTACATCCATCACATCATTTTCAGCCTGGAACTCGACATGACGGAGCAAGACATCAATTCTGCGCTCCGTCACATGGTCTTAAGAGCTTACTGGAAGGGGTTCCACCAGCTCTTGCCGGAACCGGCAACTGCCGCTTCCTTCTTGCGGCGCTTGTCCTTCTTCTGCTCAGGCTCGCCGAGGTCCGTCAGCTGGTCCTGCGGTACGCTGCGATACTCCGCAGGAGGATCGGTCAGGAATTTGCGCTGGGCATTAACGACAGAGCCACCCTTGGCATCAGCCTTGGCCTGACGGAACGCTTCCCACTTCTGAGTCTCGGTCATCTGGCCGTTTGTGCCGTTGCCAGCCAGAAGCGGCGAACGATAGTTCGGGTTATTCTTGTTGGCGTCAGCTTCATCGCGCAGACGCTCGCGGGTTTCTTCCGGCGATTCGACCCATTGCGGGTTGGTCTCGCGGCTTGCCATGTTCTGCTGCGGCTCAGCGAGCTGTTCGGCACGCGCCTGCGCGGGAACGACAAGACCAGGACGCGGATTGTACTTCAGGTTGCGCTTGGTCTGGTCGCCAGTGATGGAAGTGGCACTGCCAAGGTCATCAACGAGCTGTTCTGCGGCAGACTTGCCGGTTCCGTAAGTCGGACTGGTGCACGCGCCGAGCAACATGCCCATAGCCGTGATGCCTGCAATCGTTCGCAACATGCCAAACCCCTGCCCGTTACCCTGCATCGTCTTCATCGAAACCCTTCCAGCCGTCCGTCCCGTTTCGCCAGACCACTTGTCCACTAGCACGCGGCAGCCCGCATTGCCGCGAAAATCCGGCCATTTTCAGGCAGATGTACCGGATGAAGACGCAAAGCGCAATTCATCCGGCCATTTTCATCATGCGAGAGCGGCAAGCTCGCGCAGCGCCTCTGCATCACGCGCCGAAACATCCGGATATTGCGGATCGGCACCGACATCGGTGGTGATGCGCCAGGAACGGGCGCATTTACGGCCTTCCGCCAGCTTCTGCTCAACCGCAACCTTCGATACTTCCGCCAGACGGAAGGCATCGGCAGGGCCTTCACCCGCGACGACAGAGATCGCCGAGGTGATGCAGATTTCGGCGAAGTCTTCGCCCTCGAGCGCGGCCAGAAGCTCAGCATCAGCGATGTAGACCACTGGAGCCGCTTCGAGAGACGAGCCGATACGCTTTTCGCGGCGTTCGATTTCCAGAGCGCCGGTGACAGCGGTACGAACCTTGCGGATCTTTTCCCACTTCGCTTCCAGCGCGTCGTTCTTCCATTCCGCAGGCACGGAGGGGAATTGAACGAGATGCACGGATTCGGCATCCGGGTAACGCGACAGCCACGCTTCATCGGTGGTGAAGGGCAGCATCGGCGCAAGCCAGCCAACGAGGCAATCGAACAGCTTGGCGATGACCGACAGAGCCGCACGGCGCTTCAGCGACGACGGCGCGTCGCAATAGAGCGCGTCCTTGCGGACGTCGAAGTAGAAGGCCGAAAGCTCGACATTGGCAAAATCGACAAGCGCACGCGCAATCTTCTTGAACTCGAAGCTGTCGTAACCGTCGCGCACGACCTGATCCAGTTCGGAAAGGCGGTGCAGCACCAGCTTTTCCAGATCCGGCAGGTCGGCGTAAGCAATTTCTTCGCCTTCATAATGGGCAAGCGTGCCGAGCATCCAGCGGATGGTGTTGCGCAGCTTGCGATAGGCGTCGACATTGGTCTGGATGATGGCCTTGCCGAGGCGCTGGTCATCCCAGTAGTCGGTGGTCATGACCCACAGGCGCAAAATGTCGGCACCGGCATCCTTCATCACTTCCTGCGGCGAAACGACGTTGCCCTTGGACTTCGACATCTTTTCGCCCTTCTCGTCCATGGTGAAACCATGGGTGACAACGGCGTTATAAGGCGCACGACCACGCGTCGCGCAGCTTTCCAGCAGCGACGAATGGAACCAGCCGCGGTGCTGGTCAGAACCTTCGAGATAGACATCCGCCGGCCACTTGAGGTCCGGGCGATCTTCCAGCGTGAAGGTGTGCGTCGAGCCAGAGTCGAACCAGACATCGAGAATGTCCATGACCTGCAGCCACTTGGCATGATCGTGGTCATTACCGAGGAAGCGTTCCTTGGCGCCTTCTGCAAACCATGCGTCGGCACCTTCAACCTCGAAAGCATCGATGATGCGCTGGTTGACAGCATCGTCGACCAGGATTTCACCCTTTTCGTCGGCAAATACAGCGATCGGCACACCCCAGGTGCGCTGGCGCGACAGAACCCAATCCGGGCGACCTTCGATCATGGCGCGCAGGCGGTTCTGGCCGGAAGCCGGCACAAAGCGTGTCTGGTCGATGGCCGAAAGCGAACGCGACCTGAGCGTAGTGCCGTCGCCGAGTTCCTTGTCCATATAGACGAACCATTGCGGCGTATTACGGAAGATCACAGGCTTCTTGGAACGCCAGCTATGCGGATAGCTGTGCTTCAGGCGGCCACGCGCAAACAGTGTGTTGGTCGCGATGAGCGCCTTGATGACGCGCTCGTTGGCATCGCCCTTCTTACCGTTGTCATCCATAACGCGGGCAGCACCGCCTTCGGCGGACGGGCCGAAACCGGGAGCATCCTCGGTATAGAAACCGGCGTCATCGACCGGGAACGGGATTTTGGAGGAGATGCCACGCGCTTCGATGACGCGCTGATGACCGGTCCATGCGTCAAAGTCTTCGCGACCATGGCTCGGCGCTGTGTGAACGAAGCCCGTACCGGCGTCATCCGTGACGTGGTCGCCATCAAGCAACGGCACGGCGAAATCGTAACCGAGCGATGCCAGCGGATGGGCGCAAGTCATGGCGGCCAGTTCTTCCGCTTTCACGTCACGAACCAGCTTGAAGGTCAGCTTTGCCTTGGTTGCGGCCTCTTCGGCCAGCTTCTTGGCGAAGATCAGCTTTTCGCCCGGCCGCGGACCGAAATCGTTGGCGGCTTCCGTAACTTCGTAAAGGCCATACTCGACACGCGACGAAAAGGCGATGGCACGGTTACCGGGGATGGTCCAGGGCGTGGTCGTCCAGATGACGACAAAATCACCCTTGAGATCAGCAGCACCATCCAGGATCGGGAATTTCACCCAGATCATGTCGCTCTCTACGTCTGCATATTCGACTTCCGCCTCAGCCAGCGCAGTACGCTCGACCACGGACCACATGACGGGCTTCGAGCCGCGATAAAGCTGACCGCTCTTGGCGATTTTCAGCAATTCACCCGCAATCCGAGCCTCAGCGTGGAAGTTCATCGTCGTGTAGGGGTTGTCGAAGTCACCCTCGATGCCGAGGCGCTTGAATTCCTCAGCCTGAACCTTGATCCAGCCCGAGGCAAATTCACGGCATTCCTTGCGGAATTCGTTGACCGGAACCTCATCCTTGTTCTTGCCCTTGGCGCGATATGCTTCCTCGATCTTCCACTCGATCGGCAGACCGTGGCAATCCCAGCCCGGAACGTAGTTGGAATCGTAACCGCGCATCTGGAACGAGCGGGTGATGACATCCTTCAGGATCTTGTTGAGCGCGTGGCCGATATGGATGTTGCCGTTGGCATAGGGCGGGCCGTCATGCAGCACGAATTTCTCGCGGCCGGCGGCGGAAGCGCGCAGCTTCTTGTAGAGGCCCATTTCTTGCCAACGCTTGACCGTTTCCGGCTCTTTCTGCGGCAGACCAGCGCGCATCGGGAAATCCGTCTGCGGCAGGTAAAGCGTTGAGGAATAATCGATTTTTTCTGCGGTGTCGTTCATGATCGTACCATTGTCGCGGCGCCCCCGAAGGGCCGCGCCGTCTTAACTACAAAGAGGGCAAAACGGAGGGTGCTTTTGACAAGCACCAAAATCCCGGACCTTCCGGCTCTCAGAGCGGGCGGAAGGCCGGGCCAATAATTCGGGATATGAACGTCGACCGATATTGGTGCATGACCGGTTGTTTAAGACCTTTCCGGGCAAAAAGGAAGTTGTTTGTATGATGTTGCAGGGCTTTGTATGACGCAGCCGCCGACAAATCATGCAATTGCTACGTCAAAAGGCTATTTTCGCGTCCAACTCGGTTAAAGGCCGAACGCCCGCGAGCAGCGCTCTCGCTTCTTCCTCGTCCTGCCTGATCTGGGCGACGAGTGGCTCCAGGCCTTCGAACTTCAGTTCGTCGCGCAGATGGCCGAAGAAAGACACTGAACAGACTTCACCATAGAGATCGCCGGAAAAGTCGAAGACATATGTTTCCAGCAGAGCAGCACCGTTTTCGGTGACCGTCGGACGATAACCGAAGCTCGCGACACCATCATGAAGGCTTCCATCCGTCCGGCGGAAACGAACAGCATAGATGCCAGCCTTCAGTTCAGTTTCGGGAGGGAGCGACATATTGGCCGTCGGAAAACCCAGTGTGCGACCAAGCTTCTGACCACCGATGACTTCGGCCTCGACCGTGAAGCGATATCCCAACAGACCCGCCGCACTGGAGACATCGCCCTCAGACAGAAGATCACGAATACGGCTGGACGACACGACATCGGCTCCCTCATCCCGGAAGGCATCAACCAACGTGACGTCGAACCCATAACGTTTGCCGGCCTGCATCAAAAATGCCGGGCCACCTTCCCGGCCCCTGCCGAAATGAAAGTCAAAACCGGTCACCACTGCACTGGCGCCCAGCCAGTCGACGAGGATGGATTTGACAAACTCGTCGGCAGACCGTTCGGAAAACGCACGATCAAACGGATATTCGATGACGGACTGGAAACCGATCGCCTCCAGAAGTCGCGCCTTCAAAGGGGCTGGCGACAGGCGGAAAACCGGAGTGTCAGGACGAAACACCGAACGAGGATGGGGCTCGAATGTCAACACAAGCGCCGGAACACCCCGCGCTTCCGCCAACTCCAACGCGCGATCCAAAACGGCACGATGACCGCGATGCACGCCGTCAAAATTGCCGATGGCGATGACGCCACCACGCAGATTTTCTGGCAGCGGCTCTTTTTTCTCATTGCGATGAAAGACGGTCATGACAGCCCCACCCTTACGCCAGACGCGGCATCCACCAGCCGGGTGCTGCACCCTGTCCTTTCAGATAGGCATTCAACAATGCCTCATCCGTCTGGCCATTCAGAGTGTATTCGGCGGCGTGGATACCGCCGCTGATATAGAGCAGTTCCAGACCGCTCGAAATCGCACCCTTCACATCAGTCGGCATGCCATCGCCAATGGCAAGCACCCGTGTCTTGTCGAAATTACCACGAACGTCTTTGGCTGCGGCAAGGCAGGCATCATAGATCGGTGAATGCGGTTTTCCGGCAATGCGGACCTCACCGCCGAGCTGTTCGTAATAAGCGGCCATGGCCCCGGCACAGGGGATGATACGCTCGCCGCGCTCGACCACCAGATCGGGGTTCGCGCAAATCATTGGCACCTTGCGGGCGATAAAGCCCTTCAGCATGTCGGTGTAATCTTCCGGTGTTTCCGTCTCGTCGTCGAAAAATCCGGTGCAGACCACCGATTGCGCCTCAGCTTCGCCGACACGTTCAACCGCTAGACCGTCGAGCAGCGGCAGGTCACGTTCAGGACCGAGCAGGAACACCTTTTCCGGGCCTTCAGCAATCAGACCGCGCGTAACGTCGCCAGACGTGATGATCCGATCATAGGCTTCATCCGATACACCAAGCGCACGCAACTGCGTAATGACACCGGGGGCCGGACGCGGTGAGTTGGTAATCAGCACCACCGTCTTGCCGGCCTCGCGGGCTGCTTGCAGTGCTTTGGCCGCATCGGGAAAGGCCGCGACGCCATTGTGCAGAACGCCCCAGACGTCGGAGAGAACAACGTCAAACTCCGCGGTAATTTCGCCGAGGGTTGCAATGCGATGGGCCATGATACGCTTTCCAGATGCTGAAGGAGACACGGCTGACATCGCAAAGCCCGGCAGCGATGGCAAGAAAAAAAGAATGCCTACGGTGCGCTGCCGCGAGAGCCGCATTTTGATTTTTTGCAATGCAACATGTTGTGATCGCGGCATCGAGATGGTTTTATGTGCGCGGGGCTGGCTCATATGGAGGATGAGCCATGAAGCGAATAGATCAGCTCGAAGGCTTGCGTGGACTGCTGGCGGCATGGGTCGTGGTTGTCCATCTTTTGCCGGCAGCCGGGATCGATCCTGATGCGATGGGCGTCTTCAAACCGCTCATCAACGAAAAAATCCGGGTGCAGATTTTCTGCATCATGAGCGGCTTCGTGATTTTCGTGATGATGTCGTCGCTTTCGGAAGACTACACGACGTACATATCCCGCCGCCTGAAGCGGATTTATCCAGCCTATATCTTTGCATTCGTCCTTTCGATTGCCTTTGCCTGGATCGCCTATGAAGCCTTGATCCAGGCCGATTTCCAGAGCGCCCGCAATGCCGGGCGTATTGCCATCCTCAACAACAGTTTCGCGGATTGGGAGTGGAACAGCCTTGCCCATGTCACCATGCTGCATGGCGTTGTGCCAGATAGCTGGCTGCCGCTCGGCGCTTACGCATTCCTCGGCCAGGCATGGAATATTTCAACCGAGTTCCAGTTCTATGTGATCGCGCCGATTGTGTTCTGGTTCCTGCATCATCAAAGCAAGGCGTTGCGGATCGCCTTTACGGTTTTTACCGTTGTTGCCGTTTGGTATCTCAAACGCTGGCCGAATGCTGCCATCCTTGCCAACTACGCAATCTACTTCGCGCTCGGCATTGCCAGCTACTATCTCTGGAACATGCGTTGGAAAAATCAGCCGCTGCTTTCACCGCTGATCGTCATTCCGCTCGCAGCCGCCGTCGGCTGGTTTGATCTTGCCATGGGCGCATGGATCTTCATTTTTGGCGGTGCACTGATGGTTCGCGACAAGAAGCGTCAGAAAGGGCCCGTAACACGTTTCCTCGAACATCCGGCCATGACGTTTCTCGGAACGGTGTCCTATCCACTCTACCTGCTGCACATGATCCCGCTATATGGCTGGATGTATCTCCTGAATAATCAGGGGCTCGATCAGGCGACCTATTTTGCCCTGCTTGCAACATTGACCTTCGCCACAGCCATCCCTTTTGCCTATCTGACGCAGAAATACGTGGAAGCACCGTTTTACCGCTCAAGCACACACAAGCCGCAGCCCGTTACCACAACAGATGGCAGGGCGAGGTCTTCGAACACTGTCGAATGATGAGCACAGATCACCTTTTGCGAGCGGAAATTTCTGTCATGAAGCGCTGCTAACCATAAGGCAGGAAATTTTTCCGGGGGGCCGTCCTTGACTCGGACAGAAGGCCTCCTTATCTCGGCTTGGCTGGCACTCCAGCAAGGTGAGTGCTAACAACCATCATGTGCGTTCAAAACCGCACCAAGTCATTTGATCGAGGGATTAGACAATGACAAGCACCAATTTCCGCCCGCTGCACGACCGCGTTGTCGTTCGTCGCGTTGAGTCCGAAGAAAAGACCAAGGGCGGCATCATCATTCCCGATACCGCAAAGGAAAAGCCGCAGGAAGGCGAAATCGTCGCTGTCGGTTCTGGCGCACGTGACGAGTCCGGCAAGGTTGTCGCTCTCGACGTCAAGGCTGGCGACCGCGTTCTGTTCGGCAAGTGGTCCGGCACCGAAGTCAAGCTCAATGGCGAAGACCTTCTGATCATGAAGGAATCCGACATTATGGGCATCATCGGCTGATCTGGCCGAACCCGTCGTTTCCTTAAATTTATGCCGGATACCGTTCCGGTCATTCGAAACCAGGAGTTTTGAACAATGGCAGCCAAAGAAGTAAAATTCGGCCGCGGCGCACGCGAAAAGATGCTCAAGGGCGTCGACATTCTCGCTGACGCAGTAAAGGTCACCCTCGGCCCGAAGGGTCGTAACGTCGTTATCGACAAGTCCTTCGGCGCACCGCGCATCACCAAGGACGGCGTTTCCGTCGCCAAGGAAATCGAACTGGAAGACAAGTTCGAGAACATGGGCGCACAGCTCGTTCGCGAAGTTGCCTCCAAGACCAACGACATCGCCGGTGACGGCACCACCACCGCGACCGTTCTGGCACAGGCCATCGTTCGCGAAGGTGCAAAGGCAGTTGCTGCCGGCATGAACCCGATGGACCTGAAGCGCGGTATCGACCTCGCTGTTGCAGAAGTCGTCAAGGACCTGCAGGCAAAGGCCAAGAAGATCAACACCTCGGAAGAAGTTGCACAGGTCGGCACGATCTCTGCTAACGGCGAGCGTCAGATCGGTCTCGACATTGCTGAAGCAATGCAGAAGGTTGGCAACGAAGGCGTCATCACCGTTGAAGAAGCCAAGACTGCTGAAACCGAACTTGAAGTCGTTGAAGGCATGCAGTTCGACCGCGGTTACCTGTCGCCTTACTTCGTTACCAACCCGGAAAAGATGATTGCGGACCTCGAAGACGCATACATCCTGCTCCACGAGAAGAAGCTCTCGAACCTTCAGGCTATGCTGCCGGTTCTCGAAGCTGTCGTTCAGACCGGCAAGCCGCTCGTCATCATCGCTGAAGACGTAGAAGGCGAAGCTCTTGCGACGCTCGTCGTCAACAAGCTGCGTGGCGGCCTCAAGATCGCTGCTGTCAAGGCTCCTGGCTTCGGCGACCGTCGCAAGGCCATGCTCGAAGACATCGCCATCCTGACCGGTGGTACCGTGATCTCCGAAGACCTCGGCATCAAGCTCGAAAACGTCACGCTCGACATGCTCGGCAAGGCAAAGAAGGTTTCGATCTCCAAGGAAAACACCACGATCGTTGACGGTTCGGGCCAGAAGTCCGACATCGAAGGTCGCGTTGCCCAGATCAAGGCTCAGATCGAAGAAACCTCTTCCGACTACGACCGCGAAAAGCTGCAGGAACGCCTTGCTAAGCTCGCTGGCGGCGTTGCCGTTATCCGCGTTGGCGGTTCGACTGAAGTTGAAGTGAAGGAAAAGAAGGACCGCATCGACGACGCTCTCAACGCGACGCGCGCTGCTGTTCAGGAAGGTATCGTACCGGGCGGCGGCGTTGCCCTGCTGCGTTCCTCCACGAAGATCTCCGTCAAGGGCGAAAACGACGATCAGGAAGCTGGCGTCAACATCGTTCGCCGTGCACTTCAGGCTCTGGTTCGCCAGATTGCTGACAACGCAGGTGACGAAGCCTCCATCGTTGTTGGCAAGATCCTCGAGAAGAACGAAGACAACTACGGCTACAACGCTCAGACGGGCGAATACGGCGACCTGATCCAGCTCGGCATCGTCGACCCGGTCAAGGTTGTTCGCACCGCTCTGCAGAACGCAGCTTCGGTTGCTTCGCTGCTGATCACGACGGAAGCCATGATTGCTGAACTGCCGAAGAAGGACGCTCCGGCGCTTCCAGGCGGCGGCATGGGCGGCATGGGCGGCATGGACTTCTAAGAAGTCCTGTCTCCGGACAGTCTCAAGAAAGGGCGATCTTCGGATCGCCCTTTTTTGTTGCGTCTGCTCAAGCGGGGCGCTCAGCTTAATCGACCTTTGTCTGGCCCTGACGGTCGAAATCTCGCGTAAAACCGACACGCACTCTATATTGTTTCTTTTTGAGACATGGAGAGCCTTGACGCACCGCATTTTGTTTTAAATGAAGGTGATGCTCGCATTAAGCGCGCGAATCGCGTCACATTGCATGGTATTTTCGGCTCACTTCTATCGAATGCCGTCACATATTGATTGTTTTTGATGGCAATTGGCAAATCTGATATAAAAATACATGTTATTCTAAATTTTTTCGCGATTAAGTTGTTGTTGTATACGAAAAAGAAACTATAAGTCAGCCCGCATAAAAACCGCAACGGTGCCATCGAGCCGTGGATATTTCTCCATGGAGACATTGGCTGAAAGCGGATGCGGCGACATCGGATTCAACCCAGTCAAACGTCCCGACAGACGGAAGCTGAACCAGGATTCATGCGGGGAGCGAGTTGTTCAAGATATCAAGACGCCACGACGCCCTTGCCGCGTTTCCAGCAAACCAGCCTGACATGGGCCAAAGCCTGTCCAATTTTTTCATTTCCGAAGCGTGGAGCAGTGACCTCTCGAGTGGCGTCATCATGCTTGGCGAACACGCATGTTTCATGCACGGGTTGCCGCATGGTGAGTGCGGCCTGCTGACTCTGATCCGCTGTTACGATCGCAGTCACCACGCAAAGGTCCTGGAATTGTTTGAGCAGGCATCGACAGCACCGTCACGCTTCTGCTTCTCCACCAATCTGCTGACACCGGCTGCCGCTCAGCAGCCGGTAATCTGCATGGGAGAATCCTCCGGCTTCGATGAAGGACGGCATGGGCAGATTTCCGGCTTCTTCCTGTTTCCGCGTTTTGAAAACATGCGTTTCGCCGCCTGAATAATGGGAGGCGAGCAATCTGTGCCAGCTTTTTTGGGCGGCAATTGTTCACTTAATGAAGACAATTTGTCTTCCGTTGTTCATCTTTCTGCGAAGCGCTATTTGCGTCATTAATATCTCCAGACATCGCCATACAGCCCCGGCAAACGCGCCGCTCAATTACTGGAGATAACCATGTCCAACAGCCAGAACGTTCTCGTTCTTATCGCCCGCATTCTGCTTTCCTTCATCTTCATCTATTCCGGTTTCGGCAAGTTGACCGACCCGTCCGGCACAGCAGGTATGATCACCGGCGCCGGTCTTCCTGCCGCGACCCTGCTTGCCTATGTTGCAGGCCTGTTCGAACTCGTCGCCGGTCTCGCCATTCTGGTCGGTTTCCAGACCAAGGTCGCTGCACTCGCGCTTGCCGTATTCTGCGTGTTCACCGGCCTCGTCTTCCACAGCGGCACCGTTGCGGTTCCTGGCTGGCCTGACCCGGCACTCGGCTGGATCAACGCGCTTAACGGCATCATGCTGATGAAGAACATCACGCTTGCCGGTGCCTATCTTCTGCTCGTCGCTTTCGGCGCTGGCACCTACTCGGTCGATGCAAAGCGCGGCGCCGCGGTTGCCCACGCCTGACACAAGCGAAGCCTAAACAAAAAACCGCCGGAGCGATCCGGCGGTTTCTTTATGTTTCAAAGTCGCGAAGACGAGACCTGAATCTGCGTTCAGAATATCGCGCCTCCTCTCCGATATCTCAGGCCTGCAGCGCCGACCTTACGCGTTCTGCGACCTCGAGGATCACCGGGTTACTGTCGTGTTCCGGTTTACGGGCCCGGACAAAACAGGCCTCTGAGCGAACGATGATGCCATCAGAGAGAATTTTCAGGTGATTGGCTTTGAGCGTCGAACCGGTCGAGGTGATATCGACGATGATATCCGCCTGACCCGCAGCAGGAGCACCTTCTGTCGCGCCAAGGCTCTCGACGATGCGATACAGTTGAATGCCGTGCTGGCGCGAAAAGAACTGCTGCGTCAGCCGCCAGTATTTTGTGGCAATAGCCAGTCTACGGCCATGACGCGCACGGAACTCCGAGGCAACGTCACCGAGATCGGCCATGCTATCGACATCGAGCCAGATTTCCGGAACAGCAACCACGACGTCCGCATGACCAAAACCAAGGCGGGCGCAGAATTCGACCTGCGCATCGGCATTGGTCAGTCCTTCCCGCACCAGATCTTCGCCGGTCACACCGAAATCCACCGTACCCGCGCCGATCTCGCGAGCGATCTCCGAAGCCGACAGATAAGCAATCTCGATATCGTCTCGACCTTCAACGCGGCCGCGATATGAGCGGTCGTTGCCGATCGCTGCAACCTTCAGCCCGGCGCGTTCCAGAACAGCGGAGGCATCTTCTTTCATGCGGCCCTTCGAGGGCAGTGCAATGGTAATCACAGCGCGTCACTCCCGCGTATCGCTTCGATGCGATCCAGCCATAGCGAAAAGCCAACCGCCGGTATTTTTTCCTTTGCGCCTAGAAGCGTCAGCAGCCGGTCAAAGCGACCGCCGCCTGCCAGAACACTATCACCGCCAGCTTCCACCACTTCGAAAACGAGGCCGGTATAATAATCAAGCGGGCGGCCGAATGCCGCGCGATAAGTGACCGTCTCCAGTGCTACGCCTGCATTGGCGAGTGCGGCAACGCGCTTGTCGAATGCAGACAGAGCACCATCCAGTTTCAGCTTCGCTTTTTCGGCAAAATCGGCGAGCGTCCTCGAAGCTTCCGGCAAAGGTGCCTGCAGCGACAGGAACTGTTTCAACAGGCCAAAGCTTTCATCCGGCAGACGGGTCGCGGCAAGCGCCAGTTTTTCGCGCAGGCGACGGGCAATTTCCTGCGGCGAGCGGCTGGCGTTGGTCGAATAACCGGTTTCCTGCATGACGCTGTCGATGTAATCGACCAGCACCTTTTCTTCACCTGTGGCGAGAAGACCGGCGACACGTGCATCAAGTCCCGTCATCGGTTTGGGGTGCACCAAGCTGTCGAGCAGCGCCTCAAGCTGCGCCATATCGCCAAACGCCTGTACCAGGCGCTTTTGCCAACCAAGCGGCAAACCAAGCGCTGCAACGACGGCCTCAAAAACCTGCTGGTCTCCAAGAGTAACAGTCAAAGTGCGGCCAGGCAGCAGTCGCTTCAACACGGCGGTCGCATCGCTGACGGCACGGGCATCTGAGGCGGCAATATCCGGATCGCCGAGATCCTCGATCCCTGCCTGATAAAATTCGTTCGAGCCTTCGCGGCGCTGACGGAACACCTCGCCGAGATAGGAATACCGCCTCGGCGTGCCGGTCGCCGTTTCAATATGGCGCAGACAGACCGGAATGGTGAATTCGGGCCGCAGGCACAGGCTCTCGCCCGTTTCGCTTTCCGTCATGAAGATACGGCGACGCAAATCCTCGCCAGCCATATCAAGGAAAGGCTCCGCCGGCTGAATAACAGGCGTGTTCACGCGACTGGTGCGGCGTGCGGCAAATTCTTCGAGAAGCTCTCCGGTAAATTCCGGCATGTCGATCAGGGGCATGAAACGGTACTTTTCGTCACGGTGCGAGCGGCTGCATCATTTCGATGCGGTTACCGAAGGGGTCATGGACATAGAACCGGTGATACCCTTCCAACGGCTCATCCTCAACCACATGGTAGCCTGCGGTTTCAAGTGTTTTTCGAAGTTTCGTCAGATCATCGACGATAAAGGCGGGATGGGCCTTACCCGCCGAAACGAAATCCTGCACGACGCCAAGGTGAACCTTCACCGCCCCGAGGGCAAACCAGCAACCGCCTCGTCCCACCAGATTGGCTGGTTTCGTCTGCTCGGCAAGTCCGAGCAGACCGGCATAGAAGGCTCGCGCCTCTTGTTCCCGGCCCGCCGGCATCGCCAGTTGAACGTGATCGAGCGCGAGTATAGCCATGCCATTACTGCCCTTCGGCGGCGCGACGAACGTCCTCTGCCTGATGCGCCAGAATTTCGCGAACCTTCGCAACCAGATCGGCCTCCGACACCGTAATCTGCGCCACACGCGCCTCACGCCATGTGGCATTGTCCTCGATCTCGCCGGAAAGCCGCTTGCCTTCGATCAGATCCTTGATCTGAACCACACCTTCGGCACGCTCGTCGCCGCCCTGGATGATGGCAATTGGCGACCCGAGACGATCTGCATATTTCAGCTGATTGCCAAACTTCTTCCAGTTGCCCTGGTACATTTCGGCACGGATACCTTCGGCACGCAGCGCCTGCGTGAAGCGCTGGTAACGGCCCATGCTTTCCACGTCACCATCCATGACGGTAATGAGAACCGGAGCGAGCGGCTTTGCCTGACCGAGCTTTCCGAGGTTCTTCAGAGCGGTCATCAGACGCGACACACCGATGGAGAAACCGGTTGCGGGAACGGGCTGACCCATGAAGCGGGAAACGAGGCCATCGTAACGGCCACCACCACCGACGGAGCCGAATACGACCTTTTCGCCTTTTTCATTGGTGACATCGAATGTCAGTTCAGCCTCGTAGACAGGGCCGGTGTAATATTCGAGACCACGGACAACGGACGGATCGATCTTGATGCGCGTTGCATCGTAACCGGCGCCCGATACCAGTGCGCCAATGATGTTCAGTTCCGCAACGCCCTCTTCACCCTTGGACGTACCGGCAACCAGCTTGGCGAGATCGTCGGCGCTTACCGCATAGTCCTTGATACCTACGAAAAACAGAACTTTTTCGATCTGCTCATCGCCGAGACCCGCGCCCTTGGTAAAATCGCCGGACTCGTCTTTACGACCCGGACCAAGCAGCAGACGGACGCCTTCGGGACCAAACTTGTCGAGCTTGTCGATGGCGCGCAGGACATTGAGGCGGCGCGCAGCGTTTTCATCGCCACCGAGACCGATGGCCTCCATGACACCATCCAGAACTTTGCGATTGTTGACGCGAATAACGTAATCGCCGCGCTTGATACCAAGCGCTTCCAGCGTATCCGCCATCATCATGCACATTTCGGCATCCGCCTGCACGCCAGCCGCACCGACCGTATCGGCATCGAACTGCATGAACTGGCGGAAGCGGCCGGGGCCCGGCTTTTCGTTGCGGAAAACGTAACCGGCACGATAGGTGCGATAGGGAAGCTGAATCTCGTTGAAGTTTTCGGCGACGTGACGGGCAAGCGGGGCGGTCAGATCGTAACGCAGGCTCATCCACTGCTCGTCATCGTCCTGCAGAGAGAACACGCCTTCATTCGGGCGATCACTATCGGGCAGAAACTTGCCAAGCGCGTCGGTGTATTCAAACAGCGGTGTTTCCACCGGATCGAAACCGTACAGTTCGTAAACCTTACGGATTTTTTCGATCATCTCATTGGTGGCATGGATATCGGCAGCCGAACGATCCACGAAGCCGCGCGGCAGGCGGGCTTTCAGTTTCTGAGGCTTTTTTGCTTTTTCGCTCATGATGCCGGTCCGATATTTTCCTGAAATTATGCCGGTGTCTTAGAGGATGAAGCCCTGTGCGGCAAGCCGCAAAGGCAGCCTTCACGCTTGCGAACCACCAGACCATCTGTTAGTCGCTTATCCGTTGCGTCTCGCAACCGTAAGCGTCTGACGTCAAGCAACGCACCTAACCCTTCGTCTTTCCGGAGGGCGCTGACAAAGGTGCTGTCCATGAAGACGATTTTCCAGAAAGCGAAGCTTTTATGAAACTGTCACGCTTGCCCGCAAAATATGCCGCGATCCTGACGCCATTGATCTTGTCCATCATCATGACCTTCATTGTCTCGCTGATCGCCACCTTCAAGGCTGTCGGCTTTAGCGATTTTTCAGTTCGGGAATGGATGTCCGCATGGGGGCTTTCCTGGGTGGTCGCGTTCCCGACGCTTCTTCTTGTCTTGCCGCTGGTGCGCAGGATCGTCGGGTTCCTTGTTGCCCCTTATCGCGCCTGATGCGATACCGCGCTCCGCTTGAGCGCGGTATTCTCGACATGCCCTTTCCGTCCGCCTGCAAAATCACGATAAAGGCATCATGATTCTCGAAGCCCTCCAGTATGCCGCAACCCGTGCGATGACACCGAAGGCGTTTCGGCCCTATGTGCGATACTCCGTAAACCTCTGGTCGCGGGCCAATCGTTGCGCTTCGGACTGGGCCGAGCATGAACGAAACAGCCAGCAATTCATCCTGCAATCGGCGCGAAGACTGAAACAGCGACGAACCGCCGTCGTTCTCGGCTCAGGCTTGCTGCGGGATGTACCCTACAAACCACTGGTCGCAATGTTCGATACCGTTGTGCTTGTCGATCTGGTGCATCTTGCCAGTGTTCAGTTCAAGATGCGGGCCAATGCCAAGAAAAACGTTCGCATTTCGAACCGCGATCTCTCGGGTTACGACGAGATCCTGGCCGGTCGAACAGCGGAGCCGCTCGAATTCATAAGACGCGTGCCTTATCTCGACCTGGTCGTATCTGCCAATCTGCTTTCTCAGATCGCGACCGGCGCACGCAACAGGCTGGAGCGCGAAAACCCGGCAAACGTCCCTGAGAATTTGCTGCCAAGGCTCGTAGAAACACATCTCGACGCACTTTCGGGCCTTCCCTGCAAGACGTGCCTTCTGACCGATATCGCCTTTGACGTGATAGGCAAGGACGGGACGGTCCAGCAACAGGATGACCTGCTGCACGGCGTCAAGATTGCCAATCCGGCAGCCACTTGGGATTGGCCGCTTGCGCCTTTCGGTGAAGAAAGCCGGGATTATCGCATCGTTCATCACGTCATAGCGAAAGAACTGACGTGATCGCCTTTGTTCTTTCACAATCGCGGTTGTAAACTCGTCGTCATGCGTTTGTTGATCCGCACATTGATGCTTCTTTCCTGCCTGCTCTACGCCTACATGCCGGCGCAGGCAGCGCTGAGCGTCGTGCCTGTCATGGGACAGACAGCGCATGGATCAATGGTGGAGAAGAATGGACACGGCCACCATGAACCCGTCGCGGTCAAACCTGCGCTGCAGCAGCATGTGAGTATTGGCGATCCCTGCCCACATCGAAGCAATATAGGCCATGCAGCCTTTTGCGCGGCCTGCGTTGTCGTGATTCCGCAGGTGGATTTTGCCGAGGCGAGCAAAATGCTCTACGCCTATCCGCATCCCGATCTTGGAACCGCCTTCGTTGGCAATGTTCCCGCACCGCCGCTTCCGCCGCCCCGCGTCTGACGTTTCGGTTTTTTCTTCAATCTTATCGAAACACTCCGTGAGACACGGAAAGGATACCTCATGTCCATCAAACTTACAGTCATCGGCGCCGTCTTTGCCGCAGCAGCAACCGCTATGCCCCTGCTCGCACAGGATGCGAGCGGTCATGCCGGACACGACATGTCGAAGGGTGCAGCAACAGAAACCGGATCGACCAAGGCTTTCATGGAAGCCAGCAAGAAGATGCACGGCGACATGTCCATGGACTACACCGGTAACGCCGATGTGGATTTCGTGCGAGGCATGATCCCGCATCATCAGGGTGCAATCGATATGGCCAAGGTTCAATTGCAATACGGCAAGGACCCTGAAATCCGCAAACTGGCGGAAGAGGTCATCAAAGCGCAGGAAGGCGAAATCGCCATGATGAAAGCCTGGCTCAAGTCAAACGGCCATTAAGCTCAAAACGGGAGCGCCGGTGACGGCGCTCCCTCATTTGCCTCAAAGACCGGCAAGACCCGTCTTGTAATCCTCCGAAGCAGCACGGCTCAGTCGCTCAAGTTCCATGGCGGCACGACTGGTATGCCGTTCCTTGTGACGTAAAAGCGCGAAGTTGCGAGCCGGCAGATCGATACCCGCGCGCACAAGCATGCCCTGTCGCAGGAACAACGAGGCGACGGATGCGGAAACGGCCGTCGCAGCGCCACCGGCACGTGCGGCTGTCACGACCGCTTCGTTGGACGGCAGTTCCAGCATGACAGTCAGATCCTCCGGATCGACCCCCATCTGCCGCACGGCGGACTCAAATGCTGAACGGGTTCCCGACCCCTGTTCGCGCAGCACCCAGGCCGTACCGTAAAGCATATCAAGCGCCGTCAGGTGGCGACCATCGGCAAAGGGATGGGCGGAGCCGGTGACGACCAAAAGCTTGTCTGCAACGACGGGCTGGATATGCAACGCGGGCTCATCGATCACGCCTTCGATAAACCCAACCTCTGCCAGACCTTCTAGGACCGCCTGTGTCACCGTTTTCGTGTTGCCGATATCGAGCTTCAACGTCACACCGGGATAGAGCTTCTTGAATTGCATCAGGATGGGTGGCAGCCAATAGCTGGCAATTGTCTGGCTGGCGCAGATGGTGATTTCGCCACGCGTCAAACCGCTCATCTCGGACAGAATAAGTTCGGCATTGCGAACGCGGGCCAGCGTCGCCTTCGCTTCGCCCAGAAAGACCCGACCGCTTTCGGTCAATTCGATGTTACGCCCGACCCGGTGAAACAGTTCCACATTGTAAAATGCCTCAAGATTCTTGATCGCAGAGCTGACGGCGGAGGCGGTGAGCCCGATGGCTTCTGCCGCTCTCGTGAGGTGCTCGCGCTCGGCAACCGCGACAAATATTCTCAACTGCTCAAAGGTCATGGCTCTTCATTCGATTTAATCGAACGATTTATGCCATATTATTTGATAGAATAAAACAGCACCATCCGGCATTGTCGCCTCATGCAACATCATCGCGCCGCCACACAGCCTTTTCACATTTCTCTCCGCCGCTTGACGCCGCTCCTGCCAGGCATTCTCCTGTGCGCCGCCGTAAGCTGTGCTGCAATTCTGGCCGAGACATTTCAGGCGCGTCTGGTCGGTCATGCCTGGCTTGGCGATCTGGTTCTGGCGATCCTGTTCGGCACGGCATTGCGCTCCTTGATAACCCTGCCCGCCGTCGCATCTGCCGGCATCAAGTTCAGTGCCAAAACGCTGCTCGAGATTGCGGTGGCGCTTCTTGGGGCATCGCTCAGCCTCTCCATCCTGAAAGGCGCGGGCGGCCTTTTGATCGGTGGCATCGCATTGATTGTCGCTCTCTCGCTTGTTGTCAGCTATTTCGCCGGGCGCATGCTGGGATTGCCACCGAAGCTGGCGACCTTGATTGCCTGCGGCAACTCGATCTGTGGCAACTCGGCCATTGCGGCGGCGGCACCCGCCATCGGCGCAAAACCTGAAGATGTTGCAGCCTCCATCGCCTTCACCGCAGTTCTCGGCGTTGCCGCCGTGTTGCTGATGCCATTTCTGCCAAGCCTTCTCGGCCTTGATGCCACCCAGTACGGCATCTTTGCGGGCCTGACTGTCTACGCGGTTCCTCAGGTGCTTGCTGCCACGGCACCGCTCGGGACCGTCGCTGTGCAGACGGGCACGATCGTCAAACTCATCCGTGTCCTGATGCTGGGTCCGGTTATCGCAACGCTGTCGCTCATCCATGGGCAGTCGGGTACAGGACGTCTCAAGCTGCAGCAGATGGTTCCGTGGTTCATCATCTGCTTCGTGCTGATGATCATGGCTCGGTCATTCGGCCTTATTCCACAGGCTCTGCTCGGCCCGGTCGCGACATTGTCCAACGTGTTGACCATCATGTCGATGGCTGCCCTTGGCCTCTCCGTCGACATCCGCAGCCTTCGCCATGCAGGCGGCCGGGTCATTGCCGCAGCCAGCCTGTCGCTCGTTCTGCTTGGCGTACTCAGCCTTGGCTTGATTGCACTGACGCAAACTGTCTGAGAACCGGGGACCGACAGAAGACAGGCGGAGCGGCCTCGCTGCTCCGTTTTTGTTTGGGCGCTTAAGGCCCAGGCCTTATTTTTGCGTGCTGACCGTCAATGTGTAATGAGCGCCAAGGCCACGGCGCGACGAACCGAGAATGAGAGTCGGGCGGATCAGCCAGTCGGTGTCGGTTTTCGGGGTCAGAACCGCCGTTTTGCCTTCCGCATCGCTGAAGAAGATTGCATCCTCGTCCGGTGTCGAAAAATCGAAGACCGCCATCAGCACGAACTCGCTGGATGAGGCAAGCTCGATCTTGACCGTTTGTCCGGCTTTGACCTTGATGCGGTATACCTCCCCGCGCCCACGCCTTGTCCACCCGTCCAGCCTCAACGGGCCGGTCTGTGGCATTGCGACGTCCTTCAATCGCTCACCATCGTCCAGCCAGATACCGTCGACGTTGCGGCTTTCTGCAAAGGATTGAACCGGCAGCGCCGAAACAGCCATAATAAAAGCCAGAAGAGCAGCCGATATCTTCATGGACGCATAAACTCCCGCCGCAACGCCTCGATCGGCTGCCGGCAATGACAGCCTTCAATATGATCGTTGACCATGCCCATCGCTTGCATGAACGCATAAACCGTCGTCGGGCCGACAAAGGTCCAGCCGCGTTTCTTCAGGTCCTTCGAAAGACGAGTCGATGCTGCCGTAATCGGGTTGGCCCGAAGAGTGGCATAGTCCAGCTTTTGCGGCCTTTCTGCGGCGGCCGGTTCGAAACCCCAGAAATAGCGCGCCAGCGTTCCGAATTCCTGCTTCAACTCCACGGCACGACGGGCGTTGTTGATTGTCGATACGATCTTGCCGCGATGACGAATGATGCCTTTGTCGGCGAGACAGCGCTCTATGTCCGCATCACCGAACTCAGCCACCTTGTCGAAGTCGAAGCCTGCAAAAGCAGAGCGGAACGCCTCCCGCTTGCGCAAGACCGTCAGCCAGGACAAACCGGACTGAAAGCCCTCCAGACATATCTTCTCGAAAAGGCGCCGATCGTCCGTGACCGGATAACCCCACTCCTCGTCGTGATAGCGGCTGTAGTCTTCAAGGCCCTGCTGCCAGGAGCAGCGGATCTTGCCGTCCATACCCGTTTGAAGTCCCGTTTCGCTCATGCGGCGATTACCTTCCATTACGGTCAAAGACTGGTCAGCTCGGCACTTACCACTGATTCACCATGTTTCAAAACCGTGCGCTAACCCTAACGACAGCTTTCGCTAAAACTGCGTCTTTTCATGAATGGGTGTTTACCATTCGCTGGTCCCAAGGTGCGAACCTATCCTGCAAATGCGGGCCTATGGTTCCCGTGTCCCTTCTTGCGATGTCATGTAAAAAGAGTCCACCCGATGACGATGAAATCCGTTTTTATGGCGTTGAGCCTGTTTTCTGCGTTCGCAGCCCCTGCCGCCATGGCCAACGACCGTTATCGGGAGCGTCCGCCTGTTGTTGTGAGCCCTGATCTTTCCGCCCCATGGGTCACGCAGCTCGGTGGCGCCAATGTCCGCCCGGTTGTTTATCCGCGCCCGCCGGCCGCCCGCCAGCCGATCTACCGGCAGCAGCAGGCCGCGATGCCGCAGCGCCCGAACTCCGGCGTCACTTCGCAGCGCCCCGCGCGGGTGCAGGCAGCCGCCGTGCGGCCCAACGCACCGGTTCGCTCGCAGATTGCACCGCAGTTCCTGCCGCAGATCGTGAATTACGAAACGAATGAAAAGCCCGGCACAATCGTCATCGATACGCCGAACCGCTTTCTTTACCTCGTGATGGCCGACGGCAAGGCACGCCGTTACGGCGTCGGCGTCGGTAAACCCGGATTTGAATGGGCAGGAACGCACAAGGTGACCCGCAAGGCCGAATGGCCAAGCTGGACCCCACCGAAAGAGATGATTACGCGAGAAGCAGCCAAGGGACATTACCTGCCAGCCTTCATGGAGGGCGGCCCGGCAAACCCGATGGGCGCGCGCGCCATGTATCTCGGCTCCACCCTTTATCGCATTCACGGAACCAACCAGCCGTGGACGATTGGCAGCAACAATTCCTCCGGCTGCATCCGCATGCGCAACGAAGATGTCACCGATCTCTATGAGCGCGTGAATGTCGGGACGACGGTGATTGTGATCTGACGGCAACGGTCACATTATTCCGCAACTGCGCGGCAGTACAAAACCGCACTGTTCGCTTGAAACGATGCACCAGAACGCTACAGTTCAACGGACGGTGGAAAAACCACTGAAAAATACTTGGCGGGGGACGCCAGGCGCCAGACCTCTCTCAGGGGGATGATGGAACGGCCTTGAAACGGGTGGTCTTTGGCCACCCGTTTTTCGTTTCGTGCAAAGCCGTCTGCACTGTCTAGACAGGAAGCTCTGCGGGTCTGGGGCCGCCATAGGCCCAGTCCAGCAATTGCGCCGTGTGCAGGATTGGCATGTCGGTTCCGGTTGCGATTTGGGTGATGCAGCCAATATTGCCGGTGGCAATCACATCGGCTTTCGTTGCTTCGATATTCTTTACCTTGCGCGCCTTCAACTGGGCCGAGATTTCCGGCTGCATGATATTGTAGGTTCCGGCCGATCCGCAACAGAGATGCCCTTCTGCCGGATCGCGAACGGTGAAACCCGCGGCTTTCAGCAATAGCTTCGGCGCCATGGTGATCTTCTGGCCATGCTGCATGGAACAGGCGGAATGGTAGGCGACTGTCAGTCCGTTTCTGTCACGCTGAGGCAATTCGAGCGTCGCCAGATATTCTGTAATATCCTTGGCCAGCGATGAAACGCGGGCCGCCTTTTCCGCATAGACAGGATCAAGCCGCAGCATGTGGCCGTAATCCTTGATCGTCGTGCCACAGCCGGAAGCCGTGATGATGATGGCGTCGAGGCCACCCTGCTCGATCTCTCGCGTCCACACATCGACATTACGCCGTGCGGCGGCGAGCGCCAGCTCTTCTCGCCCCATGTGATGAACCAGAGAACCGCAACAGCCTTCGCCCCTGGGAACGACGACCTCCACACCGAACCTCGTCAAAAGGCGCATCGTCGCCTCGTTGATGACGGGGTCGAGCACCGGCTGTGCGCAACCGCTGAGGATCGCGACACGCGCCCGCTTTGTCCCTTCGGCGCCGCGTGTGCCCGGTTTGACGGAGGCCGAAACCGGGGGCACCTTCGTCGGTGCGAGCGCGAGCATCGATACCAGCGGTTTGAATGCAGGCGTTTTTGCAAACAAGGCCGCGAAGGGTCGCGTCATATTGGCAAGACGCAGGGCAGCCCGGAACCGTGCGGGGTAAGGCAGGACAAAAGCCAGCAGGCTGCGGAGCAGCCGATCGGCCAGCGGTCGTTTGTAGGTCTTTTCAATGTGGGCGCGGGCGTGGTCGACAAGGTGCATGTAGTCCACGCCCGAAGGACAGGTTGTGGTACAGGCCAGACAGGACAGACAGCGATCGATATGGGTCACCACCTCCTTGTCCGCAGGCCGGCTGTTTTCCAGCATGTCCTTGATGAGATAAATGCGCCCACGCGGACTATCCAACTCGTTTCCAAGGGTGACATAGGTCGGACAGGTCGCCGTACAGAACCCGCAATGCACACATTTGCGCAGGATTTTTTCGGATTCGGCCACATGCGGATCGGCAAGCTGCTCAGGCGTAAATGATGTCTGCATGGTTCAAGCCGCCCTTGTCATCTTGCCGGGATTGAAGATGCCCGCCGGATCGAGCTTTTCCTTGATGCGTACCGAAAGAAGCGTCTCAGGGGCAGAACGCGGTTCGAAGGCGTCGATGGTCGAACGCATGGTATCGTCAGCCCTCAGCAAAGTGGCGTGGCCGCCGCCAAAAGCCCTGATTGCGCCACGCAACAGATCGGCTTCCGGATCTGCCTCCATCTGCATCCAGACAAGCCCGCCCTGCCAATCGTAAAAGGCATCGATACCGGCTTCCATCCGCAGCGCCGCAACCAGCCTGTGACCTGCACCTGGAGCGACCGAAACGCGCCAGAGCGGTTTCGTCGCCTGCCCATGATAGGGGGCCACATCCCGGACCTGCTGCCACAGCAGATTGCTTTCCTCATCTTCCAGCACAACCCACGGCCCTACCCTGTCCATGACAGAAAGAAGCTTCTGTGCCCGTGCCTCAACAGACGGCCCAAGTCCCTCAAGGCGAAGGATCGTCGCCGGTCCTTCCGGCAAGACGCCGCCCAGGAAACGGGAGCGAACGCTTTCGGGAAGATGCGCCGCTCCAGAGACTTCGACACTCAGCGCCATCGCGCCGGCCATGACCGTTGTGGCAGCCTCGTCGTCCAGACCTGAAATCACAACCGTTCTTTCGACGGGAGGCTTCGGCAAAACGCGGAAGGTCACTTCCGTCAAAAGACCGAGCGTGCCGTAAGATCCGGCAAGAAGCCTCGAAAGATCAAGTCCGGTGACGTTCTTCATGACCCGGCCACCGGCCTTGATGACCTCTCCCGCCCCGTTGATGAAACGTGTGCCAAGCAGACTGTCGCGCGCTGCGCCCGCCACATAACGACGCGGACCGGAGACGTTAGCGGCAAAAATGCCACCAATGGTCGGCTCTCCCGTCGTGCCCATGATGCCGCGGTGATCCATCGGCTCGAAAGCCATCATCTGCCGGTTTTCGGCAAGAGCCGCCTGGATAACGGACACGGCTGTTCCAGCCCTGACGGTGATGACCATTTCCGCCGCCGTATAGCTGACGATGCCGGAAAGGCCGAGCGATGAGAGGGTCGCGTCCGCCGCGACAGAGTTTCCAAAACCCGCACGCGTGTTGCCGCCCGAAACTTGCAAAGCCGTTTTGCTGGTGGCGCACTCGCGGACGATGTCGGCCGCCTCGTCCTCCGTCACCGGTGTGAAAATATCCGTCATACGCTCTTCCGTCCTTCCAGTGGAAATACCTTGGAAGGGTTCATGATCCAGGCCTCATCGAAGGCAGCGCGAACTGCCATTTGTTGTGCAAGATCGGCATCGCTGTACTGGTGGCGCATCAGATCGCGTTTTTCGATCCCGACACCATGTTCGCCGGTGAGACATCCGCCGGCATCGACGCAAAGTTTCAGTATTTCGTTGCCCGCCTCTTCCGCTCTTGCCGCATCCTCGGGATCATTGGCATTGAAGAGAATGAGGGGGTGCATATTGCCATCGCCCGCATGGAAGACATTGGCGACGCGCAAGCCAAGCCGGTCGGTGATTTCGCTTGTTTTTTTGAGCACATAGGACAGTTGCGACAGGGGCACCGTGCCATCCATGCAGATATAATCCGCAATACGCCCGGTCGCACCGAAAGCCGACTTCCGACCCTTCCAGATTGCTGCCGCCTCCATGGCCGACTGGCATTCTCGCACGGTTTTCACCGCATGTTTTCTGGCGATGGCAACGATGTCGGCGAGCATCGCATCCATTTCCGCCTCAGAACCCTCCACCTCGACGATCAGCAACGCACCGACATCGAGCGGGTATCCTGCTTTGGCGAAAGCTTCGCAAATCTCGATGGCGGGCTTGTCCATGAACTCGATCGCGACCGGAATGATGCCCGATCCAATAATATCGGCCACGCAGGAGCCGGCCTCTTCAGAGGTTTCAAAACCGAAGAGAACGGGGCGAGCGCCTTCCGGCTTGGCGATCAACCGAACTGTCGCTTCCGTGACGATGCCCAATTGCCCCTCAGAACCACAGACGAGGGCAAGAAGATCATAACCGGCGGCATCCAGATGTTTTCCGCCCAGTTCCAGCACCGTGCCGTCCACCAGCACCAGCTTCACACCCAGCAGATTGTTGGTGGTGACGCCGTATTTCAGACAATGCGCACCACCCGAATTCATGCCGATATTGCCACCAATGGTGCAGGCCAGTTGCGAGCTAGGGTCCGGAGCATAGAAAAACCCTTCGGCACCGGCAGCATCGGAAATGGAAAGATTGGTGACACCCGCCTGCACGCGTGCGGTGCGATTGTAAAAATCCAGTTCGAGGATCGAAGACATCTTCGAAAGGCCAATCACGACAGCGTCTTCCTGCGGGATCGCACCGCCAGACAGCGAGGTGCCGGCACCACGCGGTACGACCGGCACGCCATTTTCGTGGCAATATTTCAAAACCGCGGATACCTGTTCGGTGGTTTTCGGAAGGGCTACCGCGAGTGGCAGACGCCGATAGGAAACAAAGGCGTCCGTTTCAAAGGGAACGAGTTCGCGCGCCTCGTGCACAAGACAGTCGGCAGGCAAAATGTCGGCCAGGCCCGCAATAACCTGCTCACGCCGTGAAAGCACCGCAGGGCGCGGCTCCAGAAACCGGATCGGCTGCGTCATCGTTCCTCCCGCTGCACCATCCTAAAAGTGGTATTGTTTCTTTACCACTTTGATTGAACTCAGGCAAATGCTATGGATTTTTTTCCGTTTTGGAAAGAATAGGAGCCCAACTGTGACCAATCTCGGCGATCTGGAAGTCTTTGCGAGCGTCGCTGCGTCCGGAAGCATGTCGCATGCCGCCAAGGAGCTTGGTTACTCGCCGGCCGTCATCTCCAAACGCATCAAACGGCTTGAGGAAAAGCTGGGCGCTCGACTTTTCCAGCGAACCACGCGCCGGATATCTCTGACTGAGGCAGGACAGGGATTTTACGAGCGCGTGCGCGCGGTTCTGGAAGGGCTGGAAGATGCTGAAGATTTCGTCTCGGGCCGTGCCAATACCGTCAACGGCACCCTGAAAATTTCCGCCTCGACGTCCTTTGGTCGCATGCACATCGCACCGCATCTGAAGACCTTCATGGAGCGACACCCTGAGCTATCGATCAATCTGGTTCTGAGCGACGAGTTCATCGACATCATTGAAGGCGGCTACGATCTGGCGATCCGCATTGCCGATCTGAACTCTTCGAGCCTTGTGGCGAGGCGGCTTGCACCGGTCCGGCGCGTTCTCTGCGCTTCCGCGGATTATGTTGCAATTCATGGGATGCCTGAGACGATCGAAGATTTGAAGCGCCACCGTTGCCTGCCTGCGCACAACAATGATGTCTGGCGGCTGGAGGGGCCGGGTGGAGCATTCAGTATTCGTCCTGAAGGTATGCTGACCACCAATTCCAGCGAAGTGATCCGCGAAACCGTGATTTCCGGCCTCGGCATTGCGCTCCGTTCAACCTGGGATATCGGCCACGAATTGCGCAGCGGCAAGCTGGTACAGGTGCTGCCCGGATACGAAGGTTCAAAGAACGTGACGCTGTCTGCGGTTTATCCCAGCCGTCAGTTCCTGCCTGCCAAGGTGCGATTGTTCATCGACTTTCTGGCTGAGCTTTATGGTCCGACACCCTATTGGGAGCGCGGCTGACACAATTGCTGGAGCATCGGACAGTTTCGATCCGATGCCTCAGGTTTCAGTGTGCGCCCTCGGCATGAGAGCGACGAATGCGCCGCACCACCCACCAGACACCCAAAACCGCTACGGGAACGGAAAGACCCGTCAAAACTGCTGGATCGACGGCCAGCACGTCATGGCTGATCGCCTTGGTGAGATATCCGACCAGACCCACGACGTAGTAGGAGATGGCGGCAACCGAAAGCCCCTCCACCGTCTGCTGCAGACGCAGTTGCATGGCCGCGCGCTTGTTCATTGTGTTGAGAAGCACCGTGTTCTGGCGTTCCAGTTCAACATCGATCCAGCTTCTGACAAGTGCCGTGGCGCGGTAGAGTTTGCGCGAAAGGTTCGCCTGCCGCTCTTCGACAGACTGACAGGTGCGCATGGCGGGCGCCATACGTCGCTCCAGAAAACTGCCCATGGTTTCATGCCCTTGTACCGGCGTCTCCGCCAGTGCCCGGATGCGCTCCCGCACGATGCCATCGTAAGCGCGGCTGGCGCCAAAACGATAAAGGCTGAGCGCAGCGTTCGCCTCCAGTTCGGCGGCAAGCCGGGTCATTTCTGCAAGCAAGGCGTCTGCCTCGTCCCGCGCGCCGTTCTTCATGCGCTGGGTAATGGCCGTCAATCCATCTTCGATGCGACGGATTTCCGGCGATAAAGTTTGCGCCATCGGCAGGCCAAGCATGGCAAGCGTACGGTAGGTTTCGATGTCTAGCAGCCTCTGCACCAAAGCGCCGCGCCCATGGCTGCTCAAACCGCGGTCAATCACCAGAATCTGCGTCAGGCCATCGCGGTCCTGGCGGAAATCGGTGAGGATGGTGGCCTCGCCGCCGCGCACATCACTGTGACAGAGGCTCGTTGGATCAAAAACCGCTTCCGCATCCGTCGTCGCCCCGACATCAGGCCGGACTTCCAGACGTACACCCGATATCAGGGTCCCAGGTGGCGAGAAACCGTCACCGAATGGATCACCGATGACATCTCCACCAAATGTCTCAGGTGCAGGACCATCCCAGAACCAGGTTGAGAATTCCGTGTGCTGCTCCCACCGCAACGTGCCCTGCCCCCAAGGCATTGCGTGGTGGCGAGCGTCGCGTTCCGGTGGCGCGATACCACGACTGCGCGACATTTGAGCGATGACCGCGTGATGCACCGAGGCTCCGCCATCCATCATGAAGGCAAGCTGGATGATGATGCGCGACGGCGCCAGAAGCACCGTCGGTCTGGCATGGACTTCGCCGAGCGCAAGCGCCCGTTCCGGCGCACTCGCAAATGCAAATCTACCCTTGGCCATTGCGATACCGCCTCCTGCCTTATCCAAAGTCCGGCTTAAATCATCCAACACGCCGGTAAAATCGTCACGGAAACAACCTGTCTTTGTTTTGAGGCACTTCCGGAAAGAAATCGCACGGCACTGACGTCACGCCTGCTTTAACAAAAGCCAGTTTGAAAGGGCAGATGCCGAGTTGACGCAGGCAGCTCGCACCAACTGGACAGAATATTTGACCAGTGCGACGCTTCGCTGATAGTTTCCGGCAGGTTTCTGCTGGAGAATGCTGCGATGGACGAGACGCTTTTTGCGCAGGTACAGCACACACGCACCTCCGAGGAAGTCGTGCTGCGCTTCGAGGAACTCATTCTCGACGGCGTTTTGCGTGACGGCGATCGATTGCCCGGCGAGCGAGACCTTGCCGAACGACTTGACGTTTCGCGGCCGATTTTACGAGAAGCGCTGAAGGAACTCGAAACGCGCGGCCTGCTTGTCAGCAGGCACGGCGGCGGCACCTTTGTTGCCGATATCGTCGGCGAGGTGTTTTCCGATCCCTTGAGCGCATTGATTACCCGTCATAGTCGCGCAACGCGTGATTTCCTTGAATATCGTCGTTACATCGAAGGCATGGCTGCCGAACTCGCTGCGCAGCGCGCAACCGAGCCGGACAAGAGCAATCTTGCCGCAATCATCGAAACCATGCGGGAAGCACATATGACAGGCAGGTTTGAAGATGAACTGGCAAGTGATGTGGAGTTTCACAACGCCATTGGCGAGGCTGCCCATAACATCGTTTTGATGCACACGCTCCGCTCCTGTTACCGTCTGCTGAGCGACGACATCTTCTATAACCGCCATCTCATTTTCTCGCTCCCCGGTGCGCATGATACCGTGTTGCAGCAGCACATCGCCATTCAGGAGGCAATCTCCAGAAGCGACGCGGCGGCGGCCCGCGCCGCAGCAGAAGCACACATCGATTTCATTGTCGAAACAACGGCCAAGGCGCATCAGGCGAAAGAATGGGACCGGATCTCACGTTTGAGGCAGCTCCACCGCAACGCTTAAAAAACGCGCAAAGGCGCCCTCAGCAAATTTTTTATTCATTTTTATTTGGAACTTTTCCGGTCAAAGGGCATTTTTATCTGGTTGATTGAAAAAATTTACCAAGATGGGACCCATGACGACCACGAGCGAAACTGAACGCTATCCGCGGATAGCTCTCATATCGACGCATGGCTATGTCGCCGCGCACCCGCCTCTGGGAGCTGCCGACACCGGAGGACAGGTTGTTTATGTCCTCGAACTCGCGCGCAAGCTTGGACAACTCGGCTACAAGGTCGACCTTTTCACCCGCCGCTTCGAGGAACAGCCGGAATTTGACGAGGTGGATGATCGTGTTCGCGTTGTACGCATTCCCTGCGGGGGGCGCGATTTCATCCCGAAAGAATATCTGCACCGACATCTGATGGAATGGTGTGAGAACGCACTGCGCTTCATCAAAAAAAATGATCTGACCTACTCGTTCATCAACAGCCATTACTGGGACGCCGGCGTTGCCGGTCAGCGCCTGTCTGAAGCTCTGAAAATCCCGCATCTGCATACGCCGCATTCGATCGGCATCTGGAAAAAACGCCAGATGGAGACGGACTATCCTGAAAAGGCCGACACGTTCGAACTGGAGTTCAATTTCAAGGAACGCATCCAGCACGAACTCATCATCTATCGTAGCTGCGACATGGTGATTGCGACGACGCCGGTTCAATTGGATGTTCTGATCGAGGATTACGGCCTCAAGCACAAGCATATCCATATGATTCCGCCAGGCTACGACGACAACCGCTTCTTCCCGGTGTCGGACGCTTCGCGCCAGATGATTCGTCAGCGTTTCGGCTTTGAAGGTAAAACCGTTCTGGCACTTGGACGCCTCGCCACCAACAAAGGTTACGATCTGCTGATCGACGGCTTTTCGGTTCTGGCGCAACGCGAGCCCGAGGCCCGTCTTCATCTCGCCGTCGGCGGCGAGAACATGGACGAACAGGAAACGACGATCCTCAATCAGCTCAAGGAGCGCGTGAAATCGCTTGGGCTTGAAGACAGGGTTGCCTTCTCCGGCTACGTATCGGACGAAGACCTGCCGGACATGTACCGCGCAGCGGATTTGTTCGTGCTCTCGAGCCGCTACGAACCGTTCGGCATGACGGCGATCGAAGCCATGGCCAGCGGCACACCAACTGTCGTGACCATCCATGGCGGCCTTTTCCGCGCCATCAGCTATGGTCGTCACGCACTGTTTGCCGATCCTTTCGACAAGGAAGATCTCGGCATCACCATGATGAAGCCATTCAAGCATGAGCGGCTTTACGGCAGGCTTTCCCGTATGGGCGCGCACAAGGCTCGCAGTCTGTTCACCTGGACTGGCATTGCCCAGCAGTTGCTGGCACTGGTCGAAGGCAGGACAATGATGCCCGTGCTGGAAGAATCCGACTGGGCCGAACCATGGAACGACGGCGATTGAGACCGCTGCGCCTTTTTTCCACCGATCTCGACGGCACCGTCGTTGGCAACAATGACGCGACACGGCGTTTCCGCGATTTCTGGTATTCGCTGCCGGACGAAACGCGACCGCTCCTGGTTTTCAACAGCGGCAGGTTGATCGATGATCAACTGGCCTTGATTGAAGACGTGCCGTTGCCCCGCCCCGACTACATCCTTGGCGGGGTAGGCACGATGTTACACACCCGCGACCAAGCGGATCTGGAGACGGCTTATACCAACTCGCTTGGCAGCGGCTTCGATGCGAACGCGATAGAAAGCGTCATGACCCGGATATCCGGCGTGACCATACAGCCCGACCGGTACCAGCACGGCCTGAAATCGAGCTGGTTTTTACACGGTGCAGATGAACAGGCACTGCGTGACGTCGAAACCGCACTGGCACGAGCAGGCGTTGACGCCCGGATCGTCTATTCCAGCAGTCGCGACCTCGATATCCTGCCAAGAGCAGCAGACAAGGGTGCCGCCATAAGCTGGCTCTGCCATCAGCTCGGCATCGACCTGAACGAAACGGCTGTCGCCGGCGATACTGGCAATGACCGCGCCATGTTCGAATTGAGCGGTGTGCGAGGCATTGTGGTCGACAATGCCCTTCCGGAACTGCGTGCACTCGCACCGACGATGGACAGTGTCTTTCTCTCCGGAAAAGCAGAGGCTGATGGTGTGATCGACGGACTGCAGCACTGGGGTTTGCACAATCGCTAGGCAGCGCTAATTTCAGCGCATGTATAAAGCCCGCCTATATTGACGGTGCCTAAAAGCAATAAGACAATATCGAATCAAGCGTGTAATGCGATCAGGGACACCATTGGACCTGGCCGCAAACACTTTATATTAGTATTTACGAACATTAATAGAGAGAGGTTCTCGAGGGTTGAACATATTGGATCGATTGGCAACAGAAGTCAGCTTGATGCTCCGCAGACCACCGCGGCAGCAATATGCTGCGCTTTGCTATCGTTTCTCTGACAAGCGCGCCACACCGGACGTTCTCCTGCTGACAAGCCGTGATACCGGACGTTGGGTCATTCCCAAGGGTTGGCCCATGGGTGGAAAAAAAGCGCACGCTGTCGCCGAACAGGAAGCCTTCGAAGAAGCTGGCGTTCGCGGCAAGGCCAAAAAGTCGCCATTTGGTTTCTACGAGTACCGGAAAAAGCTCAATAGCGGCGTGAACGTGCAGTGCCGCGTTCAGGTGCATCTGCTCGAAGTGGCCGAACTTGCAGACGATTTCCGTGAGAAAGGCAGTCGCACCCTGGAGTGGGTCACGCCTGAGGAAGCTGCGTTGCGAGTAAACGAGCCGGAACTGAAAGCGTTGATGCAGACTTTCGGCCAACAGATGACGCAATCGAAATAGCCTCATCACCTGAAAACTGCCAACCTTAACAAAGCTGTCTCTCTGGCCTTTCTTTTCCCGAGGCCCTAAGAGATGGAACAATCCTCCTGTATCTTACCTTCAGCCCGCAAAACTGCCGGACGAAAAGGAATTCTGGCAACCGAGGTCTGAATGGCAACAAAACCGCCATCGAACATGAAACCGACTCTCGACAAGGATCTCGACAAGATCACTCGCGTCGAAGAGGCGACCCTGCACGTGACCCGGCAAATGGCCGGCGTTGGTGCGGGCTTCATGTTTGTTGTCCTGGCGGCGTTTTTCGCCAGCACCTTCGTCACCGGTGATCCCAACGCCTTTATCATCATCGCCGGCGTCATGGTTGGCGCCTATATGGCGATCAACATCGGCGCGAACGACGTGACGAACAATGTCGGTCCTGCCGTTGGCGCTAAGGCAATGCCCCTTGGAGTTGCCCTCGTTATCGCCGCCATTTGCGAAATTGCCGGCGCGCTGATCACTGGCGGCAATGTCGTGGAGACAATTTCCAGTGGCATCATCAACATCGACACCATTCCAGATCGGACGGCTTTCTCCTGGGCAATGCTGTCGGCCCTTCTCGCAGCGGGCCTTCTCGTCAACGTCTCGACTTGGACAAAGGCGCCGATCTCCACCACGCACACGGTCGTCGGCGGTGTCGCCGGAGCCGGCGTGGCGGCTTATGGCGTCAGTGCAGTCGATTGGCTTTCATTAAGCCGCATCGCCTTTGCATGGATGTTTGCGCCGTTCATCTCAGCCGCCATTGCCATCGCCATCCTCGCATTCATCAAGGAATTCATCATCTATCGCGAGGAAAAGATTGACGCTGCACGGCGTTGGGTTCCCGTTCTGATCGGCATGATGACAGGCGTTTTTACGGCCTACCTGATATGGGTCGGTCTGCGGCAGATTTTCCATATATCGCTTGGCTCTGCGAGTGGGCTGGGACTAATCTCCGGCGTCGTTGCCTGGCGCATATGCGTTCCCGTCATTCGCAAGCAGTCGGAAGGGCTGGAAAATCGTAACCAGTCGTTGAGGACGCTTTTCCAGTGGCCACTCATTCTGGCCGCTGGGTTGATGTCCTTCGCACATGGTGCCAACGACATTTCCAACTCCATCGGCCCGGTGGTGGCAATCGTACGCGCTGTGCATGACGAGGCCGTCAGCACCTCGGCGCGAGCGCCGTTGTGGGTGATGCTGATCGGCGCATTCGGGCTTTCGTGCGGTATCCTTCTCTACGGTCCGCGCCTCATCCGCCTCGTTGGCGAGCAGATTACCAAGCTTAATCCCATGCGGGCATTCTGCGTTTCTGTGGCAACGGCACTGACTGTGCTTGTGGCGTCCCGTTTCGGCCTCCCGGTCAGCACCACGCACACGGCAATTGGTGCTGTTTTCGGCGTGGGATTTTTCCGCGAATGGTACACGCGCACGTCAAGGCGACGACAGGAAGTCATTCACTCCGCGATCGCCACAGGCGGAAAATTCAACAAATTTCAGGATAATCCGTCAGAGGTGCGTCGCCGTTATCTGGTCAGGCGCTCGCACTTCATGACGATCATTGCGGCCTGGCTGATTACGGTTCCGTCCAGCGCATTGCTTGCAGCCCTGCTGTATTGGATTATGTATACCCTGTTTATTTGAGAGAACCGAAGACCCCTCATGCGCGCAAATTTCCGGATGCAACGCCTGTTTATCGACGTCCCGTTACACGCTGAAGCGGTGTGCGAGGCGAATGCTGAACAGTTCAACTACCTCGCCAATGTGCTGCGAATGAGCGATGGTTCCGAGATCCTGCTGTTCAACGGGCGCGATGGCGAATGGAAAGCCACCGTTTCTTTCCCCAGCCGCAAGAAAATCATTCTGACCTCATCTGAGCAGACAAGGCCGCAACCCTCTCCTTCCGATCTGCACTATCTGTTCGCACCGCTGAAAGTAGGACGGATGGACTACCTCGTGCAGAAAGCGGTGGAAATGGGCGCGGGACAGCTACAGCCCGTCATGACCCAGCATGTTCAGGGCAAAATCCACAACACCGAAAAACTACGTGCCAATGCCATCGAGGCGGCCGAGCAATGCGGCATCCTGTCCATCGCCGAAGTGGCTGAGCCCGTGAAGCTCAAGGATTTGCTCGATACATGGCCTCAGGATCGGCGGATTATCTATTGCGATGAGGGCGACGCCGGTCAAAATCCTCTTCCCATTCTTCGCGGCATCACCGAGACGAAGCTTGCCCTACTGGTTGGCCCGGAAGGCGGTTTTTCGGAAGAGGAACGAGAGCTTTTGCGCGCCAGCAGTTTCATTACGCCCATTCCGCTTGGGCCCCGAATCCTCAGAGCCGACACGGCCGCAGTCGCCGCTCTGGCCGTTATCCAGGCGGCAATCGGCGACTGGACGTAACCGACTTCGGGGCGCAAATTTTGCGCTTCATCCATCTTTAAAAGAAATTCATTTGCCTCGGCGTAGTATCCGGCCCTATCTGCCAATCATATGCCTCGCCGCAACAGAGACCGCATAACAAGGTAAGCCATGGCACGCGATACGACCGACCAGACACCCCTCTCCTCCGTCACGGAGCTTACTGACTATCTGGCCGGTGGCTGCAGACCTGAAGCGGACTTCCGCATTGGCACCGAACATGAAAAGTTCGCGTTCTTCCGCAAGGACAATACGCCAGTTCCCTATTTCGGCGACGCCAGCATTTCGGCCCTCTTGAAGGGCATGCAGGAGAAACTCGGCTGGGAACCGATCATGGACGGTGAAAACATCATCGGCCTTGGCGAACAGCATGGCATGGGCGCGATCTCCATCGAGCCCGGTGGTCAGTTCGAACTTTCAGGCGCACCGCTTGAGAACCTGCATCAGACCTGCAAGGAATCGAACCAGCATCTGGCGACCTTGCGCGAGGTCGCCGAACCCATGGGTATCCGTTTCCTTGGCGTTGGCGGCAGCCCTCTGTGGAGCTTTGAAGACACACCACGCATGCCGAAATCGCGCTACGCGATCATGACGCGCTATATGCCGAAAGTCGGGACCAAGGGTCTCGACATGATGTACCGCACCTGCACGATTCAGGTGAACCTCGACTTCTCCTCGGAAGAGGACATGCGCCAGAAGATGCGGGTTTCGATGAAGCTGCAATCTTTGGCAACCGCACTGTTTGCGTCCTCACCGTTTACGGAAGGCAAACCGAATGGTCTGCTCTCCTGGCGCGGCGATATCTGGCGCGACACGGACAATCAGCGTTCCGGCGTTTTACCCTTCACCTTCAAGCCGGACTTCGGTTTCAAGGATTACGTGGAGTGGGCACTGGATGTGCCGATGTACTTCATCGTGCGCGACGGCAAATATCACGATTGCACACATGTAACCTTCCGCCAGTTCATGAACGGCGCATTGAAGGGCGAGGTTGCCGAATGGCAGCCAACCATGGGTGACTGGACCAACCATCTATCGACGCTCTTCCCGGACGTGCGCTTGAAGCGCTTCCTGGAGATGCGTGGTGCCGATGGCGGGCCATGGCGCCGCATTTGCGCCCTGCCCGCTTTCTGGGTTGGCCTTCTTTATGATCGCGAAGCTCTTTCGGCAGCAGACGCTCTGACAGCGGACTGGTCTTACGACGATGTTCTCGCACTGCGCAATGCCGTACCGGTCGAAGGTCTGAATGCCGGGATCGCTGGAAAATCGCTATTAGGCGTTGCCCGCGAGGTCGTCGATATTTCTCGCCGCGGCCTGAAAAATCGCAATCGTCTGAACGGTGACGGACAGGACGAAAGCGTTTTCCTGTCATCGCTCGACGAGGTTCTTGCCAAGAAAACCACGCTCGCTGAAGATCTGCTGTCGCTCTACAACGGCCGCTGGAACGGGTCAGTCCTGCCGATTTTCGACGAATACCAGTATTGATGAGGGCGGCGCGGTGTTAGGTCGCGCCGACTGAAAACAAAAAAGCCCGGTGCGGCCGGGCTGGCCGTACACCGGGCAAAGGCAGGGCTATTGGCAAATCACCCTGCGGGGAAAATCATACTGGGCGGGAGCACAACGTCGTTTGCCGCAACCCAGATCAGTGTGAACATCGGTCAAGCGAAGGCGCGTACGCTCTTCGATCTGACGCCTTAATCTGGACGACGGATCTCGAACCTCGATACAGCGCGTAATCTCGCCGCGCGGGTTAGATGTTCGGTCGGGTCCTCGAGCAGGCCGCTATCGAGTGCCCTCATTACATCCGCGCGGGCAATCCCGACATCGGCCAGCAGGCGATCATCGAGTTCCGTCAATTCATTGGCCGCGATACGATTGCCAATACGCCGCAGAAACGTTTTCACAGACGAGGCCGCACGCACGGCGACGCGAACCCACGTTTCGCTCTGCCTTGTGGTTGCGAGTTCCAGTTCCATTCTCCGTTCTGCCGTGCGCATAACACTTATCCTTTCGTAACGGCACGATGCGGCACCGCCTCCGGCGCACCACGCGCGGAAAGCTGCCTTTGCTGAGAGGCGAAGCTGAATGCTTGCCTCGGGGTTGAGTTGATTTGCTGGCGTCAAAATGTCGCAAGACTATTGATCAGTCCAACGAATGTTTCTAATGTAAGGTATCAATAGCTCTTATGGATCAATATCCATGTCCGCACCCCTCGACATAGATCAGCTTCACACTTTCATCGCCATCGTCGATACCGGAAGTTTCACGAAAGCAGCGGATCGCGTTTTCAAGACGCAATCGGCCGTTTCCATGCAGATGCGACGACTTGAGGAGCGGATCGGCAAACAGCTTTTCGCCAAGGACGGGCGTGGTAACCGCCTGACGGCGGAAGGCGAGAAGCTTATGAATTATGCCCGTCGCATCATTCGTCTGAACAACGAGGCGATTGCAGCCTTCGATGACAATCGACTGGAAGGTACGCTTCGGATCGGCACACCGGACGACTATGCCGATCGTTATATGCCCGAAATCATCGGGCGTTTTGCAAAAACCCATCCGAATGTCGAACTTTACATCGTCTGTGAGCCTTCCGTCAGTCTCGGCGAGAAAATGGCGCGCGGCGAACTGGATATCGCACTGGTCACTCATAACCCCCGCGCCCGCTCGTCCGATGTCGTGCGCACGGAGCCTCTCTGTTGGGTCGCCTCCGCTAACCATCCGCTCAAGGACGACGCACCGGTGCCACTTGCTGTTGGTCGCCGCGATTGTCATTGGAGGCAGCTCGCCTGCTCCGCGCTCGACGCCGATGGCCGCGACTATCAAATCCTCTTTACAAGCTGGTCGTCCACGGTCGTTGCAGCCGCCGTTCTTGCAGGCATGGCGGTTTCCGTCCTGCCGGAATCGGCTCTACGCACCGGCATGAAGGTACTGACCTCCGCAGATGGTTTCCCACCTTTGCCTCCAGTGCAGATTGGCCTGATGAAGCGCCCCGGTCTGTCGCCGTCGCTCGTCAATGCCATTACCGACCACATCACCGCCTGCCTCGACAATATTTCACCGGCAAGCGTGGCCGACGAAATGGACAGCGACGTCAAGACCTACCCGAAGCTACCCCGTCTGAGAGCGGGGCATATGTTGCCTGGCTGGTAGAACCTCTCACGAATAAAAAAGCCGGAGCACACGCCCCGGCTTTTTTGTTGACGGCGTCTCGGCTCAGGCGAGATATTTTTTGAAGAATTCGGTCGTCCGGCTCCAGGCAAGATCTGCGGCCGCCTTGTCGTAACGGGCTGAAGAGGTATCATTGTTGAAGGCGTGATTGACGCCGTCATAAATGAATATCTCGAACGTCTTGCCGTTTTCCTCCAGCGCCTTTTTGTAAGCGTCTATTCCGGCGTTGATCCGTTCATCCAGGCCAGCGTAGTGCAGCAGCAACGGCGCCTTGATCGCCGGAACATCGGCTGCCGTTGCCTGCTGACCGTAATAGGCAACGCCGGCATTCAGCCCTTCCGATTTGGTGGCAAAGCGATTGACGAGCCCGCCACCCCAGCAGAAACCGACCGCGCCAACCTTGCCGTTTGCACCTTGCCGCGCCGCGAGCCATACACGGCTTGCTTCGGCATTGGCCACAGTCGCATCCATGTCGAGACCACTGAACATCTGGCGCGCCTTTTCCTCATCGGCGGGCGTTCCGCCCTGAGGCGACAGGAAGTCAACGGCGAGTGCCCGAAAGCCATCCAGAGCAGCTCGACGTGCAACATCGCGGATGTGATCGTTCAGACCCCGGTTTTCATGGATGACAATCACCGATCCCAATGGACCGGATGCTGATTTCGGCGTGACGAGATAACCCTTCATCTCACCGGACGCACCCGGATAGGCCACGTCTTCCGCAACAATACGCTCGTCATCAGCCGCGACAACGGCAGCCTTTGCACTATTGGCCGCAAGAAGCGGCGCAATCGTTGCGGCAGCCGCTCCCGAACCGGCAAGCAAACTCAGCTTTTCCATGAACTTGCGGCGATCAAGGCTGAGATGCGTATATTCATCGTAAGCATCGATCATTGCCTGCGTGATTTTCGGCTTATCCATCACCGTATCCTCCCTCAACTCATGATGAGGGAGGATAACGCAGATCACATTGCCCGCGATGATGTCAAATAGTGGTGGCGGCACACGTTTGCGTGAAGTCCCACCACCCTTGGTCGCAGTGCATCAGGCGGCGAGGTCAACCACGATGCGGCCTTCGATCTTGCCTTCTTCCATTCGGTGGAAGATATCGTTGATGTTATCGAGCTTGTCCCAGGAGAAGTGGGCTGCGACTTTGCCCTCACCCGCGAAGGTCAGTGCTTCCTCCAGATCCTGCCGCGTACCGACGATGGAACCACGCACGGTAATGCGTTTCAGCACCGTGTCGAAAACCGGAATGGAAATGAAGCCCGGCGGCAAGCCGACCAGTGCCATCGTACCCTTGGAACGAAGGAAGCCATAAGCCTGCTCCATGGCCTTGGGAGAGACCGCCGTGACCAAGGCGCCATGTACGCCACCGACGGCCTTCTGTACCTGCTCGACCGCATCCGCCGCACGCCCATTGACGATGACATCGGCGCCCAGCTTTTTCGCAAGTTCCAGCTTGTCGTCGAAAATGTCGGCTGCGACAACATTCATGCCCATGGCCTTGGCATATTGCACGGCCATATGGCCGAGGCCACCAATGCCGGAGATCACAACCCATTCGCCGGGTCTCACCTCGGTTTCCTTCAGGCCCTTGTAGACGGTGACGCCTGCACAAAGAACGGGAGCGGCGGGACCAAATTCGAGATTATCCGGCAGGCGTCCGACGAACTTCGGATCGGCGAGACCATATTCGGCGAAGCTGCCATTCACCGAGTAACCGGCATTTTTCTGGCTCGGGCAAAGTGTCTCCCATCCCGTTCGGCAAGGAATACAGCAACCGCAGGCCGTATAAAGCCATGGTGTTCCGGCCCGATCACCTTCCTTGATGCCGGTGACGCCAGCGCCGATCTTGGCAACGTAACCAACACCCTCATGACCGGGGATGAAAGGCGGGTTCGGCTTGACCGGCCAATCACCTGTCGCGGCATGAAGGTCGGTGTGGCAAATACCCGTTGCCTTGTAGTTGATGAGAATTTCGCCCGGACCGGGATCAGGAATCGGCACTTCCTCGATCGTCAGCGGTTTTCCAAATGCGCGGACAACAGCCGCCTTCATTGTTTTTGCCATGACATACTCCCTAAATCTCAACTCACGATGGAGAGATTAACGAGGAAAGCACGTCATGGAATTGACCTAGAGCAAATCGGGGCATTTTAGCGGACCGACTGTCTCACTTATGAGGCAACAAGGCGCGCTGTTTTATTCCAGCGCCAGCCAGATAGCGAGCCAGCCCCAGAGAGCGACCAGAACAGCAAAACCCAATCCAAAAAGCGGGGCCCGGTAGCGCAGGCTGTTGCTGGTCACATGAACGAAGGAATGGCCATAACGCGTGAGCACAAAAATCCACGCCAGCACGACCGTGACGATATTGTCCGCGTCGGTGATGTAAAGCAGCAGGCAGGCGATGTGAAACAGCACCGGAAGTTCGAACTGATTGGCGATGTTCCGGTTTACCAGGCGGCTTTCGCGCGCTTCTTCGCCGCTGTCCTTGTAACGCATGACAGCGTCGCGATCGACGAAGGTGTATTTCTGGCGCCGAACAAGAAGCAGGGCATAAAGTGCGAAAACGAGAAGGACATGGGCAATCATCGGCCAGAACATTGCGGTCGTCGGTGACATGCTTTCTCCTTCAATGACGAAAACGCTCTCCGACCCGGCACGGATCGGAGAGCGCCAAATACTCAGAGAACCTTTTTACGGATTCGCTTCGAAAGATCAAACCGAACCGGGATAGTTCGGGCTTTCGCGGGTGATCGTCACGTCGTGCGCGTGGCTTTCGCGCAGTCCAGCGCTGGAAATGCGCACGAAGGTAGCGCGTTCCTGGAATTCCTTGATCGTACCGCCACCGACATAACCCATGGCAGCCTTCAGGCCGCCTGCAAGCTGGTGCAGAACGCCGGAGACCGGACCTTTATACGGAACCTGACCTTCGATGCCTTCCGGAACAAGCTTCAGCGTATCGCGGACTTCCGCCTGGAAGTAACGGTCTGCCGAACCACGCGCCATGGCACCAACGGAACCCATGCCGCGGTAAGCCTTGAAGGAGCGACCCTGATAGAGGAAGACCTCACCGGGGCTCTCATCCGTGCCAGCGAGAAGCGAGCCGATCATCACGGCGGATGCGCCTGCGGCGATTGCCTTGGCAAGGTCGCCGGAGAACTTGATGCCGCCATCGGCAATGACAGGGATATCGGCAGCATTGGCAACTTCAACCGATGCCATGATCGCGGCAAGCTGCGGAACGCCGACACCGGCAACGATACGTGTCGTGCAGATAGAACCCGGGCCGATACCGACCTTTACGCCATCCGCACCCGCATCAATCAGCGCCTTGGTACCGTCAGCCGTCGCGACGTTACCGGCAATGATACGAACCGAGTTCGACATTTTCTTTACATGGGCAACGGCGTCGAGAACGCGCTGCGAATGACCATGTGCCGTATCGACGACCAGAAGGTCTACGCCGGCGTCGATCAGACGCTCGGCACGCTCGATGGCGTCAGCGCCAACGCTGATTGCGGCAGCGGCACGCAGACGGCCCTGCGCATCTTTCGTGGCATTCGGGTTAAGCTGCGACTTCTCGATGTCCTTGACGGTGATGAGGCCAACGCAGTTGCCCTTCGCATCGACAACAAGCAGCTTTTCAATGCGATGCTTGTGCAGCAGACGCCGTGCTTCCTGCTGGTCAACGCTGCTTTCCTTGACCGTGACCAGATTTTCGCGGGTCATCAGTTCGTAGATCTTCTGCTGCGGGTCAGACGCAAAACGCACATCGCGGTTGGTGAGGATACCAACGAGACGGCCGTTCTTGTGACCGCCGGCGCCACCGTTTTCGACCACCGGAATACCGGAGATGCCGTGGGCCTTCATCAGCGCCTGGGCTTCCGCCAGCGTTGCATCCGGTCCGATTGTCACCGGGTTGACGACCATGCCGCTTTCAAACTTCTTGACCTGACGAACTTCCTCGGCCTGCTCGATCGGCGTCAGGTTGCGGTGGATAACACCAATACCGCCGGCCTGTGCCATCGCAATGGCAAGACGACCTTCGGTCACGGTATCCATAGCGGACGAAAGGATCGGGAGGTTCAGGTCAATATCGCGGGCAATACGGGTGGAAATATTCGTCTGGCCAGGCATGACCTCCGAATGTCCGGGTTGCAGCAACACATCGTCAAATGTGAGAGCGTCCAAACCAGTGGGTGTTTGAATGATGCGTGCCATGGCCAAATTCCTTCAGACTGAAAATGCATGGCCGGTCCGGAACGATTAGTTCACCCCGGCGGTCCTGCAAGGATTGCGTGGAAGTTGGCGAGGGCTGGTAACACGTTCATGACAGGAAGGGAATAGAAAAAACCCGGAAAGCGATTCCGGGCTTTCGCTGTTGCTGCATTGCAGCACGATCAGATGTCGAACTGGTAGGATTTCGGCACGAACCGGTAGCCGGTCTCCTGCTTTTCCGCATAACCAACTGCCGGGAACGGCATGTGGTAGCCGAGGAAGGGAAGACGATCTGTTGCGATCATGTCGAACAGCTTCTTGCGCGACGCAGCAGCAGCCGCCTTGTCCATGTCGAATTTCACTTCCCATTCCGGGCGCTGCAGCGACAGCACGAAATGGTTCGCGGTATCGGCCGTCAGGACCAGCTGCTTGCCATCCGACTCGACCTGGAAAATCAGATGTCCGGGAGAATGGCCGAAAGCAGCTACACTGGTAATGCCAGGTACCACAGTTGCGGCGTCACCGATAAAGGTTGCCTTCTCCGCCAGCGGCTTGACGCTGGCCAGAACGCCTTTGTGGCCACCCTCAGCAGGCGTGCCAACACGCTTTTCATCTGTCCAGAAATCATATTCCGCCTGCCCGAAGACATAGCGTGCCTTTGGAAACGCCGGAGCACCTTTTTCCATCAGGCCTCCGATGTGATCGCCATGCATGTGGGTGAGCACAACCACCGTCACATCTTCCGGCGTGTAACCGGCCGCAGCCATGCCTTCGATCAGACGGCCGTTACCAGAACCGCGTCCAGCTTCACCAAAGCCGGTATCGAACAGGACGAGTTCAGATCCTGTATTCACCAGAACGGGAGAGAACGAGTTGACGAACTGATCCTTCGGCAGAAAATTCTGTTCCAGCAATGCGCCGACCGTTTCGGCAGATTGATTGGTGCCGAAGGTTTCTCCCGGGTTGGGGGCGGCGCGTGCGCCGTCCTTCACGACCAAAATTTCGAACTGGCCGAGCTTGAAGCGATTCGTTTCCGGAGGCATGGCGTGATCGATCTCCATGGAGGTTTGCGGCTGTGCCGTCTGAGCGACTGCCCGCGTCATCAAGAAAGGCGCACCGAGAGCGCCGGCGCCGACCGCTCCCATAAGGCCGCGCCTGCTCATATGCAAAAACTGCGTCATGATCTTTCTCCGATATCGTTGAGGGCCCAAATTCGTGCCCGCGAACAATAAGCCAAGAAAATTACAAGGAAACGGGGTCTCACGCAGGTTTGATGACATGGACTAAAATTAACAAATATCCAGTTGGCAAGCCCGCTTATCAGGCGTAGGAGGAGGCCAGCATCCTTGTCGCAGCGCAACGCCGCAGGCAGCCTATGAACCGCATTATCCCATTGATCCTTGCTGTCGCTCTTTTCATGGAGCAGATGGACTCGACCGTCATCGCAACATCGCTGCCCGCGATTGCCGCCGACCTTAATGTCGGCCCGATCACGCTGAAGCTTGCATTGACCGCCTATATGGTGGCGTTGGCGATCTTCATCCCGATCAGCGGCTGGATGGCGGACAAATATGGCGCCAAGAAAATATTCCGCATCGCCATCGGCGTTTTCGTCGTCGGATCGATCTGCTGCGCGGTGTCTTCGTCTGTCTTCGAGTTTGTTGTTTCCCGTTTCCTGCAGGGCATGGGCGGTGCGATGATGACGCCGGTCGGTCGTCTCGTTCTCCTGCGAACGACAAAGCGCAGCGAGCTTGTCTCTGCCATGGCGCTTTTGACGATCCCCGGCCTGGTCGGCCCCCTGACCGGCCCACCGATCGGCGGTTTCATCACCACCTATTTCTCCTGGCACTGGATTTTCCTGATCAATGTACCGATCGGCATTATCGGGATCTGGCTGTCGACAATCTTTCTACCGGAAATAGAGACAACCAACCCGCCGCCAATGGACGGCAAAGGCTTCATCCTGTCCGGCGTTGCAGCCTCGGGCGTGGTGTTCGGCGTTTCCGTGGTCAGCCTTCCCGCACTTCCGCCAGCCATCGGCATTGCTTCAACGATCATCGGTTTCATCAGCGGCATTCTCTATCTGCGGCACGCAGCCAACCATCCCGCACCCATTCTGGATTTCCGTATTTTCCAGAATGCGACATTCCGCGCAGCCTCGGTGGGTGGAACGATTTTCCGCATTTCGACGGGCGCCATCCCCTTCCTTATGCCGCTGATGTTGCAGATCGGTTTCGGGCTTAATCCGTTCCAATCCGGCATGATCACCTTTGCCGGGGCGATCGGCGCGATCACCACGAAATTCATTGCCAAGCGTGTATTTGCGACGACCGGCTTCCGGACGACGCTGATCGGCGCGGGTATTGTTGGAGCGTTTACGACGCTCGCCAACAGCTTCTTCACCCCCGAAACGCCCTACCCGCTGATCATGATCTTCCTCGTGACCGCAGGTTTTGCCCGCTCGTTCTTCTTCACAGGTTCGAATGCGCTCAGCTATTCGGACATTGAAGACAGTCAGGCCAGCCAGGCAACCTCGATGGCATCGGTGCTGCAGCAAATCAGCCTTGCTCTGGGTGTCGCCTTCGCCGCATCGATCCTGGAGGTGAGCGCAATGATCTCGGGTTCGCACCTGCAGCTTGCCGATTTCCACATTGCCTTTGCAATCGTCGCTGCCGTTTCACTCTTCGCGATCTTCCCGATCATTCGCATGGATAGCAATGCGGGAGCGGCGGTTTCAGGCCATCGTGGCAAGGTCTCGCAACCGGCAGAGTAATATAAAAAGACTGTATCAGGCGACGCGGTCAAGACACGCCCCGTCCCGCGCAAAAAAAGGGATCAGCCGAACCGATCCCTTTTTCTGTCTTTAGTATAGCTTATTCGCCGGCGACGGTTTCATCTTCATCATCCCGGCTCTGCGGCGCCGCTTTGCGGCCTTTAAAGTGCTTGGCCAGCAGGAACATCTCGACGGATTCGGAGCGTGAAGACGCAGGCTTGATATGCAGGACCTGCTTGAAGTTTTTCTTCAGCATGTCGAGCAGCGTCTTTTCCGTGCCGCCCTGGAAAGTCTTGGCGAGGAAATGGCCACCCTCCGCAAGCACCTGGATAGCGAAGTCGGCCGCGACTTCACACAGGTGCATGGTGCGGATATGGTCCGTTTTCTGATGGCCGGTCGTCGGCGCCGCCATGTCGGACAGAACCAGATCAGGCGTGCCACCAACCGCTTCCATCAATTTTTCAGGTGCAGACGGGTCCAGGAAGTCTAGCTGCAGGATCTTCACGCCCGGGATAGGATCGAGTTCGAGGAAGTCGATTGCGGCGACGCGGATGTCATCCTCGGTGGAATCCGTTACCTTGGCGGCAATCTGCGACCAGCTTCCAGGTGCTGCACCAAGGTCGATGATGCGGCGTGCATCCTTCAGGATCTGGTGCTTATCATTGATCTCGAGCAGCTTGAAAGCCGCGCGGGCGCGGTAGCCTTCGAGCTTGGCGCGCTGCACATAGGGATCGTTGATATGACGTTCGAGCCAGCGACGAGAAGACGCTTTGAGCTTGGTCTTCTTGACCTTCTGGCCAATCTTTCGTCCGGTACGGTTGTTGCTTGTCGGCGCCTTGCTCATGTCAAACCTTCTGTCCGTTCTTGCCGCGCCGTCTGCATGCGCCGTATACGGTTGCGCCGCCACGCACCGTCATCCGCCATCATGTCCGTCAGCAGGCCCTCGCGCAAGCCGCGGTCGGCGACACGCATGCGGCGTGCGGGCCAACGGCGGCGAATTGCTTCCAGAATGGCGCAACCGGCCAGAACCAGATCCGCCCTGTCGGGCCCGATGCAGGCGTTGGCAGCACGACCGGCAAAATCCCAGGCCAGCAGCTTGTCCTGCATGGCCGTCACTTCTGCATCCGAAAGCCACAGGCCATCGACCTTTCGGCGGTCATAGCGTGGAAGATCAAGATGTACGCCCGCAAGTGTCGTAACGGTGCCGGACGTACCAATCAGATGGAAATCTTCATGGGCGGCCTGTACAACAACCGGTGGGCAATGGAAGGCATCCAGCAGGCCCTCAACCTCGCGCACCATGGCGGCAAAGACATCGGGCGTCACATCGCGACCACCGTGACGTTCAGACAGGGTGACAACACCGACAGGCAGCGACGTCCAGTGGGTGATGTGATTGGCAAGCCGGTTGGAACGGTTCTCACCGACCCTGATGACAGCGATTTCGGAAGAACCGCCACCGATATCGAACAGTACGACAGAGCGAGCCTCACGGCCGACCAGAGATGCACATCCCGAGACGGCAAGGCGTGCTTCCGTTTCGCGGCTGATGATTTCGAGCCTCAGCCCTGTCTCGCGTGTGACGCGGGCCAGAAACTCCTCGCCATTGGCGGCAGCACGGCAGGCCTCCGTCGCAATCAGTCGCATACGCCTGATCGGACGCCCGGACAGTTTCGCCGCGCAGACTTTCAGCGCTTCCACAGCACGATCCATCGCGTCTCCGGAAAGGCGACCACTCGATACCAGCCCCTCACCCAGGCGGACGATGCGCGAAAATGCATCGACGACGCGGAACTGGCCGGGACGCGTCGGCTGCGCGATCAGTAGGCGGCAGTTATTGGTGCCAAGATCCAGTGCCGCATACATGTCCGCGCCGGAATCAGCATGGTCATGCGATTTCGACGCATGGCGACCCGCGCCCTCATGCTTCTTCTGCTGCTCCGCAACGGCCGCACCGTGACCACGGCCATTCGGCTTGGCTACATGCTTGGGCGCGTGAGACGGCACAAGAGGGCGACCCTGCGGATCGCGGTGCACCCGCTTGCGATTGCGCGATTTGCGGCTACCGCCGGGAACACCACTCGGGTTAGGCGCCTGAATTGCGATATCGGGAGACTGCTTTGCCGCCGCGGCAGGAGCACTTGCCTGCTGAGACGTGCCCTTCCCGCGTGAACGCCTGCGACGCTTGCGCTTGCGCGGTTCTTCGTTCGACTCGAGAGCCGATGCATAGTGGGAACCGGCCGGAACATCAGTGACAACATCATGCGGCACCACAGCAACGTCGCGGGGCTTACCGTGACGCCTGTTCTTCTTGCCGCGACGGGAACGCTTCGCCTTCCCTTTGTCAACCACCGACGCCCCTTGGTCCGACGGCTTTGGGCCGTTTCCGGGGTCGATCACTGTCTTGTCCATTTCGCCGCGCACAAGCGTTGTCGCTATGCAGCAGGCTTTCATTAGGTTTCGTTGGTGCGACAATACCAGCGCAAGTCATTTTAGCCAACTGGTTTTTGCCGGACCGAAACGCACACGAGAGCGCAGCCGAAAAATCGTGCTGATAGACAATACGGAAAACTATGGGAGAAAATTCTCTCCCCTCCTTGGAAGTCCATAATCATGACTGAACTTTCAGGGAGGGGAGAGTGGTACGGTTGAGTGGGGTCGAACCACCGACCTCAGGTGCCACAAACCTGCGCTCTAACCAACTGAGCTACAACCGCACACCAACGCGCCGAAGCGCCGTCGTGGAGGGTCCAATAAAAGGTGTTTTCCCGATTTGCAAGACCCAGTTTAAATTTTGCGGAAAAAGCTTTCGAAAGGCAAGGGATTTTCTGTGGGGCTTTCCTTCCAATTATGGTGACGCACTGAGTTGCCGTCTCCTTCTGCGCGCCTGTTCATGTTAACTCTGTTTGGCGATTAATGCGCCAGACGATGGACCGTGCGGCCCTGTGAAGTTATTTAAAATTCTGTTAACGTGGTGCCTGTGCGGGTTCAGATTTCCGCTTCATGAGGAAGTGACGAAACCGCACGAGGTCCGGTAGTGCCAGAATAGGTTTCGACATGCCCGCCGTTCAATATCCGTTTATCGATATCGCAGTGCATGAACGTGTGCGGGAAGGTTTCGGCCGCGGTGAGGCAATGGCGCTGTTTTCCATGGATCTGGACACCGTTCTATGGGCAAACGGACGCGGAGCAGCACTGTTTGGCACGCCAATGGTCTACGACTTTCTCGAGCAGGGACCAAAGCGGCAGGACGTCACATTTCGCCAACTGTCAGCGACTGCGGCCCGACTTTCGGGGATCGGCGAGAGCCTGCCCGTCACCATTCGAATCAACTCGGGTTTCAAGAGCCTGCCCGTCCGGGCGAAGGTAGAAGTCATTGAAGCTGAGCTTGGTCAAAGCGCCATTCTTTTTTCTGCCTTTACCGATCAGACACCCCCCGATATGGCCGAGTGTGCCCGCCGCATGATCGAGGGCTTTGACGACCCTGACATCCATATGGCCGTGCTGGATGACAGATCCGCCATTATCGCGGCATCAACCGGTTTCTCCGCACTCGGCATCACGCCAAGCACCGCGAGAACGCTTGTAAGCATGGCCTCCGGCCAGTCGGGACGACTGGTGAAACGCCCAGTGCCGACCGGCAAGGGCTATCTGCCCGCCGCGACCGGGCAGATTACGCAGTCGCCCGAACTGAACCTGCTGTTCGTGGTTGAAACCGCCCTTGGCAGGCTCGACCCTGTCAGCGATTTTGGCGATGACCAGCCACTGGAAACCATCACTCCTCCGTCTCCTGTCGCATCGGCAGAAGACGTCGCCACGCCGACGGATGAAACGACATCCTTTGCATCGATCCTCGATGCCGTCGCCGACATCGAGGATGTGGATGATGTCGAAGAGTTGGTGGACGTCGACGAGGATGCAGTCGTCTCAGATAGGGCTCAGGACATCGAGTTTTCAGCCGATCCGACGGAAGAAGACGACGCACCGTCGATCGCCATCTCCAATTCGGAAGATGAGCAGGCCGAATTGATACTGCCGACCGAAGAGGCCGAAGACGAAGTTCGTCACACCGATGAGCATGTAGAGATTGCCGAAATGGCAACCGAAACGTCGGAAGCGCCTATCCAGACGGTTGAGACAAAGATGTCTCCTGTTTCACTGCTGGACGCCGATGCCGTTGCCGGAGACGAGACTGACGCGGCGCGCTCTTTCGTCTTCAATCCGACATCACGCGCTTCACGTTTCGTCTGGAAAATCGATGCCGAGGGACGCTTCAGCTCCATATCGCACGAGTTTGCCGAAGCCGTTGGCGCTAAAGCGGCTGCAGTCGATGGAATGAACTTCGCTGACGTCGCAGCGCTCTTCAATCTCGACACGGATGGTAAAATCCGTGAGCTTCTCGGTCGCCGCGATACTTGGTCCGGCAAGACGATCTACTGGCCGGTGGAAAATACCTCGCTCGTCGTGCCGATCGATCTTGCGGCCCTGCCTACCTACACCCGCTCACGCGAATTCGATGGTTTCCGTGGGTTCGGCATTGTGCGTCTGGCAGATGCAGTGGAAGACCCGCATGCTATCGGCCTGACTTTCGCAACAAAGACCGAGGCACCGACTGCGCCGTCCACAATTGCCGCCGATGAGGAAAGCCAAACATTGTTGGCGTTGCCCGAGGAAGACGATGTCGGCGAAGCGACCGTCGATGTGATAGAAGAAAACAGCGCGGCGGCGTTTGAAGACGATGCGCCCGCTGACGTGGCGGACGATACGCCGACCGAAGACACAAGCCGCGATTATACGCCGCCGGAGTTTGAAGTCCCGGTCCTGGACATTACGCCCACACCTGGGCGGCGCTACTCCGACAAGGTAGTCCAACTCGAAGAGCGGCGCGCACGGTCTCGGGAGGCGTTGAGCGCCAGCGAACAGGCTGCCTTCCGGGAAATCGGCAGAACCCTTGCGCCAACCGACCATTCTGACGAGGAACAGGCCGTTCCTGCGAGGGAGGAAGAGGCGGCAAGTGCGGTGAGCGAACCCACCGAACCTGAAATCGATACCGGTGTTGCGGCAACAAGCACGGAACAGTCCGAGACATCGGTCGAGGATGCTGTCGAGGCCGAAGAAGAGGATCTGTTTGCCGATTACGTGCGCGGCGAACAGCCTGCCGTCACGACGGCAGCAACGGATGTCGAAGCCTCTGAAGACGAGGCCGCTGTGGCACCTGCAGCGGATGTTGCCGGACAGGTGAGCCCATCGCGCACACGTTCGTCTGATTCACTCACTGCGGAAACGCTGGATCAAATGCCCGTTGCACTGCTTGTCCATGCTGGCGAGCGGTTGATCCACGCCAATCCAGATTTCCTGCGCCTTACAGGCTATGATTCCACCAGCGAGCTCGAAGAGGTCGGCGGACTGGACGCGCTGTTGCAGCGACAGGATCTGGAGGGCATGCCCGGCCATGAAGGTGGGATGGTCATCGTGAATGCCGAGAACGACGTGATCCCGGTCAAGGCACGTCTGCAATCGATCCGCTGGGAAGAGACGACAGCGTTGATGCTTTCTCTTATCCCCACTGCGGAGCCGGCCGCCGCTGGAATTGCAGCGACCGAAAGCACAGCGGCAACGGAAGACGAATCTCTCTCCGCCCTGCAGGGCGAGGTGGAAGAGCTTCATTCAATCCTGGAAACGGCAACGGATGGTGTCGTTCTGCTGGGTGACGAGGGTGAAATCCGCTCTTTGAACCGCTCTGCCAGCGCACTTTTCAACTACGACAATGACGAGATTGCCGGAAAACCGTTCGTGACGCTGTTTGCGCATGAAAGCCAACGCGCCGTGCTCGATTATCTGTCCGGGCTTGCCAACAATGGCGTCGCAAGCGTGCTCAATGACGGGCGTGAGGTGATCGGTCGCGAGGCCTCCGGCGGGTTCCTGCCGCTGTTCATGACCATCGGACGCCTTAAATCCTCGCACGGCTACTGCGCCGTGATCCGCGACATTACCCAGTGGAAGCGGACGGAAGAGGAATTGCGAAACGCAAAACGGGCGGCGGAAACGGCCAACGCCCACAAGACGGATTTTCTGGCGCGTGTCAGCCATGAAATCCGCACACCGCTCAATGCAATTATCGGGTTTTCCGACCTGATGGCAACGGAACGTTTTGGTCCGATCGGCCACCCGCGATATGTCGAATATTCGAACGACATCGGACGCTCCGGTCGTCACGTTCTCGATATCGTCAACGATCTCCTGGATATTTCCAAGATCGAAGCGGGTCAGATGGACGTCGACTTTGTCGCTGTTGCGCTGAATGAAACCGTGGCAGAAGCCGTATCGCTGGTTCAGCCACAGGCGAACAACCAGCGTGTCATCATCCGAACTGCTCTTTCGCAGTCCGTTCCGCAAATTGTTGCCGATCTGCGCTCGATCAAACAGATCGTGCTCAACATCCTGTCGAATGCCATTCGCTTCACGCCGTCGGGCGGGCAGATCGTCGTTTCCACAGCCTACGAGGCAAACGGCAGCGTGACCTTGCGGATCAGGGATACCGGCATCGGCATGACCCGTGCGGAACTGGATCAGGCCATGAAGCCGTTCCGTCAGGTGGCTTCGTCAGGCAAACGCGTTCGCGGCGATGGCACGGGACTTGGCCTTCCCTTGACCAAGGCGATGGTGGACGCCAACCGCGCCAATTTCTCCATCACGTCCACCCCAAACGAAGGAACGCTGGTGGAAATCACGTTTCCGTCACAGCGCGTCCTTGCGAACTAGGGCTGAGGCGCGTTAGCTAGCCAGACGATGAGCCACTACGGCTCATCGAAGTTTTGGCAAGACGACAGGCTGGCACATCCATGGCGGTTTCCCTTCCGGCAGCGAAGCGTTTTACGGTGCTGCCCGTCACAACCGTTGTTGTCGCCGCCATTGCATCCATGCCTATCGTGGCGATCTTCTGGTTGGCACTTACCGGTAGTACCGATGGCTGGCATCATCTTCTGGTCAATGTGCTGCCACGTGCCGGATTACGAACCTTCCTTCTTTTGTCGATGACGGCTCTGGCCACTGCTTTCTTCGGCATTGTCTGCGCCTGGCTTGTTACCACATTCGAATTTCCGTTACGCCACGTGTTTTCCTTCGCGCTGGTTCTGCCGCTTGCCATTCCTGCCTATCTGGCAGCCTATGCCTTTGGTGAATTTCTGGATTTCACCGGACCGGTGCAAAGCGCTATTCGCGCCCTTTTCGGTTATCACAGCATTCGCGACTACTGGTTTCCTGACGTCCGCTCGCTTGGCGGCGCAGTTCTTGTTCTCAGTTCCGTCCTCTATCCCTATGTCTATCTTTCCGCCCGTGCCGCCTTCTCCATGCAGGGACGTTTTGCCGCCGAAGCCGCGCGAACGCTTGGTGCAAAACCGTTTAACGTCTTCTTGTCGGTGCAGTTGCCAATGGCCCGTCCCGCCATCGCCATTGGCCTGTCGCTGGTTTTGATGGAGACGCTGAACGATATTGGCGCGGTTGAATATCTTGGCGTGCAAACGCTGACCTTCACGATTTACGAAACCTGGCTCAACCGTGGCAACCTGGCAAATGCGACACAGATTGCCGCCGTGATCCTTGTGGTTGTCGGCGCGCTGATCGTCATCGAGCGAAACGCGCGGGAAAAACAGCGTTTCTCCTCGCCAAAAGCCACGAACATGGCGCAGCGTCATGCGCTGAAAAGCCTTGAGGGCTGGCGCCGTTGGGCAGCGCCACTCTTCTGTGTCCTGCCAATACTAAGCGGCTTTTTCATTCCCGTCAGCGTGCTGGGCGGTTACGCGGTGAAACGGCTGGACATGTTTCTGGCACCGCGCCTTCTCAAAGCACTGGGACATAGTTTCCAGATCTCTGTCTCAGCGGCGCTTGTTACGCTTGTTGCAGCCTTCGTTTTTTCCTATGCCTTGCGTGTCAACCGTTCGCCCACGTCGAAGGTGGCAGCACGCCTTGGGTCCATGGGATATGGCGTACCTGGAACCGTGCTTGCGATTGGTGTGCTCATCCCGCTGGCCGGGTTCGATAACCAGGTCGATGGCTTTTTGCGATCGCATTTCGGTTTCTCGAGCGGGCTGCTTCTATCCGGCACCGCCTTTGCGATCATCTATGCCCATGCCGTGCGATTCATGACGATAGCTGAGGGCACGCTGGACGCGGGCTTTCACAAGTTGTCGCCGCATATTGACATGGCGGCGCGAACGCTCGGTCGTAACCGCCTGCAAACGCTGGTCAGCGTACTGTTGCCCAACATGCGCCCAGCAGCACTGACGGCATCGCTACTGGTGCTGATCGAATCCTTGAAAGAACTGCCGGCGACCATTTTGCTGCGGCCTTTCGGCTTCAATACACTGGCGACCCTCGTTTACGAGGATGCATCGCGCGCGAAGGTACAGGATGCCGCCATTCCGGCGATCATCATCATTATCGCTGGACTTGTGCCAGTCTTGCTCGTTTCGAAGTCGATGGACCACCCCGAATAGCATTTTTTGGAGTTGGCCAATCACACCAAAAAGAAAGGCGGTCTTTCGACCGCCTGTATAAGATGTGCTTTTACAACGAGAGTGAGGGGAATAGTCTCGCAATTCGAAAATCATGAGCCCCGGTCGCCACAAGAAGGACGACCCTGCGTTGGATTTACTTTCCGCCAACCCGTCTTAACAAGCAGTTAAAACTGCGATCGATCAATTACCGACGAAAAATCCTATTTCGATACCGTGCGGCGTCTCGTATTGCGACAATCTCCCGTTCCGAAACAATCAAGCGATGCGGAAAGGCTCGATTGCCAGACGTATTTTTTCAGTTTCTGGCCGCCACGTGTTCGTCCCTCATACGCTGCAGTTCAGTGCGCTTCGAGGCGACCGACGCGGCGATCACCCCAATGGTGACGAGGCCGATGAGGATCGTACAAATCGCGTTGATTTCCGGTGTGACGCCAAGACGGACCTGCGAATAAATCTTGATCGGCAGCGTCGTTGCGCCGGGACCGGTTGCAAAGCTTGCAATCACAAGGTCATCCAGCGAGAGCGTAAAGGCCAGCATCCAGCCGGCGATCACCGCCGGGAAAATCAGCGGCAAGGTGATGCGGAAGAAAGTCTTGACCGGCGGGCAACCCAGATCGAGTGCGGCCTCCTCCAGACTACGGTCGAAGGTCAACAGCCGCGACTGCACCACGATTGCCACGTAACACATGGTAAAGGTCGTGTGAGCGATAACGACCGTCCAGAAACCACGGTCGACACCGACGGCAACAAACAGCAGCAGCAGCGACAGGCCGGTAATTACCTCCGGCATGACCAGCGGCGCATAGATCATTCCTGAAAACAGCACACGCCCCGGAAAGCGCGCAAACCGGGTGAGCGACAAGGCTGCAAGGGTTCCCAGAATCGTACCAATCGTGGCGCTGAGAATACCCACACGAAGTGTCACCCAGGCAGCATCCATCAAGCCCTGGTTCGACCACATCGCCGAATACCATTGCAATGAGAAACCGCCCCAGACGGTGACCAGTTTGGAAGCATTGAACGAGTAGACGACCAGAATGATGATCGGGATGTAGAGGAACGCGAAACCGAGCGTTAGAACGGTAATATCGAATTTGCCGCGCTTCATGGCTTCACCCCACCTTCTTCTGCTGGTTCTGGAAGATGGCTATGGGCACCACCAGCAAAAGCAGCAACAACACGGCAACGGCAGAAGCCAGAGGCCAGTCGCGATTGCCGAAGAACTCGGTCCAGAGCGTCTTGCCAATCATCAGGGTCTGTGCGCCGCCCAGAAGATCCGGGATGACGAACTCACCGGTAATCGGAATGAAGCAGATCATCGACCCGGCGATCACGCCCGGCAAGGACAGTGGAAAGGTGATCTTCCAGAAGGCTTTCCAGGGCGGGCAGCCGAGATCTGCCGCAGCTTCCAGCAGGGTGTTGTCCAGCTTTTCAAGTGCCGAATAGAGTGGCAGCACCATGAATGGCAGGTACGAATAAACGATGCCGATGAAGATCGCCGTCTCTGTGCGGAAAATATTGACCTGCTGATCAGGCCCGAGAAGACCAATCCATTGAAAGAGAACTGTCAGCAGACCTTCCGGCTTCAAGATGCCGATCCATGCGTAAACGCGGATCAGAAACGATGTCCAGAAGGGCAGGATGACTAGCATCACCAAAGTCGGTCGCACACTTGAAGGCGCCCGTGCCATGGCGAGTGCCATCGGATAACCGATCAGCAACAGCAGGAAGGTGGAGATCAGTGCTATCCGCAACGAGGAGAGATAGGCGTCCACGTAAAGCGGATCTTCCGTCAGGAAGATGTAGTTCTCAAAATCCAGTTGGGAGAAAAATTCGCCCAGCTTAGAAAACCCTTCGAAAACAGGCGTGTAGGGCGGCATGGCAATCGCGGTATCGGACAGCGATATCTTCAAAATAATGAAGAAGGGCGCTGCAAAAAACAGCAGCAACCAGAAATAAGGAACCGCAACGACCAGCCATCGCCAGGGGCTTTGCCGGTTTTCTGGAGTGGTGGTTGCCATGTCAGCCCCTCCTCAACGCGTCAGAACCAGACCGGAATCCGGCGTCCATTTCAACCAGACCATGTCGCCGAAGGTGATCGGGCGATCGACGAGACGCGAGACGTTGGCCTGGGCCGCACGAATGACACGCCCGTCTGCCAGTTTGACAATGAAGATCGAGAAGTCGCCGAGATAGCCGATATCCCAGACTTCGCCATAGGCGGCGTTCACTGAGGTGTCCGCAGGCTGGTCGAGCGAAATACGGACCTTTTCTGGACGAATGGCGAAGGCAACCTTGTTGCCGGGAACGGCCGAGCATTCCTGTTCGACGGTAACCTTTAGCCCGTCGCAATCCAGCGTAACGGCCCCGGGTTTTCCAGCGGCGGAATCATTGGAGGCGACGGTCGCGTCGAAAATATTGATGTCACCGATGAAGTCCGCGACGTAGCGGCTGTTTGGCGCCTCATAGATTTCCGCAGGTGTCGCAACCTGAACGACAATTCCCTTGTCCATGACCGCGATCCGGTCGGACACGGTCATCGCCTCTTCCTGATCGTGCGTGACGATCAGGAAGGTCAGGCCAAGCGTTTGCTGCAAGTCCATCAACTCGAATTGCGTTTCTTCGCGCAACTTCTTGTCGAGCGCGCCAAGCGGTTCATCCAGAAGCAAAACCTTAGGCTGCTTGGCGAGCGAACGCGCCAGTGCCACACGCTGCCGCTGGCCGCCAGAAAGCTGGCTGGGCTTGCGTTTGGCAAACTCGGTCAGTTTGACGAGGCGCAGCATTTCCGCGACGCGGTTGGCAATATCCGATTTGGGCAGTCCATCCTGCTCCAGACCGAATGCGATGTTCTTTTCAACGCTCATATGCGGAAACAGGGCATAGGACTGGAACATCATGTTGGTTGGGCGCTTATAGGGCGGCACGCCGGAAATATCCTTGCCCTGCAACAAGATACGGCCCGCCGTCGGGTCCTCGAAACCGGCCAGCATGCGCATCAGCGTCGTCTTTCCGCAGCCGGAAGGGCCAAGAAGCGAAAAGAACTCGCGTTCATAAATATCGAGGGTCAGATCGTTGACGGCGACAAAGTCGCCGAAGCGCTTGGTGACATTTTCAAAACGGATAAATGGAACCGCATCGGGACTGTTCCAAGGACTGAATTTCCGTTTCACCGGTCCCAAAGTTTTCGCCATTCGCCCTACCCTTAAATTCTTTGTCTGAAAAAGGCGGGCAAACTGCCAGCGGATCAATCGTCCGCTGGCTGAGGCATTTGTCGAGGAATGCGCCCGCCGGCCATTCCTCAACCAGCGAGCGGATAGATCAGCTACCGGTTTTTATTTGTGTCCAGACGCGGTTGAGAACGCGCTGTTCCTTCGGTCCGTAAGGCGAGATGGTGAAGAGCTTCTTCATCGTCGCCTCGTCAGGATAGACTGACGGGTTCTTGGACACCGATTCATCCATCAGTGGCTGAGAGGCAAGGTTGCCGTTGGCATACTGCACATAGTTGGAAGCCTTGGCGATGACTTCCGGCTTCATCAGGTAGTTGATGAAGGCATGTGCTTCATCGACATTCTTTGCATCCGCCGGGATCGCCAGGTTGTCGAACCACATGTAGGTCCCTTCCTTCGGAATGACGTAGTTCACTTCCACGCCGTTCTTGGCTTCCTCAGCGCGGCTCTTGGCCTGCAGGATATCGCCCGACCAGCCGATGGTGATGCAGCTATCGCCGTTCGCCAGTTCATCGATGTAGGCGGAGGAATTGAAGGTCTTCACGTTGGGGCGGATCTTCATATAGACCTCGCCACCGGCTTCCAGATCAGCCGTTTCCTTGCTGTCCGGGTTCTTGCCAAGATAGTTCATGGCGATCGCAAAGGTTTCATCCGAAGCGTCGAGAATGTTGATGCCGCAGGATTTGAGCTTCTCTGCGTTTTCCGGTTTGAAGAGGATATCCCAGCTATCGACCGGCACATCGCCAAGAGCAGCCTTGACCTTGGCAACGTTGTAGCCGATGCCGGTCGTGCCCCACATGTAGTTGACGGCATACTCGTTGCCGGGGTCATACTTCGCCAGACGCTCAGACACTTCCGGCCACATGTTCTTCAGGTTCGGCAGCTTCGACTTATCAAGCTTCTGGAAAACGCCAGCAGTGATCTGACGGGCCAGGAACGGCGCTGTGGGAACCACGACATCGTAACCGGAGCTTCCGGCCAGCAGCTTGGTTTCAACCAATTCGTTGCTGTCGAAAACGTCGTAAACGACCTTGATGCCGGTTTCCTTGGTGAAATCGGTCAGAATCGATTCGTCGATGTAATCGGACCAGTTATAAACGTGGACGACCTTCTCCTGAGCCATAGCAGAGCCCGCTGCAACAAGCGCGGAGGTCATGGCCAAGGTCATGCGGAGCGAACGGTAATTCATGATATCTCCTGTTTACGCATCCTCGTTGCGGGAGCGTTATCCCCTTTTTTGAGGAGAGACTAGAAAGGAAAACTGACGGTAGCAAGCGGGAAATGTGCACCACAGCATTTTCAACTGAATGTGTTCGACCCTAAAAAAATCAGCGTAAAAAACTACTGGAAGTCGAAGACGCTTAGCCCCGTCACCATCTCATCCAGCCCGAGGGGCCGTGTCAGAGGCGCTTCGGCGCGCGAAAGACAGCCCTGCCTTTCGCACAGACGACAGGAAGGCCCGATTGGGATGGCCACGGTCCCAGCCCCAACCGCCGCGCCATATACCGTTTCGCCCGCCAGTCCCGCATCACACCCCAGCAGAAGTGCCGTGCGCCTGATGCGTTCGCCAAAGCCCGCCTGCGGCCCTTCCAGCGTCCGCGCAACGGTCAAAAAGGAATCACCATCCGGCATCTGCGCCGTTTCCACGAGGACCTGACCTGGTTGTGCAAAAGCGGCATGAATGTTGAGCCTCGGACAGAGCCCGCCGAAGCGGGCACGAGGGAAACCTTGCGCTCCCGCCATACGGAAGCGGTTACCGGCATTGTCGATTTCTATCAGGAAGAACGGGATGGCGCCAGCCGATGATCGTTGCAACGTAACAAGGCGGTTTGCCGCCTGTTCAAAGGACACGTTGAAACGGGAACGCAAGACATCAAGATCGTATTTCGCTCTCTGCACCGCAGCCAGAAACGCGCCGTAAGGCATCATCAAGGCGTGGGCAGCATAGCGTGCCAGCTCGAAGCGGGCGATACGACGCGCCTCTTCCCCTGGCAGGCCAAGCCCTTCCAGTTCGCCATCGATAGCTTCGCGTAGCGCCAGCAGACAGACCTCCATTGCCATTTCACGAAGCTGATCGGCTTGAGAAAGCCGTTCTGAAATGAACAGCCGCATAGAATGGCGATCATAGCGTCGACGCAGATTGGGCATCGCATGAACCGGGAGGGTTCGAGCGACGATGCCGTGGTTTTTCTGCAGCCAGCTCCGCAAGCCTGTTGCTAGGTCGTCACCGGCCGCAAGCTCCTTGTGTAAAGCCTCCGCTGCCACATCGATCACATGAAAATAGTATGGCCTGTTTTCAAAAACATGCCGGACCTCATCGATCGGCAAACGGGTTGCCGAAAGCGCAGTCTCATGCCCTTCGCGTGCCAGCAGCTCCGAGAGGTCGGAGAGACGTTTGGCCTGCTCCCTGTAAGCCCGGTACAACTTGATAACGCCGCTTGCGGCATTCGGCGCAGCGTCGGCCACCTCCACCAGTTCTTGCGGCGACGGCACCTCCCCCGCCAGAAGCGGGTCAGCGAAGACCTCTCGCAATTGCCCGGCAGATCCCGCGCTTTCACCCTGAAGATCATCCAGGTCGACCCTGTAGACTGAGGCGAGTTTCAGCAGAAGCTGAACCGTCAAAGGCCGCTGGTTACGCTCGATGAGGTTGAGATAGGAAGGCGAGATCGCCAGAGCCTCGGCCATGGCCGTCTGGGTCAGGCCCAGCCCATTGCGAACGCGACGCACACGCGGTCCCGCGAAAATCTTGTTCTCCGACACGCCCCACCTTTACAAACCTGTTACAATTTTAGAGAGCCCAGACTTTTACAATATTTACAAATTTACAGTTCCACCCTGTCATACATACTACAGGATAACCTCTTTCAAGTCACTGTTTTTATGTTTATTCTGGCGTCACCAATCCCGAAAATGTAAATGTAGTCACACAGAAAAGCGCTTCAAACGGAGTGGAAAAGGCGCCTTTCCAAACAGGCATTCACAGGGAGAGAGAAGTATGACGGATTTTTACAAACTTGTTCCAGGCGCACCACAGGGTCGTTATGACGGCATTGAACGCAGCTACACGACAGCGGATGTGGAGCGACTTCGTGGGTCCGTCAACATCAGGCACTCGCTGGCGGAAATGGGTGCGAACCGCCTGTGGCAACTCATCAATGAGGAAAATTTCGTCAACGCTCTCGGCGCTCTTTCCGGCAATCAGGCCATGCAGATGGTTCGTGCCGGGTTGAAGGCGATCTATCTCTCCGGATGGCAGGTTGCCGCGGACGCCAACACCGCGTCGGCCATGTACCCCGACCAGTCGCTTTACCCGGCCAATGCCGCACCGGAGCTTGCCAAGCGCATCAATCGCACCTTGCAGCGTGCCGATCAGATCGAGACGGCAGAAGGCAAGGGATTGTCGGTCGACACCTGGTTTGCCCCGATCGTTGCAGATGCCGAAGCCGGTTTCGGTGGACCGCTCAATGCGTTCGAGATCATGAAGGCTTTCATTGAAGCGGGTGCCGCCGGTGTTCACTACGAGGACCAGCTCGCATCCGAGAAGAAATGCGGCCATCTGGGTGGCAAGGTTCTGATCCCGACGGCGGCGCATATCCGCAACCTGACGGCCGCACGTCTTGCTGCAGATGTCATGGGCGTGCCGACCCTGGTTATCGCGCGCACGGATGCGGAAGCTGCCAAGCTTTTGACGTCAGATATCGACGAGCGCGACCGCCCGTTCGTGGACTATGACGCCGGCCGCACGGTCGAGGGCTTTTACCAGGTGAAGAACGGCCTTGAGCCCTGCATTGCACGTGCGGTCGCCTATGCGCCCTATTGCGATCTGATCTGGTGCGAGACATCGAAACCGGATCTGGAGCAGGCGCGCAAATTCGCAGAAGGCGTGCACAAGGTCCATCCGGGCAAGAAGCTCGCCTACAACTGCTCGCCGTCGTTCAACTGGAAAAAGAACCTCGACGACGCGACGATTGCCAAGTTCCAGCGTGAACTGGGGGCGATGGGTTACAAGTTCCAGTTCATCACCCTTGCCGGCTTCCACCAGTTGAACTACGGCATGTTCGAGCTGGCGCGCGGCTACAAGGATCGACAGATGTCGGCCTATTCCGAGCTTCAGGAAGCGGAATTTGCGGCAGAAGCCAACGGCTACACCGCGACGAAACATCAGCGCGAGGTCGGCACCGGTTACTTCGATGCCGTATCGCTTGCGATCTCCGGCGGCACGTCTTCGACCACCGCCATGAAAGAATCGACCGAGCATGACCAGTTCCGCCCGGCTGCGGAATGAATGAAAAAGCCAGCTTAACGGAGGAAAAAATGGCTTCGATTTCGAGAGTTAGAGAACGGGCAGACGAACAATCCTCTGCCATGAACCAGGACCAGCAGGCAGCGATCCGCATGCTGGCAAACGACCTGCACCGGCTCAACCAGTCGGTCATGAAAGCGGTCGAAGCCGGCGTCTCCGTCGAGCTGGTTCGCTCGGCGCGCCACCATGGCGGCGGAGGAAACTGGGGCGATCTGCTGATCCCTGTCATCGTTGCGCAGGGTAGCGCTGCGGCCTGAGAAAGCCCACAACCTCAAGCCGGGCGACTGTTGCGCCCGGCAAACAAATCCGAATGCCCCTTGATCAGACGGGTCATACGGTCCGCCACCGTCCGTATATCGCGACGGTGGCGATCGTCATTGTTCATGACGATCCACTGCGAATGCCGCAGTTCCTCGATCTCCCCACCTTCGCGCATCAACCGCGCATCCGTATCCCCAACGAAACAGGGGAGTATAGCAACCCCGGCGCCGGACAACGCGAGATCCAACAATGCGGTCGGTCGGTTCACGGTCACGACCAGACGATCAGACCGGTTGGCATGGGGCCATTGCAGGTAAGCCGAGATGGCCTGCTCCCTGGACACCGCCAGCCAGCGGTCGACGACCGAGGTCGCGGCATTGCGCAGCCGATAAGGCGCATAAGCGACGTCTCCCGTCCTGATCGCCGCGAGATTGCGTTCCTCCGGCGCGAACGCGCGGATGCCGATATCGTGTTCACGATGCGCCAGCGCGGCCCTCTGCTCGGCGATAAAAAGATCAATGCGAAAATCGTCCCGCTCTGTACAGATCGCAGCGAAGTTCGCCGTCAAAAGCCAGGCGTTCCATGTTCCGAGAGCGATGCGCACGAGCGATGACCCGGCTGAAGACTTCTGCCAGCCCTCCACCTCTTTGGCGGCGTTCTCCATCGCCTGAAGGCGGTCGAACAATGCCCTGCCCTCCACCGTCAACGTGTATCCCGTCTGGCTTCTTTGAAAGAGTGTCTTGCCGATACGCTCTTCCAGTTCAACCATACGCCGACCGACGGTCGCGGGGCTGAGACCCGTCAGCGACGCAGCACCCGTCAGGCCGCCGCTGCGTGACACGTCAAGAAAAAGCTGGTAGGAATCCCAAGTGATGTTTTTCATCAGTGAAAAACATAGCGCAATATCTTGCGCAGATAAAACAAAAAACGGCGTGCATCATGGCCCTCCGAACTCAAGGAGGATTGAGATATGCACGCGTTTTATTCAGCTCTGGCGATCATCGAAAACCAGCAACCGCGCACGCGGCGGGAAGCCATCAGACAGGAAGAAAAATTCTATGCCGACATGGCGGAAGCGTCGCGGCTCTGGCGGTTTTTTAAGGCAATTGCCAAAACGATAAGGTCAAAGGGCCGCAACCTAGAAAAGAAGCGCGGCGAGAGCAGCCAGAGCACCGGTTGTAATCATGGTCAGACGCAGAGTTATCTGCGCGGTCTCACTGGCAACTCGAGCAAGGGCAATAGCGCGGGGACGGCGGTTTGCGGATCTGTTCATACGCGGTTTTCCTGACGAAATACTCAACCGATCCATGCCTTCTTCCGAAGGCTTCCAGCATGACATCATGTGCAAGACGGCAACCATGGGCCGACTTCGCTGGCATTCGGCCAGCATGACTCCATGCCTGTTAACACAATGTTAAAGGGAGCCAATTTCGGGTTAACGTGGCTGACTTCAGGCAGCCTCGCCCGCCGCATGGCCGCACGCCCAAGCCCACTGGAAATTGTAGCCACCAAGCCAGCCGGTCACGTCCACGCACTCGCCGATGAAAAACAGGCCAGGTATGGATTTGGCTGCCATCGTGCGGGAATCGAGATGTGTCGTGTCGACGCCGCCAAGCGTCACCTCGGCGGTTCGATAGCCCTCGGAGCCGGCAGGCTTGATGTGCCATTCCTGCGCCTCCGCCACCAGCTTGGCCAGCGCCTTGTCGGACATATCGGCGAGATTGCCTGTCATCGCGGCCTTGTCGACCACATGCTGGGCGAGCCGTTTAGGCAATACCTCGGAAAGAGCGGTTTGCGCGGACTGGCGTCCGTTCGCATTTTTCGCGTCCTTCAGGTGCGACAACATATCGACTTCAGGCTCCAGCTTCAGCCGGATCGTATCGCCCTCGCGCCAGTAGGACGATATTTGCAGGATCGACGGCCCGCTGATGCCGCGATGGGTAAACAGCAACGCCTCTACGAACGAGGTCTTTCCATGAAATACTTCGGCGGGAACGGCAACGCCGGAGAGAGGCGCAAGCTTTTCCAACTGGGCCGGATCAAGCGTTAGCGGTACAAGGCCAGGCCGAGGTTCGATGAGCGGCAAACCAAACTGTTCTGCGATCTGATAGGCAAAGCCGGTCGCACCCATTTTCGGGATCGATTTCCCACCCGTCGCGACCACAAGACTTTCGGTCTCGATCGTGCCTGCCGATGTTGTTACGCGAAAACGATGTCCGTCGTGCGCGACAGCCGATATGTCGGTCTGCAACCGAAGCTTTGCACCCACCGCCTGCATTTCAGCAAGCAGCATGCGAATGATGTCCTTGGCGCTATCATCACAAAACAACTGGCCAAGCGTCTTTTCATGCCAGGCGATGCCGTGTTTTTCGACGAGAGCGATAAAATCCCTCGGCGTGTAGCGCGCGAGCGCCGACTTGGCAAAATGCGGGTTAGCCGACAGATAATTTTTAGGGCCGGCGTGAATATTGGTGAAGTTGCAGCGCCCGCCGCCAGAGATGCGGATTTTCTCGCCCGGCGCCTTGGCGTGATCGAGAACGATCACCGAGCGACCGCGCTGTCCGGCACGGATGGCGCACATCATACCGGCAGCACCAGCACCCAAAATCAGCACATCACATTTCTCGGCCATCGATCATCCCCGCTTCCATCTCCTTCCTCTTTTCGAACCGCGCGCTCTTGTCAATGGCGCTTTCCCCCTCGCCAATTGCCAAACTCTGGTTATGATGCCGCCAGTCGAAACTGAGACCCGGTGATACATGCCCCCCAAGAAAACCATGCTCCGCCCCAAAAAGCCGGCAACCATGGCAAAGACACCCCCTCTCGACCTTTCCTCCCCCCGTGGTGTTTCTTCCTGGCGCGAAGCCTCCCAATGGTTGAGGGCCCGCGGCATCGAGGATATCGAATGCATCACGCCGGACCTTGCCGGCGTCCCGCGCGGCAAAATGATGCCGACGGCGAAATTTACCGGCGACACGTCGCTTGCGCTGCCCTCGGCACTTTACCGCCATACGATTTCCGGTGAGTATCCCGACGAAACGGCGAATTTCCGTTATGAGCCGCGCGACAGCGACCTGAAGCTGGTGCCCGATCTGTCAACGCTGTCCGTTGTCCCGTGGGAAAGCGATCCGACGGCGCAGGTGATCTGCGATGTGGTCGATGCCGAAGGCGCATCCGTTCCCTACACACCCCGCAACGTTCTGAAAAACGTTCTCTCTCTTTACAAGGAGAAAGGCTGGAAGCCGGTTGTTGCCCCGGAAATCGAGTTCTACCTCGTCGCCATGAACGATGACCCGGATTATCCGCTGCATCCGCCAAAAGGCCGCTCGGGTCGCTCGATTGTTGGCGGTCAAAGCTATTCGATCGCCGGTATCAACGAATTCGACGAACTGATCGACGATATCTATCACTTCTCCGAAAAGCAGGGACTTGAGATCGATACGCTGATCCACGAGGAGGGACCGGCCCAGCTTGAAATCAACCTGCGTCACGGCGATCCGATCGAACTGGCCGACCAGGTGTTCCTGTTCAAGCGCACGATCCGTGAAGCTGCCCTGAAGCACGGTATCTACGCTACCTTCATGGCAAAGCCGATGCAGGGCCAGCCAGGTTCGGCGATGCATATCCATCAGTCGGTCATCGAGATCGACAGCGGCCGGAATATCTTCTCCAACAAGGATGGCAGCGCCTCCAAGGAGTTCTTCTCGTTCGTTGGCGGCATGCAGCGTTACGTACCGAACGCGCTGGTGATGCTGGCGCCTTACGTGAACTCTTACCGACGTCTGACGCCTGACATGGCCTGCCCGGTCAACAATGCCTGGGGTTACGACAACCGCACGACGGCTTTCCGCGTACCGATCTCCGGACCGCAGGCACGGCGTGTGGAAAACCGTCTGCCCAGCTCCGATGCCAATCCCTACCTTGCGCTTGCGGCATCGCTCGGGTGCGGCTGGCTTGGCATCATGAACAATATCGAGCCGACCGAGCCGACCTATGAAACGGCGAATGAAGGTTCCATCGACCTGCCGCGCGGCCTTCTCGAAGCCGTGGCGCTTCTCGAGGCCGAACCGCAGTTCGACCGGGTGTTCGGTCATGAATTCGTCGGACTATATGCCGGACTGAAACGGGGGGAATTCGAAACCTTCATGCAGGTCATCAGCCCGTGGGAGCGGGAATTCCTGCTTCTCAACGTGTGAGGACTTTCACATGGCATGGCAAAGCCCGATCGCACCGGGCATCTCCTGGTATCAGGCGACTGTCGGTGAGCGACCGGAATATCCGTCCATGGACGGCTCCAGGGATACGGAGGTCGCCATTATCGGTGGCGGCTATACCGGCCTTCAAGCTGCCCGCAATCTCGCGGCCAACGGCGTCCCTGTCGTTCTGATCGAAGCAAGCCGCTTTGGTGACGGCGCGTCGGGACGTAACGGCGGGCAGTTCGGCAGCGGCCAACGATCCTGGCCGGATGAGCTTGAAGATATCGTCGGCTTCGAACAGTCGAAGCTTCTTTTCGATATTGCCGAAGGCGCCAAACATTACGTTCTCGATTTCGCCCGCGATCATGGCATAGACATCGATTATCTGCCGGGCCAACTCAATCTGGCGCACAAGGCGGCGTACGAAGACGACTATCGCAAAAGTGTCGCGGCGATGAATGAACGCTACGACTATCCGCACATCTCTTTCATGGAGCAGGCGGAAGCGCGCGAACGAGTCGGTTCCAGTCATTATTTCGGCGGCACACGCGACACCGGCACCGGGCATATTCACCCTTTGAAGCTACTGGTCGGACTTGCCAAGGCAGCCAGATCAGCGGGTGCCGATATTTTCGAAATGACGCCGGCCAAATCCATTCGGCAATCGGGCGGCAAGACCATTATCGAGACGCCTTTCGGGACGTTGACAGCAAAGCGCGTTCTGATCGCCACCAATGCCTATATCGGCAACCTGGAGCCGGTTACCGCCGCACACATCATGCCGATCCGTTCCTTCATCGGCGCGACAGCCCCCCTCGACGATCATCCGCATGTCATTCCCGGCCGGGAAGCAGTTGCGGATTCCCGTTTCGTAGTGCGTTATTTCCGCAAGACTAATGACAATAGGCTGCTGTTTGGCGGACGCGAAGCTTACACGGCCGATACACCACGCGATATTTCAGTGCATATCCGCAAGCAGATCGCAGAAATCTATCCGGCGTTGAAAGATGTCGAGATTACCCACTCCTGGGGCGGCTCCGTCGGCATCACCATGCCAAGGCAACCTTTCGTGCGCGAAGTCATGCCTGGCGTGATGTCGATTGGCGGTTACTCGGGGCACGGTGTCATGCTCGCAAACTATTGCGGCAAACTCTATGCCGACATGGTTCTGGGACGCCAGGATCTGCTTGCCCCGTTCGCACGGCTGAAAGTGCCTCCGTTCCCGGGTGGGGCTTCGCTCAGAGCACCCTTATTATTCCTTGCGCTGTCGTGGTTTGCACTTCGAGACAGGTTTTAGGAACAACTTTGCAGAATGCCGGGCGCCGTGCGCGGCACCGGCTAAAAATCAAAATTCAGAATTCGCTTCACTGAGACTGGCATTTTTAAATCGATTAGATTATTGATGCCCCCAACCCTAAAGATCGAGAGAATCGAGATGAGCAGTCAGATCATTCCCGTTGACCCCTTTGATTGTGTCGTGTTCGGCGGCACAGGCGATTTGGCAGAGCGCAAGCTGCTTCCTGCCCTTTATCATCGCCAGATCGAAGGTCAGTTTACCGAGCCGACCCGCATTATTGGTGCGTCCCGCTCAGTAATGAGCCATGAGGAATATCGCAAATTCGCGCAGGATGCGCTGAAGGAGCACCTGAAGGCCGGAGAGTACGACGACGAACAGGTCGCCCGTTTTATCGAGCGGATTTTCTATGTACCGGTCGACGCCAAGGGCGATAATGGCTGGGACACGCTGAAAAAGCTGCTGGACGAAGGCAAGGAACGCGTTCGCGCCTTTTACCTCGCCGTTGCACCCGGCATCTTCGGTGATATCGCCGACAAGATTCGCGAACACAAGCTGATCACCAAATCCACCCGCATCGTGGTTGAAAAGCCGATTGGTCGCGATCTTGCGTCTGCGCAGGAACTGAACGACACCATCGGCCACGTTTTCAAGGAAGAGCAGATCTTCCGTATCGACCACTATCTCGGCAAGGAAACCGTTCAGAACCTGATGGCGTTGCGTTTCGCCAACGCGCTCTACGAGCCGCTTTGGAATTCCGCGCATATCGACCATGTGCAGATCACCGTGGCGGAAGCCGTGGGCCTGGAAGGCCGTGCCGGTTATTACGACAAGGCGGGTGCGCTGCGCGACATGGTGCAGAACCACATTCTGCAATTGCTTTGCCTTGTCGCGATGGAGCCGCCGGCATCCATGGATGCGGAAGCTGTTCGTGACGAAAAGCTCAAGGTGCTTCGCTCGCTGAAACCGATCGATGCAAGCAATGTCGAAAAGCAGACGGTTCGCGGCCAGTACCGCGCTGGCGCTTCTGCCGGCGGTCCCGTCCGTGGCTATCTGGAAGAACTCGAAGGCGGCGTTTCCAACACCGAAACCTTTGTCGCCATCAAGGCTGAGATCGCCAATTGGCGCTGGGCTGGCGTTCCCTTCTACATCCGCACTGGAAAACGTCTTGCAACGCGCGTGTCCGAGATTGTTGTCACGTTCAAGCAGATCCCGCACTCGATCTTTGACGACGCAGCCGGAAAGATCGAAGCCAACAAGCTCGTCATCCGCCTGCAGCCGGACGAAGGTGTGAAGCAGTCCCTGCTCATCAAGGACCCAGGTCCAGGCGGCATGCGCCTGCGACAGGTTTCGCTGGACATGAGCTTTGCCGAGGCTTTCAATGTGCGTAGCCCGGATGCTTACGAGCGCCTGCTGATGGACACGATCCGCTCCAACCAGACGCTGTTCATGCGCCGCGACGAAGTGGAAGCTGCATGGGACTGGGTGGACCCGATCCTCAAGAGCTGGGAAGAAACCGGTCAGGGCGTGCAGGGTTACACTGCAGGCACGTGGGGTCCGAGCGGTTCGATTGCGCTGATCGAGCGCGATGGTCGCACCTGGCACGATGCCGACTGAGGGTGGATTGACATGACTGAAACCATGCATGTCTTCGATAACACCGCCGATCTGGCATCATCGCTGGCAGCTGATGTTGCCAGCCGTCTGGCAAGCGCGACGGAAGAACGGGGAACGGCGAGCATTGCCGTTTCCGGGGGCTCGACGCCCAAGCTGTTCTTCCAGGCGCTTTCCCGCCATGCGCTTGATTGGCCCAATATCAGCGTCACCCTTGTCGACGAACGTTTCGTTTCTGCCGACAATGATCGTTCGAACCACAAGCTTGTCGCGGACAACCTGCTTCAGAACGAAGCGAAAGCGGCTTACTTCGTTCCGCTGTTCCAGCCTGCCGCATCGCCTGAAGATGCAGCAACGCTGGCGACGGTAAAGACCGAAGCGATCTGCGATCCCTTCGACGTTGTCATTCTCGGCATGGGAACGGATGGCCACACCGCCTCGTTTTTCCCGGGCGGCGACAATCTCGAGGAAGCGCTCGACCTCGACGAACCGCGTGGCGTGCTGACGATGGCGGCTGAAAATGCCGGAGAAGAACGGCTGACGTTCAATTTCTCCAGCCTTGCCGATGCCCGTTTTCTGGTGCTGCACATCGAAGGTGCGGCCAAGAAGGCGACGCTTGAAAAAGCACAGTCGGGCGAAGACGAAGACGAGATGCCAATCCGCGCCGTGTTGAACCGCGCAGACACGCCCGTCGACATTTACTGGGCACCCTAAGCCTGAGGCTGCGTTCATCGCAGCCCGCCCGGGCGCCCAAAGCGACGTAAGAGAGAAACATGACGACCGGCCTTTCACCTCCCAAGGAGGGGCCGGTTGCCGACCAACGAACAGGATGAACGCCCATGGCCGCCGATTCCCGCATTCAGGCTATCACTGACCGCATTGTCGAACGCTCCAAGCCCTACCGCGAAACCTACCTGGAGCGGCTTCGGTTACAGGTTTCCAAGGGCGTGCATCGCTCGGTGCTTTCCTGCGGCAATCTTGCACACGGCTTTGCGGTCTGTTCCCCCGCCGACAAGGATCTCCTTGCCGGCGACCGGGTTCCCAATCTGGGCATCATCACCGCCTATAACGACATGCTTTCGGCTCATCAGCCCTACGAAACCTTTCCGGCAATCATTCGCGATGCCGCAAAGGAAGCTGGTGGCGTGGCACAGGTGGCCGGCGCCGTTCCCGCCATGTGCGACGGCGTCACCCAGGGACAGCCAGGCATGGAGCTTTCGCTTTTTTCGCGCGACGCAATTGCCATGGCAGCCGGGATCGGCCTCTCTCACAACATGTTCGATGCAGCCGTCTATCTCGGCGTCTGCGACAAGATCGTGCCGGGCCTCGTGATCGCAGCGCTTTCCTTCGGTCATCTTCCATCCGTCTTCATTCCCGCAGGCCCAATGACATCAGGCCTGCCGAATGATGAGAAGTCGCGCATCCGCCAGCTTTATGCCGAAGGCAAGGTCGGCCGCGCCGAGCTTCTCGAAGCAGAATCGAAGTCCTATCATGGCCCAGGCACCTGCACGTTCTACGGTACGGCTAACTCCAACCAGATGCTGATGGAGATCATGGGCTTCCACATGCCCGGATCGTCCTTCGTCAATCCGAATACGCCGCTGCGCGATGCGCTGACCCGCGAGGCGACAAAGCGTGCGCTGGCCATTACTGCGCAGGGCAACGAGTTTACGCCGGCCGGTGAAATGATCGACGAGCGTTCGGTCGTCAATGGCGTCGTCGGACTGCACGCAACCGGCGGCTCGACGAACCACACAATGCACCTCATCGCCATGGCGCGTGCTGCAGGCATCGTTCTGACCTGGCAGGATATTTCCGATCTCTCCGATACGGTTCCGCTGCTTGCCCGCGTCTATCCCAACGGATTGGCCGATGTGAACCATTTCCACGCCGCCGGCGGCATGGGCTTCCTGATCAAGCAACTGTTGAAACATGGCTTCGTTCACGACGATGTTCGCACTGTTTTCGGCCATGGGCTGGAAGCCTATACCGTTGACGCGAAGCTCGGCGAAAACGGCGCGGTGGCGCGTCAGCCTTCGCCAGAGCAGAGCCACGACCCGAAGGTTCTCGCCAGCATCGAAACGCCATTCCAGTCGACGGGCGGTCTGAAGATGCTGACCGGCAATATTGGCAAATCGGTCATCAAGATTTCCGCCGTCAAACCGGAACGCCATATCATCGAGGCACCGGCAATCGTCTTCCACGACCAGCAGGAACTTCAGGACGCCTTCAAGGAAGGCAAGCTTGAGCGCGATTTTATCGCCGTTGTCCGCTTCCAGGGTCCGAAAGCCAACGGCATGCCTGAACTGCATCGGCTGACACCGCCGCTTGGCGTCCTTCAGGATCGCGGCTTCAAGGTCGCGCTCGTGACCGACGGCCGCATGTCTGGCGCGTCGGGCAAGGTGCCTGCCGCCATTCACGTGACACCGGAAGCATCCGACTGCGGCCCGATCTCGCTAATCCGCGATGGCGATATCATCCGCCTTGATGCTGTATCCGGCACACTGGAAGTGCTGGTTTCTGCCGCCGAACTGGCGAAACGCGAACCGGCTCAAGCTGACCTCTCCGGCAATGAATGGGGTATGGGCCGCGAACTCTTCGCAACCTTCCGCCGCAATGCCGGCCCTGCCGACCAGGGCGCCAGCGTCTTCCACTAAGGGATGATGATGGAAGCCGTCGGCTTCCGACATTTTCTCAGTCGAGCAATCATCCTCCTGCTTCCGGCCTTTCATGGCCGGAGCAAAAAACTTGTCATGCAACTGTGATGATTGCCCTATAGTCCCCTCCTCGACCAGCCGCAGATGATCAGGCGGCTGGACGGAATGGGACACGACATGACGATTTTTTCCAGCAAGCGCCGCGACGTTCTGAAGCTGATGGCAGGGACAGCCATCTTTCCAATGATGGTCGCTGTCACGTCCGCAGTCGCGCAAGAAACGGCGTTGCGCGCCATCGTGATTGCCGACCTGCACTCCGCCTATGAGCGTATCGGTCAGCTTCTTGCCGCAATCGAAACCCGTATTGCCTCCGACAAGACGCCGCACATCATTCTGCTGAATGGCGACCTGTTTGAAAGCGGCAATGCCGTGGCAATGCGCTCGGCCGGTGAAATCGAATGGGCCTTTCTCTCCGCGCTCGCAAAACTTGCTCCGACTGTCATCAACATCGGCAACCACGAGCCGGACATTGACAACGACCTGGCCCATTTCGTCAGCCGTGCCAGCGAACTCGGCATTACGGTTCTCAGTAACATCGTCGATAAGCGTAGCGGCGCTCCCTACGCTCCAGCCCATGCCGACATAAGTGTCGGCGGACAGAAGGTAATCGTAGCAGGTGTCGCGACCAATGCGCTTAACACCTATCCCAAGGCCACGCGAGACACGCTGGATATTCCGGAGCCAACGGCGTGGGCAAAGAATGACCTTCCAGCCATCGTGAAGCAGGATGCGTTCAACATCATCCTCAGCCACGCCGGCGTCGTTGCCGATCGCGATATCCTGCCAACCTTGCCGGATGGGACATTGCTCGTCGGTGGCCACGACCATTTGAACTTTGTCCATGATGAGAACGCCACGCGCTACGTCCACACCGGTTCGTGGTGCACATCCATGACCGTTGCGACGTTCGGTTACCCCGGAAAAGCGCCGACGATCGAGGCTATTGCCATCGACGACACGGCTCCGGCTTCACCCGCACTCAGGGCACTGATCACACAGACGCTGGAAAAGCATTTGACTGACGAGGAGAAAACGGTCGTTGGCACATCTTCAGCAGCATTGACGGTCGACCAGGCCGGGCGGCATGCAGCCATGGCCATTGCCGCGAAGACAGGGTCGGACATCGGTTTTCTCGGCCATACCTCGTTCGGTGCAGGTCTGCCGAAGGGCGACATTCGTCGCTACGACTTCAATGCCTCGCTGCGTTTCGACGGCAAGCTGATGGTCACAGAGGTCGATGGTAACGTTCTTGCGGAAATTCTCACGCGTTGCAATCAAGATGGCGACATTGCGCTTTCCAAGCGTACCGGCGACTATCTCTATGCGATGCCTGAAGAGCCGGAAGCGAAGCAGCGCTACAAGCTCGTCTGCAACGACTGGTCGGCCATGAACCAGACATCCTATTTCGGCCGCAGCGACCTGACATTCGCCGAGCTTCCCGATGTCAAGCTGAAGCAGATTGTGCTTGAGAGCCTGAGTTAAGGGGCGGCACGTCGGGCCGATTTCAGTTCCTCAAATGCAAAACGCGCAACCGTGATGGTTGCGCGCCACTTCGTAGTCTGGGGTTGCTCAGAAAGAGCGGATATCGAGCTTGCGGTCCCGGTGTGCTGGATGCGTGCTGAACACGAAGATACGGTCCAGTTCCTTCTGCGCCAACATGCGCAGGAAACGGACGTGGATCGTGTTATTGGCGTTAACACGCAAGAGCATGCAGCCGATCTTGCTGATACGGGCGTCGGGAATATCAAGGTAAAACTGGTTCGGCAGATTATACTGCGTCAACAGCGCGAGCACTGCTTCCGTCTGAGAAATACGGATCACATCACAACGACGTGCCGCCATGTGCATGACAGCCTTTTCGGTATATTCGATGCGCGCCGCGTTCATCGTGTCCTCCATGCGGAACCGCCCTTCGCGGTCGTACATGAAAGATTCTTCCTTGCTCAAATAGCTATTTTTGAAACTGCTCGCACCGCTTTGCACTTCCATACCCCCGTATGCAATTCATGGCTCAGAGAGTAGCGTGCAGTCTTTAACAATTCATATCGGCGCGGCGTATCCCGCACTAAAATAAGAGCCCGAAACAGATCCTGTTCCGGGCCTCTCGTTTTACCCTAGTGCTCCGGCTTACGTCCGGTAGGTTTTGCCGTCAGCGTCGAAGAGATGCAGCTTTTCCTGGGGGGCAGCGAAGCGTAGCGTTTCCCCTTTCTGCACCGCGACAATGCCTGGCAATTTGACGATGATCGGCTCTTGCCCCTTCGGCGCCTCGAGATAAAGCAGCGTTACCTCACCAAGTGCTTCGACAATCGCGACCTTGCCTTCGAACAGATAGTCGTCACCGGTAACGACGTTCAAATCTTCCGGGCGAACGCCAAAGCTTGCAGCCTTGCCCTGTTCCGACGCAGCGGTTGCAACGTTGATGGCAAGAGACTTGCCACCGGCCAATTCGATCGTGGTCCGCTCACCGGTGGCCGCGACCTTTGCAGCGAGAATATTCATCGCAGGCGATCCGATGAATCGCGCAACGAATAGATTGGCGGGATTTTCGTATAGCTCGAGTGGTGCGCCAACCTGCTCGACGCGACCCGCATTGAGGACGACGATACGATCCGCCAGCGTCATGGCTTCCACCTGATCGTGGGTGACGTAGATCATCGTCGTATCCGACATCTGCTCCGACAGCTTGGCAATCTCGATACGTGTGGCAACACGAAGCGCAGCATCGAGGTTCGACAATGGCTCATCGAACAGAAAGACTTTCGGATTGCGGCAGATGGCGCGACCGATAGCAACACGCTGACGCTGGCCACCCGAAAGCGCCTTCGGCAGCCGCTCCAGATATTGCGTCAACTGCAGGATTTCGGCAGCAGCGCGAACGCGGCGGTCGATCTCCTGCCTGCTTTCCTTGGCGATCTTCATGCCGAAGGCCATGTTGTCGTAAACAGTCATGTGCGGATAGAGCGCGTAGGACTGGAACACCATGGCAATGCCGCGACGCGACGGAGGAATTTCATTGACGAGTTGGCCGTCAATGAACATCTCACCGCCAGTAATCTCCTCGAGACCGGCGATCATGCGCAAGAGCGTGGATTTACCGCAGCCCGACGGGCCAACGAAAACGACGAACTCGCCCTGCTCGATCTTCAGATCGATGCCGTGTAGAACCTTCACCTGTCCGTAGGATTTGCGAATATCCTTGAGAACGAGACTTGTCATGCGGCGTTCCTCCCTATCTGCTCAGGCGTAACGGGCGAAGAAAGCGCCCCAGGCCGGCAGTTCAACTTGTTTGCCATTCGCGCTGCTGGCAAAGCCGTGCCCTTCCAGCACCTCCCAGTTCCCATCAGGAAGAGCGGCGGTTGCCGCAGTTGCAGAGAGGTTGAAGAGGCAAAGAATGGTCTCATTGCCAAGTTTACGGCTATAGCTCAGCACCTCGCCCTCGACAGGCTGGAATTCGATACCACCCTTGGCGAATGCCGCGTGCTGCTTACGGAAGCTGAGAAAACGTCGATAGTGTTCAAGAACCGACGAATCATTGCCCTGCTGGGCGCTGACGGCACGCTGCTTATGCTCGACGGGAATTGGCAGCCAGGTCTTCTCGGAGGTCGAGAAACCAGCCTGCGCATGACCGGCATCCCACACCATCGGAGTGCGGCAACCGTCACGGCCCTTGAATTCCGGCCAGAACTGTATGCCGTAAGGGTCCTGCAAATCCTCAAAAGCTATGTCCGCTTCGGTAAGACCGAGTTCTTCGCCTTCATAAATGCAGACAGAACCGCGCTGCGTCAGCAGCAGTGCAGACAGGACCTTGGCGAAGGCATCCTTGTCCTCGACGTGCTCGCCCCAACGGGTGACATGGCGCACCACGTCGTGGTTGGAAAAGGCCCAGCAGGCCCAGCCTTCGGGAGCAGCCTTGGCAAAATCGGCCTGAACGTCTGCGACACGCTGTGGCGTCAGCGCGTCCGGAGCAAGGAACTCGAAGGCGTAGCACATCTGCATCTTGTCATCGCCGGAGGTATATTCACCGACAATTTCAAGGCCACGCTGGCTGTCGCCAACTTCGCCCACGGCGGCGATATCCTGGAACTCCTCCAGCACGGCGCGGAAGCGTTTCAGGAACTCGATGTTTTCCGGCTGGTTCTTGTCGTAGATATGTTCCTGGAAGTTGTAGGGGTTCACGGCCGGTGCTGTCGAGGCATTGCGGCGTTCCGGCGCCAATGCCGGATTGTCGCGCAGAAGCTTGTCGTGGAAATAGAAGTTGATGGTGTCGAGGCGGAAACCATCGACGCCGCGCTTCAGCCAGAACCGGACGGTGTTCAATAACTCTTCCTGCACCTCCGGATTGTGCAGGTTCAAATCCGGCTGCGACGTCAGGAAGTTGTGCATGTAATACTGCATGCGGGTTGGGTCCCACTGCCAGCCCGGACCACCGAAGATCGACAGCCAGTTGTTTGGCGGTGTGCCGTCCGGCTTGCCGTCGGACCAGACATACCAGTCGGATTTTGGATTGTTGCGGCTGGAGCGGCTTTCGACGAACCAGGGATGCTGGTCGGATGTGTGCGACATCACCAGATCGATCATGACGCGAACGCCGAGGCGGTGCGCCTCTGCAATCAGACCGTCAAAATCGGCAAGCGTACCGAACATCGGATCAACATCGACATAGTTCGATACGTCGTAGCCGAAGTCCTTCATCGGCGAGGTGAAGAATGGCGAGATCCAGATTGCATCGGCACCGAGATTGGCGATGTATTCCAGGCGGTCGGTAATGCCCTTCAGATCGCCGATGCCATCGCCATTCGAGTCCTGATAGGAGCGCGGATAGATCTGATAGATAACAGCGCCGCGCCACCAATCCTTGTTGGGTGTCAGAGCGGAAGTCACCGAAGCGGTCATTGTCGAATCCTGTTTGGTATGGGCGTTCATGGTTGTCAGCCTCCCTTGACGGAGCCTGCAAGCAGGCCGCGCACGAGATAACGTTGAAGAGAGAAGAAGACGAGCAGCGGCACAATGATCGTGACAAAGGCCGAGGCGGTGAGGATTTCCCAGTTGCCGCCGCGCGAGCCGAGCAGCGCATTCAGCGCGCCAGTCAGAACCAACTCATCCTTCTGCGTGCCAAGGAAGACCATGGCGACGAGCAGGTCGTTCCATGTCCACAGGAACTGGAAGATGGCAAAGGAGGCCAGCGCCGGGAATGACAGCGGCAGGATGATCTTGACGAAAATCTCGAAGTCGCTAGCGCCGTCGACACGCGCGCTTTCAATGATCTCTTTTGGCAGACCGGAAATGTAGTTGCGCAACAGATAGATGGCGAGCGGCAAACCGAAAGCGGTGTGCGCCAGCCAGATGCCCGCATAAGTCTTGGAGGGAACTCCGAAAATGTTGCCGATTTCGTTGTAGAGCCTCAGAAGCGGGATCAGGGACATCTGCAACGGCACAACGATCAGACCCACCACCATGGCGATCAGCAGATTGCGTCCGGAGAAGCTCATCCATGACAGCGCATAAGCAGCGAATGCGGCAATGAGGATCGGGATCACGGTCGCCGGCACGGCAACCGTCAGCGAATTGACAAAGGACTGACCGATGCCTTCGGATGTCAGAACGGTGCGATAATTGTCGAGCGTAAAGACCGGCGGTGTGGCGACGGAAATGTAGACGCGTTTGCCGCGCGCACCCTCAAAGCTCGATGCCTTGCTATATTCATAGGTGCCATCGGCATTGATGAGCAGGGTTTCACCATCACCGATATCGGCAGCCTCGCCCGCCTTGAAGGCTCGCGGCTCCTGCACGCGGACACCGAACGCCGCGACTTGTCCACCAGCGCCATTTTCGAAAACACTGCCGGAAATGACGTAGCGGTTGCCATCCTGTTTCTGAACCGAAGCGTCGGCCAAGCGAACGGCAGCCGTCTGTTCAGAGCTGGAAAAAGCCGTCCACCAGCCCGAGACGGTAATCTGATCCTTGTCGCGCAGCGAGCTGACCAGAATGCCGAGTGTGGGCAGGAGCCAGAGCAGGACAACGAAGAGAACGCTGGCGTGAACGATGAGGCGCGGTAGCCCGACGCGACGGATGCGCTTTACGATATCCATGTCAGCGCCCCTCCATCTCGCGGTTGGCCTGGCGAATGTTCCAGACCATGATCGGCGTTACGGCCGCCATGATGATCAGCGCGATCACGGCGCTTCGGCCGCTATCGCCACCACCACGGAACATCCAGTCAAACATGAGGTTGGCCAGAACCATGGTGTTCCATTGCCCGTTGGTCATGGTCAGCACGATATCGAACACCTTGAGGACAAGAATGGTGATCGTCGTCCAGACAACTGCAATGGTGCCCCAGATCTGCGGGACCATGATCTTCCAGAAAATCTGCCAGCCGTTGGCGCCATCGATAACAGCCGCTTCGACGGTTTCTTCCGGAATACCGCGCAGCGCCGCCGACAGAATGACCATGGCGAAGCCGGTCTGAATCCAGATGAGGATGACCATCAGGAAGAAATTGTTCCAGAACGGCATCGAGATCCACACTTGCGGGTTGCCACCGAAGAACTCGACGATGGCATTCAACAGGCCAATCTGAACCTGCCCTTCGGCGCGATACTCGTAGATGAACTTCCAGATGACGGAGGCACCGACAAAGGAGATCGCCATTGGCATGAAGACGATCGACTTGGCGATGTTGCCCCACCAGATACGATCCGTCATCACGGCGATAACCAGTCCAAAGAAGGTGCAGGCAGCCGGAACAACGGCGAGCCAGAGTATGTTGTTGAAAATCGACTGACGGAACCCGGCGTCAGATAGCGCCCAACGATAGTTGGCGAGGCCGACGAATTCATTGCCCGTTCGGTCGTGGAACGACAGGATCAGCGTCGCGACGACAGGGTAGACGAGATAGACGAGAAGAAGAAGAACAGCTGGACCAATGAACAGCCATGGCCTGACCGCCGCGCGGCGGTTGAGGTTGCGGGACGCATGAATGACGTCACCCGATCGCACTGGAAAGATAACCTGCAGCAATTTATCGGACAGCCAGTAATAGGCAGCGCAGGCAAAAACGCCAGCAACCATGACGCCGATCGCCGAGACGAGTTGGGCAGCCATTTTCCCCTCCCTTGATTCCTTATCCGCGTCGCCCTGTTTTTGTCAGCGATCGCCGGAGTCGTTCCGTTGGGAAAAGGCCCGGCAAATTTACTCTGCCGGGCCAAGTCCAATTGACGTTACTTGAGGCCGTCCCAGGCCTTCTGGATATCGGCAGCAACCTGATCAGCGGATTTGCCGCCGACGAAGTCGATCATGCCGGTCCAGAATGCACCAGCACCGATCTTGCCCGGCATCAGATCCGAACCGTCGAAGCCGAAGCTTGTTGCCGTGGTGAGGATTTCACCCTGACGCTTCATCTGCTCGTTGGCATAGGTGTCGACGTTCACACCCTTGTAAGGCGTCAGGAAGCTGGACTGCGCCATCCAGACTTCGTGCGCGATCGGGGTTTTCAAGAACTCGACGAACGCCTTGGCCGCCGGAGATTCCTTGGTGACCGTGACCAGCGTGCCAGCACCCAGAACAGGCTTGCCGAGATCCGGCTTCGATGCATAGGTCGGCATGTAGAAGAAGTCCGCATCCGTTCCGACCTTCGTGCCTTCCGGGAAGAAGGAAGGAATGAAGGATGCCTGATGATGCAGGTAGCACTTCGGCGGAATGTCAAAGAGGCCTTTCGGGCTGTCACGGAAGTCGGTGGAGGCAACGGCAGCCACACCGCCGCTGACATATTTTTCGTTCTTGGCGAACTTGCCGAATTCGTTGATCGCTCCAACAACCGCAGGATCGGTGAACTTCACCTCGTTGGTCGTCCATTTCAGGTAGACATCAAGCGGCTGCGTGCGAAGCATCAGGTCTTCTACCCAGTCGGTCGCCGGCCAACCGGTTGCGCCACCCGAACCAAGACCGATGCACCAGGGCGTGCCACCGTCGGCAACGATCTGGTCGGTCAGCTTGAGCAGGTCTTCCATCGTCTGCGGAACTTCGTAGCCCGCTTCTTCAAAGTTTTCCGGCACGTACCAGACCAGCGACTTCACGTCAGCCTTGAAGGGAAACGCGAAGTAGGCCTTGTTGCCATCCTTGCCCTTGTAGCTGCCGAGATCGACCCAGGACTGTCCGGCGCCATAGTTCTCCTTGACCCAACTGGCGGTCTCATCGCCGAGCGGAACAAGAAAACCCTTGGCGGCAAGATCTGCCAGCAGGCCAGGCTGCGGCAGAATGGCGATGTTCGGCGGCGAACCCGCCTGCGTGTCGATAACGATCTGCTGCTCGTAGTTTTCCGAGGAGGAGTAACGAACGTTCACACCCGTCGCATCGGCAAAATAGGCCAGAACGGATTGGAACAGAGCTTCGTCTTCACCACGCCACGGACCGAAGATCGTCAGCGTCTGCCCCTTCAGGTCAGCATTCGCCGTTTTGAAATCCTCGTAGCTTTTCCAGTTGAATTTGGCATCCTGACCAGGTGCAAACTTCAGATCAGCAGCGAAGGCTGCTCCCGACAGAAGCGACATCACGGCTACCGTCGTCAAAAAAGTCTTATGCATGTGATTTACCTCCCATCACATCAACCGCTGAACACTTTCAAAAATTAATCAAAGCGCTTTGGCTGCCTATTCATCTCATCGACTGCAAGAGCGAGTCAAGAGACTCTTTGCACGGAAACGTTACAGTAAATCGACCAAGAGGCAATTCGTGAAAATTGGTCCATTGTTTTCCATTGAGATAAATCCACAGCGCTGATAAAAATCTAAGCGCTTTGGAACTTTCGAGGAGGGGCGTTTCGCCTTTGTTGCCAAAGCAATTGCATGGAGGAAAAAGCGACATGAACTTGAAACAACTGTCGCAATTGCTCGGCATTTCGCAGACGACGATCAGCCGGGCACTCAACGGATATCCTGAAGTGAGCGCGGAAACGCGCCGCCGCGTCATGGAAGCCGCCGAAAAAACCGGTTATCGGCCAAATGCCGCCGCACAACGACTGGCAACCGGCAAGGTCGGGTCCATCGGACTTGTCATGCCGATCGGCGCGCACCACCGCTCGGATGTCCACTACGGGGAATTTTTGAGCGGACTTGGCGAAGAGGCAGCCCGCAACGGCTTTCACCTCGTCATCATGCCCACCGAACTGGAGCGCGAGCAGGAAGCATTGCGCGGACTGGCCGCCAGTGGCAGCGTCGACGGCATCTACCTCGCCTACATGAAAAAAAACGACCCGCGCGTGGGGATGATGCGGTCGCTATCCATCCCCTTCCTCGTGCATGGTCGCTCCTGGGGCCTGGACGAAAACTATCCGTTTCTCGATGTCGACAACGAAGGCGCCTTCAAGGACGCAACCAATCTGCTGCTGCAGCTTGGTCATCGGCGCATTGGCATTCTGAATGGGCCGGAAGGATACGATTTCACTTTCAGACGCTTTCTCGGTGTCGAGAGCGCCCTTGCCGCTCATGGTCTGCCACTCCGACCAGACCATGTCCGCTACGGCAGCATGACCGACGAGGAAGGTTTTTTGGGCATGGAAGCACTGCTTTCGCAGGCTGAACGCCCGACCGCGGTTCTCTGCGCCAGTACCGCGCTTGCCTTGGGCGCCGTCCGTTCGCTCAATCAGCGCGGCCTAAAGCCCGGAAAGGACGTTTCGTTGATTGCCCACGACGACGTTCTTCCATTGCTGAAGCCCGACAATTTCTCCGTACCACTTACCACCACGCGCTCTTCACTGAGAGCAGCCGGGGTGCGTATCGGCCAACGCCTCATCAACCGCATCAAGTTCAACGAAACGCAGCCGCATCAGGAATTGTGGAAAGCTGAACTCGTTGTGCGGGCCTCAACGGGACCCGCACCGAAAGACTAGCGGTTGGCTCAGAACTTTGGAGCCGTCTTTCCCAGGGCGCGATGCGCAGCGATGACAGTGTTTGCCATCAGCATGGCGATTGTCATCGGACCAACTCCGCCCGGTACGGGCGTGATGGCGGCAGCAACCGCACTTGCCTCGTCATAGGCAACATCGCCAACCAGTTTCGATTTCCCCTCACCTTTTTCAGGCGCCGGGATACGGTTGATACCGACATCGATAACCGTTGCACCGGGCTTGACCCAATCGCCCTTGACCATGCCCGGACGGCCAACCGCTGCCACAAGAATATCAGCCGTCTTGCAGATGGCTGCGAGATCCTTGGTACGGGAGTGCGCCATCGTGACCGTGGCATTGGCGTTCAACAGCAGTTGTCCCATCGGCTTGCCGAACAGGTTGGAGCGACCGATCACCACGGCGTTCAGCCCGGAAAGGTCGTCACCGTGAATGCTGCGTGCGAGCAGCATGGCGCCGGCCGGAGTGCAGGAAATCAGACCGGTTTCAAGGTCGCCTGTAGCCAGCTTGCCTGCATTCAGCACACTCAGGCCATCCACATCCTTCTCCGGCAGGATCGACTGAATCACGGCTTCGGAATCGAAATGCCTGGGCAAAGGCAATTGCACCAGAATGCCGTGAACGGCGCTATCGGCGTTCAGTTCGGCGACAAGCGAAAGGAGATCGGCCTGCGTCGTATCTTCCGGCAGCGTGTGCTGAATGGAGTTGAAACCGCACTGCTTCGCCATCTTGCTCTTGGAGTTCACATAGGCATGGCTGGCAGGATCGTCGCCGACGATGACAACGGCAAGACCCGGCTTGGCGCCAGTGGCCGCTTCAAGAGCTTCCGCGGAAATGCGCACCGCTTCGGTTACGGATGCCGCCTTCGCTTTACCGTCAATCACAACTGCCATGCATTCTGCTCCTGCTGGATTAGGTAGCCCCGTATGGTGCGAGGCTTACAGGAATGCAAGAGGAAATGCAGTTTGGGCAACGGCGAGTCAGCCGGTTTTACGGTAGACGTCCCGACGATCAGCATAGTCGGCCAGATGCTCCCGCAGCAATGCCAGTTCGCGTCGCAGTGCGAGCAGTTCTTCCGCCTCGGCTTGCTCATGCTCGAACTGACCGGAAAGCGCATCGGCCATCAACGGTGGAAGCTGACCGTCTTCATTTTCGCTGTTGTGAACCGTACGGTTGCCCATCAGGACCTGACGGACGCGCTCGTCGAGCGGCATGTCGTCAGTATCATTTGCGGCTTCGGCATAATAGTCCGCGTAACGATCCGTCTGCGCCTCATCGTCATAGACGTCATCATCGACCGCAGCCTCGAGCGGGGTATCGATATCATCGAAGATCGCCGGTGCCATGGGTTCGAAGTTTTCCGGCTGGAGAGGCACCATATCCACGTCGAGTGCGGAAGGCGCATACTGACCGTCATAAAGTGTCAGGCCTTGCTCATCCTCGTCGTCATGCCTGCGATAGCTGAGCAAATAAAGGCCGCCGAGCAAGCCGACCAATGCGCCGCCGCCTGCCATCAAGCCAACCTGCAGCATGTCGCGTGACAACTCACCAGGGCCTGCTTTTTTCGCGAGGCTCGTTTCAATCAGAGGTGTGGCTGAAACGGCAGCATCCTGTCTCGCTGTCGCTTCCAGATAGGCATTTCTCGCCGTTTCCAGTTCAGCCTGAAGTTTCGAGAATTCTCCCGGAACAACCCCGAGACCATTCAGCCGGTCAAGCAACTTTTTCCGTTCGCCTTCTGCCGCTGTCCGTTCTGCAGCGATTTGGGCACTGTCGCGCTTCAACCCGTCGACAAGCTGACGCAGTGCAGGGGTGACCTGCGCACGGATATCATCGACAGCGTTCTGCGCAGCAATACGGCGCGGATGCTTCGCGCCATAGTCAATCGATACATTGGCCAGGGTCATACCGGCAGCCGCGTAACGTTGCCGAAGGTCTTCCAATCCCGAAAACGCGGAGCTTCCCGGCAAGGGGTTGGCCAGAACATCATTTGCCTTCAGGACAGAGGCGGATGTCAGATCGGCCTCGACGGCCTGCTGCCGCTGACGTGTGCTCAAGCCCACGCTCTCAAGGTCATGAAGTTGCTGTTCGAGTTGCTGGACTTCGGGCAACGCCGTATCGCCGTGGCGCATCTGAAAGCCGCTAACAGCGGCTTCTGCCTTGTCGAATGCAGTACGCGCCCTTTCGGCTTCCCGCATAGCGGGCGTCATGGTCCCTGCCCTGCCGTCGGCCATGACGCGCATCGAAACGTAATCGGCAAGTCGCATCGCCGCATCCGCTGTCGCGGCTGTCGACGTGACCACAAGCGTGCTTTCATCGGCCGTCAATTCCAGCCTGATTGCTTCACCAACGGCAATATTGAGCGCCTCTCGCGGCGAAACCGGCCGCGTATCGGCGCCGGTCAGAAGGTCATAGAGAAGGCCGAGTTCGCCCTGGTTGCGAACCCCGATCACATCGGTTGGCTTCAGCTTCAGATCGCTTGCAATCCGGTCCAGCCCCGTCGGTGACAGCAGCGTCCTGCGTGCCATCGTCAGGAAACGTCCCGAATCAGGCGCCTCATACCCTGTCTGGGTAATTTCAACACGCGCTTCGGAGACGTAGCCCTGAAAACCTGCGTTGCTCAAAAAGAGAGGCAGGCCGGCGCCGACTGCAGTGGCAGCGGCAACGCAACCGACTGTTACAAGGCGTGCAACGCGTTTGCGCCATTCGGCAACAGGCGGTGCTTCCACGTCGCCTGAGATACGGCCTTCTGCCATCAAATCTGAATCGCGCTCAACCATTCGAAGCCGCCTGCCACACTGATCGCAGCCCGAAAGGGCCAGCTCCCAAATCCTTACGAGAGGTTAAAGGATCGTGGCAAACAAATGGTTAACGCGTTTGAATCCGTCTTTTTCAGTGTTTGCCCATGGCAATATGCCAGGGCTCGGCACACAGGCTATAAAGCCACGTCATGTGCAGCTTTCGAAAAATCTCCGGCATGCCCGACATTTCCGATGACAGGATCTTGAACAACGGGCCGACAGCGATGACAACACGCGCCGTGTCACGGCTGACATGTGCGTGCAGCCACTCGTCCTGATCCTCGTTCAGCATGCCCGCCAGAAGCACGTCAACCTTGGTATCGGGCATCGCTTTATGGATCATGACAAAATCGTGCCAGGGAGCATGGTTGCGCAAACGGGCAAGTGTTTCGCTGACCTGAGCAGCGTTGTCACCGACGACACCAATGCGCTTCGGTATCGCCATATAGGTCAACAGCGCCATGACGAAAGACATTTCGTCCATACCTGCAGGCATGGGTTGTCCTTGCTTTCGTAACGCCGCGTTCATGGCCTTACCCTGTGGCAGAAGCAGACAGCTTTCGAGAATTTCGCGGTAGTTTGGCTCGATCTGCGAACGCTTGGCTTTCTCGCGTGTCAGGAAGGAGAGAAACGTATAACCTTCGAGCACGCAGGCTTTGTCGTTGACGAGATCCAGCGCACCGGTCCAGTCGAGATCGCAGACAGGCAGCCCATAAACCTGATTTTGCGATCCGGACGATGCAAAACTTTCAGCGCGTTTCATTTCCCCGCTCCCCAAACCCGGCAAAAATGTTGATCATCCAGATTTTGGGACGATCAACTCTTGTTGCGGTTTATACACGAGGGGGTTGAAGTTAGACTGAAAGCAATCGCTCTAAACTTCTGAGGCAAAGTTACCGGATGTTAACCGAACCAATGCCTGCAGGGCGCATCAGTGGCCCGCCGCAGCAGCAGGTTCGGCCTCGACCTTCTCCCCTTCGACGATCTTGATCGAACGGGGGGAGCCATTGCCGGTCTGAGCGCGAATATCGGCCTTTGAGAGGTAGTCGAGCTGCTCGATGAGAACGTCTTCGACGATCTCCTCACCAAGCTTGCCATTCAGGCCTTCGCGGATGTGCTGTTTGAACGCCTCCGGATCGAAGGTCGACACATTGGCGATATTGACCATTGAGGAACCGGCCAGCAACGTGAAGAGTTCGTCGGTGACGAGTTGCGTCGCAGGCAGTTCGATCTTGGCGATCTTCTGCTTGTCTACCCGGAGCGAAATGCGGCTCAAGAAATATCCATTCACGCCACCATCGTTGATGACAGGAATGGTGATGCTCTCACCCTTCACCAATTGAAGATTGGCCTTTTTCGCTTCCGCTTCATCCACCGGCGCGGGTGCAGTCGCCATCTGAACGGAGAAATACACCGCGCCAAGCGTGACCGCGCAAACCCAAACGCCGGTAAGAAGAAGTTTCAACATCAGACAGCGGCGCCGTAGAGAAATTGTTCCTGCGAATAGGTGCCGTCAGTATCGGCTTCCTGGATCGCGTTCTTCAGCAGATCGGCGACTGCACGTACTGCGTTCAGATGTGCCTCAACGCGGCTGGCATTGGTCGCAAGCTTGCCCTTGATGCCGCGAACCTGCTCCATATGTCCGGCAGCAATATCTTCACGCGGCGTATCGCGGAAAAGCATGGTCAGTTCATAGAGGCAACGGCTCTTGTGTGCATTGGAGACCTTGAAATCGAACTTCGGGTCCTTGCCGATATTCTCGTTCTCGTTGTCGATAATCATTTCAAGACGGCCGAGAACGGATTTGATACGGTGGTCGTTCGACATAAGATCCATGCTTGTCTCCTCTTTGTAATTATTCATTTTCAAGCCTTGTCAGTCGTTTCATTGGAAACGCCAAGAACCTGCCGCTCAAACTCGGCCACCATGCGCAGAGCGGCATTGTGGTCCTTGTCATTTGCGGAAACATCCGTCAGTCCCTTTGACTCAACTTTGCGCAAGGCATCCTTGTAAGCCTGCTCGGCAATGCCGACGCCGCCCTCCTTGGAAATGACGTCCGCGATCTGTTCGGCCATCATGCTTTTCCAGATCTCGCCGGCGTTACCCTTGCCGTAGACATCCTCGGTCTCCTTCGGCAGCATGCTGGAAACGAAGGATTGAAGAACCGAAGCTTCGAACTTGCGATAGGTCTCGGGAACTTCCGTGCGCTTGGCACGAATGTCAGTATCGCCAAGACCGGCCTTGGAGGCGGCCGAATCGAGCACATCGACAGCTGCGCCAAAACCCTTGCCGGCGTCGGCCAGGCTGGTAGCGGCGAAAGCCGCCTTGTTGGCCTTAAGTTTTTCCTGGGCAACCTGAACCTGTTGCGGGTCGGCAGCGCGAACCACATCCATTACCAGATCACTAATTACCGATATCGCCACGTTCTGATCTCCCGTCCTGACGAACAGACTGCGGAACAACCTGCAACCCGTTCGCTCAATCCAGAAACACCGCAAACGACGTTTTCAAAACGGCGCCGGTGCAACACTGAGAGAGACTATGAATTGCCAACCTTGCTGGAGGCTGGTGTCGAAGTAACGCTGATGATTTCCAAAAGATCATAAATTGCATTGTCGTCGGCCTCACGATCTTCAAGATCGCGCGCACCGAGCATCTTTTCTTCAAGTCTGTCCGCCTTGGTCTTTTCCCGCAGTACCTTGTTTTCCTGCAACTGCTGAGCGCCGGTAAGCTGACGGTCCTTGACGACCAGACGACCATAACGGTCCGAGTAATGCTTGGAAAACATCTGATGGACAGGCTCCATAGACGTCATCGCCTCAAGAACATTATCCATGGCCTGCGTCACTTCGGAGCGGGCACGCGTCGTGTCCGCCAACTCGACTTCGGCCATCTTTTCCATGTGGCGTTGTACGGCGGTGAGCCGTTTGAGCTTGTCCGAGCGTTTATCCGAAGCCATCGAGACTTTCCTCTGCTCAAAAACCGATGAAGACCGGGCCGAAACCGTCCACGAACTGGCGGACGAGTGCTGCGACGGAAAGATAAAGCATGAACAATCCGCCCGCGAGAACGAAGGGCGTGGAAATGAAGTAGACGGGGATCTGCGGAGCGAGCTTGTTGATCAGGCCGACCGCAACGTTGAACATCAAACCGTAGATGATGAAAGGGCTGGCGAGCCGCAGCATAATGGTGGTCGACGCACGCAGCGTATCCGTCAACGTGATCAGCATCTTCTGACTGCTGATCAAAGCCCCGACCGGAGTTGCCGTGTAGGAATCGACCAAGGCTCTCAAAACGACATGGTGGAAATCCAGCATGAAGAGAACCAGCAGGCTACCGAATGTAATGAAGTTCGATATCTGGTTTTCCTGCACATCTTCAATGACATCAGCACCGCCCGGCGCGCTGAAGCCGATCGAAGCACCGATGATGGCACCGGTGAACTGAAGGCCGAGCGTGTAAAAACGCGCAATCAGGCCGTACATGGCACCAATCAGAATTTCCGTGAAGATCAGGCCGACAATCGTACCCTGGCTTGCGCCTGACACATTCGGGTAGATCGCTCCCCACAAGACCGGCAACAGCGCCATCGTCACGGCAACGCATACCAGTATGCGTATCTGTCCGGGGATACGCGAACTGGAAAAGCCCGGCATGGTCATGAAGCAGGCGCCGATACGGCAAATTGCAAGGAACAATGCGATAATTGTCCCTTGCGGGTCGGTTATCATGAAATGGCGCCCAGAATCTTGATCTCCAGCCCCTTTGCCAGTTCGACATGCGAAAGAACCGGCAGGGTCGCGAAGAGTCGCTCGATAATCATGCGCACATAGGACCGCGTTTCAGGCGACGTGACAAGAACAAAGGGCAGTCCGCGGTCCATGAATTCACGGATAACTTTGGAGGCCTGCTCGGAAAACTCTTCCAGATGGCGCGGATCTATATCGAACTCGACGATTTCTCCCTTGGCATCGCGCTTCAGCGCCTGGTGGAAAACCATATCCCATTTGTTGCCGAGACGCAGGACACGCAACACGCCATTGTCGGCCAGATCGCCGCAAAGCTGCTGCGACATGCGAACGCGGACATGCTCGACGATCTGTTCGGTCTTGCGAACATGAGGTGCAAGTTCGGCAACCGCTTCAAGGATGAGGTGGAGGTTGCGGATCGAAACACGTTCGGCGAGCAGCAACTTCAACACTGCCTGCAAGCCGGAGTAAGACATGTGCGAGGAGCAGATCTCGTCCGCAAGCTTCTTGTATTCCGGGTCCAGCCTGTCGATGAGGATCTTCACGTCCTTGTAGGACAGAAGCTGCGGCAGGTTGTTGCGGATCACTTCGCTCAAATGCGTCAGAACGACGGATACGTTGTCGATCGGATGGAAACCTTCGCGCTTCAAATCCTCGGTAAAGGTTTCGAGGATCGAGACTGCGGGCATGCCGAAAGCCGGTTCGCGAATCTCGTCGCCAGGAATGCTTGGCTTCCGCCCCGCCCCCGTTACCACGAGGACATCACCGACGCGCAGATTGCTGGATGCGATCGTCGTGCCGTGGACACGGATCTGGTAAGCCTTTTCGGGAATCATGATGTCGTCGGACACCTTGATCTCGGGTACGACGAAACCGTACTGCGTCGCGAATTTCTTGCGCATCTTGCCGACACGGAAGGCCAGTTCCTGATGCGCACCGAGCAGACGCGTGGAAACCTGCTTTCCGAGTGCCAGTTCGATCTCGGAGGTCTTGAGGACTTGCTTGACGGAATCCTTTTCAGCTTCCGAATTTTGCATGACCTTCTTTTCTTCCTGCTCACGAAGCAGCGCATTTTCAGCTTCGGTCTGGCGCGGAATATACCAGCTACCGAAGGCCATGATGCCGCCGAGCGTGATGAACGGCAGGAAGGGAAGGCCCGGAATGACCGCGAGCAAGCCCATCAGCATAGCCGACACCATCAGCGCACGCGGGTAACCGGAGAGCTGGTTGACAACGGCCTGGTCGGTCGACCCTGACGTGCCGCCGCGCGATACCAGAAGGCCGGCAGCAAGAGAAACGATCAGTGCCGGGATCTGCGAGACGATACCGTCACCAACGGACAGCTTGACGAATACGTCAGCCGCTTCGCCGATGGGCATACCATGGCGGAAGTAACCGATGATGATGCCGCCAAAGACGTTGATCGCAGTGATGATAAGGCCCGCGATCGCGTCGCCGCGCACGAATTTCGACGCACCGTCCATCGAACCGAAGAAAGAACTCTCCTGTTCAAGTTCACGGCGGCGGTGTTGCGCTTCCTTTTCATCGATGATGCCGGCGGACAAGTCGGCATCAATCGACATCTGCTTGCCGGGGATTGCATCGAGGGTGAAGCGTGCGCCGACTTCGGCGATACGGGTGGCGCCCTTGGTGATAACGATGAAGTTGACCGTAATCAGGATCATGAAGACGATCAGACCGATGACGAAGTCACCGGACATGACGAGACTGGAGAAGCCGGCGATCACACCGCCAGCGGCGTTGTGGCCTTCATGCCCATGGGTCAAGATGACACGTGTCGTGGCAATGTTCAGCGACAATCGTATCATCGTCGCAATCAGCAGAACCGTAGGAAAGGACGAGAAATCCAGTGGTCGCTGAATCCAGAGGGCTACCATCAGGATAAGAACAGAAAAGGCGATGGAGAACGCCAGTCCGATATCCACCATGACCACCGGTATCGGCAGGAACAGCACGCAGAGGATCGTGATGATACCCAGTGCGAAGCCGATATCCCGGGTGCTCGGGCTTACCTTCGGCAATGATATGACTGGTGGTTGCGCCATAAATCTCGTCCTGTCTCTTCATGAGAAGGGCGACGGAACAGCCGTCGCACGTTTCCAGAGCACAGAACCGGAAAACGATTCACGCTTTTCGGGCCAATGCTTCAGAGCATCACTAGCGGCTGAAGCTTGCGCGAAAATGGCACAAGCACATTGCCCGGTTTAGAAGCCGGACTGGATGCGCGAAAAGACGAGATTGGAAAACAGCGAAATCTGAGCGCCGACAAAGGGAGCCGCGACCCCGAGAACAACCATGATCGTGACGATCTTCGGCACGAATGTCAGCGTCATTTCCTGGATCTGGGTCAAAGCCTGAATAAAGGCGATGACGACGCCGACGACCATCGCCGCCAAAACGGCGGGACCAGCCGCGACGAGAACCGTCCAGACTGCCGCCTGCATGATATCAAGCGCATCGGCCTCGTTCATCGTCGCATCCTTTGTTCCGAAAAGGCGGCGTCCTGCCGCCTTCACTTATCAGGAATCGGTCGAAGTGTCCGATTCGGTCTCCGTCGTTGTACTACTGCTTGCAGTGTTGGAGAAGGTGACGCCCGCCTGGATCAGAACCTTATCACCGGATTCGGTAATGGCGATCACGCCGTCCGCATAGACTTCGACTTCCTTGACGATGCCCGTCACCTTGTCGTCGGCGCTCTTGACGGTCTTGCCGACGAGATCAGATGCACGCGTCAACGCTTCAGCCTGCAGCATGCTCTTCAGGTGCGTGTTCGTCTTGATCGACTGTTCGACCTGCGAGAAGCTTGCGAGCTGCGACATCTGGGCGCTCGCATCCATCGGCTCGGTCGGGTCCTGATTTTTCATCTGGGCGATCAGAAGCTTCAGGAAGCTGTCGTAGTTCAGCGACGCTGCGCTGCTGTCGGAACTGCTTGCCCCGGCGTTGGCCCAGGGGTTCGACGCTGTCGAACTAACTGCATCTACCGCCATGGTGCGATCTCCTTGCGAATCTGTTCAATCGTTGCGGGAGCCATTTCCTGATTGCTGAGGATTTTTTCCTCGATCGGGTAGAGACCGCGGATCGCCTTCAGCGCTTCGAACGCCTTGCCGGTCGCAACCAGCGCGTCGATACGCTTGAGTTCCGCCAGGACCTCTTCGTGCTGGAAGCAGTTCAACAGCATGCTCACGGACTTGCGGAACATGTTGGTAGACTGCTCGCGCCCTTCCGGGTTGATGAGGATCATCTGCGCTATGAAGTAAAGCTGACGCAGCGGCGTCGTCGCCTGCTCAGGCTGCAACACGTGGTTTTCAAGCAAGAACGTGACATCGTTCAGGAATTCCAGCGCTACCTTGCGATCAACACGCAGAACTGCGCCGTTGATGAAAATCTTTTCGCCCGATTTCAGCGAAATTCGAAGTGTACTTTTCATTTCAGTCCATCCCTGATGATGGTTGTCACGTCAATTATGCCCTGGAAGTTCTTAGACTGGCGCTTCCGGATCAGTTCGCACTCTTTCAAAATCCAGATTGCGATTGAAATCAGATTGGCTCTGAGTTCGGTTGCCAACTGGTTGTCCGGTTGCTTGAGATCTTCGATGAAGCGAATCCAGACCCGGCGCGTGTAAAACAGCGCCTCGATCGTATGCCGCTGCGAGGTCGAGTCCCTTGCCTCTGCCAGCAGATCGATCGATTTGGTCAACGCCTGCCGCTCGCGATCCTTCGCGTCGGCGACACCATCCTCCATGATTTCGGCGTAGGAAAACTGGTACATTCATGTATCCTTTATCTGCCGCCACCTCTGATCATCAGAGGTAGTTTACCAGACTCATTTGCTGCAGACGCGACGTGAGGCTGTATGCGATTTCGATTTGCTGCTGGAGGAGATCGAGACGGGTTTTCGCCTCGTAGGTGTCGATCCCCTCCAGATCTAGCAAATGGGTCTCGATGATTTTTTTCTGGGCGGCCAGAGCATCATTTGCCTTGGAAACACGGCTTTCGGAGAGACCGAGCTTGCTCTGCTGCTGGTTGATGCCGCTGATGGCCTTGTTGATGTTCGTGACAGATTGCGTAGCGACCATTTCGCGAATTTCACTGTCAACGTTCTCGTCCAGGAAGGTCATGGACGTGATTGCCGTCATCGCGAAATAACGCATTCCCTCGGAATTGCTGTTGGTCGATGTCTCCACGACCTCATTCTGAGTAATACGGCTGGTCATGTTCGTGTCGCTCGCCTGCGAACCGTACGTCGTCCAGAAATCATAGTCCTGGCCGGCCGTCAGGTCGGTATGCGGCGGGTTCGTGACCGTCGTGGTGCCTGCGAATACACCTTCGATGTGGGTCATGAACTCGCTGACCTGTTCCTTGGACAGGTCTGCAATGTTGCCAACTGCCGGCGTCTGCGACGCCATGAACGCATTCAGTTCGACGTTATAGGCAGCCTTCAGCTTCGAATCGTCGGCAAAATAATCGTCGACCGGTTTCACGTCGGTGTTGATGCCAGAGAACAGGAATTCGCCATTCACAGCCGTGTTGGCAAAGCTGGTGAAGTTGTTGAACGCATTCGAAATGGTCTGCACGACAGTCGAAAGTGTCGGAGGTTCGGCGCTGGTGTTCGGCACCAGAACGCTCTGGATTTCCTGAGCGGCCTTGGCCATGCTGTCGAGTGCCGCCTGCGACGCTTCGAGACGCTGGGTTGCGATGGAGTTCACGCTTGCAATCGACGTCAGACGTGCGACATCGCGGTTGAGGTCAAGGCTGCGCGCCGTGTTGGCACCAAGCGCCAAACCGATATCCGCATGCTTGCCCGTTGTCAGCTCGGTGTTGAGGTTGGTCATCTCAAGCTGAGCCTTGAGAATGGTGCTGCGCATGCTGTTCTGCATCGCCAGCGATGAAATGAAGGACGTTTTCATCGTTTACCTCGCCATATCCATCAACGACTGAAGCATCTCGTCGATGGTGCTCACCAGTTTCGTCGCGGCTTTGTAGGATTGCTCGATATCCAGCAGCAGCGAGAGTTCTTCATCCAGGCTGACTGCGGTGTTGTTCGAGTAGGACGTGGAAGAACGCTCATAAAGCGCACTCTTTGCTTCGTATGCCGAAGTCGCCCCAGACCGCTCCTGTTCCAGCCAACCCATTGAATTGGTGCCGTATTTCAGAATGCTGGTATTGGTATCGATACGCGTCGACGCGTCAAAGTTCATCGGTGCATCGAAGGCCGTCACATAGCTGTCGATCAGCTTGGAAAACCCGGTTCCACCCGTGCCCGAAGTATTGATGACATAATCGGTACCGTTAATACCGCCATCACGCAACAATTCCGGGTTGCCACCTTGCGAAATAATTAACGCGGGGTTGACGGTAATGCTGGCTGCGAGGCCAGGCGATACAGTTCCATCAGCCGGAATGGTCGTTGCCAGTGGAGAACCATAGGTGAAGAGGCCCGGCATGTCGGGAAGACCGCTCGTGGAGTCGGCGGACTTCTCAGCGAACATGGTGATAAGACCACGCGCTGTTTCATCAAGCTGGCTTTGCATGGTCGGCGCGTAATCATCGCGGATCTGCAAAAGCCCGGCCAGCGAACCCGCCGCCGTGGTGTTGCTGCCGTCACCGGCCTTGACCGCAACGCCATCGATGAAGATCGAATTGCCTGTCGTGTTCGCGTCGTACGCCGTCTGCGGCGTAAACGTGACCTTGCGCGGGATCGTCTCGAACAGAGTGGTACCCTGCGAGGTGTAAAGAGCAATGTCGTTGTTGTCGCGCGTCACGACGGAAACACCCACGATCGTGGAGATTTCCTTCAGAAGCGCGTCACGCTGATCCAGCGCATCGCTTGGATCACGGCCAGACGCCGTTGCACCCTTGACCGCATTGTTGGCAGTCTCGAAGTCGGAGAGAAGGCTGTTGAGCTTGTCGACCTGAAGGACGATTTCCTTGTCGGCGCGCAGGCGAATTGACTGCAGCTCCTGTGAAGCCTTGTTCAGGGAGTTGGCAACATCAATGGCCGACGTTACCGCCGTCGCCGCCAGCGCGGAGTCGCTTGGCTTGGCGGCATATCCTTCGAGGCTTTCCAGCAACGCACTCATGTAGGTTGCTGGCGAGCTTTCGTAGTCGTTGCCACCGAAAATGCTCTTCATCTCCTCGAGCCCACCGAGAACGGTCGACTGCCCCGAAGCGAGCGACGAACTGGCGATCGTCTGCCTGAGAAGGCTCTCATTCTGGGCACGGCCATTGGTGACAATATTCGCACCATACATAGTCGTGCCAAGAATGGCGGTTCGCTTGACGTAGTTCGCATTGCCGACATTGGCAATGTTTTTCGAAGTTACTTCCGTCTGCTTACCCGTATTATTGAAAATCGACTGCGCAGTATTCATTGCTGACATGAGCGACATTCATCTGTCCTCTTGGGAATTACTATCTCTTCAGATTGACCAGCACGTCCAGCAACTCGGAACCGGTCTGGAAAACCTTGGAGTTGGCGGAGTAGATTCGCTGCGCCTCAATCATTTCAGTGAGTTCATTCGCGATGTCGACGTTGGAGGTCTCGAGCGTGCTGATCAGCAGGTTGCCGGTGCCCTTGGAGCCCGGATCATTGGCAATCAGAACACCCGACGTGTTGCTTGCGCTATAGGCGTTACCGTTGATCGGCACGAGATTGTCAGGGCTTGTAACCGTGGCGAGCATGATTCTGCTGCCTGTCGAAACGATGGCGTCGTTGTCATACTTCAGGTCGATGCTGCCATCTTCATTGAAGACGACTTCCGTGACCGAGGCAGCGCCGCTACCGTTCAAGCCGCCGGAGATGATGTCGCTTTTGGAAGCGAGCTGCTTGGCACCGCTGATATCGAGCGAGATCGCAGCGTTACGGCCAGCAACCGCAGGAATGGTCAGGATGTCATTCGTTCCGGTTACCTTTGCACCCGTCGAAGGATCAAAGGTGATTGGCGTCGCAGGAATCACCTCAGTCCCGGTGCCCGTGTCCGTAACGGATACGGTCCAGGCATTGTCACCGGTTTTCGTGTAGGTAACGTCGTAGACAATTTCCTTGCCCTGATAACCGTAGCCGGTGAGCGAGGTCTTGAAGGTGCCGCCAACGGCCGTCTCGTTGTTCAGGTTGAGCGACAGTGCACCCGATGTCGACGGCGTTGCCTGGATGTCGTCTCCGGGAATTTCGACCACGCTGCCTGGGAAACGGTTGTTCGAAGCTGTCGCCTGCGATGGCGTGAACAGGTAATAACCAGCAGAGTTCTTGAGGAACGTCTTGTAGATACCCGAGCCTGCAGGCTCTTCCACAGTCTCTCTCGTAAACGAGCCAGCGCGCGTCAAGTACTGCGGCGCATCAGGGTCTCTCGACGCAGTGACGATGAAGAAGCCATCACCATCGATCGCCAGGTCAGTCGGGGAGGACGTGTAGGAGAAACCGCCCTGTTCCGAAATGCTGTAGCGAACGTTGGAGCTAACACCGCCGGAATTGTAGTTCCCTGCCGAGGATGGGAGTACCATCGACGAGAACGCCGTAGAAGCGCGTTTGTAGCCAACCGTGCTGGAGTTGGCGATGTTGTCACCAACCGTCCCCAAACGGTTTGCCTGCGCATTCATACCGGACACGCCAGTCCGCATAGTGCCGAAAATACTCATTCAAAAACCCTCGTGGTCATCTTTCAGGGAGAAGGTATAGCTTGGGGCTTGCGTGAAGCTGTCTGAAACGCCGCGTTTCAGGAAGACCACGGCGATTAGTGAAAATTATTGCCAATCAATGCTGTAACCAAGGAACCGCTTGGAATCGACCGGATCGTAGCCGAGCTTCTTGCGCAGCTTCTTGCGCAGCTTGCTGATGTGGCTTTCGACGACGTTCTCTTCGACGTCATCATCAAAGATGCCGTAGATCGCATTAAAGATCTGCGCCTTGGAAACGCGACGACCGCGATTGGCAATCAAATATTCCAGAATGCGACGCTCGCGGCGCGGCAACGGGAAGACCTCGCCGCCCACCTCCGGATCGCGACCGTCCGAGAATACCCGGATCGGACCTGCATCCGTGAAGTTCGAAATAACCTGAAGCCGTCGACGGATCGCCGCCGCACGGGCAAGGATTTCACGTGGGTGCACAGGCTTGCGAACGACGTCGTCAACGCCGCTGTCAAAAAGTGCCAGCGTTGCCTCGAGCGACGGTTGGTCGCTGACTGCAATCACCGGCGCCGTCGAGCGATCTCTGATCGCCTTAGGCAAACAAAAATCCCTGTCGCCCTGACCAATGAGAAACGCCTCGACTGCTGCGAGGTCGCTTTCTGCCGCTGTCGAGACCCATTCCCCGAATTCGACAGGATCAAACCCCGTCGAGGGAATGCCCTCGCGCCCAAATAGAGAAGTATAGCCGTCCTTAACGAGCTCGCGCTCATCAACCACTACGATCATTCGTCCGCCTCCGAATCAGTGTGGTGTTTTCCGATGCGGCATTCGTACGAATCGAGGGATTCAGCGACAACTGTAGGAAATCATCTGCAGAAATTAATAATTGATTAACTATTTCGTCCCGATTTGATCTACATATAGTAGCCATTAACCAATATCGGTACAAAATTTTTGTGTAAAAAATTCAAAATTCATTAAAATGCGACTTGCATCGCCATTTTTTTGTCTTTCTGTCGCCACATTGAGGGTTACCGGACCAGGACCCCAAAAAGACAATCAATGGTTGTTATCCGTCGCAGAAATCTTTCGCATTGCGAGTCCATTTTCCGTAACCCGTCGCCACGAGATTGGCGATCACCCGGCAGACATATTTCTTCTGAGCAGGGTCGTTGTTCGGCCCGGCGTGATAACGGGCCACTGCCATGGTCCAGGTTTCATGCCTGTTGTGGAGATTGCGCAGGAACATCGCCGCGTATTCCACATTGCGTTTCGGATCGAACATGTCGCGCGGCGAGGTAAAATTTTCGCCGTGGAAATAGTGATTGATCTGCATGCAGCCAAGATCAATCAGCTTCGCGCCGGACCGTTTTGCCGCCTCGAACGTTGTCAGAGCCTCTTCCGTTGAGCCGGCGAAGACCGTTTTCCCCTCTATATTCATAGCGTTAGGGTCGAGTCGGCCCTTTCGACCCGTTTCTGTCAAGCCAACGGAATAGAGAATACCTTCCGGCACCCCGTACTTGTGGGCAGCGGATTGAATTTCTCTTTCGCATACACCCGATGTCGCCGAAGCGTGGGCGTCGTCAGAGATAAACGCCAGTGTCGCCAGCAGCACGGGCAGAACCCGCAGAGCCATCCATACCTTCATTGCGCACCCCCGAAAAATCTCTGTCGCCCTGCTGTCCGCCGCGGGCGCCAGACTCGCCACGGTTGCGACCGTCTGCGGCCTGCTGGCCCTGATGCTGCGTCTGCTGATTTTGCTGATTGTTGGATTGTGTGCCAGTTTGGTCACTCTTGTCGGAAGAAGCGATGCTGATCGAGATGCTATCGACCGTCAGTCCCTGTGCTTTCAGACCATCCAGAATGCTTTTGCTGTCGTCCTGAAGCTTTTTATAGGCCGCCATGCTGTCGACGGTCATGTGAACAGCGAGCTCATCGCCGGACAGACGCAGCGACATCGTGACAGAACCGAGGTCAATCGGCGTCATATGAAGCTTCAACGTATGCACGACCTGACCGGTGCTGGACTGTGCCGCCGCGTTGGAAAGCGACGATCCAGGCTGCATCGCGCTGACCCATTCCGGATCATTGGCGATAAGACCTGTCAAAGCCGACGCGTTGGTAGAGGGTGCGAGGCCAATGAAACGCCGTGAATCAAGCACGGTCACCGTCTCCGCTGACTTGCCGCTGCTTTCCTTGACGTCGAAATCAACCCGCGCATCACGCTGAACCGTGCTCATGTCCAGAGATCGCGCCGCCCCAGACTTGGAGGAGGCAAAGCGGAAGTCGCCAGTCTCACCACTGTTGTCTGTATCGGCCTGCTCATCATTGCCGGCAACCTTGAGCGCAGCCGAAAGATCCTTCAGGGAAGGATCGGCCTTTTCCCTGGCGTCGTCACCTTTGCCCGTCTTCTGGGACCTGGCAGTATCCACCTTGCCAGTCAGCGCCTGGGCAATATCGTCGAGAGGGCTTCTTGTTGCGGCTGTATTGGCGTTCGGTATGACGAGGATCTCGGGGACAGCGACATCCGCGTCGGCGCTCTTCGCCTCTGCTTTGGTTGTTTCGTTCTCGGACTTTTCCTTGTCCTTCTTGCCCGTCTTGCCGTTTTCCTGCGACGCGCGGTCAGGCTTCGCCGCTTTCTGCAGCTCAACGGCCAGGCGCGTATCCTTGCCCTCGGTTGCCTGCTCGTTTGCAATCACGTCCAGAAAGCTGGCGGGGCGTCGGCTTGAAGCATTCGGCTTTTCCGCAGCATCATCCGTCTCGCCTTCCGGGCGCTCCGACGCCTTGGCATCCGTCTCGGGCTTCGCGTGTGAGCTATGCGTGGGGCGGTCATCCTTCACCGTTGACAGGGCGTCACCGAAGCTACCGCCTTTTCCGTCCTCTTTCGCCGATGAATTGGCGGCCCGCGGATCGGAATACGGTGCGTTCATTATCGCGTTGATATTTGCCTCGATCATGGGGCCCCCTCGCCTTTTTTCAACAGGCTATCGATTTCATCGAGCTTGCTTCGGCCACTCGTCACGAGTTGCCGGACGCCTTCGCTCTGATCATCCGCCTTGTGTTCTCCACTGCGCCATATGCCTTTGGCTGCAGCGTCCGCCGAACCGGCTTCCGGAGCGCCCTGCTCACCCGCCTGCTTGGCAACCACCTCTTCGTCCGCAGCTTTTGCCTGCGGCTGCCCATCGTTTATCGATGGTGGGCGCACCACCTCCTCGGCAATCGCCTTCGCGGCGTCTCGCAACGCCCTGTCACGCTCGGAAAGCTGCGCTTCGGGGATCTGCCCGATTGTCTCAATCGCACTCACCACATCGGGTGTGCCGATATTCGACAGGCTTTCGTAAAGATTGGCCTGCGCTTCCGGCGAATCGGGCATGACCGGAGACAAGGACTTCGCTGCCAGCGCGCCCATACGCGCGAGCGAATCCTTACCGCTGATGGCCGCAAGCCGCGAAAGACGCAGATACGCTTCCTTCTGCCGCTCGGCATCCATCAGCGCGAAGGTTTCCTTTATTTCCATCTCCGTAATCGAATCCGATCGCTTTACCACCAACGAGACCAGCAGGTCCGCAAACTGGCTTGCATAGGGCGAATGAAGGAACCGACGCGCGTAACGCTGCGCATAGAGAAAACCTCTCCTCGCATCACCATCTTCGACGGCAATGGCGAGCGAACGGCGCAAAGCCGCCTCCTCGACAATCGTCCCAGGCGCTTCCAGCCGGGCGATATCGTAGAAGCCGAGAGCTGCAACAGGATCTCTCGGGATTGTGACGTTACCGCCGATCAGAGCGAGATAGGCACCCAGAGAGGTACCACGATATTCGGGTATCATCGCCGCAATGCTATGCGCCACGAGCGTGCCCTTGCCGGACAGGTATTTGCGCAGCACGTCGGCAACGCGGCTGTCAAAATTGCCATCCACGTCGCGAGCGACAAGCAATTCCAGTGTCGCGGGGTTACCGCCGCTCATGGCGTAGACAAGAGCTGCGTCAACGTTGCGCGGATCTTTAAATATGGCCGCAGGCGCGCTTTTCAGACGCTCATCGATTGTCTGGAGCAGAAAACGCTGCATTTCGGTAGCCGAATGGTCGCCCATTGCGACGGAATCCTGCACGAATTGCAGGGATCGCATCATCGAATATGGCGCGAGATTGTCCTGCGACGGTGCCTGCGCCCTTGCAGGTGCAGCACCAAGACCGCTGAGCACGGTCGCCAGAAGAAGCCAATGTTTCGAGGATCTGGTCACACTCACCCCCGGTCAGCCTCAAGCAGGATCTCGATGCGTCGGTTGGCATCCGCCAAAGGATCGGCCGGCACCTGCAGGCGACGATCCGCAAAGCCGGAGACCTGCTTCACGCGCTCTTCCGTCAAGCCACCGCGAACCAGCATGAAATAGGCGCTGTGGGCACGGTCCATCGAAAGTCGCCAGTTGTCATTGGCTTCGGTCTTGAACTGGCGTCCGTCGGTATGACCACGAATGACCACGCTGCCACCACGTTCCTGAAGGAGCTTGCCAATCTTTTCCATGGCAAGCACCATTTCGCGCTTCGGCACAGCAGATCCGACATTGAACATCGGCGTTTCCGCCTGATCGGAGATTGTCAGCAACAAACCACCTTCGGCAGGAGTGACCACCAGTCCTTCAGCAAGCCTGCCGGTGACACCGGAGATCTGCTTCTCGATTTCTTCGCGCAGATCATCCGCCTGCTCCTGCTGTTCGGCTGTTGCCGGAGGCTGAGCGGCCGCGTCTTCCTTGGCAAGTTCGGCCTGCTCGGCCTTGCCAGGCCTTTGCTGGGGCACGGCGACCGCCATTTCGACAGGTTTTTCACCCTCTACCTTCTGTTGCTGCTCGTCATGCGCCGCGGCCACATCCGTGCTCGTCGCAACATTCTCTGCAGGCTTCTCGGCAACAGACACCTCGGCCTGCTCAGTTTGCTGCTCAGACTGCTGTTGTTGTTGTTGCTGCTGCTGAGGCGGCTGCTGGTCGGCCCGGGTGATCTTGACCTGCTGCGTCCAGAAGTCCGGATCGAAAGGATCGCGATAAGCCTCGCCGCCACTGGCGCCGGTCGCAGGGCCGGAATCGGCAGCGCCGCCCTCGCCCTTGGCGCTGACATTTGCCTGCTGGCCAACTTCCTGAGCGATTTCAGCAAGAACCGAATAGGGATTTTCGAAGAAGTCCGCTTCCGAGTAGTTGGCCTGCTCGCCGGTTTGCGAGGTCAAATCCTCACCGGTCGCTGCAGACGATCCATTCGTGACTTTCTCGGCCTTGGTGTCGGAGCGTTCGTTTTTCTCAACGCCTTCCGCCTTGTCCACCGGCTTTTCCAGCCCCTTCGAGGTTGGTTTTTCATCCGAAAGCTTGATCGGGTTGAAATAGCTCGCAACAGAAGCCTTGGTTTCCTCGTTTGCGGCATTGACCAGCCACATAACAAGGAAGAAGGCCATCATCGCCGTCATGAAGTCGGCATAAGCGATCTTCCAGGCGCCGCCATGCGCGCCGTCATGGTCACCCTTGTGACGCTTGACGATGATGATCTCGTTCTTGCCGTGGTGGTGATTTTCGCCTTCAGTCATTTCATCACCTTGCGAAGGCTGGAGGCCCAGGCGGACATGCGCGTCACGAAGACGCTTTCATCCACCTCGACAGAAAGATCGACATCTGTGGTTTCGGTAAACTTCATCCCGACTTCTTCAAAACCCGGTTGCGCTTTCAGCGTCTCGAACAGAACCTTCGGTCCCTTGACGACAAGCGTGACGGCCTCACCATCCGGCATCGAGGTCCGAACGACGTCCGCCAATGCCGAAACGGCCTTCGAAGACAGCTTGTCGGAAAGGACCGGTGCCAAGATACCGGCTGTCTGTTCGCTCAGATTTGCAGCGATAGCATTGATGCCTTCACGCAGTCGCGAATCGATACGGGCGGCCAATTCCTCGAGATAGGCCGAACGAAGCGTCTCAAGCTCGGCTGCGTGAGCAGCGATAAGTTCATCGCGCTCAGCCTGCATCTTCTCTGTCAGTTCACGGGTCGCGTCCTCGTGACCTTTAGCGTAGGCGTCACGCTTTTCGCTTTCGGTATCAACCGTTTCAGGGCTCCCGAAATCCGACGAGATTTCCGGAAAATCCGGGAAACCGTCCGTATCTGCGGCGTGATCGGCAAAAGGCAGGCTGCTTGGCTGGGTATCGCCAAAGTCCTTCAGATATCGCGAAATCGAAGCACTCATGCCCGGCCTCCGGATATCAGGCCGGCGGACGGGCATTCATCTTGTTGTTTGCGATCAAAGCCGTTCAGCGGCATCACCGTCATTCTTGCTACCTTGCCCGTCTCTTCAACGACACTTCCCGCCAGTTCGCACATAGCGGCCTATTCGACATTGCAATGACGTTAGGTGTCCAAACTTGTGCGAGGATGAAGATGAGGCCGTTTCCTTCCTCTGGCTCTCAGTTCAGCCACGCGCTGGCGCCTTTGCTGGCGCGCGAGCCGCTTATTTGAAGAGCTGAAGAATGTTTTCGGCGTTCGCGTTTGCGATCGACAGGGCCTGGATACCGAGCTGCTGCTGCGTCTGAAGCGCCTTCAAACGGGTCGATTCTTCGTTCATGTCAGCATCGACGAGACGACCGATACCCTTGTCGATAACGTCCATCAGGCTCGAAACGAAGTTTTCCTGCATGTCGATACGGCTCTGCAGCGAACCAAGGCTGGAGGCCGTGCTGGTCATCGCCTCAAGCTGCTTGTCAACGAATGACATCATCACATCGATCGCGTCTGCATCGGTGTAGGTGACGGCGCCGCCGGTAAATGCGCTCATGGCTGCGGCAACGACATCGAGCTTGTCGAGAGACATCGTCGAGACGGAGAAGCTCAGCGTCCGATCGGACGAAAGCGAGGCCGCAGACGTATCGTAAAACCACGCGGTGTTACCCGTATCCGTGTAGGCCGGCGACACGGTTGCCGTGCCGCTCGAAGGATCAGTGGTGGTCACCGGAACCCAGACATTTTCAGCCAGACGCAGATAATTGTTCGAGCCATCACTATAAACCGATGGATCGGTATTGGTGTCCGTCGTGCCCAAAGCGCCGATTTGCGCATCCGTCAGCTTGGGAACGACGTATCCAGTCGAGGACGTGACACCGGTATCGGTGGACGTCTGGTGAACCTGATATTCGTCGTTGGCGACAAAAACCGCGTCCTTGTCCAGAATGCCGAACTTTCCACCGCTGAGGTCGAACAGGACGGCGCTGCTATCAAGAACATAGTTGACGGTCGTGACGCCAACGCTGCCAGAACCGGTTCGCGTGAAGGACGCGACAACCTTCTTGGTGATCGGCGTTTCGGAAGGCGGCGTACCGCCATCGCTGATGCTTGCCTGCAGCCAGTTCTCGCCGGAGAACGATGCCGATTCGGAAATGCTTTTCAGCTGCTCCTGGAGCTGCTCGATTTCGTCCTGAATCTTGCCGCGATCAGCGCCGACGCCGTAGGCGGCAACCAGCTTTGCCTTGATCTCCTTGACGACTTCGATGGTGCTTTCAAGCGCGTCGTAGGCGGTATCGACCTTCGCCGCGCCGAGGCCGAGCGCGTCCTGCACTGCAGAAAGCGCTGTGTTGTCGGACCGCATCGTCGTGGAAATCGACCAATAGGCTGCATTGTCGGCCGCCGTTTCGACGCGATAGCCCGAGGAAACGCGCGCCTGCGTCGTTTCAAGGCTCTTGTCGATCATGCGAAGGGTCTGCAGCGCAGCCATAGCTGCCGCATTGGTCAAAATGCTGGTCATGAGTTCCGCTCAGTTCGTACTGTCAGGGAAAATCCGGCGCCTTGCCGGAAACGACCAGAAGCATCATGCGCATCAGCGATGGCTTGAAACCGCCATCGCGACCTGTCGTTCGTTAACAAATCGTTAATTCGATACGTAACAAACAACTCAGCCGATTTGCAAGCCATTCCTTAATTTTCGTTAGTAGATTCAATCAATGCCGAAGGTTTCAGGCAAGCTAGAGCCTGTGGTGAGGCAGAAATCGCTCCACAAACGAAGACTGCGCCTGACACACGCGGCAGGCGCAGCATTTTTTCACCATGCAACCTGAAGAGAATCAGGCCGCCTCGCCCTGACGACTGGAGACAAAACGTGCCTCGCGGAAGCTGCGACGCAGAAACTCGGTATTCTCGTCCGGATTATCCGATGGGTTCTGGAAGGAAATATGATTGATTTCGATTGCCGCATGTTCTGCGGCGAGCGTCAATTGCGCATACACAGTGGCGCCACGTGGTTTCAATTCCAGATCGATAACAACTTCGGGAACGCCTTCCCATTCTAATTTATATTCCCCACCCGCACCGAAATTGATGGTGCCGGGATGGTAATAAAGCTCCGCAGCCGAAGACACGAGGTCGGCGATACTGCCGTAGCACTCGAAACGGAGCAATGAAATCAAATCAGCCGGATCGAGCAGGCGCAATTCCGTCGCTACAGGGTTGATAGCCTCTGCTACGATCATTTCTCGCTGTTCAGAATAAGGGCATTTTTTCATCTAATTATTGAACCCGTAATTTCGGTGATTTCCTGGCGTAAACCCGATGCACGAGTTCAGCCACAGCCTTGTAAAAGACTGGTGGAATCACATTATCGGTCGAGACTTGCGCAAACATGGAGCGCGCAAGCGGGGGATCGACAAAAACGGGGATATCGTTCTTTTCCGCAATCTCACGGATTTTCAATGCGATAAGGTCCTGCCCCTTGGCAACGACGATTGGCGCGTCGCTTTCTTCGCGGACATAACGGAGTGCCACCGCAAAGTGCGTCGGGTTGGCAATCACCAGCGTCGCGCGTGGGACATTGTTGATCATGCGGCGGCGAGCACGATCGCGGGCAATCGAGCGCTGGCGGGATTTGACGACCGGGTCGCCCTGCGACTGCTTGAATTCGTCCTTCACTTCCTGCTTGCTCATCTTCAACTGGCTGAACCAGTGATGGCGCGTCCACAACAGGTCAACCGCCGCCAGAAGTGCCGTCGACAGCAGAATGACGATCATCATTTTTTTGACGACATCGATCAGCTTGACGAAAATGACCTGAGGGTCGGAAAACATCAGATCGATGATGTTGTAGTATTCTCCGCGCAGCGCGAAGAACATGATGATCGAGACAATCAGGATCTTGAAAAGAGACTTCCCGAATTCGACAAAACCCTGGACACTGTAGATGCGTTTGAACCCTCCCGCCGGGGACACGCGAGACCATTGCGGTCGTACCCGTTCCAGCACCGGTGACGGCAGGTTCTGGAAAATGGATGAAGCAAGACCGAAAACCATGAACAGCAACATGGCCGGCAAGAGCAGATTGGCGATTGCCATGCCGAGAAAGAACAGCAGAGACGTGACATCCGGGCTGGCACTCAGGTTCCATTGCTCCGGCTGACCGAAAAGGTCTTTCAAAGTTTCGCCGATGCGCCCGGCACCTTCAGGCAGGAAAAAGACGAGATAGCAGTAAAAGGCGAGCGAGGATGCAAAGATCGGCACTTCCCTGGAAAACGGAAGATTGCCTTTTTCGGCCGCATCACGGATTTTTTTCTCCGTGGGGGCTTCTGTTTTACTGTCCTTGTCCTCGTCCGACACGGCCCGTTCCCCGCGATAAAAAAGGGCCCACCGATACCGGCAGGCCCGTTGTCAGGAAACTAACGATCAGGGTTGCGGATCGCAACGCCCTTCCCGGTACGCGGCCGGGTTATCAACCGGCTTCCGCTCAGGCGGCTGCCGATTGGGTGGCTTCGGCAACGTCCTTGAGCTGGATCTGTCCGGAATTTGCCAGACGGATGGCTTCCTGTGCGACGGCGCGGCGGGCGATGGCCACTTCGCGGGTGTTGATCGATGCCTGCGGAACGGCGAGGTCCGATTCGATCATGCGGCGCTGACGCGGGCTGATGCTGGACAGGACACATTCCTTGATCTCGGCCGTGGCGCCACGCAGCGCCATGGTGAGTACATCGCCGGAAACGTCGTTGAGAAGCATGACACGGCTGCGCTGCGGCATGAACATGAGGTCGTCGAAGAGGAAGATCTTCGGCTTGACCTTGTTGGCGGCTTCCTTGCTGAGCGTTTCGAGAGAGCTGAGCAGGGTATCGACCTGCGGCTTGTCGAGTTCGTTCATTAGGTCTGCGACCTTCGTGGAGCCACCCGCATTCCGCTCTGCCTCGATTTCGTTGATGAGGTTCACCACACGCTTTTCGATGATCTGAGCGGCCGTCGGGCTGACTTCCTTCATGTTGACGGTTCGGTTCATGATGTCGGCACGCTGTTCTTCGGGAATGGTCAGAAGAACCTTCGCCGCGAAGGAAGATGGCAGCATGGAGAGGATATAAGCGATGGTCTGCGGATGTTCGCGCAACAGGAACTTTCCGACAAAACCAGGCTCTGCATCCTGAAGCCGATCCCAGATCGACGCTTCGTAAGCCTGGAAGGCCGTGCGACGGCCCAGAAGGCTGTCCACCTCTTCCGGCGTAAGCCCTTCTTCGAGGATGCTTTCGATGGCTTTGGCGTTGTCCATGAGACCTGTTCCTTCCGTGAACAGGTCCTCGAACTCGGCAACGATCTGAGCCAGCTCGTCGGGAGGAATGACGCGCAGCGTCTGGGCCGAGGAAATGATCATCTGCAGTTCATGCTGCGTGAAAAATTTCAGCAGCTTGCCTGCGACGCCTTTTCCCATGGCCAGAAGCACAGCGGCCGCCTTGTCGGCCTGAGACAACGGCTTCCCCGCCACAGGGTTACCGAAATCCTCAAAGTCCATCATGGTCTTTCCTCTCCGTCCCCACAGGGATCAGGCTTTTCTCGTACTCAGTACTTCAATCAATTTTACGCCGAAGCGCGTATCGTCATCTTCAAGAACAGTAATCTCGCCGCGCGCAATGCGGCGACCATTGACCATGATCTCGACGGGTTCGCCGATCTTACGGTCGAGCGCGATGGTTGCGCCTTCCTCGAGGCTCATCAGACCCGACACCAGCATGCGGCTTGTGCCGAGAACAATCTGGACATCAATCGGAATGTCCATGATGAGATCGAGATTGTCCGACAGACCGCTGCCGAGTGGCGCCTTGACGCCAGCAACATCGGACGTTGCCGAAAAGTCGTCCATTGCGAAGCTGTCGCTTGCAAAGCTCCCGGCGCCACCGCCGAAAGCTGAAAGATCTGTATCCTGCGCTGCATCGCCCGCGTCTCCGAAATCACCGAAGTCGCCAAAACCGGAAAGAGAGCCTTCCGCGTCCGTTTTCAGAACGCCGCGCAGATCGCCGATAGCCTGATCGATATCGTTGCCGTCATCAAGTGACGGCAGCGTCGTATCGTCGGTCACAGGTGTTTTCTTCGTAGCCATGCGCTGATTATTCCCTTTGAAACTTGCGTCAGCCTGCCCAAAACCCGCGAAGGGTAGGCCAAGTTTTAACTCATCAAATGTCGTAGGATCTCGTCATCCGTACTGACATTGTTTTTGACACGAACCATGTAGCGCTCACCGGACTTGCCGAACTCGCAATTGTAGAGCTTCGAGCCATTGGCGCTCACCTCAACACCGATATCGTCCTGTTTTGCGGCCTGGAATGGAATGACGTCGCCCACCATCAGTCTCGAGATCGTCTTCAGCGTGAGCGTCTCGAGCGTGATTCGCGCTTCGAGCGTGACCTGCGATCGCTTTACCTGCTCCGAGATCATGTCCATCCACTCTTCCTGCTTCTTCAACGCCTGGGCGGAAGGCTTGGGAGCCACAATGGACGTCTTGAGCAACGGACGCTGCGGAACGATAAGAACGAATTCGGAGGCGACCTTGCCGATGACGATCTTCATGCGGATCGTCATGCCATAAAGGCCGGCGAGCTGCTCATCGAAGGCACTTTTGCCGTTGGAATTGAAAGGCGGATCGATCGTCGCCTCAAAACCACCAGGTGCGTTCACGCCGGAACGCAGAACGCCTGCGATGCGACCCATGACCATTGCAGCAAGATCAATTTCGATGTGCGACAGGCTGCGCTCATCAGGCTCGCCGATGGTGTCGGGAGCGGCACCGAGCATGCGTTCCATCAAGGCAATGACAAAACCATTGCCGAGCGCCATCATGAAGTTGGGGCACCAGTTGCGCAGCGAGCAATCGGCAACCGAGAAATTCTCGCCGACATTTGCGATCAGATCGGTCATCAGTCCCGATTCGGAGCCGACATATTCGACCTCGATGGCGATTCCGGTTTCGCTATGGAAGATATCCGGAAGGAATTCGCTGTAGAGGCGGCCGATGTCCGTGCCGATCTTGGCGACCGTCTTGCGGTCGGAGAGACCGCCCGTGAGTTTCGCCAGCAGTGCGGAATCGATTGTCGGTGCGTGTTGCTGTGCCGCTTGTGCCATCGTCATGCCGCCTTGTTTTCGCCGCCAGGATTCATCATTTCCTGCTCAACGGCATCGATCGAAGGACGCTCGTAGTTGGAGATCGTCTTGCGGCCGTATTCCAGCGCCACCTGCGGCACGGAGCCGTTCATGTAGGCAATCAGCGTCTGCTTGACGATGATGTAGAGACGGTGCTGTTTGGTGCGGACGATCTTGACCTGCGATGCGAGCGGGTTGCAGATCGAGTAGGACAAAATGATGCCGAGCATGGTGCCGACAAGCGCCGCGCCGATCAGGCCGCCAAGCACTTCCGGCGATTCGTTGATCTTGCCCATGGCCTTGATAACACCCAGAACCGCCGCGACGATACCGATGGCCGGGAAGGAATCGCCCATGGTCGTAATCGCATGGTAGGGCTTCAGCTTGTCGTGCAGGATGGTTTCGATTTCCTCGTCCATCAGCGCCTCGATCTCGTGGCTGCGCGCGTTGCCGATGATGATCAGGCGCACATAGTCACAGATGAAAGAGGTCAGTTCCTTGTTCTTCAGAACCGAGGGTGCCGCCTGGAAGATCGAGGATTCGTCCGGGTTGTCGATATGCGCTTCGATCTCGTTTCGCGACTTCGTGCGCAGATCGCGCATCAGCGAATAGAGCACGCCGAGAACGTCGAGATAGTTGCGCTCCTTGGGAACCGAGTGCTTGAAAGCCTCTCCCAGCGCCTTACCCGAATCTTTCACGACCTTCATCGGGTTTGCCATGATGAAGCCGCCGAGGCCTGCGCCTCCGATGATCACCAATTCAAACGGCTGAACGAGGACGTCCAGATGACCGCCCATCGCCATGTAGCCGCCGATGATGCAGCCGAAGGTGATTACAAGTCCAATTACAATATTCATTGATCGCCCACGCCCGAACAGTGTTCCATACGGCCATCTCTAGAAAATGTGGCTTGCGTGAACCTGTCCGCGGCCCGCGTTCATCACCGTTCCGGCAAACAGTTTCGCGCAAGCAACCGGCGTCACAATGGGTGCAAAGGCAGATTTGTGCCTTGTCATCAACAAGAGAACGGTATTCCCCGTGACGTCGACCTACACCAGCTACCAGTTGATCAGCCAAGACATCGGCAAATCGCTCGACCGCGTGTCCAAGCAACCGGATGTGGCACGGGAAACCGAATACTATTTGTCAAAGATATCGGACGTGAAATCCATCGACGATTTCATGGCCGACACGCGGCTTTATAATTACGCTCTCAAGGCACACGGCCTGGAAGACATGGCATATGCCAAGGCCTTCATCCGCAAGGTTCTGACGGAGGGCGTGGACAACAAGGACGCCTTTGCCAACAAGCTGTCAGACAGCCGTTACGCCGACCTGGCGAAATCCCTGAATTTTGCCGCCGACGGTGCAGCGGCAACCTCCACGGACGCGGCGAAATCCGGCGTCATCAGCAAATATAACCGCACGACGCTGGAGCAATCAGCCGGCGACGACAACACCGGCGTGCGGCTCGCGCTTTATTTCGAGCGGATGGCGCCGACGATCACCTCCGGCATGGATTTTCTGGCGGATGACGCGCTGGCGCAGGTCTTCCGCACGGCTTTCAACCTGCCCGACGAGTTCGCCGCGACCGATGTCGACAAACAGGCGGCACTCATCGAAAAAACGATCAATATCAAGGATCTGCAAGAACCCGAGAAGGTGGGAAAGCTCCTCGAGCGCTTCACCATCATGTGGGAAATGGAAAATCCTTCGACAACATACGACCCGCTCGCCGTTTTCGGCTCTTCCAGCGGCTACGGCATCTCGCCGGACCTGCTGCTTTCCATCAATTCCCTGAAACTCGGAGGCAAATGATATGCAATCCGGACTTTACGTCGCCCTTTCCTCGCAGATCGCGCTTGAGCGTCGTCTCACCACCATCTCCGACAACATGGCGAACGTGAACACGGTCGGCTTTCGCGGCTCCGAGGTAAAATTCGACGAGATGATTGCCAAGACCCGCAATGACATGAACGCGAAGATCGCGTTCGTTTCGCAGGGTAACGACTATCTTTCCACGCAACAGGGCGCTTTCGAGCAGACCGGCAACTCTTTCGATTTCGCCATCAAGGGCGACGCATGGTTTTCGCTGGAGACGCCGGATGGCCAGGTGCTGACCCGTGACGGCCGCTTCAGCATGCGTCCGGATGGCGCGCTGATTTCCTCAAACGGGTATCCGGTTCTCGACGCGGGCGGTGGCCCCATCCAGTTGAACCCGAATGGCGGCCCGATCACTGTCGGTCTCGATGGCGCAATCCGCCAGAATGACAATATCGCCGCAACGCTCGGCATCTTTCAGGCAGATCTTTCGCAAGGTTTCCTGCGCCATCCAAACAGCGGCGTAAAGCCTGTCGCACAGCCCGTTCCCGTTGCCAACAATCACGAGATCGGTGTCGTTCAGGGCTATGTCGAAGAGTCCAACGTCAACGGCATTTCGCAGATGACGCAGCTCATCCAGGTCAACCGTGCGTTCGAAAGCATCTCTTCGTTGATGCGCGACACGGAATCCACCTTCGCTGAAGGCATCAAGACACTGGGCGGCGCCCGCTGAGGATTTGACGGATGAAAGCGCAGGACTCCCTGCTTTCGGCCAAGGCGATTTCACCCAAACTCGCCCAGCTCGCCAGCCTGGCGGAACACTATGCCAACCCGGATTTTTCGATTGCTCCGGGCGGTCATGTGAGGACCATTGCAGCCGGACACTACACGGTGTCCGGTCTTTCGCGTCATGTCAGGCTTGGCGAGTTCGTCGCGCATCGCAGTGCGACCGGAATCCATCTTGGCGAAGTGGTCCGTGTCGAACCGGATATCTGCTATGTCTGCCCTATCGAGCCGGGCGAGCCTATCGGTATCCACGACACGGTGATCCGCAAGGGGGCTTTTCGCGTTGCACCCGACGATAGCTGGTGCGGACGCACGATCAATGCGCTTGGCGAACCGATCGATGGCGGCGGCCCCCTGTCCTCGGGCACGGATCGACGCTCGATTTCCAACAATGCCCCTCCGTCCATGACGCGAAAGCGGGTCGAAACACCATTCAAGACAGGTGTTCGGGCAATCGATATCTTTTCGCCACTTTGCCTGGGTCAGCGCCTCGGCATCTTCGCCGGTTCGGGCGTCGGCAAATCGACCCTGCTTTCGATGCTGGCCAAGGCCGATGCCTTCGACAAGGTAGTGATTGCCCTTGTCGGCGAGCGCGGACGTGAAGTGCGCGAGTTCATCGAAGACACGATGGGCGACAATATGGTGAAGTCGATCGCCGTCGTCGCGACGAGTGACGAGAGCCCGATGTTGCGCAAGATGGCACCGTTGTCCGCTGTCACCATCGCAGAGCATTTCCGCGATAAGGGTGAGAACGTTCTTCTCATCATCGACAGCGTCACGCGCTTTGCACATGCGATCCGTGAAGTGGCAGTTGCCTCTGGTGAACCGCCCGTGGCACGTGGTTACCCGGCGTCGGTCTTTACCGAGTTGCCGCGCCTGCTGGAGCGTGCAGGTCCTGGCGCCGAAGGCACCGGCACCATCACCGCAATCGTCTCCATTCTGGTCGACGGCGATAATCACAATGACCCGATCGCCGACTCCACCCGCGGTATTCTCGATGGCCACATCGTACTGGATAGAAGCCTCGCCGAAGAAGGGCGTTATCCGCCCATCAACCCGTTGTCATCCATCTCGCGTCTCGCCAAGAAGGCATGGACACCGGATCAGGAAAAGCTGGTATCCCGCCTGAAGGCGCTGGTGCATCGCTTCGAAGAGACACGCGATCTTCGCCTCATCGGCGGCTACCGGCAGGGCACCGATCCTGATCTCGATATGGCGGTCAAACAGGTTCCCATTATCTACGAAACGCTGAAACAGCTTCCGAGCGATCCGGCAGCCGAGGACGCCTATGCCGATCTGGCAACCGCCTTGCGTGGCGGCATGCAGGCGCAAGCCAACCAGAGAAGGGTCTGACCCGTGAAACGCCAACAGAAAAACACTCCCGAAAACGGCACGGACCTACCAAAGAAGGTCTTTTTCACCCCCGATCGCATCCTCGCCTGGACCGGTATCGGGCTTGCAGCAGCGGCTGCCTTCTTTCCCTGGTACGTCTTTTTCAATGAAGACAAGTTCGGCATGAAGGTCGCAAGTGGTGACCGCACACGAGACCTGCCGCATACGGGACCACGTGAAGTGTTCAGCGTTTCTCCGATGGCAATGACCAACCGTAACAAGGCAGATATGCCACCGGTAGAGCTGCCTGATATGCTGACCACCGCGACCGTCAGTGAAGACGGCAAGGAGAAACAGAACGATCTTGCCGCAGGACGAGCTGATCAGCCGTTCCCGGGCAAGACCTCGTTCCGGCTGCTGCATGTTGCAAACGGTCGCGCACTGATCGAGGATGGTTCGGGCCTCTACATGGTGCGGATCGGTTCAACACTTCCAGACAACGCGTTGTTGACCAAGATCGAGCAGCGCGACGGGGAATGGTTGATCGAGACATCGGCCGGCAAGACATATTACCCCGAACGCTAAATCCTTCATTTTAAAAACAAAAGCGCGCCCTGAAACGGCGCGCTTTTTTTGTTTCTCAAGCGCGCAAATCGGCAGAGAGCTGCGTCTTTTCCAACTTCGACCTCTCCCGTAAGTCTGACGCAAGATTGGTCCCGTAGGTTCCGGCCATACGAAATGGAGAAGTCTATGCAACCGATTCAACTGTTCGAACTGGCATCCCGCCAAGCGGAATGGCTGAGCGTGCGGCAGGAAGTCGTGGCGACCAACATTGCCAACGCCAACACCCCCAAATTCCGCGCGAAGGATATCAGCCCGTTTGAGGCTGTCATGCAGTCAACCGATCAGCAGGTTGGCATGGCAAAGACTCATCCTGCCCATTTCGGTGCCAGCAATCTCAGCGAAAACGTCGAGGTCCGCGATACGGAGGCCAACAACGAAATTGGCATTCAGGAATCCGGCAACACGGTCGCTCTGGCATCTGAAATGACCAAGACCGGTGAGATCAAGCGTCAGTACGACCTGAACGCCAATCTCGTCAAATCCTTCCATCGCATGATGTTGATGACGGTAAAGAGGTAAACTGATGGACCCCTTGAGCGCGGCAAGCAAGATCGCCGGCAGCGGACTGGAAGTGCAGTCCACGCGTCTGCGTATCGTTTCGGAAAACATCGCCAACGCCCGGTCGACCGGCGACACACCTGGCGCTGATCCCTATCGCCGCAAGACCGTAACCTTCGGTTCCGAGCTGGATCGCGCCAGCGGCGTCGAACGCGTCACGGTCAAGAAGCTTGGCGAAGACAAGGGCGACTTCACCCACGAGTACGATCCCGGCAACCCGGCAGCCGATGGCAACGGCATGGTGAAGATGCCGAACGTCAACATCCTGATCGAAATGGCAGACATGCGCGAAGCAAACCGCAGCTATGACGCCAATCTTCAGGTCATCCGCCAGACGCGTGACCTCGTTGCCTCCACCATCGACCTTCTGAAAGCATCACAATGATTGACGGTATCAAACAGCTCAGCTCCCTCTCCCTGACGCGTGGTGCAAACAGCGTTTCGTCCCTGACGGAAAACGTGCTCGGCAGCCAGCAGGCGACACCCGGCCAGCAGACCGGCATGAGCTTCGCCAACGTTCTCGGCAACATGTCCGTCGACGCGATGAACAATCTGAAAAAAGCGGAAGTGGCGTCTTTCGAAGGCATTCAGGGCAAAGCAAACACCCGCGAAGTGGTCGACGCAATGTTGTCCGCCGAGCAGTCGCTGCAGACAGCAATCGCGCTCCGCGACAAGATTGTCACGGCCTACCTCGACATCACAAAGATGCAGATCTAGCACCAGCAGGAAAGTAAAGACATGAGAGCTCTTGCCATCGCTGCGACCGGTATGGACGCCCAGCAGACCAACCTGGAAGTCATCGCCAACAACATCGCGAACATCAACACCACCGGCTATAAGCGCGCACGTGCGGAGTTTACCGACCTTCTTTATCAGACCGAGCGTATGCAGGGCGTGCCGAACCGCGCCAACCAGGCGATCGTTCCGGAAGGCGCCAATATCGGTCTTGGTGTGCAGACATCCGCTGTCCGCAACATTCACACCCAGGGCAACCTGATCGAGACCGGCAACAATCTCGACGTTGCAATCATCGGCCAGGGCTGGTTCCAGATCGAAGCCGCCGACGGCTCGACGCTTTACAGCCGTGCCGGCGCATTCAACAAGAATGCCGACGGCGATCTGGTGACGATTGATGGCTATAACGTCATCCCGAACGTCAACATTCCGACTGACGCCACCGACATCACCATCACCCGCACCGGGCAGGTGACGGCACGTATTGGTAACGCAACGGAGTTCACCGAACTCGGTCAGTTGACGATTGCGAACTTTGCCAACGAGGCTGGCCTGAAGCCGCTCGGCGATAACCTCTTCGCACAGACACCGGCGTCGGGCGATGCCGTGATCGGCGTGCCGGATGATCCGAGCTACGGATACATCAAGCAATCCTATCTCGAAGGCTCCAACGTCGATGCCGTCAAGGAAATCACGGATCTCATCACGGCGCAGCGTGCGTACGAAATGAACTCCAAGGTCATTACCACGGCTGACGAAATGGCATCGATTGTCAGCAAGAACCTGAAGTAACAACGGAAAGGCGGGCGAACATGACGTTTAGCCAGAGAAATAGCAGCTACAGAACGGCACTCGTCCGTTTGTTCCTGACGTCCGCCATTTCATTGACGGCCTTCGCCGCTGCGGCGCAGTCTCCGATGGCGCTGGTTCCGACGCGCACGATCTATCCGGGCGAAACCATTACGCCCGACCAGGTCAAGCCGGTGGAAGTGACCAACCCCAATCTCTCGTCGGGTTACGCCAGCCATGTCAGCGAAGTGGATGGCATGGTTTCGAAACAAACCCTGCTTCCCGGGCGCACCATCCCGATCGCGGCACTGCGTGTTCCATCGCTGGTGACACGAGGAACCAACGTCAAGCTCGTCTTCACGATCGGCAATATGACACTCATGGCATCCGGCACCCCAATGACTGATGGCTCGATGGGCGATGTGGTGCGCGTGCGCAATATCGATTCCGGCGTCATTGTGAATGGCACCGTGATGCAGGACGGCACTATCCAGGTGATGGCGAAATGAGAAGTTTGCGTATTCTGGCCACGGCGTTTCTGGCCGCAGCCCTCCCCTTTCTCTCCGCGCTCCCGGTTCAGGCCGATACGTCGCGGATCAAGGACATTGCCTCGCTGCAGGCCGGTCGCGACAACCAGCTCATCGGTTACGGTCTCGTCGTCGGCCTGCAAGGCACGGGCGACAGTCTGCGCTCATCGCCGTTCACCGAGCAGTCGATGCGCGCCATGCTGCAGAACCTCGGCATTACAACACAGGGCGGCCAGTCGAACGCAAAGAACATCGCGGCCGTGATGGTCACGACGAACCTGCCGCCTTTTGCGAGCCCCGGCAGCCGCGTTGACGTGACCGTCAGTTCGCTCGGCGACGCCTCTTCGTTGCGCGGCGGTACCCTCATCATGACGTCGCTTTCGGGCGCGGACGGTCAGATCTACGCCGTTGCGCAGGGCGCCCTGATCGTCAACGGTTTTTCCGCGCAGGGTGATGCTGCGACACTGACGCAGGGTGTCACGACCTCCGCCCGCGTGCCGAACGGCGCAATCATCGAGCGTGAGCTGCCTTCGAAGTTCAAGGATTCGGTCAATCTCGTCCTGCAACTGAGAAACCCCGATTTCTCGACCGCCGTCCGGGTGGCCGATGTCGTCAACGCATTCGCCCGCGCCCGATATGGCGACGCGATTGCCGAACCGCGCGATTCGCAGGAAATCGGTGTTCAGAAGCCGCGTACCGCCGATCTGACACGCCTGATGGCCGAAATCGAAAATCTGACTGTCGAGACCGACACGCCGGCCAAGGTTGTCATCAATGAGCGCACGGGAACGATCGTGATCGGTGCGGATGTCCGTATTTCCCGCGTAGCGGTCAGCTACGGCACCTTGACTGTGCAGGTTACGGAAACGCCGCAGGTGATCCAGCCGGCACCGTTCTCACGCGGCGAGACAGCCGTTCAGCCGCAGACCGACATCATGGCCATGCAGGAAGGCAGCAATGTCGCCATTGTGGAAGGTCCGGACCTTCGCACACTGGTTGCCGGCCTCAACAGCATCGGTCTCAAGGCCGACGGCATCATCGCCATCCTGCAAGGCATCAAATCTGCCGGTGCCCTTCAAGCGGAGCTCGTGCTGCAATGATGAACGTTCAACGCACCCGCAGTCTTTCCGATAACCTCTGCCGGTTTGCCGCAGTCGCGTCTCTGCTGTTCCTGCTTCCCGCCGCAACGGCGGAAAGCCAGCAGAACGTCGTCTCCGAACTCAGCACGCAGGATGAAATCCAGCGCTTCTGCACCAACATTGCCGACGCGGCCCGCGACCAGCGTTATCTGCTGCAGAAACAGGAACTCGAGAAACTGCAGGCTGATGTCAACGAGCGCATCACCGTTCTCGAAAACCGCAAGGCGGAATACGAGGACTGGCTGGCACGCCGCAATCACTTCCTCAATCAGGCAAAAGCCAATCTGGTCGACGTCTACAAAACGATGAAGGCCGATGCGGCAGCGCCTCAGCTTGAGAAAATGCATGAGGAAATTGCAGCCGCGATCATCATGCAGCTACCACCCCGTCAGTCGGGCCTGATCCTCAGCGAGATGGATGCTGCCAAGGCAGCCCTTGTCGCCGGCATCATGTCGCAAGCTACCGACCCGAACACCTCGAAGGACCCTTCATGACCTCTCGTATTCCGGCCCTCCTTTTGCCGCTCGCGCTGCTTGCCGGCTGCCAGAACAACCAGACCCTGAAGGAAATCGGCAACGCGCCTTCGATGAGCCCGATCGGCAGCGGTCTGCAGTTCAGCCAGACGCCGCAGATGGGCATGTATCCGAAACAGCCGAAACACATGGCAAGCGGTTACTCGTTGTGGAGCGATACCCAGGGCGCGCTGTTCAAGGATCTGCGCGCGCTCAACATCGGCGACATTCTGACGGTGAACATCCAGATCAACGACAAGGCCGATTTCGACAACGAGACGGAGCGCAACCGCACCAACTCCAGTGGCCTGAACTGGAAAGCCAATGCACAGGTCCTGGGTTGGAACCCGCAGGCGGACTCCAGCATCAACTATGGCTCGGACACCGATACGCAGAGCAAAGGCAAGACCAAGCGCTCGGAAAAGCTGACGCTGCTCGTCGCAGCAGTGGTCACCGGCATTCTGGAGAACGGCAACCTGATCATCAGCGGTTCGCAGGAAGTCCGCGTCAACCACGAGATCCGCATTCTGAACGTCGCCGGTATCGTACGTCCGCAGGACGTCAACGCCGATAACATGATCTCCTACGAGCGCATCGCCGAGGCACGCATCTCTTACGGTGGTCGCGGTCGCCTGACCGAGGTTCAGCAGCCTCCGGTTGGCCAGCAGGTCGTCGACCTGTTCTCGCCGATCTGATGCTGTCTTGATGGAGCGGACCTAAGCCATGGACAATGCACAGGCAGAGGAAAAGAAAAAGTCGTCGCCTCTGGTCATGACTATCGTCGGCCTTGCCATCCTGACCGTTCTTGGCGGCGGTGGTGGCTGGGTGCTGGGCGGAATGATGGCGCCGAAGATTTCCGGCGCCACAGCCGCTGCCCATCAGCAGGCCGCAGCAGGCGGGCATGGCGAGAACAAGGAAGAAGGCATCCCGAAAATTCCAGCCGAAGCCAACGGCATCGTCCAGCTCGACCCGATCACCACCAACCTCGCCTACCCCTCGACCAACTGGGTGCGGCTGGAAGTGGCTCTCATGTTCAAAGGCCCTGTCGAAGTCGGTCTGGCGGAAGATATCCATCAGGATATCCTCGCCTATGTAAGGACTGTGTCTCTCCAGCAACTCGAAGGGCCACGCGGCTTTCAATATCTTAAGGATGACATTCAGGAACGAGTTGACCTGCGCTCACAGGGGCGCGTATCCAAGGTCATGTTCCGGACCTTTGTCATCGAATGATTCGATTTTTTGTAACCCTCGCCGTCCTTCTCGCCTTGCCGGGTCTTGCCAACGCCCAGCAATTTCCGTCTGATTTGTTCAACACACAGATCGACGGTTCGGTGGCGGCGTGGATTATCCGCACTTTCGGACTTCTGACGGTCCTTTCGGTCGCTCCTGGCATTCTCATCATGGTCACGAGCTTTCCGCGTTTCGTGATCGCGTTCTCGATCCTGCGCTCGGGCATGGGCCTCGCATCAACGCCGTCCAACATGATCCTGCTGTCGATGGCGATGTTCATGACCTTCTACGTCATGTCGCCTACCTTCGACAAAGCATGGACGGATGGTGTCCAGCCATTGTTGCAGAACCAGATCAACGAGCAGCAAGCCGTAGAGCGGATTGCTGAGCCGTTCCGTACTTTCATGTCGGCCAATACCCGCGACAAGGATCTCAAACTTTTTGTCGATATCGCCCGTGAGCGTGGACAGGAAGTGATGACGGCGAACGTTATCGACTACCGTGTGCTGGTTCCGGCGTTCATGCTTTCGGAAATTCGTCGCGGTTTTGAAATCGGCTTCCTGATCATTCTGCCGTTTCTCGTCATCGACCTGATCGTCGCGACCATCACCATGGCCATGGGTATGATGATGCTGCCGCCGACCTCGATTTCGCTGCCGTTCAAGATTCTTTTCTTCGTGTTGATTGACGGCTGGAACCTGCTTGTTGGCAGCCTGGTAAGATCGTTCAATTAACGGCCGCTGTGCCGAACTGACACCCATTAACCCTGTTTCTTAACCCCGCAGCCCCAGTGCTGCGGGGTTTTTGCATTTTAACGGCTTGCTTACCAATTTCTCTAGGGGCTGGGTAACCATAGTTTTAAATTAAAAACTTACCACTTAAGTAAACTTAACAGTAACCATAAGTATTCTCGAGTATTTCTTAACGACCAAATTAATAATTGCGCAATTTTTCGCTGCGAAATTCCGATCACACGCAGCGGATTTGGTTTCTGGAAACAAGTATTTCTGAACCGATTGGCATGAAGCCGAAACGTTGTGGCCGGTAATACGAGTCCGGAATGTCCCCACTCCAGTATCTCGTTAAAAACAAGGGACACATTTATTATGGCGAGCATTCTCACCAACACCAACGCAATGGCCGCTCTTTCGACCCTGCGCACCATCGCTTCCGACATGTCGACCACCCAGGACCGTATTTCTTCCGGCCTGAAGGTTGGCGCAGCTTCGGACAACGCTGCTTACTGGTCGATCGCGACCACCATGCGTTCTGACAACAAGGCTCTTGGCGCTGTTTCTGACGCGCTGGGCATGGGCGCTGCCAAGGTTGATACCGCATACGCCGGTATGGACGCTGCAATCGACGTCGTCACTGAAATCAAGGCAAAGGTTGTCGCCGCCAAGGAAGAAGGCGTTGACAAGGCCAAGATCCAGGAAGAAGTCACGCAGCTTCTCGACCAGCTCAAGTCCATCGGCACGGGCGCATCGTTCAACGGTGAAAACTGGCTGGTATCCGATGCAGCCGCCACCAAGACGGTTGTTTCCGGCTTCGTTCGCGACAACGACGGCAACGTCAGCGTCAAGACGACGGACTACGCTCTGGACAAGGCGTCCATGCTCTACACCGTTGACGCTACGGCTGGCACGGTTACCGCTGACTCGGGCATCCTGAACACGGTTGGCGAAGACAAGACTGTTGGCGCTGTTACCTACACGCAGATCTCCGTTCTCGACCTCGACGTTGAAACCGCTGATCTCGACAACGCGCTTTACTCCGTCGAAACCGCTCTGACGAAGATGACAAGCGCGGGTGCCAAGCTCGGCTCGCTGTCTTCGCGCATCGATCTGCAGAGCGACTTCGCTGACAAGCTGTCCGACACCATCGAACAGGGCGTTGGCCGTCTCGTTGACGCTGACATGAACGAAGAGTCCACCAAGCTGAAGGCTCTTCAGACGCAGCAGCAGCTCGCTATCCAGGCTCTGTCGATCGCCAACAGCGACTCGCAGAACATTCTCTCGCTCTTCCGTTAAGAGCCGAGCATCTCATAGTCCTTCGGGGCTGGGGGAACCATTTCTTCCAATATGCATTCGGGGGCTGACCAAATGCATATCCGGACAGAAAGCATACAAGTCCGAGAGGCTGAATCGGACTGAATGCATAAGAGAGGCCGCATCCCGAATACGGATGCGGCCTTATCTTTTTTTTAAGCATTTCGAACTACGCGCGCGCACGCGCGAAGGTTGTAATTTCATTTTGCAAAACAACAGATTTGTCTTCCTGACTTATCAATTCATTAACCAACCTGGCGTTACCTAAGCTCATTGAAACGGCGAGCTAACATTAAAAATCAGCCAGTTAGCAAGCATGACGCTGCGCGCCGTTCCCGGTGAACCCGGAATGTCCCTTCTTTAATCAGCCATTCAAGGGGCACACTACTATGACGAGCATTATCACCAATATCGCCGCTATGTCCGCTCTCCAGACCCTTCGCACGATCGGTCAGGACATGGAAACCACACAGGGCCGCGTTTCTTCCGGCCTGAAGGTTGGCGAAGCTTCGGACAACGCTGCTTACTGGTCTATCGCGACCACCATGCGTTCCGACAACATGGCTCTCTCCGCCGTCCAGGACGCCCTTGGCCTTGGCGCTTCGAAGGTTGATACCGCATATGCCGGTATGGAATCCGCGATCGAAGTCGTAAAGGAAATCAAGGCAAAGGTTGTCGCTGCCAAGGAAGAGGGAGTTGACAAGGCCAAGATCCAGGAAGAAGTCACACAGCTTCTCGACCAGCTCAAGTCCATCGGCACGGGCGCATCGTTCAGCGGTGAAAACTGGCTGGTATCCGATGCAGCCGCCACCAAGACGGTTGTTTCCGGCTTCGTTCGCGACGGCGACGGCAACGTCAGCGTAAAGTCCACAAACTACGAACTGGACAAGGCGTCCATGTTCTACACGGTCGATGCAACGAGCGGTGCGATCACTGCCGACACCGGCATCCTGAACACGGTTGGCGAAGACAAGACTGTTGGCGCTGTTACCTACACGCAGATCTCCGTTCTCGACCTCGACGTTGAAAGCGCTGATCTCGACAACGCGCTTTACTCCGTCGAAACCGCTCTGACGAAGATGACCAGCGCCGCTGCCAAGCTCGGTTCGCTGTCCATGCGTATCGGCCTGCAGGAAGACTTCGCAACGAAGCTCTCCGACGCTATCGACTCCGGCGTTGGCCGCCTCGTCGACGCAGACATGAACGAAGAGTCCACCCGCCTCAAGGCTCTGCAGACGCAGCAGCAGCTCGGCGTTCAGGCTCTGTCGATCGCCAACTCCAACTCCGAGAACGTTCTGTCGCTCTTCCGTTAATCGGACCGACAAAACAAAAAATCGAAGAAGGCCGCGCATCTGCGCGGCCTTTTTTCATTTAACCCGCCACATTTTGTTAACTTCGGTAAATTCCATTTAATCTTTGTTAACCATTCCTACCTTAACTGAGGCCATCGAAAGGATCGGTTAACCAAGACGAAAAAGAGGTTAACAGGCATCACGCCGTTACGTCCTTCCCCGCCATCCGGGATGTCCCTTTTCCTCAGCCAAGTAGGGGCAAATTCAATGACCAGCATTCTGACCAATACCGCCGCCATGGCCGCGCTCCAGACCCTTCGCACCATCGATGCGAGCATGGAAGAAACCCAGGGACGCGTCTCGTCCGGCCTTCGCGTCGGCACTGCTGCCGACAACGCCGCTTACTGGTCGATCGCGACCACCATGCGCTCCGACAACATGGCCCTCTCCGCCGTCCAGGACGCACTGGGCCTCGGCGCTGCCAAGATCGACGTTGCCTACTCCGCCATGGAAAGCACAATTGACGTCGTCGAAGAAATCAAGGCCAAGGTCGTAGCCGCGACCGAAGAAGGCGTCGACAAGTCGAAAATCCAGGAAGAAATCGATCAGCTTCAGGAGCAGCTCAAGAATATTGCCGAAGGCGCATCCTTCAGCGGCGAGAACTGGCTGATCGGCGCGGGTGTAAAGACCGTCGTTTCGGGCTTCACCCGCGATGGCGACGGCAATGTCTCGGTCACGCAGACGCAGTACACCCTGAAGGATGCCGAGGACGTGGACGGCCCCGCCAACACGCTGTTCGGAACGGATGCCGCCGGTGTCATCGACACCACAACCGGTATTATCGGCAGGCCAGGCGACGCATCAACCATTTCCCTGTTCGAACTGGACCTTAATGTCTTCGATGATGCGGCACCGCCAGCCTACAGCATCAACGATGTCCTGACTGACGTTGAAAAAGCTTTCCAGGACCTCAGCAGTGCAGCATCGGCACTCGGTTCGATCGCCATGCGCATCGAGCTGCAGGAAAACTTCGTCTCCAAGCTGACCGACTCGATCGACAGCGGTATCGGCCGCCTTGTTGACGCCGACATGAACGAGGAATCGACCCGCCTGAAGGCGCTGCAGACCCAGCAGCAGCTTGCGGTCCAGTCGCTCTCAATCGCCAACACCAATTCCGAGAACATTCTGCAGCTATTCCGCCAGTAAGCGGCGCCCAATGGCTACGGGCGGTTTCGTCCCGCTCTGGCAGCAGCAGACTATCTCGGTTACGGAAACCGCGCTTCCCAGAAGCGCGGTTTTCGCGTTTTGGAGGGATGAACGCCATCAACGCACAGTAAAAGCTGTAGACCGACAGCCGTTCCGACGCGGATCAAAAACGATGAAATCATCCACGCTTCGGGGAAAGTGAGAAATGAATAATCGTAACGGGCGTTGCGAAATGCATCACACCACACGACATCCGCAATTGCGGAAAACTCAACAAGGCATTGAATATTCTGGGGAAATGGTGCTGCTAGAGAGATTTGAACTCTCGGCCTCTCCCTTACCAAAGTTCTGAACGGCACATTCTAAGTTTAAGCGCTACCCTTACAATTCGCTTCGTGTTGCGTGAACTGCACGAATTTTGCACAAGCTTCTCAGGTCTGGCTTTGAGCACTTACTCCAGAGACAACCTCACGTTTTAAAACTAAATGCGAATCATCATGAGTTATGTAAGTGTTTCATAGAAAATGATTCCCAATCGGAAAATCTTAATCTCTTGTTAATCGGGAAATGTTGACATATATGTCAATAAGAAATGCGCTAGAGAAGCTGTCCGGCCAGAGTGGGCCACTTCGATTGCACGTCCCGGTGCGTCGGTCGTTCACTGTTGAGCGGCACATTTTCTTAGGTCCGCAGGTCCAGAGGTTTGTAGATTGCCATGAAGAGCTTGAAACCAAATTCCACCAAGTCGCTGGTCGGACGTTGGCGTTGTTCGACCGCTTTTCTAATGGATCATATCTTACTTTCGGAGTTAATCCCCACGACAAGAAAAGCGTGAGCTGGATCGCCAGAGTCGACCCAGTGCACGAAGGGATTGTTGATTTCAGGATCACAGACCCAAATCCTGCAGTGCGCGTATTTGGAGGGTTTGCAATGCCGGACGTCCTTGTCCTTTTAACGTGGGGACCGAGGGAGGGAATGGATTTTCGCGCCGAAGTTGCCAGGTGCAAGGAACAATGGAAAACGCACTTCGTTGATCATGAGCCAATAGTATCAGATAGAGTTCAGGACCATGTCTCAAAGCAATTTAGAATTGGCTAAGCCGGTCGATAGTGAAGCGATCTCGCCACGTGCGCTTGGCTATGTGACAGAGAACGCGCGCGCCGAAGTATTCGACCTCGTCGTGCGAAACTGCATAGAGTCGGGGATTAGCAACGCTCTTTTAGCGAAGAGGATGGGCAAAGACCCTGCTCAGATCTCGAGGCTATTGGGTGCGCCAGGAAACTGGACCATTGATACAATCGCAAAGCTCCTATTTGCTATAGATGGGCGCTTCCTTAACGTTGACTCGTATTGGCCGGAAGATGAAGCGCGAGCAAACATGCGGCATGCGACATGCTTTGTGGAAAAAGCAAAACTGAATGTTGTGATCGTCCGCTATAACGCGCCACGGCGACCCGTAAGCAAGAGATGTTTATCATGGACCAACTGACGATCAGCGCGGTTTTCTGCGAAGATATTCGTCAAGAGCAAAGTGGTCAGTTTACTTTGGTTGGTGTTTATCCGGGCGTCGCGTTCGTGGATCACGGCGAGACAGAGTTCTTCGCGAATTGGATTAAGATCGATGGTCTTAGTCCGGGTCCGCATCAGCTACGATTCAAAGCCGAGTTCGAAGACAGCCACGGCCAGACGGTTTTTGCTGACCGTGAGATCGAAGTGGAGAGCCCAACCGAAGAGTCTGCATTGGTCCTAACACCTACGGGCTTAGGCATTACGCCGGAGCATTCAGGCTCGCTTTCGCTTTCAATTTCTATCGATGACGAAATAAAAGCTTCTAGGTGGCGGAAGATCGCAATGATCAAACTCCAAGTTTCGCCACCGCTTGACGATGAAGAGAAGGAAGAGGTCACGCTTGAGGATTTGCTCTAACTTGAGCATCAATGTGCCTTCAACAAACGTTTAATCATTTGGCGCTTCTCGTTATCGTCGCCTTGGATTTCCCCCACTTAACCAGCCGGCGCGACCAATAGACTGGCTCGACCCACCAATGTAGGTCGCGCCAGAGTTGGGGAACCGGGAGCGTGTTGATTGCGTCAATCAAGGGCTGTTGGGGAATGTTGGTGTAGTGGCGGCTCATGTCGTCTGCAGCATGGCCGATGATCTGGTCTTTTTTGTATGGGTGAACGTCGTTGATGATGAGCTGCGTCGAGACTGTATGCCGCGCGGTGTAGGGCGAAATATCCGTCATGATGATGCCGCGCTCTTTGAGGCGACGGCGCGCGCCAGTGATTGCGGAGGAAATCTGCCCTCCGAATTCATCGGTTGGCGGGTATGGTTCGCCCTTGTGGGTGCGGAATACTGCGCCGCCCCTCACCTGCAATGCAGTGAATAACGGCACAAGGAACTCGTGCATCGGAACGCCACGCGGCTCTCCTGTCTTGCTGTATTGAATTGTTATCCATCGGTCTTGAACGTTCACGTCTTCGGCCCGCAAAACGAAAAGTTCAATCGGGCGCATACCGGTGTAGAAAAGCGCGGTCATAACCTGCGCAGCGGCTGGCGACATTTCCGCAACAAATTGGGATGCTCGATCATACGTGGTTGGCTTTGTACCCGCCCTCGTCTTTGTCGATCTTACAACGTTGGTGCCTTTTGGCGCGCGCGGTCGCCTCCACTGGCGCGGCTCAGCCCAAAGGTTCGTGACAGCATTATTCCAGACTGCAATAAATGGCGTATGGCATTGCCGATTCCTGGTTTCCGGGGAGGCCGTAGGAAACAGCTTGTCGGCTGCGTCGTCTAGGTCCCTTTGCGTGAGGTCTTTCAGCATCTTGTTTCGGAAATGGGGAACAAGTCCCGAGGCCACGCCGTCTTTCTTCGCGATCTTGATAAGGAAGCGTGACGATCCACCGGCTTTTATGTAAGCGTTGGCAGCTTCTGTGAATGTTATGAGAGCCTTCTTTCCGTGGATGCTCTCCGTCAGTAGGTCCGCCTCGGTCTTGATGCGGATTTGCTCTGCGCTTTCGCGGTCGCGTGTGCCAGTAGACTCGAAAACGCTTTTTCCTCTGACCGTACCCCTGATGTACCAGACGTCCGAACCTTTTCTTTGGGTGAGTTTAAGGGGCATCGAAGTATGTTCCAAATGTTTTGAAGATCGCTATCGCTGAACAGCATGTCACGACCCGATATGCTACAAAATCCGTGTTCGCGTGCGACCTTAGCGACGTGACGTTTAGTCATGCGCAGATGGGCCGCAGCCTCTTGTAGCGTGTGAATATTCCCGACAGGGCTAGTCATTGGCGGTCACAGTCATGCGCCATCAAAAAGCGGAACACGTCATCACTTCGCATAGTGAACTCCATTGATGATGCGGACGGATTCGACAAAGCCGGGACGATGGCGGCGGGCCTTCTGTTCGGCGCGCAGGGCGTTGGCGGCGGTCGTGGTAATGGTGAAGCCGTCATAGAAGCGGACCCGAAACAACGGCTGTCGCGCTTCGGTCTGGCTCTCGGATTGCTGCTGTTTCATGTTCTCCCTCCGGTGGCAACTTGATTGCTGGTGAGTGTGGCCGTGTCTGAGCGGTGCTCAGAAGTAGAAGGCTGCGACGGCGTAGCTGGCCGTAAGAAGGGCTGCGGCGCATACGCCCACGATGGTCTGCAGAACGCGGACCTCGTTACCTGCTGGCGAGTTGGTGATGATCGGGGAAATGGTGAACATGCGGTGATCTCCTGTCATCCGTTCGGGAAACCGCCTCGTACGAGACGGTAACCGGAGCGGACGCTCAGGCCGCGATGCGCTTGGTTTCGATGCTCATGTCGTGGGCGCGGGCAATTGCGGCATTGCCGCAACGCGTGATTTCTGCCTCTAAAAACCATTCACGCAGGTCGGTCCTGGTGCAGCCATCACCAACGCGCAGAATCGCATCTGCCATCGCCTGTGTCAGTTCATTGTCGTTAGCCGTCTTGATGTGCATTCCCGTTCTCCATCCGTCTGTGGGGAGCCGGGCGACGGGATATGTTCGAGGTGCGCGCCGCCCGGCTATGCTTCCCAAACCGCCAAGGGGTTTAACGGTCAGGATGGAGGGAACGTATTCGGGACAGATCCCGAAGTCAAGGGATGAGTCCCGAATTTCGGGACGCCGGCACTAATCCCGAATAGACGGCAACAAAAAAGCCGCATCGATGCGGCTGTCTTGTTTTGCTGAGTTTCGGGAGGAGACCGCTATCTTGCGATAGCAAATCATATGGCTGTGCGTCGGTAACTTCCTGTTACTACCCCGCAGATTACAATTTCAGTTCCGGCATCACCCTCAAGTCGTAGCGGAAGGTGCTTCGGATTGCTGCTCCTGGGCGACAATAGCAATTGTCCCTCCGGGGTGAGTTCAATGACCTTGAGTGTGGCCTCAACAAGATGACCATTTCTGCGCTCTACGTGCACAGTGAGGCCCGCCTTCATGGAAATCCCGCTGTCCGCATAGTCCACGACAGAAACATAACTTCCATCGGGGTATTCTAGATCCATAGAGTCGCCTTTAACCCGCAGACCGTACTGTTTTGCGTAAGGAAAACGCGGATCGCGCGCTACAGGAATCATTTCTTTCTGATCTGGGTCGTCATCAATAATCGACATATCAAGCCATGTGCCTGCCTGAATATCTCCCTTAACCACAATGCCCTCAATTTCAGCGCGGCTAACGGCGCTTGTCAGCGTATCAGGGACCGCGCCCGCCTCGGGATCGCCTAGAAACCAGTCGACAGTCGTATTGAGTGCCGCTGCGAGCTTCTCCAATTTTTCAACGGTTGGATTGCGAGATTTGCCACGCAGAATGTCGCGCACAAAACTCGGCCCCAAGCCTGCTTTGTTTGCAGTCTCGAAAGCATTCATCCCGAGCATATCCATTCGGAATTTAAGACGTTTTTGCAGCGACGTTTCCATAGGCTCTTGTCGCATAGCCTCGATATTCACGTCCATCGGGAAGCATCCCTTGACAATTCGGGATGAATCCCGAATATGGCGTTATGACCGACCGTAGCATCATCACCGAAAGCGATATTCGCAATAGCCTGATTTCTCGCGCTGACGCGTACGCGAAAGCCGGGCGTACAAGCTTTTCCGCTATCGGTATTGCGGCGGTGGGAGACAGCAAGTTTCTGTCCCGTGTCCAGTCGGGATTGAGCTTCAATATCCGCACCTACCAGAGGGTAATGGACTGGCTTGACGTCGCGGAAAAATCCGTTCGTCGCGAGGCCGCAGAATGATTGGCCTTGTTCTCCTTTCGCGCGGGCATTCCTCCCAGCCCGCCGCGACCCGCGCCGGAGCGCTTCATTTCCTGATGCCCGGCGCGGGTAATTCTCAATCTGCATGTGGGCCTCCGTAACTTTCTGTCGCCCTGAAACTCTCATCTTCGATCAATTCCCACCACGGGAAAAACGCCGGGTATTTCCCGGCGCGGGAAAGGTATTGTCTCATGATTTCAAACGCATGGTTTCACCGCATCAAAGCCGCGCAACGTGACCTTATCCGCCTCGCGGGCGGCATTGAGCGTGCGGCGGAAATATCTTCGATTTCAAAGAGCCATATCGGACGCATGAACAACGCGACCGACCCGGAATTGATGCCGCTGCACGCTGTTTATGCGCTGGAAAGCGAATGCGGGGTGCCACTCGTTACGTCAGCAATGGCCGAACTGAACGGGCGGCGGCTGTCGGACCCGGAAGGCGAACGCGCCACCGAAAAATGCGTCGTCGTCACCTATTCAGACATGGTGCGCAAGGCTGGTGACTTGATCTCGGGCGGCGCGGTGGCAATTGTCGACATGGTGGTAACGCCAGCCGAAGCCACGAAAATGGACCGGGATGCTGCGGAACTGGAAGCGGGCTTGGCTGCCTTCCGTAAAGCCCTCGCCAGCGTGAAAGCCTCGGGTGGTCAGAAGTTCGGGCTTAGCGTCGTTGGAGGTGCGGAATGACGCTTCTGACCGACCCTGCCATCAACCAACTGATGAAACGCCCCTTGTCCGACCGTGCAAGGGGCTTTTTGCGACATGTGCAATTCGAGGGCGGAAAAGTCGATTTATCCGCCCTGGACCTCACTCTTAATATTGTTGCCGAAGAGTGCCGCCGCTGCGGTTATCTCCACCTTACCGCAGAGGGTGAGACCGCCAAGCTAACCGGTTTGGGGCAGGCATATCTTGACCGTTTGATGAGGGCGCACTGATGGCCCCGTATAAGCAAGTCAAGCTCCCCAAACCCGGCCCAAGCGCCCTTGTCGTTATCACTGCCGCCGTCCGCGATGGCGTGGTGACGGTCGAAACGCAACAGCAGAGCATTGGTGCGAACAAGTCCGTCAGCAATGGTTATCTGACGCGCGATAAGAAGGACGGAAAAACTTATTACCCGACCGACCGCGCCCGCGAAATGCTGGCAATGCTGGAAGGCATAGCTGAGCCGGGCGATATGCCGGAACACGAGACGGAAACCGCTGTAGTGTCGGTCGCCGACGCTTCCGGGCTGGTCGCCACGGTGGAACGGGCGCGGGCGCTGCTGGATGAAGGCGACATCATCAACGCGCGCATCGTCGCATCAGTCGCCTACAATCAGGCGAAGACCGCCGCGCAGTTCGCCGAACAGATCGGCGCAACCGAAAAGCTGGTTGCCAAGGCGCGGCGCATGCAGGCCGACGCGCTGTTGATCGAAGCCCGAGCAAAAATCCTGATTGCCGATAAATGGGACGAGGCACAGGCGGCGGGTCAAGCTTCAGTCGGCGGAAGGCCGAAAACCGTTCCCGATGGAAACGGTTTTACGTCTAACGATACCGGCCTTTCCCGAAAGGAAATCCACGACGCTCGCAAGCTCGCAGCGGCAGAACATCGCGAACCCGGCATTGTTGAACGGGCTATTCAGGCGCGGCTTGCTGCCGGTCTTGAGCCGACCAAAGCCAATCTTCGCGCGGCTGTCGGCACGGCCACCGCCACAAAGGAAGAGCGCGGCGCGAACCTCTATGAGACGCCGCCGGAAGCAATGTTTACGCTGCTGGCGCTGGAAGAATTTACCGCATGCGTGCTGGAACCCGCCTGCGGGCGCGGTGCCATCGCGCGCATGCTGGAAGCGTTTCGCTACGGCGTCGTGCTGGCCGATATTAACGACTACGGCACGGCGGACAGCAATGGCGAATTGCAGGCGGTGCAGGACTTCTTGACCTCGCAGCCGGACGAAGCCGGTTCTTACGATATCGTCACCAATCCGCCATATGGCGATGACCTGAACGCATTCGTGGCCTACGCACTGCGCGTCTACAAGCCGCGCAAAATGGCGCTTTTGCTCAACCTGAATTTCCTTTGCGGGTTCGCGGACGATGACCGCAATTTCGTCTTGGACGATTGCCCGCCCGCGCGTGTCTACGTTTTCAAGCGCCGACTTCCAATGATGCACCGCGACGGATGGGAGGGAAATAAGGCCAGCAGCCGCATGAATACGGCGTGGTTCGTCTGGGAGCGTGACGAGGCCGGAAGTTACGGCAGCGCAACCATCGTTCGCCGCGTGGACTGGAAGGATTTTCAGCCGAAGGAAATCGCGCAGGCGGAAAGCGAGGCGGCATGAGCGTTTGCTTCTCCAATTCCCATTTCAAGCCCGTGCAGCCGCTAAAAATTCTTATTGGCTGTGAAACTTCCGGGATTGTTCGCCGCGCGTTCCAACAACTCGGCCACGATGTTTGGTCTTGCGATCTGCTGCCAGCAGATGACGGCAGTAACAGGCACATAGTCTGCGATATCCGCCAGCTTCTCAATGAAGGCTGGGATTTGCTGGCCGTCATGCATCCACCTTGCACACGGCTTTGCAACTCGGGTGTCCGTTGGCTCAAAGAACCTCCAACGAATGCCCCTAATGAAGCCACCCCGATGGAGCGCGGCGTCTGGAAGTCGCTTTCCCGCGAACAGAAGCTTCTCATCATGTGGCGGCTTCTCGATGAGGGGGCAGCACTGTTTTCCGATTGCTGGAATGCCCCTATCGAACGCGTTGCGGTCGAAAACCCGGTGATGCATCGTTACGCGAAAGAGCGTATCCGCAACTATTATAAGGCCGCGCAAACAGTCCAGCCGTGGCACTTCGGCGATCCCACTTTCAAGGCGACGTCGTTCTATCTTCGCGGATTGCCGCCGCTTGTTGCCACAAACCGGCTCGTACCGCCAAAGGCGGGGACAGATGAGCATAAGCGATGGTCGGTCGTGCATCGGGCATCACCCGGCGCGGATCGCTGGAAAATCCGCTCGCAGACCTCACCTGGAATAGCTGATGCGATGGCCATCCAATGGGGCGGGTACGCGCTTGAGGTGGCAGCATGAGCGTTTACGTTGACGATATGCGCGCGCCGTTTGGCAGCATGGTGATGTGCCACATGTGGGCGGATTCGGATGACGAGTTGCTTGCGATGGCGGACCGTATCGGCGTGCCGCGTAGATGGATTCAAGGCCATCCCGTTCTTTCATTCGGAAAGCACCGGAACGCAAGTTGGATTCATTTCGATATTGCCACCTCGAAGCGTGTTCTTGCAGTTCGATTTGGGGCCGTTCAAACGGAACGGTTCGGACCGGTCATCCACACGGCCAAGCTTCGACTTGCTGCAGCTATCGCCGCCGGAAATGGTGAGGCCGAAAGCGCCGCCCGTGCACGCCTCGCGTCCTATGAGGCCATGCGTGTCCGTCATGGTGGCAAACAGCCGCGACAAGGCCAGCTGCTCTGTGATGATCTCGCCGCCCAGGCTGCGACCCTTTGCGCCGATAAGGCATTCCATCGCTTCCTTGAAATGCGGGACAAGACGCGTGCGATCTATGACGGAACGCAGGCCGAAACGGTCCTGAAAAGCCTTCTTGGCATCACCAGCACATCTCAAATCAACACGGACGAACGCACGCAGTCGGTCTTTATCGAACTGCGGAAGGATTTCGACGTGTTCAAAAAAAGAAAGGTTTCCGCGTGACCGATCGCACCTTTCCAGAAGTCTCCATTCCCTACGGCGACAAGACCACGAAGGCCATGCAGATCACGTGCGACTGCTGCGGGGGCGTCGCCTATTTCCCGCATCAAACCGGGCTCAATCGCAAGCCGCCAAGTGCGGCAACACAGCATTTCCAGAACAAGGGATGGGTGGTCGGCAACAGTCCGCGCAAGGATTTCTGCCCCATCCATGCAAGCCCTTCCAAGCGTAAAGGACAGATTGCCATGGCGGACACAACAGCGACGATTGCCGACAAGCCCCGCGACCTGAGCCGCGAAGACCGGCGCATCATCAATGACAAGCTGGACGAAGTTTACGGCAAGGAAGCCTATAAGTCGCCCTGGACAGATGCAGCCGTTGCAAAGGATCTCGGCGTGCCGCGAGATTGGGTGTCGCAGGTCCGCGAACAGTTCTTCGGTCCGGCAGGGTCTAACCCGCTTTTCGATGAGTTTTTGACGGAAACGGCACGTATCGACGCGGCGTTTGCCGCCTACGCAACGTCCTGCGCAGCCGCCGAAAAAGCCGCAGCAGCGCAGAAGCAGGCCCATGCCGACCTTTCCAAGCAAATGGACAGCTTCCGCGTGCTGGCGCGCAAGGTTGAGCGGGAAATTGGCCGATGAGTGACCTGATGCCGATTGTTGAACTTCTGGCAGATTGCCAGACAGATGCGGAGCGCGCCGACTGGCTCTTGCGCGCGCCGCAGGGCGTCATCTATCGCGATCATGCTGCCATTCGTCGCGTCTTGCAGGCCGCGCAATTCTCGCTTGGCGTGGATGCTCTGGACTTGGAATTCGCCGCCATAAACGCCACCCGTCTGCCGGACGGTGGATTGCCGCATACGGTCGTTCTAGGCGTGCATGCTGTTCGCTCTTTCCTGCGTGATGTGGCGCGGAAAGGCGGTGTACGGTGATAGAACCCGATCACGGCGCAATGTCGCGCGCATGGTCTTGGCGGCATGCGGTCGGGAAATCCGGCCTACCACCGATCACGCGGCTTGTGCTGCACACTCTCGGCCTGAAAATGGATGCGACCGGCGGTTCATGCTACCCGCCGATTTCCGAACTTGTTGACCTGACTGGCCTCGACAAGAAGACGGTTCTGAAACACCTCGAAATCGCCGAAGAAAGCGGTTGGATCGTCGTCACGCAGCACGGTTTTCGCGGCCAGAAATGGAAGCGGAACGAATACGTGGCGCGCTGGCCGGGCCGTGACCTGTCTGGCACTGCCGCAAATTCCAAGGATGATGAAGGTGGTGGAAATCCTCCACCGCGTTCTGCCGATGCCAACACCGGAGAAGGTGGTGGAGCGGTTCCACCACGTTCGCCTGAAAAGGTGGTGGAAATGGTTCCCGAAGGTGGTGGAAATGACGACCCGAAGGTGGTGGAGGAGTTCCACCAAGATAAGAATCTTCCAACTAACATTCCAGAAAACTCTCCAGCCGCTGGCGCGGAAGAGGGAGTTTTGAAAAAGGCTGATCGAAAAAAGATTGAGCACGCCTTCACGCTCTGGTTTGCGACGTGGAAGAAGGGTGATGTTGAATTCGCTCGCAATGCATGGTTCGCCCTTTCACCAGAAGATCGGACCGAATGCGTGGAGCGGACACCCGCCTATCTTCGTTGGGCCAAGCCTGCTGACCTGATGGCTGCGGCGGTTTACCTCAAAAACCATCATTGGCGTGATCTGCCGGAGCATGCACTTGCTGAGCCTGTTCAGACGCGTGGCATTGCCAAGGTCTGCGGCAAGCTCTGGATGGGAACGCGCTTTGAAGCCTTGTCCAAAGAGCCAACCGGACCTTTGCACCTGACCAGCTTCGACGAAGTTCGGATCGCAAAGGGCGTTGTCTCTCGCGAACAGCTTATGAGCGACAAGCGCCGGGACAACGGTTGGCCGATGGTCAACGCCATGCGCGACCATGCCCGGAGGCGTGAACCCTACACCACGTCGCTTGCCTTGTTGCCTGTCGTGCAAAACTTCCGGCAGGTCCACCGCGATAGCGATCTGTTCGCTGCCTGGGCCGATCTGCATAACCGCAACGGCTGGCCGTTCCTCGAATACTCGCCCGAATGGGTCTACTTCCCGCCTGTCGATGACGGGGCGGATGATCTCGATACCGCAGTTGAGGCTGCGCTTTCCCTTTTCCTTTCTTCCATCAACGAGGGCCGTTCCAATGATGCATAACGTGAAAATCTATGCTGCCATCGATCCGATCAACCCGGAGATTTATGACCTCACGCGTTTCGCATCGCTGTTTGACCAGATGCAGAACACGAAGCGGCTCAACGTCACCATGCTTTCAATGGCGGCGGAGAATCAGCCGGGAAAACGCGAGTGGTTCGTTGTCGAGACGAAGCACAAGGCGGAAAAAGTTGTTGAAGACGCCCTTGGCAAAGCCGGTGTAAAAACTTTTTTGCCCATGGAAAACTGCGGCAAACAGGTCGTTCGTGGTCGCGTCATCCATGATGTTTTGCGCCCGATGATGCCCGGTTATGTGCTGGTCAACATCGTGTATTCTCCCGCCGCAGTCTGCGGAATTGCCCGACTGGAAGGTGTGGCGGGCTTCGTTGGCGGCATGATCACGCCGCATCGTGTATCAGACGAGGAAATGAATCGATTCAAGCTCTTCGGTACTCAGGAGCTTGACCTTGATTTGGAGCGTTGCAAGAGCTTCCGGCGTGGCGACAGGGTTTGCTTTAGCAGTGGCCCGTTTGCCGGTTTCACTGGCCATGTCACCAAACTGCGCAAGGACAAGGTGGTTGACGGAGAGCGGATTGCGAGTGGTGCTATCGTCGCCGTGGAGATGTTCGGTGCGATCACGCCAGTCGAAACCTCTCTTGCATTGCTCGAACAGTTGTGACTATGCATAGCACAGGATGATCTACTGATCCTGTGCAAGCGCGTCGGTCTCGACCGGCGAGTGGAGTTTAAAACCTCCCACGCGGGTATGCCGGGTAGACCCTGCCTTGATCCTCTCTCCGGAGAGACCGATTCAAGGCCAGTGCGACAGCTATATCATCGGCGGACTTGGCAAAGGCGACCTTAACCCGGTCGCCTTTTTGCATTTATGACGGGTTTGTTTCCTGGAGGCGTGGCCATGTCTGGTATCATCACAACCCGATGGGCCGACAGAAACCTTGCCAAGTACGGCAAGCGCCTTCAAACGCTGAATGCGCAATTCCCGAAAGTCTTGCCCCGCATCGTCAACCAGGTGGGCAACCGCTCGAAAACAGTTGTGATCCGGAACCTGACGAAGCAAACCGGCTTACCGCGCGCCGTCATCGTCAAAGCGATTGGCAATCCTCTGGCCGCTAGGCCCGGTCGGTATGTCTATGACATGATCACGCGTGGCGGAAACATCCGCCTCAAGTATCTGCGACCAAAGGAAACGCCCGGTGGTGTGGTAGCAAGGCCATTAGGCAAGGCGACACTTTATCCGGGATCATTCATGCGGGGCGGGAAATTCCCGGATCGCAAGGATGTTCCAAAGTTCAACGGGCACGTTTACTACCGGCTGAATTCGTCGGGCAGTAAGATTACCTTCGCCCGGTCGGGTGTCTTCATTCCGGTGGAAATGTCCACGGGCTCAACGGCCGCTGCCTTCCATCAGGTCGCCGCTCCACTGCTCGACCAACGTGTTTCGGCGGTGCTCGACAAGCTGGTCCCCTGACCCATTGCCCCTTCCTCCTTTCTGGGGGAGCACCCCCTCCCCCCATTTAGGGACCGTTTTCGAAGAAAAACGACCATACGGGACTGGGGTACTGCGGGATTTCACTAGTTGCACTTTCGAAAAGCGGTACACGCATACACGCACGGTGCACGCACGCTGCACGGATGGATTTCATGGACGAAGACTGGATTTCCATCACGGAAGCGGCAGCGCGATTGACGCAAGACGGCGACAAAGTGGACCGTTCGACGCTCTCCCGTTACCTGAAGCAGCACGCGGAAGCGTTGCCGCTTCGTGAAGACGGAAAGTCGAACAAGGTCGATTATGTCGCCCTGGTCGAACATCGATCCGGAAACATTCGCATTCGTTCCGCCCCGGCCGGCACGCTCTTCAGCAGCCCTGCCAGCCCGGCACCAGCATCAAGCGGTGCTCACTCCCGCAACAAAACGCAGGCAGATGGCAACGCGCGCAAAGCGCTCGCCGACGCCGAGTTGAAGGAAATGGACCTCGCCAAACGGCGAGGCGAACTCACTGTCGTTGACGAGGTCGATCAGGCCGGCCGCGATGCCGTCGCTCTGATGCAGAGCGCTTTCGAACGCGCCATCGAGCCGGAAGCGGCAACGCTCTCGCTCAAGTATGGCTGGGACGAACGGGCCGTGCGCCTTGCCCTGAAAGGGTTCGCGAAACTCGGTCTGGCGACCTTCAACGACCAGGTCACAAAACAGCTTGAAGCGCTGAAGCGCCAAGCGGAGGGCGGTGAACTCGTCCAGTAACCAGCAAGGACGGGTATCGCGGTGACCATTCACGATGTGCGCGCACGATTTCCAGAACTTGCCCATGGTGCACTGGTTCTGTTTCGCGGCATGGCAGCAGCCAGCCGGCCGACAGAAGACCTGACGATCAGCGAGTTTTCAGACGCGTATCGCAAGGTTTCGCCGGAGTCGGGTTCGCCCTGGCCGGGCGACTTCCTGACGGACCGCGTGCCGTATCTTCGCGAACCGCAAGATTGCCTGCATCCGGATCATCCGGCGCGGCGCGTGACATGCCGCTGGGCTGCGCAGCTCGGCAAGTCGACCGCAATCGAAAACTGGTTTTGCTTCATCGTGGATCAAGCGCCTGGCTCGATGATGATCGTGCTGCCGACGCTGGAAGAAGCCACGAAGTTTAACCGCATCAAGTTGCAGCCAACCATTGAGGTTTCGCCGCGCATTTCTCACAAGGTGATGCCGGTCAACAGCCGGGACGAACAGGGCAGCACGTCCGCGTTCAAGCGCTATGCCGGTGGCTTTTGCCAGATCGTCAACGCAGGTTCTTCCAAGGGCTTGCAGATGGTGTCCATCAAGTATCTGGCGATGGATGAGGTCACGGGCTATCCCAAAGACGTGGACGGTCGCGGTAGCCCTCGCGACCAGGCGCGCGCACGTCAAAAGATGTACGGCGATCTTGCCAAGGAATGGCAAGGATCGACACCCGGCATCGCCGGCGAATGCGCCATTACCGAAGATTTCGAGGCGGGCGACCATCGTTATCGATATGTGCCCTGTCCGCATTGTGGGACTTATCAGGCGCTCGAATTTGACATGATGCGCGGACCTGATCCGGATCGCGGCTTGCCGGTTCACATGCGCTGCCTCAGGTGTGATGAGCCGATGCTCGACGGTCACAAGCGGAGGATGGAAGAACAGGCGCACTGGATTCCGCGCCGTGTCCATGAGGGTAACGATCCAGTGCCGTTGGCGATTGATCCAGCCGACCTTCCAAAATGGCTTTGTCCCGTAAAGGAAGGCAGATGCCGGGAGTGGGAGCCAAGCTATCAGCTTTGGTCCGCATATGCGCCACGCGAAAGGTGGGCTGACATTTGGGGCCGATGGATGGCGGCCCAAGGCGACACCACCAAAATGAAAGCGTTCTACCAGCAGGATTTGGCATTGCCCTATGATCCGGGTGGCGAGGAAATCGATCATGAAAAGATCGTTGAGGCCGCACGCTCCGAAGGCATTCCGAACAATGTCATCCCTGAATGGGCGGCATTGCTGGTGTCCGCTGCTGACGTTCAAGGCTACGGCATCAAGTGGGCCGTCTATGCTATCGGCCCACGCGGTCAGCATTGCCTCATCGACCGCGAAGTTTTCGAGGGGTCGCCCGACAAGTCGGACGAACCTTGGATCAAGCTTTCCGATGCGCTTTCGCGAACGTACGTCACGCCGAGCGGGAACGAGAAAGGTATTGACCTTTCCGGCGTCGATACCGGTTGGGCGACGGATCGGGTTTACCGGTTCTGCGCCGGCCGTCCAAATGTTCTTGCTCTCGATGGCCGCGAACCTGTCGGCCTGCCTTGGCTCGGCACTCCGAAAAAGCAGGATATCAAGGATCATCGAAAAAGGGTGATTGCCAAAGTCCAGCTTTATCCAGTCGGCCTCTACGATGTGAAAACGGCCGTGACTGCCGCTCTCGCCAATCTGGTTCAGGGCGTCGGCGAGGATAGCCAGTGGCCGCGTGGAACCATCCATTTTGCCGCCAACCTTTGCGACACTGATTTCGCGAAGGAGCTGACGGCGGAACGGCTGGTCGATGAGGCCGAAGAGGCGCGCACCAGCCTGAAGCGTGGCTCCAAAAAGCTGGTTAATCCGAAGGCCGGGCGCAAATGGAAGAAGATCAACGGTCGCCAGAACGACTGGTTTGACGTGACCGTTTACGCCTACGCGCTTGGCTGGCACCTCGAAAACAAGCGCCGGCTGACAACAGACCGCTGGGCCGATTTGATCCGTGACCTTCACGGCGAACCGCAACAGCTCAACGACTTGTTCGACCTGGCCGACGAAAGCCCCTTCAGCAAGCAACAACCGAAACCAGCGCAAGCAACCGGCAAGCAGCCGCGTCAGCGCAAACGTTGGGGGTCATACTCTTGAGTGAAAAACCTCGCCATCGCGTCAAGGCAAATTCGGTTCGGGTGTCAGCCCCGGCCGCAAACAAGCCGCTGGCGCGAAAGATGACTGCGCGGTATCTGCGCGGCGACACGGCAGGAACCCTTGCCATGCGCCGCGCCGTGACGCGCGATGCCCGGCTCGATGTTCGCGAGTCGGCCGAACGCGCCTCGGCGCTCGCCTTCGACTTCATGCAAAACAGCGGCTGGATATCGGGCGCAGTCGAACAGATCATCACCGACACCATCGGAGACGAACTGAAACTGAACCTGCGCTCCCAGCTGCAAGCCTTTGGCTACTCGAAAAAACAGGCCTCGGCTTGGTGCCGAAATGTTGAGCGGTTTTGGCGGCGCTATGCCTGGAATCCGAAGGAATGCGATCTTGCCGGTAAGGCGACGATTGCCGATATGGCGGAAGCGCTCACGCGGAGCTATCTTGCATCGGGTGAAGGCTTTGCCGTTCTCGATCAACTGCCGCTCGATGTGCAGCGTCGCCTCGGCCTGACCACTGGCCTGAAGGTTTCCATTCTGGCCTCGCACCGTTGTCAGCGCACAACCAATGAAAGCGAGGGGCTTGATCAGGGCGTCTACCATGACGAACACAACCGGGCGATTGGCTACAAGTTCCGCGTCCGGAAGAACGGCGTTGAAACTGATCGCATTATTGACGGCGCTGACGTTATTCACGTCATGGACCGCGCTGCCAACCTCAATAGCCCGCGCGGAGTTTCGGTCATTGCGCCGGCGCTGAAGGTCATCGCACAGTCAGATCAGCTCGCGGATGCCACGCTTGCCACGGCGCTGATACAGACCATTTTCGCTGCAACGATCAAAAGTCCTGAACCCAGCGAAACCGCTTTTGACGCCATCCGGACGCTTTCTGACATGGAGGCTCCCAAGGGTTTTGAAGGTGATTGGGAAGGGTTCATCGGCGACCTGCAGCAAGACTTGATGGATGTTTGGGGCAATCGCATTGATGCCCTGAAGAACAAGGGCATTTCGATGTCTGAGTCCGGCCGCATCAATCATCTTGGACCGGGAGAGACATTCGAGATGCACTCGGCCGCAACGCCTGGATCGCAATATCTGCCGTTCTTCCAAAGTCTCCTGAAGGAAATCGCCCGCTGCCTCGGTATCACATACGAGGCGCTGGCAATGGATCATTCCAACGCCTCCTATTCGTCGGTTCGCATGGCCGTCGCCACCATCTGGCCTATCGTCATGCGGCGGCGCTCGCGGGTCGTTGCCCCGTTCCTTCAAGCTGTTTTTGAGCGCTGGCTTGATGAGATGATCTTTCGCAAGATCATTCCGTTCAAGGGTGGATATGCAGCCTTCAGCCGGGACCGCGAAAGCGTCTACCAGTCTGAATGGAGCGGACCGGCTGCGCCATCGGCCGACGACTACAAGGCAGCGCTTGCCGTCAAAATTCGGCTGGAAACTGGAATATCCACCTTCCACGACGAATGCGCTCAGGCCGGCAAGAACGGCGAAGAGCAAATCGAGCAGCTTGGCATCGAAAAGAAGATGTTCGAAGCCGCAGGCGTTCCGCATCCGTTTGGCCGCTCGCAAGGCGGGGGTGGCGGGCCGCTTGGGGCGGCTGCGACCGGTAACCGAGATCCAGTAAAGGACGCCGCTTGATGGCTGATATCGAAGACCCGTTGAAAGTCGATTGGTGCGCCCGCGCCCTCAAACTTCGCAAGGTCGAAGAAGCGTTGCTGTCCGGCGAAATGATGACGGAAGGCCGCTTCGGCGAAGACATGATGCGCTATTCCACGGCGTCGCTCGACCAGGTGCAACGCGCATTAAACGAAGCCATCCGCAATTGCCAGATTGCGCGCGGCGAGCAACCCAAACCACGGCGGCACGCTATCAGCGGTCGGTTCCGCCCCTACTAAGGCAATCCCAAATGGCTGCAATTGTTGAAGACGGAAAGCTTCGGCTTTCCGGCTATGTCGGCGACTATTACTTTGAAGACGGTTTTACGTCTGCTGACGTGATCGTTGCCCTCTCGCAGATTGACGCCGAGTCCGAACTCGACGTGCATCTGAATTCAGGCGGTGGCGTTGCCACGGAAGGCGCTGCGATCCATGCGCTGTTCACGGCGCGCCCCGGCGTTACCAACATCATCGTCGAGGGAATTGCCGCTTCTGCAGCGTCCCTGATCGCAATGGCGGGCGCGACCGTCACCATGTCGGCCGGCTCCGTGATGATGATCCACGATCCAAGCGGCTACACCTTCGGCAACTCCGGAGAACACAGCAAGACAATCGAAGCGCTCGAAGCTTTGGCAACGTCTTATGCCCGCGTCTACGCCGCCAAGTCGGGCAAAAGCCCGGAGGAGTGCCGCGACATCATGAAGGCAGAGCATTGGTACACGCCCGATCAGGCGGTTGCCGAAGGCTTTGCCGATGCAACGGCGACCGGAAAGGCCAAGACGGTCGCGGCATTTGATTATGGCCTGTTTGCTCAAGCCCCCAAAAAACTGGTGGCGCTGGCAAAAACAAAGAACTGGTCGATGGCGTCAGTCCATCCACCCGAGCCTGCAACAACAACCCCTGCAAAGGACATCAAAATGGCTACCGACAAAGAGCGCGCGGATCGCTTGGAAACCGAAGTTAACGGTCTGAAAGACCAGGTCGCAAAACTCACAGCCTCGGCTGACAACGCCGTCAAGGAAGCCCTTGAACGCCGCTCGGCAATCATGGGTCTGGAAGAGGCAAAGGGCCGTGAGGCCCTTGCCGAACATCTGTTCAACTCGGGCAACAGCGTCGAAGCCGCCAAGGCAACTCTTTCCTTTGCTCCCAAGGCCGACGCCGACGCCGGCGAGCAGGAATACCAGCCGCCAAAGCGCATGATGAATGCCGAAGGCTTGAACCGCGAGCCGAACGGCAAACCGCAAGCCAAGGGCGGTCTGTCTGCCCGGATGGATGCCCGCGCCGCCAAGATGAAGAAATAAGCGGCTCCGCGCGCCACACCTGAAACTCCAATTCCTTTCGAAAGGAAAGAACCATGGGCACTTTGCCTGTTATGAAATTCCAGCAGACCCCCGGCATGTCCACGCTGCTGAAGAAGGAAGTAGATCCCGAAATCTCGCGCGCCGTTGGTACGTTGCTTGGCGGCACTGGCGGTAAAGCCCGACTGGTCAAGCTCGGCCAGCTCGTCGGCCGGATCGCCGGAACTGAAGAAGCGCCGGCCGGTGACAAGCTCGGCAAACTGGTCGCATGGGACCCGGCCGCGACGGACGGTAGCCAGATCGTTCACGGCGTTTGCCTGAAAGATTGCGAAGCGCCGGACGGCGTGGACCGCGTTGATGGCCTGCTCTATTCCCGCCGCTTCTCGGTTCTCAACCGCGCTTCCATCGTCTGGCCTGAAGGCGCGACCGACGCGCAAAAGACCGCTGCCATCGCAGATATCGAAGACCGCCTCGGCCTGATCCTGCGCGCCTGATCCACCCTTTTCAACAATAGCCGGCCTTTCAGCCTGCGCGCGCGGGACGCGATGTCCTGCGCCTTTTTCTTCACAAGGAACAATCGGCAATGCCTGAAATCTTGCTGCCTTACTCCAACGTTGAACTCACTGACGAGGTCAACAAACTGCCGAGCACCTTCGGCCTTCTCAATGCGCTGAACATTGCGCCAGGCGAGCCGAAGCGTTCGCGCATGGTTCGCATCGACTTTCGCGAAGGCCAGATTGTGGTTCTCTCGCATCAGGAACCGGGTGCGCCTGGTGAAGTTGCCGATGATGATGAACAGAAGGGCATCATCATCGCAATCCCGCATTTCACGCACTTCGAAAACATCCTTGTCGGCGATATCGACGGGCTACTGGAAGTCGTCAACGGCGAGATTACCGAGCGATCGCTCGATGCCGAACTTGAGCGCAAGCTTGTCATCATCCGCAAGAACCACGCCATCACCCGCGAGTTTCTGCGGCTTGGCATGCTCCGCGGCGAAATCAAGGACGGCAAACTACGGGTGCTCTACAATCTTTACGACACGTTCGGTGTTGAAAAGAAGGAAATCGACTTTGCGCTTGGCACGGCTGGAACCGATGTCCGCGCCAAGTGCGAGGAAGCCAGCGACCACATCATCAGCAACGCCAAGGGTGAAACGGTCGGCGCGGTGGAAGCCGTGGTCGATACGAAATTTTTCTCGAAGCTGATTTCGCATTCGAAGGTCGAAAAGTTTTGGGTGCAGGCGCAGAATTCAGGCCTTCACACAACGCTTGAACGCGAGCGCCTCGGCGGCAATTGGGGCCGCGTCTTCGAATTCGGCGACATTCTCTTCCGCGAATACAAGGGTGGTCTGCCGGTCAAGGCGAATGATGGCTCTATTTCGACGGTCAAGAATGTGGACGATAACAGCGGCACGGCCTACCCGACCGGCACGCAATCGATGTTCCGCACCTATGATGGCCCGGCCTATCATATCGACCGCGTCAATCAGGCGCCTACGGAAGGCGAAGACGGCTCGATCTTCATCTCTACCGAGACGCTGAAACATGGAACCGGCCTCGAAATGAAGTCTCAATCCAACATGCTTGCCATCTGCAAGCAGCCTGATTGCCTGGTGCAGCTCAAGACCAACTGATCATCAACAAGCGCCTGGTCGCCAATGGCGGCCGGGCACACTCCTTGGAGATTGCCATGCCGATTGCTTCTTCCTTTTCGGCCGCGCGTGACGCGGTTGTGTCTGGTGTTGACCAGAGGTATGCGGAGCGCATTCGGCTCTCTCCGATGAATAACGGCAAGGCCGATCCGGATCGACCGCAACTCGTCATCATGGCGGTTCTGCGGACGGGCGACGAAACGGCCAGCCCGCTTGATGTCAATGGCGGTCGCTCCCTGCATTCGCGGATCGCAGCCGGCAAAGCGGCCCTCCACATTGACCGCACAGAACATCCCGCAATCGTGCTTCGGAAGCAGGACAGCGTTCGCGCCCTTGATCGACCAGGTGAGCCGCTTTTCCAAGTCTCGACGGTCGATGACCGCAACCACATCCGTCTGATCATCGGGCTTAATCAAGCCTCCTAACCCGGTAGGTTCCATGTCTCTTGTCCGTATTGCCTTGCGCATCTGCGCTGTCCAAGCCCTGAAGGGTCGCACGCTGGTTGGCGAGAATGTTCTCGATAGCGAGATTGGCGCTTTGGAGACCACCGCAGACGGCGCGCTTCAGACACCCAAGGAAAAACAGTTCGTGTCCGTCTATGCCGACGATACCGAGCAAGTGAGTGGCCTCGGCATTCGCTCCCTGATCGCAAACGGCAAAGTCGATCTTGTGTTTGAGGCCGGCGTTGCATCGGCGCATGTGACGTCCGATCCCGTCACGGATGAACAAGTTCTTATGGCGGGCTTGCCTGCCACCGATGCGAACTTCGAATTTTATCTCGACATAACGCTTCGCCAGATTGCCGACGCCATCGCCGATCCAGAGAATGAGTGGGCAGCGATCCTGAACAGCCTGATTATCAGGTTTGAGAAATGCAAGCGCGCACGCATCAGCGGTGACACGAATGGCATCCGCCTGGCGGCGCACCAAATTAAGCTGACCGTCGAGGCCGTCGCCGAGCCTGTTACCGGCCAACCGCTGAAGCCGGGCTCTCCAATGGAAACATTTTTCGCCAAGTGCGAAAGCGACCTGATCGCGCGTGAGCCTGACATGGCCGGCAAGATCGAAGTCATGCTGAAGCAGATCGCCGGCAACAATGAAGACCTCATCGCCGCCATGCGACGTTACGGCATGGTCTACACCGAAGCGGATGCCATGCTGCTGACGCCGGCCGAAGGGATTGCGCCATGAAAGGTGATGACTGGCTCGTCAACCATATCGAGGAACTGAATTACCGGATTGCCGATATCGAGCGGCGCGAACGCAACCGTCGCCGCAAGGGCAAGATTGCCGAAATCAGCGACGACAAGAGCAAGTATCGCGTCGAGCTGTCACGGCAGGGTGAGGCCCCCTACCTGACGCCATGGATCAAGCCGCGCACGCTGGCAGGCGGTGGCGTCAAGGTCGATGTGCTTTACAGCATCGGCGAGCAAGTCGACGTGGTGTCCGAAAGCGGCGAACTGGCTGACGCGCAAATCGACTTCTCGACCTACAGCGATGATAACGCCCGCGAAAACAGCGATACGCCGCTTCACATCAAGATTGGCGACGCTGTCATCGAGGCGACGGGCGAGGTCGTGAAAATCACCGCTCCGAAGGTCATCGTTCAGTCTGACAATGTGCAGCTCGGCGGTGACGGCGGAAAGCGCGTGGCCCGCATCGGCGACCTGGTCGAGGTCACGCGCGGCTCATCGGCAGGCCAGTACCCGATTATTGAAGGGTCAAGCAAAGTCTTCGCGGTAGACTGAGGAACCCCATGAAAAACTATCGTGTTCGCACCGGCTGCGAGATTGCCGGGCGCTGGCGTTCGGCCGGTGAACCCATCCCATTGACTGCCGACCAGGCGCGCGAACTTACGCCGCCCTTCGGCGATGTCGTTTCAGAAATCGAGGAAAAGGGGCAAGCGGATGCCAAGCTCAACCGGCGTCAACGCCGTAACCGGCGCACCCCTGACTGATTGGGGCCACACGCAACAGTCGATCCGGAAAATCCTCACCACGCCGATAGGTTCACGCGTCATGCGCCGGGACTTCGGTTCCGATCTGCCTGACCTGGTGGACGCGAAAATGACCAGGCGCAACGTCCTGGCTCTTTATTCCGCCGCTGCCACCGCCATCCAGAAATGGGAGCCGCGTTTTCGCATGCGGTTCGGCAAAGTCACCAGCGCCGGGCCGACTGGCGCGATCTCGCTGGAAATTCACGGCGTTTATTATCCTCTCGGCCATCGCGGCGATTATTCCATTGCGGAAGATGAAAGCGTGCGGGTCGTCATTGCGGGCAGATCATCATGACATTTGTGGTTTATGCGCCAACAAGCATCGACGTTTCGCGCCTGCCGGCACCCGACGCAATCGAGGCGCTGGATTTCGAGACGCTGTATTCCGCTTTCAAAGAGCGGTTTCTCACGTTCTGGAATGAGCAGCGCGTCATCAACCCGGCCCTGCCTGTCTATGACGTGCAAAACCTTGAAACCGATCCTGCCGGCATTGTCGGTGAAGCCTGGTCTTACCTGCGGCTTATGGATCGACAGCGCGTCAACGACACCTTTCGGTCATTGCTTGCGGCCTATGCCAAGGGCAGCAACCTCGATGCCGTTGTCGCTGGTCGAAACATTGTTCGGGCGGTCGTTGCCCCGGCCACGCCAAGTGCTGCCGCGATCATGGAAAGCGATGACGCCCTGCTTCGTCGCTATCTCCTGTCGTTCGATATGGCTGCTGCTGGCTCTTCCGGCCGTTACCTCTTCGACGCCTGGACGGCCTGGCCGCAATCAACCGACAAGACCCTTGGGCTTTGGGATGCGCGGGTGAACGGTCGCGCCGTCCATGGACGTGCCGGCGACACGGATATCGTTGTCATCGGCCCAGCGGGCAGGCTTCCGACAAATGAGGAACTGGCCCTTGTGCGGGCTGCGGTGACGCATCCGGACCGCGCGCCGGAAGCCGTTGCCATTTCGGTCATGTCGGCCGCGCGCACCGAATACGCCGTGTCACTGGTTCTTGAGGTGCCGACCATTGGGCCGTCACCCGATATCATCCGGCAGGAAGCGGAAAAGCGGGTCACGGAAGTTGCGACATCTCGCATCCTGATTGGTGGCGAAATCCCGCAAGCGCTGCTTTCCGGTGCTGCGTTTGGTGAAGGGGTTATCCGGGTGCGTGATCTTGCGCCCGTTATCATCCAGCCAGACCCCTACAAGGTGCCGGTCATGACCAGCCTCACCATCACGGTCGAGGTTCGGACATGAGCGATGTCAGCGTATTGCTTCCACCATTATCTGACCCGGTCGAGCAGGCGCTTGCCGGCGCGATGTTGGACGATCTGCCGATCCCCTACGCGGTGCTGATGGACCCATACCAGACGCCGGCAAGGTTCCTGCCATGGCTCGCGGTTCATCATTCGGTCGACCTCTGGTTCGATGACTGGACCGAAGAGCGCAAGCGGGAAATGATTGCGCAGTGCGCTGGTGTTTCGACGCTTTTCCCAGCCTCACCGCTGGCCTCCCTGAAGGGAACGCTTGCCGGCCTGAAACGCTACCTTGCGTTTGTCGACGCGCAGATCGTGGACCGCATTGCCCATCCAAGCCGCTTTACCTTCGGCCGGGCAATCATCGGCCGGACGCCGGTCGCACATAGACCCTTCGTTGCGCACTACCTGGTGCGCGTCACCCTGAAGGCACCAAAGAACCGTTTTCAGATCGGCCGCAGCGCCTTCGGGCGGGCGGCAATGACTGCGATCAACCTTGAGCCCATCCGCCGCGCCAAGCTGGCGATGGTCACCGCCAAGACGCCGGAATCGCTCTATTCGGTGTCCTTCGCATGGCGGCGCGGCATCACCTTTAACGACAACATTTTCATCGACGGAAGCCATGTCTTCGGCGGTTACATCGACCGCACGCGGCTGGATTGAGGAAACCCGCACATGCAACGCACTTTACTTTCAGACGCGGAAATCGCCGATCACGCTGACTTCAACGCCATTGGTGAGCAGGCGCAGGCCGCGACCGATGGCGTCTGGCTAGACGCGATTGGTTATCCCGCGCATTGGGCGGCCTTCACGGTGAGCCAGAAATCCGCGCAGGAAATCACAGTCTCGGCCGGCAGGTATGTCGCCGGTAAAATCGTCTACGCGCAGGACGCGCCAACGGACGTAAATCTGCAGCTTAACATTCCTGTTGCCGCTTCAGATCAGCGCTGGGTCGCTGTTCTGCTGCGCGGCAAGGAAGTGGAAGAAACGGCGACGCGCCCCTTCGAGACCTCCGAAGACCCGGAAACAAGTGTCGTCGTCAATCGCACGACACCAAAAACAATCCGCCGCGTTGTCGAACTGATCGTGCAGCCCGGCGAGGCAAACCCGGTCCCGGTCAAGCCTGTCGTCGATACAACGGATGCATGTATTGCCTACGTGCTTTTGACATCGTCGGGCATTGAAGCCATCGAGCCGGGCAACGGCTCGCGGGTGAAAACGCTGTTTGAGGTCGAACGCCGCGTGGCTTCGCTGGAAGTCGACCTCGACGGCCTCTTCATGCGGACCGAGACGATTGAAACCCAGATCGTCAACATCAAAGCAGCTCTGACGGAAATCCCGCGCCCGGTCATCATCCGGCAGATGCAGCGCGATATCGGTGCAGCTCGCCTGAAAGTCGATCTGCCTGACGAGGCCCGCGCCTACGTCTTCGACAACGGCCTGGTGCTTGATCGTTGGGAAACGACGCACATCGACTGGCTGGCGCGCATTGAAGAAGGCGTGCGGTTCGGGTTTGCTGCGGAAGCGCAGGCAAGACTCGAGGTGCAGGCGGAAGACGATCCGAAGATCTACTTCCGTGGTCGTCGCATGGTGCCTGCCTTTGACGAGGTGACACGCATTGCCAACACGGCGCTTGATGGCACCCTGAACATTTCGCAGTTGGAGCACACCGAAATCACGGCTGTGCGCAAGGAAGCCTCGCGCGTCCGCATCACCTATGGCCCAACACAGTGGGCGTGTGAGAACCAGGCCGGCTGGTCAGCTCTCGGCGGCGATGCGCGTGTCGGCCAAATCTTCAACATCAACGGCGAAGATTTCGAGATTGTCGATATCCGCGCCAATGGTGGTCCTGGTCATCAGCAGTACGGTGTCCGTCAGCTCCGTTACGAGTCTTACAACGAGGTCTATTGGGAGTACGTCACCGAACAAATCGGCCTCAACGGGTCGATCTACGGCCAGACATTCCTTGTCGCTCAACCGATGCAGGCGACCAGCCTTGATCTGTCGTTTGCCCGCGTTGGCGATGACGGCGACGTGCATGTGTTGATCGTGGAAACCACCACGGGCGGCGTTCCACGCTTTGATGCTGTGCTGGCAAAGGGTATCTTGAAGCATGCCGATCTGAAGGTCGGGTGGAACAAGGTAGAATTGCCCATCACGCTGCTGGAAAGCGGCAAGCGGTATGCCTTCGTTACTGTCACGACCGGCGCGCATGCGTTGCATAGCTCGGGGTCGAACAAATACACGGGCGGCACGCAGTTCCTCACGACTGACGGCGCGTTCGCGCAGGGGTCAACGGAAACCGATATCTGCTTCAGGCTGAATGCGGCCCGTTACCGCAGCCCGCGCACGGTTATTCCCATGCGGGCGCTCAACCTCGCGGATGGCATGACGCAGATCGACATGCTGTTTGCAGGATGGGTGCCGGGTGGTTGCCAGCTTGGCTGGGAAATCCGGCCTTCGGGTTCCAACGTCTGGACTGAACTGGATGATGGCGACCCTGCAACCAATCCCCTCGTTGGCCTTCCGGCCTCGGTGGAATTGCGCATGGTCATGATGGGCACGACCGATCTGCAACCGATGATCCAGCTTGATGACAAGGCGATTTCTCGCGTTGCCCGCAATCGCAACAGCATGCGTGCTGTTACCAAGAGCCTCGCTTTCGGTTTTGCCACCACGCATGTGCAAACGCAGTACACGTTAGATTCCTTCGATCCGGATCGCCATACCTTCACGCCTGCCATCATGGTCGGCAACACGGTGGTCAATCCTGACTCGACCGAAGTCACCATCGATCCACAGGTGCCGACGCGGCGAACGTATCTTTCCAACTACACCTTGGGTGCAGCAGCCAACGCGGCCCGCATGCGCCCGTCCGCAACAACCAACAATGTCGCGTCTGTGCCCTTCGTGCAGGACGCGTTTATTGCCGCTCTCTAAGGGGTTCCAATGGCTTTCCAGATCGACCCGGAAAAAACCTACACGGTCAAACTGACGCGCCCGGTAAAGCTCGGGCCGTTTAGTTACAGGCCGCTGAACGAAATAGACATGCGCGGAAAAGTCGTCCGCGCCGTCATCGAGCAGGAAGGCGACGAGGTGCTTGAATATGCCAGAGAGGTCTGAAGCCTATCAAATCCCGTCATATCCACCCACCCGCATTGATCGTGATGTGTGGAACGAAACGATGGGTGACCTGCACGAGCGCCTTGTTGCGCGCGAGGCGCTGGAAGCATCTTTCGAGGTTCTGATTGCACAGGGTGTTCAGGCTTCGCTGGACTACGTCCAAGTGACCGTTGCGCCGCAGCTTGCCAATCTGAAAACATCAATCGACCTTGCGCAAGAGCAGATCGACCAGATCATCATCGGTGGCAAGGCTCCGGACACATTGAAGTTTGGAGGACAGTTGCCAGCCTACTATGCGACAGCGCAGGCGTTGACCGATGGTCTTGCAGGTAAGGTTTCCAACACCCTGAAGGTGAACGGAAAAGAGCTTTCTGGCGATATCCAACTTCAACAGGCAGACGTTGGCCTGGACAAAGTCAACAACACCGCCGATGCGGATAAGCCTGTCAGCACGCCGCAACAGGTGGCGCTGGACAAGAAGGTTGGAGTTGATGCTCCTCAATCCTTTACGCAGGCTCAGAAAGCCCAAGCGCGGGCAAACCTCGATATTGGGTTTATGTCCGCCAATCGGAATAAGCTGATCAACGGTGATTTCGACTATGCTTTTTGGGGAAACAAAACGATCCCTGCGGGTACTTCTGAATTTACATGTGATCGATGGATCATCGACAATCAAACTAACCAGCCGGTCACATTCAACCACGTAGCACAAGTGCCAGGTCAAACGGATGTACCCAGTTCGCCTCGCGCAAAACTGAGACTGATCTTTGCAGCCGCGCCCACGACTGGATACGTCAGAATTCTACAACGTGTTGAGAGCGTTCACACCTTGGCGGGAAAGGTTGCCTCCGCGCGCGGATATTTCTCCACGCCGAACGGACCCGGAACGCTTAGTTGCTCTGTTATCCAGCATTTTGGCGGTGGTGGCTCTCCGAGTCCGTCTGTCATCACACCCGCCATATCGCTGGACCTTCCAAAAACTTTCGATCCGAGTACGACGGAACGCAAGGCAGTTTTCAACGTGCCGCCTATCTCCGGAAAATTGCTCGGAACAATCGGAGGTGATTACCTCGGCGTGTTCTGGGATTTTCAACCAAGGACAGCGGGCAACTATGACATTTCCCATATGTCACTTGTCGAGGGCGATGCATCACTTGAGCCTGATCCGTTCGCTGCGGTTCATCACTCTATGACGAGGGCGATGTGCTATCGGTACCATGAGGTTATCGCCACTTACGCTCGGTTTTTTGCGACGGGCGGCGGGCAAGCCCTTAACGTGCCGCAGTACATAACTCCCAAACGGGTAATACCGGCAATTCAGTTCATTGGCCTCGGGCAAGGTGCGAATTTGTCGAGTTACGGGTGGGCGGATGTGTCAGCGGACAACATCTTACGATTTGAAATCGTATCGGCGAGTAACGGTGATGCGTTCGCACTGCAGGCGACATACAGATTGATGTCGGAGATTTAGAATGGAAGTCATCGGCTACAATCGTCATGGCCTGATTGAGGCAGTCATCTCAGGAGTAACCTACGTAATCCCCGACGCCATGGAAAACCCGTTACGGCAGCAAGTTTACGAATGGGAGTTCGATGAGCACGGGGAACGGGTGAACACGATCCCTCCCTACGTTTCGCCCGGCATAACGGAACGGCAAGTTGACGCGGAAAGGGATCGCCGGATTGATGCCGGCTTCGTCTTCGAAGGGGTGCATTACCAATCACGCCCGGAAGATCGCGAAAACATCGCGGGCGCGAAAGCGGCAGCAACGGACGCCATAACCCTTTTCGGCGCCGAGGCTGGCAACTTCGCATGGCAACGCCTTCTTGATCCCAATGCCCCGTCGGAATTTCGGTGGATTGCAGCGGACAACAGCACCCATCCGATGGATGCCCAAACCGCAATGCGCTTCGGTTACGCGGCGCTCGGTCACAAGCAGGATCATATCTTCGCTGCTCGCGAGTTAAAGGATATGGACACGATCCCGGCCGACTTCGCCACGAACGCGAGCTACTGGCCTTAACTCGTCCTCGTAATCCCTGAACACGCGCCCCGCCCTCGCTGGCGGCGCGCTCCTTCTTGTCCGGATTTGAGCCGGCACCCTCCCCCAAAAATCTGAAACCTCTATAGGAGACCATAATGGCTGACCTAGCCTATGCGCATGGCGTGACCTTGACCGAAAGCGCGGCAACCCCGTCGCTTCTTCGTGTCCAGCGCCAGGGCATTACTTTCATCAACGGCACTGCGCCGGATGCTGATGAGGCGACTTTTCCGCTGAACTACCCGACGCTGGTCACCTCAGTTGCCGGGGCTGCATTGCTTGGCGCTGCCGGCACGATTCAGGAAGATATTACGACCGTATTCGGCGAAGGCGGATCGTGGTGCATCATTAACCGGGTTGAGCACAGCGACGATCCGGCCGTGTTGCAGGCAAATTTGCTTGGCGATGCCGTGTCTCGTACTGGCATTTTTGCCGCTCTCCGCGCCAAGGGTATCACCGGCTATCAGCCGCGCGTCGTCATCACGGCCGGAAATACTGGTTCGTGGGTCGAAGATGGGGTTGTCTCAGTCTCCCTGACGGCGGCAGGTTCCAAAATGACCGAAGCGCCAACCGTCACGGCGACGGGTGGCGGCAATGATCCCGGCAAGGAGCTGCCCACGCTGGTTGCCGTCCTTGGCGAAGGCGTGAATGCGGGCAAGGTGGTTTCTGTCACGGTGACCCAGCCGGGCAAGAAGCTTTCTGAGCCGCCCGTTATCACGTTCGAGGGCGGCGGCGAGGATGCTGCCAAGGTGCTGCCGCAGGCGACTGCGAATGTCGGTGATGTCGCAAACCCGTTCGTTTCGGCGCTGAACGCCATTACCCCGAAAATCCGGGCACGTGGCTACATCAGTGGTCCGAACACGACCAATGCCGAAGCCCTACGCTTCCGCCGCACGATCAATGGCGGGCGCATCCTGGTCATCGATCCAAAGGTCATCAAGAACGTTGACGGCGTGCCGGTAACGAAGCCGCAGGCGGCAGTCTTCGCCGGCGTCCGGTCCCGTGTCGTCGCTTCCGATGAGGGTGTGTCTGGTTCGGTTTCGAACAAGATCATTCGCACCATCGACGGCGTTGCCCGCACGATCATGTATCCGGATGATGCGAATTACCTGAACGAACAGCAGGTTGCGACCATCATCAATGAGCGTGGAGGCTTCCGTACATGGGGCAGTCGTCTGGCGACAGATGACCAGCTTTGGCAGTTCGATAGCGTTCGCGCCACGGCCGACATGATCAACGAGTCCCTGGAAGACATCTATTTCAACTACGTCGACCGGAAATTCACCAAGGGCAATTTGAAGATGATGATGGAGGACGGCAATGCCGCGATCCGCGTCTTCAAGAACAACGAAGATATCCTTGGTGGCCGTTGCTGGTTCCCTGCCCTGAACGACCCGACCCTGATGGCGAATGGCAAGCTCTTCCTCCATGTCGAGTTCGAGCCGGTCGGTATCATGGAGCAAATCCACATCACCACTCATCGCAACATTCTCTACTACCGGCTGCTGCTGGACGAAGTGAATGGGCTTATCGAAACCGGCCCGCTTGCGGTTGCCGCATAAGGAGTAGCCAGACATGGCAGAAAGAAATCTTCCTCGTTACATCCTCCGCGACTGCATGTTGTGGGCGGATCGCGAAAGCCAGATCGGCCAGATCGGCGACATCACGCCGCCCGTTCCGGAAGCCAAGCGCGAGACGATGCGCAACGCCGGCATGATCAAGGAACGCAATATTCATCTTGGTTACAATGCGCTGGAATTCAGCTTCAAGATGCCGGGTCTCGATCCGGCCATCCTGAAGCTGTTCGGCCTGAAACCCGGCTCTGAAGACACGCCATTCCTGATTACCGGCGCGCTGGTCGATGAGGATGGCACCACGCACAGTGCCGTCATGTCCATTCGTGGCAAACTCTACAAGCCTGACGCCGGCACCTGGAAGGGTGGCGACCTGGCCGAGAACGACTACGCCGTGGACGTGAATTATTACAAACTCGAAATCGACGGTAACGAGATCTACGAGATTGACGACTTCGATTTCAAGGTCGGCGGCGTGTCGCAATACGCCGACATTCGCAGCGCGATGCTCCTATAAGCCCGCGCTGCCCATTCCCGCAAATTTTCCCTTCCATTCGGCCCGCTTCGTGCGGGCCATTTCTTTGAGGTTCTACCATGACCGAGACTGTAACTGTCGCCCTGTCCAAGCCCCTCGCCAACGGCGACGCCACAATCACCGAGTTGACCTTCCGCGAGCCAACTGTGGGTGACCTGATCGTTGGCGATCAGATGACCGGCCAGCTCGCAAAGATGACCGCCATTCTCGCGGCGATCTCCGACACGCCCCTTCCTGTGTTCAAGAAGATCGGCGCGAAGGACTTTTCCAAGATCGTCAGCAAGACCGGTGGCTTGTTGGGAAACGACAAGACGAACAACACGACTGGCGACTGATCGTCGTTTTCGTCGCCCGATACGGCCACACATCGCTCGATGTCATCGAGCGGTGGCCCCCTCCCAAACTGCTGGCCTACTTCGAAAAGGTCAGTCAACTGAATAAGATCATGGGGCAATAAATGTCTGTCGTGCAAAGCACCCTGCGCATCTCTCTTCTCGAAGATGTGGTCGCGAAATCCGCTCCGATCTTTCGCACTCTCGACCGTCTGCAAAACCAGCAGATGACGGCCTTCGCGCCGATGCGTGGACTGATTGGCCAGGCGGTCGCGCTGGGTGCCGGCTACCTCGGCGCATCGCGTGGCATGAGCGCGACGGCCGGCGCTGCCATGGATTTCGAGTCCGCCTTTGCTGATGTGAAAAAGGTTGTCGAAGCCAGCGACGAGCAGCTGGAAAACATGCGCCGTAGCATTCGGCGTATGTCTGAAGAAGTTCCCATGGCCGCAACGGATGTTGCCGCTCTATGGGCTGCTGCCGGCGAAAGTGGCATCGCCACAAACGAGCTGCGCGACTTTGCCGAAATGGCGGCGCGCGTGGGTATCGCCTTCGACCTTGGCGCTGGCGAGGCCGGCGAAAGCCTGGCCAAGCTGAAAACGCAGTTGGGTCTATCGGTGGCCGAAACCGGCAGTTTCGCCGATGCCATCAACCACCTTTCCAACAACATGGCGTCCAAGGCCAAGGAAGTCACAGAGTTTATGCTCCGCGTCGGCTCCATCAGTGAGATGAGCGGCTTTGTGAAAGAAGATGTTGCCGCCATGGGTAGCGCCATGATCGCGGCCGGCTCCGATGCCAGCACGGCCGGCACGGCTATGAAGAACGTTATCAAAGCGTTGGCACGTGGCGACTTCGCCAAGAAGTCGCAAAAAGAAGCCGCCAAGGCCCTCGGCCTGCATCTGCCTTCCATCGCAAAGGATATGCAGAAAGACGCCAAGGGAACGATGCGCAAGGTGCTGACGGCGATTGCCAAGGCTCCGAAGCATCAGCAGACGGCGCTCTTGTCCGAGTTCTTCGGGGATGAGGCCAGCGCCTTCATGCCGCTGGTCGGCAATATCGAGCTGCTGGACAAGGCGCTTGGCAGTGTCGCTGACAGATCGAAGTATGCCGGGTCTGCCTTCAACGAGTTTGTCGAGCGATCCAGCACCACGCGGAACATTCTCGATCTGACGGGCAACAGGATTGCCAACATCTTCTCCGAGTTTGGCGACAGCATGTTGCCGATGATCAAAGAGGGCGCAAAAGGCGTCAACGATGTTCTGGACACCCTCGGTAACCGGGTCTCTATCTTCGATGAACTGAGCACCTCCTTTCAGGGCTTCATTAAAGGCTTTGGTTACACCGGTGGAATGCGGGATTTCGTGAACGATCTCGGCGACCTCCTGCTCGGCCGTGTCGATCCGAACGCCGGCGACAACCTTGGTCGACTGTTTATGCAGGCGAAAGAATGGGGCGCTTCAATCCGCGAATTGAGCGATGCGGTTCAGAACAATCCGCTTGCGCAGTTTCTGGGGGAAATGTCTGGTTACGGCCTTCAGCTATTCGTATGGGGCGCGGGCATCGCGCTGCTTGCCGGAACAATCCGCAAACTGGCCGGGGCGCTTCTTCTGCTCTCGGGTGCCAGCACCGCGCTTTCAATCCTGAAGACAATCGGGACTTTGAGCGAGTTTCCGGGTTTGGATGGCGGTGGCAAAAAGTCAGCCGGCAAATCCACTCCAAAAGGTGGCGGCGCTGTTCCTGACGTTCTGCCATGGTACAGCCAGGCCGGGCAGTGGTTGAAAGGCTTTGGCGCGCAGGCTGCTTTGGGCATGAGCGTACAATCGCTAGGCGACACACCCGGCGACACGTTTGAGGACCAGGTCAACAACCAGGCGAAGTTCAAAGAAGCCCTGCAAAAGATATTCGGGCTGAACAAAGACGCGACAGGGGTTTCGGGCTGGGACCGGTTCTGGCTGGGGGATGCTGCAAAGCCAGACTTCAGTTTCCGCGAGCATGCGGCCATCGGCGGTGCGGGCGGTTCCGGAGCGGCCGCGCCTGCCGGTGGTGATGGTCCCGTTCTTGCCCGCATTGATGCGGGGTCAATCGCGGAAATGGTCAAGCCAAGCGGCACGCAGGATGTTCGGGTGACAAACCAGCAGCCTGTCACCGTGGCGGTTCACAACCAGATCAGCATTACCGGTGTCTCCGATCCACAGGCGGCAGGCAACGCAGCGGCCGCGCAGGTCGGCGAAAAGGTCCGGCAGGGCGTGGAAAGTTCGTTTAGCGACTAACGCGCTTAACGGATAAAGCCGTTCGTTTTGGCGACCCGCCGTATCTGTACACAGTGAGCAGCTTTCGCAGTTTTCGACATGTTTTCTTGCTGAAACTTTTTGCCGTCAGTCATCAACTGAAGGCGTGACGCAAACTCCATGTCGTCGGCGGCAACTGTTTTCTCAATGTAGGCTGCGATTTTTTCCTGATCGTAGGACAGGTCGCAAAACTCTTCCGCCGCCAAAACCGTGCCGAGCTGCAGGGCAACGCTATTGGAACTCTGCTTCGGCGCGGCAAATGCAACGGTCGCGAAAATCAACAGCGGTGGAATCATCAACGCAGGTTTCACCGCTGTTCCTCTCTTTCTCATCAAAGCGACGCCAGAGGTAAAATATGTCCGGTAACACGTCAATGATGCTCGGCGGCTTCGCTTTCGAGGCGCTTGGCTTCGGCTATCAGGGGATCAAGCGATCCCTCAACACGGCATGGGCTGAAATCCCTGTCGGTCAAACTCTCAATCCACAACAGTGGACCGGGCCAACGTCCGACGAAATCACGATATCCGGCGTCGTCTTCACTGAAGAGTTTGGCGGGCAATCGCAGCTCGATGGGATTATTGCCGAAGCATCGGCCGGCGTGCCGATGATGCTTGTCACGGGCGACGCGGCCGAAGGTGTCATCCGTGGCGTCTTTACCGTCCAGGGGATCGAAGAAGACAAGTCGCTTCACAATGCCCGTGGTGTCGCCGCCCGCAATGCCTACGCCATCAAGCTGAAACGACAGCCGGACACAGTGCCGCTCTCCGGAGGCTCACTTCTGGATCGCGCGACCAGCTTCCTTTCCGACCTCTTCCGGTGATTTCCCATGTCAAACACGTACATCACGCGGCAAGGCGAGACCGTCGATCTTGCCTGCCTCGCCCATTACGGCCGTACTGAAAAAGTCGTCGAGGCTGTTCTCGATGCAAATCCCGGCCTCGCTTCGATGGGGGCGGTGCTGCCGATCGGCACAAAGATCGACATGCCAATCGTATCGTCAACGACAACGCAACCGCGTCTTGTCAGCCTTTGGGACTAAGCCATGCATCCACGTGTCGAAATCACCATTGATGGTGCGCCTGTTGCCGGTGCGTTCTATGAGCGCCTGAAATCCCTCACGATCACCGACAAGGAAGGTCTGAAGTCTGACACGGTCGATATCGACCTGAACGATGGCCCGCCAAAATTCCTTGCTCTTCCTCCAACCGGTGCCTTGATCGCGGTGCGGATGGGCTACGGCTCCAACCTGCGGGACATGGGCTTATTCAAACTCGACAAGCCAAGTCTGTCATGCCTCCCCTACAGTCTGTCACTCTCTGGCAAGGCTGTGGACTTTGGAAGCGGCAAGCTGAAGGAACGGCAGGAACGCGCCTGGGACAAGACATCGCTTGGCGATATCGTCTCACAGATCGCCAATGAAAGCGGGCTGAAACCGGCAATCGACCCTGATCTTTCCAAGTTCGTCTATCCGTGGATAGGCCAGCAGGATGAAAGCAACCTGCATTTTCTGCGCCGCCTGGCGCAACGTCACAACGGCCTGTTCTCGATCAAACAGGGTCGGTTGCTATTCTCGAAACTCGGATCGGGCAAAGCTGCCAGCGGCACCAACATTGGAAGCGTGATCGTCACGCCTGAAATGGTGCAGCTCGGCACGCTGAAATATGATTACGGGGACCGCACCAAATACAGCAAGGTCGTTGCCTACTATCAGGACAGCGACAAAGCGCAGCGGGTGGAAATCGAGGCGGATGCGGATGCGGAAGGCGATAGCGTCTATCGTATTCCAGAGCCGTTCTCCTCGCCCGACGAGGCGGACAAGGCGGCGCAGTCGAAAGCCAAGAGCCTAAAGCGTGGCGAGGCTACCACGTCCGTCACTGTGATTGGAGACGAAGCCATCTGTGCCGGTGCGCCACTTCTCTATGCCGGCATTCGGCCGGGTCTCGATGGCGTTCCTTTCATCATCGACACCGCGACGCATCGCTATGTGGCGAAAGGCACGTTCACCACAGCCATCTCCGGCAAACTTTACGATGGCAAGTCATCGACGGAAAAAAGCGACGATGCCGGCGACGGGTCGGCCGGTACTGATACCGGCAACGCAGGATCGGAAAGCGCCGGCAAGGTCGCGCCGAACAGTGCGCCCGGTACGCCGGCAACGCCATCCTCATTCCTTACACCGCGCCGGTTCGGCCGGACGGATGAAAACTGATTAAACGGCTGGCCGCGTTGTTTGCGGCGGTCGCACTCATCGGGTCGCAATCGTGACCTGGTCGCGCCAGGCTCTACCTCGCGCGCGAGCCGCAAGGCTCCCTCCCCTCCCTCTCTCGGGTAAATCTCAAAAGGACATGACTATGAAAGCTGTAACCGCCGCGCACGTGCGCGCGGCTGCGAAAACGCGCGTCAATGAAAGCAACCTCAACTCGGTCATGATCGCGTTGGACAGGTACGCGGTGGAGTTCGGTCTCCATCTGCCGCATCGGGCCATCGCTTTCGTCGCGCAGCTCATGCACGAAAGTGGCGAATTCCGCTATGATCGGGAAGTCTGGGGGCCGACGCCCGCGCAGGCCCGGTATGACACCCGCACCGATTTGGGTAATACGCCTGAAGCCGATGGCGACGGTTACAAGAACCGTGGGCGCGGCCCGATACAGGTCACTGGCGCTTACAACATCCGCGCCTTCTATGACTGGTGCAAACGCAAAGGGCTTAACCCGCCTGATTTCGGTTCAAATCCTGACTTTATCAACTCCGATCCATGGGAAGGGCTTTCCGCCATCTGGTATTGGGATGAAGGCAATCCCGATAGGAAGAGCCTCAACCGCTACGCGGATCGCAACGACCCTGAAATGATCACTCTACGGATTAATGGAGGTTTGAACGGGTATGCCGAGCGCCTCGCCTGCTACACCCGCCTCGGCCTTGTCGTGCTTGGCTTTAGCCCTCTCGATATTCGCGGGTTTCAGGGCAAGGCGAAAACAGCCGGTCTCTACAAGGGTAATCTGGATGGCCTTGACGGTCCGCAAACCAGAGCGGCCATCCATCTGATGTTGGTCGGCCTCTCGCCCAAAGACCCCAGCGCCGTGGTGAAGGCTGCGCCGGTCACCGAAGAAACGATTGTCGCGGTCACGCCTCCCAGCCTCGATGCCCCGTGGTGGAAATCGAAAGAGGTCATCGTGCCCGTGGTGACGGGTGGCGGGCTTTCTTCAGGGCTGGCGGCAGTCGGCTCCATGCCATGGCAGAACCTTGCTCTGGTGCTTCTATCCTTCGTCGGGGTGGTCGTCTTCCTCCTGTGGCGCAAGAGCCTGGATACCAAGGCCGTCAACGAGCAAATAAAGGTGTTGGCCTGATGTTTGCGCTCGATACCACCTGGCTCAAAATTGCGGCCGGGGCGATGGCGTGCGCCGTTGCCCTGTCTGCCGGTGCCTTTCACCTCGGAAAATCCGTAGGCCGCTCAACCGAGCGCGCCGAGATTGAGCTGAAAGCCGCCAAGAACGCGCTCAATCGCATCACTGACATGGAGAAAAACAATGCGTCGTTTCGCGACCTTACGCCTCGCCACCGTTGCCTTGCTTTCATGCGGGTTAGCGGGCTGCCTGACAGCGCCTGCGACTGACGGAAGCGGTTACCAACTGACACGGTTTGCCGATCCGCAGGCGGCGCGACTTGCATCGCAGGATGCAGCGGCCGGACCGGCAATCCACGCAAACAACCAGCAGTGCATGCAAGACCCTGCCTGCCGGAAATAGAAATCGAAGGCTTCAAGGAAGCCGTGGGGGCTGAAGGTGGACAAGTTCAACTCATTCAACGAAATGCTCACCGCATGGGGCGGCGGGGCATTCACAACAATCATCGGCGCACTTGCCGGCCGCTTCATGTGGCACGGCAACGAGGCCAGAAAGGGCAACCGGAAATTCTTCGGGCGCGAATTGCTTTGGGAGTTCCCCGTCGCCGTGGGCATGGCGCTGATAGGTGAAGGCGTTGCGTCTTACATCGGCATGAGCCAGCCGGCGTCAACCGGTCTTATCGCCGCCCTCGCCTACTTAGGACCGCGCGGCACGGAAGTGCTCTTCCAGCGCTGGTTTAGCAAAAAGGTCGCCTGATCTTCGGAAATCAATGGGCCGGTTGTTAATCCATCCGGCCCATTTCATCTGCCGCCTTCGGGTGGCCGCAGCCTCGCGGCTGCAACAGCGGGTGCAGATTGGCGTCGTACCCCGCCCGACAACATCAAAGATCATTGCCGCACCCTTCGCCTGCGCAGGCCGGGGCGGTTTGTCAGAAAAGATGATCTTAGACAAATGCAAAATACATTTCTGTTTTCCGAGGTTCGCCCGGTGTCTCCTCCCGCCGCCTATCTTGGCGGCAAAAAGCAACTTGCAGCGCGTATCGCGTCGATGCTCGAGCAAATTCCCCATGACCTCTATGCCGAACCATTCACAGGAATGGGCGGCGTTTTCTTCCGCCGTCGCCTGGTTCCTCGGTCGGAGGTGATCAACGACATTTCGGGCGACGTGGCGACGTTGTTTCGCATCCTGCAGCGCCATTACCCGCAATTGTTGGAGGTGATGAAATTCCAGATTACGTCGCGGAGGGAATTCGAGCGGTTGAGCAAGTGCGATCCTTCGACCTTGACCGATCTGGAGCGGGCGGCGCGCTTCCTCTACCTGCAAAAGTTATCGTTCGGCGGAAAGATCACGGGCCGCACGTTCGGTGTCGACACGACAGGTGGTGCGCGATTTAACGTTTCTCGGCTTACGCCTATTCTGGAGGAGGTTCACGAACGGCTTGCCGGTGTCGTCATCGAGTGCCTGGACTGGCGTTCATTCATTGATCGTTATGATCGGCCGGGAACGATGTTCTACCTCGATCCGCCCTACTACGGGTGCGAGAACGACTATGGAAAGAACGTCTTCAGGCGAGAAGATTTCGCAGAGATGGCGGAACGTCTCAGCACAATCAAAGGGAGGTTCATGATTTCGCTGAATGACATGCCAGAGGTCAGAGAGATTTTCGGCCGCTACCCCATGGCGTCGGTGTCGCTCACTTACACAATCCGTGGCGGCGATGGAAAACAGGTTGGCGAAGTCGTCATTCTTGATGGTAAAGACCCAAGTATTCCCAACCTGCCATTGCTTTGAAACATAAAAAGACCGCCCGGTTTAAGCCGGGCGGCTTTTTTTCGCTTGATATCGTGTCCACGGTCTAACGATTGCACAAGAGAAATTACTTTTCATTTTGAGCAGATGGGCAAACACTTCGCGCTCTAGAACTCTACGTAGTACACCTCAGACACACGTAAACAGCTACTTATACTGGCAAGCGTTACGTAGACAGTAGTAGTTAAATGAGTATCCTCCAGTGTAAATCATCGGAGGGTTTAGCATGGCTGGCGTAACTGAAGTCAACGTCCTCGCAGACTGGACGTTATCCATCGATCACTTTTATTCTATTATTAAAGCCTCTTTAGGCGAACTCTCCGCCGGAGGAAAATACCAGATTCAAGCTACTGCAATTCCGCTTGATGTCTCGACCGAATATGAGTGGTTCGCACGCGGGCTAATTAACCAGGCGTTTAACGCTGCCTTGGAACCGGTCCCTGCCAGCAGCAATCTGAGCGTTGGCCTTCAGTTACGAACGCAACTCTCTGAAGAATACAAAACGTTTTTGTCGCGGGCGCTGACCCTGGTGGAAGAGAAAGAACTCGATGACGATGTAGTCGCGAGGATCGATGAACTCGAAGTCGAAATAGAAAATCTGTCTGAGAAAGAGGAGAAATTAGGCACCAAGCTCGCTGAGAAATGGAGCGCCTATTCTAAACTGAAGGGGATAGATTCTGGCGATGTGGTTGCAAACACCCACTGGTTACAAGGTCAGCCAGATAGCTACAAATTACTCAATCTCCAAGAAGAAATGCGTATGAAGATTGCGCTGCAACTCGGCCTGCGAGATCAGCAGTACGACAATCCCGATCACAAGGCGTTGTTAGAGGCGTATAAAAAAGTGATCAGTCCTGCCGCGACTATGCGCTACCCGAGATTTGAAGATAAAACGTACGGTGATGAGGCAAAGAAATTTAACGTCGTCTATTTTGCGAGCAAGGAAGCATTCGATTCAAACCTCTTCATAAATGAATTTATGATGACTCCTTTGATGTCCATCGAAAGCATATCTAAGGGGCAGTTTGGAAAACTCAGTACAAAGGTGGAGAAAACTTCGGAGTCCTCAGAATCAATTACTGAAGACTGGAACACATCCGGCGGTGTAAGCTACGGACCGGTAAGCATTAGAGCGAACGCGTCTTCCCACAAAAAAATTGAAGAAGATTTCAAGTCGGCGCAAACCGTAACTATATCGGCAGAGGCGCTGATTGCGATCCCTTATAATGCTGACACATGGTTTACTCCCTCAGTCTTCGACAACCCTCTGATAAAAAGCAATTTCCAGCTGTTTAACAGATGGCTTGGCGAAAAGGGTACGTTGAGGATTTTTCCAACGCATCTGGTTGTTTGCCGTGGCCTCAGTATCGTGTTTACCAGCTCTCAAGACTGGCAGTATGATTATGAAAGTGACTTCAAAGCGGGCGGGTCCGGCTCCGCTTCGCTCTTCGGCGTCAGCTTTGGTGGCGGTGGTTCTTACCAGAAGCATGTCGAGCGCCAGAACGTAGAAAAACGGGGACATACGCTTACCTTCAGCGACGGCACCGATAATCTTCGAATTATCGGCTATCATACTGCAATCAACCCGGTACTCGAAGAATTCGCATTCTTGCAAAACGAACACTTCAACAATGTACTGAAGATGTCCCAAGAGCATGAATTGCGCCTAGCAAAATCTGAAGGAGAGAAGCGAACGAAAAACCAGAAGGGGCGTAATGACTGACAGCAAAAAAGCGGGTCTCAAGCGTAGTATGGTGTGGGCTACCGGGGTCCTGCTGGTCGCGGGATGTGACCAGCGACCTATCGTGGTAACTCCGCAGGTCATAGTTTATCTGAACCAGCAAGATGGTTCGCCTTCACAAAACACAAAAAATGAAACCGCTCGTATACGACTGCCCGTGTGCGACATGGAGAAGTGCGACGAGGACGATCCTATATGTGCGGCCAAGGTATTAGGGCGTTTAAAAGCGAAACAATCTCCAGTTTGGTCGCAATTTAATGAGAAGCCGCCCGCGATCTACACCATTGCGGCGAGAGGTTATTATGTAGACCCAGTTCGAAAGGTTACTTTTCAGAAATCGCTCGACAGTTGGTCAGAGCTAGGATGTGTTCGTGCTAGCGCAGGAGCAGAGACCGCTGCCTCAGAAGCTCGGTTACGAGACTGCGTGCGCCACATGCCTTACTGGATTATTTTAGCCAATAGGGAACAGATTTCGGAGTTGGCGACAGATACCGACTTTCGGCGTGTGTGCCTGCGCGATCAGCCGTAAGACACTAGCGATGCTCACCAGGGTAGTTCGCAAACGCTATCGTCGAACGTCTCCTAGTTCCTCATGGCTACACCAAAGTCTCCATTGTTATCATCGGGTCAAATGACGTCTCCCTCAATTGCGGGAGGCGAACTTTCTTTTTCCATTGTTCCAATGCCTCTTCCGGAGATCTGCAAACTACCCATTCTATGAATGCTCCTGTTAGACTCGGATTGTCGTAGAGGATGGCAGCAAGTTCTTTGCGCGTACTGAAGAGCATCTGCAATGTCGCTCCGGTTCGAACGTAATCCTCATCATCGAAAACTTCGGCTGTGAGAAAACCGGTAAAGCTTGTCAGATTGGAGTCGCCGTCGACCTCGTCGAGCAAGCGCTGGTCGAGTTCGTCGTGCGTCGTCGCTTCTGGGCGCTCGAAGCTGCCGTCATGTAGCGTATCGCGGTAGTAAATACCGTGGTTATCCATGATGCGCTGGCGGATTTGCATCTCTGCCTCCTATACAAATAGATCCTGTTGTTGTTTCTCTTCCTCGACTGGCAGAAGCACCAGCCCATCGTTCGGCAATTGCCTCTGAAGCGCTTTCGCTTCCTCCCATGGCGCGGTCAGCCAAATCTCAACTTCTTCTTTCGTCGTCAGAATGACCGGCATCGCCTTCGGGTGGATCGGTTTGACTATTTCGTTCGGCTCGCATGTGAGGAAGCCGAATAACTGGTGCTGCCCTTCGCGTGGGTTCTTCAGCGAGCCACGCGTACCGTTCCATTCGGTCCAAATGCCGGCGAAGAACGCCAGTGGTGTTTCCTCATTGATTGCGAACCACCGCTTTGTTTTCCGTGGCTTCGTGTCTTCCCATTCGCAGAAGGTTGTCCAAGGCACGACACAACGGCTATCTGGCTGCAGCCAACGACGCCAATGAGGCGAGCCTACGTTTCGAATGTTGGTCACGCCCGTGTCAGGTTTGCCGTCTGTAACAAACGTAGGCGAGGGCATGCCCCAAGTCAGACCAACCAACTCACGTCCACCGTCGAAGTTTCTAACCACAGGTGCCGGCCTGTCGGGGTAAACCTCGACATCTGGCTCCAGGTTGAGCCTTTCCTGCATCGTACCGGCGATGTTACGGATCGCCTCTTGATGCGTGTGAACGCGATATAAATTGCACATAGTCACCTCGGCATCTTGGCTATGGTGATTTTCACATCACCCTTGACGTTGCATCGCCTGCACTTCAGCCGCTTTGCGAGGTCGTCAATCGTCATATCTACCTTGGCGACACGTCGTAGCTGCCAGTGCGGGACATTTGAAACGTGGCCGCAATAGTTGCACTTGGCAACCACCACCTCCCAACTCCGAACGTCTACGACCTTAACGACCGGCTCCTTCTCCTGTTTCAATTTCGCGATCAAGCTGTCGGCGCGAGCATAATAGGTAAGCGTGCATCTTCCCGAGAAGCCTTCCGTTGGCTTCGGACATTTCAGGACATCCTTTGAAATCTTGCTCAACAAGGCAGGCATCGAATGATCGCCGTACTCGATCATCAATTCTGCGGTGCTGATGAATCTGAGCAGTTCACACTCCTCGCACAGTACGCCAACAGGTTCACCGCCGTGATCGGATAGCAGGTATGTTCCTTCACCGGGCATCTCGGATAAAACCCGGTTCTGCTGATTTTCGGCGCACGTTCTTATTCTCCTGTTTCAGAGCTGCAAGACTTCTCATGGGTGGTTGGCGCGCGCCGTCGCGCCGGTGAATTACTCTGGCATCAGGTCGGCAATTTCGCCGTGCTGTACCAACAGTCTTGGGTTGGCCATGTCGCCGCTTTCCTCGTCGACTGTAACCGCGTAGGCGGCAACGCCGATGTTTCTAGACGCCATGCCGCTCGCGATCTTTTCTGCCGAAGCGACGCTAGTTGCGAGGCGCTTTTCGCCCGGCACAATTCCGTTGCGTCCTTTTTTAAACTGCACAACGATGATTTTTTCTGCGTCTGCCATAATCGTCTCACTCAGGTTTGTTCTATAAATGTTCTCTTTTTTGGTTGGAGTCAAGATATCTTGATTGACGCTCGCCACGTGGTTATGTGGCCATATGAGATATCTGCTTTCACCGTCATTATTTTTACTCTCTGCCTTCGGTGCCCATGCCGCAACGGAAAGTGAGTATCGAGCAAGGTTCTGCACCGACATGGCGCAGGAGCGCGTTTTACCGAACGGGACGCGGGTAGACTGTTTGACGAATAGGCTTGCTATCGAGGTCGACTGGACGCACAAGTGGGCCGAAGCCATAGGGCAAGCGATGTTGTACTCGGCTGCAACCGAGCGGATGCCGGCGATCATTCTTGTTTGTAAGGTGGCTCCGGAAGCATGCCTCAAGCACGAGTACCTGGTCAACGAAGCAGTGGCTTACTGGAAACTGCCCATTACCGTTTGGCTTTGCATGCCTAAAGATGTGAATCTCTCCCATTGCAAACGAAGAGACTACTGAGACCGCACCAATGCAATGGATATAGGACACAAATTGAACCGGCCACGCCTAAACGCGTCATGAATTTCTCCATGAGAACAACGGCCGAAAGCGACGTTTCGAGGAGTTTTCCCAGCAGGCTCGCCCTTGACGGCGTTCATCGCGCGCACTTTTGGGCGAGCCGCCTTAGTGAGGCGATTACAGCTTTCAATATCGTATAACCGGTGATTGCTCCCCCTTCCGAGCAAACCTAAAATCGAAACTTCCATCGCACCGCCCAGAACGTAAGCATACGGTGAGGGCCGCAGGTCAGGCTGCTTGAGCGTCGACGGTCGGCGACGTCCAATTCCAAGGAAGCATTTGCTCCAGCCTTGTCATC
>NZ_JBIVYN010000005.1:0-442563 GCF_044772305.1 Agrobacterium sp. NPDC090273
TCAATCTGCTTAGTCATAGGACTACCCCCAGTGTTTGCACTAGGACTGGCAGTCCATACCCCATCGCCACAAGACGGCCTTCACCGTGGGCTTACCCCAGAACGAAGGATTTGCTATTTGCACTCGTGAGAGCGCGGATTCGTTAGATGCGCCGGTATCGAAACTCCCGTAACTGCTTCAGATATATTGATTCGTCTCTCCGGGTTCTGAATTAATGCAAAGCACGTTTTTTGGATATGCTGTATAGTCGTGAGATTATTACGGAGTTCTTCGCCGCTCTGAATACGGATCATTCGACAATAATCGAAAAACAGTTCGACTGCGGCCGATGAAGAGATCGTTCGCGTCAGTACTAATGTCAATCCGGGCAACGCCATCACAGGCAAGAAGGCAAATAACACTTCAAAAGAACTGCCAGTTTTGAGAATAGAAAATATAATACTAGCTAAAGACACGATCAATCCGGCCGAAGCCAATGCTATAGCAACGATTCTCTTTACGTACAGCGATCGAAGATTGGTAATCCTCTCCTCTGCCTGCGGTGCATCCAGGCTCGCAAAATCTATTTCACTTATGGTTTTGGCCTTCTTTTTTACTACAGCAATCATAACTTTACGTATGGCATCGCTAGTGAAATCTGAAATATTCTCCAGAAATAGAGACATCTTTATTCTCTTAGCGCTTCTTGAAAAACAGCTTAAATTACCATCAATTAGTCGAATAAGCGGAAATATTGCATCACTAGACCAAAGTGTTTCAGCTTTAAATGCCGTTTTTCCTGACGATATGGCAGTAACAATCTCAGATTCTGGTAGCGACAACCTCAGCCACGCGAACTTAGCAATCAAATACTCGAAATATTGCTTATGTGCGAAGCGAAGATTGCTATCTCCTCCAACTGGATCTGGAACAAACAATCCGGCGGATGCGACGTCCGTGCAGACCTTTTCCAAGAACTCAATTCGGTTCTCAGATTGAAGCCGAAGCTGTAGTTTTCGAGCGGCTTCGCTAACTGGCGTCCTAACTTCTTTTGATTGCATTGCTCGAAGCACGCCGTCGAACACCCGATTTATGACAAGATCGAAACTTGTGCGTGGTATTGTATTGCGAAAATCTTGGACCGCCATTTCCCAGACAACAGCAAGAGTCAGCGCCTCTCTGATAGAGCGTGGAAGTAACAAATAGCTCGAAAGCTCGGGAGCCAAAAACGTAACCCTATCGTTCTCAAGTTCAGCCTCTTTTCGCGCATAAACTGCAGAGAGATACTTCTCAAGCAGCATAGACCCAGTGATCTCATGCCCTTCTTTTTCAGCATTACGGATCTCCGGCCAGATGGTCGCAACCACAGGGAGCATCGACGGTCTCATGACAATTTCACGGAAATCAGGATGCAAATAGAATGTATCCATTATTCCATCCCGGACATCCTCTGGATAAGCTCGACAGGCTTGCCTAACATCGGCCTCGTCAAACATGTTTATGGAATACATTTGAGTGTAAGCATTCGACGCCGCGCCGTTGCTGTCATCTATGCGCAACGTTGAGTTTCGCTCGGACTGATCGATGAAAAAGTTGGGACGCCCTGTAAAAATTAGCTTTGTACCGGGATAGGCGAAGCGCCACAAAGCATTGAAGTGCTCATGCCGTTCGAACTCTCGACCGGCGTTTTTCAATTCGTCGAAACCTTCAAATATTATGAGAACTTGCCCCGAACGGATGAGCGCAAAAAGCTTCTCCCCGGAAAGACTATATCGTGCGCCCCACTGGGCCAAAAGTTCAAGTGGAGAGTTTTCACCAGGACTTTTTCCACGCAACTCCAATAAGAGCGGGATACGTTCATCCTGTGCCTCATCATTAAGATATCTTTCAGCCCACTGTACGCAAAGATGCAACATTGCGGTACTTTTGCCCTGGCCATACTCTCCAGTGATAGCGAGGTGCTTTCTGCCTGTGTCGAGTATCCACTCTTTGACAATATTGGCCAGGCTGGAACTAACTCCGTCGCGATCGGTCACCTTCGCAGGAACAAATGTGCCTGCGAGAGTTGTTTGAGTTCCGCCAACAGTATTAAGTCTGAATTGCTTAATCAACTGTCGAGCATATCCTTGGAGCGGAAGGCCGGATCGTAGAAGCTGATTATATTGAAATGCCTCTACTTTTACCCCTCGAATTATGCAATCTTGAAGATCTTGAGGTACGGGGGCATCAATAACGGCTTTTATTATCTGTCCCTCGCCACCACCAATCTCATCGATCTTTGCAGCTAACTCATCTACAGTGGGAACTTCCTCAAAAACGAAGACTACTAATTGACTGTCGTCACCAATCTTCGCTCCGTGAACAATGCCGATCCACGCTCCTAATTTCTGTCGCCAGCCATTGTCTTCGATTACTATTTCCGGGAAGTGATTTGTTAATGCAACTCGCGCCAAATCCCGGAATTCTTCTCTTTCCGGAGCTTGAGCTATCACCTGCTTCCAGTCTAGCGTCCTCGCGTCGATTATTGGATCATTGTGTTTCTGTATTCTTCTATTCAGCTCCACGTAAGCGAGTGCGATAAGGTCGTCAGCGCGCCCCTCTTCGTGAAGTCGCGCGGTATTGACGGTGATTGGGCCTTCCCAACTCATTACGGCGCGTTTTGCGAATTTCATTATCGCAACAAGCCCAGTAACCCCCACAAGAGATACTAGGACCTTTTCAGCGATTTTTATGTAAATTGTCTGACCCGTCGTTGATAAAACCGGAACAGGTAACCCAAGTATCGCTAAAAGAGAGGTTGTGGCTTCAAGCCAGTCAACAGCGGTGATCGCTCCAGTAATGAACAATACGAGCGAAAATAACGTAATTACTGTATAATACGCGAAGCGAGGCTTAGAGTACCTCTGTTTCCACTTCATCCAAACGATATAAGCGAATAATCCGCAAGCGGTTAGCCCGAACAAGACTGTAGCAACTAACATTCAACCCCCAGCACGCAATTTGCTAACTCTTGGTTGATTTTTCAACATTGGTCTAGAAGGCGAACTTGAAATACCGGAGATATTTTTCCACCTAAACGCCTAAAAGCATCGCGCAGCTCTTCGATGGTTTAGCGCGCAGTGTCTCGCAAGTTCTGCTCGAAAAGCTCTGTCGACGTTGCTAGTGCGGTCCACCCGCACGGGTTGATGAACGCAAGTCAAGCATTGGGTTGCCTCTGGCGTCAATTACTGATCCGTTACCACTACACAGAAAGAATTGCTCGTCACTGGTACTTGCTTCTTATCCGTCACGTTTCGTTAGCACTTCTATTCGCCGTGCTTCGCGGCTCATGAGCTGTCATCAGGCCATCTTTGTTTTCGGAGCGCTCTCATTAAAAGCACCACCAAGGCGGTGGCCATTGGACACTTTAGGAAAAAGTTTAACAAACGCACAGAGTACGAAGAAGTCCAATAACGTCGCAAGGCTCTAATTTCGTTGAAGATGAGCGACCCGGCTTGGGATACGACCACTGTGCAAGCGAAGTCCTACTTGCAAATCAGACTAATGCCTCGCGGGTGCCTCCACGGCTTTACAATGTGTGGGGCCAACATCGGGCCTTTGTTTGGTCAGCGCTCTCACAAATTCCGCAAAGGGCGGAACGAGCCATGAACAAACTGCACGGATTGTGCACGTATTTCGATGCATATTCACGTCTTGTTCTGTCGCTTGGCGCTGCCATGAGCAAGGTAGAACGTTAACGGTAATTTTCTTAAGTGGTTGTTATCACAATGGGAAAACTGGTGCTGCTAGAGAGATTTGAACTCTCGGCCTCTCCCTTACCAAGGGAGTGCTCTACCCCTGAGCTATAGCAGCATCCGGTGCCGAAGCGTTTGCTTCAACATCAAGCGTGGCGCCTATTGCCATAGCTTTTTGACGAGTGCAAGTCGCAAAGTGTCATTAAATCATCCCGAGGGACAAAAAACGTCTCCCTCTGTTGAAAACTCCAATTTTCGGCTATTGCTCAGCCCATGAACGACAATCAAATAGAGACCGAGCCGCACGATGATGCGGACGCCGCGCATTCTGAAGCAGCAGAAAGCGGAAAGCGGCAGGCTGGCCCGGGCGAAACAGCAAAACAGCGCGAAGCGGAGAGAAAAGCCCGTGCGGCGAAAAAGCTGCGCGAGAACCTGCAGCGGCGCAAGCAGCAGGCCCGGGCGCGGCGCGCTGGCGACGCGGATGAGACCGATGGCCTTCCCGCCGCAAAATCGGACGAATCATCGTCATAGAGAACAGACAAGCAAAATTTGAAACGCCGCGGAATTTCGGCTAAGGACGGCTCAATTTTCCGCAAAAGGCACGTAGAGAAAGGCGGGCGCACGCCCGTAGGGACGAATGGATCGCATCAGAATTACGGGTGGCAACAAACTCAATGGCATCATCCCGATCTCCGGCGCCAAAAACGCCGCACTGCCGTTGATGATCGCTTCGCTTCTGACCAGCGATACGCTGACGTTGGAAAACGTGCCGCACCTGGCCGACGTCGAGCAGCTCGTTCGCATTCTCGGCAACCACGGCGTCGATATTTCCGTCAACGGTCGTCGTGAAAGCCAGGGCGAAGCCTATTCCCGCACGATTCACTTTACCTGCCGCACCATTGTCGACACGACCGCACCCTATGAGCTGGTCTCAAAGATGCGCGCCAGCTTCTGGGTAATCGGCCCGCTGCTTGCCCGCGAAGGCAAAGCCCGCGTTTCGCTGCCGGGTGGTTGCGCCATCGGCACCCGTCCTGTCGATCTCTTCATTGACGGTCTTCAGGCACTCGGCGCCAACATGGAAATCGATGGCGGCTACATCAACGCGACGGCGCCCAAGGGCGGCCTGATCGGCGCGACGTACACCTTCCCGAAGGTTTCCGTCGGTGCGACCCACGTCATGCTGATGGCAGCAACCCTCGCCAGAGGAACCACGGTCATCCATAATGCAGCGCGCGAGCCTGAGGTTGTCGATCTTGCCCGCTGCCTCACCGCAATGGGTGCAAAAATCGAAGGTGCCGGCACATCGACGATCACCATCGAAGGCGTAACGTCGCTTTCCGGCGCCCGCCATCGCGTTCTGCCTGACCGCATTGAAACCGGTACCTATGCGATGGCCGTTGCCATGACCGGCGGCGACGTCGTTCTGGAAGGCACGAATGGTTCGTTGCTCGACAACGCGCTCGATACTTTGAAGCTCGCTGGTGCCGAAATTACCGAAACGGAAACCGGTCTGCGCATCGTTCGCAACGGCAACGGCATCCAGCCGGTCGACGTCGTCACTGAACCCTTCCCGGGCTTCCCAACGGACCTTCAGGCGCAGTTCATGGCGCTGATGACCCGCTCTCAGGGTGTATCGCATATTACCGAAACGATTTTCGAAAACCGCTTCATGCACGTGCAGGAACTGGCGCGTCTGGGTGCCAAGATTTCCCTTTCGGGCCAGATGGCACGGATCGAGGGTGTATCGCGCCTAAAGGGCGCACCTGTCATGGCAACCGACCTTCGCGCTTCCGTGTCGCTGGTGATTGCCGGTCTGGCTGCCGAGGGTGAAACGATGGTTTCCCGCGTTTATCACCTCGACCGTGGTTTCGAACGTCTCGAAGAAAAACTGACGCGCTGCGGCGCGCTGGTCGAACGCGTCAGCGATTAATCGCTTCTTTGCCGCTCATCCATTCTCTGCCGTTGCAGAGCGGGCTCAGACTGCCTATTTCCTATACAAGTAAAGGGAATAGCGGCCCGCACCGCAAAAAAGGAAGAAAATGATGAGCGGCCTCAAATTGCTCGCGCTGGACACTGAAGATCTCTCCGTCATCTCGACGCACATGCAAGACAGCGTCTTTAAACTGAAAGACGCATCCTTCGAACCGAAACATGGACAATTCAGCCTCTCTGCCAACCGTTTCGTTTGGGAAGAAGCAGGCAAGAAGGGCACGCCGCCAGAGCGTTGCCGCAGCGTTCTCGTCCTCAAGCGCGTTTCCTCTGTCCGCTCGCACAACGTCAACCGCATGGATAAAGAGCAGGTGCTATCCCTGCTGGCGATCCGTTTCGAGCAGAAGCAGGACGGCCCTGACGGCACGGTGGAACTGACCCTTTCCGGCGGAGGCGCAATCGCCCTCGATGTCGAATGCATCGAGGCGCAGCTCGTCGATGTCAGCGGTGCGTGGGAAACTGCCGCAAAACCACATCATCCGGACGCTTAACCGACGTTACCGCGCTTCGGAACGGTTGCCTTTCCTGCCTGTTTCGATTTATGCCACTTACCAGAGCCGCAAATGTTTTTTGCGGCACATCGTGTGCCCCCGCAAACCGTTGCGGGGAAAGTGAAAGGGTAAAGACGTGGCAATCTGGCTGGAGCGGGCATCGGCGGATTTCGAACAGAAATTTGCGGCCTTCCTGACGACCAAAAGGGAAGTTTCCGAAGACGTCAACGCAACGGTTCGCGAGATCATCGACGACGTTCGCCATCGTGGCGATGCAGCTCTTGCCCATTACTCCCTGAAGTTTGACGGCCTCGACTTTTCCAAGGTTCCGATGCGCGTCACGGCTGCGGAAATCGATGCCGCTGTCGCCGCTGTCGACAAGTCCGTTCTGGATGCCCTCGAGCTGGCCGCAAAACGCATTGAAAAACACCATGCCCGCCAAATGCCGAAGGACGATATCTACGAAGACGATATTGGCGTTGGGCTTGGATCACGCTGGACAGCAATCGAGGCCGTTGGTCTTTACGTGCCGGGCGGTACTGCGAGCTATCCAAGCTCGGTACTGATGAACGCCGTTCCGGCCAAGGTGGCCGGTGTGGACCGTATCGTCATGGTGGTGCCGGCTAATGGTGGGGCGATCAACCCAGCGGTTCTGGCGGCTGCCAAAATCGCCGGCGTTGAGGAAATCTACCGTATCGGCGGCGCGCAGGCTGTTGCCGCGCTGGCCTACGGCACCGAAACGATCGCACCGGTTGCCAAGATCGTCGGCCCCGGCAACGCCTATGTGGCGGCGGCCAAACGGCAGGTGTTCGGTACCGTCGGCATTGACATGATCGCCGGCCCCTCCGAAGTTCTGGTGATTGCCGACAAGGATAACGATCCGGACTGGATTGCTGCCGATCTTCTGGCACAGGCGGAACACGATCGTGGTGCGCAATCCATTCTGATCACCGATGATGCCGAACTCGGCAAGGCGGTCGAAGCCGCCGTGGAACGGCAGCTCAAGCGTCTGTCACGCTCGGAAACGGCGGCGGCGAGCTGGGCCGATTTCGGTGCCATCATCCTGGTTGACGCTCTCGCCGATGCCATCCCGCTTGCCAACCGGATTGCCGCCGAACATCTCGAACTTGCCGTCAACGATCCTGACGTGCTGATGGCAAAAATCCGCAATGCAGGCGCGATTTTTGTTGGTCGCCATACGCCTGAAGTCATTGGGGACTATGTCGGAGGCTCGAACCACGTCCTGCCGACGGCACGTTCCGCCCGCTTCTCTTCAGGTCTTTCAGTGCTGGATTTCGTCAAGCGTACGTCGATCCTGCGTCTCGGTCCCGAGCAACTTCGTCAACTTGCTCCTGCTGCCATCACGCTCGCCCACTCCGAAGGTCTGGATGCCCATGCGCGTTCGGTCGCCATTCGCCTCAATCCGGAAGGATAAAAGATGGCATCAGGCGAGTTCAAGCTCTGCGATGTGGTGCTGGACGAGAGCATTGGCCGTTCCACACCTGACGTCGAGCATGAGCGCGCCGTTGCGATCTTCGATCTGATCGAGGAAAACAGTTTCGAACCCGTGGGGCATGATGGCGGACCTTACCGGCTTTCGCTATCGCTGGTCGATTCCAAACTGGTTTTCTCCATCAGAACGGAAGACGAGACGGATGTCGCGACCCATATCCTGTCGCTCACACCGTTCCGCCGCATCATCAAGGACTACTTCCTGATATGTGAGAGCTACTACGAGGCGATACGCTCTTCCACGCCAAGCCAGATCGAGGCGATCGACATGGGCAGACGTGGTATTCACAATGACGGCTCGCAAACGTTGATGGATCGTCTTTCCGGCAAGATAAAGGTCGACTTCGATACGGCGCGCCGACTCTTTACCTTGGTCTGCGTGCTCTATTGGCGGGGTTGAGCATGAGCGATCCTGCCGCAGTTCCGAATGAAGCGCGTGCGCCGAAATCGGTCCTATTCATGTGCGGCATGAATTCCATCCGCTCCCCCATGGCAGAGGTCATCGCAAAACGGCTGGTCGCTCCCGGCATCTATATCCAGTCCGCCGGCGTGCGCGCAGGTGAGCGCGACCCCTTCGTGGATGCGGTGCTAGAAGAACAGGGACTTTCACTCGGCAAACACAAACCGCGCACATTGGATGAGATCGAGGATGATTTTTTCGATCTGATCATTACATTAACACCGGAAGCACATCACACGGCACTGGAGCTGACCCGGTCCAATTCACTGGATGTGGTCTATTGGCCAACCATGGACCCCACCGTAATTACCGGCACGCGAGAGCAAATTCTCGATGCCTACCGCGAGGTGCGGGATCATCTGACCAGGCTCATTTCCGAGCGGCTGCCCAGACGACCAGCGCCTGCGCCTGACACGCTCCAAAAAGATTGACGAATTAGCGGCGGTCTAGAGGTTCACAAATGTGCGGGGATTGTGTAGTTTCCGCGCAATTTTCCCGGACGTGAGACGTCCGGCACCATCAACAGGAAGAAAACTCTTACATGACAAAAGAAGAAGTCCTCGAATTCCCGGGCATCGTAACCGAATTGCTGCCGAACGCAACGTTCCGCGTCAAGCTTGAAAACGAACATGAAATCATCGCTCATACGGCTGGCCGTATGCGCAAGAACCGTATTCGCGTTCTCGCTGGCGACAAGGTTCTGGTCGAAATGACGCCTTACGACCTGACCAAGGGCCGTATCACCTACCGCTTCAAGTAATCCGTTTCGGCATCAGCGGCATGACTGACCACAAACAAAAGCTCGTTCTGGCATCCGGCTCGCCGCGGCGTCTCGAACTGCTGCATCAGATCGGCATCGAGCCGGCACGCCTGATGCCGATGGATATTGACGAGACGCCTGCAAAGCTGGAGCATCCGCGCACGCTTTGCCGCCGCCTTTCCCTGCAAAAGGCCGAGGCTGCGCGCGACGTCACCAAGAATGAGCTTGGGTGGAAAGATGCCTACGTGCTGGGTTCCGATACGGTGGTCGCAGTTGGCCGCCGCATCGTCGGCAAGGCGGAATATACCGAAGACGCTTCGGCAGCGTTGCATTTGCTGTCAGGCCGCAGCCACTGGGTCTATACCGGCATCTGCCTGATTACACCGGGCGGCAAGGTTCGCCAGAAGGTCTCAGAGACGAAGGTTCGCTTCAAGCGGCTGTCCACGCGCGAGATCGACAGCTATATTGCCTCTGGACAGTGGCGCGGCAAGGCGGGTGCCTATGGCATTCAGGGCATTGCAGGCTGCTTCGTGCAGAAACTGACCGGCTCCTACACCAACGTTGTCGGTCTGCCGCTTTACGAAACATCGACCTTGCTGGCTGGCGAGGGGTTCGATGTGACGGCGGGCTGGCTCGAAGGATAGGATCATGGCGGAAACACCGAAAGAGACGTCAAAGGTCACACCACTTCGGAAATCACAGCCTTGCCCGGAGTGCGGCCGCGCCTCGACGCGCGAAGACTACCCCTTCTGCTCGGACCGTTGCCGTTCTCTCGACCTCGCACGATGGCTGAAAGGCTCTTACGCTATTCCGGTAGCAGACGACGAAAGCAGCCCTGACCGTCCAAGTAACGACAAGAACGCAAGCGACTGAAGTACCCTGGCCACCCAGAGCGGTGGCTTTGATACGAATTGATTATTTATTGTTTTTGGGCAGTTGCCCGCATTTTATTTGATTTCCGGCTTCATGCCTTGAAAAATCATGAAGCACAGAGGCCGCCGGGCGTATTTCCCGCCGTGATAGGGTCTTGCGAATGAGCGCAAGTCTACAGGAGAGACGAAGCAAAATAGCGCCGCTGATTGCAGTGTTGGGCGTGTGCCTGGCAATTGCCGCAACAGTGCTTCTGGCCAATGACAAACGACACCTCAAAAGCCTGCTGCACCACTTTGGTGTCGCACCCGTAGTCAAGCCGATCGACAATCCGCCGAAGATGACGCGTATCAGACGCAAGCCTCTGGTCGCCGGTGACGTCAATGTCCCGGCATATCTCTTGAAATTCGAGCAATCTGTCCCGCCGACATTCTTTGTGCGCAACTTTTTGCTGCCTGGCGCGGCATTGTGTGAGCGCTTCCTGGCCGAAGGGTTCGTCAGCCTGCAGGATGGGAACACCAGCCCTGTTAACGGCGGCAGCTTTGAGTGCATGGCCGACTTCAAGCAGGGCGACGCGAGTGCTGAAAGCGAGCAGGCATCGCTCTTCCTGGATATCCGTGGCAATGCTGCGGGCGAGATTCGTTCCATTCGCATCAAGGCTATTGCGCCTCAAACGCCAGACGGCGATCTGATACGATCGCGCCTGCGTGACGTCCTTGCCTTGATCGTGGGCGCGACCCACTGGAGTGATTTCTCAAGCTTGCCGGATCTGGCAAGCCGGATGCAGGTCTATCAGGAGCAGCGTTTCGGAATCTCTGCCTCCAGCAAACCTGAGCCAAGTGCTCCGCATCGGCTCAATGTGCTGTTGCTCGAAGTAGAGAAACCACGCGAACTGGAACTTGCACGCGCGTTTTTTGACGACACTAGGTGGCTACGAAGTGCCGCCGCGATCGGAAAACCGGAATTCCGGTTTTCCTCGCCCTTGATCCATCGCCACTCGACACGGCCAGATATCAGCCGATAGCCGTCAGCTTGCGCCGAACCGGCTGCATGATCTCGTTACGACGGATTTCGCGCTTTTCTTCCCACTGCAAAGCAGTCCGTACGATCGTCCGCAGATCGTTGTAACGCGGCCGCCAACCCAGTTCCGACTGAATGCGCGTGGAATCCGCTGTCATGGCTGCGACATCGCCTGGACGACGCTCACAGTGAACGACCGGAAAATCCTTGCCCGATTCCTGCTGCACAGCCTGCAGAACTTCCAGCACCGAATAACCAACACCGTAACCGCAATTGAGCGTTTTCGTTTCTCCACCAGCACGCAGGTGCTTCATGGCAAGCAAATGCGCATCAATGAGATCGCTCACATGGATGTAATCGCGCACGCCAGTACCGTCGATTGTCGGATAATCGGTTCCGTAAACCTCTACACGGTCACGCCGTCCAACAGCGGCTTCGCAGGCAACCTTGATCAGATTTGCTACACCGGTCGGCGACGGCCCTGCCCTGCCCGCGACATCGGCACCCGCGACGTTGAAGTAACGCAGTGCAACGTAGTTGAAGTCATGTGCCTGGACGACGTCGCGCAGCATGATTTCAGAGGCGAGTTTGGACATACCATACGGATTTTCGGGGCTGAGGATCGCCGTCTCCGGGACCGGCCCTTCCGTTGGCTGCGTTCCATAAACGGCGGCCGTCGAAGAGAAGATGAAGTTACGAATGCCATATTTCACTGCAGCGCTGACCAGCGCTCGCGTGGTTCCGGTGTTATTTTCATAATATTCGAGGGGCCGGCTGATCGAGTCGGGAACGCTCAAAGATCCCGCAAAATGGAATATGGCGTCGATCTGGTTCTCTTCGAAAATCTGGCCAAGCAGGGCGCTATCTGCCGCATCGCCGAGATAGAAGCGCGCCTGTGGCGCAACCGCCCACCGTGACCCAGTCGACAACCGGTCCACGACAACGACTTCCTCCCCGGCGTCGAGCAAAGCCCACACCATGTGACTGCCTATATAACCGGCCCCGCCTGTGACCAGAACACTCATGACACTCTTCCCTGTTGTCTTTTGTTGCAGTCATCAAATCCAATAATTCTTCATCATTGATTACTTGCACAGCGAAACCGCTGGCCCGCGTCCGCCTGTTTGCAGACGTGGCTTACAGTTGGTTATGGCAATAGGGAGAATTTTATTGATTGGCTGAAAAGGCAGTCAGAACCGCAATATCGAGACAAATACCACAAAAGGTTCCAGCCGTCGATGATATAGGCGCAACACATCGCCCTGAAGTTGAAAAAACCTCAGGTCAATGTGATGTCGGGCTTGTCTGATGTGGAAACCGCGCCTTGGCGCTTATCGACCGAGAATGTAGGAGGCGAGCCTATCGGCCGCGTCTTTTATCTGTGTCGGATTGCGCAGGAAGCAGGCACGCAGGAACAGTTCACCGCCTTGACCGAAGGCCGTTCCTGGCGCAAGGCCGACGCCGGTCTTGTCGACAATGTCGAGCGCGGTATTGCGGCTATCTGTGACACCATCCACCTTCAGGAAGGCGTAGAGGGCGCCATCGGGCTTCAGGGTCTCGACGCGGTTGGTCGCGATCAAGGTATCGCAGAGAATGTCTCGGGACGTCAGGGCCCGCTCGTAATTCTCCCTGATGAAATCGTCACCGTGATCAAGCGCAGCAACAGCGCCCCGCTGCATGAACTGGGCAACGCCTGATGTTGAGTATTGAACGAGGTTTTCAATGACCTGACCGATTTCCGGTGGTGCAACCAGCCAGCCGACCCGCCATCCGGTCATCGACCAGTTCTTGGAGAAGGAGTTCGCAAAAATGATCCGGTCATCCGGCTCCATCACATCGAGGAACGACGGCGCACGCCCCCCGGCATAGTGATAGAGCGCATAGATTTCGTCCGCGACGATCCACAGGCCGTGCTTGCGGGCGAGCGTGAGAATGTCACGCAGATTGTCATGCGTCGCTGTCCAGCCGGTCGGGTTCGACGGTGTATTGATGAACAGTGCCTTGGTCTTTGGCGTAATCGCGCTTTCAAGCTTGCCGATATCGAGATGCCAGCCGCCGTCGTGGAAATCGATGCCGACGGCTACCGCCTTGGCACCAGCAACGCCGATCGCGGCGACGATATTTGGCCACGTCGGGGTCAGGTACACCATCTCGTCGCCAGGCGACGTCAGAGCCTGAACGGCGAGCGCGATGGCCTGCATGCCGGAACCGGTGACGTAAAAATGCTCTTCCGGAAGCGATACGGCAAAATGGCGAGTGTAATAACGGCTCAAAGCCTGACGCAGTTCAGGGATGCCGCGCTGCCAGGTATAAAACGTCTCGCCATTGTTCAACGCATCGATTGCAGCCTGATTGATAAATGCCGGGCTTGGCAAATCGCCTTCACCGGCCCACAGCGGCAAAAGATTATCACGCCCGCGGGCGTAGTTCATGACTTCGACAATACCGCTCTCGGGAGCGGCCAGAGCACGCGCGCTCAGGCTGTTCAAAATGGACATTCAAGACACTCCGTTTGGTGTCGTCTTATCGCATCGAACGGCCGATATGCATGATATTCCGTGAGGCGAAGATGGATTTTCTTTATGGATTGCTCCCCGGTCGGCAATCGGCCCGTTTCTACGGACGCATATTGCCCGACCAGGGATCGTTTAAGCCTTAGCGCGTCTTCAACAGATCGCGGATTTCCGTGAGCAGCTTCACATCTTCCGGTGGAGGAGCAGCTTCTGCCTTCTCCGCGAGCTTCTGACGTTCAACCGAAGCACGGAGTCTGTTTACGCCCTTGACCATCAGGAAAATGATCCAGGCCAGAATGAGGAAGTTGATGACAACCGTCAGAAAATTACCGTAGGCGAAGACGGCGCCCTGATCGCGGGCGGCAGCCAGCGACGTAGCAGTAACGCTCGAACTCAACGGCAGGAAGTAGTTCGAAAAATCGAAACCACCAAAGATCGCACCGACGATTGGCATGATGAGATCGTTGACGACGGAGTCGACGATCTTGCTGAAGGCGGCACCGATAATGACACCGACGGCAAGGTCCATGACATTGCCGCGGGCAATGAACGTTTTAAATTCGTTAAGCATCCAGATTGTCCCTCTCTCCGGCTTCTGAGGCTGAAGCTATGTGACTGTCCCTACGGCGTGAACGATACAGCGTCCGCGCGTTGTATGGAATCCATTAAGATTGTCTTTATTGGATTATTTCAGGCTGACGTTGAACTTTATGCTCAGACCACGCTCATTCTCAACCGCCTGAAATTCCCCTATGCTGTGATCAAGGAGTTCCTGCATGGGGAGGATGCGTGCTTCCTGGATGGATCATATTCGTTTCGGCATTCGCCTACATTCTGCTGCTGTTTGCAGTGGCAAGTTATGGCGACAGAAACAGCCGAAAAAGAAACGCTCCGAAAAAAGGGCGCCCGTTTGTCTATGCGCTGAGCCTGGCGGTCTACTGCACCTCCTGGACGTATTTTGGCGGCGTCGGGCTTGCCGCTGACAAAGGGCTTGAGTTTCTCGGCATCTATACCGGACCGATCCTTGCTTTCACGCTTGGCATGCCTGTCATTCGCCGGATCGTCGAATTGGCGAAAGCGGAGAAGCTGACATCGGTGGCGGACTTCATTGCCGCCCGCTATGGCAAAAACTCCACCGTCGCGATGATCGTTGCCATCATCGCTCTGGTGGGGGCCATTCCCTATATCGCCTTGCAACTGAAAGCCGTTTCCAGCTCCGTCGCGACCATGGTCGATCCTGGCGACTACGGTATAGGCAGTGGAAACCTGTATTTCCTCGACCTGCCGCTTGTCGTCACGCTTGTCATGGCGGGCTTTGCCGTGATGTTCGGCACTCGCCATACGGACGCGACAGAACATCAGGACGGGCTGATCCTGGCGATTTCGATGGAGTCGCTCGTCAAACTGCTCGCAATGTGTACCGTCGGGTTCTACGTCGTCTTCATCCTGTTCGACGGCCCCGCGCATCTGTGGGAACTCGCTTCCGCCAACGAGCAGGCAATGCACGCCATTTCCTATCAGACGCCCGTCAGTCGCTGGATCGTGCTGACCCTGCTATCGGGTTTTGCAATCATTCTGTTGCCGCGCCAGTTTCATGTCACCGTAGTGGAAAACCGCACACCGCAGGAATTGCGAATGGCGGGCGTTCTGCTGCCGCTTTACCTCATCGCAATCAACATCTTCGTTCTGCCGATTGCCGTCGCCGGAATTCTGAAACTCGGCGGAAGCGGAGATGCGGATCTCTACGTGCTGCAGCTTCCTCTAACCCACCAAATGCCCGTCGTTTCGCTGATAACCTTCATTGGCGGGTTTTCGGCAGCCACGGCAATGGTTATCGTGGCATCGGTTGCCCTTTCCATCATGATCTCCAACGACATCGTGATGCCGATCTTTTTGCGGCAGAAACTTCTGAACCGCTCTCCACACCGGGACGACTTCGCCAAAACCCTTCTGAATATCCGGCGAACGGCAATCTTTGCCGTTCTGCTGCTGGGTTACAGCTATTATAGAGCAGCCAATGCCACGTCCGGCCTTGCCTCCATCGGCCTGCTTGCCTTTGCCGCCATCGCCCAGATGGCACCGGCGCTTTTCGGCGGGCTTGTCTGGCGACGCGCCAACGCGCGTGGCGCGATTGCGGGACTGAGTTCCGGCTTTCTGGTCTGGGCTTATCTGCTGTTTCTGCCCAGCCTTGGCGGGCCGGACAATTCCCACATCGCAGCGACCGTGCTTGGTTTTCTGTTCTCCGGCAGCACTGTCTTCAGCGGCCCGCAGGCCGACCCTTTCGTCAATGCCGTACTGCTGAGCCTGCTCGTTAATGGTCTGGCTTTTGTCCTGGGGTCTCTGTCGCGTAATCCGCGACCCATAGAGCGTATTCAGGCGGGCATTTTCGTCAAACGCCACTCTAAATCGCAATTCGCAACGCGTGGCTGGAAAACCCGAGTCAGCGTCGGTGACCTGAAAAGCGCCATTGCCCGTTATCTCGGCGAAGAGCGGATGCTGCGATCGCTGGCGACCTACGAGAAGACCGCGGGCAGAAAGCTGAACGACGAACAGCCGGCGGATATGGCCCTGATCCATTTTTCCGAACAGTTGCTTGGTAGTGCCATCGGCTCGTCTTCGGCCAGGCTGGTGTTGTCGATCATTCTTCAGAAGGCCGAAGACACCAGCGCCGACACGGCATGGCTGCTCGACCAGGCGAGCGAAGCGCTGCAATACAATCAGGACATGTTGCAGACAGCGCTTGCCCAGATGGATCAAGGTATCGCCGTTTTCGACAGTTCGCAGCAGCTCACCATCTGGAACAGGCGCTTCCGGACGTTGCTGGACCTGCCCGAACAATTCGGTCAGGTCGGGCTGCCATTGACCGATATCGTCGTGATGCTGCAACAGCGTGGCGATGTGCCTGCCGGAGAAACAGGTCAGTTGATTGCCCGTTTTCTAACAATGGACATGCCGTTCTCCCTCGTTCTTTCCGGCGGCGAACGCATTATCGAAGTCCGCTCCAACGCGCTTCCTGACAAAGGCATCGTTGCGACGTTCACCGACATTACACAACGCGTGGCAAGCGATCAGGCCTTGAAGCAGGCGAACGAGACGCTGGAGCAGCGCGTGGTGGAAAGAACCGCCGAGCTGACCCGCGTCAACCGTGAGCTTGCTGAAGCGAGAGCATCGGCGGACGAAGCCAATATCGGCAAGACACGGTTCTTCGCTGCGGCTGGACATGACATTCTCCAGCCCCTGAACGCGGCACGGCTCTATTCCTCTTCATTGGTGGAGCGGCTCGGCGCATCCGGGGAGCGGGACCTCGTTCACAATATCGATTCCGCGCTCGAATCGGTCGAGACGATTCTCGGCGCGGTTCTCGATATTTCCCGGCTGGATACCGGGTCGATGAAGGCACGCATGACATCGGTGCCTCTCAATGATCTGTTGCGCCGGATCGAGACGGACTTTGCACCGATGGCACAGGAGAAGAACCTTGATCTTGTGGTGATGCCGACGTCACTGACGGTGCGCTCCGACCCCAATCTACTGCGCCGACTGATCCAGAACCTGGTGTCGAATGCTGTCAAGTACACGCTCTCCGGCAAAGTCGTCGTCGGAGCACGGCGCAAAGGCAACGAGGTTATCATTCAGGTGACGGATTCCGGCATCGGGATACCATCTTCGAAATTCCGAACGATTTTCAAGGAATTCGCCCGGCTGGACGAAGGCGCGAAAACAGCCTCCGGTCTTGGCCTTGGTCTCTCCATCGTCGATCGACTGTCGCGTATCCTCCATCATCCGGTGCAATTGATCTCGACACCGGGCAAGGGCACGACATTCCGCATCCACCTGCAGCGCGAAGCAGGTCGTGTGATGCCAGTCAAAACCGCTGGTAACGACCTTGCGCGGACAGGTCAGGAGCGGCTGCAAGGCATTCGTGTCCTGTGCATCGACAACGAACCGAAAATACTGGAGGGCATGACGCTGCTGTTGAATGGGTGGGGCTGCGAAGTGCTGCCGGCGAGTTCGGTCGCCATGCTCGACGAACCTTTCCTAAGCCACTCGGCAGCGCCTGACATCATCGTTGCAGACTATCACCTCGATGATGGAGACGGGCTTGGCGCCATTCGGATTATCCGGGCGTTCTACGGCAAAACCATCCCAGCTCTTCTGATCACCGCGGATCGCAGCCCGGAAGTGCGCAGCGAGGCTGAACGATACAGCGTTACCGTTCAGCACAAGCCGGTCAAGCCGGCTGCGTTGCGTGCCTATCTCAGTCAGGCATCCGGCCCGCCTCGGGCCGCAGCCGAATGATATCGACTGCGCAAACCCTCGCAACGCTGTTCGGCATTATGTCCGGAAACGCCGTCAGCCGTTGATTGTCAGGCTGCACGCCCGAAACGATCAGCATGGCTTTCGGCATGCTTTTCCATCTGGAAGCGCTGAACGAGCTCAAGAAGTGCCTCGACCTCATTGGACAGAACCTGGCTGGCGGCACTCGACTCTTCGGCCATTGCCGCGTTCTGCTGGGTCATCTGATCCATCTGGTTGACGGTGCCATTGACCTCATGCAGGGCAGACGACTGATCCTGTGTGGCTGTGGCAATGGTTTCAACATGTTTGCTGACGGTGACGATCTGCTGGCTGATGGCGGACAAGACCTTACCGGCTTCCTGAACCAGCATCGAGCCGGAGCTGACTTCCTGCGTCGACTGGTTGATGAGCTGCTTGATTTCACGAGCGGCGTCTGCAGAGCGCTGAGCAAGCTCGCGCACTTCCTGCGCCACAACCGCAAAGCCCTTACCCGCCTCGCCGGCACGCGCAGCCTCGATACCGGCGTTCAGTGCAAGCAGATTGGTCTGGAACGCGATGTCGTCAATAACTTCGATGATCTGTTCGATCTTGCGCGACGCATCTTCAATGCGCTCCATCGCCTCAACCGCATTGCTCACCACCGAGCCGGAATCATCGGCGCTGCGTTTCGTCAGTCGGACAGCCTCATTGGCATCACGGGCGCGTTCCGCCGAGGATTTTACCGTCACTGTGATTTCCTCGACAGCAGCAGCCGTTTCTTCCAGCGACGCGGCCTGCGTCTCCGTTCGGCGCGACAGATCGTCGGAGGACTGGCGCATTTCATAACCGCTGTTCTGAATGACCAACGTGCGATCATGGATCTGACTGAGAACATCGCGCAGATTCAGGAGGGATTCATTGAAATCGACCCGAAGCCGGTCAAGGCGGCCTTCGAACGGTGTCTCGATCGTCCGGGTCAGGTCACCGCGAGAAAGTCGGCCGAGACCAGATGCAATCTCGGTTACTGCAAATTCGATCTGACGCGTGGTTTCCTGACGTTCAGCATCATTCCGGTTGCGTTCGGCGTCGGCAGCGGCGCGTTCCTCGACGCTGCGACCTTCGATGACGAGCTTTTCATGGGCGTTTTCCCGGAAGATACCAAGTGCACGCGCAATGTTGCCGAACTCGTTCTTGTTGCCGGTATAAGGGATCTGCGCTTCCAGATCGCCTTCCGACAGGGCTTTGACGGTTTCGGTCAGCTTGCCGAGAGGCTGCAACGTACGCTTGATGATGAAGTATGCCAGAGCGCCCATCACGATCATCGCAATTGCTCCACAGAGCAGAATGAGATCACGCAGGCCATCCATCTGGGCATTATAAACGTCCATCGGAACGCCAGCGAAGAGAATACCAACTGTCGTACCGGTTTTGTTGAGAACCGGCATGTAGCCTGTCATATAGCTCTTGCCGAACAGATTTGCCGCACCGAAATAGGGCTCGCCCTTGGCCACCTTCGCAAAAGCCGGGTGATCGCTGGCAAGCTTGGTGCCAACAGCTCTTTCACCCTTTTCATTTTTCAGGTTCGTGGAAATGCGAACATATTCGCCGCTCTTGGTTTCGAAGATCGTCGCCACGCCGCCATTGGCAGCCACAGTGCGGTCAACAAGATCATGATCGAGAAGAGTGCCGATGCTGGCGCGATTGACCGTGGTCAGATCGCCCTCGTTCATCTTGAGGGTCACGCCACCCACTTTCATCTCGTAGAGAATGGCCATGCTGCGAAGCGACCCGCGGGTATCCAGCAGTGCCGTTTCCATGATGTTGTCCTTCAACCGCAGGTACGTCGATACGCCGACCGCGGCGATAGCAACCGCTATCAAGCCTATCGTGAGAGCGACCACCTGACCTGCAACGGACTTAAAGAGCCGGTTGTTCATGAAAACAGTTCCCCAGAGCCAAAACTGAAATAGTTTTAATGGGCAACTGTTAAAATTTGGCGAAGTTGACGAAGCGCAAAAAGCGCGGCCCCTCGGCTGTAGTGGCCGATGGCGGATGTCGACAAACCCTGTCGGCGTCTATCAGTGGATGTAGCCGAGCCGGATCGCCTTCGCGATTGCCTGGATGCGGTTGACGGAATCAAGCTTGATCGTTGCCGATCCCAGATAGGCGTTGACCGTGTGAACAGAAAGGCCAAGCTTCACAGCGATTTCTTCGCTGATGCGGCCGTCGCCAGCCAGTTGAAGGCAGGCGATTTCTCGTTCGCTGAGCGCTTCCGAAGGAGCAGCCTTACGCTCATCCAGTGCCAGCATGTCCACCATGATCTCACAGCACTTGATGTGCTGTTCGATGACAATCTCATTGTCGAGGACAAGGTTGCTGCCGCAGAAAACGATATATCCATTGCCGATCGTGCCAAGCCGAACGGGCATCGCGAGACCCGCATAAGGCAAGGTGTCGTTTTCGATCCGGCGCAGCAACGCAGGAACATCGGGGAGGTCCGCGAAACCGCCACCGTTCTTGTTTCGCCAGATCACCGGCAAAAGCGACGTTTCAATATGATCGAGAAGAATATCACCGACAGAGCGAATGAACTGTGTGCTCTGCTCGGCGGCATTCATGCCCCAGTTTTCGAGCTCACATGTCATTTTTTTCTTGTTCGGGAAACCGGAGGCCGCAGCCTTCGATACAACGAAGTTGCGAGCACCGAGCACTTTCTGCATGGACACGAGTTTCGGAAAAAGATCCGACCTGCTCGTCACCGCTGGCCCACGGTGAAACGGCCCTGTCTGTCCCATACCCTCACTGCCCTTCATCTGTACCATCGTCCAACCGTTATACGAGATTGTTTCGCACGGCGTAGGCAATCGCCTCCGAGCGGGTTTTCGTCGCGGTTTTCCGCATGACGCTAGTGATGTAATTATTGATCGTATTTCGCGAAATTCCAAGGATCATCGCGATTTCGTCGCTGGTCTTGCCTTCAGCAATCCAGAACAGGCATTCGAGTTCGCGCTCCGTCAGGTCGATATCACGGACCGTCTTGGCTTCGCTGGCAATGCCGAAGCTGACACAATAACCTGTCAGGAGAGCGATTTCACGCAACCGCTCCGGCAAAGGTACCGCATCTTCCGGAAACAGGAGCAACAGCGACAGACGGATACGCCCGACACAGAACGACAAGGCAGAATATTGCCGGTCAATTCCAGAAGGGATCGACACGTCGTCCGGCAGCAGCAGCAATCGCGGCTTCAACAGCGAGAGGCATTTTTCCATCTCGCTGGATCGGTTCTGGCTGTTTGCAAGCTCAGTGCCCAATCTGCGAACCAGATCGAAAGGCCAATCCGAGGTGACGATAAACTTCAACCCGGTCTCTTCGAGCAAATCGTCCCGTGCCAGAAGATAATGGGATGCACCTGCATAGGTTACGAGCAGGTCCAGAGCACCTGCAACGTTTCCGGCCGCGGCCGAAGCCGCAACATTTTTGGCAAGCTGATCACGCGGCAACGGCTTCCCCATGCCTTCCATAGGCCTGGTCGACAGCCTGCGGATATCAACATCGACTTTCAATCGCCTACGCCCTCTTGCTCCCAGCGGGAGATTATACATCGGGATGGAATCATTCCATTCAAGAAACACACCACCATAACAGCGCGCCCCCGGAGACCGAATCACTTCATTCTATGGAACCGACGCGGAATTGCTATTCCTTGGTCCCAGCATTTCCACGCATTTCCGAATCTGTCCATTCCAAGAAAACATACTGAAAAGCTGGCATATTCATAATTGTCATTCTCGGACTATTCCCAGCAAAGTGCAACGTTGCTGAATAATTTGTAAACGCCGTCCCAAAACGAAAATCCGTGTCCCCCTACGCAACGTAACACCGATCGGCCCAAAAAAGAAAACGGCCGGGATTACCCGACCGTTTGTCAAAATCATGCAGCTTTTTCCAAGGCCCACTTGCGAAGGATCTTCGCTGCTCTTTCCTCGCTGATTTCCACCATGCGGGACAGGCGGCGTTCCGGTCCTTCGCGAACCCGGCGATTGAAGGTGCCATCGCCGTCGTCGCCTGCCAGAAGATCGTCGGTGCTGTCGAACCCGAAGTCGGCGCCGAACCCTTCCATGAGACCACCCGATCCCGCTTCCAGTGCCGGTGCGAAATCCGGAAGTTCCAGACCAGCGGCATCCTGGCTGAGTTCGCTGACCGAGGAGCCACTGCCTGCCACGGTGCGGACCAGAGGACGGACGCCGAGCCAGATGACCAGGAATGCGACGGCAACGAAGGCAAGCGAGTTGATGATGCCAGCCGAATTGCGGCTGAGAACTTCCATGATGCCCGGTCCTGCCACAGCTTCGTCGAGAAGCTGTGTTTCGAGGAAGTCCATGGCCGTCAGCGTGATGACATCACCGCGATCTGAAGAAATGCCGGCGGCAGAGGTAACGATCTTCTGCATTTCCACCAGATAGGCGTCGATCTTTGCCTGATCGGCAGGCTCGCCGACCATTTTCGCAATACGACCCTTGTTGACGACAACGGCGACCGAAACCTTTTCCAGAGTGTAGCCGTTTTTGACAGTCGCGACGGTCTTGGAATTGATCTCGTAGTTGGTCTGCTCTTCCTTCTTGGCCGACTCGTCGGAAGACTGCGGTCCGCCACCACCACCCTGAGGCGCGGCCTGGGGAACGTTCTGCTCTACCGTCGCGGCCGTGTCGGGCTGCGTTTCCTGAGACTTCTGGTCTTCCTTGGTGGTGCGAACAGAACGCTCAACGCGCGATTCAGGGTCGTAAACGGTCTCCTGAACCTGACGGCTGTCGGTATTGATCTGTGCCGTCACGCTGGAACGGAAGTTATCCATACCAAGGAAAGGCGCCAGTGCCTTGTCGATGTTGGTTTCGATTTCCTGCTGAACGTTCTGCGCGAGCGTCAACGACCGGTTCATGGCAGCGTTGGTGACGTCGTCGCCAGAGGCGAGCAGTTGCCCTGTCGAATCAAGCAGTGTCACGTCATCGGCTTCAAGGCCGGGAACAGCCGAGGCGACGAGGTGACGAATGGAGGCAGCAGCCTTGCGGCCGGCAGACGAGCTGGCGCGGATCATGACAGAGGCCGTAGGCTTCTGTTCGCCACGGCGGAAGTTGCCGACATCCGGCAAGACGATGTGAACACGTGCGGCAGCCACTCCGTCGATCTGCTGAATGGACCGTCCGATTTCACCTTCAAGGGCGCGAACACGGGTGACTTCCTGCATGAAGGACGTCAGGCCAAGCGATCCTACGTTATCGAAGAGTTCGTAACCGGCATTAGCGCTGTCCGGCAGGCCACGTTCAGCCAAAAGGAGACGCGCCTTGCTCGTCGCACCCACCGGCACCTGCAGGCTTGCGCCGTCGGCGCCCACCTGGAAATCAAGGTTGGCTTCAGCAAGAGCAACACTGATCTTGTTCAGATCGCTTTTCTCAAGCCCCACATAAAGGGTCTCGTAGGCAGGGCGGTTCACATAAAGCGCTGCTGCAAGGATGATCGCCATGGACAAAATGCCCACGCCACCCAGCATCAGCAGCCGTGTCTGACCCAGTGCCGCGAAATTCTTCAAGACCTGAGGGAGTTGATTTAACAGATTCATTCTGTTCCGCACCGTCATTCATAGAGTCCGAGACCTTATGGTCCCGTCATCACATTAGGATGCGAAGCTTGCGCGAGCGTTGCCTTGCCGCGTGTTATTAGAAAGCTTTAAAACAGGATATTGTGGAAGTCTTCAGAAGAGATCGAAGTCTCCGGCAGCTTTGTCGAGCGGCTGCGAATGACCATGACGGATGGTTGAACCGAGTGCTTTCTGCATTTCGGCAAGTTTGACGAGGCTGAGCGCGGTGCTGACGTCGACGATCCAGTCTCCGGGAATGGAGCCGGTCACCGTATCGATGAATTCAGCAAGCCCGCGGGTCTTCTGCACGGCAAGATCGATGCCCTGCAGCAGCTTGACGCCCTCTGCAGACAACGCGCCATCCGCCAGATCAAGCAATTGCGGTTCGATGCGCTCGATAAGATAGGCGACATCGTGCAGTTCCGACACGACACGCATCAGGACGTCCGGCAACGCTTCTTCAAACGGAGTGGAAACCAAGTGGTCTGCAATCTGCATTAATAACTCCGCACTAAAAGAACTCAATGTCATTCGCGACCGGCTTGGGCGCAGGAGCCGGACGTGTCTCAAGGGCAACCGTCTTCTGAGCTTCCGCGCCGGTCAGCGGATGTTGTCTTGCCCGTCCAGAAACAGGCCAGAATTCGATTTTCCGCCCATGCTCCCCGCCCGTCGAGGAGCTAATGACGCGGATGCCTTCGTCTTTCAGGAACTGCATGGCAAAGGCAGCGTTCTGCTCTCCGACATTGGAGAAGCTGGCGATCGTTTTCGCCCCACCGAAGACCTTTGCTTCCAGCCGGTCACGGCGCGCACCTTTCTTGAGAAGCCCGTTGATGAGCAGCTCCATGAGATGCACGCCATAGCGCGTCGCATCTCCGCCCGTTGTGCCCCCGGTTCCCGGCAGGAGGAAATGGTTCATTCCTCCGACACCGGCAACGGGATCTCTCAAACAGGCAGCCACGCACGAACCGAGCAACGTCGTCAGGACCACATCGGGATCGCTGATGACCTTATACTCACCCTGTATAATATGAACGCGCTTGGCCGCAGTTTCGATCATTTCAGCGATCCAAAAACAGCCTCGATGGCAGCCTTCATTTTTTCAATCGTAAAGGGCTTGGCCAGAACGTTGTTGGCACCGAGCTGGGCTGCCTTCTGAACCAGAGCCCTGTCGCCCTGCGCGGTCAGAATGATGAAGGCGGCTTTCTTGGTGTTCGGGTTGGTACGAACGGCGTGCAGGAAACCCAGACCATCCATCTTCGGCATGTTGAAATCGGAAATGACGAGGTGATGGGGCTGCTGCTCCATGATCTTCATTCCCTGCTCGCCGTCGCCAGCGGCGGTGATCTGCTTGAAGCCGAGCTGTGTCAGGGCATCGCTCAGCAGCAGCCGGCTGGTCACCTGATCATCAACGATCAGAACTTTAATTTTTTCTGCGAGAGACATTATTCAGAACCTTCTTTACGGGCGGTGGTTAGTTTCAGGATTTCTTCGCCGATGGAGCCCAACGGCAATTGTTGTTCGACGGCACCCAGTTCGTGGGCCACTCTGGGCATGCCGTAAACGACACAGGTTTTTTCATTCTGGCCGACCGTTCGCGCGCCAGCGTGGCGCATCTTCAAGAGACCGGCCGCGCCGTCGCGCCCCATGCCGGTGAGAATGACGCCAACGGCATTGCGCCCGGCGAGCTCAGCCACGGAATCAAAGAGAACATCCACAGATGGACGGTGACCGTTGACAGGGTCGCGCTCGACAAGTCTGCAGCAGGGTGCAGAACGATTGGCGATCTGCAGATGGCGCTCGCCACCCGGTGCGAGATAGATCTTGCCTGTCTGCAGACGCGCACCGTCCGTCGCCTCTTCGACGACGGGCGCGCAAATGCGGTTGAGCCTTTCAGCAAAACTTCTCGTAAACGTCGGCGGCATGTGCTGCGTGATGACGGTCGGCGGGCAGTTGACGGGGAACTTCTGAAGCACGGTGATCAACGCCTCGACGCCACCCGTAGACGAACCGATCGCCACAACCTTGCGACCTGCCCGATATTCGGCTGCACCGACCTGTTGCGGTGTCGCGGGCGTTTCGGGTCTCGCCGCACGGAAACCCGACCTTTGCGATCGGGCCGCTGCCTTCACCTTATCAGCCAGATCGCCGAACGGGCGTGCATCGCCGGGCGCCGGCTTTCCAACGCAATCAAATGCGCCGATTTCAAGAGCCGCCAGCGAGGCATCGGCACCGCGATGCGTCAATGACGAGACCATGATGACCGGCATCGGACGCAGGCGCATGATTTTTTCGAGAAACTCGAGACCGTTCATCTCCGGCATCTCGATATCGAGTGTGACGACGTCGGGATTGAGTTGCTTGATCGCGGCGCGCGCTTCCATGGCGTTGCCCGCCTGCCCCACGACCTCGACCTCTGGGTCAGCCTTGAGGACAGCCGAAATCAGTCCACGCATCGTGGGAGAGTCATCAACGACGAGTACCCGTGCTGGCACGCTCATGCGTTTCTCCCCGACTTGTGGCCGATGAGGCGATAGGTCGTGATGCCGGTATTATCGAAGAGGTTCTTCGGATCGCCCGAGACACGTTCGGAGTGACCGATATAAAGATGACCACCCTCCGGCAGCAATCCCGCAAAACGGGACCAGATGCGGACCTGGGTCGGCTCGTCGAAATAGATCACAACGTTGCGGCAGAAGATGACGTCGAAGTTGCCCTTGAACGGCCACTGCGTCATCAGGTTCAGTTCGTTGAAGGTGATGAGGCGTTTCACCTTATCGTCGATGCGGAACTTCCGGCGACCGCCCGCATCCACTTCCGTAAACCATTGCTTGCGCATGACGGGTGAAACGGTTTCCAGCGCGTTCTCGTCGTAGATACCGGCGCGGGCCTGCGCCAATATCTTCGGATCAATATCGGTTGCGAGGATCTTGAAGTCGTAATCGGCCGCATTCGGAAACATGGCGAGCACGGTCAACGCAATCGAATAGGGCTCCTGGCCGTCAGAGCAGGCGGCAGACCATATTCTGACACGCCCCCCCGCCTTGGCCCGTGCCACCAACCCAGGAAGAACCTGGTCGCGCAGGTGCTCGAAATGATGGTTTTCCCGGAAGAACCGCGTGAAGTTGGTCGTGAGATGCGACAGCATCTCGCGCCGTGCCGGTGCACCTTCCGGCGACGACACCAACGCACAATATTCACGGAAACCCGACAGGCCGAGATTGCGAATGTGCTTCGACAGTCGCGAATAGACCAGCGACGCCTTGGTGTCGTTCAGGTAAATGCCCGCATCCGCGTAGATCATCGCAGCAATTTCGGACAGATCGCGCCGTGTCAGCGGGTATTCACCGCTGGCGAGAACTTCGTCTGGAGATTGACGCTGATCGCTGAAACTAAGTGCTGCCATTGACTATCCGCTTTCAACCCGTCGCTGCGAGCGACATTTCCTGCTTGAGCGGCTGCCCGCGCGAAGCGCTGACAATCGCGTCGACATCCAGAATGAGTGCTACGCGGCCATCTCCAAGAATGGTGGCAGCCGCAATACCCGGAACGTGGGTGTAGTTTGCTTCCAGCGACTTGATGACAACCTGACGCTGCCCCTGGATCGCATCGACCATCAGGGCGCGCTGACCGCCGCCTTCGGATTCCACCAGAAGCGCTACGCCTTCTACCGGGTTCGCCTGAACCGGGCGGAAATTCAGAATACGTCCGACATCCACCAGCGGGCAGAAGGAGTTGCGGATCGAGATCAGCCGCTGGTTGGAACCAAAGGAGTGAATATTCTTCGCCTCCGGCTGCAAGGTCTCGACGATTGCCGTCAACGGGACCACAAGTGTCTGGCCGGCGACCGTCACCACCATGCCGTCGAGGACGGCGAGTGTCAGTGGCAGGCTCATCGTAAAGGTCGATCCCTGACCGGGACGGGACGAGATGCTGATACGACCGCCAAGCGCCTGAATGGAGCGCTTGACCACGTCCATGCCGACGCCGCGGCCGGAAATGTCGGAAATCTTGTCGGCTGTGGAGAAGCCCGGAGCAAAAATCAGGTTATCGATTTCTTCGTCGGTCAGATTGGCATCTGCCGCAATCAGATCATTGTCGATGGCTTTCTGCCGCACGCGTTCGCGGTTGATACCGGCGCCATCGTCCTGAAGTTCGATAAGAATGCGGCCCGAGCGGTGTTTGGCCGAAAGCTTGATCGTGCCTTCCGGGTTCTTGCCCGCAGCTTCGCGTTTTTCCGGCGTCTCGACGCCGTGGTCGACGGCGTTGCGGATCATGTGCGTCAGCGGTTCTGCCAGCTTGTCGATCACCGTCTTGTCGACTTCGGTGTTTTCACCCTCCGTGACCAGACGGATCTGCTTACCGATCATGTCAGCCACTTCGCGAACGATACGCGACATGCGCTGGAATACCGGCTTCACCGGCTGAGCGCGGATCGCCATAACGCTGTCCTGAATCTCACGCGTCAACTGCTGGAGCTCTTCCAGCCCCATGTTGACGGCAGAGGTTCCGCTGGCATCGTTTTCGATGACGCTCTGCGAAAGCATGGCCTGATTGATGACCAGCTCGCCCACGAGGTTGATCAGGCGATCGACGCGGTCGAGATCGACGCGGATCGTCTGGCCGGCGCTCGCATTGGCTGCGGCATTGTTGGCCTGGGCGGCTGCGGCAGCGGGAGCTGCGGCTTCGCGCTTTTCGATTGCAGCATTGACGCTTTTCGTGACCTGCGTTGCGGCAACGGCCGTTTCGACAGCAACAACGGCGTCAGACGCCTCTTCGAAAACAGGCTGCACGGCAGGTTCGTCATCTCCACCAAGAATGGAGAGGTCGAACGGAACGGGAATCATTGGAAGTTCTTCGTCTTCCACAGTCTGCGAAGCAATCGGTGTGATTTCCAGATCGCAATCCCACTCGGCAAACTCGAAGACGCTGCGAATGCCTTCTTCGCCCTTGTCGGTCTTGATCGAAACGGTCCAGGAGAAATAGGCAGCTTCAGGGTCGAGCTTGTCGAGAGACGGCAGATCCGACTGATCGCAATTGATGCTCATCTCGCCGATACGCGACAGATCACGCAACAGCAACGCTGCCTCGTTACCCTTGGAATACAGCGATGAGCGCGGCTTGAAGCTGACCTGGAAAGCCGGTGTCTCCATCATCGGCTCGTCGTCGGAAAACTCTGTAAAGGAGAATGGGATCGGCTGAAAGCCACTGTCATCCGTCGGTACAGGCGCGGCAAACAGAGGCGCTTTTGCAGCAACCGGAGCCGGTGCGGAAGCGTGAACCGCTTCTCCGTTCGCCAGCGCTTCCAGCTCCTTCACCAGTCCGCGTGTTCGGCTTTCATCAACACTGCCGCCATCTCTGGCAGCGTTGGTGAGGTCTGCTAGTACGTCTGCCGACTTGAGCATGACCTTGAGAACATCCTGCGTGGGCTCCAGCTTGTTGGAGCGAACGCAATCAAGCGTCGTTTCAAAGACGTGCGCAAAGGCGACGAGATCGTCTAGGCCAAAAGCGCCTGCTCCGCCCTTGATGGAATGAACGGCTCGGAAAACGGCGTTGACGGTTTCCGGGTCCCGGTCACCATCGTTCAATTTAAGAAGCCCCGATTCCAATTCAGCGAGCTGCTCCTCGCATTCCTGGAAAAAGATTTCCTTGATTTCGTTCATATCCATCGTGAAATGTCCCGTATCAGGCGGTTACGCGTTCAATGGCATCGATCAGTTTGGCAGGATCGAACGGCTTGACGATCCAGCCGGTAGCACCTGCCTGACGGGCACGGTTTTTCTTCTCAGCATCGCTTTCGGTCGTCAGAACGAGGATGGGTATCGCGCGATACTTTTCGTTACGACGCACGCCTTCGATGAAACCGAAGCCATCGAGACGCGGCATGTTGATGTCGGTGACAATCACGTCCGGGTTGCTCTGTTCGAGCACTTCAAGACCTTCGACGCCGTCTTCCGCCTGGATCGTTTCGAAACCGGCATTGTTCAACGTCACCAGGAGCATGTTCCGGATGGTTCGGGAATCGTCGACTGTAAGGACTTTTTTCTTCACTGTTGCATCTCCTTGGGGAGCAAATGATCGATGTTGACGCCTATCAATTTCATGGTCTTGTCGAATGCATCGGATACTTTCGCAAAACCGAATGCCTTGCCGTCCTCTTCCCAAGACTTTGCACCGGCCATCAGAACCTGAGCACACAGAGCGCCGACACGTTCCACCTCCGACGCATCCACCGACAACGGTGCTCCTCTCATCGTCATCAGCTTGGCATGCAGCGCCGACGCTTCGTTGAGATCCAGAACCGGTGACAGTTTCAGCGTCGCCTCGGCTGCTTTTCTGGCTGCCATCACATCACTCCTTGGCGTCTGAATTGTTGATAGTCATTTCCGCGAGGCGTCTGCTCGCTTTCATGGGTCGTATAGGAAAAACCCTGATGTTCCGTTTCCATGCGCGCGCTTTCCTCATCCCTGCGCGCAACACGAAACTCTCGGACCGTGCGGCCAAGTTCGAGGATAACTGTGTGAAGGCTGGCGGCCTCTGTGGAGACGTCTGCGATCTCTCCGGCAATCCGTCCGGCTTGACGCTCCATATCCCCAAGGTCTGCGGCAACAGAACGCAGGCCGGCAGCATGCGCCGAGGTGCGGCGAGAGACCTCTACAACGGCTTCGTTAATACCCGAGACCTGCTTTACGACGTCACCGATTGCCTGTTGGGTGCGATCAACCAGTCTTACACCGCCTTCGACCTGAGCCTTCGTTGTGCCAACAAGACTCTTGATCTCACGTGCGGCATCGGCCGAACGCTGCGCGAGTGCACGGACTTCCTGCGCCACGACCGCAAAGCCACGTCCGCTTTCACCTGCACGTGCAGCTTCAATGCCCGCGTTCAGCGCCAGCAGGTTGGTCTGAAAGGCAATCTCATCGATCGTGCCGATGATCTTTCCGATCTGTTCGGCAGACTGCTCGATATCCGACATGGCGTTAATCGCTTCACCGACCGCCTTGCCGCTTTCCATTGCCGCATCGCGAGCGCGACAAACAGCCGTCTCGACCTTGGATATCAGGGCAGCATTTTCCACGACATCGTCGATCATGCCATCGAGCGTACGCGTGGTACCCGAAAACGCCTCTACCTGCTGGTGCGCCTGTTGCGAAATCGAATTGCCTTTATCGGCAAAAGCGGCGCTCAAACCTCCAGCTTGGCTGATCCTGTGCGTCAGTTGAATCAGGCATGTGCCGATCCTGTCCAACGCGGTGTCGAAAGTAATGGCGATATCCCGGTATGCTTCAGGGACATCATGGCCGATACGTGCCCTCAGATCACCAGCGGCAAAAGCGGTCAAAGCCTTGCCCAGCAGCGTTGCTGCTTCCGACCTGTCATTCTGACGCTGTTCCGCCAGTTCGCGGCCGTGGCGAACACGTAATTCGTTGAAGCGTAGGGATACGGCAATTTCGGTATCGACCATGACAAGGCGAACGACGTTCTTGACGGCGTCCGCAAGTTCACGGCTCTTTTTCTTGGCGCCAGGCCAAATCGACCGCGGTGCGTGTTCGGTGACCAGGCCGCCAAGCATATGTTCCAGAACAACCGCATGGCTTGCGATCTGCCAGCGCGGGTCCAGTCCCATACGGCTGGCATTGTCTGACAGAACTTTTACACGTTCGGCATAAAGCGCATCAAACCGCGCATCTGTCAGCACGCTCCAGTGCGAAGTCTGCAAATCATGCAGGCGGTCGAGCTGGCTTTCGCTTTCGAATGATGGCGAACAGTCTGGCATGGACTGGAAACGGTTCATCACATCGCGAAGACCGGCCTTCAGATAAGGCTCCAGCATGCTGCGGTAGTTGCGCAGGAAATCCGTCTGCGGCTGTTCGAGGCCGGCAAAACGCAATCGCCCTGCCAGGCTTCCGCCTGGGGCTCTACGCGTTTGATCCGATGGCAAATCCTGCCCCACCGACATCCCCAAAAACATGACAACCGGCGTCCACCGGTCAATGGCCCGGTTCAGAACGTCAGCACCCAGAGGGGATTATTGAACGAACATGCACATCGCTTGCGATGCGGCATCGACGCTTGCCAGACCTTCTTGAACCAAGAAACGAAGCATACCGGATCGGTCCCGGTACGGCAGTGCGGCGTCATGCCTGGAAGGAGATGATAATCCCATTCCGCCGTGGAAATACCATCAATCTTTATGGTTAATTCCTTGCTTGAAAGTTAAGAAAACTCAGGCACGGCGTCAAACGGTAAAATTTGCGAAATCTTTTAACTGATGCGTTCGCTTCGACACCCGAAATAGACTTTCGATGCGCGAAATGCCGCATCGGCACGGTTTTTCCACCCGATGCGCTGGACAAGCGCGATGGCCTTCCCCTAAAACAAATCAACGAGATATTCGCTGCGCGGTGATGATTTAACGAGAGTTATGCAAAAAGGGAGGTGCGAACTTGCAATGGATGGAAAAATGCCGCTGTTCCGCGCGCCATCCGCAAGTTCTGATCGGCATTGTCGTTGCGAGCCTGCTTATCATGGTCGGCTTTCAGACGCCGTCGAGCATCAAGGCCGTTTCCAAGACAAACCGGCTTGAGCGGTTACAGACCGCCGACCTGTCGCGGACCCCTTTGTCTCCCTATCGCCAGGACTGCACAGATGGCCTGGGCAATGATTGCAAGATCAGCCCTGCAAACAGCCCGATCGGCGTAGAGCCACATTTCGCAAACGATTTTTCGTTTGACGAGGTGGGACCTGCCATCGTCGCTGTTGCGGTTACGCTACACGTCTCTCGAGATTTCTCCGGTGCCGCGCCAAGAGCGCCACCACGCACTATCTGGTAGTTCATCTGGCGGTCCTCACCACCGGTTCCTGTTGGAGCCCTGCGGATTGGAGTCGTCGGAAAATCACCGTCTGCTTCAAACCCTGAAAGAAAACCGCCACCGCATATGACCGTTGCAACTATTTTACCGTTTCTCGTCGCTTTGCCGTTCATCGGCGCCATCGTAACGGCATTCATGCCGCGCGACGGCGCGGCCGCCATTCCTGCCTCTGTCGCAGGCGCTGTCTCACTCTTTGGGCTCGTCAGCAGCCTCTATCTTTATGGCCAGGTCAGCGACGGCGGCGTATTGCGGTATCATGTGGAATGGTTGCCGCAACTCGGGTTGAACTTCACCCTGCGAATGGATGGATTCGCCTGGATTTTTGCAATCCTTATTACCGGCATCGGGCTGCTCGTCGTCCTTTACGCCCGCTATTACATGTCGGCAGAAGACCCCATTCCGCGCTTTTTCGCCTTCCTGCTTGCCTTCATGGGATCGATGCTGGGTGTCGTGGTCTCCGGCAATGTCATTCTGCTGTCGATCTTCTGGGAGATGACGAGTGTTTTCTCTTTCCTGCTGATCGGTTACTGGCACCAGAACGCCGCAGCGCGCGACGGTGCGCGCATGGCTTTGACGGTGACGGGCATTGGCGGCTTCAGCCTGCTTGCCGGCCTGTTGATCCTTGGCCATATGGCCGGAAGTTACGATCTTGACCAGATCATTGCCGCCGGGCCTGATATTCGGGCGCATTCGCTCTACCTCCCGGCGCTTATTCTCATTTTGGGCGGTGCACTGACAAAGAGCGCGCAGTTTCCGTTCCACTTCTGGCTGCCCAATGCGATGGCGGCGCCGACACCTGTTTCAGCCTATCTCCATTCCGCGACGATGGTGAAGGCTGGTGTATTCCTGCTGGTGCGGTTCTGGCCGGTTCTCGCCGGCACACAGGAGTGGTTCTGGCTGGTGGGTGCTGCCGGCATCATCACTCTTCTGCTTGGCGCCTATTTCGCGATGTTCCAGCAGGATCTCAAAGGTCTGCTCGCCTATTCGACCATCAGTCATCTTGGCCTGATTACCACCCTGCTCAGCCTCGGTAGCCCGCTGGCGGCTGTCGCAGCGATCTTCCATATGGTGAACCACGCGACCTTCAAGGCATCGCTGTTCATGGCGGCAGGCATCATCGACCACGAAACCGGGACACGCGATATGCGCCGGTTGAGCGGGCTTTACACCTACATGCCTGCTACCGCCACGCTCGCCATGGCCGCGAGTGCTGCAATGGCCGGGGTACCGCTGTTCAACGGCTTCCTGTCAAAAGAAATGTTCTTTGCCGAAGCGGTCGAAACCCATGCGGATTCGTTGCTGGATCGTGCATTGCCCTATGTTGCGACGCTTTCGGGTGCTTTTGCGGTCGCCTACTCGCTGCGCTTCATCCATACCGTCTTCTTCGGTCCGAAGCCTGTCGACCTGCCCAATCCGCATCCCCACGAGCCGCCGCGCTGGATGCGTTTTCCCATCGAATTTCTCGTCTTCGCCTGCCTCGTGGTCGGCATTGTCCCGAGTTTGTCGATCGGGCCTTTCCTGCATTCGGCGGTGCTGTCGGTTCTTGGACCGCAGACGCCAATCTATAGCCTTTCCATCTGGCACGGGTTCAACCTGCCTCTCATCATGAGTATCGTGGCCTTGGCCGGCGGTGTGGCGATCTATGCGGCCCTCGGCGGCTATTTTTCCAGATGCGAGGATGGCCCACCGATCTTCAGGCACTTGCGGGGACAACGCATTTTCGAGCGCATCCTTGTCACCGTGTCCTGGAAGTGGGCGCGGTGGCTGGAGAACACGCTTGGCACACGCCGCCTTCAGCCGCAGCTCAGGCTGCTTATCCTGGTGGCATTGCTGGCAGGTTTCTCACCGCTCTTCCTCTCGGAATTCTCTCTGACGCTACCGCGCGTCACCTCCTTCGATCCGATCTTCGCGATCCTGTGGCTTATCGGCATGATCGCCGCGCTCGGAGCGGCCTGGCAGGCGAAATACCACCGCCTTGCCGCCCTCGTCATGCTCGGTGTCTCCGGCCTCGTCACCTGCCTGACCTTTGTGTGGCTCTCCGCACCGGATCTAGCCATTACGCAGTTGCTTGTCGAAATCGTCACGACCGTTCTCATTCTGCTCGGCCTGCGTTGGCTGCCGAAGCGCATGGAAAAGGTCGACAACAACAATGAGCTTCCCGCTCAGCTTCGCCGCGCCCGAGACTTTCTGGTGGCTGCAGCAAGCGGTATCGGAATGTCCGTCATCGCTTATGCGGTGATGACGCTTCCGGTCCCCAATGCAATCGCGACCTATTTCCTGGAGCGTGCCTATTCGGAAGGTGGCGGCACCAATGTCGTCAATGTCATTCTGGTCGATTTCCGCGGCTTCGATACATTCGGTGAAATCGCCGTTCTGGCCATCGTTGCGTTGACGGTCTTCGCGCTTCTGAGACGTTTCCGTCCGGCGCACGAAAGTATCGGCTTGCCCGAACAGCAGCAGTTGCAGAACGCCTTCGATTCGGAACGTCCAGAGCGCAGCAAGGGCGATACGGTCCGTGACTATCTCTACGTGCCGTCGATCGTCATGCAGTGGATGTTCCCCGTCATCATCACCTTCTCGATCTTCCTGTTCATGCGTGGCCACGATCAGCCAGGTGGGGGATTTGCCGCCGGCATCACCATGGCGATCGCCTTCCTGCTGCAATATCTGGCGGGCGGTGCACGCTGGGCAGAAGACCGTATCCGCATTCTTCCGCTACGCTGGATGGGCTTTGGACTCTTGATGGCAGCGGCGACGGGGATTGGATCGTGGTACTTCGGTTATCCGTTCCTGACGTCCTATTTCCAGTATACGGAAATACCCTATATCGGCAAAATGCCGACAGCTTCGGCCTTGTTGTTCGATCTCGGCGTATTTTCTCTCGTCGTCGGATCGACTGTTCTTATTCTCATAGCAATCGCCCACCAATCGTTGCGCAACTACCGCGTTCGCACGCCTGAAGCGACACGAGCGGAGGACGCGTAATGGAGCTTATTCTTGCAATCGGCATCGGCATCATGACCGGCTCAGGCGTGTGGCTGGTGCTTCGCCCAAGAACCTATCAGGTCATCGTTGGTCTCTCTCTGCTGTCTTATGCAGTCAACCTTTTCATCTTTGGCGTTGGCGGCATCAAGACCAATGCCCCTCCAGTGCTCAATACGGGTGCCGACATCTCGACCCTGGCAGACCCTGTGCCGCAAGCCCTTGTCCTGACGGCGATCGTCATCGGTTTTGCAACGACCGCGCTGTTCCTAGTCGTGCTGCTTGCCGCGCGTGGTTTGACCGGAACGGACCATGTTGACGGGAGGGAAAGCAAGTGAGCTCATTCCCCTTCCACATCGTCATCGCTCCCATTCTGGTGCCATTGATTACCGCAGCGCTTCTGCTGTTCTTCGATGAGCGCCAACGTGCCATAAAGGCGGGCATCAGCCTGGCTTCGACCTTTATCCTGTTGATTGTCGCGGTGCTGCTGTTCATCGATGTGAACTCAACGGTGAATACCGAAATTGCGGCTGTCATCTCGACTGGGGTCTATCTTCTCGGCAACTGGCCAGCCCCCTTCGGCATCGTGCTCGTTGCAGACCGGCTATCCGGTCTCATGGTGCTGCTGACATCGCTGCTGGCCATTCCATCGCTGATTTATGCGCTGGCGAAATGGCACAAGTCGGGTGCGCACTTCCATTCGCTGTTTCATATGATGTTGATGGGCGTCAACGGAGCTTTCCTGACCGGCGACCTCTTCAACCTCTTCGTTTTCTTCGAAGTGATGCTGGCGGCATCTTACGGACTTCTGCTGCACGGTTCCGGACAGCAGCGCGTGAAGGCCGGCCTGCACTACATCGCGATCAATCTTGTTGCAGCGCTGTTCTTCCTGATCGGCGTGAGCCTGATCTACGGTGTAACAGGAACTCTGAACATGGGCGACCTCGCCCATCGTATCGAAGGGCTCAATACCGACCAGAGAATGTTGCTTGAAACGGGTGCGGCGATCCTGGGTGTCGCGTTCCTCGTCAAAGCCGGCATGTGGCCACTCAATTTCTGGCTTCCATCCGCCTATGGCGCGGCATCCGCGCCCGTGGGCGGACTGTTTGCGATCATGAGCAAGGTCGGCATCTACGTCATTGCTCGCCTGTCTTTCCTTCTCTTCGGCCAGACGGCTGGAGAATCCGCCGGGTTCGGCCATGACGCCCTCCTTGTCGGTGGTATTGCGACCATCATCTTCGGCACGATCGGCGTGCTCGCCTCGCAGGCACTTGGCCGACTGGCGGGTTTCTCGGTTCTTGTGTCTTCCGGTACACTGCTTGCTGCCATGGGCACCGGAAATCCGATGGTGGCTGCGGGTGCGCTCTATTATCTGGTCAGTTCGACGCTGACGATCAGCGCCTTCTTCATGCTGATCGAACTGGTCGAGCGCGGACAGGACGCAGGCGCCAACGTTCTTGCCGTCACGATGGAAGCCTATGGCGATCTCGACGAAGAGGAAGAAGAAGAGGAAGTCGGCACGACCATGCCCGGCACCATGGCGGTACTCGGCACATGTTTTGCCGCCTGTGGCATCCTGCTGGCCGGCCTGCCGCCGCTTTCCGGTTTCATAGCCAAGTTTTCGATGCTCTCGGCCATTCTCAACCCATCCGGGTTGGGCGCCAATGACAGCATTTCGACACTATCGTGGTGGCTCGTCTTCCTGATTGTCTTCTCCGGCTTCGCATCTCTGATTTCCATGACGCGCGCAGGCATCCGTACCTTCTGGGCCTCGATCGAGGGCACTGTGCCGCGCGTTCTTGTGATCGAAATCGCGCCGGTGATGATCCTGCTCTTCCTCACGCTTGCCATGACTGTGCAGGCGGGCTCGATCATGCGCTACATGCAGGAGACGGCACGCATTCTCGATCTGCCCGGCAGTTATATCCAGGGTGTGATTTCTGCCCCACGTGCCGGCAGCGATCCGGAGGCGCAGCCATGATAAGTCGTATCCTGCCCTACCCACTGCTGACCGTTTCGCTGGTGATCTTCTGGATGACAATCAACAGCTTTTCGCCCGGTCATCTGCTGCTTGGCACGGGGGTTGCCCTCATTGCCTCGCGGTCGATGGCATCATTGCGGCCGGCAAAACCCCGCATTCGCAACTGGCATCTTCTCGTCAAGCTGATCGTGATCGTGCTCTACGACATCATCAGGTCGAATATCTCGGTGATGACGATCATTCTTTTCAAACGGGAAAAGAATCGCAAATCAGGCTTCCTGACAGTGCCACTCGAAATCCGTGATCCGATGGGTCTGGCGGTACTGGCTACAATCCTGACCTCCACGCCGGGAAGCGCATGGCTCGAATTCAATTCCAGCCAGGGAACACTTCTCATTCACGTTCTGGATGACGTTGACGAAACCGCCTGGATCAACCTCATCAAGACCCGCTATGAAAAACTACTGATGGAGATATTCGAATGAGTTCGATTATCCTTTTCTGGTCCTTTTCACTCGCACAGTTGATGCTTGCCATCGCCATGGCGATCTCGGTCTACCGGATCGCCATCGGACCACGCGCGCAAGATCGCGTACTCGGAGTCGACACGCTTTATGTGAACGCGATGTTGCTCTTGCTGACCTTCGGCCTTCGCACCGGCAACGACATCTATTTCGAAGCGTCGCTGCTGATCGCGATCCTCGGCTTCGTCTCGACTGTTGCGCTCTCAAAGTTCCTGATGCGTGGCGAGGTGATTGAATGAGCAACGCTGGTGAATTTCCGCTCTGGGGCGCCCTTCTGGTGGCGTTCTTTGTTCTGCTTGGCGCATCTCTGACATTGATCGGGACGATCGGCCTGGCCAGGCTGAACAGCTTTTACGAAAGGCTGCACGCGCCGACACTTGGCACGAGCTGGGGCACGGGCGGCATCGTCATGGCCTCGATGATCTATTTTTCGATCTCCGGCGACCGCCTGGTTTTCCATGAAATTTTCATCGGGATTTTCATGACCGTGACAACGCCGGTTTCCCTGATGCTTCTCGGCCGTTCCGCACTCTATCGTGATCGCTCCGAGCAAAACACCGAAAACCGCGAGCATCTCTGATATCATCAAGCGCTCAGGTTTCCGGCGCAGCGCCATTCCGTTTACCGACGTGGTGGCGCTTCGCCCAGTTTACAGCCTGTTCGAACGACATGGGTTTGGCGAAATAATACCCCTGCAATAACGAGCAGCCAAGCTCGCGAAGCGCTTCCACGTCCTCTTCGCGCTCTACCCCTTCAGCGACGACATCAAAGCCAAAGGCTCTCGATACACCCAGAACCGCGCCTACCAGCGAGCGGTCCTTTTCCGAGCCCGCGACACCAGCAATAAAGGACTTGTCGATTTTGACGCGGTGAACATGAAACTGCTGCAGCAAACCGAGTGACGAATAACCTGATCCGAAATCGTCGATGGCGAGGCTGACACCGGCGGCTTTCAGTCGGGCAAGTTTCTCCTGAACCGCACGCGGATTGACAGCAACCTCCTCGGTCATCTCAAGCTCAAGCATGGATGCAGGCGCACCCTTTTCCTTAAGCTTCCTCAGTACCAGTTCATCGATGGCAATCTGTGCCATTTCGCGTGGCGACACATTCATCGCCACCCTGACATCCGTCATGCCCAGTGCCTTGAGGACACGGATCATGTTGATAACTTCACGCAGGACAAACCGGGTCAGGGTCTCGGAAAGTCCCGATGTCGCCGCAGTGCCGACGATCTCCATAGGGTCAATCCAACCATGTTCAGGATGGTTCCACCGCAGAAGTGCTTCCAGCGTATCTAGCTTCCTGCCGCCGTCCCGCATGATCGGCTGGAACCAGATTTCTGGTTCTTCTTTCGCAAGCGCAGTGGCCAGATCCCGCTCGATGTCCCGCCTTATCAATGCCTGTCGGCGCAGTTCCTCATCAAACATGCGGAAGCGGTTTCGCCCCTCCTTCTTCGCCGAATAGAGCGCTGTATCGGCATAGATCAGCATCTCGTCGATATCCTGCGTCCGCCCCTGATAAATGCCAATACTGACACCGACGCGGCCAGCATCGAGCTGCGAAAAGGGAATGGAGATAGCAGCGATCAATCGTGTCGCCAGAATTTCCGGCTCTTCTTCAACGCTCCTGTCATCGTAGAGGATTGCAAACTCATCTCCGCCCAATCTGGCGACAAGAATGTCATCCGGGACCGTAGCGCGTAATCGTCTTGCGACTTCGATCAGAACACGGTCTCCCGCCTTGTGTCCGAAGGCGTCGTTGACCGATTTGAAGCCGTCCAGATCGAGCAGCATCAAACACACACGCTCTTTGCCCGGAACGTAAAGCTCAAGCGCCTCCGAAAATCCTCTGCGGTTCAGAAGACCGGTCAGCTGGTCGTGGACAGCCCTCTGCTGCATGAGGCTGGCAAAACTGATCGCATTGGCATTGGCGACCTCCAGCGAACGAGACAGAAGCGTCGCCTCATGCTTCAGACGACTGTCACTTCTGACAAGCCGCTGGCCGACGATAGCCCCGCGAACCAGCGCAGCGAGATAGAGCACCATCGTCGCGGCAAGTAAGTTCCTCTCCAGCCCGCCCGCCCAGATAAAGCAGCCGACAGCCGACAGGATCGGAGGGGTGATGAAGGAGATCGCGATAGGGGCGAAAGAATAACCGTAGGTCACCGCACCAGCCGTGATGCCGCAGCCGAGGATCAAATAAAACAGGCTTTCCGGGGCGGTATATCCGTCAGACAGAATGGGGATGGAAGCCCAAACGATGCCTGATGCCAGCGCGAAGACAGCATGCATTACCAGGTGTTGATTGACGCTCAGTTGCGGCAGGCGCGCGCGACCAGCGTTATCGGTGTTGATCGGATAACGACAAAAACCGAAGCGGAACACATTGACGAGAGAAGAGACAAAAAACCAGCCCAAACCGGTTGCCGTCCGGCCGGAGTTGATTGCAATGACAACGGCAGCGATCCCGAGAATAATGTTGACCGGTATCGAAATCGAAACCGTTTTACGCACGGCATACAACTGATCAAGACGGATTGCGTCTTCCAGATTATGCGATTCGACGTGCGACACGAACACCTCGCGGTTTTGAATGAGTGATTGCTGGCCAAACCCTGTCCGATTGCCAGGCAGACACCATCTGGACAGTTCAGACATGTTTCAGTTCTGAAGCGGAATAAGAATCAATAAAGTACAGACAAGTTTTCTTGCTTCTTATCCGCACCGGTTGAAATTACAACCTAAGGGCTCATCCCACCACGAAATTAGGAAGATACGCTTAACGCGTAAATAATAATGTCCGTCGGAACCAGTGATACGCTGATTGTGAACCGACTCGAGACCGGAGACCTGCTCGCAGCTGGAGGCAGCGAACAGGTCCGAGCATTGCCCCTCCCACAGAGGCAACTGAATTGAAACATGCGTCGCTTATATCAGCAAGACCTAAATAAACAGAGAATTGTCGTCGCCAGGATGACGGCACAGGATTTGGAGAGTTTGGGAGATATCGTTCTCTCGTCCGCCCCCCTCGACCCAGGGACAGGCCGAGGGGATTGACTGGGATCAACTAGCGAAAGCCTTCCGGCTGTGGATCTCCGCCAGAACATCAAGCAAACAATACAAGCAATCGATGAATATGTCTTTATTATTATTTTCTAATAAAAAGGCCCCGACAATGCTGCCGGGGCCTCATTCGCTCACAGATGCTAAATTATATTAGAACGAACGCTGAAGGCGAACGAAACCGTTCCATTCTTCGGTATCAAGATCGTCTTCATCGAAGTAATTCACAGCGACCTTGGCAGACAAACCCTCAGTGAACTTGTAGTCAACAGTCACGCCGGCTTGCCAAGCGTCTCGGTTCGACCAGTCGTTGGTGATGAAAGACGTACCAATGCCCGTCACCGAGATCGTGTCAGCAACGTTACCGAAATACTGAGCACCAGGGGTGATGGTTAGTTTGTCGGTTGCCCTGATAGCGTATTCAGCAGCAACGGCCCATTCGGATTCTGCGTAGTAAGCATTTGCGCCGGAAGCCCAAACACCAGCCAAGCCAAGTGTACCCGGGCCCAGATCAGCCGTTGCGATCAGACGAATGGCACCTTCTTCTTGATCCGTGTCATAGCCGCCGATCAGCTGCAGCGAGGCCGCACCGAGCTTTGCTCCTACTCCGAGGGCGATACCAACGTTATTGTCGTTTTCATAGGATACAGGGAAGACACCGGTGACGGGATCGGCCGGCCCAGTGATCGTTGCAAACTGATCCCAAGTCCCCTCGAGTTCATCAACGGAAATACCAGCCCAGAATGAACCCGCATCGTATGTGTAACGAATGGAGTTAAACAGAGCGTTGGTGGAGAGAACGTCCGCCTCGCCGGAAAGACCATCGTCCCACCAGCTGTAGAACTTACCGACCTTCAGACCGCCGAGTTCGATGAAAGCCTGGTCAACAAATACCGAGCTGTCACTGGACGAACCATTGTCGGCATTGCCTCGGAACCCGATGAAGCCACGCAGAGCGCCGAGTTCGGTGTCGGTGCGGGTATCGATTTCGAACTGGGCACGCGTGAACGTGTTCCAGTCGGACGTGCCAGATTCATTACGACCGAAGTCCGTCTGAAAACGAACGTAACCGCCGAACTTCAAGCAGGTTTCGGTACCGGGAATATAGAAGAAGCCGGTCCCGAAAGCGTCACAAACGCGAACGTATTCCATGGGCTCAGGCTCAGCAGCGACGATAGCGTCCGCAGCCTGTGCGCCGGATACTGCTGCAAGTGCTGCAGCGGAGCCGATCAGAAGGCTCTTGATGTTCATGTTGACCTCCAGTCAAAGTTTTATTTTCCACCCACGCAGGTCTTGGAAGTCAGGTTACCGCCGCCAAGGCCTGCGCTCCTCGACAGGAGACAGAAAGTCAGACAAAACTGCAATCGTATTTGCTAATGTACTTATATATCCATGATACGACGCTTTGGCCGTGTGACGAATTTGTAACACATTTGCGCCCGAAGGCTATTCAGTGATCTCTAATATTAAGAAGACGTTAGGATTTCAAGAAGTTAAGTAGTGCACAACATAATGGCGCCCTACCGTACTGCGCCAATTGTCTACTTCATTTTCAGTTCTCACTTCCGCCTCTTGCAGCCATTTTGTTTTGAGATCCTCTCCGGCCTAAAGCTGCTCATGGAAGAACAGATGTGCTGACTTAGTGTATCATACGCATTGCAAACGACTGAAATTGACAACCTCTCGTCAGAAGACGGAAGCCCCATCGAACGACCCGAAAGCATATCGAAGAATACAGGCGGAACAGTCGATTGACTTTTCCGCACCAAAAGAAAGCTGAGACAAGAAATTATAAATGGTGCCCGGAGGCGGATTTGAACCACCGACACGCGGATTTTCAATCCGCTGCTCTACCAACTGAGCTATCCGGGCACTTTAGGCTCTTGAAGAACCTTCGCTTTCGCGACTTGAAGCAGCTCGCTGCCCCGAAAGTGAGCGGGGTTATAACATCTTGTTCGAACATGGCAAGCACCCCTTCGAACTTTTTTGACAGTTTTTTTATTCAGCCTGTGGATGACCATAATATCCGCCCCGGAGAGCCTGCTCACGGCTGAAAAAATGCTGTCTTTCGGTTGGTGAAACCCACTCGTTCCTTTCTCAAACATAAATCAAACCAGCCACTTGCAATGAAATATCCTCCCAAGGCTCTCATCGCGCGTTTGTGCAACATCCTGAAAAAGAAACAGGCCCCGAAGGGCCTGTGTGTTTTATCAGCAATCTTATTACGCTGCCTTGGCGGCATCGGCGTAGGGGTCGAACCGGCCGTAGAAGGTCTCGCCTTTCGCCGCCATGTCCTTCAGGAGCGGCGTTGGCTGGAAGCGCGGGCCATAGATGCCCGCCAGCTTCTCAGCAAGAGCCACGAACGTCTTCACGCCCATTCCGTCGATGTAGGACAAAGCGCCACCGGTATAGGGTGCGAAACCGAAACCGAGGATCGAGCCAACGTCGGCTTCACGCGGATCGGTGACGATGCCTTCTTCGACCGTTCTCGCCGCTTCAAGAGCAACAGTGACCAGGAAGCGCTGTTTCAGCACGTCCATGTCCACGTCTTCTGGCTTCTTTTGCGGGTAAAGCGTCTTCAGGTCCGGCCAGAGAGATTTCTTCGCAGGCTTCGGCGGATAGTCGTAGAAGCCCTTGGCATTCTTGCGCCCAAAACGCCCTTCGTCTTCAACCAGCTTCCTGACCAGCTCCATATGACGCGGATCGACAGCCTTTTCACCCAGATCGACAACGGTGGCCTTGAGGATCTTATAGGAGAGGTCGATGGCGACCTCGTCGTTCAACGCCAGCGGACCGACCGGCATGCCCGCGAACTTCGCGGCGTTCTCGATCATTGCGGCAGGAACGCCTTCGATCAGCATGTCATAGCTTTCCGCCATGTAACGCAGAACGCAGCGATTGACGAAGAAGCCACGCGTATCGTTGACCACGATCGGTGTCTTTTTGATTTTCGCAACGTAGTCCAGCGCGACAGCGAGAGCCTTGTCGCCAGTCTCCTTGCCGAGGATAACCTCCGTCAGCATCATTTTCTCAACGGGCGAGAAGAAGTGGATACCGATGAAATCAAGCGGACGCCTGGAATTCTTTGCAAGATTGGTGATTGGCAAGGTTGAGGTATTGGATGCAAAGATTGCCCCTTCCGGCAGCACCGCTTCCACCTGCTCGATCACCGCCTTTTTCACATCGCGATCTTCGAACACAGCTTCGATCACCAGGTTCGCGGTTTTCAGCGCGGCGTAATCAGAGGTCGGTGTGATGCGAGCGAGGATGGCAGCACCCTCCTCCTGTGTCATGCGGCCCTTGCCGATGCTATCCTTGACCAATCCCTCGCAAGTCACCTTGCCCTTGGCCGCCGCTTCGTCGTCACGGTCAATCAACGTGACATCGAGACCGGCAACGGCTGTGACATAAGCAATCGATGCTCCCATGAAGCCCGCGCCAACAACACCGACGTGTTTCAAGTCGCTCTTCGGCTGGCCTGCAGGACGACGCGCGCCCTTACCAAGCTCCTGCATGGAGATGAACAGCGAGCGGATCATCGCAAAGGCTTCGTTGGAACGAAGAATTTCCGTGAAATAGCGTTGCTCGACCTTCAGCGCCGTATCGAAGGGCAATTGCAGGCCTTCATAGACGCATTTGAGGATGGCAAGCGCTGCCGGATAATTGCCGGCGCTTTCACGCCGCAGGATGGCTGGGGCTGCCGGCCAAAGCTGCGCTGCTGCCGGTGTCCAGATGCCGCCGCCGGGGGCTTTGAAACCCTTCTCGTCCCACGGAGCAACAGGCTTCAGACCGTCCTTGATCAACTGCTTGGCAGCAACGATCAACTGATCCGGTTCCACGACCTGATGTACGAGGTTCATGGCCTTGGCTCGCTGCGCGGTCAAGGACTGGCCTGTCGTCATCATCTGCAGGGCGGATTGTGCATCTGTCAGACGGGGAACACGCTGGGTGCCACCAGCACCGGGGAAGATGCCAACCTTGACTTCCGGCAGGGCTATCTTGACGCTCTTGGCGTTCGAGGCCACACGGCCATGGCAGGCCAGCGACAGTTCAAATGCGCCGCCCATGCAGGTGCCGTTGATGGCAGAGACCCAGGGTTTGCCGTTTGTCTCGATCTTGCGGAACAGTCCATTCATCTTGCCGACGAGATCAAAAAGCTTCTGCGCTGCCTGATCCGGGTTCTTGGCCTTTTCCTCATGGTAGAAGGAAAACATTGACTTGATCATCGAAAGGTCAGCGCCACCGGAGAAGGTGCTTTTACCGGAGGTGAAGACAACAGCCTTTACGGCAGTGTCCGCGACCGTTGCGTCAACGATTGCATTCAACTCTTCCATGACCTGCGCCGTAAAGACGTTCATGGATTTTTCCGGCATGTCCCAGGTAACAAGGGCAATGCCGTCTGCGTCGGTTTCGACGGTGAAATTGGTATAGCTCATCGGTTTCCTCCCGAAATCAAACGCGCTCAATGACGGTTGCCGTGCCCATGCCTGCACCGATGCAGAGCGTGACCAGCGCCGTGTTGAGATCACGGCGTTCCAGTTCATCCAGCACCGTGCCCAGGATCATCGCGCCCGTGGCACCCAGCGGGTGACCCATGGCGATTGCACCGCCGTTGACGTTCATCTTGTCGTGGCTGATATCGAAGGCCTGCATGTAGCGCAGCACGACAGCCGCAAAGGCCTCATTAAGTTCGAACAGGTCGATATCCGATAACGACATGCCGGTCTTCTTCAGCAGCTTTTCCGTTACGTCCACAGGACCTGTTAACATCAAAGCCGGATCGGAGCCGATATTTGCGAACGCCTTGATCCGTGCTCGCGGCTTCAGGCCCATGGATTCACCACCGGCCTTCGAGCCGACCAGCACTGCCGCCGCGCCATCGACGATGCCGGAAGAATTACCAGCGTGGTGGACGTAGTTGATCCGCTCGACTTCCGGATGCGCCATGATGCCCACAGCTTCGAAGCCACCCATTTCACCCGGCATCTGGAAGGATGCATTGAGCGAAGCAAGCGCCTGCATATCCGTGCCCGGGCGCATATGCTCATCCCGGTCGAGAATGACGATGCCGTTCTGGTCCTTCACAGGAACGACGGACTTTTTGAAGTAGCCGTTTTCCCAGGCGTGGGCGGCGCGCTTCTGGCTTTCCACCGCATAGGCGTCCACGTCATCACGGTTGAAACCGTATTTGGTGGCGATGAGATCAGCGGAAACACCCTGCGGCATGAAGAAGGCCGGGAAGTTGACCGACGGGTCCATGTACCAGGCGCCACCAGACATACCCATGCCAACGCGCGACATGCTTTCGACGCCGCCAGCAATGACGATATCGTCGGAACCGGCTGCAACCTTTCCAGCAGCAAAGTTGATGGCATCCAGACCCGACGCGCAGAAGCGCGAGATCTGCATGCCGGGTGCTCTCGTCGAATAGCCGGCCTCAAAAGCTGCGGCTTTCGGAATGACGGCGCCGGCATCCATGACTGGATCAACACAGCCCATGATGATGTCATCGACGGTGGTCGTGTCCAGTCCATTACGGTCGCGGATGGCTTCGAGCGTCTTGGCGGCAAGGCGAACGGACGGCACTTCGTGCAGGCTGCCATCCTTCTTGCCGCGTCCGCGCGGTGTGCGGACGTGATCGTAAATATAAACCTCGGTCATTTCTCAATCTCCCTGCGGCGCACGGGCGCCAGCTTTATCAGAATGCTTCGGCAGCCAGTTCCATCGTCGTATCGGCACCGGTTTCAATGCGGACCTTGCGCAGTACCGTTTCCGGCAGGATACGCTCCATGAAGAACTTCGCTGTGACAAGCTTGTTCTTGAGATATTGCTCGTCCGATGCGGCACCGGACGCGAGCGCAGCCTGCGCAGCCTTTGCCATGCGGGCGTGCATATAGCCCAGAACCACAAGGCCAAAGAGGTGCATGTAGTCGGTCGAACCGGCCCCGGCATTGTCCGGCTTGGCCATGGCGTTCTGCATGAACCACATGGTTGCAGCCTGAAGGTCGTTCAAGCCTTTCTTCAGACCCTTGGTGTAAAGCACCAGGCTTTCATCCGCACGGTTCTCCTCGCAGAAATCGCCGATCTCCTTGAAGAGCGCCATGACGGCACGGCCACCGTTGAGACCGAGCTTGCGGCCAACCAGATCGAGCGCCTGAATGCCGTTGGCACCTTCGTAGATCATGGTGATACGCGCATCGCGAACATATTGGCTCATGCCATGTTCTTCGATGTATCCGTGGCCACCAAAGACCTGCTGGGCTGCAACTGCGTGATCGAAGCCCTTGTCGGTCAACACACCCTTCAGGATCGGCGTGACCAGGCCGAGCAAATCGTCCGCCATCTGCCGCTCCTTCTCGTCCGGTGAGCGATGGGCGATATCCGACTGCAACGCCGTCCAAAGCAGGAAAGCGCGACCTGCCTCGTTAAAGGCGCGGATCGTCATCAACGTGCGGCGCACATCCGGATGAACGATGATCGGATCGGCCTTCTTGTCCGGGTTTTTCGCACCGGTGAGAGAACGGCCCTGGATGCGATCGCGGGCATATTCGGCAGCGTTCTGGTAGGCGATTTCACCAATCGAAAGCCCTTGCAGGCCAACGCCAAGGCGAGCCTCGTTCATCATCACGAACATGGCCGAAAGGCCCTTGTTCTCCGCGCCGATCAGATACCCGGTCGCGTCATCGTAGTTCATGACGCAGGTGGAATTGCCGTGAATACCCATCTTGTGCTCAATCGCACCACAGACAACACCGTTGCGGGCACCAAGCGAACCGTCGCCGTTGACAAGGAACTTTGGCACGATGAACAGCGAAATGCCCTTGGTGCCTTCCGGAGCGCCTTCGATGCGGGCGAGAACCAGGTGAACGATATTGTCCGTCATCGGATGCTCGCCAGCCGAGATGAAAATCTTCTGACCGGAAATCTTGTAGGAACCGTCGCCGTGCGGAACGGCTTTCGTCCGCAACAGACCAAGATCGGTGCCACAATGCGGTTCCGTCAGGTTCATCGTGCCGGACCATGTGCCTTCAACCATCTTCGGCAGATAGGTCTTCTTCTGCTCATCGGTTCCATGAACGAGAATGGCGGCAATCGCGCCCTGCGTGAGGCCCGGATACATCATCAGCGAGAGGTTTGCAGACGACATGTATTCGCCGATCGCCGCATGCAGCGTATAGGGAAGCCCCTGACCGCCAAATTCCGCAGGGACGGCAAGACCTGTCCAGCCACCTTCGCAATAGGCGTCATAGGCTTGCTTGAAGCCATCGGGAACGGAAACGGACCCATCGTCTGCGCGCTTGCAGCCCTGCTGGTCGCCGGAGAGATTGAGCGGGAAGAGCTGTTCCTCTGCAAGCTTGGCAGCCTCGCCGGTAATCGCCTCGATCATGTCAGGCGTCGCATCCTCAAAGCCCGGCAGATTGTTGTATCGCTCCAGGCCGAGCACGTCGTTCAGGATAAAAAGCGTGTCTTTGACAGGGGCCTTGTAAACAGGCATTACCGATGTTCCTCCGCATCGTGAAAGCCGGAGACAATCCGGCGCAATGCACGCACATTATTTGACGTGCGCGTAAACGTCAAATAATTTTGGTCGCTTTATTCGAGCTCTAAAATTCTACCTGAGGTACCCGCTTGGCCGAAGGACACGGCTCTGCCGCAAAAGTTAAAAAATTCTCACCATATTTAACTACTTCTTTACCACGTTTCGTGAATTGTTCCCCGAAAGGTAACTGCTTCGTGAATCGGTGCATTTACCTCCAAATAGGCGGACTCGGCTTGAAAACTCCTTGATGTCACTGCGATGGCGCGGCCAATGGGTCACCATCACGACATCCAGCAGGATAGGCCGGACGGTAAGCGAAGCGAGCGAGAAGATGAACGGATTGCGATCAAAAACTCCACAGCCAAGCGACAGATCGTCTCTTGATGTGCTCAATCGCACCATTGAGGGCCTGGAAGCCCGCATCGAAGGATTGATGAGCCAGAAGTTTCCGCGCGAACAGCGGGCCGGCAGCGCGCCCCTGGAAGCAAGAAACGAAGTGCATCCGACACAAGCGGAGCAGCGCCTCCCGGTCGCACCGCCGCAGCTCGATCCCGTTAACGAAATCCGCCAGCGCCAGCGCTTGCTGGAAGCACGTTTTCAACGCGCGCAAGAGCCCGTGGCACGTCCCGAACGCACGATCAGCCGACCGCTTGTCCGGGCATCCCAGCGACAGGACGCATCTTCCGATACAGCTCGCCCAGCACCCCGTCAGCGCCCGTCGGCTGAACCGCAGCCGCAGCAGAATGACGGTGCCTTGCAGGATATTGCACAGGCCCTGGTCAACTTGCGCCATGAACTGAAACACGACATTTCCGAGGGTGTAGCCCGCGAAATGCACAACCTTCGTGCTGAAATCCGCAACATTCGCTCCTTTGCCGAAGACCAGCAATTTGCAGGCGATCTGCGTGACGACATTTCGCGACTGGCAAGCAGTATCGACCAACTAGGCGGCCTCGCACCGACGGATGCACAGGAACTGAGAGGCGAGTTCGAGGAACTGCGACTGCTGATGGATCAGCTCGCCCGTGAAGACAGCGTTCACCGGATAGAAAGCCGCTGGAACAACGTCGAAGACAGCCTGCGCGGTTTCGATGCTGCGTCCCTCCAGGACGAGATCGTGTCGCTTGCCTATCGTCTGGACGACATCAAGACGCAGCTCGGCAGCATGAGCAACAATCCTGCCGTCCGCGTTCTCGAAGACAAGCTGATTGCCATTGCCGGCGCAGTCGAACAACTTGGCAAACATATGCGGCCGAATGAGGCGGCGTTTACCGAGCAGTTTTCAGGCCTTGACCAGCGGCTCGACGAAATCAGCCGTGCCATTGCCGCCGCTGGCAACCGTTCCAACACACAGGCCATGGACACTGCGCTGGCGCAGCGCCTGGAAACCCGGCTGAGCAGCCTCGCCGAGCAACTTGACGATATCAATCGCCTCGCGGCAAGACCTGACCCGACCTCCGAACTGACGGCTCGCCTCGAAACACTGGCCGGCAAGATCGACGAACTGGGCGGAGCACGCGAAGCCACCGAATTGCATGAGCGACTGGATCAGCTTTCCCTGCTGCTGGAGCATTCGCAGCGCCCGTCACAGCAGGCCGAACTGACGTCTTTCCTGAACGAGATTTCCCGCAAGATCGATGCGCTTGACCACGGCGCCGTCAATGACGGACTGGCTGAGCGGCTCGACGGGATCGCCCGCCGGATCGACGACCTCGATTATCGTTACAGCCAGCAGCAGCCGGCAGCGGCTTTTGATGACAGCGCCTTCCTGCGCCTGGAAGAGCGACTTGGCGACATTGCCGCCCGTCTGGACGAAAGCTCCTACGCTGCACCGACCGACAACAATGCGCTGCTCAGCCTTGAAAGCCAGATCGCACATCTGTCTTCTCTGGTCAGCCAGCCCAGCCGCACGGAAGCAATTGGACTTTCGCCGGAACTCGACGCGCGCATGGCAGCGATCGAAGACTACATGTCGTCGAACGACGAATATATCATCGAGGCAGCACGACAGGCGGCCGAGGCCGTGCTGGAAGCCTATACGCGAAACAATCTCGGTTCGAGCACCAGCCTGACCGACGTGACGGCTCTGAACGACCTCGCAAATGACCTGCGCAGTCTGGAAGAACTGAGCCGAAACACTGAGGAGCGGACGCACCGGACGTTCGAGGCGCTGCACGAGACTCTGGTGCAGATCGCCGGGCGCCTGGACAATCTCGACAATCATGATCTGGGTCGTGACAATGGGCGTGATTTCGGCCGCAGGGCTGCGCCCTCGCCCGTCTATGCCGAGGAAAACCCTGTTCGCAACATTGCGCAGCAGATGATGTCGCCTGTTGCCGAGCCGCAGGCGGCTCGCGACGATGTGAAAATGCCGGCGGCAGTCTTCCCCGAGGAGGGCTATATCGCCGAAGAACAGGCGATCCTCAACGATACGCGAGCATTTGCCGATACCGACGCAGAGACGGCAACGATTGCGCCGCCAGCAGCTGCCAAGCCCGCCAAGAAGGAAAAAACGAGCCTGCTTGCCGGTCTGACGAAGCGCTTCCGCTCCGGCACGGCGAAGGCTCCGACCGCTTCAGAGGAGGCGGTACCTGCTACCTCCGGCCGCACGCAGGTCGAACCGGCACCGTCGCTCGACCCGATCGACGTTCTTCCAGCCGGTCAGGAAAACGAACTGCTGGAGCCGGGTTCCGGCGCACCCGATATCAAGAAGATCCTTGAGCGGGTAAGGGCAAATCAGATCGCCGCCAGCGGCAAGCCGGTTGATGCCGACAGCCGTGCCGACTTCATTGCCGCCGCTCGCCGCGCCGCGCAGGCTGCCGCCATGGAAACGGCCCCGGAAAAGAATGAGACTGGCAAAAAAGCGGGCAAGTCGGGTGCTTCGGCACTTTCCCGTTATCGTCGTCCGCTCCTGCTTGGTATCGGTGCCATTCTTCTCGCGATGATGGCGATGCCGCTTGTCAAGTCGATGATCGGCGGTGGAGAGGCTCCCGCTCCCGCAGCAATCGAACAGAAGACCGGTGAAGCTCCGGTTTCCGCATTGCCTGATGGCGCCGAACAGAGCGTGACCATTCCCTCCGACCTCGTCATCGACCAGAAAGAGGCGACAGCCGCAGACAGCCTTGAAAACGCTGGTCAGCCGGAAAACGTCATCGATGAACGCGTGGTCGGCGGCGCACCGCTGCCTGAAGAGGCCCCTGTTGCCGAGAAGCCAACCGTCGATGCCGCAACCGCCGACACGGTCGCGGAAGCACAACCACAGCAAACCGAAACACCTGTTGTGGCGCCCCCCCAGGCACAGGAGGCGATCGCCGTTCCTGCCGGTATCGAGCCAGCCTCGCTTGCCGATGCCGCCGCGAAAGGTGATGCAACCGCGCTGTTTGAGGTTGCCGTACGCTTCACAGATGGCCGCGGCGTTACCGCAGACCGTGCTGAGGCGGCAAAATGGTACAAACTTTCCGCAGATCGCGGCCTTGCACCCGCGCAATACCGCCTCGCCAACATGTACGAAAAGGCGAACGGTGTTGAGCGTAACCTTGTTGAAGCGAAGCGCTACTACACCATGGCGTCGGAACAGGGGAACGCCGGCGCAATGCATAATCTCGCCGTTCTGCTCGCCTCCGATGCCGCCGGTCAGCCGGATTTCGCCGCTGCGACGCAATGGTTCATCAAGGCTTCGGAACTCGGCGTTCGCGACAGCCAGTTCAACCTGGCCATCCTTTACGCCCGCGGTAGCGGCGTGAAGCAGGACATCGAGGAATCTTACAAGTGGTTCGCGATTGCCGCCAAGGATGGCGATGCTGACGCCGGCCAGAAACGCGATGAAGTGGCAAGGGCTCTGAGCCCTGAGCAGCTTAAAAGTGCGCAGGCAAAGGTTGACGCCTGGAAGGCCACGCCGCTGAACGAAGATGCGAATGGTGTTAATCCGCCCGATGAATGGGCTGGAAAAGAAGGCGTCAAAACCGCATCCGTAGACATGGAAAAGGCGATCCGCAACATTCAGGCCATCCTGAACAACAATGGCTTCAATGCCGGTACGCCCGATGGCAAGCTCGGCAAAAACACGGTTACCGCCATCAAGGACTTCCAGAAGTCAGTCGGGCAGTCACCCGATGGTCGCATCACCAACGAACTGGTGACGGCTTTGCTGGAACGCAACAAGTAAGACGAGCGAACAACAGAAAGCGGCCTAGTGGGCCGCTTTCCCTGTTTTGCGGATGACTGTTTGTCATTGCGCCTTCACACCTCCTCTATCTTTCCAAAATATCAACGTATTTCCCGTTGAATGTTGACACCTCAAGTCCTCGCGGGCATGAGGTGAGAAGGTCGTTACACGCGGCCTTTTCAGACAGAAAATGTAAATCGCGGCGCGGCTGCCCACCCGGACAGATGATGCCGCCCCGGAACCATGCGCCCGAGGTCCGAGCCGTGACTGTCTACCTGCCGATCGCAGAACTGTCGGTGAATATTTTCATCATTCTCGGCATGGGTGCGGCTGTCGGTTTTCTGTCCGGCATGTTCGGTGTGGGCGGTGGATTTCTGATCACCCCGCTGTTGATCTTTTACAACATTCCCCCTGTCGTCGCAGTCGCCACCGGCGCGAACCAGGTCGTAGCCTCATCGGTATCCGGCTCCATCACCCATTTCAGGCGCGGAACGCTGGACGTGAAACTCGGCAGTGTGTTGCTGGTCGGGGGTCTGGCAGGCGCGACGGTCGGTGTCTGGGTATTCTCATTCCTGCGGAGCATCGGACAGCTCGACCTCATCGTATCGCTGCTTTATGTCATCCTGCTTGGCACGGTCGGTAGTTTGATGCTGAAAGAGAGCATTTCGGCGCTTCGCCGCAGCGCCCGCAACGAAAGCGTGGTGCTGCGCAGACCTGGCCAGCACAATTGGGTGCACCGGCTGCCGCTGAAAATGCGGTTCAAGAAATCGAAGATCTACTTGAGCGTCATCCCCGTGATAACGCTCGGCTTTGGTATCGGCGTCCTCACCTCAATCATGGGTGTGGGCGGCGGCTTTATCATGGTCCCGGCAATGATCTATCTCCTGCGTATTCCGACCAATGTTGTCGTCGGAACGTCGCTGTTTCAGATCATTTTCGTCACGGCATATACGACGATCGTGCAGGCTGCGACCAACTATTCGGTCGATGTCGTTCTCGCCTTCATTCTGATGGTTGCCGGCGTTATTGGCGCGCAATATGGCGTACGCGTCGGACAGAAGCTGCGTGGCGAACAGTTGCGCGCATTGTTGGCATTGCTGGTGCTCGCGGTGGCGCTTCGCCTTGCCGTCTCGCTGGTCGTCCGTCCCGACGATCTGTTTTCCGTTGCCGTGGGAGGGTTGGGCTATTGACTTGCCGTCTCCCTGTTGCAGCGATACTTGGCCTGCTTTTACCCCTGTTTGCCGGCACAGCTCTGGCCCAGACGCCTCCACTTGCAATCCCGATAGCTCCGCAGCAGGGGCCATTGCAGGAAAACATAGAAATCGGCGCATCGACAACGGAAATTCCGATCACATCGGATTTTCGCGGCGCGGATTTCACGCTTTTTGGCGCGTTGAACAACACCGACCAGTTGCTGCTGGCGATCGGTCAATACGATATCATCGTCACGCTTGAGGGGCCGAACGACTACATGACCGTGCGCAAGAAGGATCGCGTTGCGGGCATATGGATCAACACCAGTGCAATTACCTTCACGCCTCTGCCAGAATCCTATTCGATGGCGAGCACGCGCGACATTAATTCCATCGCCTCCGCAGGCACGCTACGGGCGATGGGGCTCGGCGTCGATCACCTGCCACTCAAAAGCGCCGCCTTTTCCGGCGTGCCCGACAATGTGTTCGATTTCCAGGAGGCTTACCGGCGGCTCAAGCTCACCAGCGGGATCTATCGCAACGACGCGACTGGCGTGCGCCTGGAGCGGACAGGACTTTTCTGGGCAACCCTTCGCCTTCCCGCCAATGTGCCGAATGGTGTACATACCGCCCATGCCTACCTCTTCAAGAGCGGGCGTTTCATTGCCCAACGAGAGTTGAAACTGCGCGTCGTCAAGACAGGCATGGAGCAGGCCATCACCAATGCCGCGCATGAAACACCTTTGGCCTACGGCACATTGTGCGTCCTGCTTGCCGTCATCACCGGCTGGGGTGCCAGCATCATCTTCCGCAAGGACTGATCAGGCTTCGGCCGCAAAGATAGCATTCGCTTCCTTTATCGCTTTGCAGTAAAATTCAAAGCGTTACGGCCGCGGTGACACGTGGTGTCGCCTCGTCGGCTGTAACCGGGATGAAAAGGAGAAATGTCATGTTCAAGCACATTCTCATTCCCACCGACGGTTCGCCGCTGGCGCAGATTGCGGTCGATAATGGCTTTGCCCTTGCAAAGGACGCGGGCGCGAAAGTGACTGTGGTCACGGTCTCCGAACCTTTTCATGTGATTGCCAGCGATGTCGACGACATCGCCGCCATTGCCGAAGAGGAATTCCACCGCTGCGAGGAGGCCGAGCACCTGCTCAAGAACACGCGAGAACGCGCCGTGTCGATGGGGCTGGAATGCGACGCCCTCCTGGCGAGAGCCGGCCGCCCTGACGAAGCAATCATCGAAACCGCAAACAGGAGCGGCTGCGACCTGATCGCCATGGCCTCACATCGTCGCAAGAGTTTTCTGGAAATGCTGCTCGGCAGCGTCACCGCAAGAGTGCTGAAAAACTCGAAGATTCCGGTTCTGGTCTATCGGCAATAGAGCAGCGCTCACCCCAGAAGGTTCGAGAACCTTACGGCGTAAATTCGATCCCGACCAAGGAGATGCGCAACCAGTGCATTCCGATCGAAGAGGCCTGCCATGGCCTTATGTCGCAAATCCAGACCGCCGCTCATGACCCCAAAAGCCGGCATAAGCAGGCGCACGCCATCAGTTGCAAAACATGGACGGCGAACCGTCTTTTCACGGCGGCGAACCGTTGCCGCAGGATGGAGATGGCCGGCAATTTCCCCAATTGCGTCAGCAGCCCTGGCTTTGGGCTCATGCCGGAAAACGAGGTTTCCGAAAAACATCTCATCCATCGAGGAGCCAGGAAGATCGACTGTGCCATCAGGATCATGGTTGCCGTTGATCCATATCCATTCGCGGCCCGCCGCCATCTCCCTGATGATTTCGCGCAAGGGCAGCGGCAGCAATTCTGAGCCAACGCGGTCGTGAAAATTGTCGCCCAGACTGACGACGATCTTTGGATCGTAACGGGCGACCAGCGAAGCGAGGATTTTCAACGTGGCAATGGTGTCATAAGGCGGCAGCAGTCTTCCCCGCCGAGCAAAAGCCGCGCCCTTTTCGAGATGCAGATCGGACACGACCAATAGCGACAGATCAGGCAAAAACAGCCCACCCAGGGGGTCGCACCAGGCGGAAACGCCGTTGACGTCAATCTCCGAGCCAAGGCACTCGAAGCCGGTTGAGAATCTCTCGCTCAGGGCAAGGCGGCTCAGCACGTTCATTTCCCTCGTCAAGACATCGCGTCGGCGATGAGTTCGTCTGCGGCTTCAGCAAGGACATCGTCCTGCGCCTCGCCTGCGACCGTTTCGCGTCCAATTTCCAGCATTACCGGCACGGCAAGCGGCGAGACATGCTCCAATGCGCAATGGGTGGTGTGGCCCTTGATCCGTCTCAGCATATCTCCAAGTCGGCCAATGTCCAAAAGCCCTGCAGCCGCATCGCGACGGGTCGCTTCCAGCAGGATATGGTCCGGCTCATGGCTGCGAAGAACGTCATAAATAAGGTCTGCCGAGACGGTCACCTGTCGCCCGGTCTTTTCCTTGCCAGGATGGCGGCGCTCAATCAGGCCGGAAATGACCGCACAATTGCGAAAGGTGCGTTTCAGCATGAATGACTCGTCCAACCATGCCTCCAGATCGTCGCCCAACATGTCCTCGTCGAGAAGGTCTGCCAGCGAGAGACGACGAGATTTCAGGCGTCTGCCGATATCCTCCATGGCCCAGATGGCCAAGGAATAGTCTGTGGCGACAAAGCCCATGGGTTTGGCGCCTGCTCTTTCCAGCCGCCGCGTCAAAAGCATGCCGAGTGTCTGATGTGCCAGGCGGCCCTCAAACGGATACATGACCATGAAGAAACGCTTCCGGAAGGGAAATGTCTCCACCAGCAACTCATCCTGTTTGGGAATGATCGACTTCTCTTTCTGGATTGCCAACCAGTCACGCACCTGATCCGGCAACGCGTGCCAACGCTGCGGATCGGCCAGCATCGAGCGCACCTGATCGGCGAGATAGGTCGAAAGCGGAAACTTCCCGCCGGCGTAAGATGGAATTTTGGGGTCCATCGAGAAAGCTTGGGAAACGAGGCATTCGTTTTCCCTGATCCCTTCAAATCGCAAGACTTTTCCGGAAAACAGAAAGGTATCACCCTGCACGAGCTGTTCGAGGAAATATTCCTCGACCTTGCCAAGCGACATGCCACCGCGGCCCAGCGTTCCCTTGGCGTTGCGCTTGACCATTCGAACGTTCAGTTCAGCGGCTTCGACAATGGTACCGAGATTCAGTCGATATTGCTGGGCGACCTGTGGGTTTGAGACACGCCAGCGACCGTCCTTCATCTGGCGGATACGGGCATAGCGCTCATAGGTTCGCAACGCATAGCCACCGGTCGCGGTAAAATCCACCACCCGGTCAAAGGTGTGGCGTGAGAGGGTCGCGTAAGGCGAAGCGCTCGTGACTTCCTGATAAAGCTCATCCGCATCGAACGGTTCGGCGCAGGCCATACCCAAAACATGTTGCGCCAAAACGTCCAGCGCACCTTCGGCGATCGGCGGCGTATCCTGTGCACCGATATAATTCGCATCGAGCGCGGCACGACATTCCATCACCTCGAAACGGTTGGCGGGCACGAGAATGGCCTTTGATGGCTCGTCCATACGGTGATTGGCGCGACCAATGCGTTGCGCCAGGCGACTTGCACCTTTCGGCGCGCCGACATGGACGACCAGATCGACATCACCCCAGTCGATACCGAGATCGAGTGTGGATGTGGCGACCACAGCGCGCAGCTTGTTTTCCGCCATGGCGGCTTCCACCTTCCGCCGCTGCCCGGCATCCAGTGAGCCGTGATGCAGCGCGATCGGCAGACTATCATCATTGATGGTCCAGAGTTCCTGGAAGATCAGCTCCGCCTGCGAGCGGGTGTTGACGAAGATCAGCGTCGTCTGATGCTCTTTCAGCGCCTTATAAAGATCCTGCATGGCATAACGTGCCGAATGACCAGACCACGGGATACGCTGATCCGTCTGCAGAATGGAAATGTCAGGCTTTGCACCGCCCTCAACGGTGATGACACCGGCAGGTTTGGAACCTTCCACCTGCGGTGCGAGATAACGACGCAAATCCATCGGTTCCGCAACCGTCGCGGAAAGGCCTATCGTTCGCATGGCAGGAGCATGTTTGCGGATGCGGGCCAAAGCCAGCGACAGCAGATGGCCTCGCTTGGAGGTGACCAGTGAGTGCAACTCATCCAGCACCACATATTTCAGGTCGCGAAAAAACCGCTCGGCTTCCTTGTTGGCCAAAAGAAGAGAGACCTGTTCTGGAGTCGTCAACAGGATATCCGGTGGCTTTATTCGCTGGCGCTGTCGCTTGCCCTGTGGCGTATCGCCCGTGCGGGTTTCAACGGAAATCGGCAGTCCCATTTCCGAAACAGGCTTCATCAGATTGCGCTCGATATCGACGGCGAGCGCTTTGAGAGGTGAGATGTACAGGGTGTGCACACCGACAAAACCCGAGCCGGGCGGCACCTTACCGCGCTCCGCCAGGTCTGTCAGCGATGCCATGAAGCCGCCAAGCGTCTTGCCCGCACCGGTTGGCGCTATGAGAAGCATGTTTTCGCCGCCATGCGCGCGGGCGGCAAGCTCGAGCTGATGAGCGCGCGGCTGCCACCCCTTTTGCGCAAACCATTTCTGGAACGGCAGAGGCAAGGCGCCGACTTGAATGCCGGAAATGGACGACTCGGCAAGTTTCATCTCTTCAAGGTAGTGAAAAAGCTGCGAAAAAGAAGGGCATGAAAGCGCGCCTTGACAGCAATCCTAATCATGGATATTTTTAATCCACGATAAAGGAGCTGATACGATGAAACTGGGCGACGGCGTGGAACAGGCCATTCACAGCGTGGGAATGCTGGCGGGGCTTTCCGATGGTGGCGTACTTTCGGCCGCCGCGCTGGCGGAGTTTCATGGCGTTTCCACCAGCTACCTCCTGAAACACCTACAACTTCTTTCCGGTGCCGGAATTCTCGCCACCGTTCCCGGACCGAAAGGCGGTTATCGGCTTGCGAAACCGACTGACAAGATCACATTGCTCGATATCGTTCTGGCGGTAGAGGGACCAAAGCCTGCTTTTCGCTGTGCGGAAATCCGCCAGCGGGGCCCAAATCCTTTGCCAAAACGCTATTTTACCAAACCTTGCGGCATCAATGCAGCGATGCTGAAAGCCGAAAAAGCCTATCGGGCAGAACTGGCCAAAACCACCATAGCCGATGTTCTGGGAGATCTCGCCGCCAATGACGACGGCGGCATTGCCGCGCGTGGTTGCGCGTTTCTTGAAATGAACGAGCGCAAGTCCGCACGCTGAACTGACGACATTCCGATACGACACCGGAAAGCCACATGGCTTTTCGGATCGATGACGCATGCCCTGATACCTATCCGAAAAAGGAAAACACTAATGAAAACCCGTTTGAATTACGCCAAAGCATCTCCCGAAGCCTTCAAAGCCGTGATGGCTCTGGAGACCTACGTTCAAAACAGCGGACTGGAGCACCGCTTCATTCACCTCATCAAGCTTCGTGCCTCCATCATTAATGGCTGTGCTTTCTGCGTCGACATGCACGTCAAGGAAAGCCGCAAGGACGGCCTGTCGGAACAGTGGATTAACCTGATGAGTGTCTGGCGGGAATCGACCGTCTATTCCGAGCAGGAACGGGCCTTGCTCGGCTGGGTCGATGCGGTGACGAAGATTGCCGAGACCGGCGCACCGGATGATGCCTATGAGGCGCTGAAGGCGCATTTCAGCGATGAGGATATCGTCAAGGTGACGGTTGCGATTGGCACGATCAACACCTGGAACCGCATTGCCGTCGGCTTCCGCTCGCAACATCCTGTCGACGCCACCGCCAAGGCAGCGTGATCTCGACCCACCTTGGCCGAGCGACCGTTACATCGCTATGTAGCGGTCGTTGCGGTGATTGATCGCCAATGTCAGGTTCATCACCAATGCGCCGAGAACAGAGCAGATGATGACGAAAGGCGTGGCAATGAAACAGGATGCAACGAGCACCATGCCATCGAAGGCGAGTTGCACCAATCCGGCGCGCCAGCCGAAACGGTCCTGCAGATAAAGCGCCAGAATGCCGAAACCGCCAAGACTGGTACGGTGACGAAACAGTGCCAGCATACCGGCTGCGACCGTCAGCCCTCCAAACAGTGCAGCGGCAACGGGATTGATGCTCTCAAATGCAAACAGCCCCGGCATGTAATCCGACAAGACCGCGGTCATGGCGATCGCGCAGAAGGTTTTTACCGTAAAGGCCAGTCCGAGGCGTCGAAACGCGAGATAATAGAAAGGCAGATTGACGAGGAAGAACACCGCGCCGAAGCGCACATCCGTGGCGTAATGGACCAGGAAGGCCAAACCGACCGTACCACCTGTCAGAAGCCCGGCGGATGAAAACAGCGTCACACCAAGCGACACCAGCATGCTGCCTGCCAATACGCCCTGAATGTCTTCCAGCAGCGAATGCCGATCCGGCGTGGAAGCCCAAAATCTGGTCAGCTTGCGTTCGGCAACTTCGCTCATGGTCGTTTCCCGTTTTTCCCGGCTCATTCTCTGCGCCTCAGCGCCTGAAAATTCAAGCGTTAGCGCACGACGATATAACGGTCGGAGCGATGATTGATGGCGAGGAACATGTTGAGGACGAACGCGCCGACAATCGAATAGAGAACTGTTTCGGGGTCGATGACCGCGAAGGCGGCAACCATGACACAGGCGTCAAAGGCAAGCTGAATAAGGCCCGCTCGGACACCAAAGCGATCCTGAATGTAAATGGCCAGAATACCGATACCGCCGAGGCTGGCGCGGTGGCGATAAAGCGCCAGCAGCCCATATCCCAGCAACAGGCCACCCAGCAACGCAGCCCAGAGCGGATTGATGCTGTCGACCACCATCCAGCGGGATTCCAGTTCGGTCAGCACGGAGACAAGGCCGATGGCGATAAAGGTCTTGAGCGAGAATGCGAGACCAAGACGGCGGAAAGAGAGATAATAAAATGGCAGATTAACGAGGAAGAACAGAAGGCCAAAGCTGATGCCGAATGCGTAGTGAATAAGGAACGCAACGCCCGCCGTGCCCCCGGTCAGAAGGCCCACCTTGTTCAGCAGGTAAAAACCGAGCGCCGAAACGATCGCGCCGGTAACAATGCCCTGCACATCTTCCACCGGTGCATGTTTTGCCGGATCGGCACTCCACATGCCATAGACGCTTCTCGTGAATGCCATGTCCGTACCCCCGAAGAGATCTGCCAGAATTGTCGTGAAAATGCTTCGCCGGTTTCCGACGACGTCTCATCGTGGTTCGGCTTTACGAGCATATTTTGCACTGCAAAAGACAGTATTTCAATACGGATATGTAAGCAGGGCTGACCTATTGGCGAAATGGCAAGAAACGAAAAGATCAGCCTTCTTTCCTAGAAAGAAAAAGAATGCCGGAAAGGGGTTTTCCGGCATCCTTGCGAATGGTGGTTTTGACGATGTCCAGCACATCCATGCCATGCGCAGCGAGCAGACCACGGATGTAGCGTTCGGAATGAGCGTAGCGCAATGACGGCTGAAGAACAAAGCCATCCTCCTCGCCCGCATCCTCGACCGAGAAGGCGAACAGACCTCCCGGCGCCAGGAGCGCGTCGACCAGGGGCATCACCGTCTCCAGGCTGCCGAGATACATCATGACATCGGCCGCAGCCACCAGATCGGCGCGGCCTTGAGCAAGACGACCGTCGAAAAGACCGGAGGCTGCAACATCCAGTGACAAGTCGGCCTGGGCCAGATGGTGATAGACGCCCTTCTCTTCAGCCTTGGCCAGCATGTTGGTGGAGATATCGAAACCTTCCAACCGTTCTGCCCAGTCGCTGATTTCCGCTCCCAGCAGACCCGTACCGCAGCCGATATCAACGATGCAGCAAAACTTGCCATTTGCCGGATGGGCTTTTTCGATCAGCGCCGCCAATTTTTGCGGCACGCTGTAGTCAAGCTTCTTCACCAATGAGGTTTCAAAACGCTCGGCATAGTCGTCGAACAATCCTTCGACATAGCGGCTTGGTGGCTGCTCAGGGGTTTCGGCAGCCCCCAAGATCGCAAGCTTCAACTCGGCAGCGAAGATACCTTCGGAATCCAGCCCGGCAACTTTCTCGAAAGCGGCAACAGCCTTTTCCTCATCACCCGCCTTCTCGGCATACTCACCGAGACGGAACCAGCCCGCTGCCCATGATGGCGTCAATTCGAGCGCCTGCTCGATCAGTTCGGCTGCCGCCGCATGATCGCCGCTCTCGGCCAACATGCGAGCATAATCTGCCCTGCGGTCAGCGATCACGTCACCGGAAGAAAACTGGTTTGATGCCATTCATGATTTCCTGAGAAGATGTCGGCTCTCATTTATCAAGCCATAAAAAAACTCAAGTCCTATTTCATGGCACCGGCGACTATAGCGCGATATAGTGCACCGAAACTTGCATCGAAGCAGCCTGCTTCATATGTGAGAGGAAACAGGAGACTTGCTGATGGCCGGTGAGGTCAACAAAATGCTGGGTGATACGGTGGCCCGTACGGTTGTGAAACTGCTGGTGGTTTCATTGCTCGTCGGCTTTCTGATGGCGATCTTCGGCTTGACGCCGTGGAACATCATCTATGGTGCGCGCGATTTCGTGGTTGATCTGTGGAGAAGCGGTTTCCACGCGCTTGGCGCAATCGGCGACTACCTGATCCTTGGCGCAACGATCGTCATTCCCGTCTTCATCATCCTGCGCCTCCTGAGCTACCGCCGCTGATATGACCGAAACATCGCTTATTACGTTCTCCCGGCGCGGTTTCGTGCTGGTTTCCGCTGGCTCGTTGCTATCTGCCTGCGTTTCCATGCCAACCAACAAGGGCGTCCCTTCGGGGACCAAGGATGAAACCGCTGCGGCGCTGCCGATGGTCAATGAGCTGCGGCGCTCCAAAGGGCTTTCATCTCTCTCCGTCAACAGCGCTGCCAGTACCGCCGCCGCCTATCAGGCGGATCGCATGGTCAAGGCGCAGAAGATGGCGCATCTGATCGGCCTGACCGACAGCTTCCTCATTCGTATGAAAGACGGCAAGGTTCCTCTGCCCGCAGCAGAAAACGTCGCAAGCGGTCAGGATAGCGTTGAACGCGTCGTCAAGGCCTGGATCACCTCTCCCCACCATCTCGAGAACATGCTGGGGTCATATAATGGTCTTGGCGTGGCCGTCGCTTACGATGCCGCAAACCGAAACCGCCCCTATTGGGCGATGGTACTCTGCGCCTGAACCAATCAGCCGAGCTTACGGTCGGCCCAACGGTCGACCGTGCTGTCGCGCAGATCGCGGATGTTGTCAACGCGCTCGCGCTCCACGATCTTGGACAGTCCCTTGACCACGGCAGACGGCAGCCCCGGACCTTCATAGACCATGCAGGAGTAAAGCTGCACGAGATCGGCGCCCGCCTTTATCTTCTCCACCGCCGTTTCTGCCGATGAGACACCACCGACACCGATGATCGGCAGGTTTGCGCCAACGCGCTTGCGCATCTTGGCAAGAACCGTGGTCGACAGCTCGAAAAGCGGCTTTCCTGAAAGCCCGCCGGACTCGCTCTTGTTCGGAGCAGCCCGCAGACCATCGCGAGAGAGCGTGGTGTTCGAGACGATCAGACCATCGAGATCGTGCGCCAGTGCCTCCTCGGCAACGTCATCCAACCCTTCTTCCGTCAGATCCGGAGCGATCTTCAGGAATACCGGGATACGCTTACCAGAGCGGGAGGCCTCCGCCTCACGGCTTTCCAGTACGGCTGCCAGCAAGGCGGCGAGGCTTTCACGTGCCTGCAGATCACGCAGTCCCGGCGTATTGGGCGAAGAGATGTTGACGGTAAAATAGGACGCGACCGAATAGAAGGTCTCGATGCCCTTCACATAGTCGGCAATGCGGTCTTCGCTGTCCTTGTTCGCACCGATATTGACGCCGACGATGCCGCGCAGCGAGGCAGCCTTCATGCGTTCAAGTGCAGCGGCGTGCCCCTCATTGTTAAAACCGAGGCGGTTGATAACACCCTCATCCTCCACGAGCCGGAAAATGCGCGGCTTGGGATTGCCCACCTGCGCGCGTGGTGTGACAGTACCGATTTCGGTGAAACCGAAGCCGAGCCGTAAGACCGGTCCAGGCACTTCGGCGTTCTTGTCGTAACCAGCCGCCAAGCCGAGCGGGTTGGGGAACACGAGCCCGGCCACCGTCTGCTGCAAGCGCGGATCGTGCGGCACCATGCATGTTGGCAAAAAGCCGCTCTTCAACGCCGCAATCGATAGTCCATGCGCCTTTTCCGGATCGATCAGGAACACGCCTTTACGGCCGAGAGAGGAAAAAAATCCGTTCATGACAGGTTCTCCGGAAATTGATGGCGACCGTCCTCGCCCAAGACAAGAGGTTTTTCCCAGAGCACGGCGGTCATGGGGAGAGAGGCGTAGAGATGCGGAAAGAGATCGCCGCCTCTCGAAGGCTCATAAACCAGCTTTTCGCCGAGAGCCTCTCCACTCACGGCAACAAGCAACAAACCGGCCTGTCCGGCAAAATGCCGCAATGCGGTTTCCATTGCCTGTTTGGCAGTTGAGAAGTGAACGAAACCATCGGCCAGATCGATCGGTGCGCCTTCAAAAACGCCTTTGGCCTTAGCGGCAGCCCAGAGCGCCTCCGGGACGATTTTATAAATGATCGCGGGCTGTTCCTGCATAGGCGTCTCCGACGGGTGTTCTGAGAGCGGGGTTTGCAGCAAAGCCGAGCGATTGTCCACAGTTTCTGCCGGTTTTTTTGCCGTCGGATGGTCTCAGGCTGTTTCTGTGAAAAGCTTTCCCTTGTAATGCGCAATCGATTGGCGCACTTTTGGGAATGGAGGCGCTGGAGTCGTTTTCGACAAACGGCAGGCAGACGTAAGAAAATAGAAAAGAACCGCATCAACGCCCTTGGGAGGGGGCCACAATGTCGGAACTTGCCATCATCATCGCAGACGATCACCCGCTTTTTCGTGGAGCCCTGAAGCAGGCCGTATCCGGCATTGAGGGCCAGCAGACCATCATAGAGGCCGGGGATTTCGAAGCCGCCCGCAAGGCCGCCGCCGAGCGGAACGATGCGGATCTGATGCTTCTCGATCTTTCCATGCCTGGTGTCAGCGGATTTTCAGGGCTGATGGCGCTACGGGCGGAATTCGCCAGCCTGCCTATCGTCATTGTCTCTGCCACTGATGACGCCACCACGGTGCGCCGCGCAATAGAACTGGGTGCTTCCGGCTTCATCTCCAAATCGTCAGGCATCGACGATATTCGCGACGGCATCCGTGCCGTTCTAGAAGGCGATGTCTGGGTACCGGCCAGCCACAGAGGCGCAAAGGAACAAGATCCTGATGTGGCTGATCTTATTCAGCGGTTGAGGACCCTTACGCCACAACAGAGCCGCGTTCTCGGCATGCTGGCCGAAGGCCTTCTGAACAAGCAGATCGCCTATGAACTGAATGTCTCCGAAGCCACCGTGAAGGCGCATGTGTCGGCAATCCTGCTGAAACTCAAGGTCGATAGCCGCACACAGGCGGTCATCCAACTTTCCAAGATCAACAGTCCGGCAATGGTGGCCTGAGGAAGAGGATTTTATTCCTTATTTCTTTACTCCAAGCTGAATATAGTCTAGATTACAGCCTCTACTGACAGGAGCTTTTTCCTCCACGGGCTCCACCTGCGGGCTTTTAATCATGCTTTCACACGAAACGATCTGGATCGCGATCGATACGCTTGCAGAACGTCACCAGTTGACGCCTTCGGCGCTGGCCAAGCGCGCAGGCCTCGATCCGACATCGTTCAACAAGTCGAAGCGGTTCGGTCCGGACGGTCGCAAACGCTGGCCCTCCACAGAATCCGTCTCGAAAGTCCTGGAGGCGACCGGCGCGAGTATCGACCAGTTTTTTGGCTATGCGTTCGGAAAAACCGGACAGGCGACCCAGCCTGCCGATGCACACAATGCCATTCCGCTGCTCGGTTTCGCTCAGGCCGGCTCCGGTGGCTTTTTCGATGACGGCGGCTTTCCGGCCGGCCAAGGGTGGGACGTTATCGAATTTCCGTCCTCCCCGGACCGCAAGCAGGGTGTCTATGCGCTGGAGGTGCAGGGCGAAAGCATGATGCCACTTTATCGTGATGGCGACATTCTCATCGTCGAGCCCGGCGCACAGGTACGCCGAGGCGATCGCGTGGTGGTGAAAAGCCGGGATGGTGAGGTCATGGCAAAGGTTCTGGCGCGGCAAAGCCCCAAGAACATCGAGCTGCTTTCCCTCAATCCGGAACATCCCAACCGCAGTTTCGACATGGCAGAGGTAGAATGGATTGCCCGGATTATCTGGGCAAGCCAATAACACCGTTCAGTATAATCCATAAGGAAAATAGCGGCGGTAGATTTCCTCTAGCCGGCCATTGCGTGACAGAGCCGCAAGCGCCTGATCGAAAGCCGGAACGAGAACGTTGTCCGGGTCGACGGCCATGATCGTCAGGCCTTCGCCCAGAAAACGATCAGACATATAAGGTCCACCGAACAACGCGCAGCAGCCTTCGGAGGCAGTGCCCGACACCCAGAACGGCAGACGCAGGCCGTCTGCGAAAACGGCATCCACCTTGCCGGTCTTTAGGGCATCATACATGGCGTCATAGCCATCAAAGCCGTTGGCCGCCACTTTCGGAAAAAATGCCTTGAGCATCTGCTCATGGCGCGAACCGGTCAGAACCCCTACCTTCTTGCCGGAGAGAGCATCGATCATCGTCCCTTCGAGCTTTACCGCCTTGTTGACTGCAAAGCGTGCCGGCAAGAGAAGGTAAGGACGTGAGAAGGTGAAGCTCTTTCGCAAGTCCGATGATGACGCGATACCGGAAATGACAGCCTCGCCCTCCCCCATTTCCAGCGCCGCTTCCAGCTCATCAAACGGCAATGCCTGAACCTGGCATTTGCTCTCGACCTTCAATTGCGCGCAGATTTCCCGCACCAGATCGACATGAAAACCTGCGAGCCGCCCTTCCTGATCGGTAAAATTGAAGGGCGGAAAATCGACAGACATCAAGAACCGGATACGCGGCACCGAAGACAGATCGCCGCCGGCAAACCGCTCCTGCGCATCGAAAAGCACCGGCATCTTGCCACCATCCGACAGGCCCTGTGCCGGTGAAACACCCGTGCCGCCAGCCAGAATCGCGAAAATTGCCGCGATGCAAAGTCGTCCAGGGTTTGATCTCATAACCGGCATTCTCATCTCAATAATCCGCTTAGGTCACGGCAGCGCTACCATGATGATAGCGGCAGGATGCAAATTTGTCGGCGACTATACACAAGAATCATGTCCGACGACCCTTTTGGACGAGGAAATTGCGTGATTACCACAGCATCGAATTCCAAAAAAATTGAAGAGTTTATGGCGTAGGTGTATCGGAGCGCAGACTGTTTTGTGGGAACCGGGATGCAACCGTCATTTAGATTGCCGCCATTGGAGGCGCTTGTTGTTTTCGAGGCTGCATCGCGGCTGGGCAGTTTCTCCAGGGCGGGTAATGAGCTTGGTCTGACGCAAAGCGCTGTCAGCCGCCAGATCAGCAAACTTGAAGCGTTTATCGGCTCCAAACTCTTCGAGCGTGTGCCGACAGGTGTGCGATTAACAACCATCGGAGAGAACTACTCGATCGACGTTTCGCGGCTCATCCTCGACATCGCAAGCGTCACGGACGGCGTACGCTCCTGGACCGGCCCCAGCCAGATCACCATCGCCTGCTCGCGCGGGATTGCCGATCAATGGTTCATGCCGCGCCTTCAGACGCTGAAACGCGACATCCCCGGCATCGAACTGCGGTTGCGCGTCACCGATGACGTGGCCCATTTGCGTCTGGACGAATTCGATCTTGCTATCTTCTATCGCAGGGAACGACCAATTGGCGTCTGGCTTTCCGAACTCGGCCAGGAAGAGGTCATTCCCGTATCAGCGGCAGGCATGGCCAACCTCATGGAGCAAAGAGCGCCGGTTCTGATCTCGATCGAAGATTCCATGCGAGAATGGCAGGACTGGCGCGACTGGTGGCGGTCATCACAATTGTCGCCACCGCAGGACGCAATTCAGTGGAAGCTGGGAGACTACGGCCTCTGTGTTGCGGCGGCGTCGCAAGGGCTTGGCGCAACACTTGGATGGACATGGCTGATCCGCGATCAGCTTGATAGTGGGGTCCTTGTCCCTGTCCATTCCCATACGATGCGCTCAGAAGGCAAATTTTACCTGATGCGGCCGGCCGATCGCCACCAGCGAAGGATTGTGCGCGAGGTTTCAGACTGGCTCATTGCCAACAATCAGCAAACCGCGCGCTGACAATCGTCAGGCCTGTGCCGGAGGTGCCTTGCGACGGCGATCCAGCATGAAGCGCGCGTAGCCGATGATAGTGAACAGAAGCCAGGCGACCTGCGAGATCAGGGAGCCGAGATTAAAATTCCATATCAGCGAATAGATCAGCGATACGCCGCCCAGAACGTTAAGAAGCGTGTAGCGCCCGTCATCAATGGTTAGAACGCGTAACTGCAACAGGGCATAGGCAAAGAGATAAAAAAAGGCTCCCGCAAGGCCGACAATGTCCGCAAGCCCCATTTGTGTTCACTCCATAAACGCGCCCGCTCGGCGGGCTTGGGTAAACCGGATCTGGTCCGGCCACGCCCCTTTACTCCGCTTCTCGAACAAGCGGACGCGCTCAGATTTCATGGCCCCATGCACAAAAATCATACCCCTGTATCCCGCTCGAGACCTAGTGCCGAACCGCCGAGTACGATAGGCCAGTCCCCCAGCCGAGCCTCCTCTGGCCCCGATAAAAACAGGGAACCCCCAATATGACATCCTCCCCCTTTTCCTTTTCGCTTGATCGGCGACGTTTCCTTGCTGGCGCGGCCAGCCTGACGGCACTTTCCGCCGGCTTCATCACCACCGCCAATGCGCAAAGCGCGGAAACTCCGAAAAAGGGTGGCGTCCTGAAGCTTGGCATTGGTGGCGGCAGCACGACCGACAATCTAGACCCGCGTATTCTGAAGGATTGGGTTCCCGTCAATCAGGCGTTCATGATCATGAACGGCCTTGTCGAGATCGACGCGAACAATAACGCCGTGCCGGAACTGTTCGAAAGCTGGGAAGCCCAGCCGGGTGCGGTGGAGTGGACCTTCAAGCTGCGCCAAGGTGTTACGTTCCACAATGGCAAGACGCTGACGGTGGAAGACGTCATCTACTCCATCAACCTGCACCGTGGAGACACCACATCTGCAGCACGCTCCGTTGCCTCTGCTCTCAAGGCCATCGAGAAAGTCTCCGATAGCGAGATCAAGATTGTGCTGGAAAGCGGCAACGCCGACCTCCCCTACATTCTTTCCGACTATCACTTCCTTATCGTTCCGGAAGGATGGACGGATTTCAACAAGCCAGTCGGCACCGGACCCTTCGTGTTCGAAAGCTATGACCCCGGCGTCCGCTCACGCTTTACCCGCAATCCAAACTACTGGAAAGCCAATGCCGCTCATGTTGACGCTGTCGAAGTGATCGTCATCAACGACATTGCCGCACGTACGAATGCCATGATGTCGGGACAGGTTCACGCCATCAACCAGCTCGACTTCAAGACAGTCGATCTGCTGCGCCGCAACCCCAATCTCAACATCGTACAGTCGGCCAGCGGCCAGCACTTCACGTTCCTGATGGATTGCACGCAGGCACCCTATACGGACAACAATATCCGTCTCGCCATCAAGCATGCCATCGATCGCGAACAGCTTTTGAAGACCGCTCTGCGTGGCTACGGCCGCATCGGCAACGACCATCCGATACCGAGTTCCGATCGTTTCCACGCAGCAGATTTGCCGCAACGTCCCTATGATCCAGAGAAAGCCAAGTTTTATCTGAAGCAGGCTGGTCTCGACACGCTGAAAATCGAAATTTCCTCTTCTGACGCAGCCTTTTCTGGCGCGGTGGATGCCGCAGCGATCTTCCGGACGAGCGCGGCAAAGGGCGGTATCGACGTTTCGATCAAGCGCGAACCTGCCGACGGCTATTGGGACAATGTCTGGATGAAGGCACCATTCTGCATGTCTTACTGGGGCGGCCGCCCGACAGCCGACCAGATGCTGACCATCGCCTACCAGTCAACCTCGGCGCAGAACGATACGCACTGGAAGAACGAAACCTTCGACAAGAAACTCACCGAGGCACGTGCGCTGCTCGACGATGCAAAGCGCAAGGAAATCTACGCCGAGCTTCAGGCACTCATCTCCAATGAGGGCGGCGCCATGATCCCGATGTTCGGCGATTACCTCGATGCAACATCCAAAAAACTGAAGGGCGTGACCACGCATCCGATGTTCAACTTCATGGGTGCCCGTCTCGCTGAAAAGGTCTGGTTGGACGCATAATGACTAAGCTTATCCTGAAGCGCGTTGCTTTGGGTATTTTGACGCTTCTGCTGGTGTCGGCGCTTATTTTCGCCGGCACACAGCTTCTTCCCGGTGATGTGGCGTCAGCAATACTCGGACAAAATGCGACGCCTGAATCCCTCGCCGTGTTGCGCGCCGATCTCGGTCTCGACCAGCCCATTCTGCAACGCTATCTCTCCTGGCTTGGCGGTTTCGTAACCGGCGACCTCGGCAACTCACTCGCAAACCGTCAGCCCGTCGCAGATCTTCTCTGGCCACGGTTCTGGAACACCATGGCGCTGGCACTTTATGCCGCAGCCGTCTCCGTTCCGATCGCCGTTCTCCTCGGTTTGTTCAGCGCCATCTGGCGTGGCAGCCTGTTTGATCGTGTCATCAATATCGCCGCTCTCGGCTTTGTCTCTCTCCCGGAATATTTTCTTGGGCTTCTGCTCATCCTCTTCGTTTCCGTTCACTACAATCTCTTGCCAAGTCTCGCAGACACCTATCCGGGCATGGGCTTTGCGGATTGGCTCAAAGCCACCACGCTTCCGGCCCTTACCCTGGTCCTGGTCACGGTGGCACAAATGCTGCGAATGACCCGCACCGCAGTTCTCGCGGTCATGGATCAGGCTTATGTCGAAACAGCCTATCTCAAGGGATTGCGGACAAAACGTGCGGTTCTTCGCCATGCGCTTCCCAATGCCGCAGCACCGATCGTCAACGTTGTCTCGTTCAACATCGCCTATCTCATTACCGGCGTCGTGCTGGTGGAGGCCATTTTCAACTATAACGGCCTTGGCCGCTTCATGGTCGACGCCGTTTCAAAACGTGACCTTCCACTGGTTCAGGCCGCAGCCCTCGTGTTCGGCGCAGCCTATGTCATTTTGAACATCATCGCCGATGTTTCGGCAATCGCGCTCAATCCGCGCTTGAGGCATCCCCGATGAAAATGCTGCGTTCCATTACCCCGACCGCATGGGTTGGTCTTTTCATCATCTCGCTCAACATCATCCTATTTGTCGCTGGCCCGCATATTGCGCCATTCGGACAGGAGGAAATTGTCGGATCACCGTTCGATCCACCGTCCGCCGCCCATTGGTTCGGCCTCGATCAGAACGGTCGCGATATGCTTTCGCGTCTCTTGGCTGGCGCACAAATGTCCATCGGCGTGTCGCTGGCCGCTTCGCTGCTGTCCTTCAGCATCGGCATCACGCTCGGTTTCATCGCCGCGATTTTCGGCGGCTGGCTGGATATGGTCCTTTCGCGCATCGTCGACACGGTAATGTGCATACCGGTGCTGATTTCGGCGTTGGTTGTGCTTCAGGCGCTTGGCTCGTCCATTCCCGTCCTGATCGTGACGATTGCGCTTCTGGACTCCACGCGCGTGTTTCGTCTGGCGCGTATCGTGGCCCAGGGCATCAATGTTATGGAATATGCTGAGACGGCGCGTCTGCGCGGCGAAGGCCTGTTCTGGCTGGTGTTCAAGGAAATACTCCCCAACGCCCTTCCGCCGCTGATTGCGGAATTCGGCCTGCGCTTCTGCTTCACCTTCCTGTTCGTGGCCGGCCTGTCGTTCCTGGGCCTTGGCATTCAGCCCCCGTTCGCCGACTGGGGCGGCATGGTGAAGGATAACCAGCAAGCCATTCTGTACGGCCTCTATGCTCCGCTTTACCCGGCCGCCGCCATCGCCATTCTCACCATCGGCGTCAATCTTGTCGTGGACTGGCTGCTTGCTGGCCGCAGTGCAATTCAGGGAGCCGACCGATGAGCGAAAACAAGGTTCTGCAAATTCGCGGCCTGAAAGTTGCCGCTCCCAATGGCGCCATCCTGGTTGACGGTGTCGATCTCGACCTCAAACGCGGCGAGGTCAAAGGTCTGATCGGCGAATCCGGCGCCGGAAAATCCACAATCGGCCTTGCTGCAATGGGATATGGCCGCAATGGCTGCCGCATCGTCGGGGGCGAAATCATCGTCAACGGCGTATCCCTGATGACGGTCGACCGTGCCGGTCGCGAAGCTGTACGTGGCGCACGTATTGCCTATGTGGCACAAAGTGCTGCCGCTGCCTTCAACCCGGCCATGAAGATCGGCGAACAGATCATGGAAGGGCCGCTCTATCACGGCATCATGAACAGGCAGGAAGCTCAGGCCTGGATGCTGGAACTGTTGCAGGCGTTGCAGCTTCCCGACTACCAGAACTTTGGCAGCCGTTATCCGCATCAGGTGTCGGGTGGTCAGTTGCAGCGTGCGATGGTGGCGATGGCGATGTCTTGCCGGCCTGACATTCTCGTGCTGGACGAGCCGACCACGGCGCTTGATGTCACAACGCAGATCGAGGTGCTTGCGCTGCTGCGCAGCCTCATCCAGCGTTATGACACAGCCGCGCTTTACATCACACATGACCTTGCCGTCGTCGCGCAGATTGCCGACAGCATCATGGTTTTGCGTCATGGAAAACAGGTAGAGGCCGGCTCTGCGGAGCAGGTTCTGGAGCAGCCGCAGGAAGACTATACACGCCGTCTCGTGTCCGAACGCGAAGCCAGCATGTCGGGTGAAGGCGTTCATCACAAGGGTGGAGAAGTTCTGCTGGAAGCCCGCGACGTCACAGCTTACTACGGCCGCAAGAAGGTGCTGGACAACATTCAGTGCGAAATTCGCAAGGGCGAGACACTGGCTGTTGTGGGGGAATCCGGTTCCGGAAAATCCACGCTGGCCCGCGTCATTGCCGGCCTGCCGCCACATTCGTCCGGCGTCATCTCACTCACCGGGCACCGGCTTGCCGATAGTTACACCAAGCGCTCCCGCGAGGAGTTACGGCGCATCCAGCTTGTCTATCAGCTTCCCGATGTGGCACTCAATCCACGTCATACCGTGGGCGAAATCATCAGCCGTCCGATGTCGTTTTATTTCGGAATGAACGACGACGAACGCACGTCCGAAGTCAATCGATTGCTGGACCTCATCGGCCTGCCACGGGACTTTGCAGAGCGCCTGCCGAAAGCGCTCTCCGGCGGACAGAAGCAACGCGTCTGTATTGCCCGCGCACTTGCCGCCCGGCCCGACCTGATCATATGCGATGAGGTGACATCCGCGCTTGATCCTCTGGTAGCGGAGGAAATTCTCAAGCTTTTGCGCTCTTTGCAGGATGAACTCGGTGTTTCCTACCTGTTCATCACCCACGATCTCGGCGTGGTGCGCAGGCTTGCTGACAGGACAATGGTGATGCAGCACGGCCGTATTGTCGAAACCGGTACGACCGAGCAGGTTTTTGCGCCGCCTTACCAACCCTATACCGAACAGCTCATCACGTCGGTTCCGGAACTGCGCCGCGACTGGCTGGATGGCGTGCTGGCAAAACGCGGTGTTTCCGCCTGATCTCTATGGTGGCTCATCGCTGCATGTGAGCCACCTCCTCCTTGTTGTTAATGCCCCGTGCGGTGATACCCGCACCGAATGACCTGACTGGAAGCTCCCAAATGACCGTGCATGTTGAAGAACACATCTGGATTACCATGAGCGATGGCGTGCGCCTTGGTGCGCGCCTGTGGCTGCCAGAAGACGCCGAGCAATCGCCTGTGCCTGCCGTTCTAGAATATATCCCTTACCGCAAGCGTGACGGAACGCGCGGACGTGACGAGCCGATGCATGGTTATTTTGCCAGCCAGGGCTACGCCGCCATTCGTGTGGACATGCGCGGCACAGGTGAATCCGATGGCCACATGGCCGATGAATATCTGAAGCAGGAGCAGGACGATGCTCTGGAAGTCATCGACTGGATTTCCCGCCAACCCTGGTGCAGTGGCAATGTCGGCATGATGGGAAAGAGCTGGGGCGGTTTCAACAGCCTGCAGATTGCCGCCCGACGTCCACCGGCCCTGAAGGCCATCATTACCGCCTACTCGACCGACAACCGCTATACCGACGACATCCACTACATGGGTGGCTTGTTGCTGAACGACAATCTGTGGTGGGGAACCATCATGCTTGCCTATCAGAGCCGCCCGCTCGACCCGAAGATCGTTGGCGACGAATGGCGTGACCGCTGGATCGAGAGGCTGGAAAAACTGCCTTTCTTCCCTGCGCTGTGGCTCGAACATCAGCGTTACGACGAATACTGGAAACACGGCTCGGTCTGCGAGGACTGGAGCGCGATCCAGTGCCCGGTCCTTGCCATTGGCGCCTGGGCAGACAGCTACACCAACCCCGTCTCCAGGCTTCTCGAAAATCTTCAGGTTCCACGACGCGGCATCATCGGCCCATGGGGCCACATCTATCCGCAGGATGGTGTTCCCGGTCCGGCGATCGGTTTCCTGCAGGAAGCGACACGCTGGTGGGATCATTGGCTGAAGGGCAAGGACACCGGCGTCATGGACGAGCCGATGATGCGCGCATTTGTCAGTGATACGATCGAGCCCACGGGGACACGAACGACGACACAAGGCCGTTGGGTGGGCGAAGCAGCATGGCCCTCACCGCAAATCTCCACTAGGTCTCTGCATCTTGGTGCCGGCAAGGAACTTGGCAACGCCGCAGGCAAACCTGCGGTTCTCAACATCCGTTCGCCCCAAAGCCACGGCAAGGCCGGCGGCGAATGGATGGCAACCGGCTGCCCGGGTGAACATCCAACCGATCAGCGGCTGGACAATGGTGGTGCACTGGTTTTCGAAACAACGTGCCTCGAAGACGACCTCGACATTCTCGGTGCACCGATTGCACGGCTGCGCATTTCCGCCGATAGCCCCGTCGCGCAGATTTCCCTGCGCCTGAATGATGTCTTGCCGGATGGACGTGTCACGCGCGTCAGCTATCAGGTTTTCAACCTGACACACCGCGACAGCCACGAAAATCCGGAAGCGCTCGAGCCCGGCAGATTTTATGATGTCGCGATCAAGCTCAATGACTGCGGATATCGCTTTGCGAAGGGTCACAAGTTGCAGCTTGCCATCGCAACTGCTTACTGGCCGATGGTCTGGACATCGCCTTTCGACGCCACACTGAGCGTTTCCGTTGCGGAAAGCGCGCTCGACCTGCCGGTGCGGGCTGCAGGAGACGGTATTCCCGTCCGGTTTGAGGCGCCCACCCATGGTCCCTCAACGCCCATCACGCAGGTTGATCCCGGCTCGGTCCGCCGTTGGACCGAACAGGATCACGAGACGGGCATCAACACCTATGTCACGGAAGGCGTGGGGGGACTGTTCGGCGAGGGCGTGCTGCGGTTCGACGAAATCGATACAGAACTCAGCCACAGCCTGCGCCGGGAACTGACCATCCGCGACAACGACCCACTCTCCGCAAAATACGTTCTGACCCAGACCTATGAAATGGGCCGCGATGGATGGCGCATCAAGATCGAGAGCCGGACCGAAATGCGTTCGGACAAAGACAATTTCTACCTGACGGGAGAACTGTCGGCATTCGAAAATGGCGTTGCCGTTAAATCGAAAGCGTGGGACCAGCGCTTCGCTCGCGACCTGATCTGACGGCTAGGGCGCTCCGAAGCCCGAACGCGAGGTTCGGGATGGCATCTGGTTGCCATGCCGGGTGACAGCGGACAAACAAAAGCGCTGAGAAGTCAGCGCTTTTGTTTTTTGATTTCAATGAAAAGATGCTGGAGCGGGTGAAGGGAATCGAACCCTCGTATTCAGCTTGGGAAGCTGCTGCTCTACCATTGAGCTACACCCGCCTGCTGCACAACAATTCCGACAGTTCGTAAAAACTGTCAAGCGGTACAGGATCTATTTAGGCGGCCCGGAAATGCTTGGAGAGCTTCAGGCCCTGTGCCTGATAGTTCGAGCCGAGGCCGGAACCGTAGAGGCCTTCCGGCTTCTCCAGCATATGTTCATAGACAAGGCGTCCAACAATCTGGCCATGTTCAAGAATGAACGGGACTTCATGGCTGCGCACTTCCAGAACGGCGCGGCTACCCGTGCCGCCCGCCTGTGCATGGCCAAAGCCCGGATCGAAGAAGCCGGCATAGTGAACGCGGAATTCGCCGACCAAGGGATCGAACGGTGTCATTTCAGCCGCGAAAAGCGGCGGCACATGCACGGCTTCGCGTGATACGAGAATGTAGAATTCATCGGGGTCAAGGATCAGTTCGGCACGGCCGCGTGCATAAAGCGGTTCCCAGAAATCCAGAACGTCGTGCTGGGCTTTCTTGTCGACATCGATAACCGCGGTATGGTGTTTGCCGCGATAACCGATCAGGCCATCATCACCGAAACCTTTGAGGTCGATGGAAAGCGCGATACCGCCACCCGTAACATTCGGCGTTTCACTGGCAACCAGCGTTTCTGCGGCATGCAGGCCGAGCAATTCGCTTTCGTTGAGCAGGGACTGCCCCATGCGGAAGCGGATCTGCGACAGGCGCGAACCGCGGCGCACGACGATCGGGAATGTGCGCGGGCTGATTTCGAGGTATAGAGGGCCACTGTAGCCAGCCGGAATCTTGTCGAATTCCTGCGCATTGTCGGTGATGACGCGCGTGAAGATATCGAGACGGCCTGTCGAACTTTTCGGATTGGCCGATGCCGACATGTCGGCAGGCAAAGCGAGGCTCTCCATCAGCGGAACGATATAGACGCAGCCGGTTTCCAGCACCGCCCCCTCACTGAGGTCGACTTCGTGCAGTCTCAGGCGATTAAGCTTGTCGAGCACAGGTGTGCCAGGGCCAGGCATGAAGCTGGCGCGAACACGATAAGCCTTCGAGCCCAACCTGAGATCGAGACTGGCAGGCTGCACCTGATCGGCTTCCAGAGGCGCTTCGCTTTTCAGCTTACCGCTGGCAAACAATGCCTTGATTGCGCCATCTGCCAGTATGCCTGTCGTTCTCGTCATTTTCATCATCCCTTTTGTGGCGACAAAACCAAAAGGAAAGCATTGACGCAAGCCAGTAACGGCAGTAAGGCAAGCTTATCCCGTGGTGATTTGGCCGGTCGGCTTGCAGCCACGTTAAACAAGTGGCTAAAAAGACCGGGTGCTTGTAACCGGTCTGCTTTTGCGGCCGGTTTTTTTGTTTTGAAGGTGATCACATGAGCAATAAATGGCGCCCGGCAACCCAACTGGTTCACGGCGGTACGCTACGCTCCCCGTACGGCGAGACGTCTGAGGCGATCTATCTGACACAGGGTTTTGTCTATGAAAACTCCGAGGCTGCGGAAGCACGCTTCAAGGGTGAGACAGACGGCTTCATCTACGCACGTTACGCAAGCCCGACCAACGACATGTTCGAAAAACGCATGTGCCTGCTGGAAGGTGCTGAAGACGCCCGCGCGCTTGCCTCCGGCATGGCTGCCGTCACCGCAGCAATCATGTGCCAGCTTCGCGCCGGCGATCATATCGTTGCAGCTCGCGCACTGTTTGGTTCGTGCCGCTGGGTGGTGGAAACACTTGCCCCGAAATACGGCATCGAGTGCACGCTGATCGACGGTCGTGATCTGGCCAACTGGGAACAGGCGATCCAGCCGAACACCAAGCTGTTCTTCCTTGAAAGCCCGACCAACCCGACACTTGAGGTGGTCGACATCGCCGGTGTTGCCAAGCTTGCCAACCAGATTGGTGCAAAGGTTGTCGTCGACAATGTGTTCGCCACGCCGCTTTTCCAGAAGCCGCTGGAACTCGGCGCGCATATCGTTGTCTACTCTGCGACGAAGCACATTGACGGCCAGGGCCGCTGCCTCGGCGGCGTCATCCTTTCCGACAAGAAGTGGATCGAAGAGGAACTGCAGGATTACTTCCGCCATACGGGCCCGGCGATGTCGCCGTTCAACGCCTGGACGCTGCTGAAAGGTATCGAAACCTTGCCGCTGCGCGTACGCCAACAGACGGCGAACGCAGGCAAGATCGCCGATTTCCTGGCTGGCAACAGCAAGGTTGCGAAGGTCATTTATCCAGGCCGCGCCGATCACCCGCAGGCTGACATCATTGCAAAGCAGATGACCGGTGGCTCGACGCTGGTGGCGTTTGAACTCAAGGGCGGCAAGGATGCGGCCTTCGCACTCCAGAACGCCCTGGAGGTCGTCAAGATTTCCAACAATCTCGGCGATGCAAAGAGCCTGATCACGCATCCGGGCACAACAACGCACAAGAACCTGACCGACGAGGCGCGCGCTGAACTCGGCATTTCCGGCGGCACGCTGCGTCTTTCGTGCGGCATCGAGGACACCGACGATCTGCTGGAAGACTTCGCGAAAGCTCTAGAAGCGGTCTCCGCTTAAGCTCCTGCCCTGGCCCGGCGGCAACGTCAGGCTAGGGTCTACATAATGGGTTTCAGATTTTAACTGCCTGGTTCGGGCAACCGAAATTTACCTTTATCGTTATCCCTAGTGGACGAAACCCGAGCGGCTGGAGCCCCAAGACCTCCGCAAGTCGTTCATTTTCTTGACGATAAGCAGCTCCTATAGTGTAGGATGCAGGCACAAGGCATAATATCGAGGTGGCGCGTATGTACCGTGCTCTGACAAGGGACATCGAGGTGACGGTTGATCCGTATTATCTCGAAGAACAATCCGATCCGGATGACGACCGCTATGTTTGGGGTTACAAAGTCGTGATCTCCAACAACTCAGACCTGTCAGTGACGCTCGTGAACCGATACTGGCACATTACCGATCAGAATGGACAGGTGGATGAGGTCTACGGACCTGGCGTCGTTGGTGAAAAGCCGCATCTGAAACCGGGCGACACCTACGAATATTCATCCGGTTGTCCGCTCGACACACCATCGGGACTGATGTTTGGACATTATGAAATGGAAGCAGACAGCGGCGAAGTGTTCACTGTGACGATACCTGCGTTTTCGCTGGATTCGCCAGGACTTCTGCGTGTTCTGAACTAAGGTTTGAAAAAGGCCGCACCAGAGGACCGGTGCGGCCTTGCTGTTTTTATCAGGCGTTCTCGAGTTCGCTGACGTCGTACCGATAGGTGGTGGAGCAGAACTCGCAGGTCACGGCAATCGCACCGTCTTCCTGGCTTACCTCAATCTCCTCGGCCGTAAAGCCGCTCAACACGCCCTTGATCTTTTCGCGAGAACAATTGCAGCGATCGACGACCGATTGCGGTTCGTAGATGCGCACGCCGCGCTCATGGAAAAGACGGTACAATAGTCGCTCAACCGGCACCTGCGGGTCGGTGAGCTCGTCGGTGTCCACCGTATCCAGCAAGGTCACCGCTTCCGTCCATGCATCGTCTTCGACATGACCATGACCGTTCTCGTCGCCATCACCGCCATGAAGATCACGCGAGCGGAGCCGTTCCGGGGCCTGCGGCAGGAACTGGGCAATCACGCCCCCTGCCCGCCATCCGTGGCGTGGCTTGCCGTTGGCATCACGGTCAAAGAACTCCGCCACACCGAGCCGCACCCGTGTGGGAAGCTGTTCCGACTGACGGAAATAGACACCGGCAATCTCTTCAAGCGAAGAACCGTCGAGCGGCACGATGCCCTGATAAGGCTGCATGCCCGCACCCTGATCGATGGTGAAGGCCAGAATGCCCGTTCCCAGCAACTGCTCCGGCGAGGTTGCGCCAGCAGCCGTAGCTTCGGCCAGCCGCTCATCATCAAACCGCGCATAGGCGCGCATGCTCTCAGGCGCAGAGAAATCCGCGACAAGCAGATCGACGGGGCCATCACCCTTCGTCTGAACCGTCAGCTTGCCGGAAAACTTCAGCGAGGTGCCGATCAAGGCCGTCAGGACCGTCGCCTCTGCCAACAAGCGGGCAACCGGCTCGGGGTAATTATGGCGCTCAAGAATAGCATTCAGCAGCGGCCCCACCTGAACGGCGCGACCGCGCACGTCCAGACCTTCGACCTGAAACGGCACGACCTTATCGTCGCCGGCAAAATCGAGATCATCCAGTTCAACTGTTGCGTCTGCCATATCCATACTCCTTGGCGCAGCCAAATGCGCCGCAACCGGACAATGCCCGGCGTTCCGACTTTCGTTTTTTTGCTTGTCGCACACGTTGCCGGAGAGAGAAACCACTGCCAGACAAAATCGTGCAAAACGTGACGATGGCCCGCCAGGTAATATCCGGCGAGCCCTTTGAAGTGCCTCAGATGGTTATAGGCGCAGCAAAGTTCAAGAACCTGCTGCGATACCGCATGCAAGCGGTGCGGAGAACGTCAGATGACGCCCATGCACCATGCAATGACGGACTTCTGCGCATGCAGGCGGTTTTCGGCTTCATCGAAAACGACCGATTGCGATCCGTCGATGACTGCGTCGGTCACTTCCTCACCACGGTGAGCCGGCAGGCAATGCATGAAGACTGCATCCTTGTCGGCCTTTGCCATCAGGGCTTCATTGACCTGATAGGGCTGGAAGATGTTGTGGCCGCGCGCCTTGTGTTCCTGGTTCATCGAGACCCAGGTATCGGTGACCACGCAATCCGCACCGGCAACAGCCTTGTCAGCATCGTGGCAGAGCATGATGTCACCACCATTGTTGCGGGCCCAGTTCAGGAACTTGTCGTGTGGCTCCGAGCCCATCGGCACGGCCATGTTCATCCGGTAGCCAAAGCGTGCGGAGCCTTCCACGAAGGAATGCAGCACATTGTTGCCGTCGCCTGTCCAGGCAATCGTCTTGCCCTTCACCGGACCACGGTGTTCTTCGAACGTCAGGATATCCGCCATGATCTGGCAGGGATGGGTGTCATCTGTGAGGCCGTTGATGACAGGAACGGTTGCGTGTTCAGCAAGTTCGAGCAGGCGGGTGTGATCCGTGGTGCGGATCATGATCGCGTCCACATAACGCGACAACACCTTGGCAGTGTCGCCGATGGTCTCGGCGCGGCCAAGCTGCATCTCTGTGCCGGAGAGGAAAAGCGTTTCGCCGCCGAGCTGGCGCATGCCTACGTCAAAGGAAACACGGGTTCGGGTAGAGGGCTTTTCGAAAATCATCGCCAGCATTTTGCCGGCAAGCGGCTTTTCTGCCGTACCGTTTTTCGTGGCGATCTTGCGCACCCGCGCATCGTCGAGAATTGTCCGCAAATCCTCTGAGCCGACGGCAGAGAGGTCGAGAAAATGTTTTGGTGAAGCCATGCTACCCTGTCCCAATGCTTGCGGACCTGTCAAAGCAGGTCCGCCTTAACCCTTGTCACGCGATCTTCGCCTGCTTTGCCGCTGTCAGAGAGGCGGCAGCCGTTTCGATACGCGAAAGACCCTCTCGCGCTTCTTCCGCCGTGGTAACAAGCGGCGGCAGAAGGCGCACCACGTTGTCGCCCGCAGGCACGCCGAGCAGATGCTCTGCTCGCATCGCCTGCAGCAATTCGCCTGATGGTACGCGCGCCTTGATGCCGAGAAGCAAACCTTCGCCACGGATTTCCTCGATCACGTCGGGGAAGCGATCCTTGAGCGAAGCAAGCCCCTGACGGAACACCAGCGCGACATCACGCACTCGTTCAAGGAAGCCGTCCGCAAGAACAACGTCCAGTACGGCATTGCCGACGGCCATGGCGAGCGGATTGCCGCCATAGGTCGTGCCGTGCACGCCTGCGGTCATGCCGGAAGCCGCATCAGCCGTCGCAAGGCAAGCGCCGAGCGGGAAGCCGCCCCCAATACCCTTTGCAACAGCCATGATGTCAGGCGCAACGCCAGTCCACTCGTACGCAAACAGTTTGCCGGTACGTCCAACACCCGTCTGAACCTCATCAAAGATCAGCAGCATGCCGTGTTCGTTGCAGAGATCACGAAGCGTCTGCAGGAATTCCTTGCTGGGCGCGCGAATGCCGCCCTCACCCTGGATCGGTTCGATCAGCAGGGCTGCCGTCTCATTGGTGATAACGGCTTTCAAGGCCTCGAGATCACCGAACGGTACCTGATCGAAACCTTCAACCTTGGGGCCGAAACCTTCGAGATATTTCTGCTGCCCGCCTGCAGCGATTGTTGCCAGCGTCCGGCCGTGGAACGCACCTTCAAAGGTGACGATGCGGAACTTTTCCGGGTGGCCCTTGGAGTAGTGATAACGGCGTGCAGTCTTGATGGCACATTCCAGCGCCTCAGCACCGGAGTTGGTGAAGAACACCTTGTCAGCAAATGTTGCTTCGGTCAGGCGCTTTGCGAGCTTTTCCTGTCCGGGCACTTCATAAAGGTTGGAAACGTGCCAGACCTTTTCAGCCTGCGTCTTGATAGCCTCGACGAGATGCGGATGCGCATGCCCCAAGGAATTGACAGCAACACCGGCCGCAAAATCGAGATATCGCTCGCCGCTTTCCGTGAACAGCCAGACGCCCTCACCGCGTTCGAAACGCAGCGGCGCTCTTGAAAACGTATCAAACAATGGCGCGTTGGCTTCGGCCATGGCTGCATCACTCCTTGCGCAAATGCGCTTTCATATCGTTGTCAATAGGTGGACAAGGTTATCCCTTGCCTGAAAATCAAAAATGCCGCCTTGCGGCGGCTGGGGCACTATTGTCACTTCAACTGCCGATGTCAACAAAAGTCCTCATTTTCCGGCGTTCCCAAGTCATAGTGGGAACACGTGACCGAACCACAAGGTGTTGCCTTTCGGACTCTCCTGAACAGCAAGTTGGGGAAAACCGGAAAATCGATTCCAGATGATTCCCGCGACTCTTGCCACGGAGTCAGCCTCACACTAGGTTAATCGTCAATTACTAGACTGCATTGCGGCGGAACTAGTCACCAAAAATCCGGCGGAATTGACACTCGGAGTGCGCTCGCGAGATGGAGAAGGATTCTGCCGAAATAGACGCGACGAGCGGAGAAGCGGCATGAACTGGACGGATGAACGAGTCGAAAAACTCAAGAAACTTTGGTCCGAGGGCCTCAGTGCCAGCCAGATAGCGGCACAGTTGGGTGGTGTAAGCCGTAACGCCGTTATCGGCAAGGTTCACCGTCTCAATCTTCCGGGCCGCGCCAAGGCTGGCGGAACCGTGACATCGGCGCGCTCTGCACCGAAGCGTACGGCACCAGCGGCACCTCGTACGGCAACCTACACCGCCCGCGTCAACACCACGCCGGTTCGGACCGTGGCACGCGCCAGCGTTGCGACAGCCCTTCACGAAGAGATGGATATCGAGACCGCTCAGGTGCTCGAATACGTTCCTTCGCGCGATATCGTTACGCCGGCCTCGCGCCGCCTGACGCTGACGGAATTGACCGAGCGCACCTGCAAGTGGCCGGTTGGCGACCCGCTGAAGGACGACTTCCATTTCTGTGGCTGCGAAGCCCTGGAATCTTCGCCCTACTGCAAGTTCCATGCGAAGCTCGCCTACCAGCCTGTCAGCGAACGCCGCAAGGCATAAGCGGAACAACACGGAATAAAAAAACGGGCCTTACGGCCCGTTTTTCGTTTAGGGTATGTGATGTTGGATTATGCCGCTTCCATGGAATAACCGGCGCCACGGACCGTGCGGATGACATCCTGCATGTTCGAAAAATTGAGCGCCTTGCGCAGACGGCCAACGTGGACGTCAACGGTCCGTTCGTCCACATAGATATCGTGACCCCAGACGCCATCCAGCAACTGCGAACGGGAGAAAACACGACCCGGCGATGTCATCAGGAATTCCAGAAGACGGAACTCGGTCGGTCCCAGGCGCACTTCACGCGTCTTACGATGCACGCGGTGCGTTTCCCGATCCAGTTCGATGTCGCCGCATTTCAGGACTGACGACAAAACCTCTGGGCGGGCGCGACGCAGCATCGCCTTGACGCGTGCCATCAGTTCCGGCGTGGAGAAGGGTTTCACCACATAGTCATCCGCGCCTGTGGCGAGACCGCGAACGCGTTCGCTTTCTTCGCCACGCGCTGTCAGCATGATGATCGGCAAACGTTCGGTTTCCGCCCGCATCCTCAACCGGCGGCACAGTTCGATACCGGAGACGCCAGGCAACATCCAGTCCAGGATCAGGAGGTCGGGAACCCGCTCCTGCAATCTGATCTCGGCCTCATCGCCACGCGGTATCGTGTCGACGTCGTAACCCTCAGCCTCAAGATTGTAACGAAGCAGAACGCTCAGCGCCTCTTCATCTTCAACAACTGCAATCTTCGGTACCATACTGAACTCCGCAGGTCTGCCGGTCTGTTACTCGGTCACGGAACCGAGAGTGTTGGAACTATCGTCCTTCGGACGCTCACCTTCCGGCTGGCTGCCGGTGGTCATGTAGTAGATCGTCTCGGCGATATTGGTCGCATGGTCGCCGATACGTTCGATGTTCTTGGCGCAGAACAGAAGATGCGTGCAGGTCGTGATGTTGCGCGGATCTTCCATCATGTAGGTCAGCAGCTCGCGGAAGAGCGAGGTGTACATCGCGTCGATTTCTTCATCGCGTTCGCGGATGGCCTGCGCCTTCTCAGCCGAACGTGTCGAATAAACATCGAGAACTTCCTTGAGCTGCACGAGGGCAAGCTCGGAGAGATGTTCGAGGCCGCGAGCCAGCTTGCGTGGAACACCGGTTCCTGCAACGGCAATCACGCGCTTGGCGGTGTTTTTGCCGAGATCGCCGACGCGCTCAAGATCCGCCGCAATGCGCAGCGTACCGATGATTTCGCGCAGGTCGGCAGCCATTGGCTGGCGCTTGGCGATGGTGACGATGGCCTTGTCGCCGATTTCACGCTCGGCGTGGTCAAGGATCGCGTCGTCGGAAATCACCTTCTGCGCCAATGCCGCATCGGAATTGACAAGGGCGCGAACGGCGTCCGCGCACATCTGCTCCGCCAGGCCGCCCATTTCGGCAATCCGGCGGCTGAGGAATTTCAACTCGTCGTCGTAAACCGACATGATATGCGAATGCGTCGTTGTCTGTGTCATGATCTCGTCCCTGGGCTTTGCCTTCCGTTTTCACCTGCTGATGGCGGGTGGCAGAACGGAGGCGCCAAACTTGTTCGGTTTCTCTGAGGCGCTGAGCGGGCAATCAGCCGAAGCGGCCCATGATGTAGTCCTGCGTGCGCTGGTCATCCGGGTTGGTGAACATCTTGTCCGTTTCGTTCTCCTCGACCAGATGGCCAAGATGGAACATCGCGGTGCGCTGCGAGACGCGAGCGGCCTGCTGCATGGAGTGGGTTACGATCACGATCGTGAAGTTGGCACGCAGCTCATGGATCAGTTCCTCGACCTTGGCGGTAGCGATCGGGTCGAGGGCCGAGCAAGGCTCGTCCATGAGGATCACTTCCGGGGACACGGCAACTGCGCGTGCGATGCAAAGGCGCTGCTGCTGACCGCCGGACAGACCCGTACCGGATTCATGCAGACGATCCTTCACCTCATTCCACAGACCGGCCTTCTGCAGGCTGGACTCGATGATCTGGTCCATATCCGCCTTGTTACGGGCGAGGCCATGGATACGCGGACCGTAAGCAATGTTTTCGTAGATCGACTTCGGGAACGGGTTCGGCTTCTGGAACACCATGCCGACACGAGCACGCAGTTCCACCACGTCGATTGCCGGATCGTAGATATCATCCGTATCGAGCGTGATCTTGCCGGTGACCTTACAGCCATCGATCGTATCATTCATGCGGTTCAGGGTACGCAGGAAGGTGGATTTGCCGCAACCGGACGGACCAATAAGCGCAGTAACGGTATTTTCGCGGACATTCAGGTTCACGTCGTAAAGCGCGCGCTTTTCGCCGTAAAAAACCGAAACGTCCTTGCCAATCATCTTGTACGAAACTTCATTCATTTTCTTGTCCAGCGCCTTTTCAACTGCTGCTTCCGACAACATGTTCATAGCTTTCTAGCTCCCTTTACCAGCGCCGTTCGAAGCGGCGACGCAACAGGATTGCGCCAACATTCATGACGATGAGGAACAGGAGCAGGATGATGATAGCGCCAGATGTTCTTTCGACAAAGGCACGCTCTGCTTCGTTCGCCCACATGTAAATCTGTACCGGCAGTGCCGTCGAAGGATCGAGCGGCGTCGTCGGGTAGTTCGCAACGAAGGCCACCATGCCGATCAAAAGCAGCGGCGCCGTTTCGCCAAGGGCGTGTGCGAGGCCGATGATCGTGCCGGTCAGAATGCCAGGCATGGCAAGCGGCAGCACGTGGTGGAAGATCGTCTGCATCTTCGATGCGCCAAGACCAAGGGCAGCGGCGCGAATGGACGGTGGCACAGCCTTGAGGGCAGCGCGGGTCGCGATAATGATGGTTGGCAGCGTCATCAATGTCAGGACGAGACCGCCGACCAGCGAGGCCGAGCGCGGAAAGCCCATGAAGTTGATGAAGACCGAGAGACCAAGCAGACCATAAACGATCGAAGGAACAGCCGCGAGGTTGTTGATGTTCACCTCGATAAGATCCGTCAGGCGGTTTTTCGGTGCAAACTCCTCGAGATAGATCGAGGCTGCAACGCCAATCGGCAACGACAGCACGAGAACGATCATCATCATGTAGAAAGAGCCGATCAGCGCCACGCCGACGCCGGCAGCTTCCGGACGGCTCGACGCGCCGTTGACGAAGATGCCCGTGTTGAAATGCTTGGCAAGCTGGCCGCTCTCAACGAGCTGGTTCATCCAGCCAAGCTGCTGGTTCGAAACGCGGCGGTTGTTTTCATCCACCGTCAGGTCGACCTGACCCTTGAAGGCGCTGTCGACATCGCCAGAAGCGAGCAGCGTCACATTTCGCGTCGTGCCGATGATCGAGGGATCAGCGGTGACAATGTCACGCAACTGGGTGCGGACGCTGTCCGAAATCATGGCGTTGACGGCCCGCAGACCGGCGCGGTCCGTCGGTGCCACTCCAAGAACCTTGGCAACCGCATCACGGGCGATCACTGGGTAGTTGGCGGTCATGAGCTTCGTCGGATTGGTCGCACGCTCGTTCTTGGGATCGATGATCTGCTCGGAGAATTCCACCGGCACAGTGATCATCGTCTGTTGGAAGGCCGTGTATCCCTTGCCGACAACCGACCAAAGAAGCAGGAACAGGAAGATCAGACCGAAGGAAATCGCTGCCATTCCATAGGCACGGAAGCGACGTTCTGCGGCATAACGGCGCTTGATGCCGATATCACGCCGGGCCGGTGCACTTGTGGCACCGCCGGTTGCGGGAGAAACGATGTCGGTCATTCATACTGCTCCCGGTATTTGCGCACGATGTAGAGCGCATAGATATTGAGGCATAGCGTGATGGCAAAAAGCGTGATGCCGAGCGCGAAGGCGACCAGCGTTTGTGGCGAGGTGAACTCGAGGTCACCCGTCAACTGGCTGACGATCTTCACGGTGACGGTGGTCATCGGCTCAAGAGGATTGATCTGCAGGCGGGCAGCAACACCGGCGGCGAGAACCACGATCATGGTTTCACCGATGGCGCGAGAGGCCGTCATCAGAAGCGCGCCGACGATGCCTGGAAGAGCGGCCGGAAGAATAACCTTCTTGACCGTCTCCGAGCGGGTCGCACCGAGCCCCAGCGAACCATCACGGAGCGAACGCGGCACGGCGGTGATGATATCGTCCGACAGGGACGAGACGTAAGGGATCAGCATGATGCCCATGACGAAACCGGCCGTCAGAACGCTCTGTGCCTGAATGAAGTTCGTGTAGTTGCCGGTGGCAAGGCCGTTGATCTGTGCGGAAATATCGCGCAGGAACGGTCCGACCGTCGTCAGGGCGAAAAAGCCGTAGACGATCGTCGGAATGCCGGCGAGAACCTCAAGCAAGGGCTTTGCGACCGAACGCAGCTTCGGTCCGGCATATTCCGACATGTAGATTGCCGAGAACAAACCAACCGGAACGGCGACAAGCATCGCGACGAAGCCGATATAAAGTGTGCCTGCGAGCAGCGGGATCAGACCGAACTGACCGGAACTATCCGTCGCACCGGCTGCGGCAAAACGCGGGTCCCAGACCGTGCCGAAGAAAAATTCGTGCGCCGGAACCATGGTGAAGAACTGGATGGCTTCCGTCAGCATCGAAAGTACGATGCCGATTGTCGTCAGGATGGCGATCGAAGAGGCAACCAGCAAGGAGGCAAGAATGACCTTCTCGACCTGATTGCGCGCTCTGAAACGCGGCGCGATGGACCGAAGCGCATATGCGCCGCCAGCCAATGCGGCTGCCAGCACCACAACGATCATCGCCAACCGGCTGGTCGACGTCATGCCATTGAGTGTGCGCGCGGCATCGATCATATAGCGCTCTGGGTCGCCAGCAATTGCGACGCCCTTGGACGCCAGCAACGGACGGGTAGCGGCAGTATCCGCTTCGACCTGCGCCAGTTCCTCGGTGTTCAATCTCTGCAGACCACGTGCAATCGACGTTACCATGCCATAGGTCAGGCTCTGCTGCGCTTCAGGCTGCGCACGCACATCTTCAGGAAATCCGCCGCGCACGGCTGACGTGACCATCAATGGGCTGATCACAAGCCAGACTGCGAGGATGAGCGCTGCGGGCAAAACGGCCCAGACGACAGCGTAAGAACCGTGATAGCCAGCACGGGAATGCATGCTGGAGGGACGCCCCCCAGAAAGCGCAACGGCCCGGCGACTGCCAAGCAGATAACTGCCGATGCCGATCAGCGCCAGTACCAGCAAAAGAATGGATGTGTTCATTAGAGTTCCCTCGGCGTGCCTCAAAGGCACGGTGCGATATCGGGCAAATTTAAAGTCATCAAAAAGGAGACTGCTGGATCATCCTTTGAAAGCCTGCCGCCTCCCTCTAGGAAAGCCGGACAGACGTCAAGGTTGATACGTCCTATCCATCTGAAATCATGCACGCAATGATGAATAGGAACTGTCAACCGAGGACAAACGAAGCGAAGGGCGCGGACAAGCCGCGCCCTTCAGCCTTATTACATCGTGGAGCCGGCGCCGAACTTCGAGCGGATTTCTTCACGCTCTGCGTCCGGAGCTGCAACCAGGCCGTAGTTGGCGAGCGGAGAGTCAGGGCCGATCATCTCGTCCGAAACGAAGAACTCAACATATTCCTTGAGGCCAGGGATAACGCCGAGGTGAGCCTTCTTCACGTAGAAGAACAGCGGGCGCGAAACCGGGTACTTGCCGCTGGCAACAGTCTCGGTCGACGGAACAACACCGCTTACGGTCGCAACCTTGAGGCGGTCAGCGTTGTTTTCGTAGAAAGCCAGACCAAATACGCCGAGGCCGGTCTTGTTGGCGTCGATGCGAGCGAGGGTCTCGGTGTAGTCGCCGTCGATATCAACAGCAGCGCCGTCCTTACGAACAGCTACGCACTTGGCGGCAGCCTGCTTGGCGTCGGAAACCAGACCCTTGATAACGTCGGTTGCGCCAGCTTCCTTGCAGCCGTCAGCCATGATCTTCTCTTCGAAGACTTCGCGCGTGCCGTGCTTGGAGCCAGGGATGTAAGCGGCGATCGCTACATCAGGCAGTTCCTTGTTGATTTCAGACCACTTCTTGTAAGGGTTGGCAACGAGCTTGCCGTCCTTGATAACTTCTGCGGCGAGACCGAGGTAAAGGTCCTTAGGCTCAAGCTTTACGTCCGGGTTGGACTTGTCCATGGCGAAAACGATGCCATCGTAACCGATCTTGACTTCCTGAACGTCGGTCACGCCAGCTGCCTTGCAGGCAGCCAGTTCGTCAGCCTTGATGGCGCGCGAAGCATTGGCAATGTCGATCGTGCCTTCGCCAACGCCCGAGCAGAATGCCTTGAGACCGCCGCCCGTGCCGCCAGACTCAACAACCGGAGCCTTAAAGTTCGGGAAGGTTTCAGCGAAGGTTTCAGCAACGATCTTTGCGTAGGGCAGAACTGTGGAAGAACCAGCAACCTGGATCTGGTCGCGAGCAGCGGCGGCGCCAGCAAAGGCGACAGAGGCCACCAGGGCTGCTGCGGAAAATTTAACGATATTCATTTGTCTCTCCCATCGTGGGCTTGTTTGTGGACGCAGCCGATAGCGGCATTCGCTCGTAGCTTGCGCTCGGCGACCTCTTCTTAACCACCGTAGCCACATCCTTTTATGTCATTTGCATAAAAGATTTGTGACAATCTATACCTTTGAATTTTAATGATTTTATTGAATAAGCCGACAATCGCGGCGTCTTTTATGTCAGAATCTGACGGTAAAGTCGGTTCCGACGTCCAGCTCGGACTTGATAATGAGGCGGGCACGGTGGCGGGTAAGGATATGCTTAACGATGGCAAGCCCCAGCCCGGTCCCCTTTTTCGAGCGGCTGTCAGCAACGCTGACGCGATAAAAACGCTCGGTCAGTCGCGGGACATGCTCGGCCGGAATGCCCGGCCCCTTGTCTACAACGCTTACCTCGACCGGGCTTCCCGGCTCGGCACGTAACCAGACATCGACAATTTTGCCTTCCTGGCCATATTTACAAGCGTTTTCAACGAGGTTCTGGAAAACCTGTACCAACTCGTCACGGTCACCATCCACCTCAACCGGATGGTCCGGCAGGTGCAGATTGATGGTCATCTCGAGATCTTTCGCCAGAGGCAAGAGTGCGTCCCTGACATGGCCGATGACGGATACGAGATCGACCTTCTGATCGGGGGCGATGTTGGCGCGCAATTCAAGCCGCGACAACGACATGAGGTCGTCCACCAGTCTGGCCATTCTGGTGGACTGATCCAGCATGATCGCAAGGAAGCGTTCCTGGGCCTTGGGATCATTGCGCGCCGGACCTTGCATGGTTTCGATGAAACCGCGCAGAGAAGCCAGCGGGGTGCGCAACTCATGGCTCGCATTGGCGACAAAATCGCTGCGCATCCGGTCGATGCGACGCAGTTCCGAGACATCGCGGAACGAGAGTATGTAGAATGCAGGCCCAACACCCTTCTGCACATCGGCAACGGCAATCCGTGCGATGAAAACCCGTTCGGACGGCAGCCGCTCGAAATGTTCGATCTGGTTAGGCTGACCGGTCGCCACGGTTTCGCGGATGGCGTCAAGCAGACCAGGTGAGCGGAGTCTTGCCGAAATATGCGCGCCAACAGGCAAAGCACCGAAAGCCCGTTCCGCAGCCCCGTTCTGAAACAGAATAGCCGTGTTCTTGTCCAAAATAAAAATGGGCGTATCGAGAACGGCCAAACCCGCCCTTACACCGGCAATGACATTTTCACCGACCTCTTCCCGCTCTTCGACAACAGGGGCTTCCTCTTCGATGACAAGGTCGCGCTTTTTGCTTTTAGCGACAAGCAGGATGGCAATGACGGCGCCAAGCCACAATGCGGCAGGCAGATATGGCGAATGCAGCTCAAAAAGGGCGACAATGGCAAGCATCGTGACGATAAGGATCGGCATCCAGCTATGGCGCAACTTCCACCACAAATGCCCGCCCCTCTCCTCACCTTCCATAGATGCCATTTTCGCCTGCTTTCCGATTCTCGCTCAATGACGCAATCGAAATCTCATATGCCAGCTTTATGACAGATATTCATCACGACACGCGTTTCACAGCCTATATCCACGAAATTAAGCCGGCAACATATCCCGCTCCCCGCGCTTGAATTCCGTGTGCGAATGTGAACTCAATGCCGGACAAAGCATTCATAGTGCGATGAAGGGAGCGAGCATGGGAACAGAGGTGAAAGATCGGTCGGTCGAACTGACGATTGACGGAAAGACACGTGTCTTCGATATCGACAATCCTGTCCTCCCGGATTGGGTGGAGAGCAAAAAGCTCTCATCTGGCGGCTTCCCCTACGACAAGAAAATGAAGCAGGACGAATACGATGAGACGCTCGAAGCGCTACAGATAGAACTCGTCAAGGTTCAGTTCTGGTTACAGGCGACCGGTAAACGCATTCTCTCCGTTTTTGAAGGACGTGATGCGGCCGGAAAAGGCGGGGCGATCTTCGCCACCCGCTCCTACCTCAATCCGCGCTATGCACGCGTGGTTGCGCTGCCAAAACCGACGGAAACAGAACGTGGGCAATGGTACTTCCAGCGTTACATCTCGCACTTCCCGACGGCTGGTGAACTCGTTCTCTTCGACAGATCCTGGTACAACCGCGCCGGTGTCGAACCGGTGATGGGCTTTTGCACGCCAGATGAGTACAAGCGATTCCTGAAGGAAACGCCACGGATGGAAAAAATGCTCGCCCATGAGGGGATCTATCTGTTCAAATTCTGGCTCGACATCGGCCGCGAAACACAGCTCGACCGTTTTCATGATCGCCGGCACAGCCCGCTGAAGTGCTGGAAACTGTCAGACATGGATATTGCCGCGCTGACAAAATGGGATGATTACACGGCCAAACGCGACGAGATGCTGGAAAAGACCCACACGGATGTCGCGCCCTGGACTGTGGTACGGGCCAATGACAAACGGCGGGCCCGCGTCAATCTCATCCGTCATATTCTGAGCGCGCTTGATTATGACGGCAAAGATAAAAAAGCGATCGGCGAGATCGACGGCAAAATCCTCGGATCAGGACCGGGCTTTCTGAAATAGCCAAGCTTGCAAAGCGAAAGAGCGCCTTTTCGGCGCTTTTTCTTATTGACCTGGCAGAATACGGACCGAGTAGACGTTGATCGACCGGCCATTGCCGTCGATGTCGCTGTTGATGAAGATACGTCCCGGTGCGTTGGGGGCCAGAGACCGTTCGAAAGTCGCATTCAACAGCATGTCGGCCCGCTCTGCCGTTGCCGTGAAGCGGTGACGCGAACAATCGCCCAAGGTTGCGAAATCGCAAACAATGGAGACCTGGGTCTGCCGGTCGGTGGACGATTGCATGGTGATCGATATAGTCGAGGACTTGCCCGCCATATCTCTCAGCACCTCGACTGGAACCTCGACGCTGACACTGCCGTCCTGCGACGTGGATCTGGATGTCACGCGTGCCGCCTTGCCTGCAGGCGTGGCAATACTTTCGATACCGGCCCTGCTACCCGCCTGAATGCCGGCAGCACCGCGCTCTGCGTTGAACAATTCAACCCAGTCATCTGAAAAACCACGACCTGCGGAAAGACTTGGCGCCGGTTCCGTGCCGGTAAAATCTTCCGACTGAACTTCTGCCGGCGGGTTGGGCACACTCGTATCCCGCTGCTCCGGCGACAACAGCAGACCGGAAGAGTAAACCCACCACGCGCCCATGCCGACAAAGGCAAGGAGCGTCACCATCACGAAAAATTTCGTAAAAAATCCACGCCGTTTCTTGCGCGGTACAGCACCCTCTGGCCGAAAGGCAAGCGAACCGTCACCCGTGCGCTTGTTTTTCACCGGCGATGCTGCCGTTCGCGGTTCCGCCCGGAGCGTCTCCACATGCGGAGCAGTAGGTGTGGCATCCCGCGTTTCGCCGCGCAATTCCGGCTCAACCGAAATCTCGTCGTGCTGCTCTTGATCGGCCGGCTTGGCATGCGCTGCATTGTCATGATCATGCGGCTGCGGCTTCAATTGCCGTTCAACGGCATCGAGAAGGCGATTGCGCTCTTCGTTTTCGATCACATGGATAAGCGTTTCCAGGCGCTGGCGCTGCTGGGCTACCACCTGCGGGTCGTCTATGCCCTGCTTGCGCAAACCTGCCTCAAGTGCCTGCCTTGACGACTGATAAATCCGCGCACGAACTTCGGCGTTCGATCTGTCCGATTTCTCCAGAGCATTTCTGATTGCCGTTTCGAGTCCGCTCACGCCCGATCCTTGTTCTGCTGCCTTGCAAAAATTTGCGGCATTGCGCCATTCTATTCAGGATTCGGTAACGTCTAAGCGCCGCGTCCGCAAGCACCCTTTGGGATAAAGGTCGAAAGGCAATGGGAAAAACCGTTCATTGTGGCGTGGTGACCGCAGATGTTCGACAATCACCATGCCGTTTGTGTTTTCGCTTTCATTCCCTGATCGAGCGCGATAATGCTTACGTGCGCGTAAACGTAATTCATGGGAGGAAATATGTTACCGTCCGTACTGAAAGACAATCTGCGTCTTCCGGTCATTGCCTCGCCGCTTTTCATCATTTCACATCCGCAACTGACGCTGGCGCAATGCAAGGCGGGTATCATCGGCGCGTTTCCCGCCCTCAATGCCCGGCCGGAAAGCCAACTCGACGAATGGCTGGCCATGATCACCGAGGAACTGGCTGCCCATAACAAGGCCAATCCGGATCGACCCGCAGCCCCCTTCGCGGTCAATCAGATCGTTCACATGTCGAACCGGCGTCTGGAGCACGATCTCGGTCTGTGCGTCAAATACAAGGTGCCTATCGTGATTTCCTCGCTTGGGGCAGTGCCAGAGGTCAACGCGGCTGTGCACTCTTATGGCGGCATCGTGCTGCATGACGTCATCAATAACCGGCACGCCCGATCCGCCATTCGCAAAGGTGCAGACGGCCTGATTGCGGTTGCGGCTGGTGCCGGCGGGCATGCGGGTACGCTTTCGCCCTTCGCACTTGTGCAGGAAATCCGAACCTGGTTCGACGGACCATTGTTGCTGGCCGGCGCGATCGCCAATGGCGGCTCCATCCTCGCCGCGCAGGCGATGGGGGCAGATATGGCCTATATCGGCTCACCCTTTATCGCAACGCAGGAAGCGCGCGCTTCCGATGCCTACAAACAGGCAATCGTCGAGGCCCACGCCAACGACATCGTTTATTCGAATTACTTCACGGGCGTTCACGGCAACTATCTGAAACCCTCGATCGTCGCGGCGGGCATGGACCCGGACAACCTGCCGGAAGCCGATCCCTCGAAAATGGACTTCGAAACGGCCACTGGGGGCGCCAAGGCCTGGAAGGATATATGGGGCGCGGGACAGGGCATTGGCGCCGTTAAGGCGATCGAACCCGTCTCAGATCTCGTTGACCGACTGGCCTGCGAATACAATGCCGCCCGCCAGCGCCTTTGCGCGATAGCCTGAAGGCTCGCCATTTAAACATCGGAACAGGCAAGGCTTTTGCGGATTTTTCAAAACTCGTGCATTCAAGACTTGAAATCCGTAAGCATTGCCTGTATCAGCCCGCCATGACGCTGATCCGAGACATTTCGGATCGCAAGTCGGGCCGCTTTAGCTCAGTCGGTAGAGCACATCATTCGTAATGATGGGGTCACGTGTTCGAGTCACGTAAGCGGCACCATTTCTTCCTCCCCCCAGAATTCCATTGTTTCAAGTTCCGCGTTATTGCTTCGCAGACCTGTGAAACCACATATGACCTGCATGCGTTGATCGTTAAACGCGCTCACATGAAAGGTTTATCGTGGACGTTATTCGAATTCTTATTGCCATTCTCCTGCCACCCGTTGGCGTCTTTCTCCAGGTGGGGCTTGGCCTGCATTTCTGGATTAACATTCTTCTGACGATCTGCGGCTATGTGCCGGGCATCATCCACGCGATCTGGGTGATCCTGAGAAAATGAGCATTTAACTGCCTCTCTCTTTCTCGCGTTCCGATGCGCGAGAAAGTGATGACTTATGCCTTTCCGGGAACATCCTTTGATCCTGCACGTTACTAGTCAGCATCAAGGGAGATACGCCATGAACCAGATCATTTACATCGTCGGTCTCGTCGTCATCGTGCTGGCGATATTGTCGTTTTTCGGATTTCGCTAGTCATCGTTGTCAATTCGCGCAGTTGCGAATATTCTTAAAAAGAGGAGCCCGCTTCAAGGCGGCGTTCCCTTTTTTGGTTGCTGTGAATGAATTTCGGTGTCGCGTTGCTCTGGGAGGTGCACGATGAAGAACGAAAGATGGACAGAACCCGTTGAAGTCAACCTTGAGGCTTGCGGCAAGAATACGGTTGTTGGTCCGCTGGAAGCACTGGCACTACTGACGGAGCGCTGGCCGAATACACGCGGGCTCAGCTTCGTAAAAGCGCGAAGCGCCTGCAGAGCTGCGCTCGATGGACGCAAGTCTCCAGAGGAAGCCCGCAGATGTTTCACCGATGCGGTGTCTGAAGTTCAAAACAAGACCCATTGATGAGAAAACAACCCATAAAAAACGGCCCATTCGGGCCGTTTTCTTCGTGTATTCGACGATCTGCCGTAAACACTACATCCAGTATGGCGAGACGCCGTAGTAATCGTAAACCTTACGGTCCTTGGCATTCAGAAGCGCTGCATCGTCGAGTTCAGCAAAATGCGGTGCGTTTTCAATCTGCTCTTTGGTCAGATCGATGCGGTAGCCATCAAGCTCTTCATCGTAGTGGAGCTTTTCCCATGGTAGCGGATAGTAGTCATCGCCAATCCCCAGGAAGCCACCGAAGCTAAGGACCGCGTAAGCAACACGACCACCATGCTTTTCGAGAATGACGCGCTGAATGGAACCGATATGTTTGCCGTCGGCACCGTAAACGCGGGTGCCTTCTACCTTATCGCTCGCGATAAGGCTCGGCGTATCCTTGACATAGGGGTCCTGTCCGGCGCGGGGTTCGTTATGCAACATGACGTAACTCCTTTCGATTTTTCCTCTCTGGTGTCACGTCTGGTAAACCCATGTGTCCGGAAATCGTTCCGGCTTTTTTATAGGCGCCTACTGGCGGCTTCGCTGCCAGGCCGATGGGGAAACGCCAACCATCTTGCGGAATACGCGTGAAAAATGCGCTTGATCCGCGAACCCCGCGACAACCGCAATGTCGGTCAGCGGCATCTCCGCCTTTGCCATCAACTCTTTGACACGATCGATACGTGCCTGCATTTGCCACTGGTGCGGCGGCAGGCCGGTCGATGCCTTGAAGGCGTGGCTGAAATGCGACTGTGACAGGTTGGTCAGTTCCGCCAGTTCCTCAAGACGAATGGAGCGAAGGCAGTTTTCGCGAATATGATCGGTGGCGGCCCTGAGCTGCCAGGCAGCGAGTTTGCTGCGCTTTCTGGCAGGTTCGCGTTTCACCTTGAGAAAATCCGTCAACAGGGCCAGCACCAGGCTTTCGCCGTAGAGATCATGCAACGGATCGGGATTGTCACACTCGGCCGCGATAAGCCGGGCGAGCGTCAGCAAGCGCTCGTCTTCGAACATCAGGTGCGGATCGAGCAGCGCCTCCGGGTCAAACCCTTGGGACAATCGCGTCCCCAGCAATCCGGCATCGAAATGCAGATCGAGATGGCGCACAAAGGAAACGTCCTTCAGCTCCGCATAGACATCCACATCGGCAGGAACGAAAGAAATCCTGTTTGCGTGTGACGCCGTATAGCTGTCACGGCGGCAGCGGTTCATCATGAACCGGCTGTCGTCCTTCCCGTTCATATCCAGCAAGAAGACGAAGCGCGGGTCTTTGCCAACATAACGACCGCCTGCGCGGGGTGCGCAGCGAACGTCCCAGAGATCGGCGACAATACCGTTCCACATGCGCGAGCGCGGCCCGCCGACAACGGCAAAACCCTCGATTTCATTTTCCATGCGAACGCGGAATGCCATCGCGTCTCTATCCCGACAGGCGCGATTACGCGCTATAAACATGAGTTCAATATTCATGTTTATAGCGGCAAAAAGTTGCGACCGCAACAGCAGCCGCCTTTTGCAGTTTTTACTGCCAGCTCAGGCTTTCGACCTTCTCGCGAAACGCGAACCGAAGCAGGTGACTTTCGACAACCGATTTCGCGCGGTCCAGTTTCTCGGCATCGGGTGCGGAAACGAAGATCTTCAATTTTTCAGGCTCTGCATCCAGTTTTGCCGCACCGAAATCAAACTGGCACTCACCATGGGCTTCGTTATAGGTCACCTCGATCTTGTGGGCGAAATGCTTGAACAGTTGCACAAGATATTTGCTGCCGCTTTCGGTTTTCAATTCGGCTCTGGCTTCCAGCATGAAGCGTTTCCTTCCCGGGATATTTCAACAAGACTTTTACAGTCATCTTTTATGGGCCCGGGAAGGCAAACTCAAATGAAGAGTTGGTAATCAAAGCGCGGTCGGCTCTAGCTTACCACTTCTTCGACAGCTTGAAGGTGATCGTCCGGCTGTCACCCCAACCGCAAACGGAAGCCCCGCCGCAGCTCTTGACGTATTCTTTGTCAAACAGGTTCGACACGTTGACGGATGCGGTCCAGTCATTCTTTTCGTAACGGATAGCCGCATCGAAAACAGCCGCATCGGGAACACGCAGCGTATTTTCCGCGTCAGCCCAGGACTTGCCCTGATAACGCACGCCACCACCAATGCTGAGACCCTGCAGCGCATCGTTGGTGAAGGCGTAGTCCAGCCACAGCGACGCCGCATGGTTCGGCACGATCCAAGGCGATTTGCCGATCAGGTTGGGGTTGGCATCCTTGGTAATATCGAGGTCCGTATAAGAATAGGACGCAATCGCCTTCCAGTTCTCATTCAGATTGGCCTTCGCCTCCAGCTCGAAGCCGGTGGATTCCACCTCGCCGAACTGGCCGCTGGTGGTGATACCGCCGGCTGTGTAAGACACGATGGCATTCTGCTTGACCAGCTTGAAGACGGAAGCGGTGATGCTGCCATCAAAGAAACTGGGCTCGTATTTCAAACCGGCCTCGAACTGGTGCCCTTCTTCCGGCACTGCGGCGCTGCCGTCGGCCAGCGTGTCGATCAGCGGATTGAAGAATGTCGCTGCCGAGACATAGGGTGTCAGCCCATTGTCGAACTCATAAGCAAGACCAGCACGACCGCTCAGGGCGTCATCGTTGGAACGGCGCGACACGCCGGACGGCAGACGATTGTCAAGTTTCGTGTCGACGTAGTCATATCGACCGTTCAAGGTTACCAGCCAACCATCGCCGAAACGCAACTGGTCCTGCGCATAGATACCGATCTGCTGCTGCGTCACGACATTGTCGGCGTAGGTAAAATTCGTGCCCTGTGTTGAGCCGTAGATAGGATTGAGCGCACCGATCGGGTTGGACCCGCAGCACTTCTGCACCTGATCGAGCTTGTAATATTTGTAGTCGAGACCGAGAAGCAGCGAATGGCTGATCGCACCGGTGTCAAACTCGCGTTCGGCACGGTTATCGATGCCGAAGCTGTCCACCTTGGAAAGACCGTCATAACCGAAGCGCGTCAGCATGTAGTCGCCGGTGGTTGCGTCAAGGATCGGCTGACCGTTCGCATCCGCGTTCGCCCAGCCGCCCGTGTAGGGTCCGGTTTCACGCTTGTAGAGATGTCCATACCGCGCGTTCTGGCTCAGCTTCCAGCCATTGTCGAATTCGTGGCTGACTTCGTAACCGACCATCGACTGATAAACACGTCCGTTGTCGAGATCAGGTTCGCCATAAAATGCTTCGCGGCTCAACTTGCCGAAGGGCGCATCCACAACCGTGCCGACATAGGGCAGGAAGCCATTGCCAACATGGGTCTGATCGAGCGCCGAGAAATATCCATAGATTGTCGCGCTGGTTTGCGCATCGGGTTCGAAGGTCACCTGCGGCATGATGAAACCGCGCAGATCTTCAGAATAATTGGTGTAGTTGTCGCCGCCAGAGACTTTGCCGGTCACACGATATTTCCACACACCCTGTTCATCGACCTTGTCGCCAAGATCGAACCCAAAGAAGGCATTGCCGAAATTGTTGATGCCGATTTCCGTTTCGCGGATCGGTTCGTCTTGCGGACGTTTGCTGACCATCTGCACGATACCGCCAGGATTCGCGCCGCCATAAAGGACAGAAGCCGGACCCTTCAGAACCTCGACACGTTCCAGGCCATATGCATCCATCTGGAAGCCGCCGAAACCGTAGCTGAACAGGTTCAGGCCATCCAGGAAGACGCCAGTCTGAGTTGCCTGAAAACCGCGGATGTAGAACCAGTCCGTATCAGGATCTGTACCGAAAGGCTCGGCCGTGACGCCAGGCGTGTAGCGCAGTACCTCGTCGACCTTGGTAACGACGCCGCGATTGTTCATCTCCTCGCGTCCGACAACCGAGACAGACTGCGGTATGTCCTTGGTGTCCGTATTGGTTTTGGAACCAGTCGCGGTTTTTTTCGCAACATAACCTCTAACAGGGCCCGTGGCGTTTTGCGTTCCCTGCCCCTCAACGGTAATCTGCTGCAGAACAGTTGTGTCCTGCGCATTCGCCGACAGAGGCAGCATGCAAATTGCGATTGCCGAGCCTGTTGCCAGGCGGCTCAAAAACGCCACGTTCAAATTTTTCAAGACATGCCCCAAAACATACCGGCGGCAGTCACAATTTCGACAAGCCGCAACACCTCATTAAGATGAGTATTTACATCAGGAATAAGGCGGAACGCTTGTTCATTTCTGGCAGGATTTGAAGCTTCTTGGCCTCTTGCGCCGCAAAACACGATCGCGAGGCAACGCAACCTTACGCTCTGCGCCGGCCCACACTTGCGAGCAACATGACAGGGAGAATCCCGATACAGACGATTGCCAAGGCCGCAATCGATGCTTCCTCATAGGTGCCGCGCGCAGCTTCCCCGTAAAGATGGGTAGCAAAGGTTTCAAAGTTCAGCGGTCGCAACAGCAGCGTTGCGGGCAATTCCTTGACGCAATCCACAAAGACCAGAAGGCCTGCAGCAGCCAGAGATGCTCTGGATAGCGGCAGATGAATTTGTCGAAAGGTCTGAGTAGCCGAGCGTCCAAGGGTGCGAGATGCATGGTCGAAGGACAGGGGAATGCGGCTCAATCCTGTATCAATGCCACCCGCCGCGATGGTCAGAAAGCGCGCCGTATAGGCGTAAATCAGGGCTGCACCACTGCCGATCATAAGCAGACCGGTGGAAATGCCAAAAATCTCTTTCATGCCTGCATCGAGAAAACGGTCGAAGCCGCCCAGTGCAATCAGCACACCAATTGCAATTACCGTTCCCGGTGCTGCGTATCCTACCGTTGAAAACCGAAACGACCAGAGCGAAGCTCGACCAGGAGCAAGCCGCATGGCATAGGCGACGACAAGTCCGAAGAAAACCGTCATCAGAGTTGCGATGCCAGCAAAAACGATGGTGTTGAGCGCTTCACTGGCAAAGCGTGCCGAAAGACCATTGAACTGAAAACGCTTCCAGGCCTCAACCACGAGATAGGTGGCGGGTGCAATAAAGCCGATGACGACGGGCACCATACCGAGGCCAAGCGCTGCCAAGGCCTTCAGGCCGTAAAGCCTGACCGGTTCCAGTTCTCTGTTTTTCTGCGCTGAAGAAGCATATCGCTGCTTGCGCCGAGCCCACCGCTCCAATGCCACCAGACCGACAACGATAAACAACATGAATAGCGCAATTTGCGCGGCACCCGGCAGATCGGATTTGGTGATCCAGGTGGTGTAGACGGAGACTGTGAGGGTGCGAACGCCGAGAAACTCCGAAGCGCCAATATCATTCAACGCCTCCATCAGGGCGAGACTGACCCCGACGGCGATGGCCGGTCGCGCCAAGGGAATTGCAACCTTCATGAATGCGGCATGGCGCGAGACGCCAAGCATGCGGGCCGCTTCAAGGAGATTGCCGGCCTGCGTCAGAAACATGGCCCGGACAGGAATGTAGATGTAGGGGAAGAGAACAAAACCGAGAAGAATGATGCAGCCTGCCATGGAGCGTATATCCGGCAGGCGGAATTCCCGAGGGCTGGAGTATCCAAGCAGCCACCTGACAGCACCCTGCACGGGGCCAATCGGGTGGAGAATATCCAGATAGGCATAAGCGACGATGTAGGTCGGCATGGCAAGCGGCAACAGCAACGCCCATTCCAACATTTTTCGCCCTGGAAAGTCATAAGCGGTGACAAGCCAGGCGGAACAGGTTCCGACCACCCCCGCCAACAGGCCGACACCCGCCAAGAGAACGACCGTTTCCGGCAGCGCCGTCATCAGAACGGTCGATCGCAAATGTGCCCAGAGCCCCTCAGAGCCCTGAATGGCCTGCGAAACCAGCGCCAGCACCGGAACCATCGAGGCAATCGCGGCAAGCAACGACAGGCAGAGCCACCAGAACGAGGAGCGAAACCTTGTCCCGGTGCGCGCTACTGGTCGCTGAATGGTGTCTGAGATCATGCGCTTTTCTACAAACAGGCAAAGGCGCCCGCATCAGCGAGCGCCCTCTTTTCATTGTGAATTCGACGTTTAGTTGTCGAAGCCAACCTTGTCGACCAACTCGCTCGCCTGCTTGCGATGGGAGACGATTTCCGTCAGCGGCTTGTTATCGATCTTCAAGGTACCGAAAGAGGCAATGATCTCGTTCAGAGCAGCACCCTGCTTGACCGGATATTCATAGTTGGCTTCGGCGTAGATCTTCTGGGCTTCATCCGAAACGAGATACTCCAGTAGCTTGACGGCTTCGGCTTTGTTCGGTGCATTCTTGGCGACGGCTGCGCCGCTGATGTTGACCTGCGTACCGCCGTCCTTAAAGGTCGGCAGAACTACCTTGATCGCGTCGCCCCACTTGACCTGTTCCTCACCGCCCTTGCCGGAGCGCATCAGGCCGACATAGTAGGAATTGGCGATACCGATATCGCAAATGCCACCGAGAATATCCTTGGCAACGTCGCGATCACCGCCGCCAGCCTTGCGCGCCAGATTGTCCTTCACACCTGCAAGCCACTTTTCGGTCTCTTCAGCACCGTGGTGGGCAATGTAATCTGCAAAAAGCGCGGTGTTGTATGGGTGCTGGCCAGAGCGGATGCAGACCTTGCCCTTCCATTTGGAGTCCGCCAGATCCTCGTAGTTGAACGAGGTCAAGTCGACGTCCTTAGCCGCATAGAGGACGCGTGCGCGCATCGACAAGGCAAACCAGTTGCCTTTTCCATCGCGAAGCTCCGCCGGAATTGCCTTGGTCAGAACCTCGGATTCCACCGGCTGCGTTACGCCCTTTTCAGCCAGGTCGACAAGATTGCCGGCATCAACTGCCATAAGAATATCTGCTGGCGAACTCGCTCCTTCGCTCAACACGCGCTCTGCAAGACCGTCCTTCAAAAACACGGTGTTGACCTTGATACCGCTTGATGCCGTAAAGGAATCGAGAAGCGGCTGGACAAGGCCGGGCTCGCGGGTTGTGTAGATGTTCAATTCGGCCGCAGCGGCTGTGCCGGCAGAAAAGGCAGCCGTGCTTGCAAGCAGGGCAATGTTGGAAAGCTTTGTCATGGTATCGTCTACTCCCTCTTAAACGTCACACAAGATGGGCAGCAGACATCATACCTGATGCATCAAATCAAGTTTTATCTGGACATTCAGGCAGCCGTTACGATCACCAAAAGTTGAAAATCAGCCCGACAGGCGAGGCAAAAACTCTCTATTCAACCTGTGGTAAATATCAACACGCCCGAAGGATCGATACCGAAACGGACCGCCGTTGTTTTGGTGGGGGTGCGTCGCATTGTCCTGACGCGAAGATCGTGCGCCAGACCGGGCACGGCAATTCCGAGCTGCTCGATTTCGCCAAGGAAGACGCGGCTCGATATCTCACCTGCAATACCGTCCTTGACGTCATGGTCCTCAAGGATCGAAATCGCATTGGGACGGACGTAGGCTATGGCCGCCTGCCCCTCGGAAAAATGGGAGGCATCGCCTATAAGACCGAGTGGCGTTGAAACCTTGCCCTGGCTGACCGTGCCATTGATCTTGTTGAAGGCACAGAAGAAGTCGGCCGCGTAGCGGGTCTCGGGATGGTCGTGCATTTCATAACCCGTACCGACCTGCACGATCCGGCCATGCTGCATCAACACGACGCGGTCGCCGGCAGACAAAGCCTCTTCCGGATCGTGTGTGACCATGATTACGGTTGTTCCCAATTGGCGAAGCAGCCCAAGCGTCTCTTCGCGCACGCTGTCTCGCAAACCGCGATCCAGATTGGAAAAAGGTTCATCCATCAGCAAAAGGCTGGGCTGCGGCGCAAGCGCGCGCGCCAGCGCAACACGCTGCTGCTCCCCTCCCGAAAGCGTATGCGGGTAGCGTTTGGCCAGATCCTGAAGGTGAACATGATGGATCATCTCTTCTGCCCGCTGGCGCTTTTGCGCCTTCGGCAGAGATTTAAGGCCAAACATCACGTTCCGTTCGACCGTCAGATGCGGGAAAAGCGCGTAGTCCTGAAACACGAAGCCGATGTTGCGCGTTTCGGGCTCCACAAAAACGGAAGGACCGGCAACCTCGGTACCATTCAGAAAGACGGCGCCCTGCTCCGGTGTTTCCACGCCGGCAACAATGCGCAGCAGCGTCGATTTTCCACAGCCAGAGCGGCCAACGAGGCAGATGATCTCGCCGCGCTCGACAGTCAGGTCGATATCGGACAGCACGTTCATGCCGCCGTAGCTTTTTCCAACCGCCTTCAGTTCAAGCGCTGCACTGCCTGCCATTTCCAGTCCTGCCTTCTCGTCACTGATTATGTTGATCGCTCAAATCAGGATTAAAGTCAAAATCTCGCCGCCGCACACGCCTCAGTGAAGGCGCACAACATTCTTGGCAGCAATATTGACGTTTACGTTAGAGTTAAATACGTTTTGTTCACTGATGGACGATGCGTCGCAACACGTCTATCATCGTCACCGGAAAGCAGGAGGAGCGGCCAACCCGGTGGCACCGCATTGATGTCGATGATTGGGATTGATCGCCCGGCATTTGCGGATGAAAACAGTTTGATGCGTCCAAGGCGTTGATAAGAACGCCTGATGCAACGGAGACTCTGGGAGGAGAAGCATGAGTGAAATGACCCTGGGCCACCAGGAAAATGCCAACGTAGCAAAACGTTGGTTGGCGTCTTACCCGCCGGGTGTCCCTTCAGAGATTCCCGCGCCAAGCCATGCTTCGCTTGTCGACCTTCTCGAGAAAAGCTGCGCGCAGTTTTCCGACAGGAAAGCCTTTTCCAGCATGGGAAAGTCGATCTCCTATCGGGAACTCGACCAGATGACGCGTTCTGTTGCGGCCTGGCTGCAATCGCGTGGACTGGAAAAAGGCGACCGCGTCGCGGTGATGATGCCGAATATCCTGCAAAACCCTGTTGTCGTATACGGCATTCTGCGGGCGGGAATGATCGTGGTCAATGTCAACCCGCTCTACACCCCCAGAGAGCTTGAGCACCAGTTGAAGGATTCCGGTGCCAAGGCACTGTTCGTGCTGGAAAACTTCGCGCATGTCGCACAACAGGCCGTTCCCAGAACCGCCGTGCGACATGTGGTGATTGCGGCCATGGGCGACCTTCTGGGGCTGAAAGGGCATCTCGTCAATCTTGTGGTGCGCAAGGTCAAGAAGCTGGTTCCGGCATATGCCATCCCCGCGTCAGTGACATTCAAAACGGCACTGCATGAAGGAGAAAACCTCAAGCTGAAGCCGGCTGCGCTGGGGCCGCAGGATATCGCCTTCCTGCAGTACACGGGCGGTACGACAGGCATCTCGAAGGGTGCGGTGCTTACCCATGCCAATCTCCTGGCCAACAAGATGCAGATCAGCCTGTGGCTTGATGCAGCCTTCGCAACCAAGAACCGCCCCGAGGTTCTGAACTTCGTCTGCGCATTGCCGCTTTGCCACATTTTCGCGCTGACCGTAAACTCGCTGATGGGCATTGCTCTCGGCGGCCATAATCTCTTGATCGCCAATCCTCGCGATATTCCGGGCTTCGTGAAGGAGCTGTCGCACTACCGGCCGCATATCTTCCCCGGTATCAATACGCTGTTCAACGCCATGATGAACAATGAGGATTTCCGCAAGCTCGATCTCTCGTCGCTGATCCTCGTTCTGGGCGGCGGCATGGCGGTGCAAAGACCGGTTGCCGAGCGCTGGCTGGCGATGATCGGCTGCCCGATCACAGAAGGATACGGTCTTTCGGAAACGTCGCCTGTTGCGACCGTCAACCGGCTGGATGCAGCAGAATTCAGCGGCACGATCGGCCTGCCGATCTCCTCGACGGAAATCGATATTCGTGATGAAGATGGCAACAGCCTTCCGTCGGGCGACATCGGCGAAATATGCATTCGCGGACCGCAGGTGATGGCCGGATATTGGCAGCGACCGGACGAGACGGCCAAGGTCATGACCGCGGACGGCTTTTTCCGTTCCGGCGACATGGGCTTCATGGACGATCGCGGTTACACCAAGATTGTAGACCGGAAGAAGGACATGATTCTCGTTTCCGGCTTCAACGTTTACCCGAACGAGGTTGAGGAAGTGGCTGCGGCTCATCCGGGTGTATTGGAATGCGCCGCAATTGGCATTCCCGACGAACACTCTGGAGAAATCGTCAAGCTGTTCGTTGTCAAGAAAGACCCCGCCTTGACCGAAGCGGACCTGAAAGCCTTCTGCGCCAAAAGCCTGACCAACTACAAAAGACCGAAGATCATCGAGTTCCGCAGCGAACTTCCCAAATCCAATGTCGGGAAGATTTTGCGGCGCGAATTGCGCAATCTCAACTGAACCGAAAGAGCCGGGAGACCGGCTCTTTTCTTTTGTCAAAGTCGCCTTGATTTGGACGACTGAAAGAGAATAGTTTCCTCATCCTTCCACGGAGCCGAGGAGCATAAAATGCAGGCCATCATCGAAAAACTGAAAGCAACGGCGAGCAGCACTGCCGCAACCGATCTTCGTGCCGCCTTTGCGGCCGACGACAAGCGATTCAGCCGTTTCAGCGCAAAATTCGATGACTTGCTGATGGACTATTCGAAATGCGCCGTGAACGACGACATCATTGCACTGCTTGAGAAGCTGGCAGTCGAAGGCGGCGTTGAAGCCAAGCGCGAAGAAATGTTTACCGGCAAGGCCATCAACTTCACCGAAGACCGTGCCGTTCTTCATACCGCATTGCGCAACCGTTCGAACACACCAGTGCTGGTCGACGGCAAGGACGTGATGTCTGACGTCAACAGCGTTCTGGCGTCGATGGGCAAGTTTGCCGATGCAATCCGCTCGGGCTTTCTCAAGGGTTCGACCGGCAAGAAAATCACCGACGTTGTCAATATCGGCATCGGCGGCTCCGACCTCGGCCCAGTGATGGCGACGCTGGCACTAGCTCCATTCCACGATGGCCCACGCGCGCATTTCGTTTCCAACATCGACGGTGCGCACATTGCCGATACGCTGAAGCTGATCGACCCGGAAACGTCCCTTTTCATCATCGCTTCGAAGACGTTCACGACGATCGAGACGATGACGAATGCGGCAACGGCCCGCAAGTTTATCGCCGACAAGCTCGGTGAAAGCGCCGTCAAGCATCATTTCGCGGCGGTTTCCACCGCCCTTGAGAAAGTCTCGGCGTTCGGTATCGAAAGCGACCGCGTCTTCGGTTTCTGGGATTGGGTCGGCGGACGTTATTCGATCTGGTCGGCCATCGGTCTGCCACTGATGATTGCCATTGGCCCGGAAAACTTCGGCAAGTTCCTCGATGGCGCGCACGCCATGGACAAGCACTTCCGCGAAGCGCCAGTCCGCGAAAACCTGCCGATGCTGCTTGGCCTCATCGGCTTCTATCATCGCAACGTGCTCGATTATCCGACACGGGCGATCCTGCCTTATGATCAGCGCCTGTCGCGCTTCCCGGCTTACCTGCAGCAACTCGACATGGAATCCAACGGCAAGGGTGTCACCATCGACGGTACGCCGGTTGAAGGTCAATCTGGCCCTGTCGTCTGGGGTGAACCCGGCACCAATGGCCAGCACGCTTTCTACCAGCTCATCCACCAGGGCACGAGCGTCATTCCGGCTGAATTCATGATCGCGGCAAACGGCTTCGAGCCTGAATTGCGCCACCAGCACCAGCTTCTCATCGCCAATTGCCTTGCACAGTCCGAAGCACTGATGAAGGGCCGCACGTTGGCAGAAGCGAAGGCTCAGCTCACGTCCAAGGGAATGGAAGACAAACTGGCCGACTTCATCGCGCCACACCGTGTCTTTACCGGCAACCGCCCCTCGATCACCTTCGTCTATGACAAGCTGACGCCATTCGCGCTCGGCCGCCTCATCGCTCTCTATGAGCACCGTGTGTTCGTGGAAGGCGTCCTGTTCCGCATCAACTCCTTCGACCAGTGGGGCGTTGAGCTCGGCAAGGAGCTGGCAACCGGCCTGCTGCCCGTTGTCGAAGGCAAGGAAAGCGCTGCCGGCCATGACAGCTCGACTCAGGGTCTCGTCGCGACGCTGGCAGGTTTGGCGAAGTAAAAAAACACTGACACGATCATATGCAAAAGCCGGAAGGAAACTTCCGGCTTTTCTCATTCAAGGTCTTGGTTGAATCGGTCTGTCGCGGAACAACAACTACGACGCAGCGAGCCGGTTGCGGACACGCTGATTCAGAGACCGTGCTATGGATTTAGAGCCCGATCTCATGCGCCCATGGCGGATTTGCACCGGCGCGCGAAACCGTTACCGCAGCAGCCTTGGCACCAAGGGCGAGCGCTTTGCGTATCTGCTCTTCCGTCAGTACGGAGACTTGCGCCTTTGTCAGCAGACCCTGAATTTTCAGCGAAGCGAGAATGCCGGCATCGAATGTATCACCCGCACCAACGGTATCGACGACCTCAACGCGTTCGGATGCGACTTCAACCTTCAGGTTCGATGTATAACCAACCGCACCTTTGGCGCCACGGGTGACAACAACCAGTTTTGCGCCATGATGCAGCCAATGGCGGGCAAGCGTATCTTCATCACCCTCCAGCCCGAACCAGGCCAGATCCTCGTCGGAGAACTTCACGATGTCGGACATCGCCGCCATGCGGCTGATGCGCTCGAGATGTTTCTGCTTGTCCTTGATAAAGCCGGGGCGAATATTGGGATCAAGCGAGATGACGCGCTTGTCATGCTCGCGCACCAACAGCGCCTCATAGGTGCTGCCGCATGGCTCGGGAATGAGGCTGATGGCACCGAAATGCATGGCCTCGCAATCTGCTCCAAGTGCCGGCAAATCATCTTCCGACAACATACGTCCGGCGGTACCTTCGTCATAAAAAGCGTAGGTCGCGTGCCCATCCACCAGCTTGACGAAGGCGATCGTCGACGGGCGGTTGGAGAAGGCGCACAGGCTGAAGTCAACGTTGCTGGCCTTCAGGGTATCCTTCAGAATTTCACCCATCATGTCATCGGGAATGCCCGAGAAAAAAGCCGAGGGCACACCGAGGCGACCGAGCGCAATCGCCGTATTGAAGACCGCACCACCTGCGTAAGGGGCAAAACTCGCCTCTCCCAACGTTGTCTGCCGAGGCAGCATGTCGATAAGGGCTTCACCACAACACAGGATCATCACGGTCCTCCTCAAACCATAAAATCAAATGGACTTAAATCGATTTAGACGATGGCTGGCGAAAAGGCCAGCCACACGCCATCCCAAATTACGATTGCGGCAATTCGCTGACGCCACCATGCTTTGCCGACCACGGCAGCGGGTTGTCGAGGAAGGCCTCGACTTCGGACAAGGTCTTGTCATCGAACAGTTTTTCCTTGCGCGCCACAGCAAGAACATCGCGCCAGGTGCTGAGGTAGTGCAGCGCCACATTGCCATTGGCAAAGCGCGCCTCGGCTTCCCTGAAGATGCCGTAGTAAAACAGCGCGATGCCGTGGTCGACGATGCCACCGGCTGCACGAATGGCGTCGATGAAGGTAAACATCGAACCGCCGGCTGTCGTCAGATCCTCAATAACGAGAACGCGTGCACCTTCGGGCATATGGCCTTCGATCTGTGCATTACGGCCGTGGCCCTTCGGTTTCTTGCGGCAGTAGATCATCGGCAGACCGAGGCGCTCGGCAAGGAAGGCGGCAAAAGGAATGCCCGCCGTTTCACCACCGGCCACGCAATCGAATTTCTCGAAGCCCGCATCGGCCACGATCTTCGCCGCCGCGAAGTCCATCACCGCAGAACGAATACGCGGATAGGAAATCAGCTTGCGCATGTCGATGTAGACAGGGCTCTTCATGCCCGATGCGAAGGTGTAGGGGCTTTCCGAATTGAAATGAACCGCCTTTATCTCCCACAGCATCTTTGCGACAAGCTCCGCCACCACGGCGCGATCGGTAAATGTGAACTGGGACATCGGCGTTTTCCTCTTTTCGTCATCAGTGCATATAAAAACTGCCGGAGAATCCGGCAGCAATTGAAGGATTTATTGGACGTCCCAGTGAAGCGGGAACATCGGATCGAAGACCGTTACCAGTCCGGCGCCGGTCTCGATCTTGTCGGGGAAGCTGACCTGCTCCTCCCGTTTGACCAGGGTGATGGTGTCTTTGTTTGGCGACAGGCCGTACCATGCAGGGCCGTTCAGCGAGGTGAAGGCTTCCAGCTTCTCGAGAGCGTTTTCCTGCTCGAAAACGTGAGCAAGGCAGCTCATCGTATTGATCGATGTATAGATACCGGCGCAACCGCAGGCGCATTCCTTCAGCGGATCGACATGCGGGGCGGAGTCCGTGCCGAGGAAGAAGCGCGCATCGCCGGAGATGGCGGCGGCGCGCAACGCCAGACGATGTTCCTCACGCTTGGCAACAGGCAGGCAATAATAATGCGGCTTGATACCGCCAACCAGAATGGCATTACGGTTGATGATCAAGTGGTGCGTGGTGATGGAACCAGCGAGATTTGCCTTGGAGGACTTGATGTAATCCACGCCATCCTTGGTCGTGACATGCTCCATCGTCACTTTCAGTTCCGGCAGGCGCTGACGAAGCGGTTCCAGAACGGTGTCGATAAAGGCTTTCTCGCGGTCAAAGATATCGACTTCCGGCGTCGTGACTTCGCCATGTACGCACAGTGGCAGACCAATTTTTGCCATGCGCTCCAGCACCGGCGCGACCTTGTTCAGGTCCCTGACACCGCCATGCGAGTTCGTGGTGGCACCAGCCGGGTAAAGTTTGACGGCATGGATCAGACCGCTTTTCTTGCCTTCCTCGACGTCGTCAGCATTTGTGTCTTCGGTCAGGTAAAGTGTCATCAACGGCTCGAAACGGTCACCAGCCGGAATGGCCTTGACGATCCGCTCACGATAGGCGCGAGCATCCGCCGTCGTTACGACCGGAGGAACAAGGTTCGGCATGATGATGGCGCGCGCAAAATGGCGACTTGTATCGGCAATCACACCTTCCAGAACGGCGCCATCGCGCAAATGCAGATGCCAGTCATCGGGGCGGCGAAGGGTGATCGACTTCATCGTGGGAACCTCTAAAGCATGTCGCGCAAAATATGCTGCGGTTTTGCGATCACGACATGCGTAAAACAAGACCGACAGCTTTCTGGAGTCCGGCCCGCTTAGCATCTTTCATCAAAAGAAAACAGCCGCTGAAACAAATCGGCGGCTGTTGATGGCATTTTTTTCGGAAGGCGTCAGATGCCGCCGGCCTGCGGCCCCCAGACATCGGTCATGGCAAAACCATCCGCCAGCGGGTCGAATGGATCGAGACCGACCTGATGTAGCCCGAAGGTGAAACCGCGACCGGCAATGGTCGGGATAACGGCGGGGCGACCCGCTACCTCGGTGACGGCGGAAAGCCCGACGTCAAATTCCGAGCCGATGATGGAGCGCGATTTGTATTCATCTCCGACCTTGACCTTGCCGCGCGCATAAAGCGTCGCAAGATTGGCGGAGTTACCCGTGCCGCAGGGAGAACGGTCTGCGCGTCCCGGCCACATGGTCGTGCAGGTGCGGATCGATCCGTCGGCATCGACATCGCGGAACATCACATAGGCAACACCAGAGATCGCCGGAATCTCCGGATGGACGACCTTCACTTCGCGATTGACGATGTCCTTCAGCGTCATGCCGGCCGCAACCAGTTTCGCGGCATTGGCCTTGTCGATCGTCAGACCGATCTGGCGGACGTCAACCAGCGCGTAGAAGATGCCACCGTAGGAGATGTCCATCGTCACCTTGCCCCATTCGGGCGTGTCGATGCTGACATCAAGTTCATGCACGAAGGATGGCACCATAGTGAGCTTCACCTTCTCGCAGCGGCCATCACGGCAGGTGGCAGTTGCCTTTACCAGACCGGCCGCTGTTTCCAGCATGACAACGGTTTCCGGCTCCTGCATCTCCACCATGCCGCTTTCCAGCAAGGCCGTGGTGGCGCAGATGGAGTTCGAGCCTGAGCTCGCATGGGCCTGATCCGGCTGGAGGATGACAAAAGCAGCGTGCGCATCGGGATGCTTCGGCGGCAACAAAAGATTGACCGAGCCCATCGGCGTACCACGAGGCTCCAAAGTCAGAAAACGGCGAAGCGCGTGCCCTTTGGGATCGGTGTTCATCCAGTCGAGTTGCTCGGCAACCGTATTACCGGGAATTTTCGGCGCGCCGCCCGTCACGACACGGCCGATTTCGCCTTCGCAATGAACATCGAGAAGCTGGAGGGTGCGTTTCCAACGCATGGGACTTACTCCGGAAGTTTACGTCTGAACCGGACCATATCCACAAAAATACAAACTGTACACAAAGATATCAGCGGTTACGGCATTCGGCCCGGTTGCGGTTGGCAGTCGCATTGCAGTTGAGGCCGGAGACGCGAAGTGCGTCCTCATCCACCACGGCGCCAGCCGTATCGCCCACGGAACCAACCGTGTTTTCAACCGACCGGCCAAGCCGTTCCACCTGGCGACCGTAATTCTCGCGTGTACGCGGATCGAAGACGGCGATCGGAGCACTGACCACAACGCTGGCAGCCGTTCCGACCGTTTGTGCAGCGCCGATACTGACAGCGCCCAAGGCTTCGCCCAAACCAACATCCGAATCCGTCACAGTCTGTCCGGCGATCAGGCGATCACCGATCAACCGCACGACCTCCGGGCTTTCGGCGAATTTTCCATGATTCAAGCGATCGCCGGATTGAAGCTTGGTCAAATCCAGAACGGTGATTCCTGCTTTTTCCAGTTCGCTGCGATAGGGCTCAACGGACGGATCGATCTGCCCAAGGCGATCAACATTGCCGGAGATGCGACGCGACAGGCTGAGTGCCCGATCATCCTGAGAGACGAACAGCGTGAACTTGGGCGGCGTATTGCCAAGACTTGCGAACTGCCGGCTGAAAACATCCACATCAAGGTCAGGCGCAGCCAGAATGACATTGCTGATTTTCGGATCGACGCGACCATTGCGGATTGCCATCTGGCGCAATGCTTCCACGGCGAGCCAGGTCCCCATGGAATGCGCCATGACGGTGACTTCACTGATGGATTTGTCTTTCGCCAGACGCGTCAGCATCTCTTCCAGAGCATCACGCGAATAGTTGGTGCTTTCCTTGTCGTAGTTGTAGTCGAAAATGCTGGCGCGAGACGGCCAGGTGAAGACCACGGGAACGACGTCCGTGCCTGAATCATGCACGATCTGTGCAAAGCGATAAACGGATTCCTCGTACCGGTTGTTGAAGCCGTGAACGAAGACAAGAACCCGACGATCCTTCTGGATATGTCGGCCGATCCAGCTTCTCGTGGCCGCTTCCGACGGGATAGGCTCCACCGAGACTGTCGTGAAATCCTTCAGCGGATTGGGCGGCAGCTTTTTCGGCCATTGCACCTGGCCCACCTTGCGATTGGCGTCAGGCGGGATCGACACGGTAACGGCATCGACCTTCAGGCCAGTACCGCGTTCGCCGCCGAAGAGAATGGCCGCATCATCCGATGGCGCGCGTGTCGTCGCGACTAGAAGGTTGACCGGAGTCGTGCCTGCCACAGTCGTTCCTGTTGGCGTCATTACTCCAATGGGCCGCCCGCCGCACCCGGCAAGCAAAGCAACGATGGCGATCATGGCCACGAAGCGAAAGGGCATCAGGTCATTCTCCCACAACCAACAAGCAGCCGGAAAACGGCCAAGCGTTCAGGATTTCTACCCAAGGCTGACCATTTAGGCTAGCAACCGGGGACCGTGCCCGGGTGCATTTCCTGTCCGGTGTGTCCAAAGAGACCCAATCGTCTCAACCTTTGGGCAACATCGTTCCATGCTCACGCAACGCCACATGCCATGAAAATGCTTCCTCAAGGAGATGTGGCGTATGTCCGCCGCGTGTCGCTGCGCGCTCGTAATAATCCATGAGTGCGTCGCGGTAATCCGGGTGGACACAGTTTGCGATGATAACCGGCGCACGCTCGCGTGGAGCCAGCCCGCGAAGATCGGCAAGCCCCATCTCTGTCACCAGAATATCCACGTCATGCTCGGTATGATCGACATGGCTGACCATAGGAACGACACTGGAGATCGCACCGCCCTTGGCAATCGATTTTGTCACGAAGATCGACATGTAGGCGTTGCGTGCAAAATCACCCGAACCGCCAATGCCGTTCATCATGTGCGTTCCACCGACATGGGTGGAGTTCACGTTGCCGTAGATGTCGAATTCAAGCGCCGTGTTGATACCGATGATGCCAAGTCGCCGAATGACTTCCGGATGGTTGCTGACCTCCTGCGGGCGCAAAATCAGCCGGTTCTTGTAATCACCCAGTCGCGGCATGACGCGGTCGTTCATTTCGGACGACAGCGTGATCGATGAGCCAGACGCAAAAACCAGCTTTCCGGCATCGAAAAGTTCAAAGGTCGAATCCTGCAGAACCTCGGAATACATCTTGAGATCGTGAAACGGCGTATCGATGAAACCGTGCAACACCGCGTTGGCGATGGTGCCGATACCTGCCTGCAAGGGCTGAAGTTCATAGCCCATACGCCCCTGCGCGACTTCGTTCAGCAGAAAATCGCTCAGGTGGCCGGCAATCGCCTTTGTTTCGGCGTCCGGCGGCAGCACGGTCGAAAAGCTGTCCGACTTGTCACTCAGGACGATCGCCGCAATCTTTTCCGGCGGCACCGGAATGAATGGCAGGCCGACGCGGCTATCGGGGGCGACGACCGGAATGGGCATGCGGGTCGGTCGCTTGGCCGGAATGAAAATGTCGTGCAATCCTTCAAGGACGGCCGGTTGCGAAAGATTGATTTCGACAATTACCTTGTCAGCAAGGATGGCAAAGCTTGCCGAATTGCCGACCGATGTGGTCGGCACGATGCCGCCATCCGAGGTGATCGCCACCGCCTCGACGATAGCGATATCGACACCATGGATCTGCCCCCCACGAAGCTGCTCGACTGTCTCGGAAAGGTGCTGGTCAATGAACATCACCTTGCCGTCGTTGATTGCCTTCCGCAGAGCTGGATCAGACTGGAAGGGCATGCGACGCGCCAGCATGCCCGCCTCGACCATGGTCTTGTCGAGGTCGTTGCCAAGCGAGGCGCCTGTCATCAGGGTGATTTGCATCGGGTGGGTCTTGGCACGCTCAGCAAGCGCCAGCGGTACGGCCTTCGCCTCACCCGCACGGGTAAATCCGCTCATGCCGACAGTCATGCCATCCTTGATAAGGCTTGCGGCCTCATCAGCCGTGACAATCCTTTTCAACAACGACGCGTTGCGGATGCGCTCCTCGAGCATGCTCTTCTCCCTGATATGCGTTCACGATGACGGCTCTCCGACACCGTGATGATTGTCGCGCGGTCTTGCGGCGTGGAAACTGACATAGATCAAGCCATGCACGAAGAATATTGCAAGGCATATTCCCCTGTTGCGACTGGCGCACGAATGCGACAGGTTCAAGGAAGCATTTTGCTTCTGCAGCTTGCCCATGGGAGAGAGCGATTCGGGCAACGAAAAATCGGCACGGAACCGCGCCAAGGGCATTTCGTAAATCGCTGTATCAGATTCAGGAGAAGAATTCTCTCAACGAAACTTCCTGGTCTCAAGCTGAGTGTCAGCGAGCCAAACAAGTCATTTTTAAGAGAAAGAGAAATGGCGCACCCGAAGAGATTCGAACTCCTGACCCCCAGATTCGTAGTCTGGTGCTCTATCCAGCTGAGCTACGGGTGCGTGCCGTTCCGGTCGTTTCCGGTGGCGTGGCGATCCTCTAAAACGTCCTCATTCCGAATGCAAGCGATTTTGCTGAGAAATTGTCATTTTCCTGTATCAATAATTCCATCTATTTGATTTTAAATGGTTTTTCTTTTCCGGGAATTTTTGAGGGGTTCACGACGCTATTTTTGGCACGGCCAAAAGCCCCATTTGAAGTGGGCAAAACCCCGCATTCTCAGGCGCTTTTAGCGGTCTGAACCGAAGCAGGGCGATCCGCAATTTCGATACGGAACTGGGTTCCAGAGCCCGGTTTTTCGACAAGCGCAATCGTGCCGCCGTGGGCAAGGACCAATTCACGGGCAATGACGAGACCAAGTCCCGTACCACCGGAACGCGCCGACCCCCGGAACGCCGAGAAGAGATTCTCTCTCGCCTTCTGCGGCATCCCCGGGCCGTTGTCATCGATCACGATACTGACGACACCTCCGGTCTTGCGTGCAGAGATGGAGAGCCGCGCCGAGGCCGAAAGCGACGGCTCCGACTGCAGGGCCTGAACGGCATTTCGACAGAGATTGTGCACGACACGGAAAAGCTGCTCCGCATCCGCATCCACCATCAGATCCGTGGGAACATCATCCTCGAACTCAATCCCGCTTTCAGGGTCGATCGCCAGGATGTCTCGAACATCCTGCACCAGCACGCTGAGATTGTTCATTCTGCGCCGTGGTGCGGCCTCCGTCGCCTGACCATAGGCAAGTACCTCCCCCGTATAGGCCACGGCACGGTCGATAGTCCGCAACAGCTTCGGCGCGAAGCTTCGAACAATCGGGTCTTTCGCGTCCACAAGCCGATCGGACATCAACTGGGCAGAAGACAGGATATTGCGCATGTCGTGATTGATCTTCGAGACGGCGAGCCCCAGATCGGCAAGGTTCTTCTGCTGCCGCAGGGTCTTGTGCAACTGTGTCTGCATGTCTGCGAGATGGCGACCCGCAACCGACAATTCGTCGTTTCCGTCCTCGGGCACGAATATTCCGGCGGGATTTTCCGGGTCTTCCGAGAAGCGCTGCATACCGAGCGTGAGGCGGCGGATGGGGCGTATCATGATCCGGTTTATGGAGACGAAGATCAGCACCGCCGTTATCAACGACAGCACGATCGAGATCAGGAAAACGTTGCGCGCATAAGCGAGCATCGCCGCCCGCAGCTTGTACTCACCAATCACCAGTTCGATAATGGTGTCACTGTCTCCGACGACATCAAAAACCCGGATTACCCTGTTGCCACCGAAGAGCAGCGTGGAGAAAGCGTCCCGAACGGCCGTCAACTGCGAGACATCGGAAAGATCGTACTGCTCATCCACACCAGGAGGCGTTTCAGCCGCAGCCAAGAGCCTCGACGTGCCATCCTTGCGCAGAGCGATGAGCTTGGCACCTGTCGCCATCAAGGTGTCGTTCTGAACGCTTTGCGGCAGTTCCGCCTGCAAGCCATCAATCACGGCGCCGGCGGCGGCGGCCGTGTTCAGCCGGTCACGCAGCCAGGACAGGCGCATGTTGGCGACCGACGGCACGAAGATCAGCACTTCGGCAATCATGACAAAGATCACGGTCAACAAGAGCAGGCGACCGGAAAGACCCGCCGTCAGTCCCGTTATACCCGGGCCGGGCTCGCTCTCCTCACCTTTCAAACTGTCTACGCCTTTTGAAAACAACCGGGCCAGTCCTGTATCCGCCGTCGGTTTCTTGGAACGGCTCATTCAAATGCGGATACAATCATAGGAGCAAACGAACATTTTTCCAATGCATCGGCAAAGCCGTCGGCCAGCAAAAAAGCGCCGCCCGAAAAGGCGGCGCTCCAACGAGATGCATTGGTTATGCCCTACTCAGAATTCCTGCCAGTCGCCATCCACCTGTGCAACCGCCTGACCATTCATTGCGCGACCGACGCTGCTGACCAGCCTGCGCGCCGGCGAAGGCACCGGTGCTGAGCGCTCCGACACGGCAACCGGGCGCGACTGAGGTTTGAAGCGGAGATGAGCCTGACCGTCTTCGCCACCCAGCTTGAAGCGCGCCACGAGGCTTACCAAATGGCCTGCCTCGCTGCTCAGCTTGTGCGTTGCTGCAGACGTCTCTTCGACCATGGCGGCATTGCGCTGTGTGACCTGATCCATCTGGTTGATGGCGGTACTGACTTCCTGCAAGCCCGTGGACTGCTCTCTGGCCGCTGTCGCGATGGAATGGATGTGCTCGTTGATCGCAAGAACACGGGTTTCGATTTCGCTCAGCGCATTGCCGGTCTTTTGAACCAGCGAGACACCACGGCCAACCTCCTCACCGGATTTGGTGATCAGCGCCTTGATATCCTTCGCAGCGGTTGCAGAACGCTGGGCAAGCTCACGCACCTCCTGAGCGACGACGGCAAAGCCCTTGCCGGCTTCACCGGCACGCGCGGCTTCCACACCGGCGTTCAACGCCAGAAGGTTCGTCTGGAAAGCGATCTCGTCGATAACATTGATGATCTGGCTGATTTCCCGCGAAGCCTGCTCGATACGATCCATCGCTGAAACCGCATCACCGACGACCTTGGAGGATTCCTCGGTCTTTTCCTTTGCCTCGGAAACCATCTGGCTGGCTTCCTGCGCACGGTCGGTGGAATTGCGAACAACAGCGGTGATCTCGTCGAGCGCGGCAGAAGTTTCCTCAAGGGCCGCGGCCTGCTGCTCGGTTCTTTTCGACAGATCGTCTGCGGCAGAGCGAAGTTCGTTGGCGTTGCCGCTGATACCCTCGGTGCTGCTGCGCACCTCACCCATGGTTTCGCGCAGCTTCAGAAGCGTCTGATTGACGTTTGACTGCAGCCCGGCGAAAACGCCGCGGAAATCGCCTTCCATCGAGCGGGTCAGATCGCCCTGGGCAAGGCTTTCGATAACGCGGCTGACTTCGGATACGCCGTTATCGACACCGACGAGTAGAGCATTGATGTTCTGTGCAAAACGGTTGAGGTTCTCGTCACCGTAATCCTTTTCAATCCGACGACGGAAATCGCCCTGAGCAGCGGCGTCAACGACCACCGCCATCCCGGCCTGCAGATCATCGCTTTTCGCCCGCATGGCCGCTTCCTGGGCATTCATGTCGCGCATTGCACGACCGTTCTGCTTGAAGACTTCAACGGCAGCGGCCATCTCGCCGATTTCGTCCTTGCGACCAAGGTAAGGCACGTCAGCGTCCAGGTCGCCATCCGCTACCGCACTCATGACGTCCGAGACCCTGCGGATCGGCTGGCTGAGCTGCCGCGTCCCAATGTACAGGCCGAAAGCCGCACCGATCAGAATACCGATGAACGTTACGATGGCGACGGCCCAGAACATCATGGTCCCGAAGCTCACCATTCCCTTTTCAATGACGCCAAGTTCGGCGATGTCGCTTTTCACGACAGCATCGATTTCCGCCTGATAGGCCTTGCGGTTAGCGCGGTTCGCGTCGTTGTTGCCCTGCTGGTTTGCTGCCTGAGGGCCGACTTCCTTGCTAAGACGCGCAGTCTCCAGACGGAACGCCTTAAATTCCTTGAAACGGCTGACAAGATTGTCAAATGCCGCTTTTTGCTGCGCCGGAACGAGCGGGGTCCAGGCAGCGATGAGATTTTCCATGGCATCGAGGTTCTTGACGATGCCTTCCGCGAAAGGTGCAGCCGTTGCAGCATCGGGCGCCGCATAGATACCACGCGCTTCCATGACCACGGCGGTCACCAGACGATTGAGGGATTCACCCTTGTAGGCGCGTTCCGCAGCACTTTCGAATTCTGCCGTCCTGACCCGGAATTCACTGACCGCATAAATGGAAAGCCCGCCAATCGTGCAGGCGACCAGGCTCATGAGCCCGACAAGAAGATTGATACGACCACGAATTCTCAAAATCATTCCCCCTCAGCGAAAATGCCAGCCGCTCAGAAAATAGGAAGCTGGCATAACTTTTCTCGCTACAAGATCTATCAATGCAGCGTTAAGAAAGAATTTCGAATTTTATCTTTCCTCCAGTGCCCGAATCTCTTGCCGGGGACGGTTCACAGATGAACGACAGGAATCGCATTTTCCCGAAGAGGTGATCCGCCAAAACCCCTTCGGTGATTGACTTTGCTTGCCCTATGCCCTTATAAGCCGCGCACGCTCGGCCTTTGAAAGCTCGCCCAGGCGGGATCAGCCGTGCAAAAAACGAAACGCTCTTGCAAACAGTGCAAATTCAAGAAGGGCCGCACACCGCGGTATTAAATAAATGTCGAAGCGTACCTACCAACCGTCCAAGCTTGTTCGCAAGCGCCGTCACGGCTTCCGCGCCCGCATGGCAACTGCTGGCGGCCGTAAAGTTCTCGCAGCCCGCCGTGCGCGTGGCCGCGCGCGTCTGTCGGCTTAATTGCCGCCCTGTGGCCCGATGAAAGTCGCGGGCACATGACGCAAAGTAAAAAGAGACCCGACCGGTTGAAAAACCGGTCGGATTTCCTTGCCGTTCAGGCGGGAGAAAAAAGGCGCGGCAGTATCTTCCTCATGGAAGTGCTCAATCGCCAATCCCCGGAGACCGACCCACGCGTCGGCTTTACCGTGACGAAAAGGCAGGGAAACGCGGTCGAGCGAAATCGCATGCGCCGCCGCCTGAAAGAGGCCGTGAGGCTTTCTGCCGGATTCGCAATGAAGCCCGGCCATGATTATGTGATTGTCGCCCGCCGGGATGTTCTTGATGTAACCTTCCCGAAACTCCAGTCGCTCCTGATCGAGCGGATTGAAGGAACGGCGAAACCGAAACGGTCCCAGGAGACCCGCTCCAGGAAAGAATGATGGAAAAGAACCGCAATTACTTCATCGCGATAGCCCTTTCGGTTGTCATCGTCCTTGCCTGGCAATTCCTTTACATGAACCCACGCATTGAGCAGCAGCGCCGCGCCGAAGAGGCTCGCCAGGCGCAGCAGCAGACAACGCAGCAAAGTGCACAGCAGACCGGTACGCAGACCGCGCCTGCCCAGGGTACTCTGCCTGGTTCCGCCGCTCAGCCGGCTGCAACCGCGACCCGCGAAGAATCTCTTGCCAAGAACCAGCGCGTCACGATCGACACCAATGCTGTTTCCGGCTCGATCAACCTGACGGGCGCACGCTTCGACGACATCCGGCTCAAGGAATACCATGAGACCGTAGATGACTCGAGCCCGATCATCACGCTCTTCTCCCCATCCGACTCCAAGGACGGTTACTTCGCCGAGCTCGGCTATATCGCCGGTACGGCGATTGGCTCGGTGCCTGGACCGGCGACGGTCTGGACGCTTTCCAGCGGCGACAAACTGACCGAAACCACGCCTGTTACCCTGACCTACACAAACGACAAGGGCGTTGTGTTCTCGCGCACCATCTCGATCGATGAGCATTACATGATCACGGTCGCCGACAAGGTCGAGAACCCGGGCCAGGAAGCTGTTTCCTTTGCCACCTACGGCCGCGTTACACGCAACAACAAGCCTGCGACACCGTCCGTGTTCGTTATTCACGAAGGCTTTCTCGGCGTCTCCGGCGCCGACGGCAGCCTGACGGAAGAAAAATACAAGGACGTCGAAGAAGCGCCTGTTACGGTTGCCAAGGCAACTGGCGGCTGGCTCGGCATCACCGACAAGTACTGGGCGGCAGCGATCGTTCCGCCGCAGACGACGCCGTTCGAAGCGCGTTATTCGCATTTCACCGACGGCCAGCCGCGTTACCAGGCTGACTTCAAGGCCGACACTCTGACGGTCGAGCCCGGCCAGTCGATCGAAATGAAGAGCCTCGTTTTCGCTGGCGCCAAGGAAGTGCCGTTGGTTGACCGTTACGAGTCGCAGTATGCCATTCCGAAGTTCGACCTCCTGATCGACTGGGGCTGGTTCTACTTCATCACCAAGCCAATGTTCAAAATGATGGACTTCTTCTTCCGTTATTTTGGCAACTTCGGCGTCGCCATCCTGCTCACCACCATTGTCGTGAAGCTTCTGTTCTTCCCGCTGGCAAGCAAGCAGTACGCTTCCATGGCCAACATGAAGCGCGTTCAGCCGAAGATGGAAGAGTTGAAAGCCAAGCATGGCGATGACCGCATGGCCATGCAGCAGGCGATGATGCAGCTCTACAAGGAAGAGAAGATCAACCCGGTTGCCGGCTGCTGGCCGATGCTTCTGCAGATCCCGGTCTTCTTTGCGCTCTACAAGGTCATCTACGTCACCATCGAAATGCGCCATGCGCCGTTCTTTGGCTGGATTCACGACCTTTCCGCGCCCGATCCGACTTCGCTCTTCAACCTCTTCGGATTGCTGCCTTACGACGTTCCGCACTTCCTGATGATCGGTGTATGGCCGCTTATCATGGGCATCACCATGTTCGTTCAGATGCGCATGAACCCGACGCCGCCAGATCCGACCCAGGCCATGATCTTCACCTGGATGCCACTGGTCTTTACCTTCATGCTGGCTTCCTTCCCTGCAGGTCTCGTCATCTACTGGGCATGGAACAACACGCTGTCGGTTACGCAGCAGGCTGTCATCATGAAGCGCCACGGTGCCAAGATAGAGCTGTTTGACAATCTCAAGGGGTTGTTCAAACGAAAGCCGGTGCAATCGAAATGACGCAGACCGGCGTGGCCAACGAAAAGCCCCTGTTCGGGCGTCCCTGGATTTTCATTCGCGGCGTACCCGCGATGAAATTCCTGCCGCCCGAGGGACCGCCGGAGATTGCCTTTGCAGGCCGCTCCAATGTCGGCAAATCCTCGCTCATCAATGCGTTGGTTGGCCACAAGGGTCTTGCGCGGACGTCGAACACACCGGGCCGCACACAGGAACTGAACTACTTCGTCCCTGAAGGCTATTCCGGCGAAGCTGGCGACCTGCCGCCCATGGCGCTGGTCGACATGCCCGGCTATGGTTACGCACAGGCGCCGAAGGATCAGGTCGACGCCTGGACGAAGCTGGTCTTCGACTATCTGCGCGGCCGCGCGACCCTGAAGCGCGTCTATGTGCTGATCGATTCCCGCCATGGCGTCAAAAAGAACGACGAAGAGGTCCTGAGCCTGCTCGACAAGGCAGCGGTATCCTACCAGATCGTGCTGACCAAGACCGACAAGATCAAGGAAGCCGGTGTTCCGCGTCTCATCAACGAAACGCTGGAAAAAATTCGCAAGCGCCCCGCCGCCTATCCGGAAGTGCTGGCGACCTCATCGGAAAAATCTTCTGGTCTCGATGCGTTGCGCGCCGAGATCGTGAGAACGGTCACTCTCTAAGAAACGCCACGCATCAGGCGATTGAGAAAAGCAGGACGGCGGTCCACAGCATCGCCGTCAGCGCCAACAGGCGCCAGAACCGGACCGAGTTCCAGACCTCAGTCAAAATGGCAGCGAGCATCGCACGCTTGCCGCTTGGCATCCCTCTGGACACAAGCTTTTGCCGAACCGGATCATCCTTCAACAGAACGGCGATCGCGGCTTTTTCCCGATATTCGGTTTCTGCCAGATTTTCCTGCCAGCGTTTGACCATCGCCGCAAATTGACGGTCGCTTCCGACACGTCTTTCGAGTTCCGCCATATCGTCCGGAGGCAAGACGCCCAACACGTATTCGCCAGCGAGAACTTCGTCTCGCAGGCCACTCCGCTTGTCTCGATCCGGGACCGTCATATGTTTTCGAACTCCTCGGTCGTTCAGGCCGCCGCAGCGTCGCGACGGGCAGCGTTATCATGTCGCCCCTCTGAATAACCCCTCCCCTTCCACGGACAAGGCTGGTCCGATTGGCGTTATATGTCAATCATATTACGCGTCGAACCGCAGGCTCGGTCAGAATTTTACGCTCCATCGCCACAATAACGCCCGGCCGTTATTTCATCCGTCAAAAACTTGCTTTAGAGCGTTGAGAGGTTCCAGGTCGTGGTGACGATCTGAAGGCCGCAATCACAGACCGGGGTTTTTTCATGACTGCTTCCGAAAGCGAAACACAGGCGCGGCTGCTTGCACAGGCTTTGCCCTTCATGCAGCGATACGAGAACAAGACCATCGTCGTAAAATATGGCGGCCACGCCATGGGCGACGCCACACTCGGAAAAGCTTTTGCGGAAGATATTGCCTTGCTGAAGCAGTCTGGCGTGAACCCGATCGTTGTTCACGGCGGCGGCCCGCAGATCGGCGCCATGCTGAACAAGATGGGTATCGAATCGAAATTTGAAGGTGGCTTGCGCGTCACCGACGCCAAGACCGTCGAGATCGTCGAGATGGTTCTTGCCGGTTCCATCAACAAGGAGATCGTTGCCCTCATCAACCAGACCGGTGAGTGGGCAATCGGCCTCTGCGGCAAGGACGGCAACATGGTGTTCGCCGAAAAGGCGAAAAAGACGGTGATCGATCCAGATTCCAACATCGAGCGCGTTCTCGATCTCGGTTTCGTTGGTGAAGTCGTCGAAGTCGACCGCACCCTGCTCGACCTTCTGGCAAAATCAGAAATGATCCCTGTCATCGCACCAGTTGCTCCGGGCCGTGACGGCGCGACCTACAACATCAACGCCGACACCTTTGCGGGCGCCATTGCCGGTGCATTGAATGCAACACGTCTGCTGTTCCTCACCGACGTGCCCGGTGTTCTCGACAAGAACAAGGAACTCATCAAGGAACTGACGGTGTCGCAGGCCCGTGCGCTCATCAAGGATGGCACGATTTCCGGTGGCATGATCCCCAAGGTCGAAACCTGCATCGACGCCATCAAGGCGGGCGTCCAGGGTGTAGTCATTCTGAACGGCAAGGCCTCGCACTCCGTTCTGCTGGAAATCTTCACCGAAGGCGGCGCAGGCACGCTCATCGTCCCCTGATAGGGAACGTTCGTTTATTGTTGAGCGCGACGAGATCAGCGCGCGCTTCTACCAGAACAGCAAACCAAGGATGCCTGTGACGATCAACAGGCATCCTCCTGCCTCCATGACATTGATGCGTTCGCGAAACAGGAACCATGACGCCATGAAGGTGAAAACCAGTTCAATCTGGCCCAGCGCACGAACGTAGGCCACCTGTTGCAATGTCATGGCCGTGAACCAGCAGGCCGATCCCAGAACGCCTGCGATCCCGACAAGCGATGATGAGCGCCATGTGACAAGAACCTGCACTATTTCGCCTTTGTCTTTCCACAGCATCCAGACCAGCATGAACGCTGTCTGGAACGTGGTCACGCAGGCAAGCGTAACCGCCGCGGACATGATGGGACCGGCACCCTCGAGAGACAGCGACGCACTTCGATAGGCTACGGCTGAAATGCCGAAAACGCCGCCGGAGGCTATGCCGAGAAGAGCCGTGCGACTGGTCATCGCGACGGCAATGTTGCGCCAGGACAGAGGCATGCGCGCCATGGAAATAATCATCACCCCGATGACGCCAACCACGATAGCGATAACAGATCCCGTCGTCAGCTTCTCACCCAACAGAATGAATCCGAAAAGCGCCGCCTGCACCGGCTCCGTTTTGGAATAGGCCGTGCCGACAGCAAAATTGCGCAGCGAAAAAAGATGCACAAGCATCATGGTCGCAAAGATCTGCGCCAATCCGCCGATAACAGCCCATACGAAAAAACCGATGCTGAAGGTTGGGAACATCTCTCCCAAGCCGAAGCGCAAAAAGACCACATAGAGAATTGCCAGCGGAAAGCCGTAACCAAAGCGGACGAAACTGGCCCCGCGCGTTCCGAGCGACGATTGCAAGTGCTTCTGCAGGGCAGAGCGCAGGTTCTGCATGAAAGCTGCAGCGATGGTGATGGGTATCCAGAGTTCCATGCACAATGCGCTAGCATGCGAGGCAAGGGCACCCAAGGTCGGGAAAGCGGAAATCTGGCCTGCTTTTTTGATTTTCTTTCGGCCCAAGCCGTTGCATAAAACAACGATGGACAAGAATCCGAAAAACCTGCCCGATCTCGCCGATTTCTCCCATGTCACAGAATGGGTCTTCGATCTCGACAACACGCTCTACCCGCATCACATCAATCTGTTTTCACAGATCGATCGCAACATGACCGCTTATGTCGCCGAGTTGCTGCAACTCGACACTGATGAAGCACGTGCCTTGCAGAAGCGGTATTACCACGAGCACGGAACGACACTGCAGGGCCTGATGATCCACTACGGCATCAGCCCGGATGAGTTTCTGGAGCGTGCGCATGCCATCGACTATTCGGCACTACAGCCTCATCCGGAACTCGGCGATGCCATCAAGGCATTGCCCGGTCGCAAGTTCATCCTGACAAATGGCAGCGTCAAGCATGCCCAGGCTGCAGCAGGAGCACTCGGAATCCTCGATAATTTCGAGGATATTTTCGATATCGTCGCGGCGGGATATCTGCCGAAACCCGCCAGCGCTACCTATGAAAAGTTCGCAGCACTCGCAAAGCTCGACACGAAACGCGCGGCCATGTTCGAGGACCTGCCTCGCAATCTCGCCGCCCCGAAAACACTTGGTATGAAAACGGTTCTGCTTGTCCCGTCGAACCTTGAAGGCGTCATCATGGAGCGTTGGGAAATTCCGGCGGAGACCGATGAACACATCGACTACATTACAGACGATCTGACCGGATTTCTGACCGGGCTGACGACGGGCAAACCGGCGCCAGCAAAATAGAGCCGCGTTAAAACATTACGACTTCTTCATCCACCTTACGGATGTTTAAGTGGCAGGCGGGCCAGCCCGCCACTACCTTCTCTTCAGGGACACACCAAAGGAAGACAAGGTTATGACGACATCAAAACGCAACATCACCCTCTCTGCTCTCGGCGCAGCCCTCATTCTCGGTACCGCCGTCACGACGAGTTTTGCCGCTCCCCCCGCTCCGGGCAAAGGCCCCGGTGACCGCATGCCGATCCGCCAGGAAGCGGCCTTCGTTCATCTGCTGAAGGTTGCCGATACCAACAAGGACGGAAAGATCTCCAAGGAAGAGTTCGCCGCCCGCCAGGATGGTCTGTTCGCCGAACTCGACAAGGACAAGGACGGCACCGTCACGCCCAAGGAAATGCGCGAATACCGTCAGGCGAAAATGGAAGCATTCCGCGCCGCACACCCGCGCCCTGAGCGCGAAAACGCCAAAGCGGACGACAAGCGTCCTGAACGCCACGCAGAACGCGAACAAGGTGGTCGTTTCGGCCATCACGGTTGGGGCAAACACGGCGGCAAGGGCGCAGGCTTTGCTCTGATCCGCATGGCAGACACCGACGAAAATGGTCAGCTCAGCAAAACCGAATTCACCGGCGCGGGCGAGAAGATGTTTGAACGTCTCGACCGGAACAAGGACGGCGTCATCTCGATCGACGACATGCCGGACCGCCCGTTCCTCTAAGCCACAGACGACAAAGCCCGCTCACAAGGCGGGCTTTTCAACTTCCGACGGGCCGCCAGAAATCTGAACGTAATCGGTGGTAAAGCGTCTGGCGCTTTAATGCAGGCTGACGGTGGTGAGTTCGTCTTCAGCCGCCTTGAAGAAAGTGCTGGAACGATTGTCGGTCAAAAGGATCGGCGTACCATCCGCGCCAAACAGCGCCCAGAGATCGAGCTGCGGATCAAGATCCGGCGCCTCCGGGAAACAGCGGCTGACGTCTTCAGCCCGAATTTTGCGGATATATCCCACTTCTCCTTCGCCGATATGGGCGAGCTGAGACTGGGTAAGGCGCGCATGCGCTTCTTTCAAAAGCATATTTCAGCCTCCTTTTTCACACCGTACGAAAGTCCGAATCCGGCGTTCACGTTCTACTTTGAGACGGAAATATTAATTTTCTTCACTACGTTGGAGATTTCCGGGCGAACGAGATCAATGAAGAGAAGGCCGTTGCGCAAGCTCGCGTCTTTCACCTGCATACCGTCAGCCAGTACAAAAACGCGCTGGAACTGCCGTGCGGCGATACCGCGATAGAGAAAATCGCGCTTGTCCTTTTCCTGATCCTGTTGTCGACCACGAATGATAAGCTGGTTGTCTGCCGTGCTCACATCGAGATCATCTTCCGAAAAACCAGCAACCGCTATGGTGATGCGCAGGCGTTCCGGTGTCACCTCATTGCCCTGCAGGCGTTCGACATTATAGGGGGGATAGCCGTCGTTGGCTTTTGCCATGCGCTCAAGCGTTTTTTCCATGGCATCGAAACCCAGCAAAAGCGGGTGAGTGAATGGCGTCATGCGGCTCATTTCGATCTGTCCTTGCAACCAAGCGACGTTTTCGGCCCCGAAACCGGCAACCTTGCCGATTGAATTGATCGGCTAAAGCAATATGGGAATGCGAACAGCAAAGCGCAAGACAGCGTGCGCACCCCAAGCATTGAGACTTGACAAGTGCGCGTCTGCCGCTCGACAAAAGCGCCTTACCTCCAAAGGCGGGAAAAATGGCAGAACGCAGAAAAATCATCATAGACACAGACCCTGGTCAGGACGATGCCGCAGCAATCATGCTTGCCTTCGCCAGTCCGGACGAAATCGAAATTCTCGGGCTCTGTGCGGTTGCGGGCAATGTTCCGCTGAAGTTGACCAGTCGCAATATTCGCATCATCTGCGAGTTGTGCAACCGAACCGACATCCCCGTCTACGAAGGCGCGGAAAAGCCGCTGGTGCGCAAGCCGATCACTGCCGAACACGTTCACGGCAATACGGGACTTGATGGTCCGGTTCTCGATGAGCCGACGATGGTTGCACAAACGCAGCACGCCGTCGACTTCATGATCGAAACGCTGCTGCGCGAACCGGCCGGAACCGTGACGCTTTGCACACTGGGCGCTTTGACCAACGTCGCGCTGGCGCTGCAGAAGGCACCGGAAATTGCCGGACGCGTCAAGGAACTGGTGATGATGGGAGGCGGCTTCTTTGAAGGTGGCAACATCACTCCGGCTGCTGAATTCAACATCTACGTCGACCCGCAGGCCGCCGACATCGTCTTCCGCTCAGGCATTCCGATCGTCATGATGCCGCTCGACGTGACACACAAGCTTCTGACGACGAAAGAGCGTGTTGCCCGCATTCGCGATATCGGCACCAAGCCGGCGATTGCCATGGCGGAGATGCTGGAATTCTTCGAGCGTTTCGACGTCGAAAAATATGGTTCTGACGGCGGCCCGTTGCACGACCCAAGCGTCATTGCCTACCTTCTGAAACCTGAATTGTTCCAGGGGCGTGACTGCAATGTGGAGATCGAGGTCAACTCCGAGCTCACCATGGGCATGACGGTTGTTGACTGGTGGCGGGTGACCGAACGTGAGCCCAATGCTCTGGTAATCCGCAATGTCGATTCCGATGGATTCTTCGAGTTGTTGACCGAGCGTTTCGCGCGCCTCTAACCAGCTTTGGTAAAAAACAAAAAGGCCGCCGAGAATCTCGGCGGCCTTTTCTAAATGAAAAGGCGGTTCAGAATTCCGTCCAGTCGTCCTGAGCAAGCGCATTTGCACCATGTGTCTGTGGACGGGCACGAGGGGTAGCGCGGGTCTGCACCGCGACAGGCGCCGCAGGCGTCCGCATGACGGCCGCAACATTTCGCAGCTGCTGGCCGGATCGGCTGCCGGAGACTTCAAAACCTGCAACCAGGGTTTTCAGGCTCTCCGCCTCGCCATTCAGCGTGACGCTCGCTGCCGTGGTCTCTTCCACCATGGCCGCGTTTTGCTGAGTGACCTGATCCATCTGGTTGACGGCTGCGTTGATCTCCTTGAGGCCAACGGCCTGTTCGCTCGCAGAGGCGGAAATCTGCCGGATCAGATGATTGATCTGCATGACCTGATCGGCAATCTTCTTCATCGTCTCGCCAGCGCGACCAACGAGTTCCACGCCTTCACCGACCTGCGTCGACGAGGTATTGATGAGCGCCTTGATTTCCTTGGCGGCCGTCGCGGAACGTTGCGCCAGTTCACGCACTTCCTGCGCAACAACGGCGAAGCCCTTGCCCGCCTCACCGGCACGCGCCGCTTCCACGCCCGCATTCAGAGCCAGAAGGTTGGTCTGGAATGCGATCTCATCGATGACACCGATGATGCGGGAAATTTCCTGCGAAGACTGGGCGATGCCTTCCATGGAATTGACCGCCTGCTGTACGACGGCACCGGATTTACCGGCATCGTCACAGGCATGGCTGACCGCACCTGCGGCCTGCGCGGCGTTTTCGGCGCTGGAATTGACCTGAGCCGTCAACTCGTTGAGGGCAGCGGCGGTCTCTTCAAGGCTTGCAGCCTGCTGTTCTGTGCGATGCGACAGATCGCTTGCGGCGCGGGTGATCTCGCCTGTGCCATTTCCGATACTGACGACCGTTGCGTTGACCGTCGCAACCGTTTCCTCGAGGCTTGCGAGCGCGGAATTGAAGTCACTGCGCAGCTTCTCGTATTCGCCGGGAAACTCTTCCTTGATGCGATAGGTAAGATTGCCGTTGGAAAGCGCATTGAGGCCGGAACCCAGGACCGCAACGATGTGCTGCTGCATCCGATTGTTCTCATTGCGCTCCATCTCGGACCGCTGGCGCTCGGATTCCGCATTCCCCCGCTGTGTCGCCGCTTCTGCCTCGACTTCGCGGATTCCGGCAAGTTTGGCCCGGAACCCTTCCAGCGCAGATGCGACGGCGCCCGTCTCGTCGGTACGTTCCTGACCTGACACAGGAACGCCATAACGACCCTCGCTCAGTGTTTTGACATCGGAGACAAGAGCGGCAAGTGGATTTCGGACGAAGTGGCGGACAGCAAAGTAGAGCGCCATGATGACGGCAGCGAGGATAACGAGCGCACCGACAATCATCATGTAAGTCTGCTCATGCACCGGGGCGTTGAGAGCCTGATGGGGAACATCCACCAGAACGACCCAGGTGGCATTGAGCCCCGGCACCGCAAACGGATAGACGAGACGGTTGTAGGGTGTATCGGTATCGAGGCCCAGATTCTCAATCAGCCCCTGCTTGCCGGAAGTGATGGCGGCCTGAACAGTGCTTGCCCCTTCGCCGTCATAGGCCTTCATGTTCAGCTCCGGCGTCGGTGGCACGAGCCACTGTCCACCTTGAGAAACGAGGGTCACACGACCGGTTTCAAACGGGCGCAATGCGCCAAGCTTCTGTGAGAGGGACGAGAGCGAAATATCGACACCCGCAACGCCGATCATCTTGCCACCGGACATGACCGGATAGGCAAGCGAGGTCATGGTTGTGGGGACATCCGTACCTTCGGCCAGATAAGGCTGCGTAATCGCGCCTTTTCCAGTCTTGGCGACGAGCGAATACCACTCCGCCGTATAGTCGTTCTTGAATGTAGAGAACTGGATTTCCCCCTTCTGTGTCTTCGACCAGTAGGGAGCAAAGGCGCCATTTTCGTTGGTGCCGAGTTCAGGTCTGTTGGCAATCTCGGTCGTCTGGCCGTCAAACAGGCCAATCTGCTCGCAGAACCAGCTTCCGAATGCGAAAGCGTTCTGCTCGACATTCGCCTTGAGCACATTGACGATGCCCGGACGATCCATCGACTTGGCTTCGTGAGCTCTGCCGATTACGCCCGCCATGGAGCGGGCAGCACTTCCCAATTCGCCGACGTCGGCCGCGATGACGCTTGCAATCGCCCGCGCCTCGGTATTGGCCTGATCCATCGTCAGGGAGTGGACGCGATCACTGGTCTGGGAAATGAGGAAGGAATTGGATGCGACCAGAACAGCGGTTATTGCACAGCCAGTCACAAGGATCAGCTTGGTCGCAAGCGACCTCACTTTGAAATTGAGCATTTTGGCCTCGATCAAATCGCCAGCCCTGAGACGCCGGCGTCAACGGATTGCTTCTCTCCGTCATGGAGGCCTGCCCAAACGGACAGTGCGCTGCAACGCGACGGGGCAACTCTAGTCGGTGTTTGCTAATGAACCGCTAAAAATTGCCATGCCGCGTTAACACGCTGTCAATGCTCGTAGTGCTCCGCAACGATCTTCCAAGCGTCATCCGCCGTCTCTGCGAAGTGCAGAAGCTCCATGTCCTCAGGGGAAATGGTGCCGAAATCAGCAAGGAACTCGAAGTTGATGAGCGTACGCCAGAACTTCTCACCGAACAGGATCAGCGGGATCGGCGCCATGCGCTTGGTCTGGATGAGAGTGATCGTCTCGAAGAGTTCGTCGAGCGTACCAAAGCCGCCTGGGAAGATGACCACAGCTTTTGCCCGCATGAGGAAGTGCATCTTGCGGATGGCGAAATAGTGGAAGTTGAAGCTGAGGTCCGGCGACACATAGGCGTTTGGCGCCTGCTCATGTGGAAGAACGATGTTCAGGCCGATGGAGGGGCCACCGACATCCGCAGCGCCACGATTGCCGGCTTCCATCACGCCGGGCCCACCACCCGTCACGACGACATATTCGCGGTGGCCGGACTTTTCGCCGTAACTGGTGCAGATCTGGGCGAACTTTCGTGCCTCGTCGTAATAGACGGACGCCTCTTCCAGGTTGCGCTTCTGAGTCTCGTTGCGTGCCGCCCAGGCATCGTTTCCCGGTGCTGGAATACGTGCGCCGCCGAACATGACCACCGTGGAGGTGATGCCGCGTTCAGTCAGGGCCATCTCTGTTTTCAGAAGTTCAAGCTGAAGCCTTACCGGGCGTAATTCTTCGCGGCAGAGAAAATCCATGTCCGCGTAGGCCAGACGATAGGACGGCGAATCCGACTGTGGTGTCTTGGGCGTCACCTCGGCCTGCTGCTTGTCCGCGTCACTGCGCTTCAGGGGGTCCCATGCCCCATCTTTACGCCGCAACTTGCCGTTTTTCAGTCTTGCCATTTCCGTGCCTTTCGTCTCACGCGCCAAATCACGTTGACGCCCTTAAAACACTCCCTTAGAGCAAATGACCATAGCCTTCCAGCGGCGCGGGCCTTATCCGCGACCAACGACCACAAGCGACCTTAAGGAATTCCTATGAGCCTTGCCGATCTCACCTCACTCGAAACCATCATCGAAAGCGCATTCGACAACCGCGACAGTGTGAACGTATCGACCAAAGGCGAAATCCGCGATGCAGTTGAGACGTCACTCCTGCTTCTCGACGGCGGTAAGGCACGCGTTGCCGAAAAGCAGGCCGATGGAAACTGGAAGGTCAACCAGTGGCTGAAGAAGGCCGTTCTGCTTTCCTTCCGTCTGAACGACATGGAAATCGTTACCGGTGGCCCGGGCGAATCGACCTGGTGGGACAAGGTACCGTCGAAGTTCGAGAACTGGGGCGAAAACCAGTTTCGCGCCGCAGGTTTCCGCGCCGTACCGAACGCCGTCGTGCGCCGTTCCGCCTATGTTGCCAAGAACGTTGTTCTGATGCCATCCTTCGTCAACCTCGGCGCCTATGTCGATGAGGGCACGATGGTCGACACATGGGCGACAGTTGGCTCCTGTGCACAGATCGGCAAGAACGTTCACCTCTCGGGTGGCGTCGGCATCGGCGGCGTTCTGGAGCCGCTTCAGGCCGGTCCGACCATCATCGAAGACAATTGCTTCATCGGCGCCCGTTCGGAAGTCGTCGAGGGCTGCATCGTCCGTGAAGGCGCTGTGCTCGGCATGGGCGTGTTCATCGGCAAGTCGACGAAGATCGTCGACCGTGCGACCGGTGAAATCACCTATGGCGAAGTGCCGCCCTACTCCGTCGTCGTCGCTGGCACCATGCCGGGCAAGCCTTTCCCGAACGGCGAGCCGGGCCCGAGCCTCTATTGCGCCGTCATCGTCAAGCGCGTCGATGAAAAGACCCGCTCCAAGACCGGCATCAACGAACTGCTGCGCGACTGATACGAAGTAGAACCGACATGAACGCCACCGATCCCGTTGCCAATCTCGCCGCCCTCATCCGTTGCCCTTCGGTAACGCCCGCAGAGGGCGGTGCGCTCTCACTGCTCGACACGCTGCTTTCGCCACTCGGCTTCAAGGTGGATCGTGTCATGGCGACGGAAGCCGGGACGCCGGACGTTGAAAACCTCTATGCCCGGCTCGGTACCGACGGTCCGCATCTGATGTTTGCAGGCCACACGGACGTTGTCCCCGTTGGCGACGAAGCGGCATGGAGCCACCCTCCCTTTGCCGCCGAGATTGCCGACGGTGAAATGTTCGGGCGCGGTGCGGTGGACATGAAAGGTGGCATAGCCTGCTTTGTGGCGGCGATTGCACGCCATATCGAAAAACACGGGGCTCCAAAGGGCTCCGTGTCTTTCCTGATTACCGGAGACGAAGAAGGCCCTTCGATCAATGGCACGTCGAAACTTCTCGAATGGGCCGCAGCCAAAGGCGAACGCTGGGATGCCTGCGTGGTTGGCGAACCAACCAATCCCGACCAGCTTGGCGACATGATCAAGATCGGCCGGCGTGGTTCGCTTTCGGGCCGTATCACCGTTCATGGTGTGCAGGGCCATGCCGCCTACCCGCATCTGGCCGACAACCCCATTCGCGGGCTGCTGCAACTGACGCAGGCCCTGATGTATCCGCCCTTCGATCACGGAACGGACAATTTCCAGCCCTCCAATCTGGAGGTAACTACCGTCGACACCGGGAATGCCGTCACGAATGTCATTCCAGCAAAGGCGACGGCAGCATTCAACATCCGTTTCAACGATACCTGGACTGCTGAAACCCTGCGGGCGGAAATCCGCCGTCGCCTTGATGCTGCAGCAGCCGAGGGGCAGTTACGGCCCGACCGTTCGCCGGTGAAATACGACATCGTCTGGGCGGATCGTCCCAGCCATGTGTTCCTGACCCGCAACAACGCGCTGATTTCGTCACTCTCTGGCGCCGTGGCGGAGGTCACCGGCAACGAACCGACGCTGTCGACGACAGGTGGCACCTCTGACGCGCGTTTCATCAAGGATTATTGCCCAGTGGTCGAGTTTGGCCTGGTTGGGCAGACCATGCATATGGTCGACGAACGTGTTGCCGTTGCCGATCTGGAAACGCTGACGCGGATCTACGAAACCTTCATCGAACGCTGGTTCGCCCATGCCGACGGCAAGTGAGATAAGCCTTTATATTCGAGGATTGTGGCTGCTGCTGCTCGGCAACCACGAAGGTGCGCGCTATCTCGACCTGACGGATCGCGGCATGGCCCGTTCTTTCTATTCCGCTCTCTGGTGCCTGCCGGCCATGCTGATTTCCTGGCTATGGCTGCGGGCAGCTTTTCTCGCCGGGTACCCGCCCGGCACGGGAACAGGCGCGCTGTTCTTCGTTCGACTGGCTCTGGTGGAGGCGATCTGCTGGATCGTGCCACTGCTTCTGATCGGAGCGTTGCTGTTGATCTTCGGAGCCCGGGAGAAGTTTCCGCCGCTGGTGGTGACAGTCAACTGGCTGTCTGTTCCGTTTTCCTACGCCTACGCGGCGTTGATCCTGATTGCGTTCTTCATCCCAGCGCTACAGGGCGTTATTGCGGTTCTGTGGCTGGCGCTTCTCTTGTCGCTGGTTTTTGCATTTTCGCGGATCGTGAAGTTCTTTATCCGCGACCAACCCCTGCTGGTCTCAGCCATCGTCATGACGTTGCTTGTGCCAGGAATGCTGTTGTCCGAAGCATTGCAACGCTTTCTCGGCGTTTATCCGAGCTGAGATCATTCGCCGTCGTCGATTGCTTCAGCTTCAGATCGGCGGCGCGGCGGAATCACATCGGGATAGTCCACCTGCATGAAGTAAAGTCCGTCAGGAGGAGCCACGGGTCCGCAAGCCTTGCGGTCGCGCGCCTCAAGGGCTGAACGGACGTCTTCCGGCGTCATCGTCCCCTCGCCGGCCAGTTTCAGCGTGCCTGCAAACGACCTGATCTGATTGTGCAGGAAACTCTGCGCCGTCGCGCGTATTTCGATGAGATCGCCATTGCGCGTGACATCCAGACGATCAAGCGTTCTGACCGGACTGTTCGCCTGACAATGTGCTGAGCGGAAAGTGGTAAAATCGTGCCTGCCGACGAGCATCTGCGCCGCCGCATGCATACGTTCGTGATCGAGGTCTTTCGGTACCCACCAGGCGCGCTTGTGTTCCAGCGCAAGCGGGGCTTTCCGCGAAATGATGCGATAGACATAGTGCCGACGAACGGCGGAAAAACGGGCGTCGAAATCCTCGGTCACTTCCATCACATCGAGAACCGACACCGCCTCGTTTGCCATCGAAAGATGCGCGTTCAGTGCATTGCGGAGCTTGTAGGGCTGCCATTCACGTGACAGATCGACATGGATGACCTGCCCCATGGCGTGGACGCCAGAATCCGTACGACCTGCACCACGCACGGACACTTTTTCGCCGGTCAACGACAGGATTGCCCCTTCCAGGGCTCCCTGCGCAGATTGGCCATTGTCCTGCCGCTGCCAGCCGACATAGGGCGTGCCGTCATATTCGACGGTCATCCGGAAACGCGGCATCAGTTAAGCCTCGTCCCGGCAGAAACCGGGGTTCCACGCAGGAAGTCAGACGCCGACATCGGCTTTCCGCCAGCCTTCTGCAGGCGCACCAACCGGACCGCGCCACTGCCACAGGCGACGGTCAGGGCGTCATCCAGTGCCGAGCCAGCTTCTCCCATGCCTGATGCCTGTTCGCTGGCGAGAACCTTGACGCGCTCCGCCTTGCCGCCGATCTGCATTTCAAACCACGCGCCAGGAAACGGTGAGAGGCCGCGTATGTGGCTATGAACATCTTCCGATGGCCGCGAGAAGTCGATGCGGGTTTCCCCCTTGTCGATCTTCGATGCGTAGAGAACACCGTCTTCCGCCTGCGGCGTCAGCGGCAGTTCGCTGGCTTCCAGCTTTTCCATAGCCTGCGCCATAAGACGCGCACCCGCCAGCATCAAACTGTCGTGCAATTCACCTGCGGTCGTGTTTTCACCGATGGCTACTTTTGCCGTCAAGGCAACCGGGCCAGTATCGAGCCCCTTTTCCATTTGCATGACCATCATGCCGGTTTCGGCATCGCCCGCCATGATTGCGCGCTGGATGGGGGCAGCACCGCGCCAACGCGGCAGGAGCGAGGCGTGACCATTGTAACAGCCCAACCGGGTACCGCTCAGGATCGCCTCTGGCAGCAGCAGCCCATAGGCAACCACCACCGCGACATCAGCCTGAAAATCTCGGAACTGCTGACGGTCTTCTTCTGCCTTGAAGTTCAAGGGCGTCAGGACGGGCAATCCAAGCAGTTCAGCGGCCTGGTGCACCGGCGATTTCTGAAGATCAAGGCCACGGCGACCGCCGGGGCGCGGCGGTTGCGTGTAGACGGCAACGACCTCATGACCGGCATCCACCAACGACCGCAAAGTCGGCACGGAAAATTCCGGCGTTCCCATGAAGATGATGCGTAGAGCCATGATCGCCCCCTGCCCGCAATCGTTGCTGCGATGTCCGGCGAAAAGCCGGGATCACACCTTGGCGCGAGCCAGTTTCGTGAATTTCTTGATAACCATGTCGCGTTTCAGGCGCGAAATATGATCGATGAAGAGGACGCCGTTCAGGTGATCGATCTCATGCTGCAGGCAGGTCGCCAGAAGACCATCGGCCTCGACCGTCTGCTGCTTGCCATCGCGATCGACATATTGAACCGTCAAGGCAGCGGGGCGCTCGACCTCGGCATAGTAATCCGGGATAGAGAGGCAGCCCTCTTCGTAGGTCGAAATGTCGTCGGAAACCTTGAGGATCTCAGGGTTGATGAAAACGATCGGCTTTTTTTCTTCGTCTTCACGCGAAACGTCGATTACCAGCATGCGCCGCGCCACGCCGACCTGAATGGCCGCGAGGCCAATGCCCGGCGCATCATACATGGTTTCCAGCATGTCGTCGGCAAGGCGCAACACGTCGCTGTCCACCTGTTCGATGGGCGTCGACTGCTGGCGCAACACGGGATCTGGCAAAATGATAAGTGGTTTGATGCTCATGGCTTCCCATAACGTATCTCGTGCGCAGAGGAAATAAAAAACACGCCATTTCATTACCAGCCGCGACGACCGGCAGACTCATTTTCGCCGCAGGAATGTTCTTGTTTTGATCTTACGAATCACAAGAAACCTGCTAGATTTGGTTATGAACCTCGATCTTTCCGTTCTACTCGCCCCAGCGTTGCGTGCCGGTTCCGTCGATATCAGCTTCGGCGCCCTGCTTGTCGTGCTGGTGCTGGGGCTGGCAATGTTCTGGCTGCTGTCTTCCGGCCGTCGACAAGGAACGTCGCAGAATGACGAGATTTCTCACCTCCTGAAAACGCAGGCGGAGCTGCACGGACGCATCGCAGCCATGGGCGAAACACTGGGTGCGCGACAGAATGAAATGAGCCAGACGCTAAACCAGCGGCTGGACGGCATGTCGCAACGGCTTGGTGACACTCTGACCGAGCAAACCAAGTCCACCCATGAAAACCTGAGCCGCCTGCAGGAACGACTGGCCGTAATCGATGCCGCGCAGGGCAATATCCAGGATCTCGCGAAGGACGTGATCGGACTTCAGGCGATCCTTTCCAACAAACAGACTCGCGGCGCTTTCGGACAGGCACGCATGGAAGCCTTGATTGCCGATGCGCTTCCGGATGGGTCCTACCAGTTACAACCGACGCTATCCAACGGTTACCGGCCGGACTGCACCATCAAGATGCCGAATAACGCGCCACCTCTGGTGATCGACGCAAAGTTTCCACTTGAAGCATGGAACGCCATCAAGGCCGATGAATCTCCCGATGCCAAGCGTCTGGCCACCCAGCAGTTTCGCCGCGATATGGAAGTACATATCCGCGATGTGGCCGAGAAATATCTCATTCGGGGAGAAACCCAGGATACGGCGTTTATTTTCGTGCCCTCGGAATCGATCTTTGCGGATATCCACCAGCATTTCGAATATCTGGTGCAGCGTGCCCATCGCTCACGCGTCGTGATCGTGTCGCCGTCCCTGCTGATGTTGTCGGTTCAGGTCATTCAGTCCGTGCTGAAGGATCAGCGCATGCGCGAGCAAGCACATCTCATTCAGGGTGAAGTCGCACTTTTGATGGATGACGTGCGGCGTCTGGATGACCGTACGCGCAAGCTGCAGGCGCATTTCGGGCTAGCCCAAAAAGACATCGACATGATGCTAATATCCTCGGACAAGGTTCTGGCGCGCGGCCAGAAAATTGAAGGGTTGGATTTTTCCCCGAAGGAGAAGGAAATATCGCGGCCCGAAACTGAGCCGCGTCGTTTCGTTGAAAACAGAGCGGGGATGACCAAGCTTAGGGTAGTTGACGACGAGTGACCGTCTCGGGCAAAGTCGCCGCCTTGCTTGATTTTCACACGGACATGCCCCGATGATTACTGTTTTCGGCTCCATCAACATGGACCTCGTCGCCACTGCAAAACGCCTGCCAAAACCGGGCGAAACCGTAACCGGCGAGAGCTTCTCGACAGCCGCAGGCGGCAAGGGTGCCAATCAGGCACTGGCAGCGCGAAGGGCCGGTGCCAGCGTGAAGATGGCGGGCGCGACCGGCGACGATACCTTCTCGGCACCTGCATTAGCCTTGCTACATGATGCCGGTACCGACCTGTCTCTGGTCAAGACAGTTGCGACCCCCACCGGCACAGCCGTGATCCTGATCGGCGAAGGCGGAGAGAACATGATTTCGGTCATTCCCGCCGCCAATGGCGAAGTTTCAGAAGCCGATGCTGCCAGAACTGTTTCCGAGATGTCCGCAGGCGATATTCTGATGTTGCAGTTTGAAATCCCCGCTCCCGCGATCGAGGCTGCACTTAAGGCCGCCAAGACAAAGCGCATCACCACCGTTATCAACACCGCGCCTTTGACAAAGGATGCGCCGCGGATCGCGCGTTTGGCTGATATCCTGATTGCCAATGAAACCGAGTTCGAGTTGTTAATCGGGAAAAATGGTCTTTCCACCAGCGAGCGCGAAGACGAGTTGAAGGCCTTGCATGCCGAGACCGGCCAGACGTTGATCGTTACTCTCGGTGCGGACGGCGTGATCGCCATGCGTAACGGTAAGGTTTTCAGGGCCGCCGGTCTGAAGATCGAGCCGGTCGACACGGTCGGTGCGGGCGACACGTTCTGCGGATATCTTGCCGCCAGCCTCGATCAGGGGCTCGACTTCGAGAAAGCCCTCAAGCGTGCCGCCGTGGCAGGCTCACTCGCTTGCACACGTGCAGGTGCGCAGCCGTCCATCCCCAATGCTCGGGACGTAGACGCCCAAGTCTGATGATTGGCAATCAGGTCCGGATGAATGTGAGATAGGCCGAGCTTCGGCCTTCTCTTTTCGCCTTGTTCTCGTAACGCGTGCCCGGCCAGTTGGTGTAAGGCGTACGCCAGTCATCGGCACTTTTCGCAGTCCACTCAAAACCGCCGTGCCGGGCGCAATGCTGAAGCGTCCAGTTTATGTAGGTGTCGATATCCGACGCGAAGCAGAATTTACCGCCCGGCTTCAAGACACGGTGGAAGCGGGCCAGATTGACGTCGGACACAAAGCGGCGTTTCCAGTGCTTCTTCTTCGGCCAGGGATCGGGATAGAGCAGATCGATATGATCGATGGAGGCCTCCGGCAACCAGTCGAGCAATTGCGTCGCGTCATCATCGTACAAACGGATATTCATCAGTTCGCGTTCGCGAACACTGCCCAACAGCTTGGCCATGGAGTTGACGAAGGGTTCGACGCCAATAAAACCGGTTTCCGGGTTTTCGACAGCCCGGTGAACCAGATGTTCACCGCCACCGAAACCGATCTCGAGGCGGATCGACTTCACGTCAGCCGGAAAAAGCGCAGCCAGATTTTGCGGCGGCTGGCTTCCCAGATCGATCTTCAGCAATGGCAGCAGGTTTTCGATCGTGTCGACCTGCTGGTTCCGCAATGGCTTGCCTTTACGTCTGCCAAAAAACGCTTCCGTTGCACGCGAGCGCCGCTCTTCCGTCATGTCATACTCTCAAGAACAAATAGATTTAACCCGCACAACGCCTGTTGGTGGCGCTGTGCGGGTTACAAAACTGCTGACGGTATCTCTCAAACACCGCCGAATGACAAGGCTTATGCTGCCAAAGCTTCCTTGAGCGGCTTCACGAGGTCAAGCTTCTCCCAGGAGAAGGAACCGTCGCGGCCAGCCTTGCGGCCGAAGTGACCATAGGAAGATGTCTTGGCGTAGATCGGCTTGTTCAGATCGAGATGACGACGAATGCCCGATGGCGACAGGTCCATGACCTTGCGAATTGCCGCTTCGACCTGATCTTCGTTGACCTTGCCGGTGCCATGCAGATCAACATAGATCGACAGCGGCTGGGCGATACCGATCGCGTAGGAAATCTGGATCGTGCAACGGTCGGCAAGACCGGCAGCAACGACGTTCTTGGCGAGATAACGCGCTGCGTAAGCTGCCGAACGGTCAACCTTCGTCGTATCCTTGCCAGAGAATGCACCGCCGCCGTGCGGAGCTGCGCCGCCGTAGGTGTCGACGATGATCTTGCGACCGGTCAGACCTGCGTCGCCATCCGGGCCGCCGATCACGAACTTGCCGGTCGGGTTGATGTACCACTGGCAATCGTCAGCGATCTTCAGGTCGCCAAGGGCTTCACGGATATAGGGTTCGACAACAGCACGAACCTTCTTGGAGTCCCAGCTTGCATCAAGGTGCTGCGTCGACAGCACGATGGACACTGCCTCTGCCGCCTTGCCGTCAACGTAACGAACCGTGACCTGGCTCTTGGCGTCTGGGCCGAGTTTTGCAGCATCTCCCTCACCCGTTTTACGCGCTGTTGCGAGAAGCTGCAGGATACGATGCGAGTAGTAGATCGGCGCCGGCATCAGATCCGGCGTTTCGCGGCAGGCGTAACCGAACATGATGCCCTGGTCGCCAGCGCCCTCGTCGCCCTGCTTGTCAGATGCGTTATCAACGCCCTGCGCGATATCCGCCGACTGCGGGTGCAACAGCACATCGATCTTTGCCGTCTTCCAGTGGAAGCCGTCCTGCTCATAGCCGATATCACGGATGGCCTTGCGGGCCGCAGATTTGAACTTCGAAGGATTGATGACAGGATGACCGGATGCGTCCTTGAGGACATTGCCTTCCTTGTCTTTTTTCAACAGGGTGTCCGGCACGCGCACTTCACCCGCGATAACGACGCGATTGGTCGTCGCGAGCGTTTCACACGCGATGCGCACGGTCCAGGGATCGACGCCGGTCTTGGCCGCTTCGCGATAAATCAGATCGACAATTTCATCGGAAATACGGTCACAAACCTTGTCCGGATGACCTTCGGCCACGGACTCGCTGGTGAACAGATAATTGGCACGCATGCGGGATTCCCCTCAAAGAACGGTCTTCGTGTGTGTTAGTCATTTCAGCCCAAAAAGACAAGGACACAACCACATAAATATATCTTTATGTGAGAATTCCTTTCTAAATTTCCAAAAAAAACGGCCCTTGCGGGCCGTCGAGAGCGTGCTGCCGGATCATCAGCGCACGCGAGGATTTCAGGAGCCGTTTACTCGGCGTCGCCTTCGGCAGCCAAAGCCTTGACGAGGTCAACGATACGACGGCGAACCTTCGGATCGGCAATTTTCACGAAAGCGCGGTTCAGTTGCAGACCTTCTGCGGAAGACAGGAAATCCACAACGTAGTTCGAGCTGGAAGCTTCGGCCATGCCCGAAGCGCCACCAACCTGCTCACCCGGGGCATCTTCGAAGAAAAAGGAAACCGGAACATTCAGGATTGCCGAAATGTTCTGCAAGCGGCTTGCGCCGACACGGTTGGTGCCTTTTTCATATTTCTGAATTTGCTGGAAGGTGATCCCGAGACTCTCGCCCAGCTTCTCCTGGCTCATGCCAAGCATGGTCCTGCGGAGGCGAATTCGGCTTCCGACATGAATGTCGATGGGGTTAGGCTTCTTTTTATTTTCGGTCATCATGCGGTCCTGACACTCGGAAAGGGTTGATATTTCGGTTCATTATTCACCCACGAAAATGAACCGATATTACGGCTGGCACAGAAACTTGTTTTACGACTGACCTATTCACTATGCAATTCTAGGGGTTTTTGGTCAATTCGTGCGCCGCATGAAACTCAGGCACGATACTACCGCTGCACTCATCATGATTGAAAAAATCAACCAGAAATACGTCCGATGTATGTCGTAGGTAAATGCGCTGTCAGCAGCGCCACTCAGAGTAGCGTCAACAATTCCAATTTGACCATAGTCAAGTCCGTCAATTATTCGCCCATAGGGGTCAATCACCGCCGAAATGCCTGTATTGGCACCGCGAATCACTGGCAATCCGGTTTCGACCGCCCTTACTCTGGCTTGCAGAAAGTGCTGATAAGGGCCGGGCGTGTCCCCAAACCAGCCATCATTCGTGACGTTTAAAATGGCCGTCGACCCTGCCGGAGAGGGCATCATTTCGCCTGGAAATATAATCTCGTAGCAGATCAAAGGGTAGAAGGTTTTGCCGGAAGGCAGGGTCAGGACGCTGCGCGATGCAGCAGCCGAAAACCCACCGGGTAAGCTGACGACATTGTCGAAGCCAAATCTGCGCAGCACGTCTTCAAAGGGCACGTATTCACCGAAGGGCGTCAGGTGAACCTTGTCGGTTGCGCCAATGATCTGGCCCTGGCTGTCGATCGCATAGACAGAATTGTAATAGCGCGGCGGACGACCGGCTCCCGCATCCTCCATCCTGACCGCACCAGTGAACAGCACCTGGCCATCTTCCAGCGTTTTGGCAATCTCGGCCAGCGCATCCGGATTTTGCGTCAAGATAAACGGTACCGAAGTCTCCGGCCACACCACGATATCCGGACGTTTTTTCCCCTCCGCCGGTGGCAATCCCGTCAGACGCAGGTGCTCATTGAAGATATCGGCACGATCGGCATTCAGCATCTTGCGCGACTGATCGATAGACGGCTGAACAATCCTGACGGTCAGGGCATCCGATGGTGTTTCCAACGGCAATCGGAGGCGATAGAGGCCGTAGCCAAAATGACCTGTGAGAAGCAGTCCGGCCAGAACCAGACCCGGCCACATCCCTTTTTTCGTGCCGATAAGAGCCGGGGCCGAAAAAATGAAGACGGCAAGAACGGTCACCCCGAGCACACCCACAAGGTTTGCCGACTGCATCATGACCGGAACCGGCATCATGCCATAGCCGATGGCATTCCATGGAAAGCCGGTCGCGACAAAACTGCGCAGCCATTCCGAAAGCCCGAAAGCCGCAGCAAGCGCTGCAATCCGGCCGAGACCGTCGGACCAGAGGAGGTTCGCAAGCGCAACCGCGAAGCCGTAAAACAGCGCCAGGACAGCCGGCAGGCCCAGGATGGCAAGCGGCAACGCCCAGGCGAACTCATCCGCCTCAAGCAACAAGGCATTGCCGAGCCACCAGAGACCGGCGACAAAATATCCGAAACCAAAACACCAGCCGATGCCGAAGCTCGACCAAAGACGACCGAAGACACCGCTCCCCGGCTTGCCCGTGCAGCCATCCACCAACCAGACGAGCAGGGTGAAAGAAACGAAAAGCGAAGCAAAGAAACCGAACGGCGGCAGAGCCAGCGCTCCCAATGCCCCTGCTGCGATCGCTATGATGGCGCGGCTCAATCTGCCGCCCAGCATCACCTTGCCTGCGAGACGCTCCATACGATCTCCGTTCACGTTCAGCCGGAAGGATCACACCTCATCACCGCATGGTGCGACGTGTTTCCCGTTATTCTTCGACGTAATGGAAAAAAGATTCGTCGTCCACACCATGCCTGCAAGCAGGCCGTGCAGATGACGGGTACAAGAAAAAACCCGGCAGGTAACCTGCCGGGATCTGTCATTTTGCGTTCTATCAATGTGTGATCTGGCGCGTCTCGGGTGCCGGCAAAGCCATCACCTCATCGGGCTCAGCATCATCTGGAGCCCGGTCATCCTGCCCTTCGGACCCATGATCGCGCACGATCCGAACGCCCTTTATGCGACGGCTATCCGCGTCGAGAATCTGGAACTCAAACCCAGGAATCGCTCTAACAGTTTCGCCTTTCGCCGGGATGCGGCCGAGCGCGAAAAAGATCAGACCGCCAAGTGTGTCGATTTCTTCCACGTGCTCGCGAACATCGAACTCCGGGCCAATGGCCTCGCTCAGTTCCCTGAGTTCGGCGCGCGCATCGGCCACCAGAACATCTGCGGAGAGGCGCGAGAACATGGCCTCGTCCTTGTCGTGTTCGTCATCGATATCACCGACGACCATTTCGACGATGTCTTCGTGGCTGACGAGCCCGTCAGTGCCGCCATATTCATCAATGACGAGAGCGAGCTGCGTTCTCTGCGCCTGCATCGTCTTCAGCAAATCCGACGCCAGCATCGAAGGCGGCGCGAAAAGGATCTTGCGGACCAGGCCGGCATTGGCGACGGAGATTTCGAGATCAACACGCGCCAGATCGAAGTTCGGCCGTGTCGTACGGGCCGCGTTTGTTTCGGTATCAAGAGCGATTCTCGTTCCGATACGCCGCTTGTTGCGGGCCTGCTTTGCAACATAGGACAGAAGATCGCGGATGTGGATCATGCCCTTGGGATTGTCGAGGTTCTCGTCGTAGACAGGCATACGGGAACGGCCGGTCTCTTCGAACAGGATCAGCGCTTCGCCGATCGTCATGTTCTGGTCGATGCCATCAATATCCACGCGCGGGATCATGATGTCTTCAACGCGAACCTCGCGGAAACGCAGGATGTTGTTGAGCATTGCCCGCTCTTCGGGCGAAAAGGCAGCACCGATTTCGGTGTCTGACATCAGCGCGTCGGTGATATCCTCGCGCAGACGCTCTCCTTGCGACGGCTTCAGCAACCGTGCGATGCGCGACCAGATTGTCGATCTCGGTTTCGCGCTGAAATCGTAACGTAACTGACTACTGCCCTCCTCCGAGGAGGACTGCTCGCCGTTCTCTCTGCCCTCATTGGCAGGTCGTGCAGAATGTTCGTTCATGGCTCCAGACTATAATTAAAGCGGTTCCTGTCCCGCGTACGGATCAGATAGGCCAAGCACCGCCAGAATGCGAGTCTCAAGCGACTCCATTTCTTCCGCTTCTTCCTCGTCCATGTGATCATATCCGAAGAGATGGAGAAATCCATGGACCAGAAGATGAGTCAGATGATCCTCGAAACTCTTCTCAAGTTCAAGGGCTTCCCGCTCAACCGTTTCGCGAGCGATCACAATATCGCCCAGCATCGGCCCCGGCATGCCGCCGGGTTCGAGCGGAAACGCTGGAAAAGACAACACATTTGTCGCCTTGTCCTTGTCACGCCACTCGGCGTTTATTTCACGAATCTGCTCGTCATCGGTGAAAACGAGCGACAATTCTATCGGCATTTTCGGGAAGGGTTGCTTTTCCTCCCGGCGTAGAAAATCGACCGCCGTGTCCAAAACCTTTTGCGCAAATGCAAAAAGCTCTTCTTCCGAGGCCCAGCCCTGGGCCTCGACGCTGATCTGAATATCCAGTGCTGTCATTCTATTGCGTCAATCGCCCTTCACGAGACTTTCGTCCGGCACGGCCGTATGTGCCTCATAGGCACGCACGATGCGCGCCACCATCGGATGACGTACCACATCGACATCCTTGAAGCGAACAACCGACACGCCTTCCACATCCCCGAGGATCTGGAGCGCTTCGACAAGACCGGACTTCACACCACGCGGAAGGTCGACCTGGCTTGGGTCACCGGTCACGATCATACGACCGTTTTCGCCAAGACGTGTCAGGAACATCTTCATCTGCATGGTCGTGGTGTTCTGCGCTTCGTCCAGAATGACCGCTGCGTTGCCAAGTGTTCTGCCACGCATGAATGCCAGCGGCGCGATTTCGATCACACCTGCCTGAATGGCACGCTCAACCTTATCACCTGGCATCATGTCATAGAGCGCGTCATAAAGTGGCCGCAGGTAGGGATCGACCTTTTCCTTCATGTCGCCCGGCAGGAAGCCAAGACGTTCACCCGCTTCAACGGCAGGGCGCGAAAGAATGATGCGATCGACGGCACCGCGTTCCAGCAATTGCGCGGCATGCGCCACCGCCAGATAGGTCTTGCCCGTGCCGGCAGGGCCAACACCAAAGACCAGTTCGGACCGTTCCAGCGCACGCATGTAGACATCCTGCGTCGGAGTACGGGCAGCAATAGTCTTCTTGCGTGTGGAAATCTGCGCCATCGAGATCTTCGCCTTGCGCTCCATCGTCGGCAAGGTCAGTTGGTCATCGGCAGCCATGGCCATGCGGATCGCGCCCTCAACATCGGAAAGTTCAACCGTCCCGCCTTTCAAAAGGCGTTCATAGAGAAAATCCAGCGCGCGTCGGGCCTGATTGGTGGATACCACGTCGCCCGTGATTGCAACGGAGTTGCCACGCGGGCGGGCGTCGATATTGAGACGCTGCTCCAACAGCTTCAGGTTCTGATCGAACTGACCGAATAGCTCTCCAGCGATTCTGTTATTCTCGAACGTTAGGACGAAGTGATTGGCGTCGGTCGCGGCTGAGCGTGGCTGGCGCGATGAAGGTGATACCAATTCGTGTGCGTTCAAGCGGTCAGGCTCCTGTCCCAGTCAGCTACTGATCCTCACTCTAACTCTCTGCCACCTCGGCAAACAAGCTGTTTGGACCCGTTGCGGTGATTCGTACATTAACAATGTCACCGATTTTCAAAGTCTTTGCATCAAGATTCACAGATTGCAGCCACGGCGAGCGACCTATCAACTGTCCAGGCATGCGACCGGGCTTTTCCAGCAACACATCCATGGTCTTTCCGACGAGAGATTGCGCAAATTCCTGCTGCTGTTTCAGCAACAGCGCCTGCAATCTTTCAAGCCGTTCCGCTTTCACCTCTTCCTCAACCTGATCCGTCAGATCAGCGCCGGGCGTACCCGGGCGGGTCGAGTATTTGAAGGAGAACGCCTGTGCGTATTTCACTTCCTCGACCATGGCCATCGTGTCTTCGAAATCGCGATCGCTTTCGCCAGGGAAACCAACAATAAAGTCTCCCGACATGGCAATATCAGGGCGGGCCGCGCGAATTCTTTCGATAAGCCGGATATATTCCGCGCCGGTATGGCGACGGTTCATCGCTTTCAGAATACGATCAGAGCCTGCCTGTACCGGCAAGTGCAGATACGGCATGAGGATACGCAGATCGCTATGCGCGCCGATCAAGCGATCGTCCATGTCGCGCGGATGGCTGGTGGTATAACGCAGTCTTGCAAGGCCCGGAATTTCCGCAAGCCGATACAGAAGTTCGGCAAGCCCCCATTTTTCGCCCTTCGGCCCCTCACCCTGCCAGGCATTGACGTTCTGACCAAGCAACGTGATCTCGCGCACACCGGCATCGACCAGCTTCATCGCCTCATCAACGATCTGGCGAACGGGGCGCGACACTTCCGAACCACGCGTATAGGGTACGACGCAGAACGTACAGAACTTGTCACAGCCTTCCTGCACCGTCAGGAACGCAGTCACGCCGCGGGAACGAAGTTTTGCCTTTTCCGCGACGGGAAGATGCTCGAACTTGTCTTCGACCGCGTATTCGGTCTCGATGACGCGCTCACCTTCGCGAACGCGTTTCAGGGCATCCGGCAGGCGGTGATAGGTTTGCGGGCCGATAACAACATCGACGGCAGGCGCACGACGCAGGATTTCCTCGCCTTCGGCCTGAGCAACGCATCCAGCAACGCCAATCATGAACTCGCGGCCCTGCTCTTCGCGCGACTTTTTCATGTCGCGCAGACGACCAAGCGCGGAGTAGACCTTTTCAGCCGCCTTCTCGCGGATATGACAGGTGTTGAGCAAAACCAGATCAGCCTCGCTCATGTCTTCCGTCTGGACGTAACCGTCCTTCGCCAACGCATCGCTCATGCGGACGGAATCATAAACGTTCATCTGACAGCCGTAGGTCTTGATGAAGACTTTACGGCTGTTCGAACCCTCACGGGCAGTGATCTCGGCGGCGTCTAGGCCTAGCGTTTCCTGGGTCATGGCGGCTATCTAGTGTTTTTCAACGCCAGATTAAACAGAAAAATACCGGGACCGCCACGCATCGGTATGAAAATCGATCCCGTTTTTGCGAAAGCGTGACACACGCATCAGAAGACGCATCGGTTTATCGCGCCACTATTTCCGCCATCCGCCTCTGAGGCTGAATGCCAGCATCGAGCGAATAGACGCAGCGATATCCGCGGCGAGCCGCTTGCGATTATCGGTATTGTGGAATGGGACACTGTCTCCGAATGTCACCTCGACATCAATGGAGCCCGCCTTGATGACGCCGAGCAGGTGCGGCACCAAGGTTATGCTTCCCGGCCAGGCGGCGATGATACGATGATAACGCCCCATCGCCATGCCCTGGACCCGCGTATAGGCAATCGACACCGGCTGCACATAGACCAGCTTGCCCGGCACCTGTTCCGCAGCGGTGGAGGCCGCACCGAAAAGCGACGACTTGATCGTCAGCAGGCGGTTTCCGTCTGATGTCGTCCCCTCGGGGAACAGAACGACAATCTCGCCGTCCGCCATCCGGCTGGCGATCTCGCCAACCTGGTCACCGGTGCTGCGTTTCTGTTCGCGCTGAACAAAGATGCTTTTCTGCAGACGAGCCAGCCAGCCGAATACCGGCCAGTCGCGGACCTCTGTCTTGGCGATGAACACCACATCCGCAATGCTGCCAAGGACGAGAATGTCTTTCCAGGACGCGTGATTGACGGCAAGCATCAGCGGTTTGGCGCGTTCGATCTCTCCGTGAACATGGACGCGGATACCGAGAACACGACACGCGATACGATGCCAGATACGCGGTATACGCCGGCGAAGACGCCAGTCGAATGCAAGCCCTAGCAATTGAAGTGGCAGCAACACGAGCGTGACGATCAGAAGAACGACCGCAATATAGGTTGCCCGGAGCCACATCACGATTGCACCGCCCGCTTTACCACCGGGGTCTCAGCGTTCGTCGGGCTTTAGAGGAACGCCGTAAAGTTCCAGCCGATGGTCGACGAGCTTGAAGCCATGCTCACGCGCGATCTTTTCCTGGAGTGCCTCGATTTCTGGAGAATGGAATTCGATCACGACGCCATGCTTCAGATCGATCAGATGATCGTGATGTTCCTCCGGCACAGTCTCATAGCGCGAACGCCCGTCACGGAAGTCATGCCGTTCGATGATACCGGCATCTTCGAAAAGCTTCACGGTTCTGTAGACCGTGGAAATGGAAATGCGGGGATCAACGGCGAAAGACCGACGATAGAGTTCTTCCACATCGGGATGGTCGTCGGATTCCTGTAGGACACGGGCGATGACTCGGCGCTGGTCCGTCATCCGCATGCCGCGCTCGGCACAAAGTTCTTCCAGCGTTTTCGAAAGGTCTATCACGTCTTCTGGCCTTCAGATTCTTCCGTTGGAATGGCGCTGCATGCGCCGAACATATTACAGAATTCGGAACTAGCGAAAGTCGCGACGCATGACAAGCGCCGTCGACTTCGATCCATCCCGGGCGGTATAATAAGCCTTGCGCTCCGCGACGGTCTTGAAGCCTAGCTTCCTGTAAAGCCCTACAGCCGATGTATTGGAGTTGTCCACCTCAAGGAACATCGTCTCGGCGCCACGCATCATTGCTTCGCGGGTCGCGGACTGCATCAGACGCCAACCGAGACCGGCTCTTGCAAATTTTTCACCCACGGCGATGGTCAGGATTTCCGCCTCACCCGCCACTTCGCGGGCAAGAACAAAACCGCCGAGAGGTTTGCTGAAAAAAGCGTTGGTCTGGCGTGCCACCGCACCGAAAACCGATGACTGCGTCAGGAGGCTTGAGAACTCGCCGTCATTCCAAGCGCGCGGAAAGCGCAGGGCGTGCATATCCGCCACCGCCGCGCAGTCCTCGTGCTGCATCGGCACGATTTCGAAATAGGGTTTCCAACTCAGGTAATCGTCAAACATTGCAGGGAATCATCCGTCATCGCTTACGGACGCCACCTATCAGGCAACCGAGAGGCGTTCCAGCGCAAAACCCGTTTGCGGTCGGGCATCCGGACCGCGCAAGTACAAAGGCGCGGGTTTCGGCATCCCCTCCGGCTTGCGTGCCGCAGCGCGTGCAACTGTCGCGATCGGGAAGCGATCCGGTCCGGAACCCGTTTCCTCGCCTGCAAACAGTGGTGCAGCAGAGCCGATCACCACGCCGTCAAAGCCCGTGAGCGTCGCCTTCGCGTCTTCCAGAGGCAACAACGCGGCATCGCTTGACGGCAGGCCATCTGCGCCAAAAATCTGGAGATAGGCCTCGCTTCGTTTCGCATCCAACCCCACGGCAACGCGCTGGCCAGGATGCCTCAGCAGGTGGTCGAGGGCCAAAGTTTCGAGCGTGGTCACGCCCACCGCTTCCTTGTGAAGCGACAGCGCAAATCCACGTGCTGCCGCCACCCCGACGCGTATACCAGTAAAAGAGCCGGGACCGATCGTGACGGCAATCCGCTCGACATCGCGCAATGTCATCGACGCCTGCGTCAACGCAGCGTCGATGATGCCCATCAGCAGTTCCGCATGACCCTTGCCGATGTTTTCGGTGACTTCGCCGAGAACGCGATCCGCCGCACTGTCATAAATGCAGGCAGAGCAATCAACGCCAGAGGTGTCGAGCGCCAGAACAATCATGCTTCAACCAGACAACCAGACAATCAGACAGCTTCGACTTCGCGCACTTCCGGCACGAAATGACGCAGCAGGTTCTGAACGCCGTGCTTCAACGTGGCGGTAGAGGACGGGCAACCGGAGCAAGCCCCCTTCATGTTCAGGAAAACCGTTCCATCGCGGAAGCCACGGAAGGTGATGTCGCCACCATCCTGCGCAACGGCCGGACGAACGCGGGTCTCCAGCAATTCCTTGATCGTGGCGACGATGGTTTCATCGCCGGCTTCAAAGAACTCATCTTCCTCGTCGGAAAGTTCAGCTGCAACCGCAGAGCCCATGATCGGGCGACCGGACATGAAATGCTCCATGATGGAGCCCAGAATCGCAGGCTTCAGGTGCTGCCACTCAGCATCGTCCTTCGTGACGGTGATGAAGTCGAAACCGAAATAAACGCCGGTAACACCGGGAATAGCGAACAGGCGTTCAGCCAAGGGTGATGCCTGTGCCTGCGCAGGGTTGAGGAACTCAGCCGTGCCGCTTTCCAAAACGACCTTGCCAGGAAGGAACTTGAGCGTTGCCGGATTTGGCGTGGCTTCCGTCTGAATGAACATTTCGCATCTCCTTCGAGGTCGCCGTTCACGCCCCGCAATTTAGAATTCTTCCAAAAAATACGCCCGGCGAAGTCTGACTTCAAGCCCTGACATGATAATTACATTCAAGAAATCACCAATAGCCGATCGACGTCCGCAAGCCGAGGGCATGTTATCGCCCATCAGAAAACGTCCCTCTCAGCAAAGCGCGTCGATTTCCTCATCCGTCAACGTGTCGGGAAGAACGGTGACAGGCACGGGGAAAGCCGCGCCACGTCCAGCGATCGAAGACACCAGCGGCCCCGGTCCTTCTTTTGTCGATCCCGCCGCCAGAACCAGGATAGCGATATCTCGATCTTCTTCGACCAGGCCATGAATGTTTTCGGTTGCGCTGCCCTCGCGGATCACCGATTCCGGTTCGATCCCAATTGTGTCGCGAACCTTCTGGGCGATTTTCGCGAGCGTGGCTTCCGCTTCCTCGCGCGCTTCCGCACGCATGATCTGCTCGACACCCAGCCATTGCTGGAAATCGCCTTCCGGTATCACGTACAAAAGGACCAGCCCGCCGTTGGAGTTCTTGGCGCGACGACCGGCGTAGTGCACGGCCCTTTCGCATTCCGGTGTCCCATCGATGACTGCAAGAAACTTGCGCCGATGCCCTTCCAGACGCGACAGCCGTTTTGAAACCATTCTGCACTCCCTGTTTCCGCCATGAAACGAAAAGCCGCCCGACGGTTCGGGCGGAGATTATATCAAATCACGGCGGGCGCAAACCGCCCGGCAATGAATGCCGGACGGCAATTCGTTACCGCAGGAAGCCGATGATATCGCGCACTTCGTTCATCGTCTTTTCGGCGATGGCGCCAGCACGCTCGCCGCCCTGCTTGAGGATGGCATCGATGTGGCTCGGATCGTCGAGCAGACGGCGCATCTCGTTGTTGACAGGTGCCAGAACGTTCACGGCGAGCTCGATCAAGGCAGGCTTGAAAGCCGAGAACTGCTGACCGCCGAAGTCCTGCAACACATCCGCCTTGGTCTTGTCGGAGAGCGCTGCATAGATGCCGACAAGGTTTTCCGCCTCGGGACGACCCTTCAAGCCCTCAACTTCGCTCGGCAGCGCGTCCGGGTCGGTCTTTGCCTTTTTGATCTTTTTCGAGATGGCATCCACATCGTCCATCAGGTTGATGCGAGACAGGTCGGACGGGTCCGACTTAGACATCTTCTTGGTGCCATCCTTCAATGACATCACGCGCGGCGCCGGACCACCGATCAGCGGCTCCACCATCGGGAAATACGCGTGTATAGGCTCATCGCCGACAGTGATGTCGACACCGAGACCGGCCTTGCGGATGTGATCGCTGAAATCGATGTTGAACTTCTGGGCGATATCACGGGCAAGCTCGAGATGCTGCTTCTGGTCGTCACCGACAGGCACATGGGTGGCGCGATAGACGAGAATGTCGGCGGCCATCAGGCTCGGATAGGCAAGCAGACCCAGCGAGACCTGTTCGGCATTCTTGCCGGACTTGTCCTTGAACTGGGTCATGCGCTCCATCCAGCCGATGCGCGCTACACAGTTGAACACCCAGGCCAGTTCCGCATGCTGCGGGACGGCGGACTGATTGAAAACGATATGCTTCACCGGGTCGATACCGGAGGCGATGAAGGCTGCGGCGATGGAGCGCGTCTGCGCCTTCAGGTCGGAATGGACGAGCTGCGCGGTGATCGCGTGCATGTCCACGACGCAGTAGATACAGTCGTTATCCTCCTGCAATGCCACGAACTTGCGGATCGCACCGAGATAATTGCCGAGATGCAGATTGCCGGTCGGCTGGACGCCCGAGAAAACCAGCGGCTTGAATGCGTTCATTGTCGTCCTCGAAAAGGCTTGTGGAGGGCCCCGCCCCGTGATTGGAATTGCAAGGCGGGCTTATGCACCCGCAAGCACTGGCAATCAAGGGGTTTCAGGGGATATCAACCACGCGGTTCAAGAAGATCCCAGCGGTTTCCATAGAGATCTTCAAACACGGCGACAGAGCCATAGACTTCGTGGCGGGGCTCTTCCAGAAAGCGCACACCGCGCGCCAGCAAAGCCGCATGGTCGCGGGCGAAATCATCGGTATGCAGAAAGAAGCCGACGCGCCCTCCCGTCTGGCCACCGATGACCTGTCGTTGCGCCTCGCCATCCGCTTCAGCCAACAGAAGGCCGCAGCCTTCCTGTCCCTTCGGCTTGACCACCAGCCAACGCTTGCCATCACCAAGCGGTTGGTCCGCCTGACACTCAAAGCCGAGAACGCCACAATAAAACGCTTTGGCACGATCGTACTCGTCCACCAGAAGGGTGACGATGGCGACGCGGCGATTTTCGGCAAAGGACATCAGTTGCTCTCCGTCTGTGTGGTCTTTTTCCCGCGTTTCTTGATCGCCCTTTTAACCATGCCGATATCCGCCCCGCCGGAAAGGAAAGCCAGACCGAAATAGACCAGCATTGCAGCAAACACGAGTGCCATGATGGTTCCAGCCCGCACCAGGATGGGTGATGCAGAAGACAGTTCGAAGGTCAGATACGCCAGAGCGTAGTGAATGAGAACAGCCATGACGGCAGCCGAGAACAGCAGTCGTGGAATGCGGGTCAGCAGCGGAATATCGATCTGCCAATGGCCGCGCCACATCAAGGTTGCAAACAGCAATGCAGCGTTTATCCAGCCGGCTGTAATTTCGGCGATCGCAATGCCTGATCCGCCCAGACGCGGAAACAGAGTAAGCGCCATAGAGACATTCACAACAACGGAGATCGCCGCAAAGATCATCGGCGTACGCGTATCCTCACGGGCAAAGAAACCCGGAATGAAAGCCTTTATCAGCACGAACGCCGGAAGACCGAGGCCGTAGATACCGAGAATTTGCGACACCGTTACAGTCGCCGATGGCGCAAAGTTTCCACGTTCATACAAAAAGCGCACGATGGGCTCAGCCATGACGAGAAGTGCGGCTGCAGCCGGCAGCGTCAGGAACAGGACGAACTCGACAGAGCGGTTCTGCAGACTGCCAGCTTCCACCATATGCCCGCCCCGCAGAGCGCGCGCCAGCTCCGGCAAAAGCACCGTGGCAACGGCAATGCCGACGACGCCAAGTGGCAATTGATAGATGCGATCGGCATAGGCCAGAGAGGAAATTACACCTTCACCACCGGAGGCGATGTTGGTGTTGATGAGCAGATTGATCTGCGTGATGCCGCCAGTGATCGCAGCCGGAAGAGCAAGGACAAGCAGCCGCCGGACGTTCTTCGTCATCCTGGGACGGCGAAACCCGATCTTCATACCCGCATTGCGCACCGCACCCCAGACGATGGCAAGCTGCACGAGACCGGCTGCCATGACCCCCCAGGACAACGCATACCCTACCTGCAGCGGGTCGTAGTTATTCCACCAGGCCAGAGCCAGAACGCCGATCAGAATAATATTCAGAAAAACCGGGGCGATCGCAGCGGCAAAATATCGGTGCAGCGAATTCAACATGCCGCCCATCATTGCCGCCAGCGACATGCAGGCGAGATAGGGGAACATGATCGTCGCGAGATGAATGGTGTTTTCGAACTTTACCGGATCATCGACGAAGCCCGGAGCAATCACCGTCCGAACAATGAACGGCATCGACAATTCCATCAGGATCGTCAGCGCAAGGAGTACGGTGAACAGAACACCGAAAACCTCTTCGGAAAAGCGCCTCGCGCCTTCCATCCCGTTCGCCTCGATTTCCTTGGCGAAAAGCGGCACGAATGCCGAATTGAAGGCCCCTTCGGCAAACAGCCGCCTGAAGGTGTTGGGAAAGCGGAACGCGGCATTGAATGCATCCGCAACCGGACCCGTGCCGACAGCGGCCGCCATCAGCATTTCACGCATGAAGCCGAAAACACGGCTGCCTAGCGTTGCCATTCCCACCGTGGCGAACTTGCCAATGAGGCTCATGACATCAGGCCTTTGCCGTCGTTGCAGCCGGCAATGCGGCCACGTCGGGGTGCGCAATGATGCCGTTCGGCATACGGTCTCGCAACTCGTCTTCCTGCTCGCTCATGACAGCTTTCAGCCGAACGGAAATATTCGCCTGACGGTTATCGTTGGTCACCTTCTGACCGAACAGGTCTGTGACGTAGAAGGTGTCGATGACCTTTTCACCGAAGGTAGTGATGCGAGCAGAGTGGATATCAAGCGAAAGATCAGCCAGCACCGCCGTCATGTCGGCGAGCAGACCCGGACGGTCAAGGCATTCCACCTCGATGACGGTGAACTTGTTGGAAAGGCCGTTGGAGATGATGACCGATGGCGGAATCGTAAAGGCGCTTTTCTTGCGCCGGCTCTTGGTTCTGGTCGCTATCATTTCCGGCAGGCGCTGCTTGCCGGAGAGCACCTCCTCAATGAGCTTGCCCACGTTGTTGCCACGGCGCATCTCGTCCTCGTCGATCGGGAATTCCCGGTTGATGAGGATCGTGTCCAAGGCCCTGCCGTCAGATGTCGTGAAGATCTGCGCGTCGGCAATGTTTGCGCCAGCAGCGGCACAGGCGCCCGTTATAATTGACAGAAGACGCGGATGGTCCGGTGCCAAGACGGTGATTTCGGTAATGGCGTGGAACGAATGGGTCCTGACCATGGTCGACAGCGCTTTTTCCTGCTTGTCGGCCTCTCGAATGAAGCGGGTATGCCTGACCTGATCCTCCAGCGCCACTGTCAGCAGATAAGGTTCGTAGTGAAGCTTGGTATACTTTCGCCGTGCCTTCTGCCCCCAGTCATCGAGCGCGTCGTCAAGAGCCTGACGGGCAATCTTGGCCCGCTCCTTGCGGGAGACTTCCGAGAAACCGCCTGAAAGCAGCAGTTCCGTCTCGTAATAGAGCGAACGGAGCAACTGCCCTTTCCAGCCATTCCATACGCCGGGTCCAACGGCGCGAATGTCGCACACCGTGAGGATGAGCAGCATTTTCAGCCGCTCCATCGACTGAACCTTGTCAGCGAAATCGGTGATGGTCTTGCGATCGTGCAGATCGCGGGTTTGCGCGACCATGGACATCAACAGGTGTTGTTCGATCAGCCAAACCACCGTTTCCGTCTGCTTGCCGGTCAGCCGGAAGCGTTGGCAAAGCTTGCGGGCAACACGTGCGCCAGCAATCGAGTGATCTTCCTGCCGCCCCTTTGCGACGTCGTGCAGCAAGACCGCAACGTAGAGCGCTTCGCGATCCTCAATGCTCGGCATGAGCTGATTGGCGAGTGGATGAGCATCAACCGCAACACCCTTATCAACTTCAGAGAGAATGCCGACGGAGCGGATCAGATGCTCGTCGACGGTATAGTGATGATACATGTTGAACTGCATCATCGCGACGATCTTGCCGAATTCGGGAATGAATCTGCCGAGAACTCCGGCTTCATTCATCCGCCGCAGCGTCAGGGCCGGATCACGACGTGAGGTAAGGATCGACAGAAACAGCCTGTTGGCCTCGTCGTTTTCACGCAGATCGTTGTTTATGAGCGACAGTGATCGGGTGACGACGCGCAAGGCATCGGGGTGCAGTTCGAGATTGTTGATGTCGGCGATATGGAACAGCCGGATCAGGTTCACCGGGTCGTTCTTGAAGACCTCAGGCTTGGCCAGCGCAATCCGCCCCCTGTCTTCCACAAACTCGACGGAACCGGGAATCTTGCGAAGACGGCGTGCGAAGCGGCTCAGAACACCAGTCAGGCCCGGAACGTCCTTCGCCTGCTTGTCTTCCAGGGCCGCGCAGACGATGCGCGTGAGATCGCCGACATCCTTGGCGACAAGGAAATAGTGCTTCATGAAGCGCTCGACAGCCGAGAGGCCAGGACGGGGCTGGTAACCCAGCGCATCGGCAATCTCTCGCTGGATGTCGAACGACAGACGCTCTTCCGCCTTGCCGGTGATGAAATGCATCTGGCAACGCACAGCCCAGAGGAAGTCGTCGGCCTTGTCGAAAAGCTTCAGTTCACGCTTCGACAGAACACCGAGCTTGACGAGATCGGCAGCATCGCGGACGTGGTAATAATATTTGGCAATCCAGAACAGCGTATGCAGGTCGCGCAGGCCGCCCTTGCCTTCCTTGACATTGGGCTCGACCAGATACCGCGTATCGCCAGCCTTGCGGTGGCGCTGATCGCGCTCGGCAAGTTTCGCGGCGATAAATTCCGGTCCGGTTCCCGTCACGACTTCTGACTCGAAACGTTTTTCAAGATCGTCCGTCAAAGCCTTCTTGCCGCAGATAGCGCGAACTTCCAGGATCGCTGTCCGGATCGTCATGTCGGACTTGGAAAGACGAATGCTTTCATCGACGGTGCGGGTCGCATGACCAACCTTGAAGCCGAGATCCCACAGAAGATAGAGAACAAACTCCACTGCCTTGTGCATGTCGGGCGTGTTTTTAGCCGGCATCAGGAACAGGAGGTCGATGTCCGATCCCGGTGCCAGCGTGCCGCGACCGTAACCGCCGACAGCAGTCACTGCAATCTGCGGGGCGTCCTGCGGATAGACATATTGGCATGTGAGATCGTAGAGCACTTCGATAAGACGATCCTGAAGCCAGGAGATCCGTCTCGCGCAGTCGATGCCGCTGCCATCGGCATTCAACAGATCCCGTGCTTTTTGACGGCCTTCTGTGCTGGCCTTGCGGAAGATCGGCAGCAATTCGGACCGGACGTCAGAAATGCGCTTGCCTTCCCCCTTAAAGACCAGGTCGCATTCCTGCTTGAGTGCCGGAACATCGAGAATTGCAGAAAAATCGAGGTCGCTGATGGCCATCTATGCCGGTATCCATGTCTTGCGGGCAGCCCACCCCTTCGGTCGGCACTGTCCTATATCGAGTTTCGAAGGCAATGGACAGGCAATCTACGCATCAAGCCTTGCCAAGTTCTTTCTTCAGCGCATAGAGCGCGTCCAGTGCCTCTCGCGGCGTCATTTCGTCCGGGTTCATCGCCTTCAGGCTGTCCTCAACCTTGGATGGCCCACTCTTGCGGCTATCGTCGCGACGGACGGCAACCTGAAACAGGGGCAGATCGTCAATGAGTTGGCTTGCCGGGTTCTTGCGATCGGCATCCTCCAGCTTCGTCAACACCTCGCGGGCACGCTCCACAACCGAGGCAGGCAGTCCAGCAAGCTTGGCCACCTGAATGCCGTAAGAACGATCGGCAGCGCCCGGCCCGACCTCATGCAGGAAAATGACATCACCCTCCCACTCCTTGACCCGCATCGTGGCATTGGAAAGGCGGCCGAGTTTTTCGGAAAGGACTGTCAGTTCATGGAAGTGGGTGGCAAAAAGTCCGCGGCAGCGATTGGCTTCGTGCAGATGTTCTACCGCTGCCCAGGCAATCGACAAGCCATCGAAGGTTGCCGTACCACGGCCAATCTCATCCAGAATGACGAGAGATCGATCCGTCGCCTGATTGAGAATGGCGGCCGTCTCCACCATCTCAACCATGAAGGTCGAGCGTCCGCGCGCAAGATCGTCCGAAGCGCCAACGCGGGAGAACAAGCGGTCCACGACACCGATATGGGCTGCTTCCGCCGGGACGAAGGCACCGATCTGCGCCAGAATGGCAATCAGCGCGTTCTGACGCAAGAACGTCGATTTACCGCCCATGTTCGGGCCGGTGAGCAACCAGATCGCACCGTTCTTGCCACCATTGACAGCGGAGAGGTCGCAGTCATTGGCGATGAACGGGCCAGCCGACTGGCGCCGCAACGCCTGTTCGACAACGGGATGGCGCCCGCCCTTGATGGAAAAGGTCATGGATGCGTCGACGATTGGCCGGCAATAGGCCTGTTCGGCAGCAAGATGGGCCAGGCTCCCGGCAACATCGATCACCGCCAGCGCCAAAGCACCCGCCTTGATCGGCTCAGCCTTCTGTACGACGGCTTTCACCATCTGCTCGAACGCATCCAGCTCCATTGTCAGCGCCTGCGCAGCAGCGTTGGCAATACGGCTTTCGAGGTCGGCAAGCTCCGTCGTCGTAAAGCGCATGGCGCCCGCCATCGTCTGGCGGTGAATGAAACGGGCTTTCGCCTCGTCCGTCGAGGTCATGACATCGGCGTTGCCAGCCGTGACTTCGATGAAATAGCCCAGAACATTGTTGTGCTTGATCTTCAGTGACTTGATGCCGGTTTCGTCGGCATATTTTAGCTGCAATCCGGCAACGACACGCCGTGACTGGTCACGCAGCGCACGCACCTCATCGAGATCGGGATTGGAGCCCTCCCGCACGAAGCCGCCATCGCGTTTGAGAAGAGGCATGTCGTCTGCGAGTGTCGCTGCAAGCATGGCCTCCAGATCGCCAGGCAGCGCCTTGAGATCGGCAAGCGCAGCCGCCAGCTCATCCGGCAGGAGCCCCTGGTCGAGAATTGACGCAACGTGGGCGGCGGCCGAAAGCCCTTGACGGATCGCACCGAGGTCACGAGGACCACCACGCTCCAGCGCAAGACGCGACAGCGCACGCGGCATGTCCGCGACCTGCTTCAGGGCATCCCGCAGTTTTTCGCACAAGGACACATCATCAATGAGATAGGCAACCGCATCGAGGCGCGTATTGATCCTCTCCGGATCAGTCAGAGGCGACATCAAACGTTCGGCCAGAAGACGGGCACCGCCGCCGGTCACCGTTCGATTGATGGCGTGCAGCAACGAGCCATCGCGGTCACCGGACAGGGTTTTCACCAACTCCAGATTGGCGCGGGTTGCCGGATCGATGAAAAGCGTGCTGGCGGAACTTTCGCGTTCAGGGCTGCCAAGTGCTGGACGTTCGGCAATCTGGGTTTTCTCGACATAGGCAACGGCCGCTGCGGCAGCAGCCATTTCCACACGCGAAAATGTTCCAAAGCCGTCGAGCGTGGAAACATTGAAATAGCGTGCAATACGCCCTTCGGCGGTGGCGCTATCGAAAAGAATGGCGGGTTGCGGCACCGCGACCCGGCCGAGCACGTCGAAAACCGGCTTCAGTTCCTCGTCATGGAACAGACTATCGGCGACAATGAGTTCTCGCGGATCAATCCGCCAGATATCAGCCAGAAGCCGGGTCAGCGTTGTTTCCGCCAGGCGGAATACGCCAGTGGAAATGTCGATCCACGCCAAGGCGAACTGCGCTTCGGCACTGCCACGAATACGGGCAAGTGCCATGAGGTAGTTGGATTCCGTTGGTGACAGCAACTTTTCTTCGGTCAGCGTACCGGGCGTGACCAGCCGCACCACGTCACGACGGACAACGGATTTCGATCCACGTTTCTTGGCTTCAGCGGGGTCTTCCACCTGCTCGCATACGGCAACGCGATAACCGCGCAGGATCAGCTTTTGCAGGTAATCATCCGCAGCATGAACGGGCACACCGCACATGGGGATGTCCTGCCCCATATGCTGACCGCGCTTCGTCAGCGTGATGCCGAGGGCACGGGATGCTTCCACCGCGTCTTCAAAGAACAATTCGTAAAAATCGCCCATGCGGTAAAACAGCAGCGAACCGGGATTGTTCGACTTGATCTCGATAAATTGCTCCATCATCGGAGTGGCCGAAGCGCGGCTCTCCTCTGAAATCAGCGAGGCAGTGGAATGAACGTCCGTCAATGGCCTGATCGTATCGGTTTCGTGTTACGGGAAAGGAGCGCAGAGACTAGCGACCCCATCACGCAAGGACAACACGCACAAACAGCCTGCCCACAGGAAGCTTGAGGATTTAGCCACTCAGCCGTTAAAGCGCTGCGCTTCACCGCCGCCATAATAGGTGATGTACCGGCCGGCAATCGATGACACCGGCAAGACGACCAGCACATCCGTGGTATTGAATGCGTGATCCACAACGGCACCCGAACCGAACATCGCACCGAGGCGCATGTAACCTTTGATAAGGGGTGGCATGGAATTCAGCGCCTTGCGAGCGTTGACAGCCTCGGCCGGCATCAGATCCATTTCACGATAAAGCTCAGGGAGAGCCTCTGCAGCCCACTCACCTTTCGCAATGCAATTGTGATGCAGGAAGGAAAGAGCAAGCGCATGGCTTTCAGGCTGAACACCGGGGAACGAAGCGCAACCGATCATCGCGTCCATACGGTGCTTCACGGCATAGGCCCAGTTTCCCTGCCAAAGCAGTTCAACCGTTCGCTTGGTACGATATTCCGGAAGGACGCAGGAACGGCCAAGTTCCATGAAACGTTTTCCCGGATGACGCGCGATCAGGCCGGCGATATCGAACTCACTGGCCGAATAAAATCCATTGTTTGCGACCGCCGTATCCTGCCGCAGCAGGCGATACGTACCAACAATCTGATCTTCTGTGTCACCCTCGATTGCATTGTCGAGAACAAGCAGGTGGTCGCACACACTATCCCAGGCATCGATATCGCGTTTGCGTCGCATGGCATCGGCGGGAAGCCGTGCTTTCATCTCTTCAACGAAAACCCGAAAACGGACGGACTGGGCAGCATCGATTTCGCGGTCGGTTCGGGCAAGCCTCGTCTCCAGCGTACCAATCCGGCCGAGAACACCCTCATTGTTTGGCTTCAAACCCGAGATGGGTTTGACGGCACCATCGTTTTCACAAACGTCGTGATTCAGGATTTCCGCAACCATGGGGAATCGCTCCACCGCCAAAGGATTTTATTGTCATAAATCACCAATTGACGACAGAACAGTGACAATATGCCACCGTAATAAATTACCGTCCACGACCGTGGCGACGATGCAATCGTCGATTTGACCTAGGACAGAAACAGACGTTTTCCTTCGAGCAGGCGACGGATTTCCTCGATCAGCCGTTTCGGATCGACCGGCTTTGTCAGCACCGCTCCAGCCCCTGCCTCCAGCAGCCGGTCAGCGGTGCTGCGGTCTGTCTCTCCGGTGAGGACGATCACCGGAATTTGCCTTTCGCCCTTGCGGGACTGGAAAAGCGCCAGCAACACTTCCAGACCATCACCACCAGGCATGTTAAGGTCAGAGATGACGACATCCGGCAAGGTTTCCGCTCCCGGTGCGATCGCCAACCTCAAGGCGTCGAAATCCGAAACAAGTCGGGGCGAAAAGCCGCTTTTGCGAAGCACTGCTTCAATGATGCGCGCATTAACGGCATCGTCTTCGGCGACGAGGACATCGATACCGAATGAACCACTTGTCATGCGTGGCGACAGGCCGACATCGGGATGATTGTCGTTGATGGCATCGCGCCGCTCAATTCCGCGCAGGCGCCCACACAGCACATCAATCAGCGACTTTTCGCGCAGCGGCCGAATGAGCCAGGCGTCGAAATCGCCATGCATTTGCGACGGACGCTCCTCGGGACTAACCAGCAAGGTGCGACGAACGGTTTTTTCGTTGAGCACGGCCGCGTTTCGCAAGACTTCCTTGAAATCATCCGCGATCCGCTGGTCAACGATGACGTCAGTGATATCGGCGAGAGAGTTAGCGGGGCTTTCAAGCAATGCCGTGAGATCGTCGGGCCTGTAAACATGTTTGCACCTGCCACCAAATGCCGAGATCGCGCTCGCCATCGTGCCGGATGCGACGCCAGACGGCGCGAGAATCAGGACATTGGTGTGATCGAGGCAGCGCCTGCGATCGGTGGTTCGTTTGCCTGTCCCCACCGAGCCCGGACGAAATGACAGGGTAAAGACGCTACCCTTGCCCTTACGGCTAGACACCACCAGTTTGCCGCCAAATTCACGCATGATACGAGCAGAAATCGCCAATCCGAGACCTGTTCCGGCGCTGCGTTGTGTCAGAGGTCCGGCCTGCTCGAACTCGCCGAAAATACGTGCCTGCTCCGCTCTGGTCATGCCGGGGCCGCTATCCTCAACGGCGATGCGCAAATACCCATCCACGAAATCAGCGCGCACGACAACGCCACCCTCTTTCGTGAATTTTACCGCGTTTCCAATCAGGTTGAACAGAACCTGGCGCAATCGCGCCGGATCGAAATCGAGATAATCCGGCACATCGACGGAGATCGAAGACGCTATCTCGATGCCTTTTTCATGGGCGCGATGCGCCAGCATTTCCACGACACTCTCGATCAACTGCCGCAGATTTTCAGCCCGTGGATTGAGCGTGAAGCGGCCCGCCTCCATCGTCGAGTAATCAAGCAAATCTTCGACAAGCTGAACAAGAGACTGGCCCGACTGTCTCATGCCATCAAGGTAGTTGCGTTGCTCCTGGTTCAGCCTTGTCTGCGAAAGAAGGTGATTCATGCCCAGAATGCCCGACAAGGGAAGACGGATTTCGTGGCTGACAGTGGCAAGCAGCCTCGCCTTGTCGGCATCGGCCTTTTCCGCTCGGGCCCGCGCATCTTCGCGTGTCGCGACTGCGAACCTTTCCTCGGTCACATCTCGTGCAATGCTGCTGATGAGAAGTCGGCTGCTGCCAATATCCCGCGTGACGGCATCCTGCCATACGAAAATACGCTGCCCGAAAGGCGTCGCAATTTCAACGTCATAGGCATGCGCCCGGTCCCCAGGCCGAAATGCAATGCCGATTTCTTCACATGTCCGCCCTTCTGGAGCAACGCAGCCGGTCATGTCGCGGAAAATCGCATTGGCCTCAACAATGCGGCGATCCATGTCGCGGATCACGACAATATCGCCCATCACCTCATGAATGTCTGCAACGATAGAGCGGTTCTCCATACGTCGTGCGGAGATGCCCTCCTCTTCATGCATGGATATTGCATCCAATGCCTTCGAAGCGAAGAAACGATGATTTACAAAAAATGCGACCGCAGCAACTGCCGCTGAAAGAGCGACCAGAACTGTCGCAGCAAACGGCAGGGCCAGCGCGAACAGTAATCCCAGCGCGACAGCCGCCAGGAAGACAACAGATGTTGGAAAATCGGCAAGGCGGGCGAGCTGCGAAGAGTGTTTCTGGCGACCCAAATGCGGTGAAACGTCTTCAGCCAACGACGATTGCTTTTTTGAAGCAACCGCAGCATCAAAATCGTCCGCAATCTTTTCCCGGAGTTTCGCAAGTTCGCTCATACAAAACCGCTAGCACAGCAACGGTTTTGATATCTTTCGACGAAACTCTAAAATTTTACTTTTTGGCCGCTCTCGCGTGCAAAAACTCGTCCAGAATAACGCAGCCCGCACCGATCGTTATGAAACTGTCAGCAAGATTGAAAACGGCAAAAGACCAGGTTTGCGTGTGGAACAAGATGTAATCGATCACGTGCCCATATAGAAAACGGTCGAAAATGTTTCCTGCCGCGCCGGCGATGATCAGAGCAAAACCAAGATGTGCGAAGGTTCGGTTCGGCTCCGTCTTGCGCCACATCCAGATGACGAAACAGACGATGACGAGGCGCATGCCAACGATGAACCAGCCCTCCATATCCGCCAGCATCGAGAAGGCAACACCGAGATTGTAGGTGCGGTATAGTGCCAGAAATGGCATCACCGGCACCATCTCCTGCAATGGCAGGTAGGCTTCTACCAGCAGCTTGACGACTTGATCCAGCACCAGCGCGGCGACGATCAAAGCGACAGCGGGAACGGTTTTCGAAAAGACGGCTGTGTTCTGCATCATTTCACCGGCGCAAGCTCTAGGAGATGGCGACGTGCCTCAAAAAGCATGACAGCACTCGCTATGGCCAAATTCAGGCTATCGGCGCGCCCCTGCTGGGGAATACGCGCAAGCTGATCCGCCTTGCTGGCGAGTTCCGGCGGCAGACCGGATTGTTCGTTGCCCATCAACAGCACGACCGGTTTTTTTGCGTAATCGATGGTCCGATAGTCGACCGAACCGGCAAGATGGGTCGCAACGACACTGACGTCAGCCGTTTTTTTCCAGGCCAGAAATTCCTCGACGCTAGCTCGTGCGACCGGGATTGCAAAAACAGACCCCATGGTGGCTCGGACCGTCTCCAGTGAAAACGGATCGGTGCAATCGCCAACCAGAATGACGCCGGATGCACCTGCGGCATCAGCGGTACGAATGATGGTGCCAAGATTACCAGGATCGCGCACCCGGTCGAGCGCAATGTAGGTTTCACCCTTAAGCGGGCGAATGTCCCTGAGAGGCTTCCATTTCTGCTCGAAAATACCAACAACCATCTGCGGATTGTCGCGTCGGGTGATGGACGAGATAACCTTTTCGCTGACTTCCAGCACGAGGCCACCGGAAGCCACGGTCTTTGCCGCAACCTGTTCCACCAGCGGCTTGCCCTTGGCAGCCTTGGCATAAACCAGCGTTTTAATCGTCCAGCCCAGTTCGACGGCGTCGATGACCAGTTTCAGCCCCTCCGCCATGAAGGTGCCGGTCTCTTCACGCCCCTTCTTCTGGGTAAGAGCCTTGATGTCCTTGACGATCGGGTTGGCAAGGCTGGTTACTTCCTTGACCTGCCCAACGCGGCGCGCGCCGCTTTCGCGCATATCGTTTGTCATTTCGGCACCCAGCGGCTGAAAAGTGAAGTGGAAAGAGCCCGGCCCGGCGTCTTGCCATCAAGGCCGGCCTCGCGAATGACAAGCTCGCCTGAGGCCACCACGCCACCGGCACCGCGCATCGTTTCGCGCATCAATTCATGCATGGAATAGAAGCTGGCCCGAATGGAGTAAGCGGTCAGCACAAGCCCGACTGCCTTTGGCGACAGAATGTCCCGACACACGTCCAGCATCAGCGGCAGGTGGTCGAAAAGCTCCCAGACCTCGCCATGCGTGCCACGGCCGAACTTCGGCGGGTCGGTCAGAATAATGTCGTAGGTATTGCCGCGTCGTTCCTCGCGCAGAATGAACTTCATGGCATCTTCACAGATCCAGCGGATCGGCGCCTCTTCCAGTCGCGCCAGGGCCTGATTTTCCTTTGCCCAGCCAATTGCTTTCTTGGAGGCATCGACATGGGTGACTTCCGCACCTGCAGCCGCCGCGACCAGCGATGCAACGCCAGTGTATCCAAACAGATTGAGCACCTTCAGCGGCCGATCAGCGGTCTCGATCGTGTTTTTCAGCCATTCCCAGTGCACGATCTGCTCTGGGAAGACACCGACATGACGAAACGCCGTGAAACGGCCAAGGAAATCAACACCGAGAAGCGACAATGGCCAGGTTTCGCCAAGCGCCGCCTTGGGAAAACGCCAGCGGCCCATCCCGTCTTCATCGGTATCGCCGGTGAACACCGCGTCGACATTCTGCCAGACGCGCTCTGGCAGCGTCGGCCGCCATAGGGCCTGCGCTTCCGGGCGAACGATCCGGTAATCGCCATATTGTTCGAGCTTCAGCCCGTTACCGCTGTCAATTAGATGGAAATCGCCTGCACCGCTCGATTCCAGAATGATCGGAACCTGTTCCGCCGGCAGATCGCCGATCCGGGTCTTCAGCGCGCGGGTCGGGACCTGCTCTACGGGAAGGGGCGCAGCAACTTTTTCTTTGGCAACAGCTTTTGGCGCGCTCCTTACGGCGTCGGGCTCACGCTTTTTCGGCGCGGTTTCCGGGCGTCTTGGCGACTTTGCAGAATAAGCCTGTTTTTTTTCGCTCCCGGCACGAACCTTACTGCCCGGCCGGCTGTCTTTTTTCTTCAATGGAAATCTTTCCGCTTCTGCCCAACTCGTTATCAGGCAGCAAATACCACTCCATGCGGCGCTCGCATAGAGACCGCACGAATGTCTGCGATATCACTTTGCCGGGAGTTGCGAAACCTGCGCGGCTGCGGCGGCCTTCTGGCGGTTTGCCTCATCATGCCAGCGCACCGCCTCTTTTGCTTCGGCACGGGCGCGCTTACGATGTTTCCCTTGCGAAAACCATGTCGCCGCCGAGCCCAGCAAAACGCCGAAAATGACCGCGAGGAACAGGAACACGAAAAACGGCGCAGTAAAAGAAAGAACGCTGTCTTCAGGTCTGAACGGATTGAGCGCAAGCGTAGCCGACTGTCGATTGGCGACGCACAGAATAATCAGCACAATTGCCAGCGGCACCAGGATGATGAGGTTGATGAGTTTTTTCGACATCCGCAATACTCCATCTTGGCGGGCAGGCCAGGGTCCGACCTTGAAGGCCGAGAGGATCAATCGTCCTCTTCATCACCCATGCCGGGGTTGAGGCGCTCGCGCAATTCCTTGCCGGTCTTGAAAAACGGCACCCACTTTTCTTCGACAAAAACCGATTCACCCGTACGTGGGTTCCGGCCTGAGCGAGAAGGTCGGTTCTTCACGGAAAATGCGCCGAAACCGCGAAGCTCGACACGATTTCCTGCAGCCAGCGCATCCGTGATTTCATCCAGCACCGCGTTGACGATATTTTCGACGTCGCGGTGATAAAGGTGCGGGTTACGCGCAGCAACGATCTGCACCAGTTCAGACTTTATCACGGTTGCCCCCTGAAAAAATTGGGTTTTTAATTTTGCTCAACCTGCCAAACCGAAACGAGACCGTCAAGAAACAACTTTTCCGCGCCGATCTGCCCAGCCCCTGCAAGCGGTAGAAAATCCTCATATCCGAGTATTCTTGCGATCCCGGCAATGCTGAAGAGCGAAAGTGGCGATTTCGATGACGGCGCGCGCCATTCGACGATCGGCAAATCCTTTGCCACATCGCGTGTCTGGAAATAGTCGCGGATTTCCTTTTCACCACCCAGAGCATCCACCAGCTTGTTGGCCAGCGCCTGCCTGCCCGTGTAGATCGATCCATCCGCCAGTGCCAGAACGGTCTCTTTCGGAAGCTTGCGACGATCCGCCACAAGGTTGACAAACCAGTCGTAGCTGTCCGTCACCATGGCCCTTATCATGGTCTTCGCCTCTTCGGGCGCGTCATGGAACGGCGACGGTTCGGCTTTTAGCGGAGATGACTTGATTTCCTGCAGTGAGACGCCGAGCTTTTCCATCAACGGCCCGAGCTGCGGATACTGAAAGATCACGCCGATCGAGCCGGTGATCGAGGTTTCGCCTGCAACGATCGTGTCGCCAGCCGCAGCAATCATGTATCCTGCCGAGGCAGCAAGAGTACGGATATCGGAAACCACCGGCTTCTTTTCAGCCACAGCACGAAGTGCCTTGAAGATGCGTTCACCGCCATAGGTCGTGCCGCCCGGAGACGAGATCGAAACGATCAGCCCCTTCACATTGTCACTTTTCTCGATTTTGGCGAGGCGCTCAAGAAGCTCGGTATTGTCCTGGATAAGTCCGGAAATTTCGACACGGGCGATATGCGGGCGCTCGCTTTGTTGCGGCGCTGTCCAGAAAACCCGGTAAAGTCCAAAGAGGCCTGCAATCAACAGGAAAACGGCAGCAACCCGCCAGAATGTAAGCTTTCGGCGCAACTGCCTGCGATCCGCTATCGCCATCTGATCCATGAAAACCTCTGCCTCGGCGGTCCTGAGCAAGCGATGCCGCATGCAACGCGCAATGTGGTGGTTCTAGCGTGAAGCTGCAAGGAAGCAATGCGTAAACCGAATAATCATAAAATTAGCGCATCTCTTGCACCTTTCCAGACAAAAACCATATTGGCAGGGCAAGGCACACGTGCCAAACACATCAGGATGAACAAAAAACTTCCGCTGCGGACCATGAATGGCGCGCACGAAGTGACCGGACCCACTCACATGCTTGAAAGACTTCGCGAACCAGCGCCCGCATTTTCATTGCCGAACGGTCAGGCCGCGGCTTACGAACGTGCGCTCAAACATTCCGTGCTGGTCAAGCGTCTGAAGATCATTCTACCGGTCAGCGCGATTGTGGTTTCGCTCGCATTCATTGGCGTCTCGCTTGTCAGAACCTGGGTCCCGGACGAAGTCTCGCTCGAGAGCGCTCGCATTGAAGACGGCAAGATCGTGATGGAGAAACCTGCTGTTGCAGGCCGCAACGAGCAGGGCATCGACTACTCCATGAATGCCGATCGCGCGCTTCAGGACATCGCAAACCCCAATCTCATGACGCTTGAAAAGGTTCTTGCCGCAGTGCCGGTCAATGACAGCATTGCACAGGTTATCGCACAGGAAGGCATTTTCGACCGTTCGACAAACTCGCTGAAGATGACTGCACCTTTTGACATCAATCTCAGCAATGGCATACAAGCAAAGTTCCAGTCTGCGGATGTCGATCTGAAGGCCGGAAAAATGAGCAGCGAAGAGCCCGTTTCCATTAAGACAAAGGACGGCTCCATTGTTGCGCAATCGATTCATATCGCCGATAATGGCAAAACAATCACTTTTTCGGGGCAGGTACGCGCACGTATCGCTGCATCCAATATCAAGAATGAAGGCAAGTGAGAGCCCGGTCCAGATGATGCACATTTCCCGTCCCGTTTTTCTCGGCAAGTCGGCCTATCTTGCGATCGCCGCTGTCTGTTTCGCCTCCACCGCGCTGGCGCAGAACACGACCAGCAACATGCAGGGCGTCAAACTTTCCGGTGACCAGCCGATCGCCATTGAAAGCGACCAGCTCGAGATCCGGGATCAGGAGCGCAAGGCCTATTTCACCGGCAATGTGAAAGTGGTTCAGGGAACGACCACCCTTCAGTCCGGCAAGATGACCGTGAACTACAAGGGTGAAGGTTCGTCGCTGACGAGCGGTGACGCGAATATCGAAAAGATCTTCGTCGACAACAACGTCTTCCTGACATCCGGAACCCAGAAAGCAACCGCCGATCACGGCGAGTTCGACATGGCGGCACAGACATTCATCTTGACCGGCAAACAGGTCGTTCTGTCTGAAGGCACCAATGTCTTCACCGGCTGCAAGCTGACGGTGCTGATGAACACGGGACAGGCCAAGCTTGAAAGCTGTGGTGGCCCGGTTCGAATCATGCTCGACCCCAAGTCGCAAAAGAAACAGTAGTCTTTCCTCGTGAAGATACCATCGTTCTCAAATATGTTCGGCGGCACGCCGGGCCGCTCCGATGAAGCGGCGTCTGGTGCTGACAAGGCACGCTACGAAGGCACGCTGATCGCGCACGGCCTCACGAAAACCTATAATACGCGACGCGTCGTCAATGGTGTTTCGCTGGTTGTACGCCGCGGCGAAGCCGTGGGCTTGCTAGGCCCGAACGGCGCCGGCAAGACGACCTGCTTTTATATGATTACCGGTCTCGTGCCTGTTGATACGGGCAAGATCGCCATTAACGGCAACGACGTCACCTCCATGCCGATGTATCGTCGTTCCCGCCTCGGTGTAGGGTACCTGCCGCAGGAAGCATCAATTTTCCGCGGACTGACGGTCGAAGACAACATCAAGGCCGTTCTTGAGGTGCATGAACCGGACGCCAAGAAACGCAACCACAAGCTCGATGAGTTGCTGGAAGAGTTTCACATCGCGCAGTTGCGCAAGTCTCCGGCCGTTGCCCTTTCGGGCGGTGAGCGCCGTCGTCTTGAAATTGCCCGCGCGCTTGCGACCGACCCAACCTTCATGCTGCTCGATGAGCCTTTCGCCGGCGTTGATCCAATCTCCGTCAGCGATATTCAGAATCTTGTCAGGCACTTGACTGCCCGTGGGATCGGCGTTCTGATTACAGACCATAACGTGAGAGAAACGCTTGGCCTGATCGACCGTGCCTACATTATTCATGCGGGCGAAGTGCTGACTCATGGCCGTGCGGATGACATCGTCAATAATCCCGATGTACGCCGTCTCTATCTCGGCAATAATTTTAGCCTTTGACGGCTGGACGCGAAAGATTCTTCACCTCGCCCCACTCTGACGCTTGACCAAATGAGATAAAAAAGCAATTTTTGGGCCAAGTTTCATTGTCTCCGTGAATTTTCTGGAAAATGAGGCTGTGAGGAAGCTGTAAGGGGAGTTTCGCGTCCACCATGGCATTGTCTGCCAGCCTTTTGCTGCGTCAAAACCAGTCCCTCGTGATGACGCCTCAATTGATGCAGTCGATCCAGCTGCTTCAAATGACGCATTTCGAGCTGACGCAGTTTATCGCGCAAGAGGTCGAGCGAAACCCGCTGCTGGAAATTGCAGCAAACGATAGCGATTTAGGCACGACTGCGCCTGAAAATGTAGCAAACTTCAACGATGGAGATGACGATCTTTCCAGCGCGCCAACGCCTTCAGTCACATCCGATTCGGACGACTGGTACGGGGATCGCGCCGCCAATCTCGGTGAACAACTCGATACCAGCTTCGAGAACGTCTTCCCTGACGACGCGGAACCGCGGAAGGCCGATGCGCCGGAGCTTCTGAGCCAGTGGCGCTCAATGCCGGGCCAGGAAGCTGGCGAAAGCTATGATCTTGACGATTTTGTCGCTGCCAAGCCAAGCCTGCATGACCATCTGAACCAGCAAGTACCCTTCGCCATCACCTCTGCCGAAGATCGCCTGATTGCGGACGCACTGATCGGCCAACTCGACGAGACCGGTTATATTGCCGTCGATGCGGTGCAGGAGACAGCGGAGCGGCTGGGAACGACGACGGCTGCAGCGGAAAACGTCCTGAAAGCACTTCAGGGATTTGACCCACCTGGTGTTTTTGCGCGCTCACTCAGCGAATGTCTGGCCATACAGCTTGCCCAGAAAGACCGGCTCGATCCGGCCATGCGGGCTTTCATCGACAACCTGGAACTCCTGGCAAAACGCGATTTTGCCACGTTAAAAAAACTTTGCGGTGTGGATGAAGAAGACCTCCTCGATATGCTCTCGGAGATCAGAACGCTCAACCCACGACCAGGTGCCGGTTTCGAGTCGACTGTTTCCGAGACGATCGTGCCCGACATCATCGTGCGCCCGTCGTCCGAAGGTGGATGGCTGGTGGAGATCAATCCCGATACCCTGCCAAGGGTGCTGATCAACCAGACCTATTTCGCCGAGGTCTCGAAACACAAGACGCGGGAAGGCGAGGATCAGGATTTCCTGTCGGAGTGCATGCAGACCGCGCACTGGCTGACGCGAAGCCTCGATCAACGCGCCAAGACAATCATGAAAGTCGCCACGGAAATCGTGCGCCAGCAGGATGCGTTCCTGGTCAATGGGGTTGGCCATCTGCGGCCGTTGAACCTCAAGACCGTTGCCGATGCGATCAAGATGCACGAATCCACCGTCAGCCGCGTCACGTCCAAGAAGTACATGCTGACACCTCGCGGGGTTTTCGAGCTGAAATATTTCTTCAGCGTGTCGATCAGCTCCGTGGAGGGTGGCGACAGCCATTCCGCAGAAGCGGTCCGCCATCGTATCAAGACGATGATCGCTCAGGAGGCCGCGGATGCTGTTCTTTCCGACGATGATATTGTCGATAATCTGAAAAGCAGCGGTATCGATCTCGCACGCCGCACGGTTGCAAAATACCGTGAAGCGATGAACATCCCCTCCTCCGTTCAAAGACGTCGCGAGAAAAAGGCGATGGCGAAATTGTCGACCTATTGAGGACCCCAGAGATCACGTTTTCTAGGGTTTTCCGGCATCCCATTGACTCTTACCGATGCAACGGCTAGAAGCCCGCCGCACACGGTAGCAAGGTTGTTTGTAACGGATTCATCTCCACCGTCCAGAGGCGTAAATTTGGAATGGAGGCCCAAAGAGGTCTTCGAAACGCTTGGATGCGCGCGCAGCTTGACGTAAGCTGGTACTCGCAAATCACTACAAAAAGGAAAAATTCCATGAGTGTGCGTGTATCTGGTAAACATATGGAGATCGGCGAATCTTTCCGTCAGCGGATCGAGGACAACATAGGTCTGGCGGTTACCAAATACTTCGATGGGGGGTATTCAGGACAAGTGACCGTTGAAAAATCCGGGCCGCGTTTTGCTGCCGATTGCAAAATTCACCTCGATACGGGTGTTGTTTTGCACGCAGCAGGTCAGGCCAATGATCCTCAGGCAAGCTTCGAAGCTGCTGCGGAACGGATTGAAAAACGCCTGCGTCGCTACAAGCGGAAGCTGAAGGACCACCACAACGGTTCTGCTTCCAACGGCGGCACACAGGAAATTGCTTATACCGTGATGGATGCAATCTCGGACGCGGACGACGAAGTTCCGGAAGATTACGCACCCACCATCGTAGCCGAGAGCTCGAAACAGATTAAGACCATGTCCGTAGCGAGCGCCGTTATGGCCCTCGACATGACGGACGAACCGGTTCTGGTGTTTCGCAGCCCCGGTAAGGAATATCTCAACATCGTCTACCGGCGGAACGACGGCAATATAGGCTGGATCGACGCAGCGACGATCAAGAGCTGAACAGTCTGACAAGACGTGGGAGGCATCCCCGCAACAGCGAATTTGCCTCCCTACCGTCTCGATGGCATGAAGGAAAAATAGAATGGCGTTGGCAGATTTGCTGCAACAAGATGCGATTATTCCCGCCCTCAAGGTGAATTCCAAAAAACAACTGCTCCAGGAACTGGCGGCGAAAGCGGCCAGAATTACTGGAGTGTCGGAACGGGAAGTTTTTGACGTCATCCTCCAGCGCGAGCGGCTCGGCTCGACCGGTGTGGGGCATGGCATCGCTATTCCGCATGGCAAACTCAGCAGCATCAACGCGATCACCGGCGTCTTTGCGCGCCTTGAGACGCCTGTCGATTTCGAAGCGCTGGATGATCAGCCTGTCGATCTGGTGTTTCTTCTTCTTGCCCCCGAAGGGGCTGGCGCCGACCATCTGAAGGCGCTGTCGCGCATTGCGCGTGCGCTGCGTGACCCGGAGCTTGTGGCCAAGCTGCGTGCGACAGATTCCGACACCGCGATCTATGCATTTCTCAATCAGGAGCAGGCAACCGCTGCCTGACAGCGCGAGCCTTTGTGAGAGCGGCTAACCGTTCGGGCAAGACATCCACATAAAAAAACGCGCCCCGAGGCGCGTTTTTTTATTCTTCCGGAGACTTGTTGTCTCAGGCATCTTTTTCATTGAGCGAGCCTGTGCCCGGCTCAGCCGTCGCAACAGCTTCCAGCTTCGGACCACCTTTTGCAACGCCAACCATGGCGGGGCGCAATACACGATCACCGATGGTATAGCCCGCCTGAACGACCTGAAGCACCGTGTTGTTGGGAACAGTCGTGTTCGGGATTTCGAACATTGCCTGATGGAAATTCGGATCGAACTTCTCACCTTCAGCATCGATCTTCTTGACGCCGTGACGCTCAAGCGCAGACAACATCGAGCGTTCAGTCATATCAACGCCTTCGATCAGGCCGCTGATACCGGCTTCGGCATCGGTCTTGAGATGGTCGGGAATAGCTTCCAGCGCACGGCGCAGATTGTCTGATACAGCCAGCATATCGCGCGCAAAACCTGCCACGGAATAAAGCTTCGCATCCTTGACTTCACGTTCTGTGCGACGGCGAAGATTGTCCATTTCTGCGGCAAGACGCAGAAATTTATCACGCAGATCGGTATTTTCGGCTTTCAAAACCTCGATCGGATCGGGTTCTGCTGCCTTGGCGGTGATGTCTTCGAGAGCTTCTTCACCCGCCAGCGCACTGTCGATTACTTCTTCGGCGACGTCCGCGTCAGGTCCGGGCTTTTTTGTATCGTCGGTCATGACGTTCTCCAGATTGGAAGATTAACTTTGTTGTTTGCGCCCGATATCGAGCTTTGGTCGGCAAAAATCAAGGCTTGCGGCAAAAAGCCTGCCGCAATTGTCTGGTCATTAGACCAATTCCTATCGTGTTTTCCTGGAAAGGCGGGCCATAATCTGTGCCGTGTAGTCCACCATGGGAACGATGCGGGCGTAATTGAGCCGCGTCGGGCCGATAACCCCGACCGCTCCAACGACCCGGTTTTCCTCGTCGCGATACGGCGCAACAATCAGCGACGAGCCGGAAAGCGAAAAGAGCTTGTTTTCCGAACCGATAAAAATACGCACACCCGAACCGCTCTCGGCCAGATTGAGAATCTCGATGAGGTTTTCCTTGCGCTCGAGATCATCGAACAACATGCGGACACGATCGATATCCTCTTCGCCCGCAAGGCCCTCCAGCAGGTTGGAGCGGCCACGAACAATGAGACGGCCAAGCTTGCCATCCTCATTATCACCAGCCCATATCGCCAGTCCCCGTTCGACCAGATCCTGCGCGAGCTGGCCGAGCTCTGTCTGGAGCTCCGCCTTATGGATCTGAAACTGGCTCCTCAGTTCCTGCAATGTCTGCCCGCCAAGATGGGCGTTGATGAAGTTTGCGGCTTCCGTGAGTTGCGAGGACGAAATTCCCGCTGGCAATTCGATGATCCGGTTTTCGACCTGGTTGTGATCACCGACCAGCACGGCAAGCGCCTTCGTCGGCTCAAGCCGTATGAACTCGACATGCTTCAATATGACATCGTTTTTGGCGGTCAACACCAAGCCGGCCCCACGCGACATGCCAGAGAGCATGCGGCTTGCTTCGGTCAGCAGTCCGTCGAGCGGCTGCTCCTGGCCCGACATGGGGCCGATCTGACGGTCGATACTGGCACGCTGATCTTCCGGCAGATCGCCGACCTGCATGAAGGCGTCAACGAAAAACCGCAGACCCGTCTGTGTCGGCAGGCGCCCGGCACTGATATGCGGCGAATAGATCAGGCCCAGTTCTTCCAGGTCGCTCATGACATTGCGAACGGAGGCAGGCGAAAGCGACATCGGCAACAATCGAGACAGACTGCGAGAGCCCAAGGGCTCACCTGTTTCCAGATACCCTTCGACAATTCGCCGGAAGATCTCCCGCGAGCGTTCGTCCAGCAACGATGCCTGATCTCTTGAAAGCGGCGCCGAAAAACCCATTTTGCCCGTTCTTTTTCATCGTCATTATTCTGCATCAATATAGTGCGTCGTGCGGCCACGGCAAAACGGAAATTGGCGTAACACAAGGCGCTTCTTGATCGCCTCGCCGAAGGCATTGATGTGGGCGATCCATCGGTATGAAGGACCCTTTCCGAATGCGATCGCAACGATGCAGGCCATTCGCATACATATAATCCCCTCAGAACCCACAGAACTGTTTCCATTTCACCGGGAAACGCTCTAGAAGGCTGAAACGAACAAGGAGAGTGACGAGATGCGGCCTTCAGGCAGAAAAACCGACCAGATGCGCAAGGTTTCCTTCGAGCGTAATTTCTCGAAACATGCGGAAGGTTCCTGTCTTGTCAAATTCGGTGACACGCATGTGCTTGTCACGGCGAGCCTTGAAGAAAAGACGCCGCCGTGGCTGCGCAACAGCGGCAAAGGTTGGGTCACAGCAGAATACGGCATGCTGCCACGCTCCACGCACGAGCGCATGAAGCGAGAAGCTGCATCTGGCAAGCAGGGTGGCCGCACCCAGGAAATCCAGCGCCTCATCGGCCGCTCGCTTCGCGCTGTCGTTGACCTGCAGGCACTTGGCGAGCGCCAGATCAGCATCGACTGCGACGTGATCCAGGCAGATGGCGGGACGCGCACAGCCTCGATCACCGGCGCATGGATTGCCCTGCACGATTGCCTGAAGTGGATGGAAACCCGCAACATGATCAAGGTCGACAAGGTCCTCAAGGACCATGTTGCTGCGATTTCCTGCGGCATCTTTGCCAACCAGCCCGTCATCGATCTCGACTATCTGGAAGACTCTTCTGCCGAAACCGATGCCAATTTCGTCATCACCGGTGCAGGCGGCATCGTCGAAATCCAGGGTACGGCGGAAGGCACGCCTTTTTCCGAAGAAGAGTTTCTGACGCTGCTTGGTCTTGCCAAGACAGGATGCGCTGAACTGGTTGCCCTGCAGAAGCAGGCAATTGCCTGAGCCGATAGGATACGCCATGCGCAAGCTCGATACCCGCACGATCGTCGTCGCCAGCCACAACAAGGGCAAGATTGCCGAAATCGCCGATCTCATCGGACCGTTCGGCTTTTCGGCAAAATCGGCGGCAGAACTCAATTTCGCCGAGCCGGACGAGACCGGGACGACGTTTGAGGAAAATGCTGCCATCAAGGCGCTTGCCTCAGCGAAAGCGTCTGGTCTGCCGGCCCTCTCCGACGATTCCGGTCTGGTGATCTATGCTCTTGATGGCGCACCTGGTGTCTATACGGCCAACTGGGCGGAAACCGCTGACGGCACGCGCGATTTTCAGATGGCCATGCAGAAGGTCGAGGATGCACTTGCCGAGCGCAAGGCTGCAACTCCTGCCGAGCGAGGCTGCCGTTTCGTCAGTGTGCTCTGCCTTGCCTGGCCGGATGGTCATCTCGAGTATTTCCGTGGAGAGGTTGAAGGCTCTGTTGCCTGGCCGCCACGCGGAACGAGCGGGTTCGGTTACGATCCGATTTTCCAGCCGCAAGGCTATGAGGCGACATTCGGCGAAATGACCGCCGAGGAAAAACACGGCTGGAAACCGGGCGATGATTTTGCCCTTTCGCACCGTGCGCGTGCATTCAAGAAATTCGTAGAAACGTGCCTGGAGGCTTGAACCCGATGAACGGGGAGCATCAGATTTCTGCCCCCGGCACATCGCTTCTGCCGGATACGGGCGATCCGGGGTTTGGTATATACCTGCACTGGCCGTTCTGTGCGGCCAAGTGTCCCTATTGTGATTTCAACAGTCATGTCCGCCACAAGCCCGTGGATCAGGAGCGATTTACTGCAGCTTTCCTGAAAGAAATGGAGCGCATGCGGGCCATCAGTGGTCCTCGCGCCGTCACCAGCATCTTCATGGGCGGCGGCACACCATCGCTGATGGACCCGCGGACGGTTGGCGCTGTCCTCGATGGCGTCTCGCGCTTCTGGCATGTGCCAGATGGTATCGAGATTACCATGGAGGCCAACCCATCCAGCGTCGAGGCTGAGCGTTTTCGCGGCTATCGGGCGGCGGGTGTCAACCGGGTGTCACTCGGCGTGCAGGCCCTCAATGATCGTGACCTGAAATTCCTGGGCAGATTGCATGATGTTGCCGATGCCTTGAAAGCGATCCGGCTGGCACGCGAAATCTTTCCACGCATGTCTTTCGATCTGATCTATGCCCGCCCCAGACAGACGGTGGAGGAATGGGACGCGGAACTGAAAGAAGCGGTTTCCTACGCCGTGGATCATTTGTCGCTCTACCAGTTGACGATCGAGGAAGGCACCCCCTTCTACGGTCTGCACAAAGCAGGCAAACTCATCGTGCCGGACGGCGAACATTCGGCTATCCTTTATGAGGCAACGCAAGAAATCACCGAGCGTTACGGCATGCCCGCCTATGAAGTGTCGAACCACGCGCGTCCCGGCGCGGAAAGCCGACACAATCTCACTTACTGGCGGTATGGAGATTATGCCGGCATCGGACCTGGCGCCCATGGGCGTTTGACAAAGGGCTCGTCCAAGCTTGCGACGGCGACCCAGCGACATCCGGAAACCTGGCTCGAAGCCGTGGAACGCGACGGGCACGGCATGGTCGATCAGGAGCTTCTGGGCGTTGACGAACAGTCGGACGAACTGTTGCTGATGGGTCTTCGGCTTCGGGAAGGCGTTGATCTTGCCAGGTGGAGCGAACTTTCAGGTCGTGAACTCGATCCGGAAAAGGAAGACTTCCTGCTGCAACACGGTTTTGTCGAACGCCTCGGCAATTCTCGCTTGCGCTGCACGCCTGCCGGCATGCTCATTCTGGACGCCGTCGTCGCTGATCTGGCCTGCTGACTGAACTTCAAGCCTGTGACAGACAAATAAAAAAGCGGCCCGAAGGCCGCTTTTTTTATGCGTTGTTCTCGTTGATCAAACGTTTCAGCAGTTCGACCTCGTGACCGAGCTTGGTGTCGCCCGAAATCAGTTCCTCGATCTTGCGAACCGCATGCAGAACGGTCGTGTGGTCACGTCCACCGAAACGACGGCCGATCTCCGGGAAGGAGCGAGGTGTCAGCATCTTCGACAGATACATGGCAACCTGACGCGGCTTGACGATAACGCGTGTACGACGGTTGGACACAAGTTCCTGGCGCGACACGTTATAATGCTTGGCAACAATACGCTGGATGTCTTCGATGCGAACACGCTTGGCTTCGCCCGTACCGACGAGATGCGACAGCAGTTCATCAACGCGATCCACAGACAGGTTCGGTTCGAACGAGCGGCGGAACATCAACTGGTTGAAGGCACCCTCAAGCTCGCGCCCACTTGCCGTGACGCTTTTGGCAACATGCGTCAGAATATCTTCCGAAATATCAAAGGACGGATCATCCTGACGGGCCGAGCCGACGCGACGGTTCAGCATTTCATAACGCATGTCGTAATCAGGGCCTTCGATTTCGATGGCCATGCCACCCTGAAGACGCGAACGGACGCGTGGATCAAGCGATTCCAGCTCCCAGGGGGCGCGATCGGCAGCGACAACGACCTGCTTGGCGCTGTCCAGCAGCATGTTCAGCAAATGGCAGAACTCATGCTGGATCATCTTGCCCTGAAGGAACTGCATGTCATCGATGACGAGCAGGTCGATGTTGCGCAAGGTGTCCTTGAGCGTCAGTGCATCATTGTCACGGATCGCCGTTGCAAAACGCCACATGAAGTACTCAGCCGTCAGATAGACGACGCGCGGATTGCGCGGGCTGTCGATGGCTGCATTGGCGATAGCCTGCAACAAGTGCGTCTTACCGAGGCCAACGCCTGCATGAATGAACAGCGGGTTGAAGCGCACAGCGCCAGCACCAGCTTCTGCAATGGTCTTGGCCGCCGCCAAAGCAACACGGTTCGACGAGCCCTCAACGAAGGTATCGAAGGTGAAACGTGTATCAAGCGGAGAGCCGAACAATGGACCAGAGCTACCCTGCCGCACTGTAGGCTGCGCCGTGGCAGACTGAAGCGACGGCGTTAAAGCCGGCTGCTGCGGAATGGATGGCTTGTTCCGCTGGATCGCACCGACTTCCTGTACGGGCTGCATGCGCTCTTCCGCCTGCGCAGGACGAACCGGACGGGTTGCCGAACGGACGAGAATCTCGACCTTCAGAACATCCGCATCCTCGCTCTGCACCAGGCTGGTGATGAGATCCATATAACGGTTGTTGATCCACGACTTCAAAAAGGTCGTTGGAACAGTAAAGCGAACAACGCTTTTGGAAACAGAATGGAGTTTAAGTCTTGCAAACCAGCTAGCGTAAACTTCGGGACCGACCTGTGCCTTGAGCCGCGCGCTAAAACGTTCAAACAGCGCATCGTGCTTCATTGTCGATTTGTCCCCTGCCGCGTCAGAGCAAGCTGCATCGGATGCCTTTGGTGCACGGTCCCCGTCCGTCACCGCACCCATCGCCAAATTCAATTGCATATTGCCGCCTTTCAAATTGCCAATCATAGCCTGACGATCAAATTCACCGTCAGGGATCCCCCTCGTGTTATTCTTGCTTTCGACATTCCCCTCGCAAGAATTGTCCAAAGCGCTACTCGTTCGCGAGCCGGTTATCCCATTTCCCTCTTCATCATGGAGAGGCCTGCGATACGCTAACAACACTCCTTTCGTTGCAACCTGAACATGTATTTCTTCAGACAAAGACTACCCGTTCGCTCCGAGACCGGAACGGCGCAAATAGCTCCATGAACTGAAAAAAACGAACCCCGAAAGATCCGCCCGCAACAAGGGTGAATATCGCCGATATGATCATCGAGATAATCTGTGGACTGAGATCCGCGCCCCTTGTTGAAATGCATTTAGGCAGGATCGATGGCAGAGATCAATGGCGTTTTTTCTGCAAAAACGAACAACGGCCATTGACTCAGGAAAGCCGTTTTGCATCACCGGAACGGCCCGAAGCAGAATCTCTTATGAATCAATGAGATTCAAATTTCTCGTTTTCCGCGAGACGATTTTGGCAAAAAAATAAAAATTATCTTGACTCGAAACTTGCCCCGACTTCCGTAAAGAAAGCCTCGGTGTTTCAAGGCGACCTCCAGCAAGTATTTGATTTATAATCGCTTTTTGTGTCGCCTCCTTGACATGCTATTGTCACGCTACATCAGGAAAGATTAACGTACGGTTAGAATCACAAAAAGCCCGGCCAAAGGCCAGGCTTTTTAAATAGCGAATTGTGATTAGCCGGATTAGGCGGAAAGTGCCTTAACACGCTGCGCCAGGCGAGACACCTTGCGGGAAGCAGTGTTGCCGTGCAGAACGCCCTTTGTAGCAGCGCGCTGGATTTCCGGCTGAGCAGCCTTCAGAGCTTCGGTGGCTACTGCCAGGTCGCCCGATGCGATGGCTTCTTCAACCTTGCGGATGAAGCCGCGAACGCGCGAACGGCGAGCCTTGTTGACTGCGGTACGGCGAGCGATCTTGCGGGTCGCCTTTTTCGCCGAAGTTGTATTGGCCATGTATGCCTCTCTTCGAATTCGAACCAAATTCCGCAACCACAGGATCGGGTCGTTCTACGACCTCACGTAACCCAAGAATGCGGGAGTAATTTCGGACAAGCCGGATGACTTTCCGTAACCGTGGGCGGGCATATACCGTTAAAGCGGACGCCCGTCAACGCGCAATTTCACTGAAAACGCCGTTATTCCGAATCCTTAGCGCGTTTCCTTATTCCATTACAGAGACTCTAACGGTTCCTGAATGCGGGTTTGCGCTTTTCGCTGAAAGCAGCCATTCCCTCCTTCTGGTCCTCCGTTGCGAACAGCGACTGAAACAGACGGCGTTCAAATCTCAGTCCCTCCGAAAGCGACACTTCGAACGAGCGATTGACGCTCTCCTTGGCCATGACAACGGAAGCACGCGACAGTGAAGCAATACGCGTTGCCGCCTCTATTGCGTCCTCGACGAGGCTGGCCGCCGGCACGATGCGCGATACCAGTCCGGCGCGCTCAGCCTCTGCCGCATCCATCATGCGACCCGTCAGCACCATATCCATCGCCTTTGCCTTGCCGACAGCTCTGGTGAGCCTCTGAGAGCCGCCCATGCCCGGAATGACACCTAGGGTAATCTCAGGCTGGCCGAACTTCGCCGTATCCGAGGCAATAATGAAATCGCACATCATTGCCAGTTCGCATCCGCCGCCGAGAGCAAAGCCCGAAACCGCGGCAATGACCGGCTTGCGGGTTGCCGCAACCTCATCCCAACCACCAAGAAAATCGCCGACATAGACATCCACGAAATCGAGAGACTGCATTTCCTTGATATCAGCGCCGGCAGCAAATGCCTTTTCGGAGCCGGTTATAACGATGGCGCCAATGGAATCATCTGCGGAGAAAGAGGCAAGGATATGCCGCAGTTCCTTCAGCAGAGCCGAGTTGAGCGCATTCAGCGCCTTCGGCCGGTTGAGCGTTATGACGCCAACCTCGTCGCGTTTCTCCACCAGTATCGTTTCATAGTCCACAGCGGCCTCCCTTCTCCATATACGTGTTGCCGAGCTACTTCTGGCAGGCGGCACAATAAAACGTCGAACGTCCCGCCTGTACGACCCGTTCAACGGTACCCTTGCAACCGGGTGTGCGGCAAGGCTCGCCCTCCTGATCGTAGACGGAGAAGGAATGCTGGAAATATCCGAGTGTGCCGTCGGTCTGAATATGATCCCGTAGCGAAGAGCCCCCGGCCGCAATCGCATCGGCAATCACATCGCGGATCTTTTCGGTTAGCTCGACAAGCTGGGCCTTGGGTTTTCCTGTCGCCGTCACCAGCGTTCCCGACGCGCGAAGCGGCGAGAGATGCGCGCGCCAGAGAGCCTCGCAGACATAGATGTTGCCAAGACCCGCAATGACCTTCTGATCCAGCAAGGTCGTCTTTAATGGCTGGCTTTTGCCGGCAAATCTCGAGGCCAGATAATCCGCGCTCAAGGCATTGCCTGTCGGTTCGGGTCCGAGCCCGGCGAAAGCGGGATAAAGATCTATCTTGTTCCGCACGACCAGATGCATGAAACCAAACCGGCGGGGGTCATTATAGATGACGCAAACGCGGCCCTGATTGCCCTCAAGATAAAAGATGACGTGATCGTGCTTTCCATCCTTGGAGCGAGCATGGTGGAACTCCCCCGGCGTCTGTGCGCTTTCCGTGTCGTCCACTTCCACACGGAACGAGCCCGACATGCCAAGGTGGCAGATGACCGTCAGCCCGTCCTCAAGCTCGATCAGCAGATATTTCGCCCTTCGACCAAGCGAGACGATCCGCTTTCCTTCGATCAACGAAACAAAGTCTCCCGGAAAAGGAAACCGCAGGTCCGGACGACCGAGATACACCTTTCGGATCGTTGATCCTTCCATGGCGGGCGTGAGGCCACGTCTGACGGTTTCGACTTCAGGCAATTCTGGCATCTGGCTTATCCGGGTGTTTATCGTTAGGACCAAGTGGTCTATAGAGTGCGTGCGAAATGTCGCGGTCAATTGATGCCCGCAACAGATAGCGCTGCCATGGCGTTTCCGCTATGGTCCGCAACGCAATAAATACGGAGACCGACGATGACCGACGCCCGCACGACCGCCGATGGCGGTATGGAAACTTCCTATGGCTTCCACAAGGTGGACGAAGGCAAGAAGCAGGGACTGGTCAACGAGGTTTTCCATAAGGTTGCCAAGCGCTATGACATCATGAACGACGTGATGTCGGCGGGCATGCACCGGTTGTGGAAGGACGCGATGGTCGCTGCACTGGCACCGCGCAAAGAAGCATCATACAAGATTCTGGACGTGGCCGGCGGCACAGGCGATATCGCGTTTCGTATCGTCGAGGCATCCAATCGTCTCGCTCACGCCACCGTGCTCGATATCAACGGTTCGATGCTGGCAGTTGGCGAAGAACGCGCCGCCAAGAGGAAGCTTTCCGACAACCTGACCTTCGTCGAGGCCAATGCCGAAGAGTTGCCCTTCGAGGCAAACAGCTTTGACGCCTATACGGTCGCTTTCGGCATCCGCAACGTACCGCGCATCGACGTGGCGCTCAAGGAAGCACATCGCGTACTGAAACGTGGTGGACGCCTTCTGGTGCTGGAATTCTCCGAAGTCGAAATGCCGCTTCTCGACCGCGTTTACGATGCCTGGTCGTTCAACGCCATTCCGCAGTTCGGCAAGATGATTACCGGCGATGCCGAGCCCTACCAGTACCTGGTGGAATCGATCCGCAAGTTCCCCAATCAGGATGATTTTGCGACGATGATCCGGACTGCCGGCTTCTCTCGCGTCAACTATACCAATTATACCGGCGGCATTGCCGCCCTGCATTCCGGCTGGAAGCTCTGATCGACATGGCTGGTAAGGGCAGGAAGAAAGCATCCGCATGAGCACTCTTGGCGCATATTTCCGTCTCGCAAGAGTCGGCTGGGTTCTCGTGCGCGAAGGCGTGGTGCTGGCCTTGCCTGCCGATGACATGCCGCCGTCAGCGCATCTCGTCAAAGCACTGCTGAAGCCGTTTGCGCGCAGCAAGGCAAAACGTGCCGTTCGCAGCGATCGACTGGCGACGGCTGTGGAACGGTTGGGGCCGTCCTACGTCAAGATGGGACAGTTTCTGGCGACCCGGCCGGATGTTGTCGGGGCGCAGTTTGCCGATGATCTGGCGAGCCTGCAGGACCGGATGGCGTTTTTCCCCGTGGCGGCGGCAAAGGCCAATATCGAAGGCTCCCTGGGACGTCCGGTCTCCGAGCTTTACCGTGACTTCGGCGATCCGATTGCGGCCGCTTCCATAGCGCAAGTGCATCCCGCCACGATCGATACACCCAAAGGACCACGCAAGGTCGCCGTGAAGGTCATCCGCCCCGGCGTCCGCCAGCGCTTCCAGAACGATCTGGAAGCCATGTACCTGATCGCCGACCTGCAGCAGCGCTTCGTCAAATCCGCCCGCCGCCTTCGTCCAGTTGAGGTGACGCGGACGCTGGAGCAGACGACCAAGATCGAGATGGACCTCCGGCTTGAGGCTGCGGCCCTTTCCGAACTCGCCGAGAATACAAAAGACGATCCAGGCTTCCGTGTCCCGGAAGTCGATTGGGAACGCACCGGCCGCGACGTCGTGACGATGGAATGGATCGACGGCGTCAAGATGTCCGATATCGAGGGGCTCAAAGCCGCCGGTCACGACCTCAACGCGCTCGCCGACACGCTGATCCAGTCTTTCCTGCGGCACACGCTGCGCGATGGTTTCTTCCACGCCGACATGCACCCCGGCAATCTTTTCGTCGACCCGCAGGGCATGATCGTTGCCGTGGATATGGGTATTGCCGGACGTCTGGGGAAAAAGGAACGCCGTTTCCTGGCCGAAATTCTCTACGGCTTCATTACCCGCGACTACATGCGTGTGGCGGAAGTCCACTTCGAGGCCGGTTATGTGCCGGGCCACCACGATATTGCCAGCTTCGCACAGGCGATCCGCGCCATTGGCGAGCCGATCCATGGTCAGCCCGCAGAAACCATCTCCATGGGCAAGCTGCTGACGCTGCTGTTCGAAGTCACCGAGCTGTTCGACATGGAAACACGGCCCGAACTGGTCATGCTGCAGAAGACCATGGTGGTGGTGGAAGGCGTTTCGCGCATTCTCAACCCGCGCTTCAACATGTGGAAGGCGGCGGACCCGGTTGTTGCAAGCTGGATTCGCGACAATCTCGGCCCCAAGCGTATCGTCACCGATCTGAAGGACGGTCTGAAAGCCGCCGTCAAACTTGCCGAGGCGGCGCCGGAAATTGCCGCCAAAACCGAAAAATTCCATGCCGATCTGATGGCAATGAGCGAAAACGGCCTGCGTTTCGATGCGCAGACGGCAGAGGCTATCGGCAAGGCAGAAGCCCGCCACACCAAGTGGGGCCGGATCGCGCTTTGGGTGATTGCTGCGACGCTTGTCTACATCGCCGTCCAGGTCAGCTAAAAACGATACCCAGCTCCGTCCGGAGCTTTTTGGTCAGGCCCGAGGCAACCAGCTCATAGGACCGGCGGACATAATGTTTCAGCTCCTCCGGTTCGAGTGGTGCGTGATCGGAAATAGAAATCCACTTTCGCTTGGCAAAATAGGGTGCCTGGCCGATGCCTTCCAATGAGGTGAGAATTTCAAAGCTCTCCTCAGAGCACTTCACCACCAGCCGCCAGTTGTCCCGCTCGCCCAGCACCGCAAAGACCTTCTCGCCCACCTTGGCAACGTGCGAATCCCACTGATCGACAAAACTGACACCCGGCCACGCCTTCAAGGTGGTATCGAAGGTCTTGCGCTCGAACAGGCTCATGCGAGTTTCTCCGCAATCAGCGCAGCAAGGCGCTTCGCTACATCGGCTTTATCAAGATCCGGCCAAGCATCGACGCCCGCTTTCGAGATGATTTTCACGCTGTTGCGGTCACCGCCCATGATGCCGGTCTCAGCCGAGACATCGTTGGCGACGATGAAATCAGCGCCCTTCCGCTCCAGCTTGGCCCGACCGTTCGTTTCGACATTCTGTGTTTCGGCGGCAAAACCGACGACGATCTTCGGGCGGCTTTCGTGGTGACCCACCGTTTTCAGAATATCCGGATTTTCCGTGAGCTCGAGAGCGGGGGGCTGATCGCCCGGCTGTTTCTTGATCTTCTGGTCGGTTGCACTTGCCACACGCCAGTCAGCGACGGCAGCAACCATGACGGCGATATCAACGGGAAGACGGGACACGACAGCGTCGCGCATTTCTTCGGCGCGTTCGACGCGAACGGTCGTGACGCCCACCGGATCAGCAATCGAAACAGGACCGGAAATCAGCGTCACCTCTGCGCCAAGCTCGGCCAGTGCCGCAGCAATCGCATGTCCCTGTTTTCCCGAAGAACGATTGGCGATGTAGCGCACCGGATCGATCGGCTCGTGTGTCGGGCCTGATGTCACGATCGCTGTCTTGCCGCTGAGTGGCCCTGGGCTGCCGCCAAGACACGTTTCAACTGCCTCGACGATCTGCAAGGGCTCAGCCATGCGGCCAAGGCCCGCTTCTCCTTTTTCGGCCATTTCACCTGCCATCGGTCCGATAAAGTGGATGCCATCGCCCTTCAACACCTTGATGTTGCGCTGTGTTGCCTTGGCAGACCACATTTTCGGGTTCATGGCAGGCGCGACCAGAACCGTGTGATCCGTCGCAAGCAGGACCGCCGAGGCTAGATCATCCGCGAGCCCATGCGCCATTTTGGCCATGATATCAGCGGTAGCAGGGGCGACCAGAACGAGATCACACTCGCGCGCCAATCGGATGTGACCGACATCCTGCTCATCCTGCCTTGAGAAAAGCTCGGTAAACACATGGGTTGCAGACAGCACACCCACGGCAAGCGGGGTGACGAATTCCTGCGCGCCCTTCGTCATGATCGGGGTGACTTTCGCACCACGCTCTTTCAGACGACGGATAAGGTCGAGGCTCTTATAGGCCGCGATACCGCCGGAAATGATGAGAAGGATGTGTTTGCCTGAAAGTGCCATGATGCCGGACCAGTTTCCCGTTTGACGGGGAAACTATAGCGCATACCCACAACTGTGAAGCAGTTTTCAGTAAAGAGGCCCAACACCGCAAATTTGCAGCAGCAGGTGTAATCCCGATGCTGCAAGTCCTTGGCACTTAAGGCGCAATTCGGTTGAACTCACGCCGCCTTGGCAACGTGATATTCCTTGATGGCGACCATCTTGATCGCGGGGTAGCGTTCCGCTTCATACCGCAGCGAGAAAGCGTCCTGTGCCAGAAACACCGGATCGCCATCCAGATCGCGGGCAATATCCCCACGCTTGACGTTCAAGAACTTCTCGAATTCCGCAGGCTGGTCGGAGGAAACCCAGCGGCAAACGGAGAAGCGGGACATTTCGAAGGAGACCGGCAGACCGTATTCGCCCATCAACCGCTCCTTCAACACATCGAGCTGCAGCGCCCCGACAACACCGACGATCGCCGGAGAACCATCTTCCGGCGAGAAGAGCTGAACGACGCCCTCTTCCGCCATCTGCTGCAGTGCTTCCTTCAGCTTCTTGGCCTTCATGGCATCTTCAAGTCGTACGCGACGCAGAATTTCCGGCGAGAAATTCGGGACACCCTGGAACACCAGGCTTTCGCCTTCCGTCAGTGTATCACCGATACGCAACGTGCCGTGGTTCGGAATACCGACCACATCGCCTGCATAAGCGGTGTCGGCCAGCTGGCGCTGCGAGGCAAAGAAGAACTGCGGCGCAGTCAGACCCAACTGCTTGCCGGTACGGGCAAGCCGCGCCTTCATGCCGCGCTCCAGCTTGCCCGAGCAGATGCGGGCGAAGGCGATGCGGTCACGATGGTTCGGGTCCATGTTCGCCTGGATCTTGAAGACGAACGCCGTCATCTTTTCTTCGGCGGCATGAACCGTTCTGATATCAGCAACCTGATCGCGTGGCGGCGGAGCGAATTCACCCAGTGCATTGATGAGATCGCGCACGCCGAAGTTACGCAAGGCCGATCCGAAGAAGACCGGTGTCATGTGGCCTTCCAGAAACGCCTGACGATCGAAGGGGCGGCAGGCTTCAAGCGCCAGTTCCGTCTCTTCGATAAAGGCATGGCGTTCGTTTTCCGGAAGCCTATCTGCGACAGCCTGCGGACCGTTGACCGGCAAACCATCCACCTGCGTGTCAACACCACGGAAGGTGTTCTGGGCAAGGTTATAGGCTCCACAGAATGTCTTGGCGCGACCGACCGGCCACGTTACCGGAGCCGTGTCCAGCGCCAGCTTCTCTTCAACCTCATCGAGAATCTCGAAGGGATCGCGGCTCTCGCGGTCCATCTTGTTGATGAAGGTGATGATCGGGATGTCGCGCATGCGGCAGACTTCGAACAACTTCAGCGTTCTCGGCTCGATACCTTTCGCGGCATCGATCACCATGATGGCCGCATCCACCGCCGTCAGCGTGCGATAGGTATCGTCCGCGAAGTCTTCGTGACCAGGTGTATCCAGGATGTTGAAGACCCTGTCGTTGTATTCGAAGGTCATGACCGAGGTGACGACGGAGATGCCGCGCTCTCGCTCGATCTTCATCCAGTCAGAACGGGTCTGAATGCGATCCTTCTTCGCTTTCACTTCACCAGCAAGCTGAATTGCTCCACCGAACAGCAGCAGCTTTTCGGTCAGCGTCGTCTTACCGGCGTCCGGGTGCGCGATAATAGCAAAGGTGCGGCGGCGGGAGACCGCCTCGGCAAGTGTTTCGGCCATTTCATAAATCCTGTGGAATTGCGGGCTATCTAGCGTTTCAGGCCCCATTTTGCAATTGACCTTGGCCTCATGAGCGAAAACTAATGCCGCATGACCCAGCAAAATGACAATCGCCCTGCTCTGAAACTCATCCGCCTCGACAATGGAACGGGCCTCGAACTGCCCTCCTACGAAACGGCCGGAGCAGCCGGCATGGACCTTCGTGCCGCTGTAGCCGCCGACACGCCCCTGGTGTTGAAGCCAGGCAGCCGTGCACTTGTGCCAACCGGCTTCATCTTTGAGGTCCCCTCTGGATATGAGGCGCAAATCCGTCCGCGCTCCGGGCTTGCCATCAAGAACGGCATTACCTGTCTGAATTCGCCTGGCACGGTGGACAGCGATTATCGCGGTGAGGTGAAGGTCATCCTCGCCAATCTCGGCGACGCCGATTTTATTATCGAACGCGGCATGCGCATTGCCCAGATGGTGATTGCACCGGTAACTCAGGTCGTTGTGAGAGAGGTCACAGAGACATCCTCGACCGAGCGCGGCGGCGGCGGCTTTGGTTCGACCGGCGTCTGATCGCACAAGATGCCGTGGTGGCCACGTTGTGAAGGCCTGAGGTTTCGGTTAAGTCTCGCACAGGACCGAGGACACCCTTCATGACTGTGACCACCATTCTCGCGTATGCGACCGCACTCTTCATTGCCGCCGCCATTCCCGGCCCCGGCATGACGGCCATCGTGGCGCGAGCCCTGGGTTCCGGCTTTCGGGAAACCTTCTTCATGGGGCTCGGCCTGGTGCTTGGCGATATGGTCTACCTGACGGCCGTTATCCTTGGACTTGCCTTTGTCGCACAGACCTTTCAGGAAGCTTTCATGGTGCTGAAGTTTGCAGGTGCAGCCTACCTGCTCTACATCGCATGGAAGCTATGGACGGCGGGACTTCTGCCGCAGGACCTGCAGGCCAGGAAAAGCACGAGCATTGGCATGTCCTTTCTCTCCGGGCTTTTCATCACGCTCGGAAACCCCAAGACGATGCTGTTCTATGTGGCACTCGTGCCAACATTGATCGATATCCGTATGATTGGCGCAGCCGAATACGCCACGCTTCTGGGCGTAACCTTTCTTGTGCTGATGGCGGTTCTGTTGCCGTATATTCTGTTGGCCTCGAAAGCTCGCGCGCTCCTCAAGCGGCCCAGCGCTCTGACCATCCTCAACCGCGCCGCTGCGGGCATTCTGGCCGGAACAGCCGCGATGATCGCGATCAGGTCTGCCTGAGGTTTTTCTTCCGAAAAATTCGCTTCCTGAAGTATTTTTCGCTCCGAAAATCGACACATACGCACATCCATTCTCTGGCATCCTCCTTGCATTCGCCCTATCCTGCGCGAAATTTATGCCGGTCAAAAGCACAGGAGGACACTCATGTCGGAAACCAGAAAACCAGGGCGCGGACGCGTCTATTCCTCCATCACCGAGACCATTGGCGACACGCCGATCGTGCGGCTAGACAAGCTGGCAAAGGAAAAGGGTGTTAAGGCCAACCTGTTGGCGAAGCTTGAATTTTTCAACCCTATCGCATCCGTCAAAGACCGTATCGGCGTCGCCATGATTGAGGCACTTGAGGCGCAGGGCAAGATCACGCCCGGCAAGACCACACTGGTCGAGCCAACGTCGGGCAATACCGGTATCGCACTCGCTTTTGCCGCTGCTGCAAAGGGCTACAAGCTTATTCTCACCATGCCGGAAACCATGTCGGTCGAGCGCCGCAAGATGCTGGCTCTGCTTGGCGCGGAACTGGTTCTGACCGAAGGCCCGAAGGGCATGAAGGGCGCGATTGCCAAGGCGCAGGAGCTTGCCGAAACGCTGCCTGACGCGATCATTCCGCAACAGTTTGAGAATCCGGCCAACCCGGAAATTCACCGCAAGACCACGGCAGAAGAAATCTGGAACGACACCAATGGCGAGGTGGATATTCTGGTCGCCGGTATCGGCACCGGCGGCACGATTACCGGCACCGGTCAGGTTCTGAAATCCCGCAAGCCCGATGTAAAAGTCATCGCGGTTGAACCGGCTGACAGCCCGGTGCTTTCAGGCGGTAACCCTGGCCCACACAAAATTCAGGGAATTGGGGCCGGATTCGCACCAGCCATTCTCGACACCAAGGTCTACGACGAGATCGTTACCGTGACCAATGACGAAGCGTTTGCAACGGCCCGTCTCGTTGCGAGCCTCGAAGGCGTTCCGGTTGGCATTTCTTCTGGCGCAGCACTCGCAGCCGCCATCAAGGTTGGCTCGCGCGAGGAAAATGCCGGCAAGAACATTGTCGTCATCATTCCATCCTTCGCGGAACGGTATCTTTCGACGGCCCTGTTCGAGGGGCTTGGTCTCTAATCATCATCAAGATGTAACGCCCCGTTCCGCAAGCGCGAGACGGGGCGTCGTATTCCTTCAGAAGACGGCTGAGGGGTGCGGTACTGTTGCCAGGCAATTACCAGAGACAAGCAGCCCGTGTTATCAGGCTGCCGCTGTCAGTCTCTGACCAGCAATACGATAGGACACAGCTTCCGCAACATGGATGCGGCCAACTGTGGCATTGCCATCGAGATCGGCGAGTGTGCGGGCAACTTTGAGAATGCGGTGATAACCACGCGCAGAAAATTTCAGCCGCTCTGCCGCATCGCGTAACAATTGCAGACCGGGAGCATCGGGCTCTGCGAATTTTTCAATCAACGCAGTCGAGCAGCGTGCATTGGTGCGAATTCCGGCTGCACCTGCCAATGCGTAGCGTTCCTGTTGTGCCGTGCGTGCACGGGCAACGCGGGCTGCGACATCGGCGCTCGATTCAGACGCCGCCGGGCGGATGAGGTCGGCAGCCGAAACGGCCGGTACATCGATACGAATGTCGATACGATCCATCAAAGGACCTGATATCCGCGCCTGATAATCTGCAACGCAACGAGGCCCTCTGGCACAGGTAAAGCCCGGCTCTCCCGCCATACCGCATTTGCACGGGTTCATCGCCGCCACGAGCTGGATATTTGCGGGATAGCTGACGCGGTGATTGGCACGGGCAATAATGCACTCGCCTGTCTCGAGTGGCTGGCGCAATGCATCCAGCGCCTGCGGCGTAAACTCCGGGAATTCGTCGAGGAAGAGTATGCCATGATGAGCGAGCGACGCCTCCCCTGGTTTCGCCTTCAGTCCACCGCCGACAAGTGCAGCCATGGTGGCGGAATGATGCGGGGTGCGGAACGGCCGGCGATCCGATAGTTTCCCGCCCGACAGTTGCCCGGCAATCGAATGCACCATCGACACCTCAAGAAGCTCGGCTGCCTCGAGCGGCGGCAGGATGGAGGGAAGACGGGCGGCCAGCATGGATTTTCCTGATCCCGGCGGTCCGACCATCAGCATGTTATGGACAAAAGACCTCAGAAATAATAAGTTGATATTATGAAGAAAATTTCCAGTTCTGCTCAACCGAGGGCATATTCCTACGTCCGTTTCTCCACTCCAGACCAGATGCGAGGGGACAGTTTCCGGCGACAAACTGAGGCTGCAGCACGTTACGCGGCAACGCATGGACTGACCCTTGATGACACCTTCACCTTCCACGATTTGGGTGTGTCGGCATTCCAAGGGAAGAACCGCGCCGAAGGGATGCTTGGTGAATTTCTAGCATTCGTCCGTTCCGGCGACATACCGAAGGGCTCGTATCTCCTTGTCGAGAATCTAGACCGCATTTCACGAGAGAATGCCCTTGATGCCCTCGACACGCTCAAGGACATCGCCCGAGAGGGAGTCACTGTTGTCACCCTGAACGATGGCCGAGAGTTCACCCATGAGAGCCTTCGGAGAAACCCGATAGACCTTATGGTGGCCGTCATGATGTTCATGCGGGCGAATGAGGAAAGCGAAACCAAATCCCGGCGACTAAGCGCCTCATGGGAGAACAAACGTAGTGAGGCCGGAACAACGCCCCTCACCTCCGTGTCTCCCGCATGGGTGCGCCTCAAAGCAGACCGAAGTGGTTTCGAATTGATGCCCGAGCGAGCCGAAGTGGTCCGCCGCATCTTCCGCATGACACTTGACGGTCTGGGGCAGCACGCCATTACCGGCATTCTTGTCCGAGAAGGCATCCCGGTCTTCGGCAGAGGCAAGCTATGGCACCGCTCATACGTGTCAAAAATACTCCGCAATCCCGCCACAGTAGGCGAGTTCACGCCACACCGATACAGCCGGGTGGACGGAAAGCGCGTCAGAACCCCCACCGACCCGATACAGAACTACTATCCCGCAGTAATCGACAGGGAGACATTTGAGCGCGTTGGGGACCTCACCAGTGGCCGTGCGGCGGCGGGCTCTACCAGTGCTGGAGCCTCCCGAGCGAATATCCTTGCTGGCCTCGCGAAATGCCCCTTGTGCGACAGAACAATGACCCGCGTGAACAAGGGAAGCCGGAAGAAGGCCGGTAAACCTTATCTCGTCTGCACATCCGCAAAGGTTGGAGCGGGCTGCGAATATCACCAAGTTCGACTGGAGTATGTTCACACTGCGATCATCGGGAAAGCGGAAGAACTGATCGCGGAAATGCCATCCCCCGACGACAGCCTACAAACCCAATGGCAAACCCTCGAGGGCGAGATTTGGGGGCTTGATGAAGGCATTGCCAAGATTGTCGAAGCGATCGGAGAGGCGGGCCATTCTCGGGCTCTACTGGATCGACTGACACAGCTTGAGAGCAAATTGGATGGGGCAAAGAAAGAGCAGCTGGACATAGCGTCCCGCATTTCATCGTCACTTACTAATCGCGTTCAGAACGTGGCGTATGTGGAACTTATGGGCGCTATCGAGGCCGAGGATGTGGGCCGGATCAATGCCACCCTGCGACAGCTATTCCGCAAGGCCGTGGTGAACTATCAAACCGGCAAGCTCGAAATGTACTGGAAGCACGTCCCGGGCGAGGTGTCGGAGGTCTTTTACACGATGCCGCTTGTGGTGGGCTTCGACTGATGCAAAACAAGGGTTTTTCTCCGGCGTTGTCAATTCGTGTATTCTGATCGCGTCGGTCCTGACAGCGGTTTCTGTAGATAGATGGCGCCTTGGATATCGTTTGCTTCTTCAAGAGTTAGACTTGATGTGTGGTCTTCTTGCAAATATGTTGTTTATGAGGGGCGGCGGGTCGTCGGCTTGCCCAACTTCCGACTTGATTTGCTAAAGCGCATGAAACACACTGTCGCATAGGTAGAGCGAAAGTAGAGTTACGTGCGGAAGTTATGGGTAAGACAGTGAGCGGTGGGAAAGTTGCGGCGACTGCCGCTGCAAAGCCGTTCTTGCGCTGGGCGGGAAGTAAACGTTCAGTTGTCAAAAAGCTGGCAGAGAACTCCCCGCCTGAATATTCGCGTTACCTAGAACCATTCGTCGGTTCGGGCGCGTTGTACTTCCATCTGAATCCTAGTGCTGCTTTGATATCTGACCTCAATTGGGAGGTCGTAAACCTGTTCATCCAGGTGAAGCATCGCCCGATCGAACTCTATGAGCGACTGATTGCTCATAGCCGGGATAAAGAGACATATTTGGCAATCCGAAAAACTTTTGGCACGGAGGAGGATGATTTAGATCATGCCGCGTCGATGCTCTACCTCAATAGAAATTGCTTCAATGGGCTCTTTAGGACCAACAAATCTGGAAAGTTCAATGTTCCTTACGCCGCACAGCGTCGAGGGAGTTACCCCGCTTGTGACGATCTGCTGACGTGTTCAGAACGTCTTCAGAATACGCAAATAGAGCACGGCGACTTTCACACCGTCATCTCCGCCAACGTTGCAAAAGGTGATTTCGTTTATCTCGACCCGCCTTACGTCAAATCCGAAGGAAGGATTTTCAACGAGTATGTGAAAGGGCATTTCAATCATCAGGATACGGAGCGACTTTCAGCGCTACTCCGGGCGATCGACAAAGCGGGTGCCAAATTTCTGCTAAGCTTCATTGATGATGAGATTGTTGATTTTATTTCAGCTGAGTGGGGAAGCGAGAAGTATCTGGTACAAAAGAATATCGCTGGATTCGCTGCTAATCGACGCAAGAGCGCTGAGATATTAGTTAAGAATTGGTAGTATGAGGATAGCGGTCTTATCTGATCTCCATGCTTTTTGCTCGGACGCACGCAAGGCCCCCGACGGAAAACCTGCGCTTCCGCCTTCACTTATTGATTTCTCCGCGTCGAGTAGAAAGCCCAATATCGATCCACTGGTTGGGTTTGTTAAGCTTTTTGAAAGTGGAGAGATTGAACCGCCCGACCTTATGATTGTCGGCGGTGACCTTGGTGACAAAGCAGACACCCACGCCATCCAATCAGTTTGGCGCGAACTTTCTTCACTTTCTGGAAAATATCCCTCAACGAAACTTGTCGCTACGTGCGGCAATCACGACCTCGACACGCGGCATAAGCAGAACAAATTTGACCCTCGCGGATTCCTTCGAACCCTAGAGCCTGGCTTTCCCTTCCCAAATACCGATGAGCATCGTATTAATTTACTAGAATACTGGGCCAACAATTTTTCAATCTTTGAAGGCGAGAATTATCGGATACTCAACATCAATTCTTGCGCCTTTCATGGCTTCGGTTCTGATGCAGAGCCGGAACTAGAGCGAGGCCGTGTTAGTGATATAACACTTGAAAGCATTGAGGAGCAGTTGAAGGTTGCCGTCAAGGCCGCTCAGCATAAGCAAAACATCTGCCTGTTTCATCACCACATTCGGCCGGTATCTACTGATGCTTTTGACGACAACAGCACGATGAAGGGGTCGGAGCGACTGGCAGACTTGCTGAGTAAGCCAGCATTGGGTGAATGGCTCATCATTCACGGTCATAGGCATAGGTCTAATCTGTTTTGTGCTGGAGGTAACTCCGCCCCAATCGTTCTTTCCTGCGCTAGTTTTGCAGCAACGAGAACGGGCGATGAACATAACCCTTCACCTAATCAGTTCTACATGGTTGATCTGGAAGAAGCAGCCGAAGGTCAAATTGCCCGCGTTGCGGGTTCGGTTCGTGCGTGGAACTGGGCCCCGAGCATCGGGTGGCAGACAAAAACAAGCATCCCTGGTGGCTTGCCTGTCGTGTCAGGATTTGGATATCGAGGATATATCCCAGATTTAGCCAGAAGTATCTCGGAGGCTGTTAAGGCTGCCGGGAAGATTGTTTGGACTGACCTAATCACAAATTTTCCAGATTTGGGCCGCCTCATGCCGACAGATAATGAGTCTTTGATTAAAGCGCTCGAAACAGTTGGTGTGGTCGCCACGGAAGCTGATGGACAAATCAAAGAGTTGGCACAAGTCAATGCGTGAGAACCCATTTTTTGATACGTTTAATGCCAAGCATAAGTCCGACGCCGAGATCGCAGGAACTTTTGTCTCGCCTCCGAATGCGTTGGAACGCCTGATTGGTAGAGGGCATACCATTTTGTCCGGGCCACGAGGGTCTGGCAAGACAACGTTGCTAAAGATGCTTACTCTACCTGCCTTGAATAAATGGGGCGGCGAAGAAGCTGCGATACTCAAAGAAAAGATCGACTTCGTGTCTGTATTCGTTGCGGCAGATAGAAGCTGGCACGGCCAACTAAATGAATTAGCAAAAGATGTACCCGATCAACGCGCCGCCGAACTTCTTGGTATGAGCGCGTTCACAACTCATATATTCAAGGCCATCACGGCGACATTTATTGATTGGGAAAATCTTCCGCAGTCAGGAAAACAATTCTATTCGGAACTCGTCGCAAAACTAGATTCGCAAAAAGAACGCGAAATTTGCGAGAATCTTGCCGCGATATGGCTTCTCAAACCTCGCGCTTTCACGTTCGCTGAAGTTCGTGCTGCGTTGTCGCAAAGGCTGGGCCAGATAGGCATACTGAGAAACCAGCTACGTTTCGGGAACCAAGTCTTAACCAGCGATGACAATCGATTTCTGTATGTCGACTACCGCGAAGGAATACGTGGGGCTGCCGACATCCATAACCATGTCTCGGGGTTGTCCTCTAGACGGTGGAGTTTCCTTTTCGATGAAATGGAGGTCGCTCCATCGTTTGTGCAGGAATCGCTATTCTCTGACTTGCGGGGAGAAGTCGATAAGCTGAAAATCAATTATAAACTGGCGCTCGCCCCGTTTAATAAAAATTTCAGATCATCGCTGGATGACCGAGGTGCGTCGCATAATCATGACTACAGCCATATCGAACTAAGCTTCGCGCGGAAAGAAAACGGCTACGATTTTTCACGTCGTCTGTGCAATTTAATGCTTGAACAAGCAGGTATCGATGCTGATGTCGACGCAATGTTGGGCTCGTCATATTTTGCATTTGAAGACGATGAGGCCAACGATCAGAACTCACCAACCAAGAAATATAGCAACAATAGGCCGCTTGGGAAAATTTTCCAATCTCTGAGCGAAAAAGATTCAAGCTTTCACCATTACCTTCAGTCGCGAGGGATTGATCTATCTAGAGTTGAAGAACTGGACGAGCGGTCAGCGGCAAAAACACTGCGCAAGGTTCGAAATATTGTGGTTTTGCGAGAGTATTTTTCGCGGCCGTCCAAGTCGGGATTGCAGATCGAACAATTAAATAGCCGGTCCAGGAAAAGCTACATCCTGTATTCTGGCAACCCGTCTATGCTCGCCCTCACTGAGGGCAATCCAAGAAGCTTGATCAACCTTTTTGCCCCGCTTATCGCGGATTACAAGCAATTTGAAGCGAAGCGAACTGTTTCAGGTGCGAAGCAAGCGGATGAGGTCCAGAAAGCCATTAGGGTGATGCGATCTCTTCTCAAAACCGTTCCGCATGGTGCTAGAAAATCACAGGGGCGGGGATTATTGCCTTTCCTTGACAGCATCGGCGCGGCGCTTCATCGCGGCCTCATGTCGACTAAATTTAGTGATCAGCCTCCGCTTTCGTTTCGAGTCGATCATGGTGTCAATCCGGATGATCTTTCTGCCATCGGAAAGGCGCTAAATATTGGTGCGCTTGTGTATGTTCCTGATCAGGAATCGGAGGATGTGCTTTCAAGCGTCGTGGGTAACCGCTTTCGTTTAAACTATATGCTCGCGGCTCACTATAAACTTCCTCTGTCGCTTGATAGAGAGATCACCCTTTCGGCCCTGCTAAGTCAGCAAAGCGGGAGTAGGCAAGCGAGAATGGATTTCAGCGATGAGCATTGATCTGTTCAACTTGAACTTGGACGACGACCTTGCGTTTGATCTATTAATTTTTGCCGTCGGATATGAAGCTCGTGCACGCCACGTTGCCGAACGATATCACAAGAAGACGGATTTGGTTCTGGGCTATGTCTTTCCGGATGGCCACACATTAAGTTTCGATGATAACGCGAGCTTCTTGGAGGCCATCGGGGGGCACCGACTTTCCAGTAATGTCAGCATCAGACAGCGCCTTGAAGAAATCACACAACGCACAGATTTTGCAGGTGCCAAAATATGCATCGACGTCTCATCGCTGAATCGTGGCGCAATGGCATCTCTTTTGGCTGAGTTGCTTGATTCAGAATTCTTTCAAAACGCCGAAATTACAGTTTTATACTCTGTAGCTGTTTTTGCTCCTCCGCCTCATGAGGAACTGGATTTCCTCGACTTTTCACCGCTTGAGAACTTTGGCGGCTGGACATCTAATCCGGAACAGCCGACAGCGCTGGTTCTCGGACTAGGCTACGAGACCGATCACGCGGTTGGTGCGCTTGAATTTCTTGATCCCAGTGTGACGTTCGCTTTCTTTCCCATCGGCAGCGATGCGAAATTCCAGCACCAGGTTGCCAAAGCAAATAGTTCATTTTTTGAACTAATAAGTGCTGATCGTGTCATAAAATATCCCGTTCTTTCTCCTTACCAAACGTTCTGGGAAATGAGGTCACTGATCTTGTCCCTCAGTGGCATCGCTAGAACTGTATTGGTACCTATGGGGCCGAAGATTTTCTCCAGCCTTTGCCTTGTATCGCAGCGAATGTTCGGTGATGAGATATCGATTTGGCGAGCTAGCGGGCATTCGCTTGCAACCGCGCGTGATGCACAGGCTTCTGGAGAGATTACCGGATATCTAATCAAGCGCAGTTGAGGGCGAGCGACGAGCGACAAGAGAGCGCGATTTAAAATCGGCAAAAAAATCCGAGCCACTCACCTCGATCGATGGAGAAACGGTATCCCCCTGCCCTAGCCGGTTTGCGAGCATTTCGGTGTTGGCCTTACTGACGCCCGATAGGCGGTAGGTCGCAGCTCCAAGCCGTTCTCCAGAGGTCCTGGGATCACAAAAACCTTCGGTTCGCGACCGAAAGAGAATACTCGATAGATCAAATATTGAGTACCTTTCCTTTCGGCGATTAGTCGCTCTCGCTCAGTGATGAAAAAGGGAGCGTTGATGTCTCCGCGCGTGGTCTTGACCTCAATGAAGATCGCGGTCCCGTCGTCGGCAAAAGACCGAATGTCATAGCCGAGGCCGTCGCCTTCATCTCGCGAGGCCCATACCACTTGATCAATCTTATCCTTCAAGCCTAGCTCCGTTAGCCGAGCTTTCTCTAGCTCAACAACGAACTCTTCACCGCCTTGGCCTAGCGCTTTGTTTCTGGCGTCACGTTTGGCTATGTCGAACTTGCGGGCAACGGGGTCAATCGCGCTTGAAGCATTGATGGTCAGAGCATCCGTCGGGGCGGTGACAAACACATCAGCCGTAGAAGATGGCGCAGGTATCGCTTCAGCAACACTATCAAGGTCTTTTGCCGCAGATCGGAGGAAGTGGGCAACCACGGGAACAAGTGCAGTCTGTACGTTGCCAAGCGGTTTGTACCCCTGAATCCAACGGAAGCCTAGCCGATGCAGCACGGCACTAACGTTCTGATGCTTGCGCTCAATCGAGCCTTCAGAGCGTTGGAGTGATCTCAGCAAGTTCCTTCTGTGTTCGGTCTTAGAGTAGGCAGTGCCGCTCACTTCCTTTTGCAGCATAGCGAAGTAATCGGTCACCAGTGCCGAGATTTCGTCCTCTGTCCAATCTGTCCCTTCGCGCTCTCGTGGATCACTCGGGAGAAGTGCATCCAACGCTGCAGATTGTTCAGGTTTTATTGTATTACCGCTTGCCTGGGCTCCTATTTGAGATGTCTCAAGAACGCTTGCCAATTCCCTAATTGAGATCAAGAGTTTCCCGCGCGGGTCGACCAGTCGAGTGAACCTGACGGGCACCATCATGTGTGATTTGCCCTGATAGATGCGCATAGACGGCTGGCCAGCAATTTCACCAACTCCGAAGATGCCCCGATTTTCACTGCCCTGGCGTAGAAGCCAAACCCGGTCTCCGAGAAATGAACGTTTGAAGGCATTTATGCGCCAAGGTTCGGTAACCGATCCATTCTCTGAATATTCCTTCAACATCCGTTGGACGTTTTCGTAGGGCCAACCCTCAGGTTTCCAAGTCATAAGAAATGGCATTAGCTTACCTCATTGAAAATCATCACATATCAACGGTCATGTTAACGCGATGTGAAATGGGCACATATCGGAAACCCCTTGCACACTAAGGTAAACATTTGTGCACATGGGGATTGACGTGTGCATTAATCGTGCACTAAACAGTGTTCACCAAACATCTTAGGGGATAGTGCACATGGGGGCCATCGTAGGATACGCACGAGTTAGCTCGACAGGGCAGGATTATCAGACTCAGGTAGACAGGCTCAACGCCGCAGGGGCCACAAAGATATTCAGTGAGAAGCAGTCGGGCCTTGACGATGACCGGCCAGAGCTAGGCAAGTGCCTCGACTATGTTCGGGAAGGCGACACGCTGATCGTGACCAAGCTTGACCGCCTCGCACGTTCCGCCTCGCACCTTCATCAGATCGTTGACAAGCTCAACGGGGAGGGCGTGGGCTTCAAGGTCTTGGATGACGCCAGCCTCGATACGACGACGCGCACGGGTAAACTGGTTTTCGGCATTCTCGCCAGTATTGCCCAGTTTGAAACCGAGCTTCGGAAAGAACGCCAGATGGAGGGCATCGCCAAGGCGAAGGCGAAGGCGGAGAAAGCCGGAGAAAAGTGGATCACCGGACGCCCCGTGTCGCTCAACCATGACGAAATTCGGAAGCTCCGGGCGGATGGAATGTCAGTTCGGCAGATTGCCGCTGAGGTTGGCTGCTCGTCGTCCGCAGTCCAAAAGGTATTGAAGGCGGGAGCATAAACATGGAACTGTTGCCTTGGTTGGTCATCGTGCCGGTGGCTCTTGCTGGGCTCTGGGGCGTCTACGACACGTTCTTTAGATGGTGAGCGGGGTGCGACATTCTGTCTGTATCATCCCCGTAATGGGGCCATTGGTGACGCTGAAAATACCCTTTTGCCAGACCATTCAGGCGGCGCCCGCGTTCCTGTAATGGGACGACTTTCCCCGAACTCATCCCACTATAGAGACCGTCCCGATAGTGGGTCATCTATCTGATTTTAATCAATAAAATTGTCTGACAAACATCGCTCTACATGATTTCCATGAACATGAAGGAGTGAAAGAATGTATTGCGGTGGCGCGGGCCTCGACAGCTTGATTGGGGTGCTTGATCCTCTTGAAGACGCAGCCAAGAAGATCGGCGGACCGGCACGGTTTGCCGTGAAGGCCGCAATAGACGTGATCGATCAAGCATTCCAGATGGCAAGTATGTTGGCGTTCGGCAAGGATGCTGACTCTCCTGATGTCCGGGTGGCGTTCCTGTTCGCTGTAGGGAAGTTGTCGCAGGTTCGCTCCATTTTCGAGCTACCGGATGAGGGCCCGGAAGCGCGGTATCTGGAAATCCTCAACGGCAACTGGGAGGACTGACATGGCCCGCCAACGTGGAAACTTTTGGCTGGCTGACGTTCGCACACCGGACGGTGGACGCATTCGCAAGTCATTCAAGACGCGAGATGCCGCAGAGGAATGGGAAGGCAAGGCCCGTGAAGCCGCCCTCATGGGGAAGCCGCTGCCACCAGTGTTCGTCACCGAGAAAGCCCGCACAACCACCGACCTCAACCTCCTCGGAAACCTCTACAACCACGTTTGCCGCACCGAATGGGGCTCGTCGCGATCTGGCGTCGGCCTGAAACGGAACGGGAAGCATGTCGTTGAGTATTTCGGGAAGAACAAAGACATTTCCGAGATCACTCCAGCCGAAGCCGCCGAAATGAAGGTCCATTTCTCGGAGAAGGGGCTGGCTCCAGCGACCGTCAACCGCAAGCTGGCCGCGCTGTCAAAGATGCTGCGTGTCGCCAAGGACAACGGCCTCGTGGTCACTCTGCCTCGTCTCCGGTGGAATAAGGTCGAACAGACCAAGTTCCGGTATCTAGATGACAAGGAGGAGAAGGCCCTGCTTGCCTACTGGGAAGTGCGAGGGTTCCACGACCTCCACGACCTGACCGTCCTCCTGATCGACACCGGAGCAAGTTGCTTCTCCGAAATGATCCCCGTCAAATGGGATGCCTTCGGGCCGGGAATGAAGACGGTGACTTTCTGGCACACCAAGACAGGCAAGCCGCGCACCGTTCCGCTCACCAAGCGTTGCCAAGCGATCCTCAAGCAAAGGAGAAGTGTGCAGTCGAAGGGACCTTTTGACGGATTTGAGGACGGTGCCATGAGGAGTCGGTGGGATGTCATGCGGGCTGACCTTTGTATGGCTGACGTGACGCCGCATACGTTGCGACATACGTGTTGCACACGGTTGGTTCTTGGTGGCGTTGACGTGAAGCGGGTTATGGAATGGATGGGGCATTCGGCCATCGTCACGACTATGCGTTACATGCAGATCAAACCGACCTCCCTTGAGGAGATCGTGCATGTGCTGGAAGCGCAGTAGGGGGCGATGCCAATTACACCCTCGTTAAGGACAATTCGCTTGATCCGCCGATTTTGGGTGTCCGCTTCGGGGGGCGTTCCCGTCCGCCCATCTGTTAACCCCGCCATCGTGCCTCCTGACGCTTTCGGCATCAATGCTGGAGCAGGACGACTGGGGCAAGTACTCACGAACAGTACTAGGTCTTCTTCCCGACAGCGGCTGTCTGTCTGCTCGACCATTCCGAGAAGGCTAAATCCGATTTAGGCGCAAGGGACGTCGCGAACGCCCCGCCAACCTCAGAGCCACCAAATCACACGACATGCAGCCCTCGGTTCAACGCCGGGGACGTTTTCCCATTAGGTCCACGAACGGCCATCGAAAGGTTCCAATCATGAAGACAAATGTCAATCTCAAGCCCCCCGCTTATCACCCCGTCCTTGACGAAATCCGCGACCAGACGGGCGTCTGGCATACCGGCTGGCTCCCGTTCGGAAAACTTGCCGACCTCATTGGAACCACGACAGCGGACCTTCTGCGACGGCTGGTAATTCTCGGTGTTGTAGAACATCGTGAAGGCCGTCACCGGCTGACCAAATGGGCCAAGCGAAAGAGCTATGGGACTATCTATCGGCGTAAGGGCAACGGTAATTTACCACGCCTTGAGGTGGATGTTATCCTGCCGCAGGGCATGGTTCTCGTCGTCAGGAACCTTGCGGCCACCAATCTGCCGCTGACTGAAACTGAACGCCTCCGCAATGAGGGCTTGTCGTTGCGCTCCATTGCCGTTCGGCAAGGCATCACGCTTCGGGCTGTGCAAAAGCGCCTTGAGGCCATACCGCCAAAGCTCCAGAATTGGCCGATTGTCGGTACTTGGGAAGATGACACTGACGACCTGTCCGCATGTGCTGTTTGACGGACAATTCTGCTGAAAGCCTTATTTTGCAGGGGTTTTGTGACTACCTTTCCGCTATTACTATAGTTGCCGATATGGCGCTTCCTCTCCCATCAGCAGTCCAGTGCCATATTAGTTGACCTGTCCACCCTTCTGCAAACCTCGTTCCGAGGACGACAGAAACGCACGGCACGCGGGCTAAACATGCCCCTCGGTGGATATTTTCTTCCTGTCTATGAATAAAGACAGAGAAGGTCTTTCCACCCATCTATCCCGTCAGACATCGGTCTTCTCGACCTTACTTCCCACCGTCATTCGACATCACCCGTAAGTTCACCAAGACATCCTCCTGTCTTCGGAATCGTCCCTCCATGTCTTCACGCCAGAAAGGCCCGTATGAACAACCTTGAAAGCCAACCTCACATCCTCATTTATACCGATGGCTCCTGTCACGGAAATCCCGGTCCCGGAGGCTTCGCCGCCACGCTCCGTCGCATCACTGCCGATGGTGCAGAACTGAAATACCGCCGTGTCGTGGGCTTTGAACCGGATCATACCACCAACATTCCCATGGAAATGACAGCGGTCGCCTCGGCGCTCGGATGTTTGCAAGCGGGTGAACCGCTTCCTGTGATCGTCCGTCCTGACCTCAAATTGATCTACGACGCAATGACCAAATGGGTTCCTGGCTGGATCGCGAACGGCTGGCGTAAGGGTGATGGCAAGTCCGTCTCAAACTGCGATCTTTGGAAACAGATCATCACTGTCGCCGAGGGGAAGACCATCATTTGGGATTGGGTGAAGGGCCACGCTGGCGGCCCACGGAATGAGGAAGTTGACCACCTCGCGGGAAAGCAGACCAAGTTAGCGCGTAGCAAAGCCGCAGAGATCATGTTCGCGGTCTGACACAGCAACGAACAACACCGTATCTTACAGCCTCGTCATTTCCGGCGGGGCTTTTTCATTTGGAGAAGAGTTTGGATAATCGCCTCGCAACCGCCATCATCTGGGAAGCCGAACAGACCCACTCGTCATTCCACATATCATGCCAAACTGCGTGAGCCTCGTCGAAGGACAGGATTTTTGCGGCGTCATTTCGTGCTGCTAGATCGAGATCAAAGATGTAAAATTCCAGATTACGGCAGTTATTTCTCTCAATTTTTCAACATCCAATCGAGGCCCTGCCGGGAAACTGGCGAGGCCTCTGTTTTTTGCGGAATGTGGGTCTTTTGTTCACAATGGGAGGAGATTGTGCCCACCTGCGGCAGCGACCTCCAGCGCACGTTTGGCGCTTTCCTGCCCTTTGATATCGGCAAGATCAGGGAGATTGGCCGGGTTGCTGCGGATGGCCGGCTGCGGCCTGGAGAGATGCTGCGTACCGCGAAAATGATTGGCAAGCGCTATCAGGCTGCGCGGCGCCAGAATGTCGATATCTGCCCCGGCCCAGGCCGCTTCCGGACCGCTTTCGGCCGGACATATGAGCCCCTTGCCTTGAACATTGGCAGCGATAGCTGCGGGCAAAGCACCGGCAACCGCACCGATGGTGCCGTCGAGGTTCAGTTCGCCCAACACCAGATAGCCATTCAGCGCATCCGAAGGAATTGCTCCCAGTGCCGCCATCAGGCCAAGGGCGATGGGGAGATCGAAATGCGACCCCTCCTTGGGCAGATCGGCAGGTGCGAGGTTTACGGTGACTTTCTTGGCAGGGAGCGCAAGTCCGGAGGCATGCAACGCCGCCTGTACCCGCTCCCGGCTTTCGGCAACGGCCTTATCTGGCAGACCGACGATATTGATGCCGACCCTGCCCGGCGCCACCATCACCTGCACTTCAACAGGCACGCCCTCGATACCCTGAAAAGCAACCGTACAAACTCTTGCAACCATGGTCCGCCCCCGCAAACCAGCTACATCAACGAGGCCTTATGCCCCGTCCAGCAGCCAACCGCGGGGAGCCTGCCACAGCGCACACAATAAAACAAGAACATTAAGAGAACAAATACCGCAGCCGACGTTCAGGCCGGATGCGGAGTTTTGCGTGACACAGGTTGCATCAGCACGCCGAACGACGGCCTGTTCAGAGATCCTGCGCTTCGCGCTTTTTCTCGATCGCGTCCCAGAGGAGGCTTGCGACGTCGGCCCCGCCGAACTTTCTGACTTCCCGGATACCGGTTGGCGAGGTCACGTTGATTTCGGTCATGTAGTCGCCAATGACATCGATACCGACAAAAAGGAAACCGCGCTCGCGAAGTGCCGGACCAATCCGCGCGCAAATTTCTTTTTCACGCGTCGTCAGCTCGGTCGGCTCGGGACGGCCACCGGCATGCATGTTGGAGCGGGCATCATTTTCCGCAGGCACGCGGTTGATAGCCCCCACCGGCTCACCATCTACCAGCAGGATACGCTTGTCGCCCTGTCTTACGTCCGGCAGATATTGCTGGGCGATATAGGGCTCGCGGAACATCTGTCCGAACATTTCCAGAAGCGACGAGAAATTGCGATCATCACGCGCCGAATGGAAGACGCCTGCACCGCCATTGCCATAAAGCGGCTTGAGAATGATATCGCCCATCTCCTGGCGGAAGCGGGCAATCTCTGCACCATCCTTGGTAATCAGCGTTGCTGGCATAAGATCGGCAAATTCGGTCACGAAGATCTTTTCGGGCGAATTGCGCACCCAGGCAGGATCGTTCACCACCAGCGTCTTCGGGTGAATACGCTCCAGAAGATGCGTCGAGGTGATGTATGCCATGTCGAAGGGAGGGTCCTGTCGCAGATGGATGACATCCATCGTCGACAGATCAACACGCTCCGGTTCGGAAAGCGAAAAATGATCGCCGTTGATATCCCGCAGTTCCATCTGCTCGACCGTGGCGTAAATCTTGCCGTCGCGCATGGAGAGACGATCCGGCGTATAATGGAACAGGCGGTATCCACGCGCCTGGGCCTCAAGGCTCATCGCGAAAGTGGAGTCACCGGCAATGTTGATGCCGGACACATGATCCATCTGGATCGCGACGTTCTTGATCTTCGCCATGCAAAAGTCCCTCTTAGAAAGCCCGAAAGATGTAGGGCAGCAGGCCTTCAAAGGCAACTGCTGCACGACGGTCGTTCTGTGAGTTTTATTGAACTTTCACACGGGCGCTGGTCATGCCGCCAGAGAATAAGAACGACGGGAGAAAAGCTTGTTCTTGACGCGGTATGCGAACGCCAATGCGGTGGGGAACGGGCGGCGCATGAAGGCAACCTTGCGGACATAATTGTCGACCCGCCATGTGGCCCATGTTCCGGCGCGGAAGTATGCGACGTCGCCAACACGCAGAATGCTGACCGTGCCGTCTTCAGCCGTTACATGTACCTCACCTTCAAGGATGTAGACGGTTTCGTCCCAACCGAAGAACCAACGGAACTCACCCGCCGTGCAATCCCACATGGCCGTGCTGGAGGCGCGGTCACCGCTTCTGGAGTGGTCGGCTGCGCGCGCCTGCGGATTACCGGCGATGATCCATTCCGGATTAATAGGCGCAGACTGCAGCCGCAAATCCGTGCAGGATGCACTGACGACTGCGTCATCTTTTCCCTGCCGCAAATAGGCTGGCAGCAGTGGTACCGTGCGGATCGCCATCGTTGCGGCAGCGGCAAACATCATTTTGAAGGACATATCAGAAAACCCCCGTAAAATATTGGAGGTGTTTTATCAGCGGGACCGTAACGAACCGGTTTGAGCAATCGGCACAATTTTAATGATTGCGCCGATTTTTACTTGTTATCAGGCCATCTGCAATTGGGCGTGCGAGGACGGTGCCTGCTCGCTCGTGCGGTTCAGACGTTTACCGGTTTCGGACGAGAAGAAATGCAGCTTCTCTGGTGCAATCGACAGCGGCAGCGTGGCGGGAACGTCGATATCCGGCGGGAAAACGACCGTCAGTGTCTGGTCCCCGATCGTGCCGTGGACGAGACGCTGGGAGCCCAGTTCCTCAATGTAGTCGACCCGCAGGGAAAAGCCCTGTTCGCCGTCTGCAGCCAAACGGAAGTCCTCGGCGCGCATGCCGACTGTCACCGGACCCGAGGCAGGCGAAAAGCCATTGAGCGAAAGCAGTGACGGACCGATTGCCAGGCAATTGCCATGCAGTTCCCCCTTCAACAGGTTCATGGCAGGCGAACCGATGAAACTCGCGACAAAGGTCGACGCAGGCGTGTGATAAACCTCGAGCGGTGAGCCGATCTGCTCGATGCGGCCAGCATTCAGAACGACCAGGCGATCCGCCAGCGTCATGGCCTCAAGCTGATCATGGGTTACATAAATTGACGTGGTGCCGAGACGCTTCTGCAGGCGCTTGATCTCACCGCGCATGGAAACGCGCAGCTTGGCATCAAGGTTGGAAAGCGGCTCATCGAACAGAAACGCTGCGGGCTTGCGCACGATGGCGCGACCCATGGCGACGCGCTGACGCTGACCACCCGACAGAGCGCGCGGTTTGCGCTCAAGATAAGGTTCAAGCTGCAGCATGCGGGCAGCCTCAGCAACGCGAGCTTCGATTTCCGCCTTGGGTGTCTTGCGGTTTTTCAGGCCGTATTCGAGATTTTCGCGTACGGACATGTGCGGATAAAGCGCATAGTTCTGAAAGACCATGGCGATATCTCGATCGGCCGGGTCGACAGTGTTAACCGCACGATCGCCAATCTTCACCGTCCCTTCGGAAATGTCCTCAAGGCCGGCGACCATGCGCAGCAGCGTGGATTTCCCGCAACCGGACGGGCCGACAAGCACGATGAACTCACCGTCGGCAATGTCGATGTCGACATGATGGACGGCACGCACGCCGCCTGCGTAGTCCTTGCAGACCTGACTGATTTCAATGGAAGCCATTTCTGATTCCTTTACTTGTCGCTTTCGGTGAGGCCCTTGATGAACCAGCGCTGGAAGATGACGACGATCAGCACCGGCGGCAGCATGGCCAGAACGGCGAGCGCGAAAGCTTCGTTATAATCGGGGATTTGCGAACCGACCCAGACCTGCAGGATCGACTTGATGCCACGCATCAGGGTGAAGAAGCTCTCATCCGTCGTCATCAGCATGGGCCAGAGATACTGGTTCCATCCGTAGACGAACATGATGATGAAGATTGCCGCCATCATCGTCCGTGACAGGGGCACAAGCACGTCGATGAAGAACTTCACCGGGCCGGCGCCGTCGATGCGGGCAGCCTCGAGAAGCTCTTCCGGAACCGACTTGAAGAACTGACGGAAGTAGAACGTGCCGGTCGCCGATGCCAGAAGCGGTACGATGAGGCCGGTGTAAGAGTTCAGGAGTCCGAGTTTGCTCATCACCTCGTAGGACGGCATGATACGCACTTCGAGCGGCAGCAGCAGCGTCGTGAAGATGATCCAGAAGGCAAGCGTGGCAAACCGGAAGCGGAAATAGACGATGGCGTAAGCGGCGGTCATGGACAGTACGATCTTGCCGACAGCAAAACCGATGCCGAGGATCAGCGAGTTCATCACCATGCTGAGACCGGTGATCTGGCCGGTGAAGCCGCCCTTCTGGGTCAGCACCTTTTCATAGGTACCGACCATGTTGTCTCCGGGAACGATCATCAGGCCGTTTCGGTGAATTTCTGCGGCCTCATGGGTCGACGTCATGAACGCGACAATCACCGGAACGATCAGAAAGAGCGCGCCAAGAATGAGGATCAGGTGGTCGAGGGGTTTTGTCTTGTGCATTGGTCTATGTCCCCGCGATCACGTGTAGTGGATGCGCTTCTCGAGGAAGCGGAACTGGATGATGGTGAGCACGAAAACGACCAGCATCAGAATGACCGACTGGGCCGATGAACTGCCGATGTCGTTGCCGCGGAAGCCGTCCATGAAGACCTTGTAGACAAGCGTGATCGGGTTGTTGGCCGGCTTGTCCTTCACCATCACGTCGATCACGCCAAAGGTGTCGAAAAGCGCGTAGGTGATGTTGATGATCAGCAGGAAGAAGGCTGTCGGCGCAAGGAGCGGCAGGGTGACCGTCCAGAAACGGCGAAAACCGGATCGGCAGTCGATCGTGGCTGCTTCGCGCACGGAAACCGGAACGCCCTGAAGGCCAGACAGGAAGAATATGAAATTGTAGGGTATCTGCTTCCAGACAGCGACGACGATCATGGCGAAAGCGGTGTCGTAATAATTCAGACCAACGCGCATGTCCCAACCGAACCAGGACGCCAGTTTCACAAAGGGACCGATATGCTGGTCGAAGAACATCATGCCGATCAGGCCGGCGACCGGTGGAGCGATCGCATAAACAGAGATCAGCAAGGTCTTGTAGGTCGAGCTCCCGCGGATGACCGCATCGGCCTTGACCGCGAGCAGCAGCCCCAGCGCAAGCGAAAAGAAGGTAACAAGCACGGTGAAGACAACCGTGAACTTGGCGATACCAAGATATTCAGGGCTGAACATCACGTCCCAATAGTTGCTCATGCCAACGAAAGTCGAGCCGAAACCAAAGGGGTCTTCGATGTAGAACGAAGACTGCACCGCCTGAACGGACGGCCAGTAGAAGAAGATGAAGATCACCGCGAGTTGCGGCGCCAGGAAAAGATAAGGAACGTAGGACGACGAGAACTGGACACGCTTGGCGCCAGCCTGCTCGACCGGCGCTTTCTTGGCGCCCGCTGACAAACCGGGGATAAACCGGCTCAAACGAGGTTGTGAAGGAGTATAGGCCACGCGCGGTCCCCTATCGAGAATGGGACCCCCTTCGTGTGAAGGAGGCCCCTGTTGGTTTCACAGTCCGTAAGGGCTCATCAGCCAGCGGTCTTTGCGAAGCGCGCGAGAAGCTCGTTGCCTTCCTTCTCGATGGTTTCGAAGCCCTGCTTCACAGTGGTTTCACCAGCGAAAATGCGGTTGTATTCGCGCTCCATGATCGAGCGGATCTGCGGGTAGAAGCCAAGGCGGTAACCCTTGGACCATTCGCCGCCCGGCAGCATGAGCTGCTTGATACCAACTTCGGCAACAGGCTCCTTCTCATAGTAGCCTTCCTTCTTGGCCAGCTCGTAAGCGGCTTCAGTGATGGCGACGTAACCGGTTGCCTGGTGGTAGAACTTCTGGATCTCAGGCGAGGTCAGGAACTGGAAGAAGTCGGCAACGCACTTGTTTTCCGCATCAGACTTGCCAGACATTGCGAACAGAGCTGCACCACCGATGAAGGTGTTGGTGCCGGCACCCTTAATCGAGCTCCAGTAAGGCAGGAAATCAGCCGAGAACGGCATGGTTGCGGTCTTCTTCAGGCCACCGAACGAACCGGACGAACCGATCCACATGGCAACCTTGCCTTCTTCAAACGGCTTCTGGTTGTCGTTCCAGCCTGCGCCGTAATAACCGAAGTAACCTTCATCCTTCCAGGTCTTCAGCTTTTCGAACATCATGACGAGGTTCGGGTCGGTCAGCTTCATCTCGGTGCCGGCAACGCTGTCGTAACCGTTGTTGTTCGTGGCGAACTGCAGGTTCTGGCGCGAGAAGAAGTTTTCAGTGAACTGCCATGTGAGCTGCGAAGCGGTAAGCGCGGTGTAGCCGGCTTCCTTCAGCTTCGGCGCGATGGTTTCAAACTCTTCCCAGGTCTTCGGAACCGAAACGCCGGCCTTCTTGAAGGCTTCCTGGTTGATGTACATGATCGGCGCGGACGAGTTAAACGGCATGCCGACGAACTTGCCATCAGCAGCAGCGTAGAAATAACGAACGCCGTTGATGAAGGCGTCACGTTCAAACTTGTAACCAGCCTTGTTGATCAGGTCTTCTGCCGGAATGACGGCGCCCTTGGCGTTGATGATGGTGGCAGCGCCAGCATCAAAGACCTGAAGGATGTTCGGCTGTTCGCCAGAACGGAAAGCAGCGATGCCGCTTGCCAGCGCTTCTTCGTAAGAGCCCTTGGAAACCGGCGTCAGCGCGCACTCTTTCTGGGCTTCATTGAATTTCTGCGAAACTTCGTTGATGACTTCGCCGTTACGACCGCCCATGCCGTGCCACCAGGTAATGTTGGTAGCAGCCATGGAAGACGTTGCGGATACACTGACGGCCATCACAGCCATGGAAAATTTCTTGATCATCTTTTCGATCCTCTACCGCCCGTGGTTGGGTGAGGATGCGAATAGGCTTGTTCCGTGACGGGACTTTTACAGTTTTATTGCAGATTTGTTACACACCACCATGACGTGATGCGTTCGTTCGGCAAAAGCACGAAATGCGGCTGCTCAGGCAATTTTGTGCTGAACCGCACGCGCTGGATTACCAACCACGGTTGTAGCTGGCGCGACGTCCCTGGTGACCACGGAACCGGCACCGACGATGGCACCATCACCAATGGTAACGCCGGCTAAGATGATGGCGCCGCCGCCGATCCAGACGTCCTTGCCAATGGTCACCGGCTTGGCGATCTCGATGCCTTTCGATCGCAAAACCGTATCCTTGTGGTGTTCGGCACAATAGATCTGCACGCCCGGCCCAAGCATGGAGCCGTCGCCAATCTGCACAGGTGCAGAATCGAGAATGGCGCAGCCGGCGTTCAGATAGACGTTGTCGCCAAGGGTAATATTGAAACCATAGCTGCAATGAAACGGCGCTTCGATGAACGCACTTGCCGAAGCGGAGGAAAAAAGCGACCGCAGCAACGGCGCCATTGAGGCGCGCTCATCCGGTGGCATCGTATTGTGCTGATGAACAGCGCGGCGAGCCATTTTTCGCAAAGCGTCGAGCTCATCGTCCAGACAAGAATACCATTCGCCAGCAGCCATTTTTTCCCGTTCACCGGACATGGTGTTTCCTCTTAAAACGCATCGACAAAGTGTCTCGGCAGGCGACGCGGCATGACGGCAACGATATCGAACCGCACGGAAAGCTCGCTGAAATCCTTGCGACGGGACAGCCAGATATCGGCAGCGGCACGAATGCGCTGCTGTGAATGCCAGCCGACCGCGTCGACGGCGCCATTGACCGAGCGCCTCGCCTTGACCTCAATGATGGCAACGACATTTTTCTTGCGCGCAACGAGATCGATTTCTCCGAGACGCGTTCGGTAACGAATGGCGAGAATGCGGTAACCCTTGAGCATGAGATAAAGCGCCGCCCAGTATTCGGCGGTGTGGCCGCGCCGTTCAGCGCGCCGTCTTTTCCTCTCAAGCGGCTCACTTGCCATCAGCATCCTTCATATCAAGAAGCCGCTGGTAAAGCTCCTTGCGCGGAAGGCCCGTAAGCTTTGCCGCCTCGCCGGCTGCCTTGGCGGCGGGCATGGTGGAAACCAGATCCTTCAGCAGCTTTTCGACATCCTCGATATCTGGAATTTCATCGTAGGAAGGGGGTTCGATGAGCAGCACGATTTCGCCCTTCACAACGCGACCATCATCATAATAGTCGGCCAGCTCACCCAATGTGCCGCGTCGGAATTCCTCGAAGGTCTTGGTCAGTTCGCGACACACGACCGCGCGGCGATCCCGACCCAGCACCTCCGAGGCAACTTTCACCGTTGCGGCAATGCGATGTGGCGATTCAAAGAAGATCAGCGTCGCAGGGATCTTTGCCAGTTCCGAAAAACGGTCTCGCTTGCCACGATCCTTGACGGGCAGAAAACCTGCAAACAGAAAGGCATCACTTGGCATGCCCGATCCAACGAGGGCGGCGAGCGGTGCCGATGCACCCGGAATTGGAACGACGCGATGACCTGCTTCAAGGGCCAGTTGACCAAGACGATATCCAGGGTCGGATACCAGCGGCGTTCCTGCATCGGAAACGAGCGCCACCGATTTTCCAGCTTCAAGCGCTGCAATCAGCTTTGGCCCGGCTTCCTGCGCATTGTGCTCATGATAGGCGATGGGACGCGTACGAATGCAGTAACGCTCCAGCAGAACGCGGGTAACGCGGGTATCCTCGCAGGCCAGAACATCGGCCGACGCCAGGGTTTCCAACGCACGCAAGGTGATGTCGCCAAGATTTCCGATCGGCGTGGCAACCAGATAGAGCGCGGATTCAATTGGCCGTGCCGGAACAGTTGCCGTCCCTATCCTGAAACTCTTCGCAGCACTGTTGCTACCGCTGTGGGATACGTCTTCCGTCACACGCCATTCCAATCCTTGGTATTTTCAACCCTTTATGGGGAATAGAAAACCGGCGAACAAGGCCCAAGAGCCACCCTAACCTGTGGATCGAGCTGTATAGCACCAAAATGAAACGTTGAGGGCTCACTCGCCTCTTGCATTTTCGGCAATAACTCTGCCATTTTGCCCGTCCACATCATCCGGCTTCCCGGCCGGACATGACTCTTTTTGCCGATCCGGCGGCGGCCGGGTCGCAACGGTTGAAAGCGGTAGCGTCCATGCGTATTACTCTTGAGCGGTCCAACCTTCTGAAATCGCTGAACCACGTCCACCGGGTCGTCGAGCGTCGCAATACGATTCCGATCCTCTCCAACGTGCTTTTGCGCGCTTCCGGCGCCAATCTCGACATGAAGGCGACGGACCTCGATCTGGAAATCACTGAAGCAACCCCTGCGATGGTCGAGCAGGCTGGCGCGACGACCGTTCCGGCACATCTGCTTTACGAAATCGTCCGCAAACTGCCAGATGGTTCCGAAGTGCTTCTGGCCACCAATCCCGACGGTTCGACCATGACTGTCGCTTCCGGTCGCTCGAAATTCTCGCTGCAATGCCTGCCGGAAGGCGACTTCCCCGATCTGACTGCCGGCACCTTCAGCCACACCTTCAAGCTGAAAGCGACCGATCTGAAGATGCTGATCGATCGCACCCAGTTTGCGATTTCCACCGAGGAAACGCGCTATTATCTGAATGGCATTTTCTTCCACACCATCGAAAGCAAGGGCGACCTGAAGCTGCGCGCCGTGGCGACGGACGGCCACCGTCTGGCGCGTGCCGACGTGGATGCTCCCTCCGGTTCGGAAGGCATGCCCGGCATCATCATTCCGCGCAAGACCGTTGGCGAATTGCAGAAGCTGGTCGACAATCCGGAAATCGAAGTCACCGTCGAAGTCTCCGACGCCAAGATCCGCCTTACCATCGGCTCGATCGTCATGACGTCGAAGCTGATCGACGGAACATTCCCTGACTATCAGCGCGTCATCCCGACGAACAACGACAAGGAAATGCGCGTCGATTGCCAGACCTTCGCTCAGGCTGTTGACCGTGTATCGACCATCTCGTCCGAACGCGGCCGCGCTGTAAAACTCGCACTGACGGACGGTCAGTTGACGCTGACGGTGAACAACCCTGATTCGGGCAGCGCAACCGAAGAAGTCGCTGTCGGATATGAGCATGATTCGATGGAAATCGGCTTCAACGCCAAATATCTGCTCGACATCACGTCACAGCTCTCCGGTGAAGACGCGATCTTCCTTCTGGCGGATGCGGGCTCACCGACGCTCGTTCGCGACACTGCCGGTGACGATGCGCTCTATGTTTTGATGCCGATGCGCGTCTAAAACGACCAATTATCCTCAAAATCGATCGCAAGCGCCGAAGACCACGTCTCCGGCGCTTTTTTGTTTCGATTCGCGACTACACATCAGCGTGATCGAATTTTCCCAATTACGACATTTTGCCTTGTTTTTGCGGCAAATGGGGTCAACATTGCTGTGACCGTTTTTTGACAATGACCAAATCTGAGGGGACTATGGCTCTAAACCTGAAACAGCGCTTCGAAAGAAAATTTGAGGAAGAGATCCGGTTTTTCAAGGGGATGGTCAACCAGCCAAAGAAGGTCGGCGCTATTGTTCCAACCTCCTCGATCACCGCAAAGAAAATGGCGAGTGTCATCAACCCGCATTCAGGTTTGCCGGTTCTCGAACTCGGGCCTGGCACGGGCGTCATCACCAAAGCCATTCTGGCGCGCGGCATCAAGCCTGAAAACCTCACTGCAATTGAATATTCCAGCGACTTCTATCTGCAGCTTCTGAAGAGCTATCCTGGTGTGAACTTCGTCAACGGCGACGCCTTCGACCTCAACACAACGCTCGGCGCAGACAAAAGCCAGATGTTCGACTGTGTGATCTCAGCCGTGCCGATGCTGAACTTTCCGATGGCGGCGCGCATCAAGCTTCTCGACGAACTCCTGAACCGTATTCCCCACGGTCGCCCGGTCGTACAGATTTCCTATGGTCCGGTTTCCCCCATCGTGGCGCAACCCCACCTTTACCACATCCGCCATTTCGATTTTATCGTCCGCAATATTCCGCCTGCGCAATTGTGGACCTACACGCGCGCCTGACATATCGTCGGGCGCATGTTTGCGCTCTACATCACTCACCCTCAGGTCAAGATTGATCCCGACGTCCCCGTTCCCGAATGGGGACTGTCCGATCTCGGCGCGAAACGCGCCCTCAAGGCCAGCCGCCTGCCCTGGGCGCGGCGACTTGGTTGTATCGTTTCAAGCGAGGAGACCAAGGCGATCGAAACGGCCCGCATCCTCGCAGAGGCGAGCGGCGCACCTGTCCAGACAGTTGCGGCCATGCACGAGAACGATCGTTCGGCCACTGGCTTCCTGCCGCCGCCGGCGTTCGAAAAGGCCGCAGACTGGTTTTTCGCGCATCCAACCGAAAGTTTCCACGGATGGGAGCGTGCCGTGGATGCGCAAAACCGCATCGTTGCCGCTGTCGACGCCATTCTTGCAGATCATCCACCGGAGATAACGATCGCCTTTGTCGGCCACGGCGGCGTGGGAACGCTGCTGAAATGCCACCTCGCGCAGCAGCCGATCCGGCGCAGCCACGATCAGCCGGCTGGCGGGGGCAATCTTTTCGGTTTTTCCCTTGCGGACAGGCGCATCACATGCGACTGGACGGCAATGGAAACATGGCAGGGATAAGATAATGACCGCACGCGAACGCTTGATCGTCGGGCTCGACGTTCCGACTGTAAAAGAGGCCGAAAACATCGTTTCGAAGATCGGCGACGAAGTCCTCTTCTACAAGATCGGTTATCAGCTCGTGTTTGCCGGCGGACTGGAATTTGCGCGCGATCTCGCTCAGAGCGGCAAGAAGATCTTTCTCGACATGAAGCTTCTCGACATCGACAACACCGTCGCATCGGGTGTGGAAAACATTGCCAAGATGGGCATGTCGATGCTGACCCTGCACGCCTACCCGAAAGCGATGCGCGCCGCCGTCAAGGCTGCGGAAGGCTCCGGCCTATGCCTGCTTGGCGTCACGGTTCTGACCTCGATGGATGATGCGGACCTCACAGACGCCGGTTATGCATCGGATGCTCGTTCGCTCGTCCTTCGCCGTGCCCAGCAGGCGCGCGAAGCCGGAATGGGCGGCATCGTCTGTTCAGCCGAAGAATCCGGCGCTGTCCGTGAAATTCTCGGCCCTGATCTTGCAGTGGTTACACCCGGTATCCGTCCCGTCGGGGCTGACGCAGGCGATCAGAAGCGCGTGGTGACCCCTTATGATGCCATCAAGGCGGGCTCCAGCCATCTCGTCGTTGGCCGCCCGATCGTCAAAGCGGACGATCCGAAGGCAGCGGCCCGTGCCATTCTGGACGAAATGCTGCGCGCAAGCTTTCCGGCAAACAACTAAATCATAAGAGGGAGGAGACAAACATGGCCAAGGGATACTGGATCGCGCGCGTGGATGTCCGCGACGCTGAGCGGTACAAGGATTATGTATCGACGGCAAAGCCGGCATTCGAGCGCTTCGGAGCGAATTTCCTTGCTCGTGGTGGCTTTTCGACGGAACTGGAAGGCAAATCTCGCGCACGCAACGTCGTTATCGAGTTTCCTTCCGTGCAACACGCGGTCGATTGCTACAATTCGCCGGAATACCAGGCGGCTGCCAAAATCCGTCAGGAAATTGCCGACGCCGAATTTGTCGTTGTCGAAGGTATTTGACGACAATCAAACCGCTTGCCCAAAACAGCACAATTGCCTGCGACAACATGTCTTCACGAGCGCGCAGCTTTGAGCTAAGAGACAAAAAACGCTTTATCTACAGCCTCTGAGGAGCCTTCCCATGACCTTGGCCAACCTTCCACCTCTCGTCACCGTTTTTGGCGGTTCGGGTTTCGTCGGGCGGCATGTCGTGCGAATGCTGGCGAAGCGTGGCTACCGCATCCGTGTCGCGGTCCGCAGGCCGGATCTCGCGGGCTTCCTGCAGCCACTGGGCAATGTCGGTCAGATTTCTTTCGCACAGGCGAACCTGCGTTACCGTGACTCGGTTGTCAAAGCGATTGCGGACGCTGATCACGTCGTCAACTGCGTTGGCATTCTGGCCGAGAGTGGCCGCAACACCTTTGACGCCGTACAGGAATTCGGTGCCAAGACGATTGCCGAAGCCGCACGTGACGCCGGAGCAACCTTGACGCATATCTCTGCCATCGGTGCAGATGCCGGCTCCACGACGGGTTATGGTCGCACCAAGGGCCGCGCTGAGGCTGCTATCCTGTCCGTCCTGCCCAGTGCCGTGATCCTGCGTCCATCGATCGTGTTCGGGCCTGAAGACGACTTCTTCAACAAATTTGCCAAGATGGCCCGTTCGTTGCCATTCCTGCCGCTGATCGGCGGCGGCAAAACGAAATTCCAGCCTGTCTACGTCGAAGACGTCGCGGAAGCTGTCGCCCGCAGTGTCGACGGCAAGCTGAAGCCCGGCGCAACCTACGAACTCGGTGGCCAGGACGTCATGACGTTCCGCGACTGTCTTGAGGCCGTTCTTTCGGCGACGTATCGTGAGCGTCCGTTCGTGAACCTGCCCTTTGGCGTTGCCTCGCTGATCGGCAAGCTCGCCTCGCTCGTCCCGCTCATCGCACCGCCCTTGACGGCAGACCAAGTCACGATGCTGAAAAAGGACAATGTGGTCTCCGCAGACGCCGAAAAGAATGGCCTGACGCTGGAAGGCATCGGCATTACGCCCGTTCGCGTCGCTTCGGTTCTGCCATCCTACATGGTTCAGTACCGGCAGCACGGCCAGTTCTCCAATGCCGGCAAAGCCGCCTGAAGCATCGCTTCAGGCGCAACCATTCCTTCTCTGGCGCGTTTGACCCTCCAATTGGAAGGGATGAATTGTCGTGTTCAAAAAACAGCCTACCGAACGCAAAAAAAGCGATGAAAGCCGCCTGCAGCAAGGCAAGCGTGGCACAAGCGCAACTGTGGAAAATACTTCGCATTAACCCGGTATTCAGCAACCTGGTTTATTGATATTGGCCACAATCAAAGCATATTCCCGAACCCTCAACTTCACTGAACGCGGTGTGCTCCGCGCGAACAAATGTCTGAAAGGCAACAATAAAATGGGCAGATCTATCGCACTCTTTTTTGCGTGTGCGGCTTTGGTGGTTCTGGCGGGTTCTTTCATGGCGCCGGGTACGGTTGCAGCAGGTAAGAGCGGTTGTTCACCGGCATACGGCGTTGACCCTTGCGCAACGGCGTCGATCAAAACCAACTGATCGAATTCATGACGATTTGAAAAAAGCGCCGCCGGATATTCCGGGGCGCTTTTTTGATGCACGGATGGCAGGGTTGATGTTCAGCCGAACACCAGCAACGCAATAAGCCCGAGCGTGCCGATGGCAATCCGCCACCAGGCAAAGGGTGCAAAACCGCGGCGCGAGACAAAATCCAGCAGCGAACGCACGACAAACAGGCCCGATACGAAGGCTGCGATAAAACCGACGGCAATCAACGCGCCGTCATCAAACGTCAGTGCGTCCCTGTTCTTGTAAAGATCGAGCACAAAGGCGCCGAGCATCGTCGGCATGGCCAGGAAGAACGAAAACTCTGCGGCCGAACGTTTATCTGTTCCCATCAACAGCGAGCCCACAATGGTGGCGCCGGAACGCGACGTTCCCGGAATCATTGCAAGGCACTGGAAAAGTCCAATCTTGAAGGCAAGCGAGGGCGGATAGTCCATGACATCTGTATATTTCGGTTTGATGGGCATGCGATCGACAGCAAGAAGGATGATCCCACCGAGGATCAGCACAATGCAGATAAGCATCGGAGTTTCAAACAGCACCGACTTGATAAAATCATGCGCGATGGCGCCGATAACGGCTGCAGGCAGGAAAGCGAGCAGCACGGCCAACACAAACCGACGCGCCTTCTGACTTGTCGGCAGCGATAGAGCGATCGACACAAGCTTTTGAAAATACACCAGAAGAATGGCGAGGATTGCGCCGAGCTGGATCAGCACTGCAAAGGTATTGCCGGGTGACTTGAAGCCGAGAAAGTGACCGGCGAGCAGGACATGCGCCGTTGAGGAAACGGGAATGAACTCCGTCAGACCTTCGATTATCCCCAGTAGAAGCGCACTGATGATCGATTGGTCGCCCATGAGATCTCCTTGATTTTCAGGAAGAGATGAGGATTGAAAGAAATTGCGTTAAACTTGTTTTAAAGTGCCCGCGCTTTTATAGCGTCTTGATGAAGCGAAACTGAAAATGTCTTCGGCAAGCGCCGGACATGAACCTCAATCACAAATTCGAGTACCAATGCCAACTCTCTATCATTCTCCGATGTCGACCGCATCCCGGTTTGTTCGGCTGATCCTTGCGGAATACGGTTTCCAGACCGATCTCGTGGAGGAGCAACCATGGGAGAGACGTCGGGAGTTCCTGGCGCTCAATCCTGCCGGCACCCTGCCCGTCTATGTTGACGACAACATGCGTTCGCTCAGCGGCCCCTATGTGCTGGCCGAGTTTCTTGACGAAACGCATGGCGTGTTGAAGCGCGACAGGCGTCTTCTGGCGGAAGACCCGTTCCAGCGCGCCGAAATCCGTCGCCTGACAGAGTGGTTTTTGCAGAAGATGGAAAACGACGTAACCAGACCATTGGTGCGCGAGCGCGTCTACAAGCTGCAGATGACGGCCGCTCAAGGCGGTGGTCCTCCGGATTCCAAACTGCTGCGCACCGCCCGCAACAATATCCGCCAGCACATCAAATATCTGGAATGGCTGGCCGGCTCCCGGACCTGGCTTGCTGGTGATCGGCTGAGTTACGCGGACCTTGCAGCCGCATCGGCAGTGTCGGTTCTCGACTATCTCGGTGAAATCAACTGGCTCGAAGCACCGATCGCGAAAGAATGGTATCAGCGGGTAAAATCCCGCCCTTCTTTCCGTCAATTCCTGAGCGAACGCATTCCCCGGCTTGCTCCGTCCTCTCACTACGCCGATCTGGATTTCTGAGAGACAATCCTTTTCAGGCTCGATTGCTGCCGGTTAGCCACTATCTATAATCAGGGCACTACGGCCAGCAGGAGACACGACCATCGACGTTGCGAGCGAGAAGCAGCGGTTACGCGCACGCAAGCTGACGGACTTTGTCCGTCAGGAAGCGCTTTCGCTTGGCTTCGATTTGTGCCGCATAACCACCCCGGACAGCATACCGCTTGCGCCAGACAGGCTGCGCGCATTTCTCGAAAGCGGCTACCACGGCACCATGGCGTGGATGGAGGAAACAGAGGCACGTCGCGCGACACCGAAGACGTTGTGGAGCGATGTTCGCTCTATCGTGATGTTCGGACTGAACTACGGACCCGATGAAGATCCACGCCCCATTTTGCAAAAACCCGATAAAGCCGCCATTTCGGTTTATGCCCGCAACCGCGATTACCACGATGTGATCAAGGGGCGGCTGAAGGAAATTGCCACCCGCTTTGCCGCGCGCGCTGGTGAAGACGTCAAAGTCTTCGTGGATACAGCGCCGGTTATGGAAAAACCGTTGGCGGCGGCAGCCGGTCTCGGCTGGCAAGGAAAGCATACCAACCTCGTCAGCCGTACACATGGCTCCTGGCTCTTTCTGGGCAGCATGTTCACCACCGCAGAACTCTGTCCGGATGAACCGGAAAAGGACCATTGCGGTTCATGCCGGGCCTGTCTGGACGCCTGCCCGACCAACGCGTTTCCCGCCCCCTATCAACTCGACGCGCGGCGGTGCATCTCCTACCTCACGATCGAACACAAAGGTCCGATCCCGCACGAATTTCGTCCAATGATCGGCAACCGCATCTACGGGTGCGACGACTGTCTTGCCGCCTGTCCCTGGAACAAGTTCGCAGCCAGCGCCTCGGAAATGAAACTTCAGGCGCGCGACGACCTGAAAGAACCCTCCATCGCTTTTCTCCTGACGCTGGACGATCCGACCTTCCGAAGCTTTTTCAGTGGATCGCCTGTCAAACGTATCGGGCGGAACCGCTTCGTGCGCAATGTCCTGATTGCTGCGGGCAATTCCGGCGACAGGCAATTTATGCCTCAATGCAGACGGCTTGCAGAAGACCCGTCACCGGACGTTCGTGGCATGGCAATCTGGGCACTGTCGCAGCTTATGGACAGGGCCGAATTCCATGCTTACGCTGCAACACGCGCGTCGGAGACAGATCCGGACGTGATGAACGAATGGCAGCAGGCAGAGGCGTGAACCATGCAAGTCATGATTTTCGGTGCAGGATATTCAGGCAAAGCGATTGCAGCCTCTCTGGAGCCTGACTCCGAACGCATCTACGGTACAACGCGCAGTCCCGAGAAATTCGCGAGCCTTACGACGGCTGGAATGTGGCCACATCTCTTCGACGGTGAAACGCTCGGTGATGAAGTGCTGAAGGCGATGCGCACGACCACCCATCTTTTTCAGTCAATCGCGCCAAAGAACGACGACGACCCGTTGTTGCGGCTGACCGAAGGGGATCTAAGACGGTTTTTCCCTGAACTGAGATGGGTTGCGTATCTTTCAACTGTCGGCGTCTACGGCGACCACGACGGCGCCTGGGTCGATGAGGACAGCCCATGCCGACCCGTTTCAAGCCGGTCGGTGGAGAGATTGGCCGCAGAAAATGCCTGGTCGGCCGCAGCGCTCAAAGCCAACATACCTCTTGTCGTGCTGCGATTGTCGGGCATCTATGGGCCCAGCCGCAATGCTTTCGTCAATTTCGAAAAGGGTATTGCCCGGCGGCTGGTAAAAACCGGCCAGGTGTTCAACCGTATCCGTGTCGAGGACATCGGATCTGCCGGTGCTTTTTTGTTACGACGCAACGAGGATGGCATCTTCAACATCACTGATGACGAGCCGTCGCCGCCGCAGGATGTGGTGACCTATGCCGCCTCCCTGATGGGGAAAGAGCCACCGCCCGAACAAGCCTTCGAGACCGCTGAACTGACGCCGATGGCGCGTTCCTTCTACGGTGAGAACAAGCGCGTTTCGAATGGAAAACTTAGTGCGCTTGGCTTCGATTTCGAGTTTCCCAACTACCGGATGTCGCTCGAGCAACTCTGGCAAGACGGCGTTTGGCGGGGCTGAAATCGCGACCTTGAAAGCGATGAAAAATCCTTCCAAAGCCATTTTTCGGGATAGATTTCGTCGCATTTCTGCCTATTATGATTTTATTAACTAGGCGCGATTCGCTAAAATCGTAGCTATTAGAAAAATATTTCACTCACATTTCGTGAACTCGATTCACAAATTCGAGAGTAGCAACGCTATTCCGCTTTGGCGTTGATTCCGCGTTACTTTTTCCAGTTTTGCGCAAAACTTCATCCGCATGGGTTCTCCAAATGCGATCACGAATGTTACAAGCCGTAACAGTTCGTGATTGGAATTCAGCTTTTTTTCGCCATTTTTTCCTCGCCCTACAATCACGCATTCAAACGCGTTCAAGCCGCTCAATGGCTTTCAAGCAAGGGCAAATTCAATCGGCGCGGGGCCGAGTATCAGGGAAGCACAGTTTGTTGAACATCCGCCGTATAACTTTCACCGCTGCAACTATTGCCGTCTGTTCCATCATCGCGCCTCTTCAGGCGTCTGCGGCAAACGGTTGCGGGGGCGCATCGTGGTATGCGTTGAGCTCCAAGACTGCTTCGGGCGAGCGTATGAACGCTGCTCATCTTACCGCGGCACATCGTTCGCTGCGGTTCGGCACCAAGGTCAAAGTCACGAATGCCCGTAACGGTAAAGCCGTTGTCGTCCGCATCAATGATCGCGGACCGTTCATCAAGGGTCGTGTTCTCGACCTGTCCAAGGCAGCCGCCAATCATATCGGCATGATCAGCTCCGGTACGGCCAAGGTTTGCTACGAGATCGTTTCCGCCAAATGAGCCTTGCCCTCGCCGCCATTCGCGTCTACCAACCGGGCAACCAGCAAAAAGAGGTAGACAATGCGTTTAGGCGGACGTTTGGCCGGAGCCATCGAGGTATTGGCGGATATCGAGGGACGTAGACGCCCCGTGGCCGATGCCCTGAAGGATTGGGGCCTCGCGCATCGTTTTGCCGGGTCAGGCGACAGGGCCGCCATTGGCAATATCGTCTACGATGCCCTGCGCATGAAACTCTCCCACGCATGGCTGATGGAAGACGACAGCGCCAATGCGCTCGGTTATGCGGTCATGCTGCGACAATGGGGCAAATCCCTCGAACAGCTTGCAGCGGAATTCGATGGCGACAAGTTCGCACCCGCCGCCCTGTCCGACGACGCCATCAAGGCTTTCACCACGCGCGCGCTTACCGACGCCCCATTGCACATTCAGGGTGACATACCTGAATGGGTGCAGGCCTCTTTCGAGGCCGCTTTCGGGGAAAGATGGCTGGAGGAAGCAAAGGCGCTCAACGAACGCCCGACGCTCGACCTGCGCGCCAACACCTTGAAGGCAACACGCGAGAAGGTTTTGAAGGCGCTGGAGGAAAGCGGCGCCGAAGCAACACGGATCGCCCGCCAGGGTGTACGCATCGCTGCAGGCGAGGGCCCTTCCCGACTGCCAAATGTCACTGCGGAACTTTCCTTTCAAAAAGGCTGGTTCGAGGTTCAGGACGAAGGCTCTCAGATCGTGGCCGATCTGGCTGGCGCTCAAGAAAGCGAGCAGGTTCTTGATTATTGTGCAGGCGGTGGCGGCAAGACGCTGGCCATGGCCGCCAGCATGAACAACAAGGGACAGGTGCATGCCTTCGATGCCGACCGCAAACGTCTGGCACCGATCATCGAACGTCTGAAGCGCGCCGGCACACGCAATGTGCAGGTGCACGACCGTGCGTCCGGCCTTGCTCCGTTCACTGAAAAGTTCGATCGTGTTCTGGTCGATGCGCCCTGCACCGGCACCGGAACCTGGCGCAGACGACCCGACACGAAATGGCGGTTGACGCAGCGCAATCTCGAAGAACGCGTTGGCCAGCAGGCGGAAGCCCTGGATCAGGCAAAGGTGTTCGTACGGCCCGGTGGCGAGTTGCTTTATGTTACCTGTTCGGTCCTGCCAGAAGAAAACGAGCGTCAGGTCCGCCGCTTCTGCGATGAGAACCCGGAGTTTTCCATGGGCTCTGCTGTGGCGCGCTGGACCAGTGTTTTCGGTGCTCAGGCGAGAAAGCCACATTCCGCCGACAACGAGACTGTGACGTTGACGCCTGCAACCACAGATACTGACGGGTTTTTCTTTAGCGTGATGAAACGCAAACAATAAAACGGTCTTTGCACGCACAGATTTTACTGGGCAAAACTTGCAGAAGCTTGTTTCCAAAGGTTCTAAACTAGAATGTTTGACACAAGTTTGTGATTGGTTCAGAACTCGCTTCCCGTAGCGTGATGCAATGTCACGTCTGCTGAAGGAGAGGGATCATGATCCGCAAAACCATACTTGGCGCATCTGCTGCGCTTTTGGCAGCATCCGCAGCGTTCACCGCGCTTCCAGCACGAGCGGCAACCGATGCCGCCGCCGTCGTGAAACATTACGCCGATGTCGCGCACGCGAAATACGAAGATTCACTCATCACGGCCAAGGCACTGGACAAGGCAATCGATGCCCTGATCGCCAGCCCGAGCGATGAAACTCTGAAGGCGGCACGTACGGCATGGATCAAGGCGCGCGTGCCTTACCAGCAATCCGAGGTTTATCGCTTCGGCAACCCGATCGTTGACGAATGGGAAGGCAAGGTCAACGCCTGGCCGCTGGATGAAGGTCTCATCGACTACGTCGACGGCTCCTACGGCACCGAAAGCGATGAAAACGAACTTTACGTCGCAAACATCATAGCCAACAAGACGATCAAGATCGGCGGCGAAGAGGTTGACGCGACCAAGATCACGCCGGAACTGATTGAAAGCCTGAGCGAAGCGGGCGATGTGGAAGCCAATGTGACGACCGGTTACCACGCCATCGAATTCCTGCTGTGGGGCCAGGATCTGAATGGCACCGGACCGGGTGCGGGCAACCGTCCCTATACCGATTACGACAAGGCCAAATGCACCAATGGCAATTGCGATCGCCGTGCCGAATACCTGAAATCCGCCTCCACGCTGCTGGTCAAGGATCTGCAGGACATGGTGGACGCGTGGGCGCCTGAGGGTGAGGCCACCAAGACGATCGAAGCTGATCCCAAGGCTGGCCTGACTGCCATTCTGACGGGTATGGGTTCGCTGTCCTACGGTGAACTCGCGGGCGAGCGCATGAAACTCGGCCTTCTGCTGCACGATCCGGAAGAAGAGCACGATTGCTTCTCCGACAACACATACAACTCGCATCTTTACGATGCTGTCGGGATCGCGTCGGCCTATACGGGCGAATACACCCGCGCTGATGGTACCAAGATGACCGGCGCCTCCCTTTCCGAACTGGTTGGCGCGAAGGACAAGGCGCTTAACGACGAAATGACGTCGAAGCTCAACAAGACACTCGACGCCATGCATGCCATGGAAAAGCGCGCCCAGACCGTTGAAGCCTACGATCAGATGATCGGCGAAGGCAACAAGGAGGGCAACGCTGTTGTCCAGGCCGCCATCGACGGCCTTCTTGACCAGACGAAAACAATCGAGCGGGTGATCGCCGCACTTGATCTCGGCAAGATCGAACTCGAAGGCTCCGACAGCCTCGACAATCCGAATACCGTCTTCAAGTAAGATATGAGGGGTCGTGGTCTTCCACGGCCCCTTCTGCCTTCTCATGTTTTTTGTGCTGCCGCCGATCCGCAAGCCACTTATTTTTGCCGGGGTCGCATGCCTTGCGGCATCGGTGACGCTTGCCTCGCCTCTGCGCGACGATTTAACGGAAAAAGATCGGCAGCGCGTTCTGGCTGTCACAGAGCCAGCCGCAGATTTTTCAAAACCCGAAGCCTTCGAAGCCATGCCAGCCGGGGCTGCGACGAGTAAGTCTAAACCCGGAACCGGTGCCTTTTCTCACCCTTCCGCCAACATGTCCTCCGAGAAGGTACAGGATTTCAGGCTCGGGAACGCGCTCTTCCAGAAGCTCTGGGTCTCCTCCCCTTCGTCGACACAAGCGTCTGATGGCCTGGGACCGCTTTTCAATGCACGCTCCTGCCAGACGTGTCACGTCAAGGACGGCAGAGGTCGCCCCCCGCTTGCTGGTGAGGATGCCGTATCGATGTTCCTGCGGCTGGCACGTCCGGCCCGCAACGAGGCAGAACGACAGGCCATCGCCAACCACGAGATCCTGAATTTTCCCGATGCGATCTATGGCGCACAGCTACAAAACCTTGCCATTCCAGGTCTGAAAACCGAAGGCAAGCTGGTCGTCAGCTATACGGAGCAGCCCGTCCTTCTCGGCGACGGCGAGACCGTTACGCTGCGCAAGCCTCTCTATAGCGTAGCAGAGCCACAATATGGTCCTCTTGGAGAAGACACGACACTGTCGGCGCGTATCGCCATGCCGACGCTTGGTCTCGGACTGATCGAAGCAATTTCTGAGGCGGATATCATCGCCCTTGCCGATCCGAACGACGCCAACAGCGACGGCATTTCTGGCAAGGCAGCGTGGGTACGGGATCACCGAAGCGGCGAGGTCAAACTTGGTCGTTTCGGCTGGAAGGCGCAAAATGCCAGTGTCCGCGACCAGAGTTCGAGTGCTTTTTCACACGACATCGGCATCTCCACGCCGGATGCCGAGAACGCCTATGGCGATTGCACCGAGGCACAGACAGACTGTCTCGCCATGCCGACCGGCGTGCAGCAGCGGCTCGGCTCTTCGGAAGCGCCCGATCCGGTGCTTGATCTTGTGACTTTTTATACCGAAAATCTTGCCGTGCCGCAGCGCCGCAATGTTGGCGACCCGACCGTATTGCGTGGAAAGGCAATGTTTTACGCAGCCGGCTGCACTGCCTGTCACACGCCGAAATTCGTCACCCGGCGGAATGCCAGGAATGATCTTCATTCCTTCCAGCTCATCTGGCCCTACTCCGACTTTCTGTTGCATGACATGGGCGAGGGCCTCGCCGATGGTCAGCAGGTCGGCGACGCAAACGGCAGGGAGTGGCGAACCCAGCCGCTTTGGGGTATCGGCCTGACGCAGGTTGTCAACGGAAACGGCTTTTACCTCCACGACGGGCGCGCGCGCAGCCTGATGGAAGCGATCCTATGGCATGGCGGCGAGGCCGAAAAAGCCCGCAATGCCTTTGCCACCTTGCCAAAATCCGACCGGCAGGCTTTGCTGGCCTTTCTGGAGTCCCTTTGATGAACACCAAAATGCGAAAACTGCCCGGCCTTCTTTCTCTGTTGATGGTGCTGATCGCCCTGCCCGCCAAGGCGCAGGACGTGGAATTGATGCCGCCGCCGCCGCTCAACCCCGCCCAGGTTCGAGGCGTGCTGGAAAAGGCCGTGAACGGCTTCATCCGCCCCGGTTATGAGCGCTTCCAGGCCTCGGCCGAAACGTTGCAAAGCAAGATGATGGCTTTCTGCGCGGCACCTTCGCCTGAGACTGAGGTGGCAGCAAAAGACGCTTTTGTGGATACGGTGCAAAAATGGTCCACCATCGAGATCGTGCGTATTGGTCCGGTCATCGAGCAGAACCGTTTTGAGCGGGTGCTCTACTACCCAGATAAAAAGGGACTTGGGCTGAAACAGGTGCAAGGCTACCTCGCCAGCAAGGACGAAAGTGTCACGACCGCAAATGGCCTGAAGGGTAAAAGCGTTGCGGCACAGGGACTGGGAGCACTGGAATTCGTACTTTACGGTACCAATGCCGACGAGCTCCAGGGGAAAGCCGGCGATTTTCGTTGCCGCTACGGCACAGCGATTGCCGGCAACATCGCCAATGTCGCCAAGGAACTCACCGGCCTTTGGAATGCGCCCGATGGCGCCGCTCAACACTGGACGCAACCCGGACCTGATAATCCCGTGTTCCGTGACGAACGAGAGGCTTTGGTCGCCCTGCTCGGCATTCTCGTGCACGGTTCCGAGGCCATTCGCGACCAGCGAATTGAAACTTTTTATAAGGGGCCGGACAAGGCGGACTTCCCACGGACGGCAATTTACCGCCGTTCAGGCCTTACCTGGAAAAGCATCTCCACCAATATCGCCGCCGTTCAGGGTCTGCTTCATACGGCTGACATGACCGATCTCCTGCCGCCAGACCAACGTTCTATCGTCAGTTCCATCGATTTCCTCGCCAAGTCGATGATCCGCGTTGCCGGCGGAATCGAGCCCGATATCGAAAAGGCACTCGACAACAAGGAGCAGCGCGCCAAGGTGGATTACCTGCTGTTGAACGGCAAGGATCTGATCTACCGCCTCAACGACCAGTATGGTGGTGCAATCGGTCTGAGTTCCGGTTTCTCCTTTGCAGACGGGGACTGATGATGCCAGGCGGTGTTCGCACGCTGATCGACCGGCGAAACTTCATGAAAGCGGCGGGTCTGCCGTTTCTGGCGACCCTTGCTCCCCGTTCGCTTTTCGCCCTCGAGCGGACCGATGCAGTCTTCGCCTCGGCCTTTCGTGGCGCCGATGGTGGCTATGGTATTGCAACCGTCAGCGAAGCAGGACAGATCATCGACCGGGTCACGTTACCGGCACGAGCGCATGGAATGGCGGTCAGCCGGGTATCGGGCACCGTGGTGGCTTTTGCCCGGCGGCCGGGCACCTTCTTCATGGCTCTTGATCCGGTCGGTGGCCGAGAACCCACTGTGGTGCACACCCCGGAGAACCGTCATTTCTACGGCCACGGACAATTCTCGCCTGACGGGACGATCCTCTATGCAAGCGAAAACGACTTCGATGGCAATCGCGGCGTCATCGGGCTTTACGACGCACGTGACAGCTTCCGTCGTATTGGCGAATATGACGCACACGGTATCGGCACCCACGACATGACAGTGAGCGACGATGGCACGATGATCGTCATCGCGAACGGCGGCATCGAAACCCATCCCGACTTTGGCCGCACCAAGCTCAATGTCGATCGCATGGAACCATCGCTGGTGTTGCTGGATGCTGCCACCGGACACCTCGTTCAAAAACACACCATGCCACAAAAGCTGCAACAGCTTTCCACCCGCCATGTCGATCTGGATGGCGACGGGCGCATCTGGTTTGCCTGCCAATATGAGGGACCGCGCAATGACCTGCCACCTCTGGTCGGGTATTTTTCGAAAGGCGAAGACGTCACCTTCATGGATCTCCCCGAAGAGACGACGTTGCGTCTGGCGAACTATGTCGGTGCGATTGCCGTCAACAGGAAAGCCGGCATTGTCGGGCTGACCTCTCCCAATGGCAATTCGGCTGTAGAACTCGATGCAAAAACCGGTCAGGTCATTTCCGAAACGACAGTTCGGGACGCTGCGGGCGTGGCACCTTCAGCAAAAAGCGTTACCGTATCGTCTTATGACGGGCTTTTCGAAACAACCCGCAGCAATGTTGCATGGGACCAGCATATCGTACGTATATCCCGCTAAAATGCTGAAAAACAACGGGAACAAAAGATCACTCAGGACATTGTAGGCGTCATGAAGAACCTGTCCATCTATATTGTTTTCGTTGTTGTCGTCGTGGCCATCGGTGCGTTCATCGGCATCAACAACATCCCCGGCGATTGGTATCAGTCGCTGCAAAAACCGCCCTTCAATCCACCCAACTGGATTTTCGGACCTGTCTGGACAACACTTTACGTTCTGATTGGCATTGCCGGTGCACGAATGTGGATCTTGCGACCGACGGGCACCCGCATGCGGCTTTGGTTCACGCAAATGGCGCTGAACTTTCTTTGGTCGCCGATCTTCTTTGGCATGCAGAGCCCGGTTGGAGCGCTTGTCATTATCGTGCCGATGCTGATCTGCATCATTGCCTTCATCGTCCTCAACTACAGCCGCGACCGCATTTCAATGTGGCTTTTCGTGCCCTATGCCGTTTGGGTTTCTTTCGCGACCTTGCTGAATTTGAGCATCATCCTGTTAAACTAAATCCGGGAACTCCCCTTGCCTTGTCCGTCACCACGCGCCATGTCTGTCTAAGGACAGGATAGAGCGGACAGGCGGGGCATGGAGATCACCGATCCGGGCGATTTTCGTCAGAGGATAGAAAAAAGCTTTGCACGGCAGGGCGTTGTGCAGGCCATCGATGCATCGATTGCTCGTATCGAGCATCGCCTGGTGGAAATCGAACTTCCCTTTCACGAAAAACTGACGCAGCAGCATGGTATATTGCACGCGGGCGTGATTGCTGCCGGTCTCGATACCGCCTGCACCTACGCCGCCTACACGATCATTGAACCTGAAGCCTCATTGCTGACCATCGAGTTCAAGGTCAACCTGATGTCGCCTGGACGTGGCGAGCGCTTTCTGTTCCGCGGCGAAATCATCAAACCGGGAAGCAATCTCATTGTCGCGGATGGACGCGCCTATGCAATTTCCGATGGCCCGGCCAAACTGATCGCCTCGATGACCGGAACCATGATGGTCATGAAGGGCCGCGAGGATATCACCGGATGAGCTACAGTCTCCAGCATGTCGCCGGCAAATCCGTTCTTTTCGTCATGGCTGCGCCTGCCGAATATGGCCCGCACCTGCAGGCCCGCATGTCGCCGCTGATGATCGGTGTGGGACCTGTCGAGGCTGCGATTTCGGTTACGGCCGTCCTGACTGGACTTGATGCCGCCGACCATCTGCCGGACCTCGTTGTATCCCTCGGTTCGGCCGGATCGAGGACGCTTGAGCAAACATCAGTCTATCAGGTTGCTTCGGTTTCGTGGCGCGACATGGACGCATCCGCTTTCGGTTTTGAAAAAGGAAGAACACCTTTTCTCGATCTGCCGGCGGAGGTTGCCCTTCCCCTGCGCATACCCGGCATAACCGAGGCACGGCTCTCGACCGGTGGGAACGTCGTTTCAGGCGCAGCCTATGATCTCATCGATGCGGACATGGTGGAGATGGAAACCTATGCTGTGCTACGCGCCTGTCAGCGCTTCGGGGTCCCGCTGATCGGCCTGCGTGGCATTTCCGACGGCAAGGCAGATGTGAACCACGTCGATGACTGGACCGAGTATCTGCATATCATCGATGAAAAGCTGGCGGAGAGCATCGACAAGCTCAGCCTCGCGATCAAAGACGGTGCGATCGCGCTCTGATGCCTTGCGCAACCGCATATTTTCTGGCTTTTCAGGGCAACTGACGGGTTGCCTAAAGCCCCGGTTTTCTTTAAAGGCTCGCCATGACCCAGATAGCCCATCCCGACAGCATTCTCATCATCGATTTCGGCAGCCAGGTGACGCAGCTTATTGCGCGCCGTGTACGTGAAGCCGGCGTCTATTGTGAAATTCACCCGTTCCAGAACGCAGCGGAAGCTTTTGAGAAGTTGCAGCCGAAAGGCGTGATCTTCTCCGGCGGCCCGGCATCGGTAACGGCTGAAGGCAGCCCCCGCGCACCGCAGGCGGTATTTGATGCCGGTATTCCGATCCTCGGCATCTGCTACGGCCAGCAGACACTCTGCACCCAGCTTGGCGGTGTCGTGGAAGGTGGTCACGCGGCAGAATTCGGTCGCGCCGACATCGACATCAAGAAGGCAAGCCCGCTGTTCGAAGGTTTCTGGGACGTGGGTGGCAGCTATCCGGTATGGATGAGCCATGGCGACCGCGTTACGCAGCTTCCGGAAGGCTTCGAAGTCGCCGCGACCTCCGAAAATGCGCCTTTTGCTATCGCCGTCAACGAAGAGCGTCGCTATTACACCACCATGTTCCATCCGGAAGTGGTGCATACGCCTGACGGGGCAAAGCTTCTTTCCAACTTCGTGCACAAGATCGTCGGGCTGAAGTCCGATTGGACCATGTCCGCCTATCGCGCCGAAATGATCCGCAAGATCCGCGAACAGGTTGGCACTGAGCGTGTGATCTGCGGCCTCTCCGGCGGCGTGGATTCCTCGGTTGCAGCCGTCCTCATCCATGAGGCGATCGGTGACCAGTTGACCTGTATCTATGTCGACCATGGCTTGATGCGGATGGCCGAAAGCGAACAGGTCGTTGGCATGTTCCGTGACCATTATAACATTCCGCTGGTGCACGTAGACGCCTCCGATCTCTTCCTCACGGAACTGGCGGGCGTTTCCGATCCGGAAGTAAAGCGCAAGACCATCGGCCGCTTGTTCATTGAAGTCTTTGAGGCCGAAGCTGCAAAGATCGCTGCTGACGGCAAGGGGGCTCCGAGCTTCCTGGCACAGGGCACGCTTTACCCTGACGTTATCGAAAGCGTTTCCTTCTCCGGCGGTCCATCGGTGACGATCAAGAGCCACCACAATGTCGGCGGCTTGCCGGAACGCATGAACATGAAGCTGGTGGAGCCGCTTCGCGAGCTGTTCAAGGATGAGGTTCGTGCACTTGGCCGGGAACTCGGCCTGCCGGACAGCTTCATCGGCCGCCATCCCTTCCCTGGTCCGGGTCTGGCGATCCGCTGCCCCGGCGCCGTAACGCGCGAAAAGCTCGACATCCTGCGCAAGGCAGATGCCATCTACCTCGATGAAATCCGCAAGGCCGGTCTCTACGACACCATCTGGCAGGCTTTCGCCGTGCTGCTGCCGGTACAGACCGTGGGCGTCATGGGCGACTACCGTACCTATGATTTCGTCTGCGCCCTGCGCGCTGTCACGTCGGTGGACGGCATGACGGCAGATTTCTACCCTTACGACATGAACTTCCTTGGTCGCGCGGCAACCCGCATCATCAACGAGGTGAAGGGCATCAACCGCGTCGTCTACGACGTCACCTCGAAGCCGCCAGGCACCATCGAGTGGGAGTAAGCAGAAGGCGGAGTTTTCTCCGCCTTTGTTCTCTTTTTGTTCTTTAAATTTCTGTCGCCGGATGATATTATGACGACCTTGGCATGAAGCCACGGAGCATCGTCATGGTTTACCTATCGAGCGATGAAACGGTTTCCGACCAGCTTTGTTTCAACTGGACGCAGTCAGCCCCGCAAGCGCGATTTAATGTGCGCTTCCTGAGCAAGCTGTTGTTTTTGTTAAAGCCGCCGCAGCCGTTGAGCGAACAGATTTTTGCGGACGCCTGCCGCCATGCGGAGGGCTGTACACGCCGGAAAGCTTACCCTGCCGACCTGCTGCACATCACGCTCTTTTGCGTCGGATGTTTTGGGGCGATTCCCGAAAGTTTGATCAGCAAAATCCGCAAGGCGATGGACGGGATCAGCGGCCGGCCCTTTCCCGTGACCCTGGACAGATGTGCTGTCTTCGGCAACCGCAGCAGCCATGTCCTGAAAAGCAGTCAAGACATCCCCGAAATTGAAGGCCTTGCGAGACTTCTTCAGCGGCAGCTACGGCGACGCAACCTGCCATTCGTGCCATTCCAGCCGATCGTTCCGCACATCACGACGATTTACGGATGCGGGAAGATCGACACGATGTCGATTGAGCAACCCTATCATTGGACAGCGGACGATTTTGTGCTGGTTTATAGCCACAACGGGCTGACGCGACACGACGAGTTGGGACGATGGTCGCTATCCGCGCAAGCGAACGATTACGAACGACCTGCACGACAACTCATCTTGCAAGGCTCTGACATACAGAGCCACTCGGCATCGGATGTATGAAAAACTGACTACGAGCCACCCGGAGGGATTTTGGCACGGAGCAATCAACGTGCACTTTTAACAGCTCTCACAGAGTGCGCCTATGTTAAAGGCGCACAATCCAGGGCGAGGTAGTCTAACCCCGCCGTTGCGGGTATTAGAGCTGAACCTTGTCGAAAGCCTTGGAATCGATACCGAGGGTTTCCAAGTCTGCGCCAGCAGGCTTGCGATGAGCGCGAACAGCAGCCGAGACAGCCATTGCTGCGCCGAATACGGCGAAGGTTTCACCAAAAAACTTACGCGATGTCTTTGCAACGGAACGCATTTTTCTCTCCATCTTTGATGCCCAGATAATGGGTATAAAAGCAGCTGCTTACAATGCAGGATCAAGCAGCAGAGCTATGCATAAATATGCATCCTCGAAGATAATGTGCCTGCTGAAGCTGCAAAAACGAGCCGCATTGCATTGCGCGCCCAGTTTGTTATGCCACTCGGACACGCAACTCGAACAGGCAGGCATTCCATGACCGTCACCATCTTTGGCATCAAGAATTGCGACACGATGAAGAAAGCCCGGACATGGCTTGAAGCGAACGGCACCGAGTACGCCTTCCACGACTACAAGGCGTCGGGTATCGACAAGGTGCACCTTGAAAGCTGGTGTGATGCAGCAGGATGGGAAACAGTTCTCAATCGGGCTGGCACGACGTTCAAGAAGCTTGATGATGCCGACAAGGCCGACCTGACGCGCGAGAAGGCGATCTCGCTGATGTTCGCACAACCATCGATGATCAAGCGTCCGGTGCTTGAGGCGAAGGGCAAGATCACCGTCGGCTTCAAGCCGGAGACCTATGCAGCCCTGTTCGGCTGAGTGGCTGCATCATGTCCAAGAGCACACGCGCCACCCAGATGCTCGTGAAAGTCGGCGTCTCATTCACCACGGTCACTTATCAATATGACCCGAATGCCGATCGTATCGGTCTTCAGGCTGCCGAGGCTATCGGCGAGCCACCTCACCTCGTGCTGAAGACCCTGATGGCCGAGGTCGATGGCAAGCCGGTCTGCGTTGTTGTGCCTTCCGACCGCGAGGTCAGCATGAAGAAGCTGGCCGCAGCCTTCGGCGGCAAGTCCGCCAACATGATGAAACCCGCTGATGCCGAACGCGCCACGGGATATCATGTGGGAGGCATCAGTCCTTTCGGCCAGAAGAAACTCGTGCCGACCGCCATCGAAGCGCAGGCCATGGGTCACGGCTATGTCTACATGAATGGTGGGCAACGCGGCCTGCAGATCAGGCTCTCGCCTCAGGACGCAATGAAGGCACTCAAAGCCGAAGCCGCGCCGCTCGTCAGCGATTGACGATCCTGTCGGGCCACACGCCTTGAAAGCATTTGGCTTTCACGACGGATGGGCTATGGTTCGGCACTCTTCATGCAAATATACGAAGGCTGATCATGACCGTTTCCCCCATCGATCCCGTCAAACTCGAAAAACTCGCAGAAGTCGCCATCAAGGTTGGCCTGCAATTGCAAAAAGATCAGGATCTGGTGATTACCGCGCCAATGGCGGCACTGCCGCTGGTGCGCCTTTTGACGAAACACGCCTATATGGCTGGCAGCGGTCTCGTCACCACCTTCTATTCCGATGAGGAAACCACGCTTGCACGCTATCGCCATGCAAGCGATGCGAATTTCGACAGGGCCTCGAGCTGGCTTTACGAGGGCATGGCCAAAGCTTACGCCAATGGCGCTGCGCGTCTGGCGATTGCCGGTGACAACCCGATGCTGCTGGCCAACGAAGATCCGGCCAAGGTCGCACGTGCCAACAAGGCCAACTCCACCGCCTATAAACCGGCGCTCGAGAAGATTTCCAACTTCGACATCAACTGGAACATCATCTCCTATCCGAACCCATCCTGGGCAAAACAGGTCTTCCCTGACCTGCCGGAAGATGAGGCCGTAAAGAAACTGGCCGACGCCATCTTCGCAGCGTCGCGTGTCGATCTTGCCGATCCGGTTGCCGCATGGGCCGAACACAACGCCAATCTTGCAAAGCGTTCGAAATGGCTCAACGGCGAACGGTTCGCCTCCTTGCATTTCACCGGCCCCGGCACCGATGTAACGATCGGCCTTGCAGATGGACATGAATGGCACGGTGGCGCCTCCACTGCGAAAAACGGCGTAACCTGCAACCCGAACATTCCAACCGAAGAAGTCTTCACCACGCCGCACGCGTTGCGTGTCGATGGATATGTTTCCAGCACCAAGCCCCTGTCACATCAGGGTACGCTGATTGATGACATCCAGGTGAAATTCGAAGGTGGACGTATTGTCGAAGCCAAGGCTTCCAAGGGCGAAGCGGTGCTGAACAAGGTTCTCGATACCGATGAAGGCGCACGACGGCTCGGTGAGGTGGCGCTCGTTCCGCATTCTTCGCCGATCTCCGCCAGCGGTATTCTCTTCTATAACACGCTGTTTGACGAAAACGCCTCCTGCCACATTGCGCTGGGTCAATGCTATTCGAAGTGCTTCCTTGATGGCGCCTCACTGACACCCGAGCAGATCACGGTACAGGGTGGCAACTCCAGTCTCGTCCACATCGACTGGATGATCGGCTCCAATAAGGTCGACATCGACGGTATCAAGCCTGACGGATCGAAAGTGGCTGTCATGCGTAAGGGCGAGTGGGCGTAACCACCGCTACGATTTTGGGCGGCATCTGGCTTTTCTGACTGAGCCAGACGCTGACCAGCACCATGACGAAGCCGACAATTTGCGTTGGCGCAAGGCTCTGACCAAGCGCCAACCATCCGAGCAGCGTCGCAACCACCGGGCTTAAAAAACCGAGAGAGGCGGCGGCGGAAGGCTCGATGCGGGAAAGCCCGCGAAACCACAGAAGATATGTCAGCGCGGCACCAACAAGGCCAAGATAGGCCATGCCAGAGATGTTGGCGACAGTCAGCGACGGTAAAGCGGGCTCGACCAACAATGCCACAGGAACAAGCAAAATGCCGCCTGCGGTCAACTGCCATGCCGTGAAGGTGAGGCTGGAGACCGGTGGCTTCCACTTGCGCGTCAACACGGTTCCGAATGCCATGGACGCAGCGCCAGCCAGTCCGGCGAGAATACCGATACCGTCCAACGCAGCGCCCGGCGTCAGCACCAGAAGACCCACACCAGCCATGCCGATCAAGCCAGTCACGACTGCGAGCTTTCGGATCGCTGTATCGAGAAAGACCCGAGACAGCACAATGACGATCAGTGGCTGCACCGCGCCGACAGTGGCTGCCACACCACCCGGCAGTCGATAGGCCGAAACGAACAACATTGCCCAGAAAAATGAGAAATTCAGCGCGCCAAGCAGAAGGCTGCGTGCCCACCATTTTCCGTGAGGCAAAGTTCTCACCAGCAACAGTAAGAGCAGGCCAGCGGGAAGCGCTCGCAACATGGCGACATGCAGGGGATATCCCTGCGGCAGAAACTCCGTCGTGACGAAGTAGGTGCTGCCCCAGACAGCCGGGGCGAGAGCCGTCAGCAGGATATCGGCGGTGGATGTGGAATTAATCTTCATTTCAAGAATCTCTACCTCAAGATAAATTCATTATCGCTGCTTTTATCTTGACGTCAAGATATCAGTTGATATGCCTGTTGGATGAGCAAAGACACAGCCGATCACGTCGACCAGATCCTGGCGCAATGGCGCAAGGAAAGACCCGACCTCGACGTTGGACCTATGGGTGTTCTCGGACGGCTACGCCGCCTCAGCATTCACCTCGGCCGCGAAGTGGAGACCGTGCTGTTGAAACACGGACTGTCCTCTTCCGCCTTCGATGTGCTTGCGACCTTGCGCCGCGCGGGCGCGCCTTACCAGTTGTCACCCGGCGATCTGCTGGCGATGACTATGGTCAGCTCTGGCACCATGACCAATCGTATCGACCAGCTCGAAAAGGCTGGCCTTGTGGAACGCGTTCACAACCCGCAAGACCGCCGCAGCGTGCTGATATCGCTTACCGACAAAGGCTTTTCCGTCGTTGAGGACGCCGTGAATGCCCATGTCGACAACCAGCACAGACTGCTCGCCCCGCTCGATGAAAAGGAGCAGGCAGCCCTTGATACGCTGTTGAAACGTTTCCTGCGCGAGTTCGAATAACGGCTCCCTAGCTAAGGTTTCTGGTCATTACACGAATTGCCGCATTGGTGGCTTGTGTTTGCACGAGAAATCCGATACGCAATTTTCCATAAACCTGTCGTACAGGTTGGAGGAAAAATGTACAACGCAGTTCCGCACGACACAGGCTTGGTCAGCAGCGCCATCGGCGCAATCACACGCCATATTCGCGAAAATGAGCTTGCGCCTGGCGCAAAGTTGCCAAGTGAGCTTTCGCTGTCGCAGCAGCTAGGCGTTTCGCGAACGGTTGTTCGTGAGGCATTTCGTTCGTTGTCGGCCATGCGGCTGATCGACGTCAGCCCTGGTAAAAGGGCGACGGTTGCAACGCTCGATCACGGCGCCATGTCACTGATGTTCGAACACGGTATTCATACCGAGCAGATCAACATCCAGCAGATCTATGACGTCCGTCGGACAATCGAAGTCAGAACCGTCACGCTCGCGGCGCTGCGAAGAACCGATGAAGAAGCGTTGATCATTCTCGGCCACGCCAATGCGATGAAAAGTGAGTTCGGCAACAATGACAGGGTGATGGAACATGACCTTGCCTTTCACCTTGCAATTGCGCGCGCATCCAAGAACCCTGTCTTTGAATTGATCCTCGGCGCCTTCCAGAATGTCACGCGTCAGACTTGGCCGATCGGCTGGAAAAGCCGGACATCGGATGACCAGCGCCGCGCGGCGGGTGAGCTTCACATCGCTATCGGTCAGGCTATTGCCGCAGGCGACCCTCAGACAGCCGCGACGCTGATGACGCGGCACTTCGACGAAAGCGTGCACGCCCTTCTGGCGGCAGGCATCGCATAACACTCCGGGAGAGACACATGAAAATCACCAAACTAGAGACCGTCCGCGTGGCGGAACGGGCCAACTTGCTCTGGGTTCTGGTTCATACGGATGAAGGTATCACCGGCCTCGGTGAAACCTTCTACGGCGCAGAGACCGTGGAAACCTATGTGCATGAATACATAGCGCCACGCGTTATCGGCCGCGATCCGCTGCAGATCGATCTTCTGGCACAGGATCTCGTCGGTTATCTCGGTTTCCGTTCTTCCGGTGCGGAAGTGCGTGGTAATTCCGCCTTCGACATCGCACTTTGGGACATTTTCGGCAAAGCCACCAATCAGCCTATCGCACAGCTTCTCGGCGGTTTCAGCCGCAAGGAAATCCGTACCTACAACACCTGCGCTGGCACGGAGTACATCAAGAAGGCGACCGGTCAACAGACGGCCAATTACGGCCTGTCCGGCGGCAAGGACTATGATGATCTGAACGGCTTCCTGCACCGCGCTGACGAACTTGCCCATTCACTGCTCGAAGATGGCATCACTGCCATGAAGATCTGGCCGTTCGATGCAGCCGCGGAAAAGACCCGCGGCCAGTACATCTCGATGCCGGACCTGAAAAGCGCGCTCGAGCCTTTCGAAAAAATCCGCAAGGCTGTCGGCGACAAGATGGATATCATGGTGGAGTTCCACTCCATGTGGCAGCTTCTGCCGGCCATGCAGATCGCCAAGGCACTGGAACCTTATCAGACCTTCTGGCACGAAGATCCGATCAAGATGGACAGCCTGTCCAGCCTGACGCGATATGCGGCCGTTTCGCCGGCGCCGATCTCCGCATCCGAGACACTCGGCTCACGCTGGGCGTTCCGCGACCTCCTGGAAACCGGCGCCGCTGGCGTCGTCATGCTGGATATCAGCTGGTGCGGTGGACTTTCGGAAGCCCGCAAGATCGCCTCGATGGCGGAAGCCTGGCATCTGCCGGTTGCTCCACACGACTGCACCGGACCGGTGGTATTGTGCGCCTCTACCCACCTCTCGCTCAATGCGCCGAACGCGCTTGTGCAGGAAAGCGTGCGCGCCTTCTACAAGACCTGGTATCGCGATCTCGTCACCGCCTTGCCGGAAGTGAAGAACGGCATGATCACCGTACCGCCGGGCGCGGGTCTTGGTATGGAACTGCATCCCGACATCGAAAAATCATTCACTGTCAGCCGCCGCTTCTCGGACGCAAACTCGATCTGATCAGAACAGGCTGCCCTGATTACCTGATCCTGGAGAAGCCGGTTTCACCGGCTTCTTTTTTGGAGCAACCGCTCCTTCCGCAGATGGGGTGACCTCTCCGGTCGTGATTGCCGCGATACGGCCATCGGCAAACTCCATCGAGACCACGGCACCGGATGCTATCGCTTCGGCACGGGTCAGCGGCCGGTTTTCTTCGTCGCGAATGACGGCATAACCACGCTTCAACACGTTCTTGTAAGAAAGCGACTGCAGGATGCGGTCATGCGCCGCAAGACCCGAGCGGTTCTGCGCCATGCGATGCAGCACAGCCGTGTCAGCGCGACGGGTTGCCGTTACGATGCGCTCCTTCTGGCGTTCCAGTTGCCCAAGCAGGCGGGCGGGCAGCGATCGCAGGGAGGAATCCGAGGCAGACACGCGGGCTTGCCCCTGCAGCAGACGGCGCTCCACCAGACCTTCAGCACGCTGCATGCGCTCGGAAATGCGCTGCCGGTGCTGCTTGAGACCGTTGAGCAAAATTTCTGGCCTGAGACCGGAAGCCGGTCGTTCGAAGGCACGACGCTTGTTGAGCGTGGTCATTTCCAGACCCCGTCCAAGGCCGCTCGCTGCCTCATCGAAACGACGACGAGGCAAGGCAAGCAACTGATCGAGTGATGGCAATGCACGCACCAAAGCACGCACACCCTGACGCCGATTTTCCATCTGCCTCGACACGGAGCCTGACAGACGGGCGGCGAGACCGGAAAGCTGCGCATCCAGTTCCGCACGGACCGGCACAGCCATTTCGGCAGCGCCCGTTGGCGTTGGTGCGCGCACATCGGCTGCGTAATCGATCAGGGTCGTATCGGTTTCGTGGCCGACAGCCGAAATCAGCGGAATCTCGCTCTCCGCCGCTGCCCTGACAACGATTTCATCATTGAAGCTCCAGAGGTCCTCAAGGCTGCCGCCGCCGCGTGCAACGATCAGCACATCCGGGCGCGGAATGTCACCACTACGCTCCAATGCGTTGAAACCGCGAATGGCGTTCGCCACCTCTTCACCAGACCCTTCACCCTGCACCTTGACTGGCCAGACAATGACGTGAACCGGAAAGCGATCTGAAATACGGTGAAGAATATCGCGGATGACGGCGCCGGTCGGCGAGGTGACAACCCCGATCACATGCGGCATGAAAGGAAGGCGGCGCTTGCGTGTAGCGTCAAACAGCCCTTCTGCAGCAAGACGGCGGCGGCGCTCTTCCAGCAACGCCATCAGCGCGCCCGCACCCGCCGGCTCGAGGCTCTCAATGACAATCTGGTATTTCGAAGATCCGGGGAAGGTTGTGACCTTGCCGGTGGCAATCACCTCCATGCCCTCTTCGGGACGGAACTTCAGCCGCGAAAAAGTGCCCTTCCAGATCACCGCGTCAATGCGGGATCGGTCGTCCTTCAATGAAAAATAGGCATGGCCGGAAGAATGCGGGCCACGATAACCCGAAATCTCGCCGCGCACCCGAACCTGGTCGAAAGCCGTTTCCACCGTACGCTTGATGGAACCCGAAAGTTCCGAAACCGAGAACTCGGTGAGATTGCTCAAGGGGGCGCTGCCGAAGAAATCACTCATGCCCGTTTGTAACCAAAGCCGACCGATTCGGAAATGCCGCGATTCCCCCTGCATTTTAACAGCGATGAAACCATATTCTCAACCAGAGCGTTCCAAAATGGAGGATGGAGGAGAAAACAAGGGTTCTTTAGGGAATGAGGGCTACGTCTCTCATCGAGCCCGACAACCAAAGAGGAGGTGGCCAATGATCTTTCTTACCGCCACAATCCTGGGCGTAACCGCCGTCGCGTTGCGCTCCGTATTCAGCATCGTTTTCATCTGCCTGATGCTTGTCGGCACCTATCTGGTTGCGATGGCGACCTCGGCTGCCGCTGTACCGGTGATGTCGCTTCTGACGGCTCTGGCTGGCTACAACTTCGGTGTCATCAGCGTTATCATCAGTCTTCTGGTCCTGCAGCGTCCGCGTATTTCCGAGCCAACGCTGTAATGGCACCGAAGAGCGCGCGTCCGTGAGACCGTCGCGTTTCGCGCTGGCTGAATGCAGTGGCCTGAGCGTCGATCTTCTCATCACTGCACTGCTGTTTCTTGGCTCGACTTTCGATCCGATGATCGCGCGCCTGCCCGGCGCCATCACCGGCATGGTCACCACCATGCTCCTCAATCGATCGAACAAGCCGTCAGCGACGGTCAGCCGCTTTCTGAAAAACACGCTCACGCTGTTGTCCCGACTTATGGGCATCGGCCTGTTTGTGCTTCTCCAGGCACAAAATCCGCTGCTGCAGCCGCTCATAACGCTGGCGCTTTCCGCGATGTCCGGTTTAGCACTCGCCCTGATCGGTTATTCGCGTGTGTGCAAAAGACACACGGCCGGGGCGGATTAAACCCGCTCCCAACCGTCCTTTTCGCCGGCGCGGTAGATGGCATCAATGAAGAGCTGATTTTTCTTTGAGCTTTCCAGGCTGACAATCTCACCCTCGCCCCTCACAGCACGGGCGAATGCCTCGGCTTCGAGTTTGTATTGACGGCTATCCTGAAAACGGAAGATTTGTGACTGGCTGTGCGCCTGATTTGTCAATTCGATCTCCTCGGCGCCCCAGCGGTTGGCGTTAAAGGGAGACTTGACCTCAATGTAGCCATCCGTGCCGTGAAATACCATGACCTGACGGGCAGCGAGTTGCGTCGCGAGGTAGAAGCTGAGCTCGAAATCACCGAAATCTGCACGAACGCTGGAATAGATATCCGTACCAAATTCCTTGTCCCGCTCTACGCTCGCCTGCACCCGCTGCGGTTCGGCGCCCGTTGCAAAGCGGGTGACAATTGTTGGGTAGACGCCAATATCAGGCAAGGCCCCACCTCCAAGTTCCGGAATATTGCGCATGTTGCCCGGGTCTCGGTTGAAGTAGCTGAATGCTCCCTGCACGTGTTTCAGCGTGCCAATCGAGCCTTCCGCCAACAAATCCTTCACCTTCTGCCAAACCGGCGCGTAGGTCACCATAAAGGCTTCGGAGATAACCACGCCGTTGCGATCGCGCGCAGCGATCAGGCTGTCGATTTCCTGCGCGTTAAGAGCGATTGGCTTTTCGCACAAAACATGTTTGCCGGCCTCTGCGGCCTTGATTGTCCATTCGACATGCTGAGATGTCGGCAGCGGGATGTAGACAGCGTCGATAACATCTGATGCGAGCATCTCTTCATAAGTACCGAAAGCATGTGGCGCCGAAAAGCGATCGGCAACGCTGCGGGCTTTGCCGAGATCGCGGCTGGCGATGGCCGTCACAACGCAATCTCGCGCGTCCTGTATTGCCGGAATAACGTGATCCTGAGCGATCTTCGCCGTCGAGATTATTCCGAAACGCAGCATTGATACCTCCTGTGGAAAGCTTTGCAGCCGACCTTATCACCCCCCGCCATGCTGACAAGGCGGCACGAAACGAACACCATCGCATAAATGTCCGAATTTGTCCCTTCTTCGGCGGCTCCAATGCTTTCGCACGTGTTTTCAATGGAACATTCTGCTATGGATAGAAACCATGGAGACCACAAAATGTCCCTTCTGAATACGGCACTGCTCGTGATCGATGTACAAGAGTCCTTTCGGCACGCGCCCTATTTCGATGACAGCGAAGTTTCAGCCTTCCTCGGCAAACAGCAGGCGTTGATCGACGGCGCACAGGCTGCGGGTATTCCTGTCGTACAGATATTTCATGTCGACGGCGACAGAGCGTTTTCGCAAGAGAGCGGTTATGTCCGCACCTTCGAGGGTTTGCGCCTTACCCCTTCGGTCATCTTTCACAAGAGCCGCCATTCGGCATTTGCCGGGACTGGCCTCGATATCTGGTTGACGAAGAGCGGCATCAACAGCCTCATCGTCTCCGGCATCCGTACCGAACAATGCTGCGAAACCACGACCCGGCACGCTTCCGACCTTGGCTACAGCGTCAATTATGTGACGGAAGCCACATTGACTTTCCCGATGACACATTCATCCGGCGCAACGTTCACCGCAAAGGATATCCGCACCCGTACCGAACTGGTTCTGGCCGGACGTTTCGCCCGCATTACCACCGTCGAGGGAGCACTCGAAACCCCACACAAGGCTGCATGATGGATCACGGCGGCACGCATATCATTCCGTTCTACACCGTTGTGCCGCCGCACGCCCTTTTGCTGGATATTGCCGGACCGCTGGAAGTCATTCGCTACGCCAATGAGGCACAGAGCGATATCCGTTTCGATTGTCACTACATCGCCGCCCATTCGGTGCAGTCCTCATCCATCGGCCTTGGCATTTGCGGGTTGGAGGCTTTGCCAGACAGTCTTCCCGACAATGCCTTTGTGCTGATCTCCGGCGCCCGATCACGGTTCGACGGAGAACCGGCTGCCGAACGGGAAAAGCGAACTCTTTCGAACTGGCTACGCCGTACAACGCGGGCGGACACGACGGTCATTTCGATCTGCTCAGGCGCTCTGCTTGCTGGCGAAGCAGGGTTGTTCGATGGTCTTAGCTGCACGACCCACGCAGACTGCCTTGAGGAATTGCGCCGGATTGCACCGCTGTCTCAGGTCGTTGAAAACCGCCTGTTCGTCCAGAGTGGAAAACGCTTCTCCAGTGCCGGCATTTCAACCGGCATCGATCTTCTGCTGCATATCGTTTCGCAGATGACATCACCCTCTGTGGCCACGCGCATTGCCAAGACCATGGTGATCTACCTGAGACGCAGCGGTAATGATCCACAAATTTCCCCGTGGTTTACCGGCCGCAATCATATCCATCCCGCCATTCACAGGGTTCAGGACAGGGTCATGGCGGAGCCGGCAAACAACTGGACGCTGGAGGAACTGGCCGATGTCGCCGCACTCAGCGAACGCCATCTATCCCGTCTGTTTCGCGACCACGCCGGCATGGGCGTGATCGATTACGTCAACCTCATGCGGATTAATCTTGCCCGCGAAATTCTCAGTCATACGCGTCTCGGCATGGAAGCCATTGCCGAGAAAACAGGGTTTTCCTCGGCGCGGCATTTCAGGCGGGTCTGGCAACAGCACAATACCCATTCGCCCAGCCATTTTCGCCACCTGCACGGTTAGGTTCGTTCCCCATCATTCGCACCGTGATGGAAACCATCAGCCGAATTGAATGGTTATCCCTGACTGCAGTTGCTAACTTCGCCCCGATTTTCAAAGCAATAGGGAGTTTCTCCGTGGAAAAACGCGCACTTGGCCGCACAGGTCTTTCCGTCGCCCCGATCGTATTTGGTGGCAATGTCTTCGGGTGGACGGCGGATGAAAAGACATCCTTCCAGCTTCTCGATGCTTTTTTCGACGCCGGTTTCAACGCCATCGACACGGCAGACGTCTACTCCGCATGGGTTCCAGGCCACCAGGGCGGTGAGTCCGAGGCGATCATCGGCAAATGGTTGAAACAGAGTTCCGTGAAGCGTGAAGACGCAGTAATCGTCACCAAGGTCGGCTTCGACAACAACGAACGCAAGACCGGCCTCAGCGCCGCGTGGATCGCACAGGCCGTGGACGATTCACTACGACGCCTTCAGACCGATTACATCGATCTCTATCTCGCCCATAAACCAGACGCGGACGTGCCGCTGGAGGAGACGCTCGGTGCCTTCGCCAAGCTGAAAGAACAAGGCAAGATCCGCTCCATCGGTTGCTCAAACTATGATGCCGCGCAGCTTCAGCAGTCGCTCGACGTCGCAGCCAAAACCGATCTGCCGCGTTACGATGTTCTTCAGCCAGAGTATAACCTCTACAACCGTGCCGCCTTCGAAGGCCCGCTGGCCGATCTCTGCGTCAGGGAAGACATCGGCGTCATCAACTATTACAGCCTTGCGGCGGGCTTCCTCACCGGCAAATATCGCAACAAGGCCGATACGGAAGGTGTTGCGCGCAGTTATCGTGTCGGTGAATACGTCAATGCTCGCGGCCTTGCGGTTCTCGGCGCCATGGACACCATTGCCGTGGAAACAGGTGCAAAGCTTGCAGACATCGCCCTGGCGTGGCTGCTGCGCAAACCGGCTGTGACGGCGCCGATTGCCAGCGCGACAAGCCTTTCCCAGCTTGAAAGCTTCAAGCGTGCCGTCAATCTCGACCTCACCGACGAGATGATGACGTTGCTCGACAAGGCTGGTGCGTGAAATGGCACTGACAATTCGTGATGCCCGCAGCCAGGATCATGCAGACTGGCTGCGGCTATGGGCTGATTATCTGGCCTTCTACAGGGTCAATCTCGCCGAGGATGTGACGGCTCATACCTGGGAGCGGATCATCGATCCCGCCTCGCGGGTCTCCATGCGCCTTGCGGTGCTGGATGATAAACCCGTCGGTTTTGCCATTCATCATTTCCACGACTCGACCTGGGTCAAGACACCCGACTGTTATCTGGAGGACCTGTTTATTGACGAAACGATCCGCGGAAAGGGTATCGGGCGCGCGCTGATGGACGATCTGATTGCCATCTGCAAGGAAAAAGGCTGGTCTCGACTCTATTGGCACACCAATGAAGACAACGCCCAAGCCCGCAAGCTTTACGACAGCTACGTGAAGAGCGACGGGCACATCCGCTATCGCGTCAAGTTTTGATCTAGGCCTTGTAGCGGAAAAAATCCACAAAAGCCCTCAGCGCCGGACGCATCTGCCGACGCGAGGGATAATAAATGTAGAAGCCGTCAAAGGGTGCACACCAGTCGCCCAGCACACCGACAAGTCTGCCTGCCTTGATATCCTCTTCGATGCGCTGTTCGAAAACGAAGGCGAGGCCTGCCCCGTCAATGGCGGCGCGGCGGATGAGGCTCTGATCAGACAGGATCAGTGGTCCTTGCACGTCCACCACCAACGACCGCCCGTCCTTTTCCAATTCCCAGCGATAGATCCGACCACTGGAAAAGCGGCGGCGGATACAGCGGTGCTGCATCAAATCACGGGGATGAAGTGGCACAGAATGATTGTCGAAATAGCCGGGTGACGCGACAATTGCGCCGCGCCACGGACCGCTGGCACGCACGGCAATCATATCCGCCTCCAGATTTTCACCTAGCCGCAGGCCCGCATCAAACCCTTTGGCAACGATGTCTTCAAAACGGTCGTCGGTGGAGATTTCCAGCGCGATGTCAGGATAAAGACCGAGAAACTCGCTGATGCGCGGCATCAGCAGATCTTCCGCCGCAAGGCGTGGTAGTGTGACGCGTAACGGCCCGGCGGGGCGGCCGCCATGCTCGGCAAGCGTATCGATGACCGCATCGATATCGGCCAAGGCGGGAGCCAGCGTCTCCAGCAAGCGCCTCCCCTCCTCTGTGGGCGAAACGCTGCGTGTGGTGCGGTGCAGAAGGCGCAAACCCAGGCTTTCTTCCAGCGTCGAGACTGCATGGCTGACAGCGGATGGTGCGATGCCAAGTTCAGCAGCCGCGTTGCGGAAGCTGCGACCTTCGGCGACGGCCGCCAATACGGCCAGTTGCGATAGCTGAATGCGGTTCATTGTTCTATTATTTAGAACAACCTGCCCGGATTTGCAGCGATTATTTTTAGCGCTGCGGGACGTTAATTTGACGTCACGCCCTCACGACAGGGCGGCTCCCTTGTGGAAGGACGAACAGATGAAAAAAAGAACTCTTGGAAACAACCTCTCGGTTTCGGCACTTGGCCTCGGCTGCATGGGCATGACCCATGCCTACAGCCCGGCTGGCGACGAGAGCAGCGCCATTGCCACGCTGCACCGTGCCGTCGAACTCGGGGTTACCTTTTTCGACACCGCCGAAGTTTATGGCCCCTATAACAACGAGATCCTTGTCGGCAAGGGCTTGAAGCCCTACCGCGATCAGGTTGTCATCGCCACCAAGTTCGGCTTCAAGATCGATGCCACCAAACCTGCAGGGCAGATGATGGTGGGCACCGATAGTCGCCCCGAGAACGTGCGCGCTGTTGCGGAAGCGTCGCTCAAGCGCCTTGGCGTTGATGTCATCGACCTGTTCTACCAGCATCGCGTCGATCCGAACGTCCCGATCGAGGATACGGTGGGCGCCATGGCAGAACTCGTTCGTGAGGGGAAGGTCAAACATCTCGGCCTGTCGGAAGCAAGCGCCGAAACGCTTCGCAAAGCACACTCAGTTCACCCAATCGCCGCGATCCAGAGCGAATACTCGTTGTGGACCCGTGATGTGGAGGAAAACGGCGTGCTGGATACCTGCCGCGAACTGGGCATCGGTTTTGTGCCGTTCAGCCCTTTGGGTCGGGGCGTCCTGACCGGCTCACTGAAGAAACTCGACGGGCTGTCGGATAACGATTTCCGTCGCTCCCTGCCGCGCTTCCAGGCAGAAAATTTCGATGCAAATCTGGCGCTCGTTTCGCTGCTGGAAGAAATGGCTGCCGAAAAAGGTGTGACGGCCGGTCAACTGGCGCTCGCCTGGGTCATGGCTCAGGGCGATTTCATCGTGCCAATCCCCGGCACCACGAAGATCGCCAATCTGGAAACCAACGTCGCTGCCGCGGATGTCACGCTGACGAAGGACGAAAGCCGCAAACTCGGCGAGCTTCTCGCGCCATCCAAGGTGGCCGGTGGACGATATCCGGAACAACTTTCCAAGATGACAAGCCGATAATCATCGGGCCAAGTCACTTGGCTCCAATAAAAAAGCCGCGGACATTGCGTCCGCGGCTTTCTTTCATTGATTGACTTCGGCTCAGGCGCGCAACACGCCGCCCGTCGTCTTCTCGACGTTGCCGACGATCTTTGCGGTCAAGGCTTCGAAATCCTCATCCGTCAGGGTCTTGTCGACCGGCTGGATCTGAACCTCGATGGCGATCGACTTCTTGTTTTCACCAAGGGATGCGCCCTCGAAAACGTCGAAAACATTCACGCCGGTCACCAGCTTGCGGTCTGCGCTGGTTGCCGCCTTGATGATGGCACCAGCCTCAACCGACTTGTCGACCACGAAAGCGAAATCGCGCTTCACCGCCTGGAAAGGCGAAAGATCAAGCGCAGGCTTGGTACGCGTCGGCTTCTTCTTCGGCTCGGCCATCGCGTCGAGATAAATTTCGAAACCGGCATAAACGCCTGAAACATCCAGTTCGCCAAGCGTCTTCGGGTGGAATTCACCGAAGTAACCGAGAATGACCTTCGGGCCCATCTTGATCGTGCCTGAACGACCCGGATGATACCAACCCGGTGTACCGGCTTCGATCTGGACATTGGCCATTGGCAGACCGCAGGCTTCAATCACGGCCAAAGCATCAGCCTTGGCATCATAGACGTCGACCGGCTTGCCGCCACCTTTGGCAGCGTTGGACCACATACGGCCCGCACCAGCCAGCGATGCCGTGCCGCGGCGAACGCCGCCAGCTACACGACGCTGAGTTTCGGGCGTATCGCCCTCGTAGGTGCCGGAGACCTCAAAGATCGCCACATCACCATAACCCTTGTCGGCATTGCGCTGAGCAGCCGTCAACAAGCCTGGCAGCAGCGAAGGCCGCATGTCGGACATATCGGCGGCAATCGGGTTGGCGAGCTTCAATGCGGGCAAACCGCCACCGAACAGCTTTGCCTGTGCCTCAGGAATGAAGGACCAGGTCACAGCTTCCAGCATGCCACGGCTTGCCAGTGCGCGCCGCGCAGTGCGGGTGCGGATCTGCAGCGTGGTCAGGATGCGGCCATTGACGGCGCCGAAGCTTTCCAGCGGCTCTGGCTTGATGTTGTCCACGCCATGAATGCGCATGACCTCTTCAACGAGGTCAGCCTTGCCGTCCACGTCCGGGCGCCATGACGGAACCGAAACCTTGACACGCTCGCCAGAACCTTCGACGGCAAAGCCGAGGCCTTTGAGAATGGTCAAGCTTTCTTCGGTCGAAACTTCCAGACCGGTCAGGCGCTTGACTTCGGAAAGCGGGAAGTCAACCACCTTTGGCTGGTAGCCCTTGTACCCGACAACCTTGGCTTCGCCGGCAACACCACCGCACAGTTCCAGCACCAGTTGCGTCGTGCGCTCCAGACCCGGGACCATATATTCCGGATCGACGCCACGCTCGAAACGGTAGCGTGCATCGGTGATGATACCGAGCGAGCGGCCTGTTTTGGCAATGTTGATCGGGTCCCAAAGCGCGGATTCGATCAGTACGTCAACGGTGTTCTCATCGCAGCCGGAGTGTTCGCCACCCATGACGCCGCCGATGGATTCCAGACCGTTGTCGTCAGCGATGACCACATTGGCAGGGCCGAGCTTGTATTCACGCTGGTCGAGCGCGAGGATGGTTTCACCCTCTTTCGCACGGCGCACCACGAGGTCTCCCTTGACCTTGGCGGCGTCGAAGACGTGCATCGGACGGCCCTGGTCAAAGGTCATGTAGTTGGTGATGTCCACCAGAGCATTGATCGGACGGAGACCAATGGCGGAAAGGCGTGCCTGCATCCACTTCGGGCTCGGGCCATTCTTGACGCCACGCACGATGCGCAGCGAAAAGCCTGGGCAGAGCGCCGCATCGTCCAGTTCCAGCTTCACGTCGACCGGCGTGTTGCCTTCGACCTTGAACGACGGCGCGGACGGGGTCTTGAGTGTACCGAGGCCAGATGCCGCCAGATCGCGGGCAATACCGAAGATCGAGGTGCAGTCCGGGCGGTTCGGCGTCAGGTTGATCTCGATGACCGGATCGTCGAGACCGGCATAAGACGCGAATGACGTGCCGACAGGTGCATCTTCCGGCAGGTCGATGATGCCGTTGTGATCCTCGGAAATGTTGAGTTCTTTTTCCGAGCACATCATGCCGTAGCTTTCGACACCACGGATCTTGCCAACCGACAGCGTGACATCGATGCCCGGAACATAGGTGCCCGGACGTGCCAACGCACCGACGAGACCGGCGCGCGCGTTTGGCGCACCGCAGACGATCTGCACCGGCTTGCCGTCACCCGCATCAACGGAAAGAACCTTGAGACGGTCGGCTTCAGGATGTTTTTCAGCCGTCAGAACCTTGGCGATCACGAACGGCTTGTAAGCCGCCTTGTCGTCGACATCCTCGACCTCAAGACCGATGGCGGTCAGGCGCTCGCAGATCTGTTCCAGAGAGGCATCGGTTTCAAGATGCTCTTTCAGCCAGGAGAGTGTGAATTTCATGTATCTTACTCCTCGACTTAACCGATCAAACGCTCAGGCCGCCGAACAGCGTCGGCATATCGAGCGGGCGGAAGCCGTAGTGGTTCATCCAGCGAACATCGGCGTTGAAGAAATCGCGCAGGTCCGGCATGCCGTATTTCAGCATGGCGATGCGGTCGAGACCCATGCCCCAGGCAAAACCCTGGTACTCGTCCGGGTCCAAACCACCGGCGCGCAGAACATTTGGATGCACCATGCCGCAGCCAAGGATTTCCATCCAGTCGTTGCCTTCACCGAACTTGACGATAGGACCGGAGCGATCACACTGGATATCGACTTCGAAGGACGGTTCCGTGAAGGGGAAGAAGGACGGGCGGAAACGCATGACGACACTGTCCACCTCAAAGAAGGTCTTGCAGAACTCTTCGAGAATCCAGCGAAGGTTGCCGACATGCGCCTTCTTGTCGATCACTAGGCCCTCAACCTGATGAAACATCGGCGAGTGGGTCGCGTCCGAATCCTGGCGATAGGTCTTGCCTGGAATGACAATGCGGATCGGCGGCTTCTGGCTTTCCATGGTGCGCACCTGAACCGGCGAGGTGTGTGTGCGCAGTACCTTGCGCTCACCCTTTTCATCCGGCTGGAAGAAGAAGGTGTCGTGCATTTCGCGGGCCGGATGTCCCTCAGGGAAGTTCAGTGCCGTGAAGTTGTAATAGTCCGTCTCGATATCCGGGCCTTCGGCAATGGAGAAACCCATATCGGCGAAAATGGCGGTGATTTCATCGACGATCTGGCTGATCGGATGAATGCGACCACGTTCTGCAGGCGACTGGCGAACGGGAAGGCTGACATCGACCGTTTCAGCCTTGAGACGCGCGGCAATGGCGGCATCCTTCAGGGCGCTCTTGCGTTCGCCGATCAGGTCGGTGATTTCGTTCTTGAGTTGGTTGATGGCGGCGCCGCGTGTCTGGCGCTCTTCCGGGGTCATCGAACCAAGCGTCTTGAGAAGCTCCGAAACCGAGCCCTTCTTGCCCAGTGCGGATACGCGCACGGCCTCGATAGCCGCCTCATCTGCGGCGACGGCGATCTCCGACATCAATTGCGATTTCAAGGTATCAAGTTCAGTCATTTTTTCCTGCCTCGCCGAGAGCTTTCCCGGCGGCTTCGGGTTTCACAGCATTCATCAGATAGTCGGTCGCCATGATAAAGCGTCGCAGATCACTACCCATCCGTACGCGCCCAATCAACCGGGCAAGGGGTAAAAATCGCCCGAGAATGTCGACCAGACGGCGTAATTCCTCAACGGTGGCGGCGGGCGCGTTTCTGTACCAGCCGGCAAAGGCCGCATCACAGGTTGCCGAAGAATTGCAGGCGCGTGTAGCGACCTGCAAAAAGAGCAGCCAGACATCACGCGCCTGCGCGGTCTGAAGCGGCATGACATCCTGTGGACGCTCTTCGAAATCCATGAAACCGACACGGTCGTTTTCAAGGAAGAAGTCTCGAACATGGGGTCGACCGTGGCAGAGGTCGGCGGCATGCAGTTCCCCGAGTGCCGTGGCGGATTTGACCAGCAACGCGTCATGGTCCTGCGGAGCCCTTCCCTTCAATCCATCCATCCGTTCAGCCAGCGTCTGGCCTACGTCACCAAGCACAACGGCGGTCTTGGAGGAATAAATGATCGGGGGGACCGGAAAACCCTTGGCCCTGAACACCTGCATCGTTTCGATCTCGCGGCGCATCAAACCCGCACCATCCAGAGGGGGCGACGGACGCATGAAGGTATAAGGCAGCAGCTTGGCAAGAAAGCTCTGAAGCTTGATCCACGCGGACAGTTTTTCCGTGCCGTGGCGCTTGATCCAGACCGTGAGGCTGGGCAGTTGCAGCTTTTGAATACGCCCCTTGCTCTGCAAGAGGGCCTGCATCAGGGCCGCAATATCTGCGTCCCCCAGATGAACATGAAAACCTTCGGCCTTTTCCGTCTCGCTTGCGGCACCCAACATGTCTTCTGCCCCGCCCAACCCAAAAATAAAAAACCCGCGCCGGTGTACCGGCGCGGGTTTCAAATGAACAACAGATTGTCCGCGCCGTAATTACTTTACAGCGGATTCAAACTCGTTGGTCGTACCAGCATCCTTGAGGTACTCAAGAGCCTTCTTCGCTGCTTCAACGAGCGCGCCGAATGCTGCCGGCTCATGGATAGCCATGTCGGACAGAACCTTGCGGTCAACTTCGATGCCAGCCTTGTTCAGACCGTCGATGAAGCGGCCGTAAGTCAGGCCGAATTCGCGAACAGCAGCGTTGATACGCTGGATCCACAGAGCGCGGAAGTTGCGCTTGTTGACCTTACGGTCGCGATAAGCGTACTGCTTGGAACGATCCACAGCAGCCTTTGCTGCGCGGATGGTGTTCTTGCGGCGGCCGTAGAAGCCCTTGGCTGCCTTGAGTGTCTTGGTGTGCTTGGCGCGGGAAGTTACGCCACGTTTTACGCGTGCCATGTCATGATCTCCTTAAAGTGTCCAAAAATGCGGAAAAGTCTTAGAGACCGTTCGGCAGGTAGTTCTTGACGACCTTTTTGCCGTCAGCTTCGGCGAGAACCATGGTTCCACGCGCGTCGCGAATGAACTTGTTGGTACGCTTGATCATGCCGTGGCGCTTGCCGGCAGCAGCTGCAACAACCTTGCCGGTTGCAGTGATCTTGAACCGCTTCTTAGCAGCGGACTTCGTCTTCATCTTGGGCATTTTGCTACTCCATTTTTTGTATGAACCAGGCAGACGAGGCCAAGTTTCAAGCATTAAGAACGGCCTCGGCATGCCCTGCCGGACCGTTCGGAACGCGCGCTTATAACCGCAGTTATGGAAAAGCGCAACGGGGAATAAAAACTTCCCCGCAAGGATGCCGTATTACTTCGGCGCAAGCACCATCATCATCTGACGGCCTTCCAGCTTCGGCTCGGCTTCCACCTTGGCGATGACCTGGGTATCTTCCTTAACCTGCAGGAGAAGTTTCATGCCGAGTTCCTGGTGGGCCATTTCGCGGCCACGGAACTTCAGCGTTACCTTCACCTTGTCGCCGTCTTCAAAGAAACGACTCATCGCCTTCATCTTCACCTCATAGTCATGGGTGTCGATGTTGGGGCGCATCTTGATTTCCTTGACCTCAACGATCTTCTGTTTCTTGCGCGCTTCAGCGGCCTTTTTCTGGGTCGCGTACTTCAGTTTACCGAGATCGAGGATCTTGCACACCGGCGGTTCAGCGTTCGGCGAAATCTCAACGAGATCGAGACCGGCCTCCTCCGCCAGTTTCAATGCCTGATCCGTCGGCATCGCGCCGAGGTTCTGGCCCTCTTCATCAATAAGCTGAACTCTGGGAACCCGAATTTCCCGGTTGGAGCGCGGGCCCTCCTTGACGGGGGCATCGGCTTTGAAAGGTCTGCGAATGGTCGTATTCTCCTGATCTGTTTCTGGATCACGTCAGCAAAAAACAGCTTGTTCAGTTGCAAGCGGCGGAAATGTCGTTATTGCCGCGGCGAAGTCAATAGCATATCTGCCCGAAAAGATCACCTGTTGTCACGGTTTTTGCAAATCTGCCGCCGTTGTTGCACCAAAATCAGGAGAATTACATTTCCATGGCCGAACACACTGCCGAATTCGTCACTATTGGTACCGGCGACGATGCTCGTGATATCGCGTTTATCTATAGTCCCGCGACATCGAACCCGCAAGCACCGACACTTGTCTGGCTCGGCGGCTATCGTTCCGACATGTCGGGAACCAAGGCGGTCGAACTGGATCGCTTTGCGGCAGAAAACGGCATTGCTTGCCTTCGCCTGGATTATTCCGGCCACGGTGCATCCGGCGGCGACTTCAATAAGGGCACAATTTCCCGCTGGCTTGGAGAAGCGCTCGACGTCGTTAGTCATGTCGCACCCGAACGTGTTGTGTTGATCGGTTCGTCGATGGGCGGCTGGATTGCACTTCGCATGGTCGAGGAACTGCGCAAAGCTGGCGGCTCTCCCACTGTCGCCGGCATGGTTCTGATTGCACCAGCGCCCGATTTCACTGCCGAGCTGATCGAACCCGGCCTTTCGGATGCGGAAAAGGCCTCGCTTGAGGAGAAAGGCTATTTCGAGGAACATTCCGAATATAGCCCCGAGCCGAATATCTTCACTCGCGCACTGATTGACGACGGTCGAGACAATCGGGTGCTCAAGGGCATCATCACCACGGGCTGCGCGGTGCACATTCTGCAAGGCATGCAGGACCCCGACGTCCCCTATCAGCATGCCCTGAAATTGCTTGAACACCTGCCGGCTGACGACGTTGTCCTGACGTTGATCCGCGATGGCGACCATAGACTGTCACGCCCGCAGGATATCGACAGGATGCTGGCCGCCGTCAAAAGCCTTGTATGATAGGCATTTCAGCAACGATCTTAACCATAATTCACGAGTCCCGTTGTTGAATGATTGCTAATGATTGACTCCCGCCCCTGAAGCCTCTTAACTTTTCGTTAAGAATTTAGGGACGGGTTTCATGATGAACGCACGACTGGCGCGTGCGCTGCTGTTTGCAGTTGCCGCCGGGTTTATGACTGCTGCCTCCGCATCTGCGGAGAACAAGGGAAGCCCTTCCATGGTGACGGGTGGCATTACTTCCCAGCCAATCGGCCATTACGAGTTCTGTCAGAAATACGCCGACGAGTGCAATATTCGCAGCAAGGTCACACCGCCACCGCGCGTGACGGAATATGGCTGGGGCGTTGTTCGTGAAATCAACACCTCCGTTAACGCCACAATCGTGGCAATGACCGACCAGGAAATCTACGGCAAGGACGAAGTCTGGGAATACCCGACCACGGCAGGCGATTGCGAAGACTTCGTGCTTTTGAAACGCAAAAAGCTGATCGAAAAAGGGTTTGCCGTTTCGGACCTGTTGATCACCGTCGTCCGCAAGCCGGACGGAGAAGGTCACGCCGTTCTCACCCTTCGCACGACGGATGGAGACTTCATTCTCGACAACCTTTCGGATGATGTGAAGCTCTGGACGTATACCAACTATACCTATCTGAAGCGTCAGGCGTCGTTCAACACGGGCCGCTGGATCTCCATCGAGGACGGTCGCGACGTTCTGGTCGGCGCGCTGCGCTGATCATCACAGCCACTGATGAAAAAGCCCGCAATGCTGCGGGCTTTTTTGTTTGTTGCTGTGCGGTTTGCCAATCAACCGTTGCCGATGATGATGCCTGCGGCCAGCACAAGCGAGCCGCCCAGCACGACCTGGAAGACGGCACGCAGGAACGGCGTTTCCATGAAACGGTTCTGGATGAAGGCAATCGCCCACAATTCAACGAAAACGACGATGGCCGCGATGGCTGTCGCCGTCCAGAAATGCGGAATGAGGTAAGGCAAAGCATGGCCGAGGCCACCGACCGCCGTCATGATGCCGGATGCCAGTCCGCGCTTGAACGGAGAACCACGGCCCGACAGCTTGCCATCATCATGCGCAGCTTCTGTGAAGCCCATGGAAATACCGGCACCCACAGAGGCTGACAGGCCGATCAGAAACGTCTGCCAGGTGTCCTGTGTCGCAAAGGCTGCCGCAAAGATCGGAGCGAGCGTGGAGACGGAACCATCCATTAATCCGGCCAGGCCAGGCTGAACATAGGTCAGCAGGAACTGACGTTTGGAGGTCTGTTCTTCTTCCGAGCGTTCGTCATCGCCAAGATGCCGGTCTTCGAGCATACGCGCTATGTCTTCATGACCGCGCTCCGCCTCTGCCAGATCGCCGAGCAACTTGCGCGTCCCAGCATCAGTCGTGCGCTTCAAGGCCTCGTCGTAAAAGCGGATTGCCTGCGCCTCCATCAATTCGGCCTGAGCACGGACCTTCTCAAGAGACAGGCTCTTCACCAGCCAATCCGGTGCTCTTTCGTAAAAACCCCGGACATGCTCGCGCCGGATCAGCGGGATCGTTTCTCCAAACCGCTCACGGTGCATGTCGATCAAAACATTGCGATGGCGCTGTTCGACATCAGCCATATCGTCGAACACTTTGGCTGACTGCGGATATTGCCCACGCAGATGATCGGCATAAGACCGGTAAATTCGGGAATCGTCCTCCTCAGAGGATATTGCGAGTGCCAGGATTTCCTGTTCGCTCAATGATGAGAACGGGCGTTTGGAAAGTGAAAAGAGACTGCGAAACATGAGAATTGCCTTTTTAGAATAATTCTAAATACAACTCTCTACGCGCCAGATCAAGAATTTTTAGAATAATTCTAATATGGCGAAAGGTCGCATTGTGAATGGCGCAGATCCACCCTAAATTCCGCTGAAAGGAGAAAGCCATGCAGGAACGGTTCGACGCGAAAGCGGCACACAATGCGGAGATCCAGCACCGGGCAGAAGAGGCCATGGCAGCGATCGGCGTCGATGCCCAGTTTATCGACCTTCTGGTGGAAACCTTTTACGCGCGCGTTTTGCAGCATCCTACACTCGGTCCGGTTTTCAACGCCCGCCTCGACGGACGCTGGCCGGAGCACATGGGAAAGATGAAACGCTTCTGGTCCGCGGTTGCCTTCAAGAACGGCGGTTATGGCGGCAAGCCGGTTCAGGCCCATGTTGGCGTGGAAAACATGACGACAGAGCTATTCCCGCAATGGCTCGATCTGTTCTCCGCAACTCTGACCGATATCGCCCCCAGTCGCGAGGCCCATGCGTGGTTTATGGAAACCGCTCAACGGATTGCCAGAAGTCTCACGCTCTCGCTGTTTTATAATCCGGCGCTGGACGATCCCGCCCTGAAAAAAGCACGTTCCTGACGATAATAAGCGTCTGGCGACAGTATTGTCGCAACAATCTTCACGCGTGAAGCAAGTCGGGCGCAATTTTCAGAAATATCCTCTTGATGGCATCAAGGATAAATGATTAGTAGCCCCCGGGAGGCGTACCGTGCGGTTCGCCTGTAATTGACAGACGTACAAGGCTTATCGACATGGATCGCAGATCATTTATCCGCAAGGCAGGCGCAGTTGGCGCTGGTGTCACCGCAACTGCTCTCGCCGCTCCGGCTATTGCGCAGGAAAACCCCAAGATCACCTGGCGCATGACGTCCTCTTTCACCAAGGGGCTCGACATTCTTTTCGGCGCTGGCCAGACCGTCGCTGACCACGTCAAGGAAGCTTCCGGTGGCAACTTCGTCATTCAGCACTTTGCCGGCGGTGAAATCGTACCCGCGCTTCAGGCAGCCGATGCCGTAACGGCCGGAACCGTCGAAATGGCGCATACCTGCGCCTACTATTACGTCGGCAAGGACCCGACCTTTGCTCTCGGAACGTCCGTTCCTTTCGGTCTGAACGCGCGCCAGACCAACGCCTGGTTCAACCAGGCAGGTGGCAACGAACTGCTCAACGAGTTCCTCGCTCAGCACAACATCTACTCCATTCTACTCGGCAACACCGGAGCGCAGATGGGTGGCTGGTTCCGCAAGGAAATCAATACTATCGACGACCTCAAGGGCCTGAAGATGCGTATCGCCGGCCTGACCGGCCAGGTCATGCAGAAGGTCGGTGTCACCCCGCAGCAGATCGCCGGCGGCGATGTTTATGCGGCGCTCGAAAAAGGCACGATCGATGCCACCGAATTCGTCGGCCCCTATGACGATCAAAAGCTCGGCTTCTACAAGGTGGCGAAGTATTATTACTACCCGGCATGGTGGGAAGGTGGACCGGCTGTACACGCCTTCGTAAACCTGCAGAAGTTCAACGAACTGCCGGAAAACTACAAGCGCATCCTCAAGGACGCCTGCGCAGCGGGTAGCGCTTCCATGCTGGAGCGCTATGACGCGCACAACCCGAAGGCATTGAAGGAACTGGTCGCGCAGGGCGCCATCCTGCGTCCGTTCAGTCAGGAAATCCTCGACGTTTGCCACAAGGCTGCACAGGAAACCTACGCCGAAATCTCTGCCAAGAACGAAAGCTTCAAGAAAATCTATGAAAGCCAGCAGGCTTTCAAGAAGGACGCTTACCTCTGGGCGCAGATCGCTGAATACACTTACGACACCTACATGATGATCCAGCAGCGCAACGGCACGCTGTAATCACGCGACTTCTGCCTGATCAAACGGTCATCCGGCTGGCTCCGGATGACCGTTTTTGTTGGGCGATACGAGTTTCCACAGTTCGCGCTCGCGCCAGGCAACCGGGCTCATGCCGGTTATGCGGCGAAATTCGCGGTTGAAGTTGGATTTCGTCTGAAACCCCGAAGACAACATGATCGCCGTGACCGATTGATCGGTTTCTTCGAGCTGACGGCAGGCTTCCCGGATACGAAGCTGATTGACATATTGCGATACGTTGATGCCAAGGGAACGGTTGATGGCGCCGGAAATCTGTCTGGCAGACAGGCCCAACCGGCGGGACAGTCGCGACAGGTTGAGATTTTCATCGCGATAAAGTTTTTGCCCCTGCATGAGATTGTCGAGCTTCTCGAGAACCTCCCTGTCCTCTTCTGATGGAGTGGAATGAATCGGCGCTTCGAGCGTCGGCTCAGAGGCAAGCTGAGGCGCTTTGCTTTCTCCTGCGACAAGGGCCATCAGACCGATCAGCAGCAAACCGAGAAGATTGGCATTGCTGACCAGCGCGGCCGCATTTTCCCCACGCGTCCATTCGAAATCAAGGAAGACCAGAAGATCGAAGGCCGCGGACAGGCACAGGGCGACGGCCGCAATCACCAGAGAGCGGTGCGCCGAAGTGGCACTTGCAAACTGTGCCTCATCCAAGCCATCCGGACCCTGTCGCGCCAGAAGCAGCAAGGCTACCGCGTAACCAACAAAGACCACAATCAGCGCGAAGTCGATCGCGACAGGAAAGACGAAAAGCAGCGCGATCACGACCAAAGGCGACAACAGGAGGCCGCCCCACAGGATATTTCGGCTGGTGCCGCTCAAACCGATCAGCCCGCAAAAAGCAGAATAGGTCAAAGGCGGCAGGCAGGCCGCCAGAACCGGCAGAATGTAACGAACCTGCTCAACGCCGTATCCCCAACGCAATCCGACCAGAACTGACTGCAGAGCACAAAACGCAATCAAGGCGAGGAACGCCCTGTTGGCTTTCAGTTCGCTCCTGCTTCGCAGGAAGGAAATGAAAATCAGGACAAGAAGGAGCGCAACAACGAAGGGTAAAGGAATGAAAAGCACAGCAACATCCGCAAACGACCATAACATCCTTCATGAACCAGATCGCGTTTGAGGACGACCTTGAACACGATCGAGGACGCATTTATCCGCGCAAAAGAGAAAACGAGAGCATCACTTTGTCAAACAGAGAGGCTCTCATGACACCGAAAAACATTCTTGCGGCCGTTTTCGCCGGTTCTCTTTTTTGCGGTCCGGCTTTTGCCGCCGATGCGGTTGGGGTGAAAACCATATCCGTGCCGTCGAAAACGCGGGCAACGGATCTGGCCGTCACCGTCTGGTACCCAACGACAGGCAAGAACGGCACGCAGACGATGTCCGGCGACAACCGCATTTTTGAAGGCGCATCGGTTCTGGAAGGTGCCGAAATCAAAAGAGGACAGTTCCCTCTGGTGTTGATCTCTCACGGCTCCGGCTCGCGTGCGGAGGGCATGGCGTGGATTGCAGCCAGGCTTGCAAGCGAAGGTTTCATCGTGGCGGGCGCGAACCATCCCGGCACTACCAGCGGCGATTCCACCCCGGCCGAAACCCCAAGAATCTGGGAACGGACTGATGATCTTTCGACACTCGTAACAGCCCTGACATCCAGCAAGGATTGGACCGGTACCATCGATGCCGACAAGGTCGGCGTCCTCGGCTTTTCGCTCGGCGGCAGCGCGGCAATGGAAATCGCCGGCGCGCGCGCCGATCTCCAATCCTACATCAACTATTGCGACACCTTTGCCACCTCCATGGATTGCCAATGGTTTGCGGGCGGGCGTGGCTACAAGAATGAAGAGCAGATCGATGTCCCTAAGCTCGATCTCGGCAGCATCGATAAAACCCGTTTCGAACAGCAGAACCGCGACCCACGCATTCGTTCGGCCGTGCTTGTCGATCCTGGTCTGGCACTGGCGTTCCAACCGGAAAGCCTCGAAAAGATCGATATCCCGCTGACCTTCATCAATCTCGGCAGCAAGGGGAAGATTCCACCTGCCGTGCTTGCCGATAAACTCGCAGCCGGGGTGCCCGGCTCCGTCTATGAACAGGTCGACGAAGCCGATCATTTCAGCTTCCTGCCCGTGTGCAAGCCAGGCGCGGCAGCGTTCCTGAAATCTGTCGGCGAACGCGACCCTATCTGCGAACCGGCCGGCTCGCGTGATCGCAAGGATCTTCACGCAGAGCTGGAAACAATGATCGTGGCAGCATTCAATCGGACACTGAAGCCGGGTCAGTGATCGAACCGATCCGCTTGTAAAAAAGGGTCGTGCCGCAATAGCTGCCGTCGGGAAACAGAGCGTAATCGGGAATAACCCCAACGCGCTCCCAGCCGAAGCGAGGATAAATCGCTTCGGCATCGCTGCCGGTGGCGGTATCGAGAACAAGAAGGCTGCGACCAAGATCGGCTGCTTCTTTTTCTACGGCCTCCATGAGCTGGCGCGACAGGCCAAGCCCGCGCGCAGAGCGATGTACGAGCAACTTCATCAGATCGCCGCGATGGGGCTGGTTCGGCTTCGATGCGAGCCCGATCTGGACCGTTCCAACCACCTTGCCTTCAACTTCCGCCACCACATGAATTGTGCCGCCATTGGCGACGGCATCCGCAACAGAACGCCAGAAGGGTTCCGCATCTACCGGTGTAAATGGCAGCATGAAGCCCACGGATGCCCCGCCATTCACACAGTCCGAAAGAACTTCACACAGATCGGGCAATGCGGCGATCGTTTCCTGCGCGTTCAAAACACGAATGCTGACCATAAAAACTCCAAAAAATCAGCGGGATTTGCGATCCAGCACCACTGCGTAACGTGCGGCGATGCTGGATGAATTATGAAATATGTGTCCCTCGCCGACAGGCATGAAAAGGCAGTCACCGGGCTCCAGGCGGTGGGTCTCTCCGCCCGTCGTCATCTCCAACGTGCCCTCGAATACCCAGACATATTGCGTCATGCCGCGGCTTGCCGCGTGCGGCGGAAAGCTGACACGCGCACCGGCCGGAAACTCGACCTCGACAATGTCGACGTCTGAGCCGACGCGAGGCGGCGAAATCGCGCGGCGGACATACCCCGTTTCAGGGTCTTTCCAGAGCGGCTGTTCACACCGTCGCACCAAAGGGGACACCACGTCTTCGTCTTCAGCGAAAAAGCCGGAAAGGGACAGTCCAAGCGCCGAACAAATGCGGGCAAGGAGTGAAGCGGTCGGGCTCGCCTCGCCGCGTTCTATACGCGAAATCATCGCACGGCTGACGCCGGATGCAGAAGCAAGCTGATCCAGCGTCAGGCTGTTCCGTGAGCGCAGCAATTTGATGCGCTCACCGATAGACCGTTCAAGGATGTCATCTTCGTTTTCCATTATGTGAGAATTGCACTCTCACATAATGGAGTCAACATCCATCATAATAGAAAATGGCTCAGGCCCCGACCTGAGCAATCCAGTCATTCAGGTTGTAGTAGTTGGTGACACGGGCCACTTTTCCATCCTTCAGTTCGAAGAAGGCTCCGGCTGGCAGGACGTATTTTTGGCCGTTGGCTTCCGGCAGGCCTTCATCCGTTACAAGGTATTCGCCGTTCACAACGAATTCGGCCGACGCGCGCTTGCCGTCCTCTGCAGCCATGATGACCATGTCCGTGAGGGTTTCCTTGTAGCAACGGTTCATGTGATCCATGAAGGAGGCAAAGGCTGCCTTGCCGGCCTGTCGCTCACCCTGATTGATATCATGCACGACATCGTCAGTGAGCAGCGCCAGAAACGCCTCCATGTCCTGACGGTTGAAGGCATCGTAGTAGGCGCGAATGGTCTCACTAGCGGTCATCATCTTCTCCGTTCAATGCTTGCGCAGGTTTTCCATGACGGTATAACCAGCGGAAACGAAAGTGAAAATGCCCATGACCGTCGAAATCAAGTCTCTTTCCGGCATTGATGCCGTTCCCTATTTTGATGACCTTGCGCATCTGCGCATTACAGTGTTCCGCGCCTTCCCCTATCTTTACGACGGGACGCTGGAACACGAACGCGAATATCTGGCGACCTACGCGCAGGCCGACGGTGCCATTTTCGTGCTGGCACTGGACGGCGACAAGGTGGTGGGCATGTCCACAGGCATGCCCATGGCTGTCGAAACCGAAGAGGTCAAGGCTCCCTTCATTGCCGCCGGATACGATCCCGAGCACATTTTCTATTTTGGCGAAAGCGTGCTTCTGGACACGTATCGCGGCCAGGGTGCCGGCGTGCGTTTCTTCGAAGAGCGGGAAGCCCACGCAAAACGGCTCAGGGGTATCGAATGGTGCACGTTCTGTGCTGTCGAGCGCCCGGACAACCATCCACGCCGGCCTGCAGATTATGTGCCGCTCAACGCTTTCTGGGAAAAGCGCGGTTATCGCCATCACCCCGAACTGCACACCACATTTACCTGGCAGGACTTGGACGAGACGAGCAAAAGTTCAAAACCGCTGTCCTTCTGGATGAAGAGAATTGCTCCATGACCAGACTTGCCGCCAGCCAGTATGCCATAGAACTGATTGAGACATGGGACGCCTATGCCGCGCATCTTTCGGCAATTGTGCGGGAGGCCAAGGACAAGGGAGCTGAACTTCTGCTTCTGCCGGAATATTCCGCGATGACGCTGACCGGACAGTTGCCGCCTGAGGCACGCTCGGATCTGCACCGCTCCATCGAGGAGATACAGCCGCTGCTCCCTTCATGGGTCGAGCTTTGCGAGGAACTGGCCCGGCAACATCAGATTCTCTTTCAACCGGGCAGCGCTCCGGTCAAGGACAACGATGGAAAATTCCGCAACCGCGCCTGGCTGTTCGGACCCGATGGCCTCATCGGATATCAGGACAAGCAGATCATGACGCGCTTCGAGCGCGAGCAATGGAACATTCACGCTGGTACCGAAGGGCTCAAGGCCTTTGACACGGCACTTGGCAAGCTTGGTATCCTTATCTGCTACGACAACGAGTTCCCGATGCTAGGCCGCAAGCTGGCCGAACTCGGTGTGGAACTGGTGCTGGCGCCGAGTTGCACCGATACGCTGGCGGGGGCTTACCGGGTGCGTATTGGCGCTCAGGCGCGGGCGCTGGAAAACCAGTATGCCGTACTCTCCTCCCCCACAGCGGGAGAAGCACCCTGGTCGCCGGCCGTCGATGAAAATCGCGGTCGTGCGGCGCTTTATGTGCCCTCGGATTACGGCATGCCGCCGTCCGGCATCGTGGCGGAAAGCGAGAGCGATGCGGTGATGGAAAGTTCGTTGCTCGTGGTCGATATCGACCTTGCCACAGTGGCAAAACTGCGGACCGAGGGGCAGGTCGCCACCCGCCGCGACTGGCCAGAGCAATTCCAGGGATGAAAAGCCCATTTTAAAAGGCTTTTAACCAAATTCCCGCTTTGCGGCATCACAAGCCCCTGCTATAGCGCGGAACATGAGCACAAATTCGACCCGCACGCCCCTGGACCATATCCGCAACTTCTCGATCGTTGCCCACATCGATCACGGCAAATCGACGCTGGCCGACCGGTTGATCCAGTCGACGGGCGGCCTTGCCGAACGTGATATGTCGGAACAGGTTCTCGACTCGATGGATATCGAGCGCGAGCGCGGCATTACCATCAAGGCCCAGACCGTGCGCCTGCACTACAAGGCGAACGACGGCGAAACCTATGTGCTGAACCTCATTGACACCCCCGGTCACGTCGACTTCGCCTATGAAGTCTCGCGCTCGCTGTCGGCCTGTGAAGGTTCGCTGCTCGTCGTCGACGCCAGCCAGGGCGTGGAAGCGCAGACCCTAGCCAACGTTTATCAGGCCATCGACAACAATCATGAGCTGGTGACGGTCCTCAACAAGATCGACCTGCCTGCGGCCGAACCGGACCGCATCAAGGAGCAGATCGAGGAAGTCATCGGCATCGACGCCTCCGATGCGGTGCTCATCTCCGCCAAGACCGGTCTTGGCATTCCCGATGTCCTGGAAGCCATCGTCCAGAAGTTGCCTGCGCCGAAAAGCGCGGAAGGCGAAAAAGGCCCGCTCAAGGCGCTGCTGGTCGATAGCTGGTACGACACCTATCTCGGCGTCATGGTTCTGGTGCGCGTCATCGACGGCGTACTGGCCAAGGGCCAGCAGATTCGCATGATGGGTACGGGCGCAAAATACAGCGTCGAGCGCGTTGGCGTGCTGACACCGAAGATGGTGAATGTCGATTCACTCGGCCCTGGCGAGATTGGCTTCATCACCGCATCGATCAAGGAAGTCGCCGATACGCGCGTTGGTGACACCATCACCGACGACCGTCGCCCGACGGAAAAGGCTCTGCCAGGCTTCAAGCCCGCACAGCCGGTTGTTTTCTGCGGCCTGTTCCCGGTTGACGCTGCGGATTTCGAAGATCTGCGTTCGGCCGTGGGCAAGCTGCGTCTCAACGATGCGTCGTTCTCGTTCGAAATGGAAAGCTCGGCAGCCCTCGGCTTCGGTTTCCGCTGCGGTTTCCTGGGGCTTCTGCATCTGGAAATCATTCAGGAACGTCTTGAGCGCGAGTTCAACCTCGATCTCGTCGCAACAGCACCGTCGGTCGTCTACCAGATGAGCCTGACGGACGGTAGCGAGAAGGAACTTCACAACCCGGCAGATATGCCGGATGTAGTGAAGATCGATGAAATCCGCGAGCCGTGGATCAAAGCAACCATCCTGACCCCAGATGACTATCTCGGTGGCATTCTGAAGCTGTGTCAGGATCGTCGCGGCATTCAGACGGAGCTGACCTATGTCGGCACCCGTGCGATGCTGACCTATGAACTGCCGCTCAACGAAGTGGTGTTCGACTTCTACGACCGCCTGAAATCCATCTCGAAGGGTTATGCCTCCTTCGATTACAACATCATGGATTACCGTCCGGGCGATCTCGTCAAGATGTCGATCCTCGTCAACGGCGATCCGGTCGATGCCCTTTCCATGCTCGTTCACCGCTCGGCTGCCGACCGTCGCGGACGCGGCATGTGCGAGAAGCTGAAAGAGCTGATCCCGCCGCACATGTTCCAGATCCCGATCCAGGCCGCCATCGGCGGTAAGGTAATTGCGCGTGAAACCGTTCGCGCGCTGCGCAAGGACGTGACGGCCAAGTGCTACGGCGGCGACGCCACCCGCAAGCGCAAACTTCTGGACAAGCAGAAGGAAGGCAAGAAGCGCATGCGCCAGTTCGGCAAGGTCGAAATTCCGCAGGAAGCCTTTATCGCCGCACTGAAGATGAACGACGAATAAGAGCGGAAGCTCTCATCGGAACGTCATTCGGGGAGGCTTGTAGCCTCCCCTTTTCGTTTCCGCTGTGTTCGGTCTCACGCGTGCAACTTTGCACCCTTCGTAATCTTGTCGACGATCTTTTTATCCGCACGTATGGCTAAGCCAACCACCTTGGCGGTATCCGGAGAGAACTCCGAAAAGACCTGCCGGTTGGCTGCGTCGTGGCCGGTGGAAAACATTTCCTCGATATAGAGCGAGGTCGTGACCTCACGCTCAAGCGAACGGCCGTGGATTTTTCGCAGCGTTTCCTGATCCGCTGCGGTGACCACGACAGGCTGTACGGACAAGGGATTATAGACGTTGCCCGCGCCATCGCGATATGGTTCACCGATGACCTCGGGCGTCTGGGCGACAATTCCAGACATCAGAAATGCGGTAACATTCAGTTTTTGCCACGCGGCAAGGTCATCTCGAAGGACAATTGCGATCTTGGTGTCAAACATGCGAATTCAATCCGGTTGCGGTTATCAAAGAGAACCGATCCTAGAACCGCAAGACGATGCCGATCTTGAACGTTCGTGCAGTTTCGAGGGCATTGTTCGTGCGCCGACCAGCGAAGGGATCGAGCGCATCGATGCCCGGTTCCATGGCAACGCATACTCTCCGCATCGTCACGACACCTATGCGCTGGGTGTGACGATTTCCGGTATTCAAACCTTTTCCTATCGTGGGGCATCGCGCTTCAGTGCACCCGGCAACATCATTGTCCTGCATCCGGACGAGATTCATGATGGCGGCGCCGGCACAGAGGAAGGTCTGCACTACCGGATGCTGTATCTGCCGCCGGAATGGATGATCGCGGCTTGTGACGACTATCGCGCCCTTCCCTTTGCAAGAAGCCCGGTCATCGAGGATGAGGATTTCCGTCACTGCCTTGTCGACGCACTGGGCAATCTCGATCTCGAACCGACTGACCTGCAGCTTAGCGATTGGCAGTCTCGCCTCGCAGACCACCTGTGGAAACACGCTGACGCAAAGGTCAAAAGAAGCAAACGGGTTGATCATGCAGCGATGTTGCGCTGCCGCGATTATCTCTTCGAAAACAGCCATCGTATCGTCAGTTCCGAAGACCTTGAGACAATCAGCGGTCTGGATCGCTTCACGCTGTCGCGCCAGTTCCGGGCGCTGTTTTCGACAAGCCCGCACCGCTATCTCATCATGCGGCGACTGGAGAAGAGCAAAGCGATCATGGCGACGGGGGCTGGCCTGGCGGAAACGGCATTTTCATGCGGTTTCGCAGACCAGGCCCATTTCACCCGTCACTTCAAAGGCACTTTTGGCATCACGCCGGGTCGTTGGCTGAGCCTTACCTCACACTGAACCGTCGTCACACATTCGGGAACATCAGGGAACGGTGGGTCGATGCACCGGCCATTGCGCCATCGCCAACGGAAAGCGCAACAGAACTGGCTGCGCGGGCAATGTCTCCGCAGGCAAAGATGCCCGGCGCTGTGGTCTGCTTCATGGCATCCGTTGCAATCGATGCGCCCATGGGTCCATCCTCAAGGGCACAACCGAGTTTGGCGATCCAACGCGCGCTAATACGCATGATCGGCTGTGTGAAAAGCCCGTCCATGACGATGCGCCGGCCGTCTGCAAGCAGGATATCCGCAGCACCTGCAATTTCGGCAATCCTGGTTTCGTCCAGTGCGGTTCCCCTGCTGGCAAGATGAGCCCGCTGGTCCATGTCGGGCGTGAAAACACCATTGGTAAACAGCGTCGTCTCCCCCCAGTCCGGCAACATCAACGCGTGGTGCATGGCAAGCGAAGACGCCGCAATCACACCGATCCGACCCCTGTCGAGTTCATAACCATGGCAGTAAGGGCAATGAAAAATTGTCTGGCCCCAACGTTCCTTCAAGCCCGGAATTTCTGGCAGCTCATCCGTAACACCCATTGAGAGGATGAGACGGGATGCAGTCTCGCGGCGTTCGCCATCAATCTCCACCCTGAAGTCATCGAACGAACCGTCTGCATCCGTCACCCGACCGCTTGCCCACTGTATTGTCGGGTATGTCTCGATCTGACGCCTTGCTTCGGCAATGATCTCTCCTGGCGTCTTGCCATCCTGCCCGAGAAATCCGTGCGAGTGGCTGGCAAAGCGATTTCGCCTTTCGCCCGCATCCACCACGAGAATGTTTCGTCGGGCGCGGCCAAGCTGCAAAGCGGCCGACAACCCGGCATAGCTGCCGCCAATGATGATGGCATCGAATTTCATGGGTAACACCTGTTGTTTGTTGACCTTCAAAGAGCAGGAAGACAGCTCCCGCTTTCGTAACTTATATTGTTACATGAAATTCCATGTCAACAATCATGCAACTTATATTGTTACGTCATCAATCGGTTGGTAGGGTTCAACAAAACAACGGATGCGACCATGAGACACGACACGCGCCTTTCACGGGTGCTGCATATTCTGATCCATATGGAGAAACATGAGCGACCTGCGACATCGGAGGCGATTGCCACAATGTTGCAGACCAACCCTGTTGTCATACGCAGAACGATGGCGGGATTGCGCGATGAGGGTTACGTCACATCTGAAAAAGGCCACGGTGGAGGTTGGGTTCTCGCCCGCCCGCTCGCAGAAATCACGTTGCTCGATATCTACCGCGCACTCGGAAAACCGGAGCTTTTTTCAATTGGCCTTGCTGGCGACAATCCCAACTGCGTTATCGAGCAGGCTGTCAATGAGGCGCTGTCAGACGCAATGAGCGAAGCCCAATCAATCCTTTTGACGCGTTTCGAGCGCATTACGCTTGCTGAACTGGCAAAACAATCGATCAGCCGCTGGGCGATGCTGTCCCACAATCCTGCAGCCATGGACACGTTATAATAAAAAAACCGCCCGCCCATGGGGCGAGCGGCTGCTTTCATGTCGTCCCGCCTGTTAAGGCTGGGTCTGTGTGCCACCCGTGCCTGGTGTCGTCGGCGCAGCATTGTTTGCTGGCGGCGTAGCAGGCGTTGTCGGGGTCATCGGAGCCGGCGCAGGTGCCTGATCGCTGACGGCTGGCGGTGTTGTCGAAGATGTGGTCGATGGGTCAGTCGTCGGACCGCTCATCTGCGACCACGCAAAAATACCCACCAGTACAACAACGATAACAGCCAGCCACGGCGTCCAGGACGAACGGGCGCGTGGTTCATTGGTAATATTCACTTCCGGGCGAAGATCACGCTCCGGACGTGGGTTGCCGGGATCAAAAGTCATGGCATTTCCTCCTCTTCACTCTGAGAAGAAAACGGTGTTCACAAGATTTTGTTCCATTTCGTTTCCCTGCACTCGTAAGAGGTAGAAAAATCGGCAGTCCGTTAACCCTGTAATGCCTGCTGAAGCACCGGCATGGTCTTCGGATCGGACATCTGTGCCACGTTGAAACGCATGAATCCGGCCGCGTTTTCAGACGAGCTGAAGACATTGCCGGGTGCCAGAACCACCTGTTGAGTCAAAGCCCGTTTTGCCAGCTCTGCAGCATCGACGCCGTCCGGCAGCCGACACCACAGGAACATTCCCGCATTTGGTTCGATCCAGGGTGTGCAGCCCAATGCTTTGAGACTGGTTGTCACTTCGGCCATCGTTACGGCGAGACGTTGCCGAAGCGCTTCCACATGCTTGCGATAACTACCATCCTTCAAAAGCGAGAGAACAAGCGCCTCGGAAAAATGCCCGCCGCCAAACGACGTGGCGATCTTGAGATCGATCAACGGCTCCACCCATACGTCTGGAGCGGCGATAAACCCGCATCGAACCGAGGCAGACAGTGTTTTCGAGAAACTGCCGATCTGGACGACACGGTTCAGCCCATCAAACGCAGCAAGACGAGGTGATGGCTGTGTTTCAAAATCCGCGAAAATATCGTCTTCGATAATCGTCAAACCGGCTCTCTCTGCCAACAGGAGAACCCGGTGCGCCGTAACCGGTGAAAGCGAGGCGCCGGTTGGATTATGAACTGCAGAATTGGTGATGTAGAGGCGTGGCTGATGTTCCAGCAGGGCCTGTTCGAACAACACGAGATCCGGTCCCGAAGGGGTGTAGGGGACCGAAACGGTTTTAACACGGTGCGCTTTCAGCAAAGCATGAAAGTTGAAATAGCAAGGGTCATCAACAATGACCGTATCACCGGGCTGAAGCAAAAAGCGGCAGAGAAGATCGATCGCCTGTGTTCCGGACTCCGTCAGAATGATCTGGTGCGCACCGGCCTGAACGCCATGATTTTCGAGCCTGCGTGACAGAAGCTGCCGCAAGGGCGCCAGCCCCATGGGGCTGGCATAGTCCGTCAACATCGCGGCATCGGCGCGCGCAATTCCCCTGGCCGCTCGCCTCAACGCGGCCTGCGGTAACCAGGATGGTGGCAGCCAGCCGCAACCGGGCTTGGCAAAACCGGGGGTATCATCAAGCGCCTGCCTGGAGACCCAAAGAGGGTCGACGCCCCTGTCCGGACGCGGCTCAATCGCGGCAAGAGAAAGGGGTGCAAGCGCGCCTGCCACGTAAAATCCGGAGCCAGGTCGCGAGCGAAGGGTGCCATCGGCAACCAGGCGATCATATGCCTCGATAACGGTGGAGGTTGAAACCTGCATGGATTTTGCCAGAGCCCTGACGGACGGCAGTTTGGCGCCAGGCACAAGATTTCTCGCCGCAATGCGCTGCCGGATATTGACCATGACCGCATCGATTAGCGTACCTGAATTAGCCGCTTTGCCCGCACTCTGTTCCATCTGTATTGCCCCAACAACCATAACAGTTTCATCAAACTGTATACGACCGTCACTGTATCTTCTGCTCATTCCAGAGCAAGGAAAAACGACGGACAGGAGACGACAGATGAACAGAGTAACGAGCGGTTGGTTAAACGGTTTTATCGGTGTGGTTATTTTCAGCGGCTCACTGCCGGCGACCCGATTGGCCATCATGGATTTCGATCCGGTGTTCCTGACGGTCGTCCGCGCCAGCATTGCCGGCATTCTGGCGCTCATGCTTCTTCTACTGTTTCGGGAAAAGCGCCCGTCGCGCAGTAATATGCTCTCGCTTGCAGTCGTGTCCCTTGGCGTCGTGGTTGGATTTCCGCTGCTTACGGCTCTTGCATTGCGTCACGTCACGGCAGCGCATTCCATCGTATTCGTTGGACTTCTGCCGCTGTCAACGGCCATCTTTGCGGTTCTGTGCGGCGGCGAACGCCCGCGCCCGGCATTCTGGTTGTTTTCCTGCGTGGGGAGCGCGCTGGTGGCAGGATTTTCGCTGTCGAACTCCCTGGCAATCGGGTCCGATTCATCGCTCTATGGCGACCTGCTGATGCTGGCGGCAATTCTTGTCTGCGGGCTTGGTTACGCAGAGGGTGCCGCCCTCTCCCGCACGCTTGGCGGCTGGCAGGTCATTTCCTGGGCGCTGGTACTGTCGCTACCCGTCATGGCCACCCTGTCGATCCTGACCATGCCTCAGTCACTCACCGGCATCGGAGCGCAAGCCTGGGGCGGGCTGGCTTATGTCTCGCTCTTCAGCATGCTGATCGGCTTCATATTCTGGTATCGCGGGCTGGCGCTTGGCGGCATTGCCGCCGTGGGACAGTTGCAACTGCTGCAGCCCTTTTTCGGCCTGATCCTGGCCGCAACGCTGCTCGGGGAAAGCGTGAGCAGTGCCATGATTGCCGTTACGCTTGCCGTCGTGTGCTGCGTTGCTGGTGCCAGAAAATTTTCCCGTTGAGTGGCGGCGGTCCTCAGCCTGCGCTGCGAACCCAGCGATGCCACGCCTCCTCGCTGCCGTTGAAGACGTTGAGGTCGATCTTGCCTTCAACGCCGTGCGACAGACCGGAACCGGAATATTGCCAGAACAGCCACTTGCGATCCGGATAGACCTTGGATGGATGCTGGGCAACCGCGCGCAGCCAGAAGGGATAATTCAGGAATTCACCGGAGAGGTGATCCTTATAGAAATCCGGGGCCGTATAGATGATCGGGCGCTGGCCGTAATGGCGCTCGAGCATGTCCATGAAGACCTGCATCTTTTCCAGCACCTTGGCGCGCGGCAGGCGCATCTTGCAGGCGGATTCACCATTATATTCGACGTCGATGACTGGCGGCAGCGCATCAGGATCACGTGGCACATTGCGAATGAACCATTCGGCCTGATGGCTTGCTGGACGGCACCAGTAGAAGAAGTGATAGGCGCCACGGCGAACACCGGCAGCTTTCGCCCGCGCCCAGTTCGTCCTGAACATTGGATCCAGGTGATCGCCGCCATCCGTTGCCTTGATGAAGGCGAAGTTCGCGCCACGCGTTCTCAAACGCTCCCAGTCAATCTCACCCTGCCAGCGAGACACATCAACGCCATGAACCTGATAATGGCGCGGCTGCACCTTGCCGAAGTTGATCGGCTTGGCATCACTAAAGCCAGAGCGGAAAATGCGCGATCGGATCTGTGCACCGGCTCCTGCCGCCGGGGCGACGGCCATGGCCATCTGCACCGGACGCTCGGCCGGGCGCATCACTTCGGCCTGCGGCGCGACTGGAAGACGAATTTCAGGGGCGGCCTGCGGCAATGTTGCCTGCGGGGTTATCGCCGAGAATGCCTTGGGCGCATCCGGCACCGGCCCTCCCCAGGCCAAAACTTCCTGGCGCGGTTGCGCTCTGATCGGGTCCGAGCCGACATTGGCCTGCGGCACCGGCGATGACGGCGTAACCGAACTTGTTGTTTCTTTCGAAGGAAGCCCCGCCATCAGGCTTTCCGGTCCGGAACTGGACGTGCAGCCGCCAAGCACAAGGCAGCCGAAGAAAAGTACTGACACAGCCGATGGACGCATAGGAACCCGTACGCAAAACAATCAGGACACGCTTTCACGCCCCCCGGAGACCTCGAAAATACAATTGCTAACGGAAGATTATCAAAAAAGACTGAATCTTATCTTTACGCGGCGCCGGCCAAAGCCCCCCTTAATTCTGGTAGTGGCCGCGCCTATCCGTCGCCGGCGGAACGGTTTGCCCCTGCATTCGCCTTGACAGGCCGGGGACGAAGGATAAACCGCCAAACCATGCTGGAGAGTATTGAAACAGTCTAACGGGCAACCGCCTGACGTTTTTATTTCCGGGCGCGATATCCGAAACCTCTCCGCCGTTCGATATGCGTCTGGACAGGGAGGCACAATTGAAGGCAATCGCAACCTTTTCAAATTTCGTTGGCAAGACATTTGCCATATGGGTCATTTTGTTCGCCGCACTCGGTTACGTGTTCCCGGACACGTTCAAGCAGATCGCACCGTGGATCGTGACGCTTCTTGCCATCATCATGTTCGGCATGGGACTGACGATATCGGTCGACGATTTCCGCGAGGTGGTGAAGCGGCCATTTGATGTCGGCATCGGCGTTCTGTCGCAGTTCCTCATCATGCCGCTGCTGGCTGTCGCACTAACGAAGATCATTCCAATGTCTCCGGAAGTTGCTGCCGGTGTCATTCTGGTCGGCTGCTGCCCAGGCGGTACGTCATCCAACGTCATGACCTACCTCAGCAAGGGCGATGTAGCACTTTCCGTCGCCTGCACCAGCGTGACGACGCTGGCCGCACCGGTCGTTACGCCGTTCCTTGTCTGGCTTTTCGCCAGCCAGTATCTGCCTGTTGATGCCGCAGCAATGTTCGTCAGCATCGTCAAGGTCGTGCTTGTACCGCTAGCGCTGGGTTTCGCCCTGCAAAAGCTTGCGCCTGGCATTGTCCGCAACGCCGTACCCGCTCTTCCGCTGGTCAGCGTTATCGGTATCGTCCTGATCGTTGCTGCCGTCGTTGGCGCGAGCAAAGGTGCTATTGCTCAGTCGGGACTGCTGATCTTCGTTATCGTGGTGCTGCACAATGGCCTGGGTTACATGCTCGGCTTCTTCGCAGCCAAGGCATTTGGCCTGTCGCTTGCAAAACGCAAGGCTATCGCCATTGAAGTGGGCATGCAGAACAGCGGCCTCGGCGCTGCATTGGCAAACACCTATTTCTCCCCTGTCGCGGCTGTACCAAGCGCCATTTTCAGCGTCTGGCACAACATTTCCGGTGCCTTGCTTGCGAACTTCTTCTCGGGACGAACAGAAGAGGTTTCCGTCGGCTCCCCCAAAAACGCCAGCTAACTTCGGAAAAACAAAAAACCGCACGATCCTGTCGTGCGGTTTTTTAATAGCCAGTGGTATAGTTCAGACAAGTTGAACCCAGGCACGGGCAATCGCAAGCCCAGCCGCATCGGCGGCCTGGCCGCTCTCCTTGCGATGATCCTGATAGTCGCCCAGCCAACCCGGCGACATTTTTTCGATCGAGCCGGAAAATCCGGTGCACCATTCGTCGACCACACCCGTTGCCGCCTCGAAATGGAACTGTGTGCCATAGGCAGCCCGACCGATGCGAAACGCCTGGTTCTTCGTGGCAGGGTTGCTCGCCAGAAGAACTGCGCCTTCCGGCAGGGTGTAGGTGTCACGGTGCCATTGAAAAATCGGGAAGGACGTATCGACAGTGGCCATCAGCGGATCGGAGCGCCCCTCGTCCGTCAAGGCAATCTCTTCCCAACCGAACTCAAGCGTGCCGTTGAGGATGTTTGTCCCGCTATAAGCACGCGCCAATAGCTGGCTTCCCAGGCACACGCCCATAACGGCCTTATCCGCATCACCAAAGGTTTTCATCAACTGCGCCAGATCGGCGAGGTAAGGATGGTTTTCATCGTCGAGAGCGCTTTGTTCGCCACCGAGGACAACAAGCGCATCGTGGCTGCTGGCATCGACAGGAAGCGGCTCTCCGGCATAGGCGCGGATGATATCGAGCTCCGCATCTGCCTCGCTCAGGGCTACGCCAATTTGACCGTGCGGCGTTCCCGCCATGTTTTCGATGATCGCAACGCGCATAGTGTCTCTTCAAGAAAGTAAAAAAGCTGGCTTCGATCGGGATTGCCCGTCGAAGCCAGCCTCATCATAACAAAGCTGCATTTTCAAGAGGTGGTCTACGCCATCTCCATCAATCTGAAAGCTTCTAGAATTCCTTGCGCATTTTTGCGTCAAGCGAATGCCGGTTTCCGCCACGTACGGCAAAGAAAAGGAAGATGGCGGCCCAGAGGATCGACTTCTCCGCACCACCCAGCCCCTCGGCCTTAACGATGCCGTGGAAGTAGACCGTCACCAGCAACACAATCATCGCGGCAAAGGATGCCGGACGCGTGAACAATCCGATTGCCACAAGGATGCCGCCGAAGAATTCCGTTGCCGCCAGCAGCGGCGACCAGAACACGCCGGGGTAGAATCCAAGGCTTTCCACCATGCCGACAGCACCGAAGGGGTTCATGATCTTGCCGAAGCCATGGGTGACAAGCAAAACCCCGGCTGCAACGCGCAGGATCGTTTCCACGACATCGTGGGTAGAATTATAAAGAGGCGCTACTGCGGGAACGAACAGACGTTCCTTGCTGCTGTCGAACTGGGCCATGTCATCTCCGTGTTTAAGCCTTCGATATCTCCCTGTTTGCAAAAAAGATGTTTCGGGAGAAAGATCGCGGCAGTAAAAACATGAGTGTAACAGTTAATATTTTCGTGATTCCACGTGAGGGAGTTTGACATGAGTGAAATCAAGCCGCGCATCGCAATTGCCTATTGTACCCAATGCAACTGGCTCTTGCGCGCGGGATGGATGGCGCAGGAAATTCTTCAGACATTTTCCTCCGAAGTGGGGGAAGTGGGCCTCATTCCGTCGACCGGGGGGCGATTCGAAATCACCGTTGATGGAAACCTGATCTGGGAACGTAAGCGCGACGGCGGTTTTCCGGGCCCAAAAGAGCTGAAACAGCGAATCCGGGATGTCATCGATCCGGAAAGAGACCTCGGTCATGTGGACCGAAGCAGGCACGAGGGACTCGACACCTGATCCGGGAATCATCTTTCAACAACCAAAAGAAAGTTTTTTCCCTTTAAAATCAATGATCGTCATAAAAGTTCAAAAAGTCTGTTGACACCGAGCGGCTGCCCTCGTACATCGCTCTCCGTCGCCCAGATGGCGGAATTGGTAGACGCGCCAGCTTCAGGTGCTGGTACTCGCAAGGGTGTGGAGGTTCGAGTCCTCTTCTGGGCACCATTCCATTTTTGATCTTAGCCAGATCAACTACTTAGCTTTCCAAAGCAGCCGAAAAAACCTGAAGGACACCTCACACGAGGTGGCCTCGGTCTTTGGTCAAAGCGTGCCTTACAGGGCTCACCTTAACCTCCAGAAAACTACGAAATAGAGAACGGACCTAACGGCCCGAGCTGCCGCACGGCGCGCCGATAGAAAGAACCATGCGATGATGGGAGATATGAGTGCCGCTCAGGGCTGAGGCGCATCCGCGCCAGCATTTTCCGTGTGCTGCTCACAGTTCGGCGTGCAGGACAAAACAGTCCGCTCCGTCTGACGGAAAACGCGCACTGTATTTCCCTCATCGATGGATACGAGAATGCGCTCGTCCACGATAGGGTTGCCGTCCGCATCAAGCAGAACAAGATTGGTCGTGCCAAAGCTTCGGCCAGTCAGAACGATCGTGGTTGCGTCAGCCACTGTCGCGTCGGCAACCTTGGAATTGCCGACAATGACCTTGCTAACCGGACGATCAAGCCGCAAGACGCGCGCGTGGTTCATGGAAACGCGCAGCATATCATCCTGGCCGAAAACCGAGTGCGCCGATCCAGAGAGAACCACGGACAAGCCGAGAACGATTTTCGTCAATTTGCGGGATGACATGCGTTTGAGCCCTTGTTCACGACACGCATTGATATCGTCCCAAAATGATCACCTTTAGTGAATGAAGCGTTAAATTGCGGAAAAGTGCCGAATTTTCAGTAACCATCAGCACCCTTGCCTTACGTTCGACTACAACCTTTTGGTTCAAAAAAGCACATCTAGACTAGCGGAATAACCGCTGCCCCATTGTTAGTGACAGCAGGACGACGACGAAATATAGGCATTCTTCGACAAAGATAAAATGTCGCATAATACTTTGATTTTTCATTTACCACACGAAGCGCAAGCGGGCATTTACTTATTGTTAATCTCTTTTTTTAAGCGGTTGGAAATGGCTCCTCTGTAGGTTGAACTCAACCGAACAACGGAAAACAGTTGTCGGCGTGCTGATTAAACCCAAAGAGTAGGAGTTCTCCATGTCCAACATTTTCGCTCGTTTCCTCAAAGACGAATCCGGCGCAACGGCAATCGAATACGGCCTGATCGCAGCTCTGATTTCTGTTGCTATCATTGGCGGTGCTGGCGTCGTTGGTACTCGCCTCGGCGTACTTTTCACCAACATCGGCACCAAGATGACGACTGCAGCTACGACATCCGGTCAGTAATTCCGTCGCCTGTGGAATTAGAATGGCTGCTCTCGCAAGGAGCGGCCATTTCGTCATTGTACACAAGACCGTTTACTCGGCAGGCCATGAACGGAGTTTTCAGATGGTCACTGCGGCAATTTTTCTCATTTTGCCTCTCTGCCTCGCCTTTGCGGCGCTGACAGACCTTATCAGCATGACCATTCCCAACAGGATACCACTCATCCTTCTGGCTTCGTTTTTGATTGTTGCGCCCTTTACAGGAATGGACTGGCAAACTTTCGCAATGAGCCTAGCGGCTGGCGTTGCTGTGTTCGTCTTTTGCTTCGCGCTTTTTGCCAGCAATGTTATGGGCGGCGGGGATGCCAAGCTTTTGACCGCGGCGGCGGTGTGGTTCGGTTTCAATCAGTCCCTCATCGAATTCCTGCTCGGCGTGACCTTTATCGGCGGCATCCTTACGCTCGGGATATTGCTTCTACGCTCCAGAACTCAGGAAATTATGGCCGTTGGACTTCCCATTCCTGAATCGCTGCTGGTCGCGAAGAAGATACCGTACGGCATAGGCATAGCGATCGCAGGGCTTCTGACATACGGGGAAGCACCGCTGGTCAAGGCAGCTATCGCCAGCCTGACCTAGAGTAAACTAAGTAAATATGACACGCGCGATGCGGTTAAACTGTCGTTAACCACAAATCTAAGCGCAAAATTAACCATAATTATACGAATCGCAGGCCATCCTGAGGGGAGAAGAATCTGTTCCCCTCAAGGATCGAGCATGAAACCGTCGCGCATCATCATCCTGTCTGTCGCCCTTGTGGCTGCCGGTCTGGCCGGAGTTCTGGCCATGCAGCTTTCAGGCACGCAGCAGGTGATCGAGAAAGCCGAGACGATCATTCAGAAGGAGCCAACGGTCAACGTTCTGGTCTCCTCCGTCAGTCTGCCTGTCGGCAGCCGCCTGAACGACAGCTCAGTTCGCTGGATGCCGTGGCCGCAAGGAAATGTCGTCGAAAGCTTCATCACCGAAGCACAAAGACCGAACGCCATTACCGAGCTTTCCGGCGCCGTCGTCAGGCTGCCGCTTTTCGAAGGTGAGCCTCTGCGGCCGGAGAAGGTCGTCGATTCCAGCGCACGCATCATGTCTTCGCTCCTGCCTGCCGGCAAACGCGCTGTCGCGACGGAGATATCGGTGTCCACGGGTGCAGGCGGTTTCGTGCTGCCGAACGACCGCGTGGACGTCATCATGGTGCGCAAAAGCGAAACGGGCACCTTTCTGACAGAGAACGTTCTCAACAATGTCCGCGTCCTGGCAATCGACCAGCAAATCAAGGAAGGCGAAGACGGCACATCCGCCGTTGTTGGCGCCACCGCAACGCTGGAACTCACACCTGAGCAGGCAAAAATCATGACGGTCGCACAGCAGATGGCAGAGCGCCTGACCCTGGCATTGCGCTCGGTTGCGGACGCACAGGAAAACGACACGCTTTCCGCCGGCTACCTACTCAATGGTGGTTCCGGACAGCCTGAAATTCAGGTCATCAAATCCGGCTCAATCGTCAAGGGTAGCCAGGGAGCATCACAATGACCGGGGGACATATGGCGAAGCGCTTCAAAAACCATCTGCGCTCATCGATGACGGCGAGCCTGGCATTCTGCCTGGGTTTTTCCGGCATTCCTGGCAATTACGCCCCAACCGTGCTCCGCATGAGTGAAGCATCGGCTCAGAACGCCAGCATCGTGCGCATCACGGAAAGCGGAACCGGTATCCGCAAACGTCTGCAACTTGGCCTGAACAAGGCGCTGGTCATCGATCTGCCGGAAGATGCACATGATATCCTCGTCGCGGACCCCAGCCTTGCTGACGCCGTAACGCGGACATCAAGACGTATCTATCTGTTTGGCAAAACAGTGGGTCAGACCAACATTTTCATTTTTGGCGCCAATGGCCAGGAGATTGTCAGCCTCGATCTCGAAGTCGAACGCGATATTGCCGGCCTTGAAGCCAATATCCGTCGTTTCATCCCCGAATCTGACATCAAGGTGGAAATCGTTTCCGACAACATCGTGTTATCTGGCACGGTGCGCACTCCTCAGGATTCGGCCCGTGCCGTTCAACTCGCCGAAGCCTTCCTGAAGGGTGGCGAGGCCACCACGCGCAACATCACGCTGACCGGTGGCAACAACGGGGGCGATGCAGCAATTTTTGCCGAAAACCGCCAGACTTCGCAGATCGTCAACATGCTGACGATCGAGGGCGAAGATCAGGTTACCTTGAAGGTGACGGTTGCTGAAGTCAGCCGTCAGGTTCTGAAACAGCTTGGTTTCAACGGCTCTATAGGCGTTGGTGGAAATCAGGCGAGTGGTGGCGTCTCCTTCTCCAACCCCGCGAATCTTGGCAACGCCATTGCGCTTGGCTCGACCGGAAACGTTATGGGTGCCATCGGCGAAGTCACGCTTGGAAGCTATTTCAACGCCATGGAGCAGGCGGGCGTGATGCGGACCCTGGCCGAACCGAGCCTCACTGCAATTTCCGGTGAGCAAGCAAAATTCTATGTCGGTGGTGAATTCCGACTGGCGGGAACGCAGGAAATTGACATCAATGAAAGTACCAACCGCGCCGCCGTCACAAGAACCACAGATACCGTGGATTACGGCATCGAGCTGAACTTCCGTCCGGTCGTTCTGTCACCCGGCCGCATCAGTCTGAAAATTGAGACGAACGTGTCTGAGCCGACCTATGAAGGCAATGTAACGACCGGCAACGGCTCAAGCCTCGCCATTCCCGGCAACACGTATATGTCGATCCGGAAACGTGAAGCCTCGACCAGCGTCGAGCTTCCGTCGGGTGGCTCCATCGTCATTGCGGGTCTGGTGCAGGACAACATACGCCAGGCGATGTCAGGGTTGCCTGGCATTTCCAAGGTTCCGGTGTTCGGCACGCTGTTCCGAAGCAAGGACTTCGTTCGCAACGAAACCGAACTGGTCATCATCGCGACGCCATATCTCGTGCGTCCCGTCGCGCGCAATCAGATCGCCCGCCCAGACGACAACTTCAATCCGGAAAACGACGCAGCCATGTATTTCATGAACCGCGTCAACAAGGTCTACGGCCGCAAGGACAAGGTCCAGGCTGCCCCTTACCAGGGATCAGTGGGGTTCATCTACAAATGACGACGCGCACGGCCACTTTCCGTTCAGCTAACCCGCTCACGACAGGACATGTCATGCAGGAAGCCACCTCTTTTACCTTCAAAAGTCCCCTGACAAAGTCCAGACTGGTCATTGCCATGGCCTTTGCCGCCGGACTGCTGCAGGGCTGCGCGCGTGATCCGTTGACGACCAATGCTATCCCCGACGACTACAGGACACGTCACCCGATCACGCTGTCGGAAGCGGAGCATTCACTCGATATCCCTGTCTCCGCTGGCGACAGCCGATTGACGACGTCAATGGCAGACAATGTTCGCGGCTTCGCCCAGAGCTATGCTTCGACATCAACCGGCATCGTCAACATCCAGGCGCCGTCGGGATCGCCGAATTCCGCGGCAGCTTCAAGGATGGTCCGGCAAATCCGCGCAACACTCTCTGGCGCCGGTGTGCCGTCGGGCAAGATCATGGAAACGCGCTATAGTGCAGGTGCGACTGGCGATGCCGCGCCAATCAGGCTCAGCTATGTCGCGGTCACCGCCATGACCGGTCAGTGCGGTCAGTGGCCAGAGGACCTGTCCGATAATACCTCCGCCAACAAGAACTGGTACAATTTCGGCTGCGCCTCCCAGAACAATCTGGCTGCTCAGGTGGCAAACCCCATGGATCTGGTCAGCCCACGCGGCATGAGCGCGATTGATGCGGAACGTCGTGCGGTGGTCATCGACGGATACCGCAGCGGCAAAAATACAGCGACTGCGGACTGATGCACTCTGGACACCTATCACGGCGGATAAAACGATGAGTACGGTAGAATACGAAATCCATACGCAAAATAGCGGCGACATCGATGCTGAGCCGTCAATCCGCGTATCGGATATGGATCGCCTGCGACCGCTTCCCCGCATTTCCGTTCATGCATTCTGCGTCAGCGAAAACATGCAACGGGTCATGGACGCCCTGTCGAACGACAGGCGCATGAGCAAGGTGACTTTACGCGTCACCAACGGCGATATCGGTGCGGCGGCAACCATGTTCTCGTCCTCGCCCACGCCGAACCTCATCGTTCTGGAGACTGCAAGCAATCCTTCCACCCTGCTGGACGATCTGGCTCCACTTGCGGAAGTCTGCGACCCGACAACGCGCGTCATCATCGTTGGCCGCCACAACGACATCACGCTTTATCGCGATCTGATCCGTAACGGCATATCGGAATATCTCGTCGCTCCGGTTGGCATGAGTGACCTACTGGCCTCCATCTCGGCGATTTTTGTCGATCCTGACGCTGAACCTCTTGGCCGTAACATCGCTTTCATTGGCGCAAAGGGTGGGGTTGGTTCCTCGACGATCGCACACAATTGCGCCTTCGGTATTTCCAGCCTGTTCTCGACGGAGACCATCCTGGCGGATATGGACCTCGCCTACGGCACAGCCAATATCGATTTTGATCAGGACCCGGCGCAAGGCATGGCGGAAGCGGTGTTTTCTCCAGAACGTCTGGATGAGGTGTTTCTCGACCGACTTCTGACCAAGTGTTCCGATCACCTGTCTCTTCTCGCCGCGCCTTCACTGCTCGACAGAACCTATGATCTCGACCGGCTGGCATTTCAGCCTGTGATGGAGGTACTGCAGAGAAGCGCCCCGGTCGCCGTTCTGGACCTGCCTCACCATTGGTATGACTGGAATCGCGCCGTGCTTTCAGAAGCCGACGAGGTCGTCATCACCGCCGTTCCCGATCTTGCCAACTTGCGGAACACCAAAAACCTGTTCGATGCGTTGAAAAAGCTTCGCCCAAACGACAAGCCGCCTCACCTCATCCTCAATCAGGTGGGCATGCCGAAACGCCCGGAGATCGCCCCGGCGGACTTTCTCGACCCGTTGGAAATCGATCCGATCGCTATCATCCCCTTCGATGTGCAGCTTTTCGGCAATGCCGCCAACAGTGGGCGCATGATCCGGGAAATCGATGAGAAATCAGCGATTGCCGAAACCTTTTCACAGATCTCACACGTCGTGACCGGCCGCACCATGATCCGCAAAAACAAGCGGGGCGGTCTCGACAAGCTGATGAATCTTATCAAGCGCCAGTAACGCTTGCCTTTGAGCCTGAACGGAAAACACCGATGTTCGGAAAACGCGGCAACGACAGCCCAGCCAAAAGTGTAAAAGCGGATTTTCCCGCCGTGGCAACCGTGCAGGCACCGGTGGCTCCCGAACCTCGTCCAGAACCGACCGCCACCGTGGAGCCGGGGCATGCGCCTGTGGCAAAACAGGCCTATTCGCCTGCCCCGCCGCAGCCGAAAAAACGCGCTCGCACCGAAGATTACTACAACACCAAAAGCCAGGTCTTTTCTGCCCTGATCGACACGATCGATCTATCGCAACTCGCCAAGCTTGATGCCGAAAGCGCGCGCGAGGAAATCCGCGATATCGTCAACGACATCATCACGATCAAGAACTTCGCGATGTCGATTTCCGAGCAGGAAGAACTGCTCGAGGACATCTGCAACGACGTCCTTGGATACGGCCCGCTGGAACCGCTTCTTGCGCGCGATGACATTGCCGACATCATGGTCAATGGCTCGGGCCAGACCTTCATCGAAGTTGGTGGCAAGACCATCGAGTCCGACATCCGCTTTCGCGACAATGCGCAGTTGCTATCGATCTGCCAGCGCATTGTCAGCCAGGTTGGCCGCCGCGTCGATGAGTCCAGCCCAATCTGCGACGCCCGTTTGCCGGATGGATCGCGTGTCAACGTCATCGCACCGCCGCTCGCCATCGATGGCCCTGCGCTGACGATCCGAAAATTCAAGAAAGACAAGCTCACACTGGAGCAGCTGGTGCGGTTCGGGGCGATTACGCCCGAAGGCGCAACCCTGCTCAAGATCATTGGCCGCGTTCGCTGCAACGTGGTCATCTCAGGCGGAACGGGTTCGGGCAAAACCACGCTTCTCAACTGCCTGACCAGCTTCATCGACAAGGATGAGCGTGTCATCACCTGCGAAGACACGGCGGAACTCCAGCTACAGCAGCCGCATGTCGTCAGGCTGGAAACGCGTCCCCCGAATATCGAAGGCGAAGGCGAGATCACCATGCGCGATCTGGTCAAAAACTGCCTTCGTATGCGCCCGGAACGCATCGTCGTCGGCGAAGTGCGCGGACCGGAGGTTTTCGATCTGTTGCAGGCGATGAACACCGGTCACGATGGCTCGATGGGCACGATCCACGCCAACACACCACGCGAGTGCCTCAGCCGTATCGAATCGATGATCGCCATGGGTGGTTTCACGCTTCCGGCAAAGACCGTTCGTGAAATCATTGCCGGCTCGATCGACGTCGTTATTCAGGCTGCTCGCTTGCGCGACGGTTCACGCCGCATCACCCAGATCACCGAGGTCATCGGCATGGAAGGCGATGTGATCGTCACTCAGGATTTGATGCGGTACGAGATCGAAGGCGAAGATGCGCAAGGAAAGCTGATCGGCAAACACGTATCGACCGGCATCAGCAAACCTCACTTCTGGGACCGCGCCCGCTATTACGGTGAAGAAAAGCGGCTGGCGGCAGCTCTCGACGACATGGAAAAGAACTCCTAAGGAAGGCTTCCGCGATGGACCTCACAATCATATTGCTTGTGACGCTTGCCGCCATCTCGGCCGGAGGGCTGGCCTATGCCCTTCTGTTCCCGCAAATTGAAGTCGAGAAAAAAACCACGAGCCGCGTCAAACGGGTCAAGTCAGCCGAAACCGATCACACCAAGATCAAGGCTGCGCGCGACCGCGTTCAAGATCTGAGCAAACGTCGCAAGTCGATGCAGGACAGCCTGCGCGAACTGGAAAAGAAGCAGGACGAAAAAGCCAAGAAAGCCCAAAATATTAGCCTGCGCGAAAGGCTGGTTCAGGCTGGCCTTCAAATCTCGGTTCGCCGGTTCTACGTCATCAGCATAGGGGGTGCCATCGCCGCCAGCTTTGTCGCACTGCTTTACGGCCTGCCGCTCATCATGGTTCCGCTTGTCGGTATCGTCCTAGCATTGGGGCTGCCTCGCTGGATTCTCGGATTTCTGAAAAAACGCCGACAAACGAAGTTCCTTGAGGAATTTCCGAATGCTCTGGACGTGATGTGCCGGTCGATCAAATCCGGTTTGCCGTTGAACGATGCCGTGCGATTGATCGCATCGGATGGGCAGGAGCCAGTCAAAACCGAATTCCAGCGCGTTGTCGATGCCCAACAGGTCGGCATCGGCATTCCGCAGGCCATTGAACGCATGATGCTGACCATGCCGCTTTTCGAGGTGAACTTCTTCAGCACCGTGATCAACATTCAGGCCCAGGCCGGTGGCAACCTCTCTGAAGCTCTGGCCAATCTTTCTAAAGTGCTGCGAGAGCGCCGCAAGATGCGCGCCAAGGTCCAGGCACTGTCCATGGAAGCAAAAGCGTCTGCGGTCATTATCGGCGCCCTTCCGTTCATCGTCATGATGCTGGTCCACTTTACGTCGCCAGACTATCTCGCTGTCCTCTTCACGGACACCCGCGGCCACATCATTCTCGGCGCTTCGGGGCTGTGGATGTCGATCGGCATCATCATCATGCGCAACATGATCAATTTCGATATCTGAGGTAGCGCGATGACCGGAAGCCTTATGTCCAGCCTCACCGACCCGCAAACGCTGATCGCGATCCTCGTGACCGTTGCTGTCTTCGCGACCTTCTATACGCTCATCATGCCCTTCCTCGAAAGGAAGGACCTCAACAAGCGGATGAAGGCCGTGTCTTCGGAGCGTGATCTCATCCGCAGCCGTGAACGCGAGCGGATGGCGACATCCGGCAGAGAGAGCAAGGCTTCATTGCGAAGCGCCAACAACAAATCAGCGCATCGCATTGTGGAGCGCTTCAATCTTCGCGAAGCTCTTGCCGACAAGAACACCATGACCAAGCTGCGCGCAGCCGGTCTGCGTTCGCAGAATGCGTTCAACATGTTTCTTGCTGCACGCTTCATCCTTCCCTTCATTTTTCTGGCACTTGCGTTCACCTGGGTCTTCGTGCTCGGAAATCTTGCCGAGCAGTCCTTTATCGTGCGGCTGATGGCTGTTCTTCTGTTCGGCTATATCGGTTTTTATGCCCCAAACATCTACATCTCCAACCGCGTCACCAAACGTCAGCTCTCCATCAAGCGCGCATGGCCAGACGCACTGGACCTCATGCTGATCTGCATCGAATCCGGTGTATCGATGGAGGCTGCGATGCGTCGCGTCGCGGAGGAAATGGGCGAGCAATCGCCTGAATTGGCGGAAGAGATGATGCTGACAACGGCAGAACTCTCGTTTCTTCAGGACAGACGCGTCGCGCTGGAAAACTTTGGCATGCGCACACAGCTTGACGCGGTCAAGAGTGTTGTCCAGGCACTTATTCAGGCGGAGCGATACGGCACACCGCTGGCGCAGGCATTGCGCGTTCTGGCGCAGGAAGGCCGTGACGAGCGCATGAATGAGGCGGAGAAGAAGGCCGCCGCACTACCGCCAAAGCTGACGGTTCCGATGATCATATTTTTCCTGCCAGTTCTCGTTGCCGTCATTCTCGGCCCGGCAGGCATCCGCGTCGCCGATACATTCTGATCGGGTCGTCGCACCCATCCGTGAACGACAGAGCGCCCCCGTCGACGGAGGGCGCACAGCATTTCACAGGCTTTAACGTCGCAAGCTGGTTCAGCCAGTTGGCTTGCCGTCCTTCTTGGCAAGTTGTTGCCAGGAATTCTGCTGCGAGAGCATGGCACGGAGATAGCTCAGGTTAGCCTGTGCCTGCTGCGCCGAAAGTTCCTGAACCGCAATGCGTTCGGCATCGGCAAAACGCCCCTGCAAACCAACGACGAGGGCAAGGTTCTGACGAACGCGACTGTCGGCGCCCGGCTGGCTGATCGCCGACTGCAGGTAGGTTTCTGCCGTGCGAGGATCGCTCGACAGGACGTAGGACATGCCAAGGTTCGAAAGAACGCTCGGATCGTTCGGTTTCAGATCCAGTGCCTGACGATATTTTGTGCGCGCTTCATTTGACCGCCCAAGCTGATCCAGAACGGCGCCCTCGGCGGAGTAGAGCCGCCAGTCAGGACGATCAGGCGTCTGTGCCCGCTGAATGGTGGAGAGCGCCTGCTCGAGCTGTCCTGCGGACGCCTGAGCCTTGCCAAAGGCAGCGAGCACGTCACGGTCGGCCGGATGAGCAATAGCAATCTGTTGCATGACTGCCAAAGCCTGCGTGTTCTTGCCGGTCATCATCAGCAGGTTGGCATAGTTCATGCCGATGGCTTTGTCCTTGGGACTGCGCTCGTAGGCTTTGCCGGCGCTGCTTTCGGCCTGACGAAGCTGATCCATGTTCATCTGGTCGTAGGAGCGTGTGGCCGTCGGGATCGAGCCGGTGGACATGCGATCCGGCTTGTTCGTGCTTGCGCACCCTGAAACAGCCAGAACCAGCGCCGCCATATAGACGCCGCTCAGCAACCTCTTCCGGTTTTGAGAACCTGAAGAAAAAGCAACCATGACATTGCCCCCGCACATGAGTTATATCGATCTTGCGCCCGACACACGACAGACTCACATGACGCAACCTTCGCTAAAGCAATAATCTGTTAACCCTAACAGAGTGTTAATTGCCCCGATTCACGACGTTGGAGAGCCGTCAATCCGACAAGATGGAAAAGGCCGTTCCAACACCTTGAAACTGCGCATCGTTCCGTCGAAAACAGTTTTCGATTTTTGAGCCGATGCAACAACGAAAGCAGACCATGGCGCCCTATCAATTCATCGAACGCACCACCCCGTTCAGCTCCCAGTCCGGCAACACCCTGCCCGTTTTTGCCGTCACGCCCGCCCATATCGAACAGGGTGCGATCGACCCGGTTGCCCTCGACTGGGCAAAAAAAGCCGGATTCAAGGCCGAAGCTGGAGCCGTGCTGCTGATCCCCTCCGCCGATGGTTCTCTGGGTGGTGTTCTGCTCGGCCTTGGCAGCAACCCTTCCGAGATCCCTTTCATCACGGGGAAGCTGGCGCGTGAGTTACCCGAAGGCGACTGGCATATAGAGACAGCCCCATTGACGGCCAACCGGCTGGCGCTGGGCTTCGGCCTCGGCAGCTACCGTTTCGACAAATACAAAACGGTCAAATCCAACGGCGCGAAACTGCTCGTACCGCAGGATGCGGAAGACGGTGAAATCGGGCGTGTTCTCGCTGGCGTCTTCCTCGCCCGTGACCTCATCAACGTGCCGGCCAATGATATGGGGCCGGATCAACTCGAGATTGCATTCCGTGCGCTTGCCGCGCATTACAAAGCCAAGGTCAAGACCGTTTCCGGCGAAGATCTGCTGAAACAGAACTTCCCTCTCGTCCATGCGGTTGGCCGTGCGAGCGAAAGTGCACCGCGCCTGCTGGAAATGAACTGGGGCAAGAAGGGCAATCCTCGCCTGACGCTCGTCGGCAAGGGCGTATGCTTCGATACCGGCGGTCTCGATATCAAGTCCGCCGCCTCCATGGCACTCATGAAGAAGGATATGGGCGGAGCAGCCAATGTGCTGGGCCTTGCCCTGATGATCATGGATGCCAATCTGCCTGTAGACCTGCGCGTGATCGTGCCAGCGGTTGAAAACTCGATTGCATCGAATGCATTCCGTCCCGGCGACATTTACAAAAGCCGCAAGGGTCTGACAGTCCAGATCGACAATACGGATGCGGAAGGTCGCCTGATTCTGGCGGACGCCCTGGCCTATGCCGATGAAGACGCTCCCGACCTGATGATCGACATGGCGACACTAACGGGTGCTGCCCGTGTCGCGCTCGGTCCTGATCTGCCACCCTTCTTCACCGATGATGAAGACCTCGCGCACAACATCTCCGAAGCCAGCATCGACACCGATGATCCGTTGTGGCGCATGCCGCTCTACATGGGCTACGACAAGGATATTCGCTCGCGCGCAGCCGATATCACCAACGCGCCATCGGGTGGTATGGCAGGATCGATCACCGCTGCCCTGTTCCTGAAGCGCTTCGTCACGAACACCAAAAAGTGGGCTCATTTCGATATTTACGGCTGGTCGCCGAGCGAACGGCACCATTCGTCAATCGGCGGAGAGGCCCAGGGCATCCGCGCCCTGTTCCACTACATCTCGCATCACTTCGCGAAGTAACTCACGCATGAGACAAGAAAGCGGAGGATGGCTTTGCCTTCCTCCGCTTTTCTTTCTGTTTGATCCAGTCGCGATGTCCTAGACCAAAACCTTCTGTTCCTTGAGATCTTCCTGGCCGAAGAACTTCAGGTAACGCTGAACCTCGGCGGGGTCGCCGGTTGCCTTTTGCGGATTGTCGGAGAGTTTTACTGCTGGTCGGCCATTGGCATCGCTCACCTTGCAGACGATCGAGATCGGCTTCAGGCTGGCAATGGTCTTCGGCGCGCAGCCGGCGAAGTCGTTGGTCAGGTTGGTGCCCCAACCGAAACTCATCCTGACACGACCTTCAAAATGCCTGTAGGTATCGATGATCGCATCGACATCGAGACCATCGGAGAAGATAAGCATCTTCTTGCGGGGATCGCGCCCCATCTTTTTCCACCACTCGATGATCTTTTCACCACCTTCAATCGGCGGTGCGCTGTCAGGGCGGAAACCCGTCCAATCGGCCACCCATTCGGGCGCGCTACGCAGGAAGGCAGCGGTGCCGAAAGCATCGGGCAGGACAATCAGAAGGTTGCCACCATAAAGCCGGTTCCAGTCCTTCAAAACCTGATAGGGTGCCGTTGCCAACTCCTCGTCGGTTCTGGCCAGGGCTGCCACCACCATAGGCAATTCATGTGCGTTGGTGCCCACAGCTTCCAGGTCGGAGTCCATGGCCAGCAGGACGTTGCTCGTGCCTGTGAAAGCAGGACCGATGCCTTCCTTGAGTGCTTCCACGCACCAGCGCTGCCACATGAAGCTGTGGCGACGGCGCGTGCCGAAATCGGAAATACGCAGGCCCGGCAACTCGCGCAGACGCTCGACCTTTTCCCACATCTTCGCTTTCGCGCGCGCATAAAGCACATCCAGCGTGAAGTAGCCGAGGGAGCGCATGGCACTGCGCGAACGCAACTCGTTTATGATCGCAAGCGCCGGGATTTCCCAGAGCGTGGTGTCCATCCAGCGACCATGGAAATTTAGTTCGTACTGACCATCACGCTTGAAAAGTTCGTATTCCGGTAGCTGGTAACTGGAAAGCCAGGACAGGAACTCGGGCTCGAATATCTGCGAGCGCCCGTAAAACGTGTTACCGGCGAGCCAGATGTTTTCCTTTTTCGACAGGCGCAGCGTGCGCGCATGATCGAGCTGCTCGCGCAGTTCCATTTCATCGATCTCGTCGGCCAGACGAACCGTCTTGGTGCGATTGATGACGGAGAATGTCGCGTCGACTTCCGGATAAAGCTTCCAGATCATCTGCAACATTAGAAGCTTGTAGAAATCCGTATCGATCAGGCTACGGATAATCGGATCGAGCTTCCATGTGTGATTGTAAACGCGGGTCGCTATATCGGTTTTCGTCATGGCTCGCATTCCCCCATCGGCACGGCCGATGTCACTGCGCATTCCGGCAGTATCAACCTGTCACACCAAAGACTTATCTGAAAAGACGACGACAAGTCCAGACCGGGCGGGATGGAAAGGTGGCCGGGAAACGACCTCAGAAGGTCGGATCAGGCGGATTTATGCCGGGATACCAGTCCTGGGAGGTGGGATTGCGGCCGCCAAAGGTGGAAATGCCGTTTTCATCTGTGCAGCGATACCCCTGGACGGCAAGTCCCCTGCTGCCGAAGACGTCGCGATGGGCACCGCGCGGGTAAGAGGTCACACCCATTTCCGAGTGACACCGATATCGAACCTTCGGCTGCAACGTCTTCGGGTCTTTGACGCCAGGCAAATTTACATAAGCATCGGGTGCCGGCTGGAAACCGTTCTGGAAAACGGTCTGCGCCTGCCCAGTGGCGGACACGAGTGTCGCGACCGCCATTACCATCAGCCGTGTTTTGATCTTTGCCTTCATAAACGCCATTCCCGTCTCGTCACACTAAAGGATGTAAGTCGTCCGGGGCATTCGCACAAAGGTGTCCGCAGGCACAATTTCGTGAAAGTCGCGATCAGGCTCCAAGACGACGAAATGCCGTCGGCTTTTCATACAACCAGCCAATACGCTCGATCGCGGCGTCGAGGTTTTCACGCGCAACATTCATCGTATGGCCGTTGGCATGCAAAAGCGTTTCCTCGTTTTCCATGAGGCCAACATGCCCCTTCCAGAAAACAAAGTCCCCGCGCCGTAGTTCATCGCGTTCGATTTCCACACCAAGCGATTTGACCTGCATGTCGGTGTCGCGCAAAACCCGGCGGCCGGTCATGGCCAGGGAAAGCTGGACAAGTCCGGAACAATCGATGCCGAAGCCCGAGCGCCCACCCCAGAGGTAGGGCGTTTCGATGAAGCGCAATGCGACCGCAACATAGTCGTCTTCCTGAACCGCGTCGATTTGCTGGCAATGGGCGGCGATAATCCCTTCACCCTTTTCCGTCATCAGGTAACGGGTGCCACGGGTTTCCGCCTCGCCGACAATCCGAACCAGGCTTCCCATGGACAGGGCAGCGACTGGAAATTTGCGCAGTTCTGCCGAAGGATAAAGGAAAGTCCGCGGCGCAATCACGCTGTGGGTTGCGGCAACCACGCTGTCGATCGCCGTTTCGGGGAGGTATCCGGTGTAGCCATCCGCATCCGCCTGGACCCAGGCCCAACCATTCGCCCTGTCGAAAACCCTGACCGTTTCACCGAACAACAGTTCCGTGTCGATGCCGCTTGCAAGATCTGGCGATGGTCTGAGCGCAGCGACAGGGATGCTGACCTGGGCCGGCGTGCCGTTTACAAAACGGGTCGCTTCAACAGCACCCTTCAGCTTTTCATCAGCCAGATCGGAGCGGAACACATTCAGGCGGCGGTCGAGTATCATCGTTTCACGTCCAGGGTTTCAAATCTCTCGCGCCTGATCAATAACCAGATCGCCGAACTTTTCCAGATAGAGTGCACCGGCAACCGTTCGTTTTATGATAACGTTGCGTCTGTCCTGATCGTCTCGCTCACGATCCACCAATCCCAAGGTCCCGAGACTGTCCAGCGCACGGGTGATCACGGGTTTTGTAACCCCGAGTATTGCGGCAAGACCGCGTACGGTATGGGGCGGCGGAACGAGATAAATTTGCAGAAGGATGGCGGTTTGCCGCAGGGTGAGATCAGGCGCGTCAGCCCTCACCTGCAATAGGGATACGCGGTGCCAGAGGCCCAAAGCCGCGCTTGGCGATAGTTCAACGGGCACGTCGATAACCCTTCCAGTCGTCCTTCAACACGTTTTCAAACAACGGCAAGGAAAACTCAAGCAGTGATGCGACGAAACACAAACGCCGCGTTACCGGCAATCCCTTTTGGATCGATGGCAACGCGGCGTGTATGGACCCGTTTTCGGGCTTTTTAACGTCCCCTCTGGACTTGCGACAATAGAAGCAGGAAATGTGCCAGTTTTTCTGCATCGCACAAGTATAAAGGGAGTCAATGACTTGCAGCCCTCGAGCTTTCGAAGACTGATAGTTTTCGCCAAATCTTCATTGCTGCAAAAACAGGCTTAGGCGAAAAATTAGGCAACGAGCCTTCCGCCCTTTAGGCGGAAGGCTTTTGTCGATGAGGCTTAGATTTCCGCGCCGCGTGCAGCCTCTACTGCGTCAGCACTCTGCTGACGATTGTAGCGGATCGACGACCAAAGCGAGATCCCGATCAAGGCAGCACCGCCGAGACCCGTGATGACTTCCGGAATATGGAACATCGTCTGGACATACATGATGACCGAGAGGATGAGGATCGCATAAAACGCGCCGTGCTCGAGATAACGGTATTCCGCCAGCGTTCCTTTTTCGACAAGCATGATCGTCATCGAACGAACATACATCGCACCGATACCAAGGCCGATCGCAATGATGAACAGGTTCTGCGTCAAAGCGAAAGCGCCGATCACGCCGTCGAAGGAGAAGCTCGCGTCCAGCACTTCAAGGTAAAGGAACGCGCCGAAGCCGCCCTTTGCCGCACCTTCCAACATCTCCTGGCTACGGTCGAGAATGCCGCCAACCACTTCAACGAGCAGGAAGGTCAAGAGACCCCAGATCGCGGAATGGAAGAAGGTATTGGCTGCAACGGGACCAAGTGCCGGATCTTCGCTCGCACCGATAATGCGGGAAAAGACCAGCATGACGATCAGAACGAAGGCAATTTCGATACCCTTGACGGAGGAATAGGTCGCAGCCTTCTCCTCGATCCAGCGCACCCAGTGCACGTCCTTTTCATGGTCGAAGAAGAAGTTCAGGCCAACCATCATCAAGAACGTGCCACCGAAAGCCGCAATCGGCAGGTGGGCATCATGCATGATTTCCGCATAGCGTTCCGGCTGCGTGGCAGCCATGACCAGTGCGGTCCAGGGGCCGACATTCGCCGCGATGACGACGATCAACAGCGGGAAAACGATACGCATGCCGAAAACGGCGATCAGAATACCCCAGGTCAGGAAGCGATGCTGCCACTCGGGCGTCATGTCCTTGAGCTTGTTGGCATTGACAATAGCGTTGTCGAAGGACAGCGAGATTTCCAGCACGGCGAGAACCGCGCAGATGAAGAAGATCGTGGCTGTTCCACCGATCGTCCCGGTCATCTCCCAACCGAGATACCCGCCAAGGATCAGACCGACGACGGTGACGATAAATGCCCACTTGAAGTAGGACAGCGTGGTTTTCTGGGCGGCGCTCATGTGCGGTCACCTCCGGAAAGGGAAACGATAGCGGAACGACGCGGAGCGTCGTGCCGCACGCAGAAAGCACGCGCGCGAAGCACATTCAGGTTATTCATAATTTTTAATCCGCCGGCCAATTTTGCAGGCGGTACCGACATCACGAGAGCGCCGTAAAACTCTCGCCAGAGGGGCCCGGCACCTTTGTTTCCTCTGTCCTTTCGCGACGTCTCGTCGCAGGACCTCTTTCTACTCTTCGAAGATCACGCTTTCGTCAAGCCCCTGTGATGTTCCCAGCGTAAAGTTCCAACCGGGGACACCACAACGGGCATAGACAATCTATTCCGCCGCGATACGATCTTCGGCCTGACGGCGGCGCTTGAGCGTATTTTCGCGAAAGAAAATATAGAGTCCAGACAAAACGATCAATCCGGCACCGGCAACGATGCTTGCCTGCGGCACATCACCGAAGAACATCCAGCCGAAGATGACCGCCCACAGCAACAGGGTATATTGCAGCGGCGCGACCGTGGCCGCATCGGCGAGCTTCAAGGCGCGGTTGACGAGCACGTGGGCAGTCATGGCCACAACGCCCAGCATGCAAAGCAGGGAAAGATCGAAAGCAGACTGAATGGGCGCCCATCCGGACGGAGCGGCGGCGACGGCCACCACTGCGGCAACGGCTGCGCCGACGATCTGCCAGAATGCCAGAACTGTATCGGGCGTATTGCGAAGCTGGCGGCCTGATAACATCATGAACGCGAATGCCGCACTGCCCAGAATTGAAAAAAGAGCCGCCGAGGTCAGGCTTGCCGAACTTGGTTTCAACGCAATCACGACACCGACAAAACCGATAGCAATCGCGGTCCAGCGGCGCCAGCCGACCTTTTCGCCCAACAGAAACGGCGACAGAGCCGCGACATAGATCGGCGCTGCGAGCCAATAGGTCATGACGTCGGCAAGTGGCAAAGCCTTGACGGCAAAATAGAAACAGAAAAGCTCAGCGGTTGAAAAGAAGACACGAGCAGCCTGAAGAGAGGGGCGCTCGACTTTTACCACACTGGCGAGGCCGCCCCGCCAAAGGATCGGAACCAAGATGACGAGTGCCGCAGCGCTTCTGATGAGCACCACTTGCCCCAGACTATAGGTCGCGACCAACCACTTCCCCATCGCATCATTCAACGCGAAAAGCAGCATTCCAAGCAGCATGACGGCCACGCCGAGACCAGTCGGCGAGAGCTTTCGAAGTATATTCGGCATTTCAGTTCCTGATGTCTCCCAATGGCAGCATTGGTCGTTCAGGCGACGGCCACTGTCAAGTCCGGTGCGAGCGCCTTCCGGCAATAATCATACAATTAGGCTCGCCGAATCTGTTCCGTGTGGATTTCAGGCAAAAATCCGTCGTTCTGCAGCAACCAACTCCTGGAGAAAATCAACCACTGTCCGTACCCGAACAAGTTGGCGCGCAGATTCGTGATACGCGGTCCAATAGGCACGACTGATGCCGATCTCGGGCAATATCCGTATCAACTCTGGATATTGCCCGGCGATATAGTTGTGCAGGATACCGATCCCCGCTCCCGAACGCACAGCCTCTGTCTGGCCGATAGCGCTGGAGATTTCGAACGTCGCATCCCAGTCCCGCATGATTTCGCCGGTATAGTTCAACGACGGCGAAAAGATCAGATCTTCCACGTAGCCGATGCGGCGATGCTGCTTGAGGGCTTCGACATCTTGAGGAGTACCGTATTCTTCGAGATAGACCTTCGAGGCATAAAGCCCGAGCGAATAATCGGTCAGTTTCGACTGCACCAATCTGCCCTGATCCGGCCGTTCAATCGTGATGGCAATGTCCGCTTCTCGCTGCGAAAGGGAAAAGGAGCGCGGCACCGGCACAAGCTGGATCTTGAGATCGGGATAACGCGCTGTCAGCCGACCGAGCCTTGGCGCAAGAAAAGAAACGCCCAGACCATCCGGTGCACCAATGCGCACGGTTCCCGCCACGGCGGTATCAACACGGCCAAGGCTTGCTTGCGCATTGAGCATTTCGGTTTCCATGCGCTCTGCAGAGCCAAGAAAACGCTGCCCCTCCTCCGTCAACTCGCAGCCGTTCGTCCGGCGAATAAAAAGCCGGGTTTTCAGCGCCTCTTCCAGTGAGGTCAATCGCCGGGACAAGGTTGCATGGTTGAGCCCCAGCCGTTTCGATGCGGCAAGGATCTGTCCTGTCCGGGCAACAGCAAGAAATATACGGACATCATCCCAGTTCATGGCTTGCTTCGCATGATGACGGGGTCAACCTCGACTAGGGTCAGAGAGGTAACCATGCCTGCTACCGCATCCTTGTATTTCAGGAAATGCGGCGTCCTTAGGTGGGCCTCGTATGCTGCCTGGCTCGCATAGACCTCAAGGATACGGATTTTTCCTGGACTGCCTTTGAGGGCGACAGCGTTCAATGCCAGCACGCCATCCTCCCGGCTGACTGAAGCCTCGATTTCTTCGGCAAGCAAGCTGCGATAGGCGTCGATATGCAATGGATCGATTTCGATCTCGGCCATTCGCACCACTGGTTCATCCTGCATCGGTCCTGACCCTCCTGACCGCCATGACCGACGTTCGGTCGACATCGCCGTGCTTTAATTTACGCACAACGGTTTCTTATCTGAGTTCATTGATTTGTACAAATTGAAGTGCAATGGTTCCGCCACCACAAAATTCCGGAGGAAAGCCCCATGAAGGAAATCGGTCATTTCATCGACGGCAAGCACGTGCCCGGCACCAGCGGCCGCACGTCGAACGTTTACAACCCGGCAACCGGCGAAGTGCAGGCGACTGTCGCTCTTGCCAGCGATGCCGAACTGCGTGCCGCGGTCGAAAGCGCCAAGAAGGCGCAGCCGAAGTGGGCCGCGACCAATCCGCAGCGCCGTGCCCGCGTGTTCTTCAAGTTCGTCGAACTCCTGAACCAGAACATGGACGAACTGGCCGTTCTTCTGTCGAGCGAACACGGCAAGACGGTGGAAGATTCCAAGGGCGACATCGTTCGCGGCCTTGAGGTTTGCGAATTCGTCTGCGGCATTCCGCATCTGCAAAAGGGGGAATTCACCGAGGGTGCTGGTCCGGCAATCGACATGTATTCGATCCGCCAGCCTGTCGGTATCGGTGCCGGCATCACGCCATTCAACTTCCCCGGCATGATCCCGATGTGGATGTTTGCGCCTGCTATCGCCTGCGGAAACGCCTTCATCCTCAAGCCATCCGAACGCGATCCATCGCTGCCCATCCGACTTGCCGAACTGATGATTGAAGCAGGTCTTCCGGCTGGCATCCTCAATGTCGTCAACGGCGATAAGGGTGCCGTCGATGCGATCCTGACGGACCCGGATATCGGCGCCGTCTCCTTTGTCGGTTCGACGCCGATTGCCCGTTACGTCTACGGCACGGCTGCGATGAATGGCAAGCGCGCTCAGTGCTTCGGTGGTGCCAAGAACCACATGATCATCATGCCGGACGCGGATCTTGATCAGGCCGTCAACGCGCTGATGGGCGCTGGTTACGGCTCCGCGGGCGAGCGTTGCATGGCCGTTTCCGTCGCCGTTCCTGTCGGCGAGGAAACTGCAAATCGCCTCGTCGAGAAGCTTATTCCGCAGATCGAGGCGTTGAAGATCGGTCCCTATACCGACGACAAGGCCGACATGGGTCCGCTGGTAACCAAAGAAGCCCAGACCCGCGTCAAGGGTCTTATCGACAGCGGTGTGGAACAGGGTGCAAAACTGCTGGTCGATGGTCGCGACTTCAAGCTGCAGGGTTATGAAGACGGTTACTTCGTCGGTGGCTGCCTCTTCGACCACGTCACACCCGACATGGACATCTACAAGACGGAAATCTTCGGACCGGTTCTCTCCGTCGTTCGTGCCAAGAACTACGAAGATGCACTCGAACTGCCGATGAAGCACGAATATGGCAACGGTGTCGCCATCTTCACCCGTGACGGCGATGCGGCCCGCGACTTCGCAAGCCGTGTCAATATCGGCATGATCGGCATCAACGTGCCGATCCCGGTTCCGCTGGCATATCACTCCTTCGGCGGCTGGAAGGCTTCAAGCTTCGGTGACCTCAACCAGCACGGTACCGATTCGATCAAGTTCTGGACAAAAACCAAGACGATCACCTCGCGTTGGCCTTCCGGCATCAAGTCGGGTGCGGAATTTGTCATGCCGACGATGAAATAAGCACAACTGCAATTGTTATCTACGCTGAAGCCCTGCCTCACGGCGGGGCTTTTTGCTGCAAACAAGACAAAAAAACTCACATTTTCCGAAAAATAATTCCACTTAAAGCTGTTTTGATATAGCTGTCGCGTTCGAGGTGTGGGGACACCGAGAGACGGGAACACTTTGATTATTTGATTTGATGTGCCTGGAGAGGGGCATGTGAAGAGGGACTCACATGAGCGATATTGCCGTAGCAACGGATACGCGCGCCTATGAGCGCGGAGTCTTCAAGGGAAATGCCGGAGAGTATTTCGGAATCTGGATCGTCAACATTCTGCTGACGATCATAACCATTGGCATCTACTCGGCCTGGGCAAAGGTCCGTCGCAAACGCTATTTCAATGGAAGCACTGAACTGGCCGGACGTGCCTTCGGTTACCACGCAACAGGCGGGCAGATCTTCAAAGGGCGACTGATCGCTTTTGCGTTCATCATCGTCATGCAAATCTTTGCAACGCTTCTGCCGGTTCTCGCCTTCATCCCGGCCATTCTTTTCGTGGCCTTCTTGCCATGGCTTGTCATGCGCAGCATTCGTTTCAACGCGCGTGTAACAAGTTATCGCAACGTACGTTTCGATTTTGCCGGCAAGACAGGCGGCGCGTTCGTTTCCGTCGTACTCGGCGGCTTCGTGGCCTTTATCTCTTTTGGCATTCTGGCACCGCTGGCGAGCCGTTGGGTTAATCGCTACGTTTTCGGCAACCTTCGCTACGGCGACCGGCCGTTCAGTGCCGACCCGAAAATTGGCGCGCTCTATCGCGTCTGGATCATTCCGGCCATCATGGTTGTTGTCGGCGGCACAGTGTTCAGCTTCCTGGGCTTGGCAATCTTTGCAGCCAACAGCGCGCTCGCCGATGACGAGACTACAGCCATCACCATGGCGCTTGGCTCTCTGTACATCGGCCTGTTCGGCGCTTTCCTGGTCTACGGCCTTGCTGGCATCGTCTATCGGGCCGGCGTACGCAACGTCGTGATCTCGTCTATGCTTCTCGATGGAAAACACCGACTCCTCAGCGATGTAAACCGTGGCCGTTATCTCTGGATCGTTGTCTCCAACCTCGTTCTCAGCGTCATCACCCTTGGTCTGATGCGTCCCTGGGCTGCGGTTCGTGAAGCACGTTACAGTGTCGAGCACACGGGGATCCATTTTGATGGCAACATGGGCGAGGTTCTATCTTCGATCGAAGCGACGGGCGCTGCCGTCAGCGCCGAATATATGGATATGGAAGGCTTCGAGTTTGGTTTCTGATACCGGAGAAACCGTTTCGGGCGAGTGGCATGCCGCTCGCTCGAATGTTTCGAGTGCTGCCAGGCTGAAGCTTGGCGGTACTATTCTTCTCGTCCTCGACGGCAAAGATGGCCATACAAGGACACAGGCGGAGATTGGTTCGGTGGAGATCAGCCACCGGATTGGAGCAATCCCGCGCGAGTTGCATTTCCCGGATGGATCGCTGTTCGAAACCTCCGACAACGACGGGATAGACCGTCTGCTGCAGGGCTACATCACAAAGCGTTCCGGGCTGGTAAACTGGCTGGAGCAATTCCGCCTGCGGCTGGTGGGGATCACTCTGTGCGCAGTGCTTCTCGCTTATGGAACCTACAAGCTTGCACTGCCGGCCATGGTGGAAGTGGCAGTTGCCGTCACCCCGCCCATTGTCCCACAGATCATGTCTTCCAGTACACTGGAAGCGCTAGACAGGACGGTCTTTTCCGAAAGCGCACTGCCGGTGGAAAAGCAGGACAGGATAAGGGCCGAATTCGCACGGATCGCAACGCATGCGGAAGGTTCGCCTAAAACCTACAAGCTGAATTTCAGAGATGGCGGCTATATCGGCCCGAACGCATTCGCGCTGCCGGACGGCACGATCGTTCTCACCGACGAACTGGTTGAACTGGCCGGCGACGACACGCAAATGATCACCGGCGTCCTCGCCCACGAAATAGGCCATGTGGAATATGAACATAGCCTTCGTCAGCTGTATCGGGCCGCCGGCGTTGCAGGTCTCGTGATGCTGGTCGCCGGCGACGTCGGATCTGCAATGGAGGATATTCTGACGCAGGGCGGTGGTCTTCTGGCACTTTCCCATTCACGCGATGCAGAACATCAGGCCGACCGACGTTCAGTGGAGCTGATGCGTGCAGCAGGACTGGACGCCACCGCCATCGAACGCTTCTTCGCGATCCTTGAGGAAAAACTGGGCGACAAGGATGGCACCACCATCATCTCCACCCATCCCGGAACGCCGGAAAGGCGAAAGGCTATCCTCGACTACAACGCCTCGCTGGACAGCAAACCGGCTGGCGAGTGAATCATCTTCGCGAGCGCCGCCTCCACACCGGGAAGCGCTTGCGAAATCATCAGTTCGCCGGCCCTTCGTTGAAGCCCACCTCATCCACCAGTTCGGAAGCCTCCTTGCGGTGCGCGGCAATGTCCGTCAACGACAGCTTGTCGGGGTTGATGGGTCCGAAACCCTTCACCACATCGGAAGGCTCGGCACCGGGCAGAACAGGATACTCGAAGACTTGCTGCGCGTAGATTTCCTGGGCTTCACGCGAGGCGAGAAACTCCATCAACTTCAATGCATTGTCTTTGTTGGGCGCGTATTTCGTCATCGACATTCCGGAAATGTTGACATGCGTGCCGCGATCACCAGCATTGGGGAACATGACGCGCACTGAACCTGCCCATTCCTTTTCTTCCGGTTCCCGGTCATTGGTCAGCATCAGCCCGACGTAATAGGTGTTGCCCAGTGCAATATCGCACTCACCAGCAAAGATCGACTTGGCCTGGGTGCGATCCGTTCCGTCCGGTTTGCGAGCCAGATTATTCTTCAGGCCCGTGAGCCAGGTTCGCGTGTACTCGACGCCATGATGGGCAATCATCGAGGCAAACAAGGCGATATTGTAGGAGTGCTGGCCGTCGCGGATACAGATTTTGCCTTTCCACTTCGGGTCGGCAAGCTCTTCATAGGTAATGTCTTTTTGCGCAACACGCTCTTTCGAGGCATAGACGACACGACCACGTGTCGTCAGCCCGAACCACTCTCCTTGCGGATCGCGCAGGTTCGCCGGGATATCCTTTTCAATGACCGGATCATTCAACACCGGTTGCGTCACGCCACCCTCTTTGGCCTCGACCAGCCGGGCAATATCAACCGTCAAAAGCACGTCCGCGGGCGAGTTGACCCCTTCAGCCTGTATCCGTTCAACGAGCCCCTTATCGAGAAAAAGGACATTCGTCTCTATGCCCGTTTCCTTCGTGAACGCGTCGAGGAGTGGCTGAATCAATTCCGGCTGGCGATAGGAGTAAACATTGACCTCCCCTTCGGCAAAAGCTGTCGTAGCCATCGATAACGCAGCAAGACTCACAAAAACGGCACCGGGAAAACGGGATTTCATGCTTGCCATTGAGTTCGTCTCCATTAAAGTCCGATTCTTGAGTTTTCTGTTCATGAATCTGCGGAACCGTCAACAATTCAGTTCGCGAAATCCCGAACAGATGAGATTTTTTCAGTTTCTGGAATTGTTCTAAACTGAAAAAGAGACTATATAACTCCACATTGAGAGTTAGGAGACCAGCATGCGCTTGACCAAACAGACCAACTATGCCGTTCGCATGTTGATGTATTGCGCCGCAAACGAAGGCCATCTGAGTCGCATTCCGGAAATCGCCAGAGCCTATGGCGTGTCGGAGCTGTTCCTTTTCAAAATTCTTCAGCCGCTGAACAAGGCTGGGCTGGTTGAGACCGTCCGTGGCCGTAATGGTGGCGTGAGACTGGGCAAGCCTGCCGACAAGATCAGCCTGTTTGACGTTGTCAAAGTGACAGAAGACAGCTTCGCCATGGCGGAATGCTTCGAGGATGGCGCCGTCGAGTGTCCACTTGTTGACAGCTGCGGCTTGAACTCGGCGCTGCGCAAGGCACTCAACGCCTTCTTCGACGTCCTGACCGAATATTCCATCGACGATCTCGTCAAGGCCCGTCCGCAGATCAACTTCCTGCTCGGCCTCGACACGGAAATGCCGCGCACGGCTTCTCTTCCCGCAGCCTAATTCGTCAAGTTCAAGATACGATCTTACTTGGAACCCGCAACGCCACGTTGCGGGTTTCTTTATGTGACTGCCTCTCCAGGTCCATTATTTTTCCCGCGACGTGTTGACGTCTCAAGCCGAAACGGCGCATGTGGGATTGAGCTTCCCAAGCAATTTCCATTCGCGTTGCAATGATAATCAAGCCGGAATTCCATACATTTTTGCTGACGGCCATCATCGGTAGCATTGGAGCATTTATTGCCAGTCTGCTCGGCATACCGGCACCGTTTCTGTCAGGGCCGGCAGTTGCCGTGACCCTGTCGGGGCTTTCGGGTTTGAAGCTCGGCATCCCCTCCTATATCCGCAACGCCTGTTTTGTCGTCGTTGGCATCTCGATGGGAACCAGCGTTACGCCTTCCGTGATTGACGCGGCAAAGACCTGGCCCATCAGCTTTGTGGTGGTACTCGTCGCCGTCGTCATCATGCTCTACGTCGCCTACTGGATTTTGCATTACGGCTTCGGTTATGACCGGACCACGGCAATGCTTGGCGCCTCCCCAGGTCATCTCAGTTACATCATCAGTCTCAGCGCCGACACCAAGAGCGATCTCGCTACCGTCAGCATCGTACAGAGCGTGCGGGTATTGGCGCTGACGTTGTCGGTGCCGCTGATTGTCGAATATTTCAACCTCGTCAGCACCGAACCGCCAATCATCAACCCACCGATGGGCCTTGTGACATTGGTGTTGACGATTATCGCCTCTCTGGCGATGGGTCTGCTCTTCCTGCGCTTGCGGTTTCCAGCGGCCTTGCTTCTTGGCGGTGTTGCCGTTTCCATCAGTTCGCACATCACCGGCTTTACAGAGGGTGGTGTTCCAAACTGGTTGAGCCTTCCGGTCTACGTTCTCATCGGCTGTCTTATCGGAACGCGGTTTTCCAATGTGTCACTCATGGATGTGCGCAAAGGGTTCATCGCAGGCCTTGTCGTCACGATCGCCGTGATGTTCATCGCTGGCGTCATTGCCTGGATGATTTCCAACATAACAGGCGTACCGCTGAATGCAGTGATGATTGCCTATTCCCCGGGTGGCCTCGAAACCATGGCGGCAATGGCGGTGATGATGCATGCAGACACGGCCTATGTCGGCTCTCATCACGTCTTGCGGCTGCTCTTCCTGTCGGTTTTGATGCCGCTGGTGATGGGCAAGGATGCCCGTAACAAAGGCGATCTTTGACGGGCTCGCAGACGCGCAACCTCTGATCTCTGGATCGCAAAAAATCCGAAGCATTTCTGCAACCATTTTCCGCCTCGGCCGTTCTTGACCGTTGAGCCGGCGACATCGGCGGCTTTTGCGCGTCTGCAGATCGATCACCGGAGGAATTTTTCATGAGCCGCTTGAGGACCTTGACAGGCGCAGCAGTCGCCTTCGCCCTTTATGCTTCCATTGCCCAGGCCCAGGTCGTCGTTTCCTCCAAGATCGATACTGAAGGCGGTGTGTTGGGCAATATCATTCTGGCCGTCTTGAACCAGAACAACATCGAAACGACGGATCGTATTCAACTTGGCGCGACGCCCGTTGTTCGCAAGGCGATCACCGCCGGCGAGATCGATATCTACCCGGAGTACACCGGCAACGCTGCCTTCTTTTTCGAGAAGGCTGATGATCCGCTCTGGAAGGACGCAGGCAAAGCCTATCAGGAAGCCAAGACGCTCGATCTCGAGGCAAACAAGATCGTCTGGCTGACGCCATCGCCCGCCAACAACACCTGGGCAATTGCTATCCGCAAGGACGTTGCCGACAAGAACAACCTCAAGACACTGTCGGATTTCGGCAAGTATGTTGCAGATGGCGGCGAGGTGGTTCTGGCCGCCTCTTCGGAATTCGTCAACTCGGCTGCAGCGCTACCAGCCTTCCAGACCACCTATGGTTTCACCATGAAACCGGCGCAGCTCATCACACTTTCGGGTGGTGATACGGCGGCCACGATCGCGGCGGCTGCAAACCAGACCAACAACGCCAACGCCGCGATGGTTTATGGTACAGACGGCGGCATCGCACCATCCGGTCTTGTTGTGCTGGAAGACGACAAGCATGTTCAGCCCGTCTATCAACCCGCTCCCATCATTCGTGAAGAGGCTCTGAAGAAGAACCCGAATATCGAGGCACTGCTGAAGCCTGTATTCGAAAAACTGGATCTGGCAACATTGCAGGAACTGAATGGACGCGTGCAGGTGGGTGGTGAGCAGGCGAAAGCTGTAGCAATCGATTTCCTGACGAAAAACGGCTTCGTGAAATAACATCACATGAGTGACTGCAGAGGGAGGCAGCCTTTGACCAGACGGCCTGACAAAGTCGGCGTACTGATCTCGTGCCTCCTTTTCTATGCAGTCCTCTTCTCACCCTTCATGACGTTTCGTGCAAACCGCATTGTTGCCGGCGAAACGAAGACGATGTTCGAATCTCTTCCAACATGGGTGGCGGCAACGTTTCTCATCTTCACGCTGTTTGCCGGCGTCATTGCCTTCTTTCGCTCCCCTATAGTTCTGAGACTGGCAGTGTCTCTCATCGGTCTCGTCGCCGTTGCTATCGTCGCGGGTCTCGCGGCGACAACCCTCACACCCGATAACAATAGTTACGCTCGCGTTTCACCAGCCAGCGGCTTCTGGCTTCTTTTGACGGCTTTCCTGCTCCTCGCCACCGACGCGGTCGCGCGTCTGCAACCGAAACCACTGTTGCGGGTCGTCATGCTCGGAGGTGCACTCGCCGTTCTTGCAAGCGTGCTAGCGAGCGGTCTTTCGGATGATCTTTCCATTCTCAAGGAATATGCCAACCGTGCCGACATATTCTGGAGTGAGGCGATCAGACATGTGGAGCTTGCCTTGGGATCACTGTTTGCTGCCACCCTCATCGGAATTCCCATCGGCATCCTCTGTGCCAAAGTCGATCGGCTGCGACCGGCCGTGCTGAACGGGCTCAACATCGTCCAGACCATTCCGTCTATTGCTCTCTTCGGTATTCTTATCGCACCGCTCGGTTGGGTCGCCGCCAACGTTCCGGGTGCTTCAGCGATGGGAATTCGCGGTATCGGCATGGCGCCTGCCTTCGTGGCCTTGTTTCTCTATTCGCTCTTGCCGGTGGTCTCCAACACCGTTGTTGGCCTCGCGGGTGTGTCGCAGGCTGTTCAGGAGGCCGCACGCGGGCTCGGCATGACGACCCTGCAGCGACTGTTCCGCATCGAATTTCCCCTCGCCTTCCCCGTGATCCTGACAGGCATCCGCATCGTGCTGGTTCAGAACATTGGGCTCGCAACAATCGCTGCTCTGATCGGCGGCGGCGGCTTTGGCGTTTTCGTCTTTCAGGGAATCGGCCAGACTGCGATGGATCTGGTGCTGCTCGGGACAATTCCCACAGTCCTGCTTGGGCTGACAACGGCCATTGTGCTCGATGCGCTCATCGACAGCAATCTCTTCAGTGCAAGCAGAAAGCGTGAAGCATGATCGAGATCGAAAACATCACCAAACGATATGGCGGTGCTGCCGTGGTCGACGATGTATCGTTGGTCGTTGCTCCACGTACCGTGACAGTCATCGTCGGTACGTCCGGGTCTGGTAAAACCACGCTGCTGCGAATGATCAACAGACTGGTGGAGCCAAGTTCCGGGACTATCCGCATTGATGGAGATGATGTTGCCGGCATACCGGGTTTCAAGCTTCGCCGGCAGATCGGATATGCCATTCAGGGACACGGTCTGTTTCCACACCGCACGGTCGCTCAGAACATCGCAACCGTCCCTGAATTGATCGGCTGGGATAAAAAGCGGATCGATGCCAAAATCGAAGAGCTTATGCAGCTTTTCCAGCTCGAGCCCTCGCTCTATGCCAACCGATTTCCACATGAACTGTCAGGTGGGCAGCAGCAGCGTGTCGGTGTCGCCCGCGCACTTGCCGCTGAACCGAACATTCTGCTGATGGATGAACCTTTCGGTGCGCTCGATCCGGTCATCCGTGCCAAGGCGCAGATGGATCTTCTTGAGATTCAGAAAAAACTCGGCGTGACGATTGTACTTGTCACGCATGACATGGACGAAGCATTCCGGCTGGCCCAGCAGATCGTCGTGATGGACAAGGGCCATATCGTGCAGAGAGGGTCACCCGCCCAACTGGTTCTCGAGCCCGCAACGGATTTCGTTCGAACGATGATCGGCGAAAACGAGCGATCCCTGAAGCTGCTTTCCGTCCTGCCTGTTGCCGATATCATCGAGCCGGGCCATGCAGAAGGGCGCCCATTGAGCGCTCACGCCAATCAGCGCGACGCACTTTCCGCCATGCTGTGGGCGGGACTGGATGCCCTGCCGGTGCTTGACGATGATGGTAGAGCACTCGGTCGCGTGCGCCGCGACGTTCTCCTCCAGCGCGCCACTGGAGTTCCATGAACAGGGTCGGCGAATTTGTCATCAATGGACTACTTGTCGTGATGCTTGCCGTCTTCCTGGCATCACCGCAGCTTTTCGCACCTCTGTTTCAGCCACTCGTCCAGCCCAATGCGCCACCGATCTATGTGCAGGCCAGCCTCTTGTCGTTGACCTTCTCGCATCTGGAGATCGTCGCTATGGCTACGGCGCTTGCAACGTTGATCGCTGTGGCACTCGCCATCATCGTTACCCGGCCGTTTGGTGCAGCATTTCTGCCGCTCTCGCGCAGCATCGTCAATGTTGGACAGACCTTTCCGCCTGTCGCCGTCCTGGCGCTTGCCGTACCGATGATCGGCTTCGGCGAGAAGCCGACCCTCATCGCACTTTTCCTATATGCCCTACTTCCGGTTTTCGAAAATACGTTGACGGGGCTGACCGTACTCCCGCCAGCAGTCATGGATGCCGCCAAAGGCAGCGGCATGACGGGTTGGCAACGGCTCGTCAAAGTGGAATTGCCGCTCGCGCTTCCGGCCATCCTTGCGGGGATCAGACTTTCGGCCGTCATCAGCCTATCAACCGCAACCATCGGCTCGACCGTTGCTGCGCGGACACTTGGCGAAGTCATCATTGCCGGGCTGCAATCCAACAATCTGGCCTTTATCCTTCAGGGCGGATTGATCGTCGCGGCGCTGGCAATCCTGATCCATGCCGGCTTTTCTGCACTGGAGAAAACCGCATCCAGAAAGGCTGGATATCAGTGAGATCAGCCTTTCCGATTTCCCTGATCCCGCAGTGCGTTTGCTTGTCCTGATCCAACAGAACCGTTTCCCTCGAGCGAGAAATGCTCTAAGGGCTTGGCCATCGAAAACAGGAAATTCGAGGTTCGGGTGACACAGGCAATCGTTGTGATGGGAGTGAGCGGCTGCGGCAAGTCCACAGTCGGAGAGGCACTGGCCGAAAAACTGGGCATCGCTTTCATAGAAGGTGACAAGCTGCATCCGAAATCGAACGTCGACAAGATGTCCGCCGGCACACCTCTGACCGATGAAGATCGCTGGCCCTGGCTCGATCTCATTGGTGTGGAACTGCGCAAAGGTTATGAAGGCGCCGGTATCGTCGTCTCTTGCTCGGCGCTGAAAAAGATCTATCGCGACCGGCTTCGAGAAGCCTGCGACGGCAAGCTCGCTTTCGTCTATCTCGACGGCAGCCTCGAGTTGCTCAGCCGCCGCATGGGCGAGCGCAAGGGACATTTCATGCCGCTTTCACTGCTGCAGACCCAGCTTGCAACCCTGGAAGTTCCGACAGGCGAGCCCGGGGTGGTGACAGTCAGCATCGATGCGACACCGGACGAAATCGTCGAAAACGCCTTTTCCGGCCTGAAGGACGTTCGTTTCTAAAGCCCAAGCTTGTCTCTGAGCCCGTACCACCAGGCCCCGGCCACGGTGAGCGGTACGCGGAATGTCTTTCCGCCAGGAAACGGATAATTCGGCAAGGAACTCCACACATCAAAACGTTCGGCGTGGCCTGCAACGGCCTCGCCGAGTATCTTGCCGAGCAAATGCGTGGTCGTGACGCCGTGACCACTGTCGCCGTGCGAGAAATAGACGCTGTCGGAAAGCTTGCCCATATGCGGGATGCGCGTCAGCGTCAGCGCGAAATTGCCGCTCCAGGCAAAATCGATTTTCGTCTTCGCCAGTTGCGGGAAGGTCTTCAGCATGTTGGGCCTGATAACACCGGTCAGGTCAGCCGGATCGCTTCCACCATAACCAATGCCGCCGCCATAGAGCAGACGATTATCGGACGTGCGGCGATAATAATCGAGAATGTAGTTGGCATCTTCGACGCAATAATTTGCCGGCAAAAGGCTTTCAATCAACTGCGGATCTAGCGGCTCGGTTGCCATGACCTGGCTTGAGACGGGCATCATACGATCCCCGATCTCCGGCAGAAGCGTGCCAAGATAGGCATTGCCGCACACAAGCACGTATTTCACCTTGACGCTGCCAGTCGCGGTGCGAACAACGGGGCTCTCACCCTCTTCGACTGAAATAACCCGCGAATTTTCGAAGATCCGTGCGCCGAGGCTTTCGGCAGCGGCAGCCTCTCCCTGCACCAGATTGAGCGGATGAATGTGACCGCCAAAGCGATCAATCATTCCGCCCGCATAACGGTCCGTCTCCACGTATTTGCCGACATCAGCCTTGGACACCATTTCCAGGCCACCGTGTCCGTGTTTTTCCCAATGCGCCTTATGGGCTTCCATCTCGCGGACCTGCTTGGGCGTGAAGGCCGCGAAGAAACCTCCATCGACAAGATCGCAATCAATCGCATATTTCTTGACGCGCTCACGGATGATGGCGCCACCTTCAAGCGACATCGCTCCGAGCTTCACAGCCTTTTCGCGACCGTAGCGTCCGGCGATGGTTTCAAGATCACGGCTATAGCCGTTGACGATCTGACCACCATTGCGACCCGAGGCGCCGAAACCGACCCGCACGCCTTCCAGCACAACCACGGAATACCCGCGCTCACTGAGTTCCAGCGCCGCGGAGATACCAGTGAAACCACCGCCAATGATGCAGACATCGGCATCCAGATGCCCTTCCAATGAAGGACGCACGGATTTCACGTTGGCTGAGGCCGCATACCAGGACGACGTATGACCGGGATTGGGAATTGGGGTGACCTCTGCCATCTCTCACACCGTCCTGATATAGGCGTCATATTCGACGTCGGTTACACGCAAGGAAAACTCGGATAGCTCCTGCTGCTTGCAGGCGGAGAAGAGCGTGCGGTACTTCTGGCCAAGCGTCGCATAAGCAAAACTCGAACGCGTAAAACGCTGCAGCGCATAATCCCAGTTTGTCGGCAGAGGCTCATGATTGATGGCATGGCTGTCACCGGAAATCGCGCCACCCGGCTGACGTTTCTCCTTCATGCCGGCGAGCGCCGCACTGAGGATCATTGCCAGAACGAGATAGGGATTGGTGTCCGCGCCCGCGACGCGGTGCTCGATGCGTGTTGCCGCCCGACTGGCTGTAATGACGCGCACCGCGGCCGAGCGGTTGTCGAAACCCCAGGATGCGTAGGTCGGGGCGTGTTCACTGGGCGTCAGTCGACGGTAGGAGTTTGCATGGGGCGCAAAGATCGCCATGCTTTCCCCCATGTTCTCCAGAAGACCGCCAACAGAGTGCATCAACGCGTCCGACGGTCCGTTTTCACCGCCATATATGTTGTTGCCGCTCTTATCGAGAACCGAGAAGTGAACGTGCATGCCGTTTCCGGCCTGCATGCCATAGGGCTTGGCCATGAAGGTCGCATCGAGATCATGCTTGCGCGCCACCCCCTTGACGATGCGCTTCAGAAAGACTGCGAAGTCTGCAGCCTGCAACGCATCCGGCACATGGTTGAGATTGATCTCATACTGGCCAGGACCATTTTCCCGCAGCGTCGTGTCCGCAAGAACGCCCTGTGCCCGGCATGCGGTGGCAATATCGTGAAAGACGTCTTCGAAATCCTGCAATTCGGAAATCGACAGCACCTGCGTCTGACCCGTATGCCAACGGCCTTCGCGACTGTTCGGTGGACGGACAGGATCGAGTGCAGACCGGACCGGATCGATGAGGTAAAATTCCAGTTCGGTTGCAACGACCGGTGTGAGGCCGGCTTTGCGGTATCCCTCCAGGACCTGCGACAACACATGACGAGGATCGCCATAAAAGCCTGATCCATCCGGGTTTCTCATCGCGAGAAGAACCTGCGCCGTTGGTCGCCCAAGCCAGCTTACACGTGAAAGAGTATCGGGAACAGGAAAGCAGAAGCCGTCCGGATCGCCTGTTCCCTCCGCCAAACCTGCCGCATGCACATCGCGACCCCAGATATCCAGGGCATAAACGGAGCGGGGTATTGCCATACCTTTTTCAAGAACGTCGATGGCGCGTTCACGCGGTATCCATTTGCCGCGCGGTACACCGTTCGCATCTATGACGAACGCTTCAAGTATTTCGATATCGGGATTGTCAGCGAAAAATTTCTTTGCGTTTTCAATATCATCCATCATGCACCAGCAGGCTGTTTTCCATTTCGGTTCGCGCCATATGATGCGCTAACGAAAATCGTCCTGCTGCTGATAGATGAGAAATCTCGCCGTCATGATGACGTTCGCCCCTTTTTTACGCGACGACCACGCGCCTTTTCCCCTTTATGAAAGGCATGGTACGTGGCCGAACGCCGAAAGGCCAGAGAATTCCTGACAGAGTGCTCTCAGGGATTGAACCTGCCCGGGCGATAGGCATCGATGGGAATGACCGGTGTCTCGCCAAGAATGGTTTCAGCCAGAACCCGACCGGTGATCGGCCCAAGCGTCAATCCGTGATGGGCGTGACCAAAGGCAAACCAGAGCGTGTTGTGCCGTGGCGCCCTGCCGATGATCGGCATCATATCCGGTGTGCAGGGTCGTGAGCCCATCCATGGCTCCGCATCCAGCCGTCCGCCAAGCGGAAAGGCGGTACGGGCAATCCGTTCCGCTCTCTCGATCTGAACCGGTGATTTCGGTGCATCACGTTCAGCAAACTCGGCACCCGTCGTCAGGCGGATACCCTTTCGCATGGGCGCCAGAAAATAACCCCGTTCGGCGTCGATCAACCAGTTGTTGAGTCTCGTTCCCGGCTGCGGCGCATAGTGCATGTGATATCCACGCTTGACGCCAAGTGAAAACCGGTACCCAAGCCGTTCCGTCACCGTATCCGCCCATGGACCGAGAGCAACAACAGCATGTTCAGCCTCAATCGCCCCGGTATCGGTGCGTACCGTCCAGCCTTTAGCGGTCTGGCTCAACGTCGATGCATCGCCGCGCAGAACCATCCCGCCCAGACGTTCAAACAGTCTGACATAGGCAAGCGTCAACGCATGCGGATCGCGAACCGACCACGGATCGTTCCACTTCAGTCCGCCGACGAAATCGCGACGGAGATCCGGCTCGGCCTCTGCCAGTTCCGCCGCGCTCAGTGTCGTGTAGGAAATCCCGTAGTCCCGGGCCAAGCGCTCGGCGCCGGCGTAATCCGCATCGCGCTTTTGAGCTGTGCGGTAAGCTTCCATCCAGCCGCTCTTGACGATCAGGTCGTCAGCATTCGCTTCCTCAATCAGGATTTTGTGTTCAGACACCGAATGTTCGATGAGGGGCGCATAAGCGCGCGAGATCGCAGCATGGCGAGTGGGAGTGGAATGAAACCAGTATCGTCCGAGGAAGGGGGCAATCTTCGGCAAGGCACGCAGGTGATAATGGGCATCAATACGGTTGTTCAACGAATACTTCAGAAGAAGTCCGACGTCCTGCGGAAAACCATAGGGTTCAACCCCTTCGCGCTGAATGAGGCCCGCATTGCCGAACGATGTTTCTTCACCCGGCCCTCTCCGGTCGAGCAACACAACCGATTTGCCTCTACGCGACAGTTGCAAAGCCACCGAAACCCCAATGATTCCGGCTCCCAGAACAACCACATCCACTGCCATTCCAACCACCCATTCACACCGCACAGCCCAGTGGGCACATCTGCAAGATGGGTCGGCAACCTTAGCAAAGCAATGGGAAAATTATCACATTGAACGTCTATGATCGTTTGGACGCACGCAACACGCGTCCAAACGTTTCAGTACCGTACTATGTTGCTATTGGCCGATCGCCCTGGTTTCCATCGCCTCGATGTTGAACGCCGCCGCCAGCAAAGCCTTGGTATAGTCTTCCTGCGGCGAGGCGAAAATGTCGGCGGCGGGACCGCTCTCCACCACCTTGCCATGCCGCATGACGATCAGATCGTTGGCAAGCGCCTTCACGACTTTAAGGTCATGGCTGATGAAGAGATAAGCGAGATCGTGACGGGCCTGCAGGTCGCGAAGAAGATCGACCACCTGAGCCTGCACACTCATGTCGAGCGCCGAGGTCGGTTCATCCAGCATCACAAAGCGCGGCTTCAGAACCATGGCACGGGCAATGGCGATACGCTGGCGCTGGCCACCGGAAAATTCATGCGGGTAACGCCAACGTGTGGCGGGATCGAGCCCCACTTCTTCCAGCGCCTTTGCGACAAGCGTATCCCGCTCATCGGCTGAGAGCGATCGCTCATGAACTTTCAGCCCTTCTTCGATGATCTCACCGACCGACATGCGAGGACTGAGCGAACCGTAGGGGTCCTGAAACACGACCTGAAGCCGGTTTCTCAGCGGCTTCATCATCTTGTAGGAATAGCTGTCGATCGACTGCCCGATGAAGCTGATGCGCCCTTCCGAGGCTATCAGCCGCGATAGAGCGAGGCCAAGTGTCGTCTTGCCCGAACCGGACTCACCGACAACGCCGACGGTCTGCCCCGCGCGAAGCGTAATGTCTATCCCGTCAACAGCCTTCACGTGATCCACCACGCGGCGCATCAAACCCGCCTTGATCGGGAACCAGGCCTTGATATCGTCGCCCTGCATAACGACGGGTTTTCTGTCGTCAGCCGGCGGCGGCTCGCCTTTCGGCTCTGCAGCCAGAAGGTGGCGCGTATAGTCGTGCTGCGGACTGGTAAAGACCTGCTCGACCGTGCCTGTTTCCACGATCTTGCCCTTGGTCATCACGCAGACCCGATCCGCGAATTTCCGGACAATACCCAGATCGTGAGTGATGAACAGCATGGACATGCCGTGCTGCGTCTTGAGATCACTCAACAGTTCAAGGATCTGTGCCTGAACCGTGACATCGAGCGCTGTCGTCGGCTCATCTGCGATCAACAGCTTCGGTCTGTTGGCAAGCGCCATGGCAATCATGACACGCTGGCGCTGGCCGCCTGAAAGCTCGTGCGGATAGGCTTTAAGACGTTTTTCCGGTTCGCGAATACCGACCTGGAGCAAAAGCTCCAGCGTGCGCTTCCTGGCTTCGGCGCCGGTAATCGCCTGGTGCAGTTCGAGAATTTCGCCGATCTGCTGCTCGATGGTGTGAAGCGGATTGAGCGATGTCATCGGCTCCTGAAAGATCATCGTGATGTCGTTGCCGCGAACGCGGCGCAACATCTTTTCCGGCAGGCTCAACATGTCCTTGCCATCGAAGAGGATCTTGCCAGACGGGTGGCTTGCGGCCGGATAAGGCAATAGTTTCAGGACGGAATTTGCCGTCACCGATTTTCCGGAGCCGGATTCACCGACGAGCGCCACGACCTCGCCCGGCATGATGTCGAAGGATACGTTGTCGACGGCGAGGCTTGTTGCACCACCCTGGTGAAAGGCGACCGACAGATCCTGAACGGAAAGAAGGGGTTGTTTCATGGTTTCCGTCATGGCGATCACCGGAACGTCTTGCGCGGATCGAAGGCGTCGCGCACTGCCTCGCCAACGAAGATCAGCAGCGACAGCATGATCGACATGGTGAAGAAGGCGGTCAGACCGAGCCAAGGCGCCTGAAGGTTATTCTTGCCCTGCGCGATCATCTCACCCAGAGACGGCGAGCCGGGCGGCATGCCGAAACCAAGGAAATCGAGCGAGGTCAGCGTTGTGATCGAACCGGACAGGATGAAGGGCAGGAAGGTCAGCGTCGCGACCATGGCGTTGGGCAGCAGGTGCCGGAACATGATTGTCCAGTTGCCGACACCGAGCGCACGGGCGGCACGAACATATTCGAAATTGCGGGCGCGCAGAAACTCGGCACGCACAATGCCGACGAACCCAACCCATGAGAATAGCAGCATGATGCCAAGAAGAACGAAGAAACCAGGTGGCAAAATCGCCGCGATAATCAGCAGGATGTAGAGAACCGGCATGGACGACCAGATTTCGATAAAGCGCTGCATCAACAGGTCGGTCCAGCCGCCGAAATAGCCCTGCACAGCGCCTGCCGTCACGCCGACGATCGCCGAGGCAATGGTCAAAGCCAGACCGAACAGCACCGAAATACGAAAACCGTAGATCATCCGCGCCGTGACGTCGCGAGCCTGGTTGTCAGTGCCGAGCCAGTTGAGATTTCCGACCGTGCAGTTGGGGTCGGCGTCCCCTTGCGGATAGGCCGAGCAACGCTGCTGTCTGTCCATCAACCAGAAGGGCGGCGTCGGCGCAGAATGCGGAATATTCGAATTGACCGTCTGGTAGGAATAACGGATCGGCGGCCAGATCATCCAGCCATTCGCGTTGATTTCATCCTGAATAAAGGACGACTTGTAGTCGGTCTGCGCCAGGAAGCCGCCGAATTTTTCCTCCGGATAATCAACGAGCACAGGTATCAGAAGCTCGCCCTTGTAGGAGGCGAGGACCGGCTTGTCGTTTGCGATAAATTCCGCAGACAAACTGAGGAAAAACAGAATGAGGAACAGCCAGAATGACCAGTAGCCACGGCGGTTGGCCTTGAAATTCTGCCAACGTCGTTTGCTGGTCGGCGAAAACCATGGGCGCTTCGGTGGCACGACAACATCTGCCGTGGTGGGGGCTGCGATTGTCATCACACGTCCCTCCGCTCAAAGTCGATGCGCGGATCGATCCAGGTATAGATGAGGTCGGAGATGAGACCGACTACAAGTCCCATCAGGGAGAAGATGTAGAGCGTGCCGAAAACAATCGGATAGTCGCGGTTGACGACCGAAAGGTAGCCGAGACGACCAAGACCATCCAGCGAGAAGATGTTCTCGATGAGCAGCGAACCCGTAAAAAACGCGGAAATAAACGCGCCTGGAAAACCGGCGATGACGATCAGCATGGCGTTGCGGAACACGTGACCGTAAAGCACCTTGCGCTCAGAGAGCCCCTTGGCGCGGGCTGTCACCACATATTGCTTCTTGATCTCGTCGATGAAGGAGTTCTTCGTCAAAAGTGTCGTCGTTGCAAACGCCGAAAGCGACAGTGCGATCAACGGCAAGGTCAGATGCCAGAAGTAGTCGATGATCTTCTGCCACCAGTTCAATTGGTCAAAGTTATCCGACACCAGGCCACGTAGCGGGAACCAGTCGAAGAATGATCCGCCGGCAAAAAGAACGATCAGGAGAATACCAAACAGGAAGCTCGGCACGGCATAACCGATGATGATGACACCGGAGGTCCAGACGTCAAAAGTCGATCCATCAGAAACGGCCTTCTTGATGCCGAGCGGGATCGAAATCATATAGGAGATGATCAGAATCCAGAAACCGAGCGACATTGAGACTGGCAGCTTGTCGATGATGAGATCGATCACCGAAGAGTTGCGGAAGAAGCTGTCGCCAAAATCGAAGCGGATGTAGTTCCACATCATGTCGAAGAAACGGGTGAGCGGCGGTTTGTCGAAACCGAACTGCTTTTCCAGTTTGGCGATCAAGTCCGGATCAAGGCCCTGCGCACCACGATATTTCGAGCCGCTTTCGTCGAAACCGCCTGACTGGCCGATAAGATCGCCGCCACCGGACAGACGATCGGACGCACTGTCGCCCTGTCCCGTCAATTGCGCGACAACCTGTTCGACCGGGCCGCCCGGCGCGAATTGGATGACAAGAAACGAAATGCCCATAATGCCGATCATGGTCGGGATCATGAGAGCCAGACGTCTGAGAATATATGCTCCCATCAGTCCCTGCCTCGGGCCAATGCGCCAGCGGTTTTCGCTTCTGTCAAACCGGGTCCTTTCTTGAAGGCGCTCATCGCGCCCTGAACGATTCGTATCAGTCTATGTGAATCAAGCCTTCGAAGCGAAAGCAAGGCTTCTGGCGCTGCAGAGGAAAAACGAAGGCCGGTTCACCGTGTCAGCCTCGTGTTTTCGCTTCGGTCATCGCGAAGGTGGCTCACACCTTTCGCAGCCGATTCATTATCATTTTCCAGCTTCGGCCGACCACCAGACGGTCGGCATGCCCAGTGAATATTCGGGCAGGTTTTCAGGATGCGCCAATCGTCCCCAATACGCGATGCGCGAGGATTTTGAGCTGTAACTCGGCACAACGATGTGATGCGCCAACAGAACACGATCTAACGCGTGGACGGCGGCGACCAGATCGTCACGGTCCTTGGCAAAGATGACTTTCTTGATGAGGGCATCGATGCCCGGATCGCTGATGCCGCTGTAATTTTGCGAACCTTCGCGTTTGGCAGCGTCCGAACCCCAATATTCCGCCTGCTCATTGCCGGGGTTCATCGATTCTCCCCAGGCATTGTACATCACGTCAAAATCGCGCGAGCGCCACCGATTGGTGAACTGCGACTGCTCGACGCTTCGAACCGTCGCATCGATGCCGATCTTCTTGAGGTTTTGCGAAAACGACAGCGCTACCGGCTCGATCGTCGGCCCTCCCAGCATGATTTCGAAGCTCAAGGGCTGGCCGGTCTTGGTGTTGACCATCCTGTTGCCCTTCAGCTCGTAACCCGCCTCCTTCAACATGGCGACGGCTTTTCGAAGGTTGTCGCGCAGTTTTGCCGGATCGCCATTGACCGGATTGCTATAGGGCTCCGTGAAAACGCGCGGCGGAACGAGGTCTTTGACCTCATTCAGTATTTCCAGTTCACGCCCTTGCGGCAGGCCGGAGGATGCAAGCTCCGTGCGGAAGAAGTAGCTGTCGACCCGGTCATAAGAGCCATAAAAGATCGTGCGCTTCAGCTCCTCGAAATCGAAGGCATAGTTGAGCGCCTCGCGAACACGCGGGTCGGCAAACTTGTCGCGGCGGGTGTTGAAGATGAAGCCGACCATAACGCCGACCTTTCGCATCTCGTTTTCAAGCTCCTCGCGCTTGATGCGACCATCGTTGACCGCAGGAAAGTTATAGGCCGTTGCCCATCGCCGGGCTGAGTTCTCCCACCAGTAATCGGTATTGCCGGAGCGAAAGGCCTCGAACATCACGTCGCGGTCGGCAAAGTAGCTATAGACGATCGAGCCGAAATTGTTCTGGCCGACGTTCACATTGACGTCCTTGCCCCAATAATCGTCGCGGCGCTCGTAACGGATCGTGGAGCCAGGTGTCACTGCGGCCACGCGATACGGTCCAGACCCCATCGGCACCTCAAGTGTCGTCCTGGTGATGTCGCGAGGTTTTCCGTCCGTGCCATTGGCCTCCCACCAATGTTTGGGAACGATCAGAAGCTGACCGACGATCTGCGGAAGTTCGCGGTTGTTCGGCTCATCGAACTTGAACGTGACCTCGCGCTCCGCCGTTTTCTCGGCGCTGACGACGTGGCGATAATAAAATTCCATTTGCGGATTGGATTTTTTGGCCTGTTCGAAACTGAAAACGACATCCTCAGGGGTCACGGGCTTGCCATCCGACCATGTCGCTTCGGCGCGCAGGCGAAATGTCACAGAACTGAAATCGTCAGGATATTTCAAAGACTCGGCGAGCAGGCCGTACATGGAGGAAATTTCGTCCAATGCCGACGTCATCAACGTCTCGTAGACAAGGCCCAACCCCTCGCCCACCTCACCGCGCGCCAGAAGCGGATTGAGCGTATCGAAGCTGCCTTCTGCCGAAAGCTGCAGCGTTCCACCCTTTGGAGCATTTGGATTGACGTAATCGAAGTGCGAAAAATCACCGGAATGTTTCAGGTCACCAACCGTCGAAATCCCCTTTCGCCAGCCCTGCTCGTCCTGCGCGGAGGCGAAAGCCGGCATTAACAACGCAGATGCGGTCAGCGCGATAACAAAGCGGGATTTCAGTTGTGCCAATACCATACGGGAAAGCCCCTGTTTTTCGTGTCTATTGTGCAGAGCATAAAACAAACAATGTCAAAAAACAGGTGCCGTGGCTCACAAGCTCTTTATCGAAGCAATATCTCAGGTTGCCGGCAAACATGGTTTCAACAAAATCCCGATCCAGTTTAATCTTGGGACAAGAGAATCATTCGGGCGGAGCAGGCGGCGACCATATGACGGCGGGATCATTGCGGGTTTTTAGAGGGGCTTTGTTGGCCATTTCGGTGCTTTCCAGCCTTCAGGTGGCAACGGCATCTGCAGAGGACCGTCCTGCCAAAGAAGTTTTTGGCCACCTCGCCCTTCCGTCTGCCACCGTTTCGCAACCCATCGGGTCTTATGCAAAAGGCTGCCAGTCCGGCGCGATCGCAATGCCAACGGACGGCCCTGGCTGGCAGGCCATGCGGCTTTCCCGCAATCGCCGCTGGGGGCAGCCGCAACTGATCTCCTTCCTCGAGCAGTTTTCGCAGGACGCACAAAAGATCGGCTGGCCGGGCCTCCTGCTTGGCGACATCTCCCAGCCACGTGGCGGGCCTATGCTTTCCGGACACGCATCCCATCAGATCGGCCTCGATGTCGATGTGTGGTGGAGGCCAATGCCCGACCATCGCATGAGCGCGCAAGAGCGCGAAACAGTGCCGTTCATTTCCATGCTCGACAAAAGCAAATTCCTGACGGTCGATGACCGTAAATGGTCGCCGCTCAATGCTCGTCTGGTGATGATGGCAGCCAGCTATCCGCAAGTTGAGCGGGTGTTCGTCAACCCGGCTATCAAGCAGAAACTTTGTCAGACATGGACCGGCGATCGCACGTTCCTCGGCAAAATCCGCCCGATCTACGGCCACGACGAACATTTCCATATCCGGCTTGAATGCCCGCCCGGCGCCGCAAACTGCAAACCGCAGGCGCCCGTCGGCAAGGGTGATGGCTGCGACAAGTCGCTCGCATGGTGGTTCACCAAGGAGCCCTGGGCACCGCCGAAAAAGGACCCCAATGCCAAGCCGATAAAACCGCGCCAGGTTATGGTGTCAGATCTGCCGGCCGCATGTGCAGCCGTTGCTTCAGCGCCCGCCCGCAACGCAGACGCCATGTCTGCCCAGGCCTATGCACCAGCACAGGCCTCCAGTCAGCCAAGTGTGGAATCTGTCATTCAGGCGGCGCCGCCCGTTTCACCTCCTGCGGATATTCCTCTTCCGCTCCAGCGTCCGACATTGAACTGAAACAGAAATGCGGCATTGAAAAGCGCCGCTTTTCAAATGGCGGCAAGCTGCTATAGAAGGCTTCAAATCGATTTAATTATTCATTGGAGAGATGCTGCCCATGGCTGAAGAACGCTGTATCGCGCTCATCGCCCACGACGAGAAGAAGGATGATATGGCGGATTTCGCCCGCCGGCATCAGAAAGCGCTCTCCAAGTTCAGGATCGTAGCAACGGGCACGACAGGCGGCCGGGTTCAGGAGGCGTGTCCGGATCTGAACGTCATCCGTCTGAAAAGCGGACCGCTCGGCGGTGATCAGCAGATCGGTGCAATGATCGCGACGGGAGAGGTGGACATGCTGATCTTTTTCACCGATCCATTGACCCCCATGCCGCACGATGTGGATGTGAAAGCACTGACCCGCCTCGCTACGGTCTACGACATTCCCATGGCGCTTAATCGTGCCACAGCCGAAAAGCTGATCGACTTCAACCTCGCCGACTGATGCTCGCACCAAAAGTGGAACAGGTAATGCCCAAGACGTCCGATACCGAATATCTTTCTTTTCCTATCCTTATTGGCGACATCGGCGGCACCAATGCCCGCTTTTCGATCCTGATCGATTCCTTTGCCGAACCCGTGCATTTCACGACGGTCAAAACAGCCGAGTTTCCGACCATCGACGACGCCATACAGCAGGCGGTTCTCGACAAGACGTCCATCCAGCCGGTTTCGACCATTCTCGCTATCGCGGGCCCGATCGAAGGCGATGAAATTCCGCTGACCAATTGCCACTGGGTCGTCAAACCCAAGGATATGCTTGCCAATCTCGGCCTGAAGGATGTGATCGTCATCAACGATTTCGAAGCGCAGGCGCTGGCCATTGCCGCTCTCGATGACGACAACCGCGAGCTGATCGGCCCTCAGGGCAAGGACGCGCTGGCGTCCCGCGTCGTGCTGGGACCTGGTACCGGTCTTGGCGTCGCAGGCCTCGTTTACGCGCGGCACATGTGGTTTCCTGTTCCGGGCGAAGGCGGTCATATCGACATCGGCCCGAGAACGGAGCGCGATTACGCCGTTTTTCCGCATATCGAAACCATCGAAGGACGCGTCGCGGGAGAACAGATCCTGTGTGGACGAGGACTGGTCAACCTGTACCGCGCCGTTTGCGCTGCCGACGGCATCGAGCCGATATTTTCCGACCCTGCCGATATCACCTCCGAGGGTCTTGCGAACAGCAATGCCCAGGCGCAGGAAACACTATCATTGTTCAGCACCTATCTCGGACGTGTCGCAGGTGACATTGCGCTGATATTCATGGCGAAGGGCGGAGTTTATCTGGCCGGCGGCATCTCGCAAAAGATCATTCCAGCGCTCAAGAGCCCGGAATTCAGAGCCGCATTCGAAGACAAGGCGCCGCACAAGGCCCTGATGCGCAGCATTCCGACCTATGTCGTGACGCATCCGCAGGCAGCCCTTTCCGGCCTTGCAAACTACGCCAGAACACCATCGGATTTCGGCCTCTCGCTTGATGGGCGCCGCTGGAAAGCCTGATAGCTTGCGAAGCGGGCGGATGATCTTTACCTTCCGCCGCCAAATAAGGCAGATATGGGCAGGCTGCGGTCTGTCGAAAGCAGGATGAGTGAGAGCATGAGTGGCAACGATATGAAACTGGTGGTGGTTGGCGCAGCCGGCCGCATGGGGCAGGCCCTTATCCGCCTCATTCATGAGACGCCAGGTGTACAGCTACATGCTGCCGTCAGCCGTGAGGGATCTGCCTTTGTCGGTCGCGATGCCGGCGAAGTCGCTGGCCTCGGGCCGATCGGTGTCGCAATCACCAGCGATCCACTCGAAGCATTTCTGCATGCGGAAGGCGTAATTGACTTCACCTCCCCGGCAACCAGCGTGACCTATGCAGGCCTTGCCGCGCAAGCACGCATCGTCCACGTTATCGGCACCACTGGCTGCTCCCTGGACGACGAGGAGAAGTTCAAGGCGGCATCGCGCCATGCGCGGATCGTCAAATCCGGCAACATGAGCCTTGGCGTCAATCTGCTCAGCGTTCTGACGGCACAGGCGGCACGCGCACTGGACGCGCGGAACTGGGATATCGAAATCCTGGAAATGCATCACAAGCACAAGGTCGATGCTCCTTCCGGCACCGCTTTGCTGCTGGGCGAAGCGGCAGCGTCAGGGCGCAGGATCGATCTGGCAACATCATCCGTCCGCGTACGTGACGGACATACGGGCGCACGGGAGGCCGGAACCATCGGTTTTGCGACGTTGCGCGGTGGCTCGGTGATCGGTGAACATTCGGTGATCTTCGCCGGCGAAGGTGAACGCGTCGAGCTCTCCCACTACGCAGGCGACAGAGGCATTTTTGCGCGCGGTGCGATTGCCGCTGCTGTCTGGGGTCGCGACAAGAAGCCGGGGCTTTACTCGATGCTGGACGTCCTTGGTCTGGCCTTGCCGGAATAGGCAAAGCCTGTTTCAGTTGTCGATGGTGAACTCAACGCTGTCAGCCGAAAAACGGCTGATAGCGTATTGCACTGGCGTACCATCCATATCCGTGTTCAATGCTTGCGTTACAAGAACGATCGCGCCCGGCGACAACTCCAGATCAGACAAGTCACCGGTGTCGGCGTGGGTTGCGGATATAACCGTTGTTGCGCGGATGTAGTCAGACAATCCAAGTTTCGCAAAGGCACTGGTGATCGAACCACTGGCGCGATAAGCCTCTTCAATTCCTGAAAACCGGCTGGCCGGAAACCATGTTGTTGATCTCGAAACCGGCCGATGATCAGCCTTTCTCAAAATTTCCATGCGGATGAGAAAGTCTCCGACATTCAGCTTCAGGCGGGATGCAAGGTCCTCGTTTGCCTGCTCTGTCGAGTGTGACAAAAGCAGCGCCTCCATGTCCTTGACCTGATCGCTGATTCCGGCGGTAAAGCGCGTGCGTTTTGAAATCGGAAAGCTCAGCCGGCCTTTTCGGATAATCATCGTTCCGCGTCCTTGCAGCGGTTCGACGATGCCTTCACTGGCAAGAGCCGCGATAGCGCTGCGGACGGTGTGGCGATTGACACCGAATTTCTCTGAGAGCGACATTTCAGGTGGCAACATGCCTGTCGCGTCATGAGTACCAGCCGAAATCTCCTGCCGTATCCTGTCAGCGATCTGACGCCATAGCGCCACGCCATTCTTTCTTTTCATCGCCCCCACAGACCCCTGTCACACGCTTGTCATTCTTCGACGGTAACTGTACCTTACATTGTATGGTTGTCTATATCAATAGACATTTGAGGTCAATGATGAACCAGCAGGATACAAACCCTCCTCATGCAGAGCGCAAGCGCGTGGCAGCACTGCTTTCCCGCGCCACACTGCAAGAACTCCAAAGCGCATGGACCCGACAGGAGACAGACCCGCAAGCGCAGAGCGTACGCGGTCCCGAAACGGGGCTCGTTATGGTCAAGGGCCGCATCGGTGGTGGCGGGGCGCCATTCAACCTTGGTGAGACCACCGTGACACGCGCCACGGTGAAACTTGCATCCGGCTCCATCGGTCACGCCCATCTTTTGGGAACGAGCCGCAAGAGAGCCTGGTATGCGGCAATCTTTGACGCCCTTTGGCAGGAAGCCCCAAACCGCCGCTTCGTGGAGGATGAGATTCTGACGCCCGTTGAAAAAAGACTGACGGACGAAAAAGACAAGCAGATCAAGGAAACGACTGCCACACGGGTCGACTTCTTTACCATGGTTCGAGGAGAAGACTGATGGCTATAAAGGCCGAGGCACTCACGGGCGGCTTCACCAATGTCGTTCTTGATTCGCAAAAAATCTTCAAAAAATTGATGGACGGCATGTCGCGACCGGGCACGGTTCAGACGATCGATCCTCTGGCCAACCCACCGGCACCGCTTGCGCCTTCAACGGGTGCCGTGCTGCTGGCCCTTTGCGATCACGACACTCCCATCTGGCTCAGCAACGCGATCCGAAAGACCGTCGTGCCAAGCTGGATTGGTTTCCATACCGGCGCGCCGACGACGGAAGAAAAACAGGATGCGCGTTTTGCAATCGTGGAAGCTGGCAGCAGCCTGCCTGCTCTAGGAGCTTTTGCTCAGGGAAGTCAGGAATATCCTGACCGCTCAACGACCATCATCATCGAATTGCCGGATATCGATAACGGCCCAGAACTGGCGCTGTCCGGCCCGGGCATCCGTGACAAAAACCTGATCCGTCCCTCCGGCCTGCCAGAGATGTTCATCACGCTTTGGGCCGAGAACAACGGCATTTTCCCGCGTGGTGTCGATATCATCCTGACGTCGGCCGATCACTTCATCTGCCTGCCTCGCACAACGCGCATCGAACCCGTGGAGATGTAAGATGTATGTCGCCGTCAAAGGCGGGGAAGCCGCCATTGCAAATGCCCACAGACTGCTCGCCGACAAACGGCGCGGTGACCGCAACCTGCCTGCCATGACAGTCGATCAGATTGTCTCGCAGCTTGCGCTCGCCGTCGACCGCGTCATGGCTGAGGCCTCGCTTTACGATCCCGAACTCGCCGGCCTTGCCGTCAAGCAGGCACGTGGCGACATGATCGAAGCGATTTTCCTGTTACGCGCCTATCGCACGACGTTACCGCGTTTCGGCTATTCCGTTCCGATCGACACTGCCGATATGGCGGTTCAGCGGCGGGTTTCGGCAACTTACAAGGATCTGCCCGGCGGGCAATTGCTGGGACCGACATTCGACTATACCCATCGCCTGCTCGATCCATCCCTGCTGGAAGACGAGGTGGTGGAACCCGCCAATGTGCGAGAAGGCAACGCGGAGCATGCGATGCGCGTTTCCGATATTCTTGCAGGCGAGGGATTGATCGAAACCGATGGCGATATGCCCGAAGACCATATCCCGGGCGACCTGACACGCGAGCCGATGGAATTTCCAATGCCGCGTGACCTGCGACTACAATCCCTGGCGCGAGGCGACGAGGGCTTTCTGCTCGCTCTCGCCTATTCGACCCAGCGCGGTTATGGGCGCAACCATCCCTTTGTCGGAGAAATCCGCATCGGCTGCGTCGAAATTGAGCTTGAAGTTCCAGAGCTCGGATTTGCCGTTTCCATCGGCGACATTCAGGTGACTGAATGCCAGATGGTCAACCAGTTCAAAGGCTCGGCCAAGGCACCACCCCAGTTCACACGCGGTTACGGCCTGGTTTTCGGGCAAAGCGAACGCAAGGCAATGGCGATGTCACTTGTGGACCGCGCCCTGAGAGCAAGCGAATTCGGGGAGGACGTTGTCGCGCCCGCGCAAGACGAAGAGTTCGTGATTTCCCATGCCGACAACGTCCAAGCGACGGGCTTCGTGGAACACCTGAAACTGCCACACTACGTGGATTTCCAGGCTGAACTTGTTCTCGTCAGGAAAATGCGCGCCGATTTCGACGCGATGAACGCCTCAGAGTCAGAATGGATGAGCGATGCAGCCGAATAAATCAGCGGCTGCGTTCTTCGCCGAACCAATAGGCGCAAAAGATACTCGATGCTGCGAATACAGCAAAGAAGACTGCGGCAAGAATTCCCATCTCCATGAGCTTTGTACTCCTTTTTTCGCAAGGTTAACGCGCAATGCTTAAAGAAGTTTCATTCGACGACGACTTGGCGACCTACAACTTCGCTTATCTGGACGAACAGACGAAGCGCATGATCCGCAGGGCGATCCTCAAAGCCATCGCCATTCCCGGTTATCAGGTGCCTTTCGCGTCACGGGAAATGCCCATGCCCTACGGCTGGGGAACAGGAGGCGTTCAGGTCACCGCCTCGATCATCGGCCCAGACGACGTTCTGAAGGTCATCGACCAGGGAGCGGACGACACCACGAATGCGGTATCGATCCGAGCCTTCTTCCAGAAGGTCGCAAATGTCGCGGTCACCACCCGCACCGGTGATGCAAGCATTATCCAGACACGCCATCGTATCCCTGAGGAGACACTGCGCGAGGGGCAGGTTCTGGTGTATCAGGTGCCGATCCCCGAGCCCCTGCGTTTTCTCGAGCCGCGCGAGACCGAAACGCGGGTCATGCACGCATTGGAGGAATATGGCCTGATGCATGTCAGGCTCTACGAGGATATTGCCCATAACGGGCGTATCTCCAAGACTTACGCCTATCCGGTAAAAGTGGCGGGTCGCTACGTCATGGACCCTTCGCCGACCCCGAAGTTCGACAACCCGAAAATGCACATGTCGGAAGCGCTGCAGTTGTTTGGAGCCGGACGTGAAAAGCGCATTTACGCCGTTCCGCCCTACACAGAGGTCGTCAGCCTCGACTTCGAGGATCACCCCTTCGAGATCCAGAGCTTTGACAAGCCCTGCGCGCTTTGCGGCGCCGAAAATGTTTATCTGGACGAGGTGGTGCTCGACGACAAGGGCGGGCGAATGTTCGTCTGCTCCGACACCGATCATTGCGAAGACCGGCGCTGCCACGGCCACAAGGGCCTGATGCTGGCAGACGTGAAAGAGGCAGCCGAATGAGTGACGCACCCCTTCTCAAAGTTCAGGACGTTTCGAAATATTATGGCGACCGTGCCGGTTGCCGCAACGTCTCCTTTGAACTGTACGCCGGCGAAGTTCTCGCCATCGTCGGTGAATCCGGGTCCGGAAAGACCACCCTGCTCAACTGCATCTCCACACGGTTGATGCCCACAGCCGGCAGTGTCGAATACCGTCTGCGCGATGGCTCGGTACGTGATCTCTACCGGATGAGTGAGGCTGAGCGTCGCCTGCTGATGCGCACCGACTGGGGCTTTGTGCACCAGAACCCGGCTGACGGCTTACGCATGACGGTCTCGGCCGGCGCCAATGTCGGCGAACGGCTGATGGCTGTCGGCAACCGGCACTACGGCAACATTCGCAATTCCGCCAGCGACTGGCTGGAGCGGGTTGAGATCGGTACCGACCGTATCGATGACCAGCCGCGAGCCTTTTCCGGTGGCATGCGGCAACGTCTGCAGATCGCCCGCAATCTCGTCACGTCCCCTCGCCTTGTTTTCATGGACGAACCGACGGGTGGTCTCGATGTTTCCGTTCAGGCCCGCCTGCTTGACCTCGTCCGTAATCTCGTCACCGATCTGGGCCTCGCGGTCGTCGTCGTGACACACGACCTTGCCGTGGCAAGGCTTCTTTCCCACCGGATGATGGTGATGAAGGGCGGCAACGTCATCGAACATGGCCTGACCGACCGGGTTCTGGACGATCCGCGCGAGCCCTATACCCAGCTTCTCGTTTCCTCGATCCTTCAGGTCTAAGCGCCGCGCAAAAGCGAAAGATATCAACATGCCAACGCCTCTCGTCGTTTCCGAAGTCTTCAAGAGCTTCACCATGCATCTGCGCGACGGCCTTGAACTGCCGGTGGTGCGTGACGTCAATTTCTCCGTGTGCAGTGGAGAGTGCGTCGTTCTGGGTGGTCCGTCCGGCATCGGCAAAAGCTCGATCCTCAAGATGCTCTACGGCAACTACGCCATCGACGGCGGTCAGATCCTGATCCGCCACGAAGGTCAGGTGGTCGACCTTGGCAGTGCCGCACCACGAACCATCCTCGACATCCGTCATCGGACCATCGGTTACGTCAGCCAGTTCCTTCGTACCGTGCCGCGTGTTTCGGCCGTCGATGTCGTGGCCGAACCGCTTCTTGCCCGCAAGGTCGACGCCACGGAAGCACGCGAGCGGGCCGGTGAACTCCTGGCCAAACTCAATCTGCCGCGCGAATTGTGGACGCTGCCACCGGCAACCTTCTCCGGCGGCGAACAGCAGCGCGTAAACATCGCCCGCGGTTTCATCACCGATCACGCAATTTTGTTGTTGGACGAACCAACGGCTTCTCTTGATGGCGCCAACCGCCAGGTCGTCGTGAACATGATCCTCGACAAGAAAAGCAAGGGCACCGCCCTGCTCGGCATTTTTCACGATGAGGAAGTGCGTGAGGCCGTCGCCGACCGCATTATCGACGTCTCACAATTCTCCCCTCGAAAGGCTGCAGCATGAGTGTCAAGGTTGGCCTCGAACCCGCTATCCACGAAACAGCCCGCGTTACCAATTCGACCATTGGCCGCTACACCGAAATTTCGGAACGGTGCCGGCTCGAAGAGGTGGAGATGAGTGACTATTCCTACATCATGCAGGACGGTTCGGTGTGGTGCGCGACCATCGGCAAGTTTGTCAATATAGCCGCGTCAGTGCGCATCAACGCCACCAATCACCCGGTAGAACGGGCAACATTGCACCATTTTACCTACCGCGCCGCCAATTACTGGGATGACGCGGAAAACGAGCACGACTTCTTCGATGCCAGGCGCGCGCGACGGGTGTGGATCGGACACGATGTATGGATCGGCCACGGCGTCACAATCCTGCCAGGCGTCACGGTTGGAAACGGTGCAGTCATTGGTGCCGGTGCTGTAGTATCGAAAGATGTTGCCCCCTATACGATCGTTGGTGGCGTGCCGGCAAAGTTGATCCGCGAACGTTTCACGGCCGAACTCGGTGCCCGTATGGACCGTCTGGCGTGGTGGGACTGGGACCATGCCGCCCTCCGGTCGGCACTCGATGATTTCCGCGCACTGGGTGCCGAAGCATTCGTTTCGAAGTATAGCGGCCAGGTATCTCGGCCTTCCGTGTAATATTTTCTTCATTAAACTGACATTCGGACTTCACGGAGCGCTGTTAGGTCGATCCCCGTCAAAAAAAGATTGGACGGGGAAATGAGCTTTCACCTGAAGCAAATCACGCGCCGTTTCGGCAACCACACTGCCGTCGATGCCGTGAATATCGATATCCCGCAGGGCCAGATGGTCGGCGTGATCGGACGTTCGGGCGCTGGCAAATCGACCCTACTGCGCATGATCAATCGGCTTGTCGATCCTTCCGCAGGCTCGATCCATTTCAACGATCTGGAAGTGTCCGCGCTGAAAGGTGCTGCCCTGCGCAACTGGCAGCGCGATTGCGCCATGATCTTCCAGCAGTTCAATCTGGTACCGCGTCTCGACGTTCTCACCAATGTGATGCTCGGTCGTCTCAACCATCGTTCCACGGCGCTCAGCCTCTTGAACATCTTCACCCATGACGAGCGCCTGATGGCGATCGCGGCCCTCGAGCGCCTCGGGATCGAGCATGTCGCCATGCAGGCCGCCGGTACCCTTTCCGGTGGTCAGCAACAGCGTGTGGCAATCGCCCGCGCCCTTATGCAGTCGCCGAAAATGGTTCTCGCCGACGAGCCGATCGCGTCTCTTGATCCCTTGAATGCCAAGATCGTGATGGACGCGCTGCGCGACATCAACGAACGCGAAGGCATTACCGTCATCACCAACCTGCACACATTGGATACGGCGCGCAATTACTGCGAACGCATCATCGGCATGTCGGGTGGACGCGTCGTTTTCGAAGGCACACCGTCAGAACTGACAGCCACTGCGGTCAAGGCGATCTACGGCACGGACGCACAAGGTGCCGGCATTGATGAGACCATGACGTCCACAAGCATCAACATTCCCGGCGCGCAGCTTCCAGCCCGCGCGTCGCAACAATCTGCCGGTCCTGAACCGCTGGCTATGGCCGGGCTTTAAGACCGTTGAGGATCGTTTGCGCCCGCGTAAAGGGGCCACTTTCACAATAAACAAACCCCGGTTCGCCGGACATGAGGAGAAAACCATGTTGAAGAAAGCCCTTCTTTCGGCAGTCGCAGTTTGCGTTCTGGCCGGCTCCGCAATGGCTCAGGACGTCAAGGTTCTGCGCATCGGTCTCGACGGTTCCGAAAACGAAGCCGACCAGATCCGCAACACGAAGTGCGTTGCCGATGGCCTGAAGGCAGCGACCGGCGTTTCCGAAGTGCAGATCTTCCCGTCGCCGGACTACAACGGCGTTATCCAGGGTCTGCTCGGCGGCACGATCGACATTGCCTCCATGGGCGCGTCGTCCTATGCCAAGATCGCTCTGACCGACCCCAACGCCGTTGACCCGATCCTGACCACGGCTGGCTCTGACGGTGCCACCGGCTATTACACGATCATGGTTGCCCGCAAGGACAGCGGCATCAAGACGCTTGCCGATGCCAAGGGTAAGAAGCTCGGCTTCGCCGATCCCGACTCGACCTCGGGCTACCTCGTTCCTAACGTCGCGCTGCCGAAGGAAATCGGCGGATCGATCAAGGAATACTTCTCCGAAACCGGTTTCGGTGGCGGCCACGAGAACCTCGTTCTCGCCGTTCTCGACAAGAAGTTCGATGTCGGCACCACCTTCGGTTCGGGCGTTGGCAAGTGGGAAGAGGGCTATTCTGCCGGCAACCTTCACCAGATGGTCGCCAAGGGCAACCTCGACATCGACGATATCGTTGAAGTCTGGAAGTCGCCGCTGATCCCGAACGGCCCGCTGATGGTTACCAACAAGCTGGGCGATGCCATGAAACAGAAGGTTGAAGACTTCTTCATGGAACTTCCGAAGAAGGATCTCGCCTGCTTCCAGGGCTTCAGCCAGGGTCAGAACACCGGCTACGTAAAGGTCGATCCGTCCTTCTACCAGACGATCATCGACGCTCGTAAGTCCGTTATCGGCGGCTGATTATCACGACACCATTTCGGAAGCGGCGGTGCCCAAAAGCACTGCCGCTTTTGCCAAAAAGGAAAGCGGTATGGCGACGACCCTGCAACATGGCGACCTGCAAAACGGGGGATTGAGCGCATCGTCCGCCACCGTGATGCGACATTATCAGCGGCAACTTGCCACCCGACGCATCTATACCATCATCTCTCTGGTGGTGTTTCTGATCATTCTCGGCGCATCCCTCAACTTTGCCAATGACGCCAATTCGGGCAAGTTTTTCGAACGCCTGCCTTACTTCTTCGATTTCATGAAGACCTTCGTGCCGGACAGTCCGCTTGAAGTCTTTCGCGCCATGTTCGACCTGCCATCCCCTTATGCGGATGGATCGCTGAAATACGATTATACGGCGGATCGCGTCTATATCAGCGGCAGCTTCTACATTCCGCATTTCATCTACCAACTTATCATCACGCTCAATATTGCGCTGGTTTCAACCATCATCGGCACGGCTTTCGCTTTCGTGCTCTGCTTTTTTGCCTCCACCAATCTCGTCGGCGCGGGCCTGGTGCGTTGGGTGGTGCGCCGGACAATGGAAATCCTTCGTGCCTTCCCCGAAATCGTCATCGCGGGGCTGCTCACCGCCATCCTTTCGATCGGCCCTATTGCCGCGATCATCGCCATTTCCGTTCACACGATCGGCGCGCTCGGCAAGCTGTTCTTCGAGGTGGTCGAGAACGCCGACATGAAGCCGGATGAGGGATTGCGTGCGGCTGGCGCCAACTGGCTGGAGCGCGTTCGTTTCGCGATTGTGCCACAGGTGCTGCCCAACTTCGTTTCCTATGCGCTGCTGCGCGCCGAAATCAACGTGCGTGCTTCCACCATCATCGGCGCTGTCGGTGGCGGCGGTATCGGCGAGGTCTTTCGTCTTGCCATCGGCCGCGATCATGCCGCCAAGACCTATGCCATCATCCTTCTTCTGCTTGTGACGATCATTGCCGTGGATCAGTTTTCCGCCTGGCTTCGCCGCAGACTGATCGGACATCAATCCTTTGAATTCGGACGGGGAGCTGCCTGATGTCGTCCAGTTTCGTTCTCAACGCTGGCGAACGCGAGCGACTGACCTCTGCCCATCCGGAAGTTTTCAAGCGCAGCTTCATGCAACGCTACGGTCTTCTGACCGGTATAACCGTCGTCTTCGCCTATCTCGTCGCCTGCTTTTTCTTTTTCAATGTCGGCCCCACCTTCATGCAGGGTCGCTGGGACCGCGCCTCTACCTATATCCAGGACTGGTATTCGTGGCGGGCGCAGCCGCGCCTGCGTTTCGACGATGGCAAGGTGGTGCCGCAATGGTCGAGCCGTGGGCAGTACCCCGCCGATGCGAACATTAGCTGGCTGCAGCCGATGGCCAACGGTGGCTATAGCGTGAGCTATGGTGGAGAGAACAACCGCCTCGATATCACGCCAACACAGGTCGATGTCTTCATCGATGGCAAAAGCTATCCGGTGTCCATCAATGACGATACGGCCCAGGTACCTTCGGATGCTCCCGCCGCAATCCAGCAGGACGGCAGCAAGGTCATCGTCCACTACGGCTTTGCCGGGCAGGCAGAAATTCGCACCAGCCAGGTTTACGTCCAGCGCCGGTTCCTCGGTTGGGCCAACTTCTGGTTCGACACACGCTCGGAGTTCTGGGGCAAGGGCTATGGCGAACTGGCTGCTCTGGCTCTCTGGGGCGAAAGACTTGATCCGGCGCGCTCTAACATCAGCCATATGGTCGATGATTTTCTTGAAAACGGCGTCTGGCAGCATGCGGATATTCTGTCGAAACTGATGCAGACATTGGTCATGGCCTTTGTCGGCACTCTGTTCGGCACGGTCGTTGCCCTGCCGCTGGCTTTCATTGCCGCGCGAAACATCACCGCCAACAAGGCGGCAAACTGGGGCATGAAGCGGCTGTTCGATTTCCTGCGTTCGATCGACATGCTGATCTGGGCGTTGTTCTTTACACGCAGCTTTGGCCCTGGACCAATCCCCGGGATCGCGGCGATCTTCTTCACCGACACCGGTGCGCTCGGAAAGGTCTATGCGGAAGCGCTGGAAAACGTCGACGACAAACAGCGCGAAGGCGTCAAATCCGTTGGCGCATCGCCGCTCACCGTCAATCGCTTTGGCGTGTTGCCACAAGTTCTGCCGGTGTTCATTTCCCAGTCGCTGTATTTCTGGGAAAGCAACACGCGCTCAGCAACGATTATCGGTGCGGTTGGCGCGGGTGGTATCGGTCTGAAACTTCTTGAGGCCATGGGGACGAACGCCGACTGGGACAAGGTTGCCTATATGGTCTTGCTCATCCTGATGGTGGTTTTCGTGTTCGATAATATCTCGAATGCACTGCGGTCCAGACTGATCGGAAAACAGCACCACTGACGGCGATTTTTGTCGCCTTCATCATCATTCTGTCATGGAAACAATTTACCCCGCATTCCTGACCTTGCGGGGAGCGGGCGAGTCACGCCAAATAGCTTTTCGCTCCCGGTTTCCATGACATTGAAGAGTGCTGAACGTGCGTTACGCCATCTATTTTTCCCCGGCTAAAGATCATCCGTTGACTGAAACGGCGTCGCGCTGGCTGGGACGCGATGCGTTCTCCGGGACGTTGCATGACGACCATAGCGCCTTTGCCGACGTGACGGCGGAACCGCGACGCTATGGCTTCCACGCTACCTTGAAAGCTCCGTTCGAGCTGTCGGAAAAATACAGCGAGGCTGACCTCCTCGCTGCGTTTGACGACTTTGCCGCGAACCAGTCGACCTTCGACATCCCCCGTGTGGTGGTCGACGCGCTCGGACCGTTTTTCGCGCTTGTTCCCGACCGCACCTACCAACCGCTGCAGGACTTCGCCGCCGAGATCGTCGATCATTTCGACAGGTTCCGTGCTCCGCTTTCCGAAAGCGATATCGCACGCCGTCGGCCACAGAGCCTGACGGAAAGCCAGCGGCAAAATCTTTCGCTGTGGGGTTATCCCTATGTCATGGACGATTTCCGTTTTCACATGACGCTGACTGGTCGTGTCGATGACAGCGAGACAACGGGCCTGCGCGATATCCTCACCAGCGAGTTCTCCGAATTTACAGACCGTCCGCTCAGCGTTTCCGGCATTGCCCTGTTTGCCGAAGAAACCCGCGGCGCTCCTTTTGCCGTCCATCGCTGGTTGCCGCTCGGCCATCAGCCAAAGAAAGATGCCACGCCATGACCGAACACGTTCTTTCCAACGCCCGAATCGTCCTGGAGGACGATGTTGTCTCGGGTTCCGTTCTCATCCGCGACGGGAAGATTGCGGATATCAGCGAGGGGCCATCGGCCCACGGTGAAGATTTTGGCGGTGACTTTCTGATCCCGGGACTGGTCGAGTTGCACACGGACCATCTGGAACAACATTATTCGCCGCGCCCTGGCGTAACCTGGGACAAGATCGCCGCCATTCAGGCCCATGATGCACAGGTCGCATCGTCTGGTATCACCACGGTTTTCGACTGCCTGCGGCTTGGCTCTGATGAAGACGGCGGTTTTAAAAAGGGCGAAATGCGCGAAATGGCCGATGCCATCGCAGCGGCGTCCGACCAGAACCGTCTGCGCGCCGATCACCTTCTGCACCTGCGCTGTGAAGTCGCCTCTTCCGACGTCCTTGACCATTTCGAGGATTTCGAGACAGACCCGCGCGTGCGATTGATCTCGCTGATGGATCATTCTCCGGGACAGCGCCAGTTCCAGTCGATGGAGCAGTACAGCTTCTATTATCAAAAGAAGCGCGGACTGAGCGATGATGCGTTCGCCGAATTCGTCAAGCGACGTGTTGCTGCCTCTGCCGCCTATTCTGCCAAGCATCGCGACTATCTGGCGGCAAACTGTGCGGAACGTGGCATAACCGTTGCCAGCCACGACGATGCGACTGAAGCACATGTCGGCGAAGCGATCGGGCACGGCGTAAAGCTTGCAGAATTTCCCACCAGCGTCGAAGCCGCACGTGCATCCCACAGCGCCGGCATGAGCGTCTTGATGGGCGCGCCCAATATCGTTCGCGGCAAGTCCCATTCCGGTAATATCGCTGCCCGCGATCTCGCGGAGCTTGGCGTTCTGGACGTTCTGTCGTCCGACTACGTGCCGTTCAGCCTGCTCTATGCGCCATTCCTGCTTGCCGATCAGGTGGAAGGCATCACCTTGCCGCAAGCCCTGGCGATGGTGACAGCGACGCCAGCCCGGACGGTTGGTCTCGATGATCGCGGCCGCATCAAGACCGGCCTGCGGGCAGACCTCGTCAGAGTTCATCGCGAACACGGCGTTCCGGTCGTTCGTTCCGTTTGGCGCCAAGGCAGACGTGTCGCATGATGGAGGCAGATCGTAGCGCGCGAACTCAGCATTCTGCATCCGGCGTCATGATCGTGGTTGTCGGTCCAAGCGGTGCCGGCAAAGACACGCTGATGGACTATGCCGCAAGACACCTTGCGGACAAGCCATGCTTCCATTTCACAAGACGCGTGATTACACGCAGCGGAGACGCAGGCGGCGAAAGCCACGACTCCGTTTCCACCGAGGAATTCGATCAGCGCCAGCAGCAGGGCGCTTTTGCCGTCTACTGGCAGGCGCATGGATTGAAATACGGGATACCAGCAAGTGTCTACGATCATCTCGATGCGGGGAACGTGGTGATCGCCAATGGCTCCCGGTCCGCTTTGCCGCAATTCCAGACGGTTTTTCCCAAGCTCAAAGTGGTCAATGTCGTTGCAAGGCCGGATGTTCTGGCGAAACGGCTTGAGTTGCGTGGACGCGAAACCAAGGAGGATATCCTCAAGCGGCTGGAACGCAGCACACTCAGTGTGCTCGGCGATTTCGACGTCACGACAGTGGACAATAGCGGCTCAATCGATGAGGCCGGTCAAACCATCATCACCGTCCTGAAGCAAAGCTATTCGACTTGTATGCGTGAAACTTTGCGCAGCACAGCGCTCGACAAATAATTGTTCCCGGCTTAGCATCTGACGACAAATACTCAACATTATGCGCCAGACGACCGATGCCGGGAAAACATCTCAACGACGACATAACGGTCGTGGCCGGTCTCGCTGCCGGTGTGAGCGGTTATGCGCGATCGCGCGGTATTGATATCGTCCCCATCTGCGGGGCTCTGGGCATCGATTCCAACCAATTCGGTAGTCTGACCGAACGCATAAGTCTCGACAAGCTTTGCCGTCTTCTGGAAACCTGTGCGGTGATTTCCGCTGACGACGCCTTTGGCCTGCAATGTGCGTCTGTGTTTCCGGCCGGGGCTTCAGGGGCTTTCGGGTATGGCCTGATGAGTGCTCCAGACGTGCGGTCGTTTCTGCAATTTCTTCAAGATCACGTTTATTACGCAACCAATACCAGCCATTTCACGATGACGATGGATGAGCACCACACGTCGTTGTCATGGACGTTTGCCCCTGTTATTGCCAGACGTGACCAATATGTGGATCTGGCGTTAGGTATTCTTTTTGAGCGGCTGCGCGATATTCTGGCTGAGCGGATCAACCAGATTGAAATTGGCCTGGAACGGCCAAAACCGCAGAATATCCAACTGTTTAAAGATCGGCTGACGCGGCGGATAGGCTTTTCACAAGCGATCAACACGCTGCGTGTGCCAGCCGCATTGCTCGATATTGCCAATCCTCATGCCGATACTCGCCTGTTCGAGTTGATGAACTTGCAATGCCGAATGCTGCGGCCCGAAACATCGGTGGAAGCCACCCAGTTTATCGATCAGGTGAAACGCTACCTGCAAATGCGGCTTACCGACGCGGAACTGTCGCTGACGGAGATTGCACCCTATTTCAATCTGTCAGAACGCAGCTTTCAGCGCAGGTTGACGGAACTTGGAACCAACCTCAACGAGATCAAGGACACGATCCGAAAAGATGCCGGCTACAGACTTCTCATTGAGAGCGATCTGCCGGTTTCCGATATTGGCTACAGGCTGGGATACTCTACCCCAGGCGCCTTTTCGCGCTCTGTTTCAAGATGGTTCGGCGCAACACCGACCGAGATCCGTAAGAGATATACATATCATTCCGCCGAATAAGGCGGTATTTTCGCAATTATATTTCCGATCAAAGAAGAAAACATCACCAAAAAATCCCGGAAAAACTCGAAGTGCCCCAAAATGTAACAACAAAACCATGACGTGTGGCATCTAAAGTTATTTCCTTCATTTTCGATATCGCTTAATAGCGGCCATCTTCCGGACCCGGCAACGGCGCCGCCTCCGGGGTTTTGACGGTGCAAACCGTTATTTTATGACCCAGGCCCAGATACAGACGAACCGACGGGAGCAGTTTCAGGCTTCTGACGACGGAGTGTTTTCTGTTGTTCGCGGGCGCAAAAGACAATGCCCGGTTCCCTTCAAAGAGCCGGTTCCCAAAAAAGAAAAGAACGAACATGTCTTCGCAAGTGCAGCATGGATACGATCATCCGTCCGAGATCGTCCTTTCCGATATGGAGCGAGAATATCTTGGGTTGATCGCTCAGGGACAGCATCCCTCCCGAATAGCGGCCACTACAGGACATGACGAAAAAGACATCAGGGATGTTTTGGACGGCGCACGCGCAAAGCTTGGCGCCGCCAACCTTCTCAATGCGGTCAGTACCGCGCTGATGCGCGGCCTGATTGACCGCGATATCTGACGTTCGCGCAATTCGTCCCCTTTGCGTGAACGTGAAAACTGCTTGATGACTTGATGCGTCATGATCCTGTCGCCCAGAGCCACGGAAAAAGCACGGAACTGGCACTGACGCTCTCAGACAGTTTGTTTTGAGCATCAGGCGCCCATGGATCTGCGTCCAACTTTTCGGTGTTGAGCTCTGGAACGAATGGATGGCGGACCAGAAAATGACCAGGAAATGATTTCCTGTCTGCGTCGAGGCGCGAGCGGTTTAACCCGGCGGATCTTTTTGATCCGCCGGGCTTTCTTTTTTTCAAAGTGCCTGTATTTCCGCGAGGATATCGCTGTCGATCGAAATGCCGCTTTCCAGGGAATTGCGGCGTATACCCTGGCTTCTTCGTCCAGGAAGCCGGACATTCTCCTGGCTTTCAATTTCTCCGACAATCGTGGCCAACCTGTCAGTGAAAAGAGCCGTGCCGGTAGAGGATGGGTCGATTGCGATGATGGTGTGGCCAAGCGATGGGGGACTGCCCTTGTCGTCGAACAGCGAGGACGCCTCAAAAGCGAAGTTGCCGCCTGTCAGCGCTGCGGCCATGATCTCGACCATCAAGGCAAGCGCGGCGCCTTTCGCCTCTCCGGCTGGCGCCATGGTTCCGGCCATTGCCTCTTCGGCATCGGTGGTTGGACGACCGTTGCGATCGAAGGCCCAGTCGCCGGGAATGGTCTCGCCCTTTTGACGGGCCGCCATGATCTTTCCACGCGCAACCTTGGACAAGGCGAGATCGATCACCAGCGGATCGGCATCCTTGACAGGCGTAGCAAAAGCGATCGGGTTCGTCCCGTAAAGAGGTTTCGTCCCACCCCACGGTGCCATGGAAGCCGGTGCATTGGCAAACATCAGGGCTACCAGGCCCATTTCGGCAAAACGCTCCACCGTCAGCGCCATGACCCCCGCATGATGCGAGCGACCGATGACCGCCAGCGCGATGCCCTGTTGTCGTGCGATTTCCGGCAATTCGCCAACGGTCAGATCAATCGCCGGATAGGCGTAACCATAACCGGCGTCGACAGCGAGAACGCCCGGTCTTGTCCGCTCGAAGGAAGGACGCACCTTGCCATCGACTTTGCCGGACCGGGCCTGTTTTACATAGGCAGGAATGCGACGAAACCCGTGACCGCCCTGTCCAGCGGCCTCGGAGGCAACGAGTGCGCGCGCGACCGAGCGTGCATTTTCAGGCAAAACGCCGTTGCGCTCGAAGATGGAGGATACAAAATCCTCCGCCTCTGCAATGGATAGTTTCATGTGTGGGATGCCTTGTTTCTGGGAGACGACAAGACCTACACCATCAAGACAATGAGCGAAATCCATTTCGACGCGGAGACGGGCGGGGACGTCGATATTGTCGACACAAAAAAGGCCGGGAGAGCCCGGCCATTTTGCTTATCGAATGCTGATCGGCACCGTGACTGTCTTACCCGCATCCGGCGGAGGCGCCGGCACTGGCGAAGCGTTCTGAACCCATGCAGCAATCTGTTGGTCGATCGAGGAGTCACCGGTCGACTGTATGACGCTCACACCACTGATGGAGCCTCCATCATTCACGCGAAAACGCACGACCGCTGTCATCGATCCGCCTCTCAACGTACGCGGCTTACGACGTTCAATGTGCGAACGGACCCGCGCACCCCATTTTGCAGGAGAGACGTTGGAAGACGAAAACAGTCCGCCGGTATTGCGAGATGCAGCCGTTCTGTCCGACTGTTGCGCTTCGGCTTTCGCGGTTTCCCGCAGTTGCGATGCCTGCTGCGGCTTCGGACGCTCGCGCTCGACCTTTTTCTTCTCTACCGGCTCTTTCTTCTCGACCTTCTTTTCCACCGGCGGCGGCGGAGGTCGCATGACTGGCAGGGGCACCTCGACATTCTCGAGTGCCGCCATCATTTCTTCCTGCACCGGATCGATCTCTTCGACAGGTTCCGGAATCTCCTCGGGCTCGGCCACTTCTTCTTCGACCGGTTCAGGCGGTGTCACCGGCTCTGGCGGCGGGGTTTCAGCAACCGGCTCAGGTGGCGGCGGTGGGGGCTCTTCAGGAGTAACCTCTTCCACCGGCTGACTGTTGTCGGTTTTCACCTCTTCAGCGTCTTCCATGTCCTGTGCCTGGGTGGTTTCTTCGGTATTCACCGCTTCAGGAATGGCGGCCATTTCGATCATGATTGCAGCGGGCGGAGAACCGTCCGACTCCGGCTCAACGGGCTCCAGCATCAAGTAATATGCGAAACCGGCGTGGACGCCGAACATAACCAGCGCCGCGACGGTCCACAGCGCCAATTCCCCGATACGGGAATGCTTGGACTGCGGGTAACCGTTTTCGGTCATGGTGCTGTTCCCTGCGTGGTGGGCGCCGGTGGTTGAGCTGCGGCGGGAGCTTGCGAAGCGGCAGCGGCGCCCTCCAAACCAACTAGCGCGATCTTGAGGTACCCGGCGTCACGAAGAAGGTTCATGATTTCCATGAAGTGCCCGTAATCCACCGCCTTGTCGGCCCGCAGGAAGATACGCGTGTCTTTCTTGCCACCTGTCTGCTGGTCTATGGCAGCCGCCAGGGCTTCACGCGCCACAGGATCGTTACCCAGATTGAGAGACAGATCATCCTTGACGGTGAGATAAAGCGGTTCATCCGGGCGTTCGGCCGGCTTGGCGGTCGATGCAGGCAGATCAACATTCACATCCACGGTCGCCAAAGGTGCGGCAACCATGAAGATAATGAGCAGAACCAGCATGACGTCGATGAACGGCGTAACGTTGATCTCATGGTTTTCGGAGAGGTCGTCTCCGCTGTTTTCGCGAATGCCGCCAGCCATGACCGATCACCGTCCGACCAGAGATACAGCGGGCTTGCTGCTGCTGCCCGGCGGAATGCGACGGAAATCGAGATCGCGGCTGACAAGACGCTCCACGCCTGCTGCAGCATCCGCCAGCAAATGGCGATAGCCGGTGATCGAGCGGGCGAAGACGTTGTAGATAACAACAGCGGGAATAGCCGCGACCAGACCGATGGCGGTTGCGAGCAGCGCTTCTGCAATACCGGGAGCGACAACGGCAAGGTTGGTCGTCTGCGTTTCGGAAATGCTGATGAACGAATTCATGATGCCCCAGACTGTACCGAACAGACCGACAAACGGAGCGGTGGAGCCAATCGTAGCCAGAACGCCCGTTCCACGCGCCATACGGCGACCGGCATGGGTTTCGATGCGTGACAGCGCAGACGAGACGCGCTCTTTAATGCCGCCACCATCGGTATGATCAACAACGGCGTCCGAGAGGTGCATCTCGTGGCTGGCCATGCGCAGCATGAGCGCAGCAGGACCGCCTCTTTTCTCGACGGCTTCCGTTGCCTCGACAAGCGACTTGGCTTTACGGATAACCTTGAGCGTCTTGCCGGCGCGAACACGTGCGCCAGCAAGCTCGATCGACTTGGCGACCCAAACGGTCCACGTCACAAGCGAGGCAAAGGCAAGTCCGATCATCACACCCTTGACGACCCAATCGGCGGCCATGAACATGCCCCAGGGCGACAGGTTGTGCGGAATGTCTGCACGCTGTGCCGGGTCGGCAATAGGCTCCAGTACCGTCGAGTTCTCATTCGCGGCTGCAGGTGCCGTTGTCTCGCCTTGCGGCTGCGGAGCGACAGTTTCATTGGTCGTCGCGGGAGCGGACGGCGCTGGCTCACCTGGCGCAGCAGCCGGAGGCTGCGTCGCCTCAACGGGTGGCTGCGTCTGCTGTGCTGCCGGTGCTGGCGTTTGCGCCGGCGCAGGAGTTACCGGCGTAGCGGTTGGTGCCTGGTTGGCCGCAGGCGCCTGCGTGACTGGGTTCGTCTGCTGCGGGGCAGTTTCTGTCGACGTTCCGGGCACAGCCTGCGCAAAAACCGAACCAGCGTGAAGGCCGGCCAGCAACGCGATCACTGCAACTTTTGCGATGCGCCGCTCTCTGGTTGCTGTTTTGGTGAGCGCGGAGGAAGTGGAGGTCTGAACTGACATGAATTTTATCCCGGATTTCCGTCGATGAACCCATCCGAAAATTTGGCCAGTTTTTCAAAACCGGGTCATAACGGATGACGTCGTGCATGCACGATGTTCCGATAATAAACATGAGTTCTTTTGACAACTATTATATTGCCAAAAGCGCAACCGTAAACTGATCTTTACAAAAAAGTGACCACTATTGCGCTCTCAAGTCTTCTGGGACGGAGAAAACTGGGCAACTAGTGTATGCCGCTCGCCAGGATATGTGACTTGAACGTGGGTTATGTATTCCGACCCATGCCATGTACGACGCTGAATGACAAGACAGGCAGCCCCGGCCGGAATATCAAGTGCGGCGGCGCTGCGCCGGTCAATAGCGACAGCACTGATCCGATGTTCAGCCGCGCTCCAAGGCACCATTTTCAAAAGCCAGGTTCCAGGCCCTATCTCGGAAAAATCGGCAAACTCCGATTCCGGAACCGCGCCGATATTGATGACGCGCTCTTCCAGACAAAACGGAACGCCACCGGCAAAATGTGTACAGGTCAATTCGACGACAGGCGCACCGAAAGGTAACTCCATCGCCAGCCTGTCCTTCTCATCAGCAGTGCGAAGCAGGCGTTTATCCAGCCTGTAACCGTAAACCAGACCGAGCGCATGTACTTCACGCTCTATATCGTGGATTTCAAGCACGGCAGACTGCACCTGCGGCTGCTTGACGAATGTCCCGAGACGACGACGGCGCTCGATAAGCCCGCGCTGTACGAGTTCGCCCAATGCCTTGTTCACCGTCATGCGTGAACAATCATATTGGCGCGTGATCTCGTGTTCGAACGGAATGCGATGACCGGGTGGCCATTCGCCGGTCACAATCCGGCGCTCGACATCATTGCGTATGCGCTCGTGCAACGACTTTTCCTGAAGACCGGCCTTTGCGCTCACCATTCCCATGGTCTTTCCTCCAAGCCCGATGCGTCAGCTATCCATGCGCTGCCGCAGCAATGGCTTCACCGCGGATTTCCTCGGTCAGCACGGCGCGCAACTGAGAAAACTCAGGGCTTGCCTTGATGGTGTAGTGGCGTGGATGAGGCAGGTTGACCGGCGTGATGGACTTGATACGACCGGGACGCGCCGACATCGTGACGACGCGCGACGCCATGAAGACGGCCTCCTCGATGTCGTGGGTCACAAAGATGACGGTTTTCTGCTCACGCTCCCAAATGCCGAGCAGAAGTTCCTGCATCAAACCTCGTGTCTGGTTGTCGAGAGCACCGAACGGCTCGTCAAGAAGCAGGATCTTCGGGCCGTTCGCCAGCGCACGGGCAATGGCGGTGCGCTGCTGCATACCGCCCGAAAGCTGTTTAGGCCAATGGTTCTCAAACCCGCGCAAACCGACCTTGTCGATGTAGCTATCGACGATCTCCCATTTTTCCTTTTCGGCGACGCCGCGCTCCCTCAAGCCGAAAGCAACGTTCTCACGCACCGTCAACCAAGGAAAAAGCGTGTAGGACTGGAAGACCATGCCGCGATCGGCGCCTGGGCCTTTCACTTCCTGACCGGACAACAGAACCTTGCCCGTCGTGGGTCGATCCAGCCCGGCGATTATGCGCAGGAGGGTCGACTTGCCGCACCCTGACGGGCCAAGGATCGTGACAAAGTCGTTGCGGGGGATGTCCAGATCCGTCGGCTGCAGCGCAAGGGTGGGCTGACCGCCACGGACGCCGGGAAATGTGCGGCTGACGCCTTTGATGACGAGTTCACTCATCAGGCGAGCCTCCATGCAAAAAGCTTCCGGTTCAAGAACTTGAAAGCGAAATCCGAAATCAGCCCGATGATGCCAATGACGATGATGCCAAAGATAATCTGGCCCGTCGCCATCAACGCCTGGCTGTTGATAATCATGTAACCGATACCGGAGGACGCACCGATCAGTTCCGCGACGATCACGTAGGTCCAGGCCCAGCCCAGCACGAGGCGGAGAATTTCTGCAATATCGGGCGCATTTGCCGGAATGAGAACACGGCGCACCACGCCTCTATCTCTGGCACCAAGCGTATAGGCGGCCTCGACCAGATCGCGCCTTGTCCCAGAAACGGCCACGGACACCATCAGCACGATCTGGAATACCGCACCGATAAAAATCACCAGCAGTTTCTGCATCTCGCCAATCCCTGCCCATAGGATCAGAAGCGGGACGAAAGCAGAGGCAGGCAGATAGCGCGCAAAAGAAACAAACGGCTCAAGCAGGGCTTCAACCGGCTTGTAGGCTCCCATGGCGATCCCCAGCGGCACAGCCACAAGCGAGGCCATGACAAATCCACCGACGACACGCCAGACCGTCATGCCGATATCGGTCGCGAACCCCTGATCCGTCAGCAGGTATATGCCATCCTTCAGCATGGTGATCGGATCGGCAAGGAAGGTGGGGGACACAAAACCACCCAAGGTCGCGATGCCCCAGGCGAGAAAAAACAGCACGAAGAACAGGATGCCGAGGCTTATCCTCGCTCCGTTTCCGATCGGTTGAAGAGGGTGCATATTGGCGCCTAGCTAAAGACGGGCGCGGTGCTTTTCGCCACCGCGCCCTTGATGCTGATGCTTTACTTGATGAAAGACGTATCCGCGAGGGTCGAGATATCCGGCTTCGACTTGATCACGCCGATCTCCAGCAGGAGGTCTGCCGCTTTCTCCGAGAAGGTCTTGAACTCGCCTTCGAAGAATTTCTGGTTGGCGGCCTTGTCCTGCCATTCCAGGAACTTCGCCGAACCAGCGAAGGCCTCGCCGGACTGCTTTACGTCTGCCCCCATCGTCTCATAGGACTTCTGCGGATCAGCCTTGATGAGTTCAAGGGCCTCGAAATAGCTGTTGGCCAGCGCCTTGGCTGCTTCGGGGTTTTCCTTCAGGAAAGCCGGTGTGCATCCGAACGTGTCCATCACCGCCGGATAATCGAGCGTCGTGGCAATGATCTTTCCCTGATCCGGCGCAGCGCGAACAGTGGAGAGATACGGCTCATACGTCATGGCGGCATCATTCTGACCGGCGACAAAGGCCTGTGCCGCCGGACCCGGCTCAAGATTGACGACCTTGACGTCTTTCAGCGTCAGACCATTTTCCTTGAGTATCCAGGCGAGGAAGAAATAGGGAGATGTGCCTGGTGCGGATGCGGCGACAGTTTTGCCCTTGAGATCAGCGATCTTGGACACGTCGCTACGAACCACCATGCCATCGGCACCGTGCGACTTGTCCATCTGGAAGATCTGCGTGGACTTCACACCATTGGCATTCCAGGCAACCCACGTCTCAACGGTTGTTGCGGCACACTGAATATCGCCGGATGCCAATGCGAGGTGGCGGCTGGCTTGCGGTATTTTCTTGATATCGACCTTGAGCCCGTTTTTTTCAAAGATGCCCGCTGCCTTGGCAAGCGTCAGCGGCGCGAAACCTGTCCAGCCGGACATACCGATCGAGACAGATGTTTCCGCATGCGCGGCAGTGGACGAAAGCAGCACTACGGCTGCAGCAAACACCCGATTTTTCCTCATTATGAAGTCCCCTGTTGCTTTATTTTTGAGCGATATTCTTAAACGCCTTATTTGAGGCATGGTAGGGGTGGTTTTCTCACTTGTCTAGACAAAATAAATCGCACCGAGCGTTGAGATATTGTTGCCGTATCGGCACCAGACGCCCTACAAATAAGCGCCTTCATCATTTTTCTTTGCCTATTCCGCTGACCGGGCCCAACAACCCTCTTTATCGATGTCGAGCTTTTCCATGACCAGACAGAGACGCCGCAACATCATCAGAACCAGGCGTACCGGAACGGGTATTGCGCTGGTCGCCGCCATATCGTTTATCGCCGGAATGACCGACGCCGTCGGGCTTCGTATTTCCGGTGACTTCGTGTCGTTCATGACGGGCAACACAACACGGGCGGCTGTCTCAGCCGGTACCGGCGCCTATGGCCATGCTGCGAAACTGCTGCTTGCGGTTATCGCCTTCATCGCCGGCAATGCGGGCGGCATCATCATTGCGCACAGCTTCGCCCGCCGCCTGTTTGCGGTCTTGTTTGCGGTCGGCTCTCTGATCGCGATCGCCGCCTTGCTTGGCGGAGAGGACACAGCAGCCATACAGTTTTACCTGATCGTTTTTGCCATGGGCATGGTGAACGCCGCTGTCGAACACATTGAGGGCCTGCCAATCGGCCTCACCTATGTGACGGGTGCCCTTTCTCGCTTTGGCCGAGGCATTGGCCGCTTCATACTTGGCGACCGCAGCTTTGACTGGAATATCCAGATCGTGCCGTGGCTCGGTATGGTGATTGGGGCTCTCTGCGGTGCGATTCTGGGCGGAGCTCTGCAATCTGCCGCATTATGGGTTGTCACTGCGGCGATCTACGCCACGGCCGCCGCAACCCTCTTTCTTCCTCGGTCCCTTCGGGACCGTTACAATCAACGGGTAACGATCAAGCGCATGCCGTCTTGAGGACAAGATATTACTTCCGTGAGATGGTAACGAACTTCGTTCCCCGTACCCGGACGGTCATGAGGCAGGGCTCCTTGTCGGTACGCTCGCAATAACGCGGATGCATTTTGAGAGCGAAGACCATGTTGCCGAAGCGCTTGACGAATTCATAGTCATAGATCCGCGCTGTTGCGATCATCAGATATCCGCCCTCCTTCACCTGAACATAGAAGTTGTAGGGGCAACCATCCTCATCACAACTCTTGCCCTGTTCCCCGTCACAACCCAGCACACCGTGATTGACGACAGCATCCATCAAGCCATCATTGTTGATGTCGAGTCTTGTGACGAACCCCTCCCCGTATGTCGCTGCCTTGCAGGTCTGGTTGAAGTGGTCTTTCTCGTAAATTTCGGGATCGCTGACGAGTTGCTGCTGCGCCGACAATGTGGCCGGAAACATGAATAGAACCAGTGCGTGAAGGGCTGCGACAATGGTTTTCCGCACGGCATTTTCCTTTGCATTCGTTTCGGCTATGGATGTTGCAATCATCCGGTCGGCGACCTTAAAGAGCTGTGCTTGCGCGACACTGACGCGATGACACTTTGTTTTTCGGGGGAACCATTTCATGACACTTCTCGGTTTTCTCGATTATGCCGGGGTTGCGGTCTTTGCCGCCACGGGCGCGCTTGCGGCGTCCCGCAAACAGCTTGACCTGATCGGCTTTCTGTTCTTTGCCGCAGCGACGGGTATCGGTGGCGGAACGGTTCGCGACCTCGTACTGGGGCGAGCGCCGGTTTTCTGGGTGGTCAACCCGACTTATATCCTGGTGTGCGTATCGATCGCAGTGCTGGTGTTTTTCACCGCGCATCTGCTTGAGTCACGCTACAAGCTGCTGCTCTGGCTCGATGCCGTCGGCTTGTCCGCCTATAGCGTCATGGGTGCCGCGAAGGGGTTGGCAGCAACGGGATCGGCAACCGTCGCAATCGTCACCGGCGTTTTGACGGCAACATTCGGTGGCGTTCTTCGCGATATTCTGGCGGGGGAGCCATCGGCCCTGCTGCGTCCCGAGGTCTATGTCAGCTGCGCCCTTGCGGGATCGTCAATTTTCACAGCAGCCTATTTTCTCGGCGCCCCACTCTACCTCGCATCCGGCCTCGGCCTGTTGGTGGCCTTCGGCATTCGTTCAGGCGCCCTGATTTTCGGATGGACCTTCCCACCGTACAAAACCCGGCCCGGAAGGCGGCCGGAAGATATTCTTTAGTAAAAGCCCCACCCAAACAAAAAAGGCGCCCGAAGGCGCCGTATTGCTTGTCTTGCTTAGCCGCGTTTGCGGCGCAGACGGATAATCACGTCCACATGCGCGATTTCCATACCATCGGGCGCTTCGGGAAGATTGTCGATCTGGATGTTGTTGATGGGAATATCGAGAACCTCGTTTTCCCCTTCTACAAAAAAGTGGTGGTGATCGGACACATTGGTATCGAAATAGGTGCGCGCGCCTTCTACGGCCAGAACCCGGATGAGGCCGGCTTCGGTGAACTGGTGCAGCGTATTATAGACTGTGGCCAATGACACGGGAACGCCGGCACAGACCGCCTCATCGTGCAATTCCTCGACCGTCAGGTGGCGATCACCCTTCGCGAAGAGAAGATCGCCCAAAGCCACGCGTTGCCGCGTCGGGCGCAACCCACAGCGCCGCAGCCTCGTTCCGATGTCCAATGTCGCGTCAAATGCCATGCAATCCCATTCCAAACGTGGGGTTAAAACCCGGACAATTACACTAGCATATATCTTTTGCGCCCGTTGCTTTCAATAGTTTCAAAGCTTCGTAAGCGCGGCAAATGGCGGCAAACAGGGCATATTTGCAAATTTCCTCTGGTTCCGCCCTTACGCTTCCTGTATGCGGGCGCCATGTAAAGGCGGTCTTTAGCGACAAGTCATCAGGAACCAGAGTGGGTCGTTGCCCTTGCAGCGCTTCAATTTGAACCTAACTTGCTCTACAGAAGTCGATCAACACCAGTATACGGGGAAACGGAAACACCATGGCAACGAGGCAATCGAGCTACAACTACGAGGAAATCCTGGCGTGCGGTCGCGGCGAACTGTTCGGCCCCGGCAATGCACAGCTTCCTCTGCCTCCTATGCTGATGGTTCACCGCATTACCGAAATTTCCGAAACCGGCGGCGCATTCGACAAAGGTTACATCCGTGCTGAATACGACGTGCGCGAAGATGATTGGTATTTCCCCTGCCACTTCCAGGGAAACCCGATCATGCCCGGCTGCCTTGGCCTTGACGGCATGTGGCAGCTAACCGGCTTCTTCCTCGGCTGGTTGGGTGAAGAAGGCCGCGGCATGGCGCTTTCCACCGGTGAGGTGAAGTTCAAAGGCATGGTGCGCCCGCACACCAAGCTTCTGCAATACGGCATCGACTTCAAGCGCGTCATGCGCGGACGCCTTGTCCTCGGCACCGCTGATGGCTGGCTGAAGGCCGATGGCGAAACCATTTATCAGGCGACGGACCTTCGTGTAGGTTTGTCGAAGGAAAAGACCGCCTGAGACTGACAACGCCTGCCCCGGCACATGCCCGGGCTGCGTTCCCCGTCCAGCCGAAATCTTAAGAAAAGGTCCCTTTCATGAGACGAGTTGTTGTCACCGGCCTCGGTATTGTTTCCTCTATCGGCGGTGATGCCGCTGAAGTCACCGCATCGCTGCGCGACGCCAAATCCGGCATCTCCTTCTCCCCTGATTTTGCCGAGCACGGCTTCAAGTGCCAGGTGTGGGGCAAGCCGTCTCTCGATCCGACCGATCTGGTTGATCGCCGCGCAATGCGCTTCCTCTCCCAGGGTGGAGCGTGGAACCACGTTGCAATGAGGCAGGCGATCGCCGATTCCGGTCTGGAAGAAAGCGACATCAGCGGCAACGAGCGCACCGGTATCATCATGGGATCGGGCGGCCCGTCCACCCGTACGATCGTTGAAGCCGCCGACATTACACTGAAGAACACCAGCCCGAAGCGCATCGGCCCGTTCGCCGTTCCGAAAGCCATGTCCTCTACGGCTTCGGCAACGCTTGCGACCTGGTTCAAGATCCACGGTGTCAACTATTCGATCTCGTCGGCCTGCTCGACCTCGGCGCACTGCATCGGCAACGCTGCCGAAATGATCCAGTGGGGCAAGCAGGACATCATGTTTGCCGGCGGCCACGAAGATCTCGACTGGTCCATGTCGAACCTGTTCGACGCAATGGGCGCCATGTCCTCGAAGTACAATGACACGCCGGCGACCGCCTCGCGTGCCTATGACGCCAACCGAGACGGTTTCGTTATCGCCGGTGGCGCTGGTGTTCTCGTTCTGGAAGAGCTGGAGCATGCCAAGGCGCGTGGCGCCAAGATCTATGCTGAAATCGTTGGCTACGGCGCAACGTCTGACGGCTACGACATGGTTGCTCCGTCAGGCGAAGGCGCAATCCGCTGCATGCGCCAGGCGCTCTCCACCGTGAAGGGCGATGTCGACTACATCAATACGCACGGCACCTCCACGCCGGTCGGCGATAGCAAGGAAATCGGTGCTATCCGCGAAGTCTTCGGTGACAAGATCCCGCACATCCAGTCCACCAAGTCGCTGACGGGTCACTCGCTCGGCGCAGCGGGCGTGCAGGAATCCATCTATGGTCTCCTGATGATGCAGGAACGCTTCATCGGCGAGAGCGCGCACATTTCCGAACTCGACGCGGAATTCGCGGGCGTTCCGATCGTTCGCAGCCGCATCGACAACGCCAAGATCGACACGATCCTTTCCAACTCCTTCGGCTTCGGCGGAACCAACGCTACGCTCGTCTTCCAGCGTTATAACGGATAATTGCCCATGAATGGCATCATGCAGGGAAAACGCGGCCTCATCATGGGCGTCGCAAACAACCATTCTATTGCCTGGGGCATTTCCAAGGCTCTCGCCGCCCAAGGCGCAGAACTGGCCTTCACCTATCAGGGGGAGGCTCTCGGAAAGCGCGTCAAGCCACTCGCTGCCGAACTGGGTTCTGATTTCATCGTTCCTTGCGATGTCGAAGATATCGCTTCCGTCGACGCGCTTTTTGCGGCGATCCGCGAAAAATGGGGTTCGCTCGATTTTGTCGTTCATGCCATCGGCTTTTCCGACAAGAACGAGCTGAAGGGCCTCTACGCCGATACCACGCGCGAGAACTTCAGCCGCACGATGGTCATTTCCTGTTTCTCGTTTACGGAAATCGCCAAGCGCGCCGCTGAGCTGATGACCAATGGCGGCTCAATGCTGACGCTGACCTATAACGGTTCGCAGCGTGTCATCCCGAACTACAACGTCATGGGTGTTGCCAAGGCAGCGCTTGAAGCGTCCGTTCGTTATCTCGCAGCCGACTTCGGTCCACGCGACATTCGCGTCAACGCAATCTCGGCAGGTCCGGTTCGTACACTGGCAGGCGCGGGCATTTCCGACGCACGCGCCATCTATTCGTGGAACCAGAAAAACGCCCCGCTACGGCGGACGGCCGATATCGACGATATCGGCGGATCGGCGCTTTATCTGCTCTCTGGCCTGTCACGCGGTGTAACCGGCGAGTGCCACTATGTCGATTGCGGCTTCAACATCACGTCTACACCGACGCTCGAAGTTTTGTCGAAGGCTGACGCTGAATAACAGCACATTCTTCAAATCTAATATAGAAAAGCCCGGCCATGTGCCGGGCTTTATGCTTTTCATAACCATAGTAACAATGATGAACCCCGGTTAAACTGCAACTTTTCGAGGTAAGACAATTTAAACATCGGCTGGTTATGGTCTGTAATGAATTTGAGTAGCGCGGGTGTTTGCCGCATTTCATGAAGATCGACATCGCCCCATGCGACTGGCCCCTCTCACAGCATTGCTGAGAAAACTCCGTGTCTCGCGCGATGGAGCCGCGGCGATCGAGTTCGCGATCCTTGCGATCCCCTATTTTCTCGTTGTCTTCGCGATCATCGAAACCTTCATTGCATTGATGGCCGAACAGGTCATCGTCAATGCTACAGACACGATGTCAAGGCGCCTGCGCACCGGTCAGATCAGCAGTACCATTACCAAAGAGGATTTCCGCCAGAGTTTCTGCAAGGAAATTTCGATCATGATGACCTGTTCCGCAGACGAGATCAAACAGGAGCAGAAACTCTATATCGATCTGCGGTCGTTCGCGACATTCAAGGATATTCCGACCACCATTGCGCTCAAAGCCAATGGTCAGTATTACGATCTCGACAAAAGCCAATTCGGCTTCAAGCCAGGTGGCCCGGAAACGATCAACATGCTGCGGGTCTATTATCGCTGGCGTGTCGTGGCAGATATCATCCGCCCCTATCTGACAAAGGTCCGACCCGCCGACGGCTCGATGCCATCGCATTTCCTGATTGTGGCGACGGACGCCTACATGAATGAAAAATACATCACGAGTGGCAGCCCATGATCCGTCGCAAGGTGTCTCTCCCCACCCTGAGGAAATTTCGGCTTCCGGCAGTCTTCGCCCGATTTGCGCGAGATAGAAACGGGGTTGGTGCGGTCGAGTTCGCGATCATTTTCCCGATCCTCGTTGCCCTTTACCTTACATCCTTCGAGCTAACACTTGGCTATAGCGCCTACAAGCGCGCGAGCCATGCGACTGCGACAATCAATGATCTGGTTTCAAAGAAGAGCTCCGTCGACAAAGCCTATCTTCAAACAACGAAGGACGTCACGGCGGCAATCTTCGCGCCCTACAGCACCAGCGGACTGAAGCTCAAGATCAGCGGCATCAAGATCGACGATAAAAGCCAGGCCAAAATCGCCTGGTCCTGGGATCAGGACAACCTGGCTCCCTATGCAAAGGGATCAAGCGTTACAGTGCCGAAAGGGCTTGTGGCAGCGAACACCTTCCTGGTTCACGTCGAGTTTTCGCTGCCACACAATCTGCTGATGTTCATGTCTAGCCTTTCCTCGAGCGTCCAGGCATTTACCATCAAGCGGGAATATTTCTTCAAACAACGCGATCAGGAAATCACCTGCTCGGACTGCTGAGGCAGTTACCTGCCTCGGAACACCCCCCTCAGTAGACGTCTCGCAGATATCGTTTTTCCCGTTTCAGGCGATTGACATAGTCACCCGCGGCTTCCGCCGAGATCCCTGCCTCGCTGGCAACGATCGCATGCAGGGCATCATCGACGTCACGCGCCATGCGCGTTGCATCGCCGCAGACATAAAAATGCCCACCCTCTTCCAGCCATTGATAGAGCGCCTTGCCATTTTCCTTCATGCGGGTCTGGACGTAGATCTTTTCCGCCTGGTCGCGGGAAAATGCGAGATCAAGGCGTGTCAGCACGCCCGCCCTGCTCATGTCACCGAGTTCGTCTTCATAGATGAAATCCGCCTGGCGGTGCTGGTCGCCGAAGAACAGCCAGTTGCGGCCCTTCGCGCCGCGTGCCTGGCGCTCCTGAAGGAAAGCGCGGAAAGGCGCAATTCCGGTGCCGGGACCAATCATGATCATCGGCGCATCGTCGTTTTGTGGAACGCGAAATGCCTTGTTCTGCGACACGAAAATACCGGCGTTCTGGTCGGCTGCCACACGATCCGCCAGATAGGTTGAGCAGACACCACCGCGATCACGCCCCTCGGCGCGATAGCGCACGCTTGCGACGGTCAGATGAACGCTGTTTCCAGCCATCAAGGGACTCGACGATATGGAATAGGCTCTGTGCTGCAGTGGCTTCAGAAGCTTTATAAACTCCTCCACTTCGAAAAGCTGCTTGTCGCCAAGCGAGATCAGATCAAGAATATCCTTACTCCAGAGAAACGCCGCAAGTTGCTCGCGATCACCATTCAGAAGGATATGACTCAGTTCCTCGTGGCCTGAACGTTTCGCAACCTCCGTGACGAAATCACGGGAAGGCGTCGAGATTTCGAGCGTCTTGAGAAGAAGGTCTCCAACCGGCTGGTCAAATCCAGCAACAACGGTATCGGCTGTGGCGCCAAGCTTTTCTACCAAAGCTTCGACCAGCTTCGGATTGTTGACGGGCACCACACCCAGCGCATCACCCGCCTCGTACTGAAGTCCGCTCTCACCCAGATCAAATTCGTAGTGGCGAATTTCCTTGGACGAAGACGTGCCGGAGAGATTGCGGTTGACACTCAGACGTGCCGAATAGGGGTTCTTGCGATTCCAGCCCTGTTTTGCCTTTTCAGGCGCGTCCGCTGCTGGTTCCACGGCAACGGAGACTGCACCACCTTCAATGGCAACGGCCAGTGGCAGAGTTTCGCCTATCCAGCTTGCAGCCGCATCCTCGAAATCGATATCGCAATCAAGGCGGGTCTGCATGCGCTTGCCGCCCAATTGTTCCAGCCGTGTGTCGATGAGCTTGCCCGCCTGGCAGAAGCCATCGTAGCCAGTATCGCCGAGGGCCAGAACCGCGAAGTTCATGCCTTCCAGACGCGGTGCAGCCTCGGCCGACAGCGCATCCCAGAAAAGTTGCGCATTGTCCGGCATCTCGCCTTCACCATAGGTGGAGGTTACGACGATGACCCGCTTCATGGTCGCGAGGGTCTCCATCGTCACATCGTCGAGACCGGCGACCACAGGCTGCATGCCCTGTTTCCGCGCCGCTGCAGCAATATCCATCGCCAGCGCTTCGGCATTGCCGGTTTGTGTCCCGAACAGGACGTTCAGAACAGCTTGAGCAGCCTTTGGAGCAGCGGCGGAAACCGCGGCGTCCCCACTCAACGCAGTGCGCGAATGCAGACCGGCCAGAAAGCCGGCAAGCCATGCGCGCTGATCGCCATTGAACGGGGCATCTTCGGGGATATAGGGTATTTTCATCACGCTGCCCTGTTCTGGCTGGATGCGGTTGCAAGGTCGGGAATGGCACGGGCAGCGAAGAGTTCTTCGTAGCCTGGCAGGCGCCCGATCTTTTCGATGTTTTTCCTGTTCTGCTGAATGATCCAGCCGTAGGTGCCGGGGCTATCCACGGACCAGATATTCCGGCGTGCTAAGGCCTGCTTGTAATCGTCCAGTCGCTTGGCAGCGATCATCACGGCAAGCTGCTCATCGGTGTGATCCGAAAGAGCGTCTCGGGCATACTTCAACAACCGCTGCATCAGCGCGTAGTCTTCGGTAAGGATCAGATTGCGTACAGCCTTCACAATCGCAGGATCAGACGGGCCGCTGGCCATCGGTACACGCTGCATGGCAATGGCCTGCGCCATGCTCAACACCGTGTAGTTGTTGAGAAGCGCAAACATGTCTTCCGTGTCGGTTTCGCCATAACCCGGAACAGTCCCGTTCAGGACTGCCTTGCGATCACGGTAGGCCAGCTTGAACTTGCGCACCTGATGAGCAGCGAGCGCCGTCGCCAACTCTTCCAGCAATTCCTTGCGTGGCTTTGCTTTCAGGATTTCGTCGCTGTCCTGATAAAGAAGAAGCGCACGAGGCATGCCATATACGAAATTGTGCTTTTCGCTTTCCCAGTTTTCCAGCAACCATGCTGCCTTGGCAGAACCGGTTTCCGCCACATGCCAGGTCAAAAGGCGGTAGACAGCCTGATGATGGATGGCAGCCTGTTCGTCATCACCGGTGATCGATCCCAGCAGAATGGAATCGTGGCTGACCTTCTTTGGAAGATCACCATAGGGGTCGTACTGATAGACGAAACCACCGCTCATGCCGTTGCCGAAACCCTTGCCGAAACTTCCAAGGTTCAGCACCGCGCCATTGGTCATGTATTCGCAGGCAAAATCGCCCACGCCCTCAACAACGGCCGTTGCGCCCGAGTTACGAACAGCAAAGCGGTCACCCGCCTGCCCTTCGACAAAGGTGCGGCCGCCGGTCGCGCCGAAGAGCGCAAAATTGCCGACCAGCACGTTGCCGCCTGCCTCTTCAGACCCGCCGCCCGGTGAGCGCACCACAATGGTTCCGCCGCAAGCGCTCTTGCCCACGCCGTCATTGCAGGTGCCGGTGTGCACCATCACCATGCCGTCATTGCAGAATGCGCCGAACGACTGACCGGCAGACCCCGATGTGTCGATCCGAACCGAACCGGCCTCAAGGAAGCGACGACCGCGCTCGTCCTGGCGGACAGAAGGCAAACCAGCGACCTGCTCTTCCGTCAGTTCATGGTTGAGCAGCCGTTCGATATCGATGGCAAGCTGGCCACCGACGCTCTTGTTGCAGTTGTTGAGGAAACGGTTGCCACCAAGCTCGATGGTTTCGCGCTTGCTGTCGATCAGCGCAGAGCGCACCAATTCGACAAACGCGTCATCGAGCGCAAAGTCCTTTTCCATGTAGACCGGCTCGTCGATCATCACCTCATCGACCACAGTCAGCATCGCGCGCAGATCGAGCTGCCCGACGCTGGCGGGGTGATCGAGAAGGTGCAAGAGATCCGAACGGCCACGGGCTTCCCGCAGCGACGGCAGGCCAAGTGCCGAAAGAATCTCGCGTGTTTCATGGGCAATGTTCATCAGATATTGCGCCAGAGCACGCGGGTCGCCGTTAAAAGCTTCCTGGTTTGTGGTCAGTCCTGCCGGGCACTTGATGTTGCAGTTCTTGGCCATGACGCATTTCAGCATCATCAGCGCTGTGGTGCCGAACTCGAAGCTGTCACCACCGAGCAGAGCCGACTTCACCACATCGCTTGCCGTCTGATGCGCGCCGGAGCAACGCAGCAGGACCTTGGCGCGCAGACCGTTGGCGCAAAGAGCCTGATGGACTTCGGCAATGCCGATTTCCGCAGCGCGGCCCGTATATTTGAGGCTGGTCACGGCTGCAGCGCCCGTACCACCGGTGTTACCCGCGACGTTGATGACATCAGCGCCAGCCTTCGCCACACCCACCGCAATCGTGCCGATACCTTCCGAGGATACTAGCTTGACGATGACGCGAACACGCGCCGCCTTGGCATCGTGAATGAGTTGAGCCAGGTCCTCGATCGAATAGGTGTCGTGGTGCGGCGGTGGCGACACCAGCTCGACCCCCGGCGTGCCGCCACGTGCAGCAGCGATCTCCACCGTCACCTTGGGCGATGGCAACTGGCCGCCCTCACCCGGCTTGGCGCCCTGGCCGATCTTGATTTCGATCTCTTCCAGCATCGGATCGGCAAGATAGCCGGCCCAGACACCAAAGCGGCCAGAGGCAAACTGCTTGATGCGCGAGGCACGAATGGTGCCATAGCGGGAGATGTGCTCGCCGCCCTCACCCGAGTTTGACATGCCGCCGACCATATTGGTGCCGTGCGCCACTGCCTCGTGTGCGGCAGCGACCAGCGCACCATGACTCATGGCGCCCGAAGCGAGTGTCGCCGTGATCTCGCTTGCCTTCTGCACGGAACCAAGCGGAATGCTGTCCGGCGCAGTGCGGATGAGCGACAGGTAGGCGAGCGCCTCACCCTTTGCCTGTACGGCAAGGGCACCGCTTTCCAGCCAATGACCGGAAATGTCCTGGCCGAAACGGTCAACCAGCGACTGTCCGAGAGCGGCAAGCCGCGCCAGATTATGACCCTGTGTACCGGTCAGTTGCAGACGGAACGTATCGTCATTGATACGATCGGACAGCAGGCCCCGGACCATGAAACTATTATTGCCACGCCGCGAGAACCGCCCCATTTCACGACGAAACTCCTCGGCCGAACCTGCGAAGGTCACATCGGCTGGCAACTCCAGAACGTCGCGCAAGGCGGCAGGGCGGCGTGCTCTTTCTTCCATCATCATGCGGGCGAAAGCACGGTATCCGGGTGTGACCTCGAATTTGTCGATCGCCTCAGGAGTCAGCCGGTCGAAGCTGTTGTGGTAGTAGGCAGCGTCGTTCAGGCCAAAGGCATCTTCCAGCCGGTTGAGTGGCAGAAGACGCAGCATGTCTTCATTGTCGGTTCCGTTGTCGAAACCGATCTTTTCTTCCGTCATGTCAACGAAACCACGAACGGCAGTGGTGCCGTATGAGTGACCCGCACCTTCGGCACGCTCCTTGAAGAGACCGAGCAGCGGGATATCGTTTTCACTCTTCACCGTCAGCGCCTTCTTGTGCCAGTCGGCAACGGCCTGTGCGATAACAGCGAAATTAACACCGCCAACAGGCGTCTTGACGTTGGGGAAATAGCGCTTCAGCACCGGGTCTTCGGTATCCAGGAAGTTTGGCTCGAAGAATTCGCCACCGATGTAACTTTCCGCCGTGCAAAGTCCGACCTTGCCCATTGTTTTCATCAGAGACTTTTCCGCCGCCTTGGCGAAACGCTTGAACGCCTTGTCGGCCTCCCCGCCAAACTTTTCCTCGGCGCGGAACTGGACGCCGAGCGGATAGACGGCGGAAGCACCGAAACCGAGGGCGGCGGCGATGTGATGCGATGACGAAAACTGACCGCTCTCGACAATCAGCGAGACGCGTAGACGCAAACCTTCCTCGATCAGCTTCTGATTGATGGCCGAAACGACCATGATCATTGGCAGGGCCGCACGGTCCGCCGCTACATGGCGGTCAGTCACGACAGCGATACCACCTTCTGCTGCAGCAAAACCTGCAATCTCGTTGCAGAGACTGTCAATCGCCTGCTTCAGCGCGGCTTCGTTCGCCCGCGCTTCCGTGAAGACCGGCGTATAGAGCATTTCGAAACGCCGAACCGGCGTTTCTTCCTGTTCACGAATACGCAGCATGTCGAGGTGCGTCAGGATCGGAGAACGGACGACGATCTGGCGTGCTGTCTTTGCACCGCTGTTCGGCTTGGCGCCCAGCGCGACGCGCAGTGTCATGCCATCCGCCTCACGGATGCTGTCGAGCGGTGGATTGGTCACCTGCGCGAAGCGTTGCGAGAAATACTTGGCGACGCCACCCTCCTGATCGGACAGCGCATTGATGGCGTTGCCATAGCCCATCGCGGAAATCTTTTCAGCGCCGGAAGCCAGCATCGGGTCCATCAGGAACTTGAAGCTTTCCTGATTGTGGGAATAGGCGACGTAACGCTGGTGGCGCTCCAGATCACCATTATAACGCAGCGGCGAACCCTGCTTTTCTGCGGGAACTTCCGGCAATTCCTCGAGCATCACACGCGCCTGCCGCAGCAAGGACGTGTAGTCCCGACGAGAGGCCAGCATCTCGAGCGCTTCCACCGTCGACCAGGCACGACCCTCGGCATGATCATAATAGAGCATGCCGCCCGCCTCGATACGGCCACGACGGATAACGCTTTCCGCAGGGAACGCGATCTGACCTGCTTCCGACATCACACAGAGGTAATCTTCCGTCTCCACCGTACGGAGCGGCCGCAAACCAAGACGGTCAAGGCGGGCGCCGATGATGGTGCCATCACCAAAGATCAGTGCTGCTGGACCATCGTTCTTTTCTTCATAAAGCGAGAAATACTCCAGCATCGCTTTGACGGTGGATGACAGGGTCTCGTCGTTCTCCCAGGCTGGTGGCATCATCGAGACAACAGCCGTCACGAGATCGAGGCCATCTTCCATGACGCGGGCCTGCAAGGTCTGGTCAAGTCGGCAGCTATCAGACTGGCCTTTCGGCCGAATGATGCTGGCATTGCGCGCCAGAGCGACTGCCGCTTCCGAAAGCCGGTTCTTCTTGTCGGTGTTCAGCTCACCGTTGTGCGCCATCAACCGGAATGGCTGAGCCATGGAAGGGTGTGGGTCGGTGTTGGTAGAGAAGCGCGTATGGAAATACATCGTATGCACTTCGTGGCGCGGGTCCACAAGGTCACAGAAATAGGGCATGACCTCATTTGAGTTGAGGCGCCCCTTGAAAACCTGCGTGCGAGCGCTCAGCGACAGCGGGTAAAAACCTGCCAGCTCCGGCACCGTGTAGGCAACCGCTTCGATCGCCAGCAACGCCTTGTGGATGCGCCAATCGAACTCGCCGAGGCTTTTACAGTCTGCCGGCGCCGAAAACACCCATTGGCGGATAGGCAATTGATAACGCACTGCGGCGGGGCGGATCGCCGAATTGTCGACGGGAACATCGCGGACCAGCAACACGGAAAAACCCTGTTCGGCCAATGCGTCACCGATGATGCCGATGGCACGCTCATGAAATGCCGGGTTTTGCGGCAGGAAGAAGTTGCCGACACCAAAGCGACCTGCAGCAAGCGTCTGATTGCCCGTCAGCTTCCGAAAGAAGGAAAGAGACAGATCCACCGAGATGCCGGCGCCGTCCCCCACACCTTCCGCCGACATGCCGCCGCGATGCGGCACCGCACAGAGCGCTTCATGACCACGCTTGAGGACGTCATGCGTTTGAACTGCATCCTTGCGCGTAATGAAACCAACGCCACAGCTGCTTTTTTCAAAAGCTGCATCGTAAAGGCCGGTGCTCTGCTCAGTCGTTGTCACGGACGTCTCCTCTCGTTGCGCATTCCTCTGCGTCGTCGCCCTTTTCCCCAAAAGCGCGGCTGACACAGCCATCCACTCTGCGGGCGGAGCCGCAGGCGACCTGGCTGCTCCTCTTGGTTTTCTGCTTAGCGGCGTTTGATAATGCGAACGGTCACAATGCGAGCGCCAATCAGCGCGGCGGCCGATGCCGCTTTGTCGCAAATAATCGTTTTCGTCGTTCGCATCGCCATTCCTGATGACTATTTAACGGCGTCAAGGCGCCAAATTACGTCAGTATTACTTACATAATATTTCATGATGCATGTAGTCAAGATTAAAATGACCATGGCGCAATAAAAAAACAAAAACGCCGCGAAATCCGACAGGATTCCACGGCGCTTGCGCTGAAGATATTTTTAAATTGCCCTGACTACTCCGATGGCATGTCCAGGGTGCGGCTGAAAAGCAGCGCCACGAGGGTACAGATCGCGCCTGACAGCAAGTAAAGCCCCACTGCAAAGAGACCGAATTTGGACGAAAATCCCAGCGCGACGAGTGGCGCGAAGCCGGCGCCGATGAGCCAGGAAATATCGGAGGTCAGAGATGCGCCCGTATAGCGGTATTCACGGCTGAACCGGGATGCCAGAGCCCCGCCTGCCTGGCCGAACGAAAGACCGAGAAGCGAGAAACCGATCAGTACGAAGAGATACCGGCCGATATCACCTGCGCCAAGCAATACTGGCGCAATAAAGCTGAAGATACCGATCAGCACCGCCGCGATACCCAAAAGCTTGCGGCGACCGATGCGATCCGCGAGGACACCCGACAGCACAATCATGCCGCCACCAATAATGGCGCTGACGAATTGCACAAACAGGAAGTCCGACAGTCGCTGATTTGTGTTGAGCGTCACCCAGCTAATCGGAAAAACCGTGACTAGGTGGAACAGTGCGAAGCTTGCCAGCGGCACGAAAGCGCCGGTGAAAACGACGCGTGACTGGTTGCGCAACATTTCGAACATCGGCTTCGGTTCAAGTTCATGCTGCTCGAGCATGGCCTGGAATTCAGGTGTAACAATCATGCGAAGACGCGCAAACAGCGCCAATACATTGAGTGCAAGCGCCACAAAGAACGGGAAACGCCAGCCCCAGGCCAGGAATTCCGGGGTGGAAAGCTGCGTCACGAAGATGATGAAGAATGCGCTGGCGAGGCCGAAGCCCATGGCCGCACCAATCTGCGGCATCATTGCGTACCAGCCGCGCTGCTTGGCCGGCGCATTCATTGCCAGCAACGATACCAGCCCGTCCCACGCACCACCAAGACCGAGACCCTGACCGAAACGGAAGACTGCCAGCAAGACGGGCGCTATGATGCCCGCTTCCGCGAAAGAGGGAAGGAAGCTGATCGCCATGGTGGAACCACAGAGCGTGAACAGCGCGGCCGTCAACTTGACGGCACGGCCAAACTTTCGATCGATCTGCAGGAAAACGAGGGAGCCGATCGGCCTTGCGATAAAGGCCAGTGAAAAGACCGCGAAGGAATAGAGGGTTGCCGTCAGCGGGTCCGCAAAAGAGAAAAACACGTACGGAATGACGAGTGCAGATGCGAGAGCATAAACGAAGAAGTCGAAGAACTCGGTCATCCGCGCCAGAATGACTGCGATTGTGATGCGATCCGGATCAACGGCAACGGGCGCTGTCTGTCCGTGTGATCCATTCGGCCCATTATAGGATGAGGCCGTATCGATATAACTCATGATATTCCCTCCTGCGTATCGCGAACTATGTCGGTAACGCCAACGGCTCCTCTTCCGTTCACGTTACGTGCGACGGATTGTCACACAGGGGTTGAAGGCCGTCAAACAGAATCCCCCAAGAGGGCTTGCCCCAATAGGGCTCTATGCGATAATCCCCCCGACATCCGCGTCCGAAAGGGTTCCATGCTTTTCTTGCTGCGCCGCGAAAAATCGCTGCGCCGCGACAAAATTACGCATTTATTAAATGACGTTTGGCAACTAACCCCGACACACAATGAAATAATCGAGTTTAAGAACGTGCGCACGATCAAGAAATTCTCCTCGGCCCTTGGGGGCCTGTCGTCGCTGCTGCTGCTCAGCGGCTGTAACCTCGTCGTGATGAACCCTTCGGGGGATGTCGCCCGCCAGCAGGCCGACCTCATCATCACGTCCACCGTTCTGATGTTGCTGATCATCGTTCCGGTTCTGGCACTGACGCTGTTTTTCGCGTGGAAATACCGCGAGTCAGCCAAGTCCACGGATTACGATCCTGAGTGGCATCATTCGACACGTCTGGAAATGATCATCTGGTCTGCCCCTGTCGCCATCATTCTGATGCTCGGCACCGTGACCTGGATCGCGACCCACCGTCTCGACCCTTATCGCCCGATCGACCGCATCGACGAAAACCGTCAGGTCACGGCGGAGGTCAAGCCGATCACTGTTGAAGTGGTGGCAATGGACTGGAAGTGGCTGTTCTTCTATCCGGAACTCGGCATCGGCAGCGTCAACGAGTTCGCAGCCCCTGTCGATGTGCCGATCAACTTCAAGATTACCGGCACAACGGCGATGAACTCGTTCTTCGTTCCGGCTCTGGCTGGCCAGATCTACGCCATGGGCGGCATGCAGACCAAGCTGCACGCAGTGATCAACAAGGAAGGCGTTTATGACGGCTTTTCTGCCAACTTCTCCGGCCCGGGCTTCTCGCACATGCGCTTCAAGTTCCATGGTCTGAGCCAGCAGGGCTTCGACCAGTGGGTCGCCAAGATCAAGGATGGCGGCAAGCCATTCGGCCGCATGGAGTATCTGGACTTCGCCAAGCCTTCCGAGCGCGAGCCTGTGCAGTACTTCGCCAATGTCGATCCGGAACTTTACGACGCAATCCTCAACCGCTGCGTCGAACCGAACAAGCTCTGCATGCGCGACATGATGCACATCGACGCCAATGGCGGCGGTGGCAAGGAAGGCATCGATATCGCCAAGGCACTGAATTCCGTGGTCTGCACCCCGCTGTCGCCTTACGGCGTGGCGAGTGGCCCACAATCCACTCCGGCTGTCATCTCGGGTCAGACTTTCGAACCCGCTGCACTGCCGGAAACGAAACAAGTCGCTGGCTGACGAAACGTCCCGGCTTTCTGCGGCGCGGCTTGTCCGCGCCGAATTTACGTTTTTGAATCCAAGAGGCTAAAATGGTCGTCAACTCCGATCAAACGTCGTTCCTATTCGGGCGGCTAACCTGGGAGTCCATCCCGCTTCACGAGCCCATCCTGATCGTCACATTTGCGGCAGTGGTGCTGGGCGGTCTTGCCGTCGTTGGCGCCCTTACCTACTTCCGCCTGTGGGGCTATCTCTGGAAGGAATGGTTCACGAGCATCGATCACAAGAAGATCGGTATCATGTACATCATTCTGGCTCTGATCATGCTGCTGCGCGGCTTTGCCGACGCGCTCATGATGCGTCTCCAGCAGGCAATTGCCTCTGGCGGATCGGAAGGCTATCTGCCGCCTCACCACTACGACCAGATTTTCACCGCTCACGGCGTGATCATGATCTTCTTCATGGCAATGCCGATGATCACGGGTCTGATGAACTACGTCATTCCGCTCCAGATCGGTGCACGTGACGTTTCCTTCCCGTTCCTCAACAACTTCTCATTCTGGATGACGACGGCCGGCGCGGTGATCACCATGATCTCGCTGTTCATCGGTGAATACGCCCAGACCGGCTGGCTGGCCTACCCGCCGCTTTCCGGCATTCAGGGAAGTCCGAGTGTTGGCATGGACTATTACATCTGGGGTCTGCAGATCGCCGGTGTGGGAACGACGCTATCGGGTATCAACCTGATCGTGACGATCATCAAGATGCGCGCTCCCGGCATGACCATGATGCGCCTGCCGATCTTCGTCTGGACGTCGCTGTGTTCGAACATCCTGATCGTGGCATCGTTCCCGATCCTGACCGGTACACTCGCCCTGCTCACGCTTGACCGTTACGTTGGTACGAACTTCTTCACCAACGATCTCGGCGGCAACCCGATGATGTACGTCAACCTCATCTGGATCTGGGGTCACCCGGAAGTTTACATCCTGGTTCTGCCTGCTTTCGGTATCTTCTCGGAAATCGTATCGACCTTCTCGCAGAAGCGTCTGTTCGGTTATGCCTCGATGGTTTACGCGACGGTGGTCATCACCATTCTCGCCTACGTCGTCTGGCTGCACCACTTCTTCACGATGGGTTCGGGTGCAAGCGTCAACGCCTTCTTCGGCATCACGACGATGATCATCTCGATCCCGACCGGTGCGAAGATCTTCAACTGGCTGTTCACGATGTACAAGGGCCGCATCAAGTTTGATGTCCCCATGCTGTGGGCCGTCGGCTTCATGATCACCTTCGTCATCGGCGGTATGACCGGCGTTCTGCTGGCTGTTCCCCCGGCTGACTTCGTGCTGCACAACTCGCTGTTCCTCATCGCCCACTTCCACAACACCATCATCGGCGGCGTGGTCTTCGGCGTGCTGGCCGGCATCGTCTACTGGTTCCCCAAGGCCTTCGGTTATCGCCTTGACCCGTTCTGGGGCAAGCTGTCCTTCTGGTTCTGGTTTGTCGGTTTCTACTTCGCCTTCATGCCGCTCTACGTACTCGGCCTGATGGGTGTTACCCGCCGCCTCAGCCAGTTCGAAGACACGTCGCTGCAGATTTGGTTCGTAATCGCTGCCTTCGGCGCGGGCCTCATCGCACTCGGTATTGCCAGCTTCGTCATCCAACTCATCGTCAGCTTCCTGAAGCGCGAGCAGCTGCGCGACGTCACCGGCGATCCTTACGACGGCCGCACGCTGGAATGGTCGACCTCTTCTCCGCCGCCTGCCTACAACTTCGCCTTCACGCCGGTCGTGCATGACGTCGATGCCTGGGCAGACATGAAGAAGCGCGGTGCAGAGCGTCCGCTGGAAGGTTTCATCCCCATCCACATGCCGAAGAACACCGGTGCGGGCGTCATCATCAGCGCCATCAACGTCGCGCTTGGCTTCGCTCTGGTCTGGCACATCTGGTGGCTGGCTGCATTGAGCCTGCTTGCTATCATCGCGGTCTCGATCGCCCACACCTTCAACTACAATCGCGACTATTACATTCCGGCATCGGATGTAACGGAAGTCGAAGCAGAACGTACGAAGCTGCTTGCAAATCAGGCGTAACAGAATGTCTCAAGCACCTGCCCAAAGCGCCAATGGCGCGGAAAAGCCGGTCTTCTACCTGAAGGAAGACCACCATCCGGAAAACGGCACTTCGCTGGGTTTCTGGCTGTACCTGATGAGCGACTGCCTTATCTTTGCAACGCTCTTCGCAACCTATGCCGTGGTCGGTCGCAGTTATGCGGCCGGTCCGTCCGGTGCGGATCTCTTTGATCTCAAGCTGGTCGCAATCAACACCGGCTTCCTGCTGTTCTCCTCCATCACCTATGGCTTCGCCATGCTGGAGGCCCAGAAGAAGAACATCAATACGACGCTGATCTGGCTTGCGATCACCGGTGTGTTCGGCCTCGCATTCCTTGGTCTCGAACTCTACGAATTCCACCACCTGATACATGAAGGTGCGGGTCCGCAGCGTTCTGCCTTCCTGTCGGCGTTCTTCGCGTTGGTGGGCACGCACGGTCTGCACGTTACCTTCGGCGTAATCTGGCTCGTGACGTTGATGGTGCAGGTCAAGAAGTTCGGCCTGCATGAAGCAAACATGCGCCGCCTGACGTGCCTTTCGATGTTCTGGCACTTCCTCGACGTCATCTGGATCGGCGTCTTTTCCTTCGTCTATCTGGTTGGAGTTCTGTGATGGGTTCGAACACACACACGCACGACCACGGTCATTCGCATGATCACGGTCACGATCATCACCACGCCAGTGGAGAAGATCATGGCTCCTTCAAGAGCTACATGATCGGCTTCATCCTCTCGGTCATCCTGACGGCTATTCCGTTCTGGCTGGTCATGGGCGATGTCATTGAAAACCGCACAACGACCGTGCTCATCATCATGGTCCTCGGTGTCATCCAGGTTTTCGTGCACATGATCTACTTCCTGCACATGAACACCAAGTCGCAGGGCGGCTGGATCTTCATGTCGCTGCTGTTCACGCTGGTCGTTGTCATGATCACGCTCGTGGGCTCGCTCTGGGTCATGTACAACATGAACAAGAACATGATGCCGACGATGACCATGGAACAGATGCGTAACCTGCCCTGACGGGCCTGGATAGCGTACCATTCGCAGCCCGCATCGCTTGCGGGCTGCCTCTCCGGAAGACCCATAACCCCATGAATCGGAGAGCGGATTCATGGGGTTATGGGTTGAGCAGGATACAGCTCCAATGAACAGCCTGACAAACCCGACTCCTTCCCGACGGATTCGTCCTGCGGCGATTGTCGTGATTTTCCTGACCGTCATTCTCACAGGCTGCCTGCTGGCGCTCGGCACGTGGCAGGTGAAGCGCCTGTCCTGGAAGCTCGATCTCATCGCACGCGTTGAAGAGCGGGCTCATGCCACGCCGGTCGATGCACCCGCCGAGAACGATTGGGCGGCCCTTGCCGATCCAGCCCAATATGAATATCGCCGTGTCCGCCTTACCGGCACCTATCTCCATCAGGACGAGGTGCAGGTCTATACGGTGTCGGATCTGGGTCCCGGATACTGGGTTCTGACCCCCTTGCAGCGCGATGACGGATCGCTTGTCATCGTCAACCGCGGCTTTGTTCCCTCGGATAAACGCGATCCATCCACGCGCGCCGAAGGTGAGGTCACGGGTCCTGTCGACGTGGTGGGACTGATGCGTGCACCCGAAACCGGGGGCCTTTTCCTCAGAACCAACGATCCGGCGAATAATCGCTGGTATTCGCGCAACATTGCCGAAATCACCTCGACCAAGGGTCTGGCGCATGCCGCCCCCTTCTACGTCGATGCGGATGCGACAGCCAATCCCGGTGGTCTGCCGATCGGCGGCAAGACCATGCTGACCTTCCCCAACAGCCATCTCTCCTATGCAATAACCTGGTACATACTGGCTGCGATGGTGGTCGCTGCAGGCTGGTATGTGACCCGCAATCTCAATTCGCCCAAACAGCGCTCAGAGAACGACTGACGGACGCCGACCAATAAAGCGTTTCACAGTTCACCTTCCAGTGTTCTATATAAGTCGTTTTGGGTCGCGGCAGATCGTGCCGCGCTTTTTGTGGTGACACATGGCACGTGCGTTTCTTCTGGTTCTTGATTCCTTCGGTGTGGGCGGCGCGCCGGATGCGGACCATTATGGTGATCTGGGATCGAACACTTTGGGCCACATTGCGGAGTTCTGCGCGGCGGGCGCTGCAGATCGCCCGGGCTTGCGCGCTGGCCCCCTGAAATTGCCGAACATGACATCGCTCGGTCTCCTCAACATTGCGGAACTGGCAAGTGGCGACATGCCCGCAGGCATGGAGTTGCCGGAACGTATCTACGGCCTGCATGGTTGCGCCAGCGAGGTTTCTAAGGGCAAGGATACGCCGTCAGGTCATTGGGAGATTGCCGGTACACCCGTCCGGTTCGATTGGGGCTACTTTCCGACGGAGGGTGACGCCTTTTCCGCCGAACTCGTTGCAGCGATCTGCGAAGAAGGCAATGTTCCGGGCATTCTTGGCAATTGCCATGCGTCAGGAACGGAGATCATCGCCCGTTTCGGCGAGGAGCATATCCGTACGGGCAAACCCATCTGCTACACCTCCTCCGACTCGGTGTTTCAGATTGCAGCCCACGAAACCCATTTCGGGCTGGAGCGGCTTCTTGCATTCTGCCAGATCGTTCGCAAACTCGTCGACCCGCTGAATATTGGCCGCGTCATTGCCCGTCCTTTCGTTGGTGAGACGGTCGCGACGTTCGAGCGCACCGGAAACCGCCGGGACTTTTCCGTTCTTCCACCGGAGCCGACCCTTCTGGACAGACTGGTCGAAGCAGGACGCAAGGTTCACGCCATCGGCAAGATCGGCGACATCTACGCACATCAGGGCATATCTCGCGTCATCAAGGCCAATGGCAATGCGGCGCTGATGGATGCGACCCTGCAGGCGATAGACGAGGCCGAAGAAGGAGATCTGGTCTTCACCAATTTCGTCGATTTCGACATGATCTACGGCCATCGCCGCGATGTGGCAGGTTATGCCGCAGCGCTCGAAGCTTTCGATGCGCGCATTCCCGAAATTCATCGCAAGATGAAGCCGGGAGACATTGCCTTTCTTACCGCCGACCATGGCTGCGACCCGACATGGCGCGGTACGGATCACACCCGAGAACGCGTGCCGATCATGGCATTCGGACCTGGCATACGGTCTCGTGATCTCGGTATTCGACCCTCTTACGCCGATATTGGCGAAAGCATTGCCCGCCACCTTGGAATAGATGCCGGCGTACACGGCAGGAGCTTCATTTGACATCCCATTTGCTGAAAGCAGAAATCCATTGCCATCTCGAAGGTGCGGCACCGCCTGACCTTGTTGCGGCGCAGGCGCAAAAATACGGTATCGACAGCAGCAGCTTTCTGCGTGACGGAAAATATGTCTGGACCGATTTCGCCGAGTTCATTCGCTGCTACGATGCCGTCGCGCAGGTCTTCAAGACAGATGAGGACTATGCGGTCCTGACGGAGGCCTATCTCACCGAGCTTGTCGCTGCCAATACCATCTACAGCGAACTGATCATCTCGCCCGATCATGGCGATCGTATTGGCCTTGGTGCCGATGCCTACCTTCAGGGCATCGCGGAAGGCATTCGCGTTGCCAAGGAAAAGACCGGCATCGAAGCCCGCATCATCGTCACCGGTGAACGGCATTTCGGCCCCGACCGCGTTATTGCCGCAGCCGAATATGCCGCCAGAACGGCACATCCCCTCGTCACCGGCTTCAACATGGCCGGCGAAGAACGCATGGGCCGTGTCGCCGATTATGCACGCGCCTTCGATATCGCCCGTGACGCTGGCCTTGGGTTGACGATCCATGCAGGCGAAGTCTGCGGACCGTTCAGCGTGAGCGATGCGCTCGATCTCGTCAAACCCGCACGCATCGGCCATGGTGTTCGCGCCATTGAAGACGCATCTCTGGTGTCGAGACTTGCCGATAGCGGCACCGTTCTGGAAGTTTGCCCCGGTTCCAACATCGCGCTCAATGTCTATCCGGATTTTGACCAGCATCCGCTCAAGCGGTTGCGTGATGCCGGAGTGCGGGTCTGCATCAACTCCGATGATCCGCCGTTCTTCTTCACATCGCTTGTGCGGGAATACGAACTCGCCTCGACGACGTTCGGGTTCAGCGATGCGGAGATCAACGACATGACCAGAACGGCGCTTCAATGCGCCTTTGTGGACGAACCGACACGGGAACGGCTGCTGGCAAAACTGGATTCGGTTTAAGGGAATGCAATAGGGACAAAAACACCCTGAAACACTTGCGAAAGCGACGCTTTCGGTGAATGACAAAAGTATCAAAGAAACGAGGGAAGGCCAGTTTTCATGGACGGCGTTACAGTAATCGATCATCCGCTGGTGCGGCACAAACTCACCATCATGCGCAAGAAGGAAACGTCCACGGCCGGTTTCCGCCGCCTGCTGCGCGAAATCTCAACGCTGCTCTGCTACGAAGTCACGCGCGATCTGGAAATGACGACGGAGACCATCGATACGCCGCTGGAAACCATTGAAGCACCCGTGCTCGAGGGCAAGAAGCTGGTTTTCGCATCGATCCTGCGCGCCGGAAACGGTCTTCTGGAAGGCATGCTGGAGCTGGTTCCTTCTGCCCGCGTTTCCCATATTGGGGTCTATCGCGACCATGAAACGCTGGAAGCTGTCGAATATTACTTCAAGGCACCAGAGAGTCTCGACGCGCGCCTGATCATCGTTGTCGACCCCATGCTGGCAACGGGCAACTCGTCGATTGCCGCAGTCGAGAAACTGAAAGAACGCGGCGCAAAGAACATTCGCTTCCTGTGTCTGCTTGCTGCACCCGAAGGCATCAAGAACTTTCGCGAAGCGCATCCCGATGTGCCGATCTTTACTGCGTCCATCGACAGCCACCTGAACGAGCAGGGCTACATCGTTCCGGGTCTTGGTGACGCGGGCGACCGGATGTACGGAACGAAGTAATTCCGTCCACCGAACCTTAACCATCAACGCCATTTGCCGGATGACATCTGGCAAATGGCGTTCTTGATTCAGGATTTTTCGGTGTTTTGCGGTTTATGCTCATTTTGGTTCAATCCATTTCGGGAGCATATCCTTGCTGGCGCGTACGATTTTCCTTCTTGTCAGCCTCTCGGTCAGTGCAACGCAGATCCCTGCACTCATAGAAAAATTTCACACGCGCCCTGCTCCCGAAGCTGAAAAAGCGGCGCCGGTGAAAGCCCAGCCGGTATCGCTTGGCACTGTCACGCTCAAAGCGGATGCCAACGGCCACTTCAATGCCGCTTTCCGTCTCAATGGCAAACCGTTCGATGGTCTTGTCGATACCGGTGCTTCAACGGTCGCGATCAATGAATCAACTGCGCGGCGCCTCGGTTTCGGTGTAAACAGTCTCGATTTCAAATATCCGATCTCGACAGCCAACGGCAAAACCAAAGCCGCTTACATCAGGCTGGCCCGGGTGGAAATCGGCGCGATCCGCGTTCAAAACGTCGATGCAATTGTACTGAAGGACAATGCACTCGGCAAAACGCTGATTGGCATGAGCTTTCTGAGGCAACTCTCGTCGTTCAAGGTTGCCGGAGACGAACTGCGGCTCGTCAGGTGATCCGCTCACATATGACCGGAACGATATCAGCCGTGACCGTATCGACCGTATAGCTTTCCAGCACTCTGTCGACTGCGCGTGCAGCGGCGTCCTGTGATGCGGCATGGACGAAGGCGATGGGTTCACCCTTCTCCACCCTGGTCCCCAACGGCAAAATTCCGGACAGGCCCACGGAAGGATCAACGGTGTCCGACGGTTTGCGCCGCCCGCCACCAAGTTCCACAACGATCATTCCCACGTCGCGCGTCCCACAGGACGTCAACCAACCGCTTTGGCCGGCCGGAACGGGCACAACGACAGACGCTGCGGGCAGGTAGTGCGCCGGTCGTTGCACGAAGTCGACAGGACCGCCGAGCGCAGTGACCATACGCGCAAAAGCCTCCATCGCCTGGCCGGAAGCCAAAGCCTCGGCAGCCTTCGCTCTGCCCTCTTCAAGCGTCCCGGCTGCCCCGCCCTGCACCAGCATTTCCGCGGCGAAAGACATGACAACGTCCTCAAGACGGGTTCCCGCCTTCTGTCCATGAAGAAAGTCCAAGCAATTGGCGATTTCGACCGCATTTCCGGCAGCATCGCCAAGTGGCTGGTTCATGTCGGTAATCAAAGCAGCGGTCGGCAGACCAGCACCATTCGCGACGTCGACCAGCGAACGCGCCAGGCTGCGTGCCTCCTCGATATCCTGCATGAAAGCGCCATTGCCAACCTTGACGTCAAGAACAAGTGTTTCCAGACCGGCGGCGAGCTTTTTCGACAGAATGGACGCGGTGATCAACGAAATGGAATCGACTGTAGCGGTCACATCACGAATGGCGTAAAGGCGCTTGTCGGCCGGAGCAAGATCACCGGTCTGGCCAATGATCGCGCAGCCTGCGTCACGCACGGCCTTTCGAAAGAGCATTTCATCCGGCATGACGTTGTAGCCGGGAATGGCCTCAAGCTTATCGAGCGTGCCACCCGTGTGCCCAAGTCCCCTGCCGGAGATCATCGGAACCGCCAACCCACAGGCGGCCACAATCGGGGCCAGCATCAATGAGACATTGTCACCAACGCCGCCGGTCGAATGTTTATCCGCAATGGGCTTGCCAACCTCATTCCAGGAGAGAACATCGCCACTGTCACGCATGGCAAGCGTCAATGCGACTGTTTCGTCGCGGCTCATGCCACGAAAGAAAACTGCCATGGCAAAAGCTGCGGCCTGGCCTTCGGAAATCTGCCCCGATGAAAGGGCCCCGACGAATCCGGAAATCTCCTCCGGATCGAGGTGCAACCCGTCACGCTTGCGGCGGATGATTTCCTGGGGGATCAAGGGGTCAATATCCGCTGGCGGCCTTGGCGGGTTCACCACCGGCCAGCACGTTCAGCACATCGTCCAGCAGGCTTGAGGCACCAAAACGAAAGGTCGAAGGCATGGCCCAGTTCGGCGCCATGATGGTTTCCGCCAACCTGAGATACAGCGTTGCATCCGCCACCGTGCCAATACCGCCAGCAGGCTTGAAACCAACCTTCTGTTTGCTGTCTCGAATTGCCTGCAGCATGATATCGGCTGCTTCCAGCGTTGCATTGACCGACACTTTGCCGGTCGATGTCTTGATGAAATCAGCACCTTCCGCGATGGCAATTTCCGAGGCACGGCGGATCAGCGCCTTGTCCTTCAACTCCCCGGTTTCAAGAATGACCTTGAGCTGGACCGGTGCGACACACGCCTTGCGCACAGCCGCAATCATCGTTGACACAGCGGCTTCATCGCCGGCTATGAACTTCTTGTAGGGAATGACGAGGTCGATCTCATCGGCTCCATCGAGAATGGCCGCCTCGGTTTCGGCCACGACGGTGGCAATCTCGAGATCGCCAGACGGGAAATTAACGACAGTGGCGATCTTGATCGCGTGATCTTTTCCAAAAGCTGCCCTGGCCTGCGCCACAAAACGTGGCCAGATGCAGATCGCGGCCGTATTCCCATACTCGCTGTGCGCTCTCTGGCACAAAGTGGCAATCTGCTCCGGCGTGCAATCTTCTTTCAGGTTGGTCAGGTCCAGCAAGGACAGAGTGAGGGCAGCCGCTTCTCGCGGACGCTGGAGTTCCATGATCATGCTCCTCCTGCAATCATTTCCTTCAGGATGGCGGCAAGTCGTTTGCCGCCCACTGGAGCCATGTCCTTGGTTTCCTCATGGCTCAGTTCCGCACCGGTCATGCCGGCACCGTAATTGGTAATAACGGATGCGGCAGCAACGCGCATCCCGAAAAAGCGTGCGAGGATGACTTCCGGCACTGTCGACATGCCAACCGCATCCGCTCCCAACAGACGCGCCATGCGAATTTCTGCCGGCGTCTCGAAGCTTGGCCCCGAAAACCACATGTAGACACCGCCGAACAACGGCACGGTCGCACGAATGGCAGCGTTGCGCATCGCCAGAACCAGATCGGCGTCATAGGCCGTCGTCATGCCGACAAAGCGACGATCGCTTTCTTCGCCAATCAGCGGGTTCATGCCGGAATAGTTGATGTGGTCAGTGATCTGCATGACAGATCCCGGCGGCATATCTTCTCGAACCGAGCCGGCGGAATTGGTCAGGATCAGCGACTGTACGCCCAACCCGGCAAGCGTTTCGATCACTACCCGCATCGCGGCCGGATCGCCCTTTTCATAATAGTGCACGCGACCGGACAGCATGATGACCGGTTCGCCACCAAGATAACCTGCTACCAGCTCACCCGCATGGCCCGAAACACCGCTTGCCGGAAATCCCGGCAATTCGGCATAAGGAACACGGATAGCCTCTTCGACCTCCTCCACAAGCGAGCCGAGACCGGAGCCGAGCACGATGGCGATACGCGGCATGAGGCCGTTCAGCCGGTCCACCAGGATATCGATCAGCGTGTCCGTCATCCGAGCAACTCGGTCTTGAAGGACAACGGCAAAAGCTCATCCATGGTCACGACCTTCTGCACGCCTGTTTCATCGCAGAGGTACACCTTGGTTTGGGAGGTCGCGAATTCGGCGATCTTCTGGCGGCAGCCGCCGCAAGGTGGGCAGAGAGCCAGCTTTTCCGCGATTACGGCGATTTCCTTGATCTGCTTTGCACCGCCCATCACCATGGCGCCAATGGCCGTCGGTTCAGCACACCACCCTTGCGGGAAGGAGAGGTTCTCGATGTTGGCGCCCTTGTAGATCTTGCCGTCTTCGGCGCGGATCGCCGCACCGACCGGAAACTTCGAATAGGGTGCATGGGCGAGCGCCATCGCGTCTCTTGCCGCTTCGAACAATTCCCGAGACATGGATCAACGCTCCTTCGAGTAGGCGACGCCACCAGCCTTCGGAGGCTTGGCAACACCGATGAAACCCGCCAACAGGATGCAGGTCAGAATATAGGGCATGGCCTGGAAGATCTGCACCGGCACTTCACCTATGCCCGGTACGGACTTGCCCTGCATGAAATTCGCGAAGGCATCGAGGAAACCGAACAACAGGCAGGCAAACATGACTGGAACCGGCTTCCACTTCGCGAAAATCAGCGCTGCAAGCGCGATATATCCCTTGCCCGCAGACATGTTGGCGATGAAGGAAGCCGATTGCGCCACGGCAAGATAGGCGCCGGAAAAACCGCACAGAAAACCTGCAACAATGACGGCACGGAACCGCATCCACGGAACGGAAATGCCCGCCGTATCGACAGCGCCAGGGTTCTCACCGACGGCGCGCAGACGCAAGCCAAAGCGTGTGCGGTAAAGCACCCACCAGGACAAGGGTACCGCGAGAAATGCCAGGTAGGTCAGGATGTTGTTGCCGGAAATGACATTGGCATAAAGCGGCCCGATGAAAGGTACCTCACGCATGGCGTCGGCACCGGGCAGGATGATTGGCGTGAAACGTCCCTCTGAGGTCAGTTGCGGTGTACGACCACCCTGACTGAACCAGGCCTGACCAAGAACCACCGTCAGACCGGCTGCGATAAAGTTGAGCGCAACACCGGAGACGATCTGATTGCCACGATTGGTGATGACGGCAAAACCGTGAATGAGCGAGAAAAGGATCGACACGGTGATGCCGGCCAGCAAACCCGCCCAGGGGTTCGCCGTAAGATAGGCGACGCATGCTGAAGCAAAAGCCGCCGCAAGCATCTTGCCCTCAAGGCCGATATCGAAAACACCCGCACGTTCCGAAAACAGGCCGGCAAGCGCGGTAAAGAGCAAAGGAATGGTCAGGCGGACGGTCGATCCGAGAATGCTGACCAGAATATCGAAGAAGTCCATCTCGGATTACCCCTTTACCAGACGCTGATAGACGCGAACGATTACGGGCCGGTACATATATTCCAGAGCCCCGGCAAACAGGATCACCAGACCCTGGATGACCACGATCATCTCACGGGTAATGTTGGGCATTTCAAACGAAAGATCGGCTCCGCCCTGATAGAGAATCCCAAACAGCAATGCGGAAAACACGATGCCAAGTGGATGGCTTCGTCCCATGAGGGACACGGCGATACCCACGAAGCCCGCGCCGCCAACGAATTCGACCTGCAAGCGCGCGGAGGCGCCCATGACAGGGTTCAGCGCCATCATGCCCGCCAGACCGCCCGACAGGAGCATGGCGATGATGACCGTTCGCGCATAGGGAATACCGGCGTAAACCGCTGCAGAGCGGCTAATGCCGAGGGTACGCATTTCATAACCGAGTTTGGTGCGCCAGATCAGCACCCAGACCACGAAACACATGACAAGCGCGATGATGAACGACACGTTGAAGGGTGCCGGCCCCAGTTTCAGACCGAAAATCGCCATCAGCCAGTCCATCTTCGGCAACTGGCCGCCGGGCAGGAAGGTACGTGTTTCCGGCGCCATCTTGCCGGGAACGATCAGCACGTTGACGAGCAGGTACACCATGAGCGCCGCAGCAATGAAGTTGAACATGATCGTGGTGATCACGACGTGGCTGCCGCGTTTTGCCTGCAGCCAGGCCGGAATGAACGCCCAGGCGGCGCCGAAGACAGCCGCACCGATAACGGCGAAGGGCATGGTCACGTACCAGGGCACATAACGGTCAAGTGTCAGGGCAACCAGCGCAGCACCAAGGCCGCCGACATAAGCCTGCCCTTCCGCACCGATATTGAACAGGCCGGAATGGAATGCCACGGCAACTGAAAGGCCGGTAAAAATGAAGCTTGTCGTATAAAACAGGGTGAACCCGATGGCATCGCCACGGCCGAGAGCGCCTTCAATCAAAAGGCGAAGTGCCGCAAACGGATTTTCACCGATCGACCAGACGACGAGGCCGGAGATGACAAACGCCGTCACGACGTTCAGCAGCGGCAAAAGACCGTAAGTGATCCAGTTTGGTAGGGGGACGGAAGCAGTGCTCATTCATGCCTCATGCAGCGATACCGGCCATCATGAGGCCCAGCGCCTGTTCTTCGGCTTCCGCCGTTTTTTCTCCGACGATACGACCGGCAAACATCACCAGAATCCTGTCGGAAAGCGACCGGATCTCATCGAGCTCCACTGAAACGAGCAGGATTGCCTTTCCGGCATCCCGCATTTCAACGATGCGGCGATGGATGAATTCGATCGCACCGATATCGACCCCGCGCGTCGGCTGACCGATAATCAGCATTTTCGGATCACGCTCGATTTCGCGGGCGACAACAATCTTCTGCTGATTGCCGCCAGAAAAATTGGCGGTCTTGAGGCGCGGATTCGGTGGTCGGATATCGTATTTTTCGATTTTCTCGACGGCATCCTTGCGGATCGCCTCGGGATTGAGGAATGGACCTTTGCCGTAGAGTTCGTCGCGGTGATAACCGAGAATCGAGTTCTCGTACTCCTCAAACCGCAGCACTAGGCCCATGTGGTGTCGATCTTCGGGAATGTGGGCAAGGCCGAGCTTGCGCATAAGGGCGGGATCGACACGATCCACCTTCTGTCCTTCCACGAAAATTTCGCCGGAATGGGGTTTGCGAATGCCTGCAATGGCCTCGAGCAGTTCGGATTGCCCGTTGCCCGCAACGCCGGCAATGCCAACTATTTCTCCACCACGGATGTCAAACGACACGTCATCCACCATGGTGACACCACGGCTGTCCTTGACGGTGAGGTTGCGAACCGACAACAGCACGTCGCCAGGCTTCGCTTCGCCTTTTTCCACCCGCAACAGGACGCGGCGACCGACCATCAGTTCGGCCAGTTCCTCAACCGTGGTTTCCGAGGTCTTGCGCGTCGCAACCATCTCGCCGCGGCGCATGACCGAAACGGAATCGGTAATCGCCATGATCTCGCGCAGTTTGTGGGTGATCAGGATGACGGTCTTTCCCTGATCGCGGAGCACACCGAGAATCTTGAAAAGGTGGTCTGCTTCGGCAGGTGTCAAAACACCTGTCGGCTCATCCAGAATCAGGATTTCAGCACCGCGGTACATCGCTTTCAATATTTCAACGCGCTGCTGCAGACCGACCGGCAGTTCTTCGATCACAGCGTCGGGATCGACCTCGAGACCGTAGTCGTCCTCCAGACGCTTCAGCTCCTTTCGGGACGCAGCCGTGCCTTTGGCGAGCAAGGCTCCGCCCTCTGCGCCCAGCATGACGTTCTCAAGCACGGTGAAATTCTCGACCAGCATGAAATGCTGATGCACCATGCCGATACCCGCGCTGATCGCAGCCTGGCTGTCACGAATGGCTACAGGCGCGCCGTTGACGCGGATTTCCCCTGAGTCCGCATGATAAAATCCGTAGAGAATCGACATCAATGTCGATTTCCCGGCACCGTTTTCCCCGATGATGCCGTGGATCGTACCTTTGGCGACCGTCAAATTGATATTCTTGTTTGCGTGAACGGCACCGAATTTCTTATCGATGCCCACGAGTTCGATTGCTGGGTCCATACTTAAACCGACACGTCTCCGAAGACTGGATATGAAAAGGGCGCAAGGTGACAAGCACCGTGCGCCCCAACAGATATCACGTCATTTCGGGCAAGAGTTATCCGACATATAATCGTGGACCTTGATCGTGCCGGCAATGATGTCAGCCTTGGCCTTGTCGACCGCAGTGACCATCTCCGGGGTGATCAGAGACTTGTTGTTGTCGTCCAGCGCATAGGCAACGCCGTCTTCCTTGATGCCGAGAGCAATGACGCCAGGCGTGAACTTGTCTTCCTTGGCGTCCTTGTAGGCATTGTAGACAGCCAGATCGACGCGCTTGACCATGGAGGTCAGGACGGAACCCGGATGCAGGTGGTTCTGGTTGGAATCGACACCGATCGAGAATTTCTTGTTGTCGGCAGCGGTCTGCAGCACGCCAAGACCCGTTGCGCCGGCCGCCGCGTAAATCACGTCAGCGCCCTGGTCGATCTGGTTCTTGGTCAGTTCACCGCCGCGAACCGGGTCGTTCCAGGCAGCACCCGTCGTACCGGTCATGTTCTGGAAGACTTCGATCTTGTCGTTGGCCGCCTTGGCGCCCTGTACGTAACCGCAGGCGAACTTGCGGATCAACGGAATGTCCATGCCGCCGACGAAGCCGACCTTACCCGTCTTGGAGGCCATGCCAGCCAGAAGGCCGACGAGGTAGGAGCCTTCGTGCTCCTTGTAGACGACCGAACGCACGTTCGGCAGGTCAACGACGGAGTCGACGATTACAAACTTGGTGTCCGGAAACTCGGCTGCAACCTTTTCCATTGCCGACGTCCAGGCGAAGGATACGGCGATGACCGGGTTAAAGCCCTTGCTGGCGAAGTTGCGGATAGCCTGTTCGCCCTGGGTGTCGCTGGTGGGTTCGAAATCGCGGAACTCGATGCCTGTTTCCGCCTTGAACTTTTCAGCGCCAACCGCAGCAGCTTCGTTGAAGGACTTGTCGAACTTGCCACCCGTGCCATAGACCAGAGCCGGCTTGATATCCGCAGCGAGTGCGGAGGCCGACATTGCCGCCATGGCGAAAAGGGTCAGAAGCGATTTTTTCATTTTGCAGCCCTGTTGTTGCAATTGATATTATAGGGTCCTCCCGCATACCCGTTAACCGGGAATGTCTGCGGAACCGCCAACCGTGTCTCCGGTTGTGCTTGGCACGCATCCTTGCATGGCTCAACGAAAAATTCACTCGGTTTTTTTGACCCGGTGGAAAAACTTTAAACTGGCGTTTTTTTGATCTTTCCACCGGAGCAGATTGCGAAAAATCTAATCAATATTACAGGTTACGCCTGTTCCCCGCAGTCCGCAGTAGCCACCTGGATTCTTGGCGAGATACTGCTGGTGATAGTCTTCCGCGTAGTAAAACGTATCAAGCTCCTCGATTTCGGTGGTGATCGTGCGACCATGCCCAGCTTTATCCAGAGATTGCTGGAAGGTATCGCGCACCTTCTGCGCCTGCTGAAGCTGACCTTCTGTCGTTGCGTAGATGACGGACCGATAGGTGGTGCCGATATCGTTGCCCTGACGCATACCCTGTGTCGGATCATGCTCTTCGAAAAAGATCTTCAGCAGCGCGGAAAGTGAAATCTGGGCAGGATCATAGACGACTTTGACGACCTCAGCGTGTCCGGTCTGACCCGTCGTGGTTTCCTGATAGGTGGGGTTGCGCGTGAAGCCACCCGCATAACCGACCGCCGTCACCCACACGCCAGGCGTTTTCCAGAACAGACGCTCCGCGCCCCAGAAACACCCCATACCGAGATAGATGATTTCCAGACCATCTGGATATGGCCCTTTCAACGGCCTGCCATTCACGAAGTGATTTTCCGGCACGACAAGCGCTTCGTCACGGCCCGGCAGAGCGGATTGCGCCGTGGGCATCGTCGTTTTCTTTTCAAAGGTGTCAAACAGGAACATTTCCGTCCTCCTTTTCAGCCCTAACGGGCCGATCTCAGGGTTTCATAATGTCTGCGGACGTTTTCGATCAAATCGCCTGGAATCGCGACAGTCGGTGCTTTTTGTAACCCAGCATCCAGCAAAGAAGAGACAAAACCAGAAGAATGGCAAAAGCAGGCAACATCACGAGTGCGTTTTCGATCCAGCGCCACGCCTCGGGATGAATATAGTGTGCCACTCCCGTTTCCACCATGGCGCGGGACGCAGGAAACGCGTAACCCCAAAGCGAAAGGATGCCGGTGACGTTGATTGAGGACGTGGAAACGGAACGGATCGAATCAAACACACCCTGAACGATCGCTGCAGCGAGGAAAAGAAAGCTCAAAAATCGCAAAAAAGCTTTCATTGGGAACACCTTTGCTCAGCCATTTCGGTTCGACCGCCACATAATGAAACACAGAATGTAGCGATAAAGGCGTAAAAACCGCTTTGCAATCAAGTCGAAACGCAGGAAATTGCCGACAATTCAAAAAACTGTCAGATTCAGGTTGATCCCTGCGAATTCATCGGTATATATCGCGCCGTTCCAGTGATTTGCATTCACCCAAACATGCAGATTTCCAAAAGGACAGGTGGCCGAGTGGTTTAAGGCGCACGCCTGGAACGCGTGTGTGCGTGAAAGCGTACCGTGGGTTCGAATCCCACCCTGTCCGCCATTTCTCTAAAAACCAACATCCCTAATTGTGCGATTGCTTCGGCTTCTGAGAGCTACTCCATATCTGTATTATGGTGCGCCGGGTCTGTCGTGAACCGCTTTTGAAAAGGCCTGCAATCTCAGGGTTGCGCAAGAGTTCACGAAAAGACTTCCGCCGGAACAAAATCATGCATTATTTGCTACGTTCCATTCTCTCTTGCGCCTTGCAGCAGTAAAAATCGCTCCTTATATACGCCGCAGAACTGCAGCGAATGTTGCAAATCCAAGTCAAGGAATCGTCAGTGGAATGCCTTCCGGGGTTCCGACGGTTCGCTTCAAGGAGAGAAGAGCATGGCAAAAGTAATCGGTATCGACCTTGGCACGACCAACTCCTGCGTCGCAGTGATGGACGGCAAGGACACGAAAGTAATTGAAAACGCGGAAGGCGCACGTACGACGCCGTCCATGGTGGCATTTTCCGACGACGGCGAACGCCTTGTCGGCCAGCCGGCCAAGCGCCAGGCGGTCACCAACCCCACCAACACCCTGTTCGCAGTGAAGCGCCTCATCGGCCGCCGCTACGATGACCCGACCGTCGAGAAGGACAAGGGTCTTGTCCCCTTCGAGATCGTCAAGGGTGACAATGGTGACGCATGGGTAAAGTCTCAAGACAAGCCTTATTCCCCGTCGCAGGTTTCTGCGATGATCCTTCAGAAGATGAAGGAAACGGCTGAAGCCTACCTCGGCGAAAAGGTCGAAAAGGCTGTCATCACCGTTCCGGCATACTTCAACGACGCGCAGCGTCAGGCGACCAAGGATGCTGGCCGCATCGCTGGTCTTGAAGTTCTGCGTATCATCAACGAGCCGACCGCAGCCGCTCTCGCTTACGGCCTCGACAAGAAGGACGGCAAGACCATTGCTGTTTACGACCTTGGCGGCGGTACCTTCGATATCTCGATCCTCGAAATCGGCGACGGCGTTTTCGAAGTGAAGTCCACCAACGGCGACACCTTCCTCGGCGGTGAAGACTTCGACATGCGTCTGGTCGAGTACCTCGCAGCCGAGTTCAAGAAGGACAACGGCATCGACCTGAAGAACGACAAGCTCGCTCTGCAGCGTCTCAAGGAAGCTGCTGAAAAGGCAAAGATCGAACTGTCGTCTTCGCAGCAGACCGAAATTAACCTGCCGTTCATTACGGCTGATGCTTCCGGTCCGAAGCACCTGACGCTGAAGCTGACGCGCGCCAAGTTCGAAAGCCTGGTCGATGACCTGGTTCAGCGCACTGTTGCACCGTGCAAGGCAGCCCTCAAGGATGCTGGTGTATCCGCTTCCGAGATCGATGAAGTCGTTCTCGTCGGTGGTATGAGCCGTATGCCGAAGGTTCAGGAAGTCGTGAAGCAGCTGTTCGGTAAAGAGCCGCACAAGGGCGTTAACCCGGACGAAGTGGTTGCCATGGGTGCAGCCATCCAGGCCGGTGTTCTGCAGGGCGACGTCAAGGACGTTCTGCTGCTCGACGTAACCCCGCTGTCTCTCGGCATCGAAACGCTGGGCGGTGTCTTCACCCGTCTGATCGATCGCAACACGACGATCCCGACGAAGAAGAGCCAGACCTTCTCGACCGCCGAAGACAACCAGTCGGCTGTGACCATTCGCGTTTCGCAGGGCGAGCGTGAAATGGCGCAGGACAACAAGCTGCTCGGTCAGTTCGACCTCGTCGGCCTGCCCCCGGCACCGCGTGGCGTTCCGCAGATCGAAGTCACCTTCGATATCGACGCCAACGGTATTGTTCAGGTTTCGGCCAAGGACAAGGGTACGGGCAAGGAACAGCAGATCCGTATTCAGGCTTCCGGTGGTCTGTCTGACGCAGACATCGAAAAGATGGTCAAGGACGCGGAAGCCAATGCTGAAGCCGACAAGAAGCGTCGTGCCGGCGTAGAAGCCAAGAACCAGGCTGAAAGCCTCATTCACTCCACCGAGAAGTCGGTGAAGGAATATGGCGACAAGGTTTCCGAGACCGACCGCAAGGCGATCGAAGATGCCATCGAAAGCCTGAAGACGGCTGTAGAAGCATCCGAGCCGGATGCCGACGACATCCAGGCCAAGACCCAGACCCTCATGGAAGTCTCCATGAAGCTCGGTCAGGCCATCTACGAAGCCCAGCAGGCTGAAGCAGGCGATGCTTCTGCTGAAGGCGGCAAGGATGATGTCGTTGATGCCGACTACGAAGAAATCAAGGACGACAAGAAGTCCGCTTAATTGCGCGACTTCCGGTCTCCTACCGATGCATGAAAGAAATCCGGCTGCCAAAGGGCAGCCGGAAATCCATTTTCGGGGCTTGTTACCTTAATGGCGAAAGCAGACTTTTACGAAACACTTGGCGTCAGCAAGACCGCGGACGAAAAAGAGCTGAAAAGCGCCTTCCGCAAGCTCGCTATGAAATACCATCCGGACAAGAACCCGGACGACGCCGATTCCGAACGGAAATTCAAGGAAATCAACGAGGCCTATGAGACGTTGAAGGACCCGCAGAAGCGGGCGGCCTACGACCGTTTCGGCCACGCTGCTTTCGAAAACGGCGGTATGGGCGGTGGCGGCGGCTTCGGCGGCGGCGGCATGGGTGCTGGCGGCTTCTCCGACATCTTCGAAGATATCTTCGGCGAGATGATGGGCGGCGGCCGTGCACGTCGGTCCTCCGGCGGACGCGAACGTGGCGCCGATCTGCGCTACAATATGGAAATCTCGCTGGAAGAAGCCTTCACCGGCAAGACCGCGCAGATTCGGGTGCCGACTTCGATCACCTGCGATGTCTGTTCTGGCTCCGGGGCAAAGCCCGGCACGCAACCAAAGACCTGCGGCACCTGCCAAGGCTCCGGTCGTGTCCGCGCAGCACAGGGTTTCTTCTCCGTCGAACGCACCTGCCCGACCTGCCATGGTCGTGGGCAGACGATTTCCGATCCTTGCACGAAGTGCCATGGTCAGGGACGCGTAACGGAAGAACGCTCTCTCTCCGTCAACATTCCGTCGGGCATTGAAGACGGCACGCGCATTCGCCTGCAGGGCGAAGGTGAAGCCGGGATGCGTGGTGGCCCAGCGGGAGATCTCTACATCTTCCTGTCTGTGCGTCCGCATGAATTCTTCCAGCGCGATGGCGCCGATCTTTACTGTGTCGTGCCGATTTCCATGACAACGGCGGCACTGGGCGGCACTTTCGATGTGACGACGCTTGATGGAAGCAAGTCCCGAGTGACGGTTCCGGAAGGCACACAGGCCGGCAAACAGTTCAGGTTGAAGGGTAAGGGTATGCCGGTGCTGCGTTCGGCGCAGACCGGCGATCTCTATATCCAGATCCAGATCGAAACACCGCAGAAGCTCAGCAAGCGCCAGCGCGAATTGCTGCAGGAGTTCGAGCAGCTCTCCTCCAAGGAGAACAATCCGGAATCCGCCGGTTTCTTTGCTCGTATGAAAGAGTTTTTCGACGGCTGACCGTCGAGAGCATAAACGTAAAAAGCCGCCATCTTTCGGGATGGCGGCTTTTTTATGTCCAGGTCTATTCTGCATCAGCCGGAAAATCCGCCCTCGTCCAGAAAGTCCTGCTCCTGTGGCGTCGTTTCGCGCAGCATGATGTCGTTGCGATGGGGAAAACGCCCGAAACGCTTAACGATATCCCGGTGCTGTTCGGCGTGATGCAGATAAAGGCCGCCCAGCGGTTGGTTCAATCGGCAAGCATGCTCCTGATCCTGCAGATTTTCGGAATGCGAGAAGGGCAGATAAAAGAAAACCCTGATATCTTCGCCCACAGCCAGGTCGTGGCCACGTTGTATTGCTTCATCGGCATAAACACGCGCCAACGGGTCTGTCGCATACATATGCGCGGTCGCGCGAAAACAATTGCGCGGGAACTGATCGAGAAGAAGCATGAGAGCGAGGCTGCTATCCGCTGTCTCCAACCAGTCATCCAGTTCACGTCGTGCCGCAGCAAAGTGCGCGTCGCGAAAGCGATCGTGAAAATGAATGTCGAAAGATGCATCCTTGTCGAACCATTTGTCTGGCCCCGCATCTTTCCAGAACGCGACAATCTCTCCTGCAACCGCTGCGTTTTTAAAACTGCGCATCATCTCTCCCACTCAGTAATGCGGTGGTCGGGTGATGGCGGGCGCCTCCAGCGACTGTTCCTCAAGGCTCAAAAACCTCTCTGTCAGCCGGTCCAGCTTGACGCGGGTCTGTTCGACAACCTTCCACTGCTCGGCAAGCTGATCGGACAATTCCTCAATGGTCTTCGTCTGGTGTGCGATCGTTTCCTCAAGCGCGAGGATGCGATTTTCGGTGTTTGACGTCATGTCGACCTCTCTTTCCTCCCCTTCCTTGGCATTGCGATCATCAAAGTCAATCATAACCTCGAATGGCTGAACTGGATTTGACAGCGAGAAAATAAAAAAGCCGATGAGGTTACCCTCATCGGCTTTCATTTCAGTCGCTATGGCTCAGCTTTCCTCCTGGAAGACTTCCTCGCGCTTCTTCTTGACGCTTGGCAGGAACACCACGACCAACACGACGAACGCAATGAACAGCAAGGTTGCACTGATCGGACGGGTGACAAAAGTGGAGGGATCACCACGTGACAGGATCATGGCGCGACGCAGGTTCTCTTCCAGAAGCGGGCCCAGGACAAATCCCAACAACAATGGCGCAGGTTCGCAGCGCAGTTTTACCAGCACGTATCCGATGAAGCCGAAGAAGGCGACGGCATATAGATCGTATACGTTGGAATTGACGCTGTAGACCCCGATGGCGCAGAACGCCATGATGATCGGGAAAAGCACGTAATAGGGCACCGTCAGAAGTTTCACCCAGAGACCGATCAACGGCAGGTTCAGGATGACGAGCATCAGATTGCCGATCCACATCGAGGCGATGATGCCCCAGAACAGCGCCGGCTGCTCCGTTGCGACATTCGGACCGGGCACGATGCCCTGAATGATCATGGCGCCAATCATCAGCGCCATAACCGGATTGGCAGGAATACCAAGCGTCAGGAGTGGAATGAACGACGTCTGAGCGCCGGCATTGTTGGCGGATTCAGGACCTGCGACACCAGCAACAGCACCATGACCGAACTCCTCCGGTGTCTTCGAGACACGCTTCTCAACAGTGTAGGATGCGAAGGCTGCCAGAATTGCACCGCCGCCGGGCAAGATGCCGAGAGCGGAACCGATCGCCGTGCCACGCAGCACAGGACCGATGATCTTTTTGAAGTCTTCCTTTGTCGGCAGCAAACCACTGACCTTGGCCATCAGAACCGAACGCGAATGTTCGTTTTCAAGGTTGCGGAGGATTTCGGCGATACCGAAAACACCCACTGCCACGGCAACGAAATTAAGGCCATCGGCATATTCGCGAATGCCAAGGGTGAACCGCGGCGCACCACTGTAGATATCCGTGCCGACCAAACCGAGCAGCAGCCCAAGCACGACCATAGCCAGTGCCTTGACGATGGAGCCATGAGCAAGGGCAATCGATGAGACCAGACCGACGACCATCAGCGAAAAATACTCCGCTGCGCCAAATTCCAGGGCGATTGCCGTCAACGGTGGCGCGAAGATCGCCACAAGGAACGTGGACACTGTGCCGGCAAAAAATGAACCGATCGCGGCAATCGCCAGCGCCGCTCCAGCCTTGCCCTTGCGAGCCATCTGGTAGCCATCGATAGCAGTGACCGCAGACGATGATTCACCCGGCATGTTGATGAGGATTGCCGTGGTTGATCCACCATATTGCGCGCCATAATAGATGCCCGCCAACATGATGAGCGACGACACGGGCTCGAGCTGGAAAGTAATGGGGAGCAGCATGGCGATGGTCGCTGTTGCGCCAATGCCGGGCAAAACGCCGATCAAGGTGCCAAGCAATACGCCAATCAAGCAGAAGAACAGGTTCTCGATGGACGAGGCTGTGCTGAAACCAAGGAGGAGGTTGTTGAACAGTTCCATGCGCAGACCTCAGAATTTGAGCCAGGGGCCAAAGCGCTGGAACGGCAGGCCAAGACCATAGTTGAAAACCGCAACCGAAAAGATGGTGATCCCGATTGAAAGAAGGACGGCCATCAACGGGCTCATCTTATGTGAGGCAAATGACGCGATGAGCGCGCTGAAAAACAGCGCCGGAACGAAACCCAGCCCGCGGACCGTGAAGCCAAAAAATACCGGTGCAGGAAGAATGAAGAAAATGCCACGCCAGGCGATGGCGCCAATGGCCTCACCTTTGACACGCGTGGATCGCAGGAAGATCACGCCCCCCAGAACGACCAGGACAAGTGCCAGCAGCAGCGGGAAATAGCCTGGCCCCATACGGAAGGCCGTACCGATATCGAGTTCATAGGACTGCCAGGCGAAGGCAATGCCGAGGCCAATGAAGATGGCACCGCACAGCGCTTCGGCAGGATCGACGATAAATGATTTCATGAGATGTACCCCTCCGCAGCAAGGCGTCTTAAGCCGCCCGCATTCTCGAAACGTGGAGAGACCGGCAGCGGATGCCGCCGGTCACGATCCGTTGCGATCAATCGGCGTATTGGCCAGCGGATTCGATCACCGGTTTCCAGCGGGCGATTTCGCTTTCAAGCTTCGCTTTGAGGGCTGCCGGTGTCGCGTCGCTTTCCGGCGAAGGTGTTGTGCCAAGTTCGGCAAAGCGGGCGGCAACGTTGGGGTCTTTCAATGCGACCTGAAGCGACTTGGAGAGCTTCTCGTTGATTTCGGCCGGGGTGCCTTTCGGCGTGTAGACGCCGTGCCAGATACCGACTTCGAAATTGGGCAGACCTGCTTCGACTGCAGTCGGCACATCCGGCAGCACGTCCAGACGTTTTGCGGTGGTCACGGCGTAAGCCTTCACCGTTCCACCCTGGATCTGCTTGGTGGTGTTGGTGGTCTGGTCGCACATGATGTCGACCTGTCCGCCAAGAAGATCCGTCATCGCCGGGCCCGTTCCCTTGTAAGGAACCGTGACGAGCGGCGTCTCGATGGCACTCATGAACAGCATGCCGCACAGATGCGATGCCGCGCCGATACCGGCATTGGCAACCGTCACCTTATCCTTGTTGGCCTTGGCGTATTCGATCAGGCCCTTGAGATCTTTTGTCTCGAGCGTCTTGCGCGACAGGATGGTCATCGGTACTTCGGTTACCAGCCCGACATATTCGAACGCGTTCAAGGTGTCGTAGGCGAGCTTGCGGTAAAGCGTGGCGCTCGTTGCCATGCCGATGTGATGTAGCAGAACCGTGTAACCGTCTGGATCGGCTGCTGCGACACGTCCGGCGCCAAGCGTACCGCCAGCGCCACCGACGTTTTCAATGATGATCTGCTGGCCGAGATCTTTCGACATGGATTCAGCAACGAGACGGGCAACCGTGTCGGTCGGACCACCGGCTGCGAACGGCACGATCATGGTGATGTTGCGCTCGGGGTAGGTCTGGGCCGATGCGGCAAGCGCAAAAAGGGAAACGGCAGCGGCGGCTGCAAAGCCGGTGACTGTCTTCAGTATTTTCATCGATTCCTCCCGGATGAAAATGTTCGCCACTTCAGCCGCGCATGCTCCTCCATGGCGACCGGGGTGATCCATTTGCGGCCCGGGATGGCCATTCATCAACGACGGCGTTGTCGCGTCACACGCTTTTGTTGCGCGGTCGGGCAATAATGGGTGGATATCGACCCATTAGCGCGTATGCATGGGTGGAAATCCACCCATCACACCTCCGTCATGTGGCGGTGCAGTTCGTATTTCTGCATCTTTTCATAGAGCGTTTTGCGCGAAATCCCGAGATTCTCGTAGACCGATTTGAGATTGCCACGGTGTGCGGCGATCGCCCGGGCGATCAGGCTTTTTTCGTAAGCGGCGACCTTGGCGGCGAGCCCGCCCCTTTCCTCATCCGAATAGGAGATAACGGCCTCGGTCGCATCACTTTCCAGACCCAAAACGAAGCGGTCTGCAGCATTCCTCAATTCACGCACGTTCCCTGGCCACTCTCGCAGGGAAATCGTCGAGAGCAGATCCTGCGGAACATCCATGTCTTCGAGTCCATACCGTGCCGCAGCCTCGCGCACGAGGTGTAGAAACAGGAGCGGAATATCGGCGCTGCGTTGCGACAGCGATGGAACGAGCAACGTTGCGACATTGAGACGATACAGCAGATCTGGTCGGAAGCGGCCGGCAGCAACCTCGTGCTCCAGATCGACCTTGCTGGTGGCGATAAAGCGCACATCCAGTTCGACCGTTTCATTCGACCCCAAACGGGTAATTACCCGCTCCTGCAGCACACGCAGGAAGCGCCCCTGTAGCTCGAAGGGCATGGAGCCGATTTCATCGAGAAGGATTGTGCCGCCGCGTGCATGTTCAAACTTGCCGTAACGGGGGCGAAGCGCACCTGGAAAGGCGCCCGCTTCATGGCCAAACAGCTCGCTCTCGATCAGGGTTTGCGGCAAGGCGGCACAGTTGATTGCTACGAAAGGCCGATTGCTTCTGGCGCTGACGTCATGCAGCGCCCGAGCCACCACTTCTTTACCGGCGCCCGTATCGCCGACGATCAGCGTATCGGCATCCGTCGAGCCGATGGCACGAATGCGATAGCGCAGATCGACCATGACTTGCGTTCTGCCCGGCAAGCGGGTTTCGAGATCGTCACGTTTTCCAGCAACGGCCTTGAGACGGCGGTTTTCCAGCACCAGTGCGCGCCGATCTTCGGCCCGCTTGATGACACCCGCAAGATATTGTGGCGTGAAAGGTTTCTCGATGAAGTCATAGGCACCGTTACGCATGGCGTTGACGGCAAGCTGCACATCGCCATGGCCGGTCATCAGAATCACTGGAATTTCCGGATCGAGTTCGCGAACCTTCTGCAACAGGGTCATGCCGTCCATACCGGGCATACGAATGTCGCTCACGACAACGCCGTCGAAGCTGTAGCCAATCAGCTCCAGAGCGTGTTCGGCACTGGCAAGCATGGTGACATGGAAGCCGGACAGTTCCAGCGCTTGCGCAGTTGAAAAGCGCAACTCTTCTTCATCATCGATCAGAAGCACCCTGGGATCATTCATTCCGCAGCAACCTCCACAGCAGAAACGGCAGCAGGCAACGTGATTTCAAATTCCGCTCCACCGCCATCATGGTTGCGGACGCGAAGCTGGCCGCCAAAATCCTTGATGATGTTATAGGATATGGAAAGTCCAAGCCCCAAACCGCGCCCCACCCCCTTCGTCGTGAAGAAAGGGTCGAATATACGCTCCGAGATCGCCGGGGGAACACCCGGTCCATGGTCACGGATGAAGATCGATACCGTTGAACCGTTCAGCCGGGCTTGCAACGCGATCTTGCGATCCTTTCTTCCCTCGACCGCATCTGCGGCATTGGAGATGATATTGACGAGAACCTGCTGCAAGCGCACCGGACCTGCCTTTACCGCAAGCGGGATGTCGCCGAGATCGATGTCCAGCACGGCATCCGCAGCCTTCAAACGCGCACCAACGATTTCAAGCGTATCGCGAAGAACAGCATCCAGGGCGACAGCTGTGGTTTTTTCGTTGGGTTTGCGCGCAAAGTTACGCAGATGCCGACTGATCGATGCCATGCGATCAATCAGTCCCGAAATACGTTTGAGGTTTTCGGTCACCTCGCCCACCCTGCCCCGTTCAACGAGAAGTGCCGCGCTTTCCGCGTAGTTCTTGGCGGCCGCAAGCGGCTGATTGATCTCATGCGACAGGGCGGCTGACATCTGGCCAAGGGCGGCAAGCTTGCCAGCCTGAACGAGATCATTCTGCATCTTTCGGAGCTGCTTCTCGGTCTGACGACGCTCGGCAACCTCGTGTTCAATCTCGCGATTGACGCGGGCAAGATCGGCGGTGCGCTCCTCAACCCGGCGCTCAAGCTCGGCCTGGGCTTCTGCCTGGTGATCAAGGCGCTCTCGTAGACGCCGACGTCTCTGCAACATGGCTGCAAGCAGCGCTACTGCAAGGCAAAGGCAGAGAATGACGGCAATCATCGTTGTCTGAACCTGCGTGCGCAAAGAGCCCGTATCGATCAGCACATTTACGGTCCAGCCTGCATCCGCCATCGCCTGCGACAAAACCAGGTATTCTCTCTCGCCATCGTTTTGACGAATGGTCAAAAGCTGGTGTTCGCCAAAGCTGCCGGTCCGCAACGGCAACTCTCTCAACTCGGCATCGGCGTAGCGACGCGACGTTGTGGTACGTGCCAAACGTTCCGTCGTGAGGGGCATCAAGCTGGAATAGAGCCATTGCGGCGTACCGGTCATGAAGATGATACCTTCAGGATCGGACACGAGAATACGATTTTCGCCATCACCGAAGGATGCTTCGATACCCTCGATATCCACCTTGAAGACGATGACGCCTTTGATGTCCTCATCGAACAGAATGGGAGCTGAAAAATAATATCCGCGTTTGTTGGAGGTTGTGCCAAGCGCAAAGAAGCGGGACTGCAAACCCTTGGCCGCATCCTGAAAATAGGGGCGGTAGCTGAAGTTCTGTCCGACAAAGCTCGCCGGGCCATCATAATTGCTGGCGGCAATCGTCTCGCCGTCGAGCGTCATGATGTAGATGTCGGAGGATTCCAGCAGGGTGTTGATGGACTTTAGGTAGACATTCGCGCGCTGACGCAATGCCTGATCCTGAGGATGGGCGACGAGTTCTTCGATATCATCGTGATCGGCAATGAGCGCCGGCAAGGGCTCGTAGCGACTGAGAAGTCCACCGAGGGCGGACACAGCAAGTCTGAGGGTGGTGCGGCCCTGATCGGCCACTTCGCCGAAGTAACGTTCGGCGATCATGTCGCTGCCTTTGGTGACGGCGCCATAACCGAAACCAAGACAAACAAGCACCACCAGTATCCAGCGGGATCTCAACGGCTGCCACCCTCCCAATTCGGACTTTACGCCCGACCTCCAAAACGGATTTTAGGAGGTGTGCGGGACTTTTCCAAGGGAGTGGCCTGCGCCAAAAACAAAAACCGGCCACAAGGGCCGGTTTTCAAAGAATTGCAGAAGCTGAAAAGCTTATGCGCTTTCCTTCGGCGTCAAAACCTGACGGCCACGGTACATACCGGTCTTCAGATCGATATGGTGCGGGCGACGCAGTTCGCCGGAATTCTTGTCCTCAACGTAGGTCGCAGCCGTGAGGCCATCAGCCGAACGGCGCATACCGCGCTTGGACGGGCTTGTTTTTCTTTTTGGTACTGCCATTTTTGTTACTCCACTTTAGCGGCGAAACAACGGAACCGGCCAGAACCAAAGGCCGAATGTCGGGTGTCTCGATATCGGAAATTTGGCGCGCTTATACATGCCAAAACGGGGTTTGACCAGCCCTAACGCACATTTTTTCAGATTCAGCAGAATCCGAAGCGCGGCCAAAGAAGTGCACCGCAAATCACGTGTCATGCTTTATCGAAGACGATGAGCTCTTTGAAGTGGTTCATATCCCGAAATTCACAGAAAGCAGGTGGTCGCAGCTCGATCACAGGAACACTATCGCGCAGTTTTTCGACTTCCTCATCCATCATCGCCTGCCAGCGGGGCAGACAGACGGGATCGAACCAGCGCACGACGTAGGCGAGCGTGAGATGGAATTCGTATTTGTCGTGATCCGGATGGCGATATCCAAAGGCTTTGGCAAACGTATTTCGCCAAAGCGCCAAGGCCCGGTCATCCTCTGCAGTTTTTCCCTTCAACACAAGGCCGGTCGGTCGCAAACCGGTGATCTGCATTGCGAAGTCGGGAAGCGCCGAAAACACGGAAAGGCGCTCGAGATAATACTCCGTCATGGCGTCGATCGAGGCCGTCAGCGGCATTTCTTTTGGCCAGTAGGGCCACATGCGCCTGTACTCGATGATCCCCTGGAACACCGTCATATGAAAGCTGGAGACCGGTGTGAAAGCCAGATTACCAGCTTCCGGCATATCCAGGAAACGTTGCCGCGTCGCGACTACGGCGCTTTGTGACGCCGAACCCTGCACAAGATGGCAAACGATGGCGTTGCCGGGTTCCGGCAAAAACTCGCCTTCAGCGTTGAACCGGGTGCCCGTATGTCGGGGCGGAGCGTCATGACGGGCAGTCGAAAGACGTTCGAGTTCCCTGGAAACGAATCGCGCGTGCATGAAGCCCCCCATGTGGGAATCTCCGTAACTTCGCCGTACGACAGTTCGATGACAGTGAAGACGCGGTTTGTGGGGAGTTAGAACTTGGCGCGCTATACGCGCCAAGTGAGCCGGAACCCCCTTCAGACCTTAGTGTGCCTCGTCCCAGTTGCTGGCGGCTCGCGCATCCACTTTGAGCGGAACCTTCATGGAGATCGCCGGCATGGCGGCATTTTCCATCGTATGGGTAACCGCCTTCAATGTTGCCTCGACGGCCTGATCTTCGACTTCGAATATCAGTTCGTCGTGCACCTGAAGCAACATCCGCACCTGCTCGGCAAGACCAGCCTCGACTAGCGCACCATCCATGCGGACCATCGCCCGACGAATAATGTCGGCCGCAGATCCCTGAATAGGCGCATTGATAGCGGCGCGTTCGTTGAACGCCTTCACCGATGGGTTGGAGGAACGGATTTCAGGGTAATAGGCACGGCGTCCAAAAATCGTTTCAACATAACCGTTGTCACGCGCGAAAGCCTTGGTCTGCTCCATGTAATCGCGAATGCCGGGAAACCGCTCGAAATACTTCTTGATGTATTCTCCAGCTTCGGAGCGAGCAATGCTGAGCTGGTTTGCCAGCCCGAATGCGGAGATACCGTAGATGATGCCGAAGTTGATGGCCTTGGCGCGGCGCCGCACTTCAGACGGCATATCTTCCACCGGCACACCGAACATTTCCGACGCCGTCATCGCATGGATATCGATGCCATTTTCAAAGGCGCTACGGAGCTGGGGAATATCCGCAACGTGCGCCAGGACACGCAGTTCGATCTGGCTATAGTCGGCCGACAGCAGCTTGTGCCCAGGCGTGGAGATGAACGCCGTACGGATCTTGCGCCCTTCCGCGGTACGGACAGGAATGTTCTGCAGGTTCGGCTCGGACGAGGAGAGGCGTCCAGTGGTGGTGGAAGCGAGCGCGTAGGATGTATGCACACGCTTGGTGTCTTGATGGATGTATCCGGGCAGCGCATCCGTGTAGGTCGACTTCAGCTTGGTGAGCTGGCGCCAGTCCACGATCTTGCGCGGCAATTCCACGCCCTCTGCGGCGAGATCCTCCAGAACCTGTGCCGATGTCGACCACTGGCCAGTCTTGGTCTTGGAGCCACCCGGCAGTCCCATCTTCCCGAAAAGGATATCGCCGAGCTGTTTGGGCGAGCCCACGTTGAAACGCTCACCTGCCAGCTCGTAGATTTCCTCTTCAAAGGCGGCGGCCTTCTGGGCTAGCTCTCCTGACAGACGCGACAAAATCTGCCGATCAACGGTGATGCCACGCTCTTCCATATGGGCAAGAACCGGCACAAGGGGGCGCTCCAGCCGCTCATAAACCTTGGTCAAACCTTCGGCAACGAGACGCGGTTTCAGGACCATCCAGAGCCGCAGCGTAACGTCGGCATCTTCCGCCGCATAGGCGGTGGCCTTGCCGATGTCGACGAAATCGAAGGTCACGCCGGACTTACCGGAACCCGCGACATCTTTGTAGGCGATGGGTGTATGTCCGAGCCAGCGCTCAGAGAGCGAATCCATACCATGCGTCGCCTTCCCGGCTTCGAGCACGTAGGAGATCAGCATCGTATCATCGAAGCTCTGCATGACGACGTCATGACGCTTCATCAGCAGGTAATCGTATTTCAGGTTCTGCGCGATCTTCAGAACCGACGGATCCTCCAGCAATGATTTGATGCGATCCATCGCCTCGGCTGCGGGGATTTGACCTTCGACAAGCTTGATGCCGTCGCTGAAAAGATCGCCACCTGAACCAGTCTTGTGCGTCAGCGGAACGTAAGCGGCGCGAATATCTGTCCCCGATGCGTCTTTTCCATTATCGGCAATGGCCAGAGAAAAGCCGACCAGCTCCGCCTGCATGGGGTCAAGCGACGTTGTTTCCGTGTCGAAAGCGACGATGCCCGTCTCACGGGCAGCAGCGATCCAGCGATCGAGCTCACGAATGTCGCGGATCGTGGTGTACGCTTCCGTATTGATCTTGGCGGTGGCAAAAACAGTTCTGCGCGCTTCGGCAAGCTCTGCAGGTGCGCTGCCTTCGGCCGCCACTTTTTTCGCCGGTATCGAAGGCGATGACGGTTGCGCCTCAACTTCCACCCCGGCCTCTGCCGGAGCGGGGTTATCGAGGTCAGGACCGTGCGCTTCATCGCCCCGCTGCACGGCGACATCGGCAGCGTCCACGGAGGAAGCATCGGTATCGGTTGCTTCGGCAACGCGACGCGTCAAGGTGGTGAATTCCATCGCCTTCAGGAAGGCGATTAGCTTGGGGCCATTCTGAGGCTCGAGTACAAGCTGTTCCAGGGATTGATCGAGTGGCACATCCGTTCTGAGCGCCACCAACTGCCTGGAAATACGGGCGAGGTCGGCATTGGCGATAATGTTTTCCCGACGCTTTTGCTGCTTGATTTCTCCAGCCCGCGACAAAAGCGTGTCGAGGTCTCCATATTCCTCGAGAAGCTGAGCTGCCGTTTTCGGGCCAATGCCGGGGATGCCTGGAACGTTGTCGGTGGAATCGCCCGTCATCGCCTGCAGGTCGATCATCTTCTCGGGCGGTACGCCCCATTTCTCAACGACATCCGGAATGCCGATCTGCTTGTCCTTCATCGCGTCGTACATATGCACGTTCGCGGTTACGAGCTGCATCAGATCCTTGTCGGATGAAATGATGGTGACGTCGGCGCCGATGGCCTCGGCCTGGCGGGCATAGGTGGCAATGATGTCGTCAGCCTCAAAGCCTTCGGTCTCAATGCAGGGAAGATTGAAGGCACGTGTGGCTTCGCGGATCAGACCAAACTGCGGCACAAGATCTTCGGGCGGCGCGGAGCGGTTCGCCTTGTACTGATCGTAAAGTTCGTTGCGGAAAGTCTTCGACGAGTAGTCGAAAATGACCGCGAAGTGTGTCGGGGTGACGCCAACATCCGTGTTTCGCGCATCCTTCAGGAGCTTCCACAACATGTTGCAGAAACCGGAGACGGCATTGACTGGCAACCCATCCGACTTGCGGTTCAAGGGCGGGATGGCATGGAACGCCCGGAAGATGAATCCGGAGCCGTCAACGAGGAAGAGATGATCGCCTTTTTTCATGGGTAGCATGGATAGCGCGGGGTCGTTTTGGCGTCCACAGAAACTTCTTAATACGCACTGCTAAGCACGTAACGCGAGAATGTTGAACCCGGCCAAAAATTCACCCGAACGTTACCGATTTGTAATCCGAATTCCCTTGAAAAGCCGCATTTGCAGACACATTTCTTAGAGGACGGCGCCTGATCACGCCGTAGTCTGATTGCAGGCTCGTCCCCCGCCGCGTCAGACCGGACAAAGGCCTTTCCCCCTCTCCGGGCCTTTGTCCTCCAATATGACCGCCATGGCCGACCCCTCCCGGCCATGGCGGTTTTATTTTGGGCATCAGGGACGTGCCACAGCAACATTCCGTGCTATATATATCATGCTATCGAATCCTCGCGACCCCTGTCGCAATTGCTCGCATGGATGCATGAATGGAATTTTCCCGAGACGAATCGGTGATCTACCTCGCCGCCAAAATGGCGCGCGAATTCACCATGGCGCTGCAAAAACGGGCTTCCGCGCTCGGCTTTTCCCCTGGGCAGTTTCCTATCCTTGTAGAGCTTTGGCATGAAGAAGGCCTCACCCAACGTCAATTGCTGGACAGGATCGACATCGAACAGGCGACGCTCGCCAATACGCTGTCGCGTATGGAACGTGACGGCCTGATTGTGCGCAAACCGCACCCAACCGACCGCCGGGCACAAATCATCGAACTGACACCACGTGGAAAGGAACTCGAAGCAAACGCTATTGCCGCATCCAGGGGAACGGAGGACGCACTGCTGAAGGACTTTCGGCAGTTCGAGCGGCAGCTTCTGGTGGAATATATGCGCCGGGCCATCGATTGCGCCAAAACTGCCCGTTAGGAGCTTCGGCAAATTGGTCGCCTCTGCGCTCACCGTTTTTCCACGCTGATCTGATTTTTAGAAAACCGCGTTACACTTTTCAATCCAATGTTCTATCGTGCCGCAGGCCGAAGCCCTGGCGATTCACGAGGGCTTTCCTTCTCGTTTCCTGCGAATGGTGATGCCGTTGTCTCGCATCGTCGCCGGAACCATGACAGACATGACAGGATCAGCGATGACAGACGTTTCTCCAATTCTTTCCACTGTTGATGACAACCTCCCCTCCAGCCTGGAGCGGCTCTTTGAGCTTGTTCGCATTCCGTCGATCTCGACTGACCCGGCTTACAAGCAGGAATGCCGCAAGGCAGCGGAGTGGCTGACCAAAACGCTTTCTGCACTCGGTTTTGAGGCATCCGTCCGCGACACGGCCGGTCACCCTATGGTCGTCGCGCATCACGATGCAGCAACGAAAGATGCACCGCACGTGCTCTTTTATGGTCACTACGACGTGCAGCCTGTCGATCCGCTCAATCTCTGGGAAAATGATCCGTTTGATCCCGCCATCAAGGAGATCGGTGAAGGGCGTCAGGTCATCACGGGCCGTGGAACGGCCGATGACAAGGGTCAGCTTATGACCTTCGTGGAAGCCTGCCGCGCCTATAAAGAGGTCAATGGTGGCCTACCGGTCAGAGTGACCATTCTGTTCGAAGGTGAGGAAGAATCCGGTTCACCGTCGCTGAAACCCTTTCTGGAAGCCAATGCTGCTGAACTGAAGGCGGAATATGCCCTGGTGTGTGACACCGGCATGTGGGACCGCGACACACCGGCAATTGCGGCAGCCCTTCGTGGTCTGGTTGGCGAGGAAGTCGTGATCACGGCAGCGGATCGCGATCTGCATTCAGGTCTTTTCGGTGGCGCTGCGGCAAACCCGATCCACATCCTTACCGACATTCTCTCGGGCCTGCACGACGAGACCGGGCGTGTCACGCTTGAAGGCTTTTACAATGGCGTCGAAGAGACGCCGGCGAACATCAAGGCTTCCTGGGAAACGCTTGGCCGTACGGCGGAAGATTTTCTCGGCGAGGTTGGGCTTTCGGTCCCTTCCGGTGAAAAGGGACGTTCCGTGCTGGAGCAGACCTGGGCGCGGCCGACAGCGGAAGTCAATGGCATCATCGGCGGTTACACCGGCGACGGCTTCAAGACCGTGATCGCCGCGAAAGCATCAGCCAAGATTTCCTTCCGTCTTGTCGGGCATCAGGACCCCGCCGCCATCCGTGAGAGCTTCCGCGCTTACGTGCGCTCGAAAATCCCCGCCGATTGCTCCGTTGAATTCCATGAGCATGGCGCGTCACCTGCTATTCAGCTGTCCTATGATTCACCGGTCCTGACCAAGGCGAAGAACGCGCTTTCTGACGAATGGCCGAAGCCCGCCGTGGTTATCGGCATGGGCGGCTCGATCCCGATCGTAGGCGATTTCCAGAAGATGCTCGGTATGGATTCCCTGCTGGTCGGCTTTGGTCTGACGGATGATCGCATCCACTCCCCTAACGAGAAGTACGACCTGCAGTCCTATCACAAGGGCATTCGCTCCTGGGTTCGAATTCTGGATGCTCTCGCAGCGAAATAAGCTTGCTGGAAACTGGTCGCGATCACGCGGCCAGTTTCCGGACATCCAGCCCAAGGCTGCTAAGTGCTTATGCCAGAAAAACAAAAAGGCCGGGCAAGCCCGACCTTTCCACCCGTTTCTACGTCAGTGCCAGTACATCCGTGGTCAAAGCGTTTGAAACGTCTGATGCTTCAGAGCGCGCCGACTATCGGTCGGCTGCATCTTCAAGGTCAGGATCGACTGCTTCGGTTAATCTTTGGTTAACACGATAACAGCGTCACTTTTCAGCGACCGCCTGACAGGTCTGAAGCACTGTTGAACCGTATATCGTATCGGAACATGGCTTTTACAAGGCCGAACGCCCTGAAAAGAATTCTCCAAAAGAAAAAGGCCGGGCGTGACGTCCGGCCTTCTTATTCCAGGCGTGACCATGAAGGTCACAACGCCTTATTAGGCAGCTACGAGGTTGCCTGCAGACATCTTGCCCGAGCGGCGGTCCTGCATCAGTTCGTAGGACAGCTTCTGACCGTCGTTGAGGGCGGTCAAACCAGCGCGCTCAACTGCAGAGATGTGAACGAATACGTCCTGCGAACCATCATCAGGCTGAATGAAGCCGTAGCCCTTGGTTGCGTTGAACCACTTTACCGTACCAGTCGCCATAACGATTTCCTTCCGTTGGCAAATTGCATTTGCACTGCAAGCAGTGCGGGTCTTGTGTCGAATTTGAAGGAAAGAAAGATCGTCGTGTGCGCCGCGAAGCGCCGAAGCTCTGGTCGTCAAACAAATTTCGATGTCGGAACACCTAGGTGGAGAGACCCAAAAAGTCAAGTTTCTTTGAAAATGACGTGATCTACGGTCAATCCATTCGTGTCATCTGGAAAAATTTCAGAAGCCAGAAATGCAAAAACCCGGCGCGGGAGGAGGTGCGCCGGGTTCTTGAAACTGACTGACAATTGGGAGGAGGAGTATTGTCAGTCCAATCGGGCGACGCTGGGAGGAGGAGTGCGTCGCTTCGATGATTGGAAGATACAACATCCCAGCCCAAAAAACAGACATTCTATCGCAGCGCAGCATTGCATTTTTTGCATGGCTTTCTGCGGACGTCTTGCGGCTTACATGCTTCCAGCCTAATAAATAGCCATGACCATTGAATCCGTCCGCGCCTTTTTCGCCGAAAAATCTCCTGACGTGACCGTCATCGAAACGGAAGCAAGTTCAGCAACCGTTGCGCTCGCGGCAGAAGCGCATGGTGTCGATCCCGATCAGATCGCCAAAACCATCTGCCTAAAAGCAGGAGACACCATTCTTCTGGTCGTGGCTGCCGGCACCAAACGGCTCGACAATCGCAAGTTTCGAGACCGGTTTGGCGCAAAGCCCCGAATGCTTGGCGCGGAAGATGTTGTGTCTGTCACAAGCCATCCCGTTGGTGGCGTCTGCCCTTTCGGTCTGCCGGAACCCATTCCGGTGTTTTGCGATGTCTCGCTGAGAAGCTACAACGAAGTGGTTCCTGCCGCCGGCGCGACCAATGCAGCCGTCAAAATTTCTCCGCACACCATGGCCGAACTGACAGAAGCGGAATGGATCGACGTCTGCCAATGACGTCGAAGTGATCCTTTCTTCTCCTAACGCCGCCTTAAATTGCCGCATTTACGCTCTTCATCCCGGATTAAGGATAATGCGCGCATAAATACTGCAATCGGCGGACATGCGTGCGATCACGCAATCAGAATGGAGCGATATCGGCTGGATGGCAGGTAAAGGCAAATCACGCGAGCGGGTAGAACCTTCCTTCGGGGATTTTCACGATTCCGGCGATGACCTGCGCCTTGACGCCAGCGACCGCATCAGCGGCGGACGAAAGCATGCAGCGAAAGCTGCGAAAGACGACGACCTTCCTCCTCCGAAATCGCCAAAAGGCCAGACGCGCCAAAAGCGTCAGAGACAAAAACGCGTGGAGACACGCGGCATCACCGGCATGTTCCGCTCACTTGTTTACTGGTGCATCGTGCTGGGCATATGGGGCGGGATCGGTGTTGCGGGACTTGTTCTTTATTATGGCGCCCGCATGCCCAGTGCTGCAAGCTGGTCCATCCCTGAGCGTCCGCCGAATGTGAAGATCGTTTCTGTCAACGGGACGGTTCTTGCCAATCGCGGGACGACCGGTGGCGAGGCTTTGGCACTTGAGGATATGTCGCCCTACATTCCGCAAGCGGTCATGGCGATCGAAGACAGGCGTTTTTACTCGCATTTTGGGGTTGATCCGCTCGGCCTCGGCCGCGCCATCGTCACCAACGTACTGACGGGACGCACCGTCCAGGGCGGTTCGACCCTTACCCAGCAGCTTGCCAAGAACCTGTTCCTGTCTCCCGACCGGACATTGGAACGCAAGGTGCAGGAAGTGCTTCTGGCTTTCTGGCTGGAGCACAAATACACCAAGGACCAGATCCTCGCGATGTATCTCAATCGCGTCTATTTCGGTTCCAGTGCCTATGGTGTCGAAGCGGCCTCCAGACGGTATTTCAACAAGTCGGCGCGCGACGTCAATCTGGGTGAAGCAGCGCTGCTGGCGGGCCTCCTCAAGGCACCCTCGCGCCTCTCCCCTGCCCGTGACCCGCAGGCTGCTGAAGAACGCGCACAGGTCGTGCTTCAATCCATGCGCGATGTCGGATTCATCACCGACAGCGAAATCAAGACGGCGATGTCACAGCCCCCAACCAAAGCGAAACGTTTCTGGTCCGGTGCAGAACATTATGCTGCCGACATGGTTCTCGACGAAGTCCGCATGCTGATCGGCGATGTGAAGCAGGACATCGTTGTCGATGCCACCATCGATCCAGACCTGGAACGCGACGCCGAAAAGGCCCTGACGCACATTCTTCAGGGGGACGGTAAAAAGCAGGCTGCGTCCCAGGCAGCTCTGGTTTCCATCGATGGAACCGGAGCCATCCGCGCAGTGGTCGGCGGGGCCGATTACGCCGAAAGCCAGTTTAACCGTGCTGCGAAGGCGAAACGGCAGCCTGGCTCAGCCTTCAAACCCTTCGTTTATGTAGCGGCGCTCGAATCCGGGCTGACACCCTACTCCATCCGCAACGACGCGCCGGTCAAGATCGGCAACTGGACACCGGAAAACTACGAAAAGAAGTACCGCGGTGAAGTGACACTGGCGACAGCGCTTGCCAATTCGCTCAACACCATCGCGGCCCAACTGGTGATGGAAGTCGGCCCCGATCGTGTGACGCAGGTTGCGCATCGTATGGGTATCGAATCCGATTTGCAGAGCAATGCATCGATTGCGCTCGGAACCTCCGAAGTATCACTTCTGGAACTGACCGCGTCTTACGCACCGTTCATGAACGGCGGCTACAAGGCCACCCCGCATATTGTCAAACGTATTACCGATGCCGACGGCAAGGTGCTTTACGAGAACAAATACGACAATCCGCCGCGCGTGCTGAACGAAGACATTGCCGCGACGATGAACGGCATGCTGAGCCGCGTTATCACCGAGGGAACGGGAAAAGCGGCACGGCTGCAGGGATGGCAGGCCGCCGGCAAGTCGGGAACGACCCAGTCTTTCCGTGATGCGCTGTTCGTCGGCTATACCAGCAATCTGACAACCGGTGTCTGGTTCGGCAACGATGATGGTACCTCCATGAAGAAGGTGACCGGTGGCGGGCTGCCCGCAAAAGCCTGGAAAGACTTCATGACGGCTGCACATTCCGGCCTGTCTCCATCACCACTTTTCGGCCTCGGCACAACCGGCGCTCCTCCACTTGGCGAGATGCAGCAGCCACTGTCGGAAAATGCGCCATCATCGATTGGCGACATCATTTCCAACGCGCTTGGTGGAGGCTCGTCGAATACCGAAGCCTATCCAGCCGCCCCAGTTGCGCTTGACCGACCTCAGACAGACGCGCCCATGCCGCCATCCAATATTCCGGGGCAACGAATGGAGCCGAACTATGCCAATGGCGGTCCCGTTCCGCCTGCCGATATTGGTGGTCAGGAGCCAGCAAGAAACGGCGCCAAACAGACCACACTCCTCGACATTCTGATGGGCAATTGAGCGCCCACAGGATCGATAGGCAGCCGGCTGACAGTTTCTCTCTGTATCAATCGCTGAAAAGTCCGCGCTTCCTTAGCGGCAGGAAGTCTCCAGCATAGTTCCGATTGCTCTAAAGCAGGTTGGCGCCGACGTTAACCGTAGATTGGCATTTGCGCAGTTGCGGAGATATTTCGGGATGACTTTTTACAGTAAATGAATTATTAATGCCGCCATATAAATCAGTTTTTTCATTTCAAAAATTTCTTTTTAGGACTTTGTTATGCTGGGTATCAAAGGGTCTCCACGCGCCGCGTTCCAGAGCGCGGCTTCACAATCGGCAATCGCTTTTGAAGAGCCGGACGTAGAACTTTCTCAAGACCAATCAACATTTTCCGCATTGGCACGCGGTCAATTCGCAACCAAACGCGCGATCGATATTGCCGGCGCATCCATTGCCTTGATGGCACTTGCGCCGGTGCTTTTAACGGTCGCCGCTCTGGTCAAGATCGATAGCAAAGGACCTGTCCTGTTTTCCCAGATACGCTGGGGCATGAACGGTCGCCGGATACGCGTCTATAAATTCCGTTCAATGAGGACTGACTTGTGCGACGCGAGTGGCGTGGCACAGACGGTGAAAGATGACCCGCGCGTGACCCGCATCGGCGCCATTCTCCGTCGGTCGAATATCGATGAACTGCCGCAACTGCTGAATGTTCTGAAGGGTGACATGTCGCTCGTCGGACCTCGTTGCCATGCAATCGGCATGCTTGCGGCCGGCCGTCTCTATGAGGATCTCGTTCCCCATTACCATCTGCGTCACAGGATGCGCCCCGGCATAACCGGGCTTGCCCAGATGCGGGGACTGCGGGGACCGACCGACCGCAGTGACAAGGCGCGGGCACGCATTGTCTCCGATCTTTATTACATCGACAATTTTTCCGTCTGGCTGGATATCAAAATCATGATCGGCACAGTCATATCCGAACTGCGCGGCGGCAAGGGTTTCTAAGTCCAGGCTATTTCATGCGCAAACAACAAAAAAGCCCGGATCACTCCGGGCTTTTTTGATTGGAATACCATACACTCAATTGGTTGGCGCAGGGGCCGCCGCCGGATCGGGCAGCGGTGCAGGATTTGCAGAAAGCGTCCGCAGGTAAGCGATCAGATCCGCACGTTCCGTTTCCTTCTTCACACCGGCAAAGCCCATGGCCGTGCCAGCAACGAACTTTTTCGGGCCTTCGAGGAAGTGGCTCAGATGGTCGTAGTCCCAATGAACCGAACCACCCTTCGAGAAATCCTTCATGGCTGCGGAGTAACTGAAACCTTCATGAGAGGCGATCGGCCTGTTGACGATATCGAAGAGATTGGGGCCGACCTTGTTTGCTCCACCACTCTCTCCGGTATGACAGGCCGTACACTTCTTGAAGACCGTCTCACCCTTGGCCGCGTCCGCATTGGCAAGCAACTGGGCGATCGGCGTTGCCGCAGCGGCCGCTCCTGCCTCGCCGCCTGATTCACCGCCGCTCGTTTCCGCGACGATGGCAAAACCTTCCTTCTCCGGCACCGGTGCATGGAAGATGCCCTCGGATGCGATCGACACCGACATGAGGACGAAAACGGTGCCTAATAACGCACCAACGCCCATGTTTACGTATGAATTCATCTATATGCGCTCCCTCGCATCCACTCGATATAAGCCGGGTATCTTGAAATTGCTTGAAAGCTATGGCTTTTGCACAGCCTGCGCAACTTGAATAATGCTCCCCACACCGTGACGTTTTGACACTTTTCGGGCGGGATTTGAAGGTGTCGGATGAAGAATAGAGATTTCGAAAAGGCAGTGGTGCTCATACCTGCCCGTATGGCCTCCACACGTCTGCCTGGTAAACCTCTGGCCGATATCGGCGGCAAGCCGATGATCGTGCAGGTTGCCTTGCGTGCACGCGAAGCCGGTGCAGAGAAAATCGTGGTTGCCGTTGACGACAACGACGTGTTTGCCGCCGTTCAAAATGCCGGCTTTGAAGTGATGATGACACGGGATGACCACCAGTCTGGATCGGATCGTATTTTCGAAGCGCTCCAGAAGGCCGATCCTTATGGCAAGGCCGAATATGTCATCAACATTCAGGGCGATTTGCCAACTATCGAGGCGGAAACCATTCACGCCTCGCTGCGGCCGATGGAAAACCCGTCGGTGGATATCGCCACGCTGACGGTGGAAATCACCGACGAGGAAGAAAAAATCAATCCCAACGTGGTCAAGGTCGTGGGCAGCCCGCTGTCTGAAACCCGGCTGCGTGCATTGTATTTTACCCGTGCGACCGCACCCTATGGTGAAGGACCGCTTTATCATCATATAGGGCTCTACACCTATCGCCGGGCGGCACTCGAAAAATTCGTGCGCCTTTCCCCTTCGCCACTGGAGAAGCGCGAAAAGCTGGAGCAGCTTCGCGCTCTGGAAGCGGGCATGCGGATCGACGCTGAGATCGTGCGCTCGGTACCACTGGGTGTCGATACGCCGGCTGATCTTGAGAAAGCCCGCCAGATCCTTGCAGGCAGAACCCACTGAGGGGACATTCTATGACAACGAGCACAAAACGCATTGCCTTCCAGGGCGACTACGGCGCCAATTCGGACATGGCGTGCCGCGACATGTTTCCGGATATGGACCCGCTTCCCTGCGCGACCTTCGAAGACGCATTCAACGCCATCGAAAATGGCGATGCGGATCTGGGAATGATCCCGATCGAAAACACGCTGGCTGGCCGGGTAGCCGACATCCATCATCTTTTGCCGGAATCCCGTCTCCATATCATCGGCGAATATTTCATGCCGATCCGCTTCCAGCTCATGGTTTTGCCGGGTGTGCAGAGAAGTGAAATCCGCACCGTCCACAGCCATATCCATGCGCTTGGTCAATGCCGCAAGATCATTCGTTCAAACGGATGGAAAGCCATTGTCGCCGGCGATACGGCAGGCGCCGCCAAGCTCGTCTCAGAGCAGGGCGATCGCAGCATGGCAGCACTTGCACCGCGTCTCGCCGCAGATCTCTACGGTCTCGATATCGTTGCAGAAAATGTCGAGGATTCGGAAAACAACGTCACACGTTTCGTTATTCTGTCCCGCGACGAAAAATGGGTCAAACGTACGTCACCGGATGAAGTCATTGTCACGACGTTTGTTTTCAACGTTCGCAACATTCCGGCCGCGCTTTACAAGGCCATGGGCGGGTTTGCCACCAACGGCATCAACATGACGAAGCTCGAAAGCTACCAGATTGGCGGAAAGTTCGTGGCGACGCAGTTCTATGCCGATATCGAGGGCCATCCGGATGATGAAGCCGTTCGTCGCGCGCTGGACGAATTGCGCTTCTTCTCAGAGAAGGTCCGCATCCTCGGCGTCTACAAAGGCCACGCAATGCGTGACAAGCTGAACCAGAGCTAAGAAAATTACGGACGCTGCGCGCCTAGTCGACACGCAGCGTCCAAGACCACGTCAAAGGGTTATTTGGACCATTCCACCCAGTCGCGCATCAGACGGTGCGCAATGGCACCGCCGTGCGGGCCAGATATGCCCTCACCCGGCGTTGCTTCCAGCATTGCTGCAACCTCTTGCCGGGTGAACCAGCGGCAGTCTTCCAGTTCGATTTCATCGCGAGAGATTTCGAACGACAGCGCCTCGGCATAGCAACCGATCATCAGCGAATGCGGCATCGGCCATGGTTGTGAGGCGTGGTAGCGCACACGACCGATTGCGACGCCGGATTCCTCGTGCGTTTCACGACGAACAGCCGATTCGATTGTTTCACCCGGCTCCACAAACCCGGCAAGGCACGAATACATGCCTGGCGAAAAATGCGCGCCACGTCCCAGCAGGCAAAGGTCGCGCTCCACATCAATCGTCAACATGATGACGACGGGATCGGTCCGCGGAAAAATCATGTTGTTGCAGGCGGGGCAGACGCGCTTGTAGCCGCCAATACGCAGCTCCATTTCCGTGCCGCAACGACCGCAAAAGCGGTTTTGGGCGTTCCAGTGTGTCAGGCTGACGGCCTGAGCAACCTCGCCCAGCAATTCCTCGTCGAGCAGGTGGTCACGGTAGAGCGTGCGCGCATCGGCAAGTTTGTGATGGCTGGCCAGCCGATCTTCCGTGACACCAACCGGAACAGCAATTCTCGGCTCACCGGTCTCGCGGTACCCCAGCAAAACTGCGTTATCGAAGTCCGGCTGCAACTCGGCCAGTTCGTACGCGGAAAACAGCGGATCGATCACCTGCTCGTCGTGCTTCAGCACAAGACGACCACCAGCGAGGGCGAGAATATGCGTGCCGTCGATCTTCAGAGCATCGGCAACACAGTTTTCGGTTCTCTTTTCAGCGAAACGATCAAGCGCGTTTTGGGAAAATGCAGTCAGTGCGCTTGCTTCGGGATGGGGGGCAGTGGTTTCAAAAATCGTCATTGAGATCATTAGAGAGCGCCGGAGATTTTTTGCATGAAAGATTTCTTTTCCTCTGCGGGGTACGGCACCGCGGTGCCATGCCCCCATATGGGCCCTGGCCAGCAGGTGTCACCTTCATTACGGGCAATGATATGAACGTGCAGTTGGCGAACGATATTTCCCAACGCGCCGACATTGATCTTGGTGGCCTGGGTAACATCCTTCAAAGCATTGGCAACCAGATTGGTTTCGAAGGTCAGCATCGCCTGATCGAGCGGCGTCAGTTCAAACAGCTCGCTCACATCGTTTCGTTGCGGCACCAGCACCAGCCAGGGCCAGCGGCTGTCGTTCTGCAAGCGCAGTTCGCACAGGCCTAGCCGGGTCACAAGCTCGCTGTCCCGCGCCAATCTTTCGTCCAGGCGGAATGTCTCCAAGGCGTCCTCCATGTTTGTTTTCACTGTGATAGCAGTTTTTTGAATGCTTGGCTTGCATTTGCTTTCGATATTGCCGATATGTGGCGCCGGGAGGTTGGTGGTGGACGAGCCACTCGCCAACCGGGTCAGGTCCGGAAGGAAGCAGCCCTAACGAGCCCGGCACGGGTCGCCGTGCCAGCCTCCCACCTTTTTATTTGCAAAATGATGTGCTCAGCTTTCGCCGGGCCAGTTCCGCGCCCCAAGACAAACTGGCAAAACAAACTGGCGAGGCAATGAGCGACACCGTATCCACCACCCCAAGCACTTCCCAAAACGGAGCTGGATACCGGGTACTGGCGCGCAAATACCGCCCGAAAGATTTTTCCGACCTCATGGTCGGCCAGGAGCCGATGGTCCGGACGCTGACAAACGCGTTCGAAACCGGCCGCATTGCCCAGGCCTATATGCTGACCGGTGTTCGCGGTGTGGGGAAGACAACAACAGCACGCATTCTCGCCCGTGCCTTGAACTACAAGACGCCCGAGATCGACAAACCGACCATTGATCTGCGCATTCCCGGTGAACATTGCCAGGCGATCATGGAAGGGCGACACGTCGATGTCATCGAAATGGACGCCGCCTCTCATACCGGTATCGACGATATCCGCGAGATCATCGAACAGGTTCGGTACCGCCCTGTTTCGGCGCGTTACAAGGTCTACATCATCGACGAAGTGCACATGCTTTCGACGCAGGCATTCAACGGTCTTCTGAAGACCCTTGAAGAGCCGCCGGAACATGTGAAGTTCATTTTCGCGACCACGGAAATTCGCAAGGTTCCAATCACCGTTCTGTCGCGTTGCCAGCGTTTTGACCTGCGCCGAATCAGCGCTGCCGATCTGGTCGGATTGTTTACCGCAATCGCCGGCAAAGAAGGCTTCGAAGCCGATCCGCAGGCCTTGGCAATGATTGCTCGCGCTGCGGAAGGCTCCGCGCGTGACGGTCTGTCGCTGCTCGATCAGGCGATCGCCCACGGCGGCGGACGTGTCGAAACGGAAGCCGTGCGCGGCATGCTTGGCCTTGCCGACCGGGCGCGTATCGTTGATCTGTTCGAGCACGTCGTCAAAGGCGATGTCGCGGCCGCCCTTTCAGAATTTAACGGTCAATACGAAGCGGGTGCAAACCCTGTCGTGGTGTTGAACGACCTCGCAGATTTCACCCATCTTGTCACGCGCATGAAATATGTGCCGGATGCCGCTGACGATCCCTCGCTTTCGGAAGTCGAGCGCGTGCGTGGCGCGGAATTTTCCGAAAGCATCGCCGTTTCGGCGCTGTCGCGCATCTGGCAGATGCTGCTCAAGGGTATTCCCGAAACCGAAAATGCCTCACGCCCGGCAGGTGCCGCAGAAATGGTGCTGATCCGTCTTGCCCATGCCGCGAACCTGCCCGCACCTGAAGATGCCGCGCGCCGTCTGCTGGAACTTTCCAACGGCGAAGGCAGCATTTCGAATGGCGGCGGCAATGGTGGCGGAAACGGCGGCGGTGCCCGCGCCTATGCCTCAACGCAGGCCGTTGCATCCGCCCATGCGGCACCGCAGCGGCAACCATCCGCGCAGCCGACCGCTATGCTGCGTGCTGTGCCGGACAGCCGCCCGCAGGAGATGCAGATCGCTGTCGCGAAGACCGAAGACCGGCCGGAGCCAAAGGTTGCGGTCAATTCCCTTCAGGATATTGCCGATCTCTGCGGAAAGAACCGCGATCCGGTTATGAAGGCAAAGGTGCGCGGTTTCGTGCGCCTGGTGCGACTGGAGCCCGGCCGTCTCGACATGCGGCTTGGAGAAGGTGCGCCGGGGTCTCTCCCCGGCGAACTCGGCGTGAAGCTGAAGGAATGGACCGGCATCCACTGGATCGTCAGCCTGAGCAAAGAACAGGGTCAGCCAACGCTGGTTGAAGCCGAGGTCAACGCCCGCGATGCACGTCTTGTGGATGCGCGACAAGACCCTGACGTGGCCGCGATCCTGCAACAGTTTCCGGGTGCAAAGATCACCGACGTGCGTATTCGCGCCGTTCAGCAGGACGATTCGGAAGAAATCGCGCCGCCATCTGTCGCCGAGTCCAGCGAAGGCGACATTCTGCCCGGCGACGACATCGAGTTTTAAAAGACAACAAGAACAGGAGTTTTGCACATGCGCGACATCATGGGCATGATGGGCAAAGTCAAGGAAATGCAGGCCAAGATGGAAAAGGTGCAGGAAGAAATTGCCGCCCTTGAAATCGAAGGCAAGTCCGGTGGCGGTCTCGTCACCGTCATCCTCAACGGTAAGGGTGAGATGCGCGGCCTGAAGGTTGACCCTTCGCTCTTCAAGGAAGACGAAGTTGAAATCCTCGAAGACCTGATCGTGGCCGCCCATAAGGACGCCAAGGAAAAAGGCGAGGCGCAGGCGCAGGAAAAGATGGCGGGCCTGACCGCCGGGCTTCCGCTGCCGCCAGGCATGAAGTTTCCTTTCTGAGCGAGACTTACACTTCAAGCATTGTGCGAAAGCGTTCAGCAAGCGGCGTGCCGAGATAATCGGCGCGCTCTTTTTGTGTCAGCCGCATCGGACGAAAACGCTGAAGAATGACGGGAATGGGCAGTTTCGTTCCGCGATAAGCCTCGAAGGCAAGGTCTTCTCCCGCCTGCAAGAAACCGCCTTTCAGCACACGACAATAAAAGCCCGGATGTCCGGCTTCGCGAAAACGGGGCGCAAAATCCGGATCACCGAGACGGGTCGACAGAGTGGCGCAAGGAATACGGGCCGCCGTCACCTCCAGAACCACCTCTGTCGCGTAAAGCCGGTCCCCGACATAAAGGGTCGCGCTGTCGAGGCCATCCACCACAAGATTCTCACCGAACAGGCCGGGTTCCACCGCGTAACCGAGGCTTTGCGACCAGAAATCGAGATCGGCAGAGCCCATCGCGTAGATCGCCTGATCCGGGCCGCCGTGATGTTTGCGGTTACAGACGGCATCTCCAACGATGCCCTCGGCATCGATCATGACAGGCCCCGGCACGACGTGTTTGAAAATGCCCGTCTTTGTGGTTTTTCCGGGCAAGGTTTGCGCATCGGCGCGGCAGATTGACTGTATTTTCATGCGAAACCTCCTGCACACGTGATTCCCGGTTCCCGATTTATGCGCTAGAAAGCGCCTATGGCAAAACGAGTCACCGGCCCCGAAATCGAAAAACTCATTCAGCTTCTCGCAAAGGTGCCGGGGCTAGGTCCCCGCTCGGCGCGGCGTGCTGCCCTGCACCTCATCAAGAAGAAGGAACAGCTTCTCGGGCCTCTCGGTCACGCCATGGGCGAGGCCTATGACAAGGTAAAGATCTGCTCCTGCTGCGGCAATGTCGATACTATCGATCCCTGCACCGTTTGTTCGGATGTTCAGCGCGACCAATCGATCATCATCGTGGTCGAAGACGTATCCGATCTGTGGGCCCTGGAGCGTGCAAGTGCCATGAACACTGCCTATCACGTGCTGGGTGGTACGTTGTCGCCGCTCGACGGCGTGGGACCGGAAGATCTGAACATCAAGGGGCTGATCGACCGTGTCAGCGCAGGCGGCATCCGCGAGCTTATCATCGCCGTTAACGCCACTGTCGAAGGCCAGGCGACCGCCCATTACATCACCGACCGGCTCGCCGATCTCGGCGTCAAGATCACCAGGCTTGCACATGGCGTGCCCGTAGGTGGCGAACTCGATTATCTCGATGAAGGCACATTGACCGCGGCGCTTCGAGCTCGCACCACAATCTGAGCCTTTCGTCTTTCCAAAGGAGACCGAATGCGAATCCGATTTTCTGTCGCAGTATTGGCCGCCACGCTTTCCGTTCTCACGGTCACAAGTGTTCATGCACAGGCTGTTCCGACAGGTGCTACTGCCGCGCGCTACAATCAGGATTTCAATACCTGGCTGAAAAAGGAAATCTGGCCGGAGGCGCGCAAGGCGGGTGTGTCGCAGCAAACGCTCGAAGCCGCTCTCAGTGGCCTCTCCATCAACTGGAAACTGCCTGATCTCGTCATTCCCGGGCAGAAACCGCCGAGGGAGCAAAGCCAGAGTCAGGCCGAATTCTCCTCACCGGGCGCCTATTTCTCAGAGAAACGATTGCAGAGCCTTGCAGCGACAGGCCGCTCTCTCGCCGCCACCCACGCCGCCACACTCCGCCGCATCGAAGCGAAATACGGCGTGCCCGGCAACATCATCGTGGCGATCTGGGGACGCGAGTCGGGTTTCGGGCGCGCCAAGCTGCCTCATCAGGTGGTCGATGTGCTGGCTACCAAAGCCTATATGTCAACGCGTAAGGACATGTTCCGCGTCGAATTGATCGATGCCTTGAAGATCGTACAGAGTGGCGACATCGCGTCCTCGCGATTGATGGGCTCGTGGGCAGGCGCACTTGGCCAGCCGCAATTCATGCCATCGAGCTATCTGAAATATGCGGTTGATTTCGACGGTGATGGTCGCCGCGATATCTGGAATTCCGTTCCCGACGCCCTCGCCTCCATAGCCAACTATCTTTCGCAAAAAGGCTGGCAGGCAAACCGGGATTGGGGCTTTGAGGTCTCCATACCCGGCAATGTGTCCTGTGCGCAGGAAGGTCCCGACCTCGCGCGCCCTGTCGCCGACTGGGCGAAAATGGGCATTGGCAGGATTTCTGGAAAGGCTTTTCCGTCCAACGATCTTTCGGCTGATGGAATGATGCTGGTGCCGGCAGGGCGTCATGGGCCAGAATTTGTGGTGACGCCGAATTTTTACGTGATCAAGGAATATAACAATTCCGATCTCTACGCCCTGTTCATCGGCAATCTTGCCGATCGCATCGCCTATGGTGCCGGTCCTTTCCAGGGAGAATGGGGCAATGTCGGCTCCATGCTGCGTTCGGATGTGCTTGCCATGCAGAAAGCCCTTGCTGCGAAAGGCTACGACGTCGGCAAGGTGGATGGGCTGGCAGGCTTCAAGACACGTCGCTCACTTGGCGACTGGCAGGCAAAAAATGGCATTCAGCCGACCTGCTTCCCCGACGCTTCTCTCAAAGCAAAATTGAAATGACGTCAATCCTGGAGAACGGCAAGCGCGCAGTCCTCCATTAATGCTCGTCGGTATGCGGCTTATGAAAAATGTCGTCGGTCGGTGGAATGGTCTGCCGCTCGATCATGCGGTGAACACGCGGGCGCGTCGTGCCACGGTGTAGAGCCAGCAATCGATCCCAGGTTTCGGCATCCGCCTGTGTACGGCGGTGATTGTGGCGTACATATTCCACCCATGTCGGCACATGGTAGCTTTCCGTCCAGATATCCGGGTTTTCCAGATCCCGCATCAGGTTCCAGTTGCGCGCGCCATCACGAATACGGATACGCCGCCGCTCCGCCATGACGGGCAGGAACTCGCCGAGATCCGCATCATCGATCTCATAGTCGATCAGGATTGCGATTGGCCCGCTGCGCGGTTTGATATCGAGCCTTAGCGGAGGTTCGACAAACCGATTAAGCGGATCGAGATTGAGTGACGCAAAAGCCGGCATGGCGAGCTTGAAGCCGACGACCACGCCGAGCAGCATCAGGGCGCACGAACAGAGAAGCGAATAGCTGATGCCCGCCTGTTCGGCGAGGGTACCCCATAACCAGCTACCGACTGCAATACCACCGAAAGTCAGCGTCTGATAAAGCGACAAGGCGCGGCCCACTACCCAGCGTGGCGTGGAAAGCTGGACGATGGTGTTGAACAGGGACAGAGCAAGAACCCAGCAGGCACCTGCGACTGTCAGAACCAGGGCCGTCACAAACGCGCTGGTACTGATTGCAGTGACCCCGGCACTGAAGGCAAATCCCAGGAATGCGACGCGCACGATCCATTCACTTGATAACACTTCACGCAGACGCGCGCTTATCAAGGCACCACCGATCGCCCCTACCCCAAAGGCGCCAAGCATGACGCCGTACGTCAACGGACCTCCCTGCACGAGATCACGCGCGACAATCGGCATGAGGGCAAGGATAGCGCTGGCGGAAAGGCCGAATAGAAAACCACGCACCAGCACCTTACTGATATTTGGCGACATGGCGACATAACGCATGCCGGCGGAAATCGCCGACAAAAGCTGTTCTCGCGGCAAAGGCGACGGATTTTTCGGCGGCTGCCAGCGAAACAGAGCGTAAATCAACGCGAAATAACTCATCGCGTTGACGAAAAACGCTGCCGCTGCACCAGCGGCAGCGACGATGACACCACCAATTGCCGGGCCGACACTGCGGGTAATGTTGAATCCGACGCTGTTCAATGTCACGGCAGCCGGCAGATCTTCGCGCGGCACCATTTCACCAACCGACGCCTGCCAGGATGGGTTGTTGAGAGCCGTTCCACAGCCAATCAGGAAGGTAAAGAACAGCAGCAGCCATGGGGTCAGCCAGCCGGACCAGGCAAAAACGGTCAGCAGGATCGAGGCCGCAAGCATCAGAAGCTGTGCGGAAATCATGATACGGCGACGATCGAAACTATCCGCCAGGGCACCGGAAACCAGCGAAAACAGCATGATCGGCAAGGAGGTCGATGCCTGCACCAGAGCGATCATGTTTTCGGACGTTGACAGAGAGGTCATCATCCACGCCGCACCGACGGCCTGGATCAACCCACCAAAATTCGAAGCAAGACTTGCTATCCAAATTCGTCTGTAGGTCAAATGCCTTAGAGGCGCGAGTGGCGATTTACGGTCGGGCACGATCGGTCCACATGAAGCAATTGCACTTTATCGATTGCCGACTATAGACGGCGCCGGAAATCATGCCAGCCCTTCGCGGATCAGGATGGCAAAAATGTGCCCTCGCTCCGCATACTGGCCGGGCTATCGGGAAAACCTTGCAATTGTACCCTGAAGCGTCTATATGCAGGTTCAAATTCTTGATCGCTTGATGAAGAGTGGGGTCGCAAGGCCCCGCTCTTTTTCGTTAGGCGAACCCAAAAAACGGGGCGCAATGTCCCGGACCGAAATTCAAGACCGGAAGGCCAGATGGCAGACACCGAATACGAACCAAGACTGATAACCGAAACGGGCGTCGACCAGCGCATTGCCGAGATCATCGAGCCTGTTCTGACCGGTATGGGCTATGTTCTGGTGCGGGTCAGACTCCTCAACCAGAACGGCATGACCTTGCAGATCATGGCTGAACGGCAGGACGGCACGATGACCGTTGAGGACTGTGAAGCCATCTCGATGGCGATTTCACCGGTTCTTGATGTGGAAGATCCGGTCGATAAAGCGTATCATCTCGAAGTGTCCTCGCCCGGTATCGACCGGCCGATGGTCCGCAAATCCGATTTCACCCGTTGGCAGGGCCATCTGGTGAAAGCCGAAACGTCGATCCTCGTCGAGAACCGCAAGCGGTTTCGCGGCAAGATTATTGAGGTCGACGCCGATGGCTTCAAACTGGAGCGCGACCAGATCGCTTATGGCGATGCGCTGACAGTCGTTATTCCGTTCAGCGCGCTTTCCGATGCGAAGCTTGTTCTGACGGACGATCTTATTCGTGATGCGTTGCGGGCAGACAAAGCGGCCAAGGCCGCCGCCGCAAATCAGAACGACGAAGACGAAACAGACGAAGACTAATTCCAACGTAAAGCCCGAAAAACGGGCGACCAACGCAACTTGCGACTTACGGAGACAGAAAAATGGCAGTGAGTGCTAACCGGCTTGAGCTTCTGCAGATCGCCGATGCTGTGGCGCGCGAAAAGGTCATCGACCGCGAAATCGTGCTTGCCGCAATGGCCGACGCTATCCAGAAAGCCGCCCGCTCGCGCTATGGCTCGGAAACCAACATTCGCGCCGACATCAACTCCAAGACCGGCGAAATTCGCCTGCAGCGTCTTCTGGAAGTTGTCGAAAAGGCCGAAGACTATTCCACGCAGATCCCGCTGGAACTGGCCCGCGACCGCAACCCTGACGCAAAGCTCGGCGACTTCATTGCCGATCCGCTTCCGCCGATGGATTTTGGCCGTATTGCCGCGCAGTCTGCAAAGCAGGTCATCGTTCAGAAGGTCCGCGAAGCGGAACGGGATCGTCAGTATGACGAATTCAAGGATCGCATCGGCGAAATCGTCAACGGTACCGTCAAGCGCGTCGAATACGGCAACGTCATCGTCGATCTCGGCCGTGGTGAAGGCATTATCCGCCGTGACGAGATGATCCCGCGCGAAAACATGCGTTATGGCGATCGCGTCCGTGCCTATGTTTACGACGTTCGTCGCGAACAGCGCGGCCCGCAGATTTTCCTTTCGCGTACCCATCCGCAGTTCATGGTGAAGCTCTTCACCATGGAAGTTCCGGAAATCTACGACGGTATCATCCAGATCAAGTCGGTTGCCCGTGACCCGGGTTCGCGCGCCAAGATCGCCGTGATCTCGAACGATTCCTCGATCGATCCGGTTGGCGCCTGCGTCGGTATGCGTGGTTCGCGCGTTCAGGCCGTTGTTGGCGAGCTGCAGGGCGAAAAGATCGACATCATTCCGTGGAGCCAGGAACCGGCATCCTTCATCGTCAACGCCCTTCAGCCGGCTGAAGTCGCGAAGGTCGTTCTCGACGAAGAAGCCGAACGCATCGAAGTGGTTGTTCCCGACGAGCAGCTTTCGCTCGCCATCGGTCGTCGTGGTCAGAACGTTCGTCTGGCATCGCAGCTCACCGGCTGGGATATCGACATCATGACCGAGCAGGAAGAGTCCGAGCGTCGTCAGAAGGAATTCAACGAGCGCACCGGTCTGTTCATGGAAGCTCTCGACGTCGACGAAATGGTCGGTCAGGTACTTGCTTCCGAAGGCTTCGCACAGGTCGAAGAACTGGCCTATGTCGACCTCGATGAAATTGCCTCGATCGACGGCTTCGATGAAGACACCGCCAACGAAATCCAGACCCGCGCCCGCGAATATCTCGAGCGCCTGGAAGCTGAAATGGATGCCAAGCGCAAGGAACTCGGCGTTTCGGACGAACTGCGCCAGATCGACGGCCTGACATCGCAGATGATGGTTGCGCTGGGCGAAGACGGCATCAAGTCCATTGAGGATTTCGCAGGTTGCGCTGCGGACGATCTGGTTGGCTGGAGCGAACGCAAGGACGGCGAGACCAAGAAGTTCGAAGGCATCTTCTCCAAGCTCGACGTATCGCGCGTTGAAGCCGAAAACATGGTGCTTCAGGCTCGCCTTCTGGCTGGCTGGATTACCGAAGAAGAACTTGCCGCTGAACAGCAGGCTGCCGAAGAGGCAAATGCTGCCGAGGAGGCGGATACCGCCGAACAGGAATGACATCGCAAGCGCATGAGCCGGATGAGCTGCCCGAGACAGACGACGGGCAGCCCGAAGGCAACGTCAACGGACGTATGTGCATTGTGACACGGCAAAGCGGATCACCCGACGAATTGATCCGCTTCGTCGCAGGCCCGGACGGAAGTGTGGTTCCGGACCTGAAACGCCAATTGCCGGGGCGCGGCTGCTGGGTGAAAGCCGAGCGCGCCCTGATCGAAAAAGCCATCGCGAAAAAGCTTTTCGCACGGGCTCTTAAACGCGACGTCAAGGCCGGTCCTGAACTTCTGGTTCTGATCGACAGGCTGATGGCGCAGCAGGTTGCAGGAATGATGACCATGGCTCGCAAGGCTGGCCAGTTCATCAGCGGCGCGATGAAAGTCGATGCCGCCGTTCGTTCCGGAAACGCCATTGCGGTGTTCCACGCGACAGATGCGGCAGCCGATGGCGTGAGAAAACTGGACCAGGCCCGCAAGGCCTGGACGCTCGGCAGTGATGCCGGGAAAGAAATTCCGTCCTTCCGGCTCTTTAGTGGCGCCGAAATGGACGAGTTGATGGGCCAGAATGCTTTTATCCATGCCTGCGCGCTTGCGGGACAGGCGGGTGAGGGTGTAGTGAAGCGCGCAACGATGCTTGAGCAGTACCGCCACGGCGGTCAGCCCGAAGCGGAATGCGTCGCTGCCCGGACAGAACAATGACGCGGTTACCGAATATGAACGGTCGCCGCGTTCCGATGCAGCAATTGAACGACGAGACCTGATGGACGTCATCCGGCTCTCGTCCGAAGGAACGGGAACGGAATGACCGACAACAACGACGACAAGACACTCAACGCACCAGCCAAGAAGACTCTTACCCTGAAACCGGGCGGGATGAATCAGGGTACGGTTCGTCAGGATATGGGTCGAGGTCGCACCAACGCGGTTGTCGTGGAAACACGTAAACGCCGCCCCATGCGTCCCGAAGACGAGAAGCAGGGCACGCACGCCCCGGTTCAGGCGCCCAAGCCAGCAGCTCCCGTGGCCGCAGCCGCACCGCGCCCGCAGGCTCCCCAGCCACGCGTTCATCAGCCATCTGGTCAGCAGCAGCGTCCGGGTTCTTCCCAGTCGCAGCAGCGCCCCGGCTCCTCCGCTCCTCAGCAGCGTCAGCCTGAACGGCCGCGCGGCAATGTCCTGCACGACCTTTCCGCAGGCGAGATGGAAGCGCGTCGCCGCGCTTTGATGGAAGCCCAGGCTCGCGACGTTCAGGAAGCCAAGCAGCGTGCAGAAGACGAAGCGCGCCGCAAGGTAGAAGAAGAACGCCGCATTGCAGCGGAGAAGGAAGAGGCAGCACGTCGCGCCGCCGAGGAAGCTGCTGCCGCGAAGGCAGCGGCAAGCCAGCCGGTTGCTCAAAATCAGCCTACTCCTGTCGAAGAAAAGCCCGCTCAGGCCGCAACGCCTGCACCGCGTGCTGATGCCCGCCCGCAGCCTTCGGCACGCCCGGCCGCAACGCCCGCACGTCCGGCTCCTGCCGGTGACGCCGCAGCACAGCGCGGACGCCGCACTTCGGATGAGGATGATGATCGCGGTGCACGCCGCACCACCGGCATGCCGGTTCGTGGCAAGGTTGTCGCTCCGGCGCCTGCCAAGCCTGCTGCCCGCCTCAAGACGGAAGAAGAGCGCCGTCGCGGCAAGCTGACCGTAACCGCCGCCAATCTGGAAGAAGACGGCACACCGCGTGGCCGCTCGATGGCCTCCATGCGCCGTCGTCAGGAAAAATTCCGTCGCAGCCAGATGCAGGAAACCCGCGAAAAGGTCATGCGCGAAGTCATCCTGCCTGAGACCATCACCATTCAGGAACTGTCGCAGCGTATGGCCGAACGTGCCGTCGACGTCATCAAGTTCCTGATGAAGGAAGGTCAGATGATGAAGCCCGGCGACGTGATCGACGCCGATCTGGCTGAACTGATCGCAGTCGAGTTCGGCCACACGGTCAAGCGCGTTTCCGAATCCGACGTTGAAGAAGGTCTCTTCAACAAGGTTGACGATGAAGGCGAGATGGTTTCCCGTCCGCCGGTCGTAACGATCATGGGTCACGTCGACCACGGCAAGACATCGCTGCTCGACGCCATCCGTCAGGCAAATGTGGTTGCTGGCGAAGCCGGTGGCATTACCCAGCATATCGGTGCTTATCAGGTCGAGAAGAACGGTCAGAAGATCACCTTCATCGACACCCCCGGCCACGCCGCCTTTACGGCGATGCGTGCTCGTGGTGCGCAGGCGACGGATATCGCCATCCTGGTGGTTGCCGCTGACGATAGCGTGATGCCGCAGACGATTGAATCGATCAATCACGCCAAGGCGGCCAACGTGCCGATCATCGTGGCGATCAACAAGATCGACAAGCACGAGGCAAACCCTGAAAAGGTTCGCCAGCAGCTTCTGCAGCACGAAGTGTTCGTGGAATCCATGGGCGGTGAAGTGCTTGATGTGGAAGTGTCCGCCAAGAAGCAGCTTGGTCTCGACAAACTGCTTGAAGCGATCCTGCTGCAGGCCGAAATTCTCGACCTAAAGGCAGATCCGAACCGTACTGCAGAAGGTACCGTCATCGAAGCGGAACTCGACCGCGGCCGTGGTGCCGTGGCCACCGTTCTCGTGCAGAAGGGTACCCTGAAGCCTGGCCAGATCATCGTGGCTGGCGACCAGTGGGGCCGCGTTCGCGCGCTCGTCAACGACAAGGGCGAACACGTCAAGGAAGCCGGTCCGGCCATGCCTGTCGAGGTTCTCGGTCTTTCCGGTACGCCCTCTGCAGGTGACCGTTTTGCGGTTGTCGAAAACGAAAGCCGTGCTCGCGAGATTTCCGAGTACCGTCAGCGTCTGGCACGTGACAAGGCCGTTGCCCGCCAGACCGGTCAGCGCGGTTCGCTGGAACAGATGATGAGCCAGTTGCAGACTTCGGGAATGAAGGAATTCCCGCTGGTCATCAAGGCAGACGTGCAGGGTTCGGTCGAAGCCATCATCGCTTCGCTCGACAAGCTCGGCACCGACGAAGTCCGCGCTCGTATCGTTCACTCTGGCGCTGGCGCCATCACTGAATCGGATATCTCGCTTGCCGAGGCATCCAACGCCGCGATCATCGGCTTCAACGTTCGCGCCAACGCACAGGCACGTACGGCTTCCGAACGCGCCGGCATCGAGATCCGCTACTACAACATCATCTACGATCTGGTGGATGACGTGAAGGCAGCGATGTCCGGCCTGCTGTCGCCGGAGCGTCGCGAGACCTTCCTCGGCAACGCGGAAATCCTGGAAGTGTTCAACATCACCAAGGTCGGCAAGGTCGCGGGTTGCCGCGTTACCGAAGGCAAGGTGGAACGTGGTGCAGGCGTTCGTCTCATTCGCGACAACGTCGTCATTCACGAAGGCAAGCTCAAGACGCTCAAGCGCTTCAAGGACGAAGTGGCAGAAGTGCCGGTCGGTCAGGAATGCGGTATGGCGTTCGAGAACTACGAAGATATCCGCGCAGGCGATATCATCGAGTGCTTCCGCGTCGAGCACATCACCAGAACGCTCTAAGCGTCCGGTTGAAACGTACATGAAAATCGCAATTGGGCGCCGGCAAGCCGGCGCTCGATTCTTTATAGCGCCCTCAATCACTCGAAGCGTGCAAAGGTCGCCGTAACACCAGAGCACCGCTGATCGTTTCAGACGCAGTCAGGACGCTCTAACACTTTGAAACTGCGCATCGTTCGCATCGAAAATCGATTTCGATTTTCGGACCTATGCGCTAGATTTGCACACGCCCTCCTCGACAGAAAAGATTGAGGGGCGATGTGCAGGGGCAAAAGAAATGGCAAAAGCAACATCATCGGCTCCTTCGCAGCGTATGCTGCGCGTCGGCGAACAGGTTCGCGCGGCCGTGACGCAAATCCTGCAACGCGGCGAAGTTCGCGACGATCTTATTGAAAAGACCGTCATTTCGATCTCGGAAGTGCGCATGTCGCCCGATTTGAAGATCGCGACGGCTTACGTAACGCCACTTGGCGTTGCCGATCACACCGGCACCATCGATGCACTCAATCGTCATGCCAAGTTCATTCGCGGCCGCCTTGGTCCACAGCTTCGGCAGATGAAATACATGCCGGAACTGCGTTTCCGCGACGATACGAGTTTCGATAATTATCAGAAGATCGATGCACTTCTGCGCTCGCCAGAAGTCAGCCGCGATCTCGGCACGTCTGCAGACAAAGACGAAGAATAGAACTGAAGCATGTCCAAACCACGTAAACAGCAGTCCCGTAAACCAAAGGGCCGCCCGGTTTCCGGCTGGCTTATTCTCGACAAGCCGCTTGATTTCGGTTCGACGGAAGCCGTCTCCAAGATCAAGTGGCTGTTCAATGCCCAAAAGGCCGGCCACGCCGGTACGCTCGACCCGTTGGCGTCAGGCATGCTGCCGATCGCCCTTGGCGACGCCACCAAGACTGTCCCTTACGTCATGGACGGCCGCAAGATATACGAATTCACCGTTACCTGGGGTGAAGAGCGGACAACGGATGACCTTGAGGGCGAAGCCGTTGAAACGTCCGATATACGCCCGAACGAACAGGCAATCCGCGATATTCTGCCGAACTACACCGGCACCATCATGCAGACGCCACCGCAGTTCTCGGCCATCAAGATTGCCGGCGAGCGTGCCTATGATCTCGCGCGCGAGGGCGAGACCGTGGAAATTCCTGCCCGCGAAGTCCAGATCCATCGCCTGACGTTGCTCGCCTGCCCGGATGCCGATACCGCCCATTTCGAAGTCGAATGTGGCAAGGGCACCTATGTTCGGGCACTGGCGCGCGACATGGGCCGCGATCTCGGCTGTTTCGGCCATATTTCCGAGCTGCGTCGCACCATGGTTGCGCCATTCGGCGAAGACATGATGGTTCCGCTTGAGAAGCTTGTTGAGCTGGAAGCACTCGAGGATCGCGATGCACGTCTCGAAGCCCTTGATGCCTATCTCATCGATACGGCCGAAGCGCTTTCCTCCCTGCCCCGCCTGATCATCAACGACGATCAGGCCCACCGGTTGAAAATGGGCAATCCCATTCTGCTGCGTGGCCGTGATGCACCAGCCGATCATCCGGAAGCCTATGCCACCGCGCATGGCAAGCTGGTCGCCATTGGCGAGATCGCCCAGGGCGAGTTCCGCCCGAAACGCGTTTTTGGCTGAGACGCCCGCAAAGGGGCGGCTGTCAATCGCCTCTTTCAATTATACCCATAATGGTTTATAGGCAGCGCCAGCTTGGGCGCTTGCCCGCGCTACTGAATGGCCAGAGCTGGACGACATCCCGGCTTTAGGCGTCCCGTTTTTCCTTAAAATAGAAAGGATCGTCCGATGTCGATTACTGCAGAGCGCAAAGCCGCCCTCATCAAGGAATACGCAACGAAGGAAGGCGACACCGGTTCGCCGGAAGTTCAGGTTGCCATCCTGACCGAGCGGATCAACAACCTGACGGAACACTTCAAGGGCCACAAGAAGGACAACCACTCCCGTCGTGGCCTTCTGACGCTGGTTTCGAGCCGCCGTTCGCTTCTCGACTATCTGAAGAAGAAGGACGACGCCCGCTACACCAAGCTGATTGGCGCCCTCGGCATTCGCCGCTAAAACTCTTCCGGCGGGTTTTCGTTACGATACCCGCCGGTTTTTCTATCCGGATCATTCCGGATTTCTTGTTTTCCGGGACTTCGCTGAAAAAGCGTCCCGAACCTAAGGTGGCCCGGATGGGCCGGTGCCGCCTTGTAACCGACGACCTGTCATGGGGCAGGATTGCCGGATGCTTTGGCCAGAGATGGCATGCCGCGCTGTTATGGCCACCGGCAAAAAGCCTCCCGCTGTCTTGCCCGTGATTGTGTCTCAGAGCTGCCCGGTTTCGGCATCTTGCCGAAGGGCAACCAAGATTAAGGACAAGATATGTTCAATCAACACTCCGTGGAAATTGAATGGGCAGGCCGCCCGCTGAAGCTGGAGACCGGCAAGATCGCCCGTCAGGCTGACGGCGCGGTCATCGCAACCTACGGCGAGACGATGGTTCTCGCGACCGTGGTTTCCGCCAAGGCTCCGAAGCCTGGCCAGGACTTCTTTCCGCTGACCGTCAACTATCAGGAAAAGACCTACGCAGCTGGCAAGATCCCTGGCGGCTACTTCAAGCGCGAAGGCCGTCCGAGCGAAAACGAAACGCTGGTTTCTCGCCTGATCGACCGTCCGATCCGCCCGCTTTTCCCTGAAGGCTACAAGAACGACACGCAGGTCGTTGTTACCGTTATCCAGCACGATCTGGAAAACGATCCCGATATCCTGTCGATGGTTGCCACCTCGGCAGCGCTTACGCTCTCCGGCATCCCCTTCATGGGCCCGATCGGCGGCGCACGCGTCGGCTACATCAACGGCGAATATGTTCTGAACCCGCACCTCGACGAGATGGACGAATCCACCCTCGATCTGGTTGTTGCCGGTACGTCCGACGCCGTTCTGATGGTTGAATCAGAAGCCAAGGAACTGAACGAAGACATCATGCTCGGCGCCGTCATGTTCGGTCACCGTGGTTTCCAGCCGGTCATCGACGCGATCATCAAGCTCGCTGAAGTTGCCGCCAAGGAACCGCGCGAATTCGAACCGGAAGACTTCTCCGCTCTCGAAAACGAGATGCTCGGTCTGGCCGAAGCTGAACTGCGCGACGCTTACAAGATCACCGAAAAGGCTGCCCGTTACGCCGCTGTCGACGCCGTCAAGGCGAAGGTCAAGGCTCACTTCCTTCCGGAAGAAGGCGAAGCCAAGTACACGGCAGAAGAAATCGGCGCCGTCTTCAAGCATCTTCAGGCCAAGATCGTTCGCTGGAACATCCTCGACACCAAGAGCCGTATCGATGGCCGCGACCTGTCGACCGTTCGTCCGATCGTTTCGGAAGTCGGCCTTCTGCCACGTACCCACGGTTCTGCGCTTTTCACCCGTGGTGAAACCCAGGCGGTCGTCGTTGCCACGCTCGGCACCGGTGAAGACGAGCAATACATCGACAGCCTGACTGGCATGTACAAGGAACGCTTTCTGCTGCACTACAACTTCCCGCCCTACTCGGTCGGTGAAACTGGTCGCATGGGCTCCCCGGGCCGTCGCGAAATCGGCCACGGCAAGCTCGCATGGCGCGCTATCCGCCCGATGCTGCCGACTGCGGAACAGTTCCCCTACACGCTGCGCGTCGTATCGGAAATCACCGAGTCCAACGGCTCGTCCTCGATGGCAACGGTTTGCGGCACCTCGCTCGCACTGATGGACGCAGGCGTTCCGCTTGCCAAGCCGGTTGCAGGTATCGCCATGGGTCTGATCCTCGAAGGTGAACGCTTCGCCGTTCTCTCCGATATCCTTGGTGATGAAGATCACCTCGGCGACATGGACTTCAAGGTTGCCGGTACCGCCGATGGTATCACCTCGCTCCAGATGGACATCAAGATCGCTGGTATCACCGAAGAGATCATGAAGATCGCTCTTGAGCAGGCTCAGGGCGGCCGCAAGCACATCCTCGGCGAAATGGCCAACGCCATCACCGAGAGCCGCAGCCAGCTCGGCGAATTCGCACCGCGCATCGAAGTGATGAACATTCCGGTCGACAAGATCCGCGAAGTCATCGGTTCAGGCGGCAAGGTCATCCGCGAAATCGTTGAAAAGACCGGCGCCAAGATCAACATCGAAGACGACGGCACCGTCAAGATCGCCTCGTCTTCGGGCAAGGAAATCGAAGCGGCCCGCAAGTGGATTCACTCCATCGTTGCTGAGCCGGAAGTCGGCCAGATCTACGAAGGCACGGTCGTCAAGACCGCTGACTTCGGCGCTTTCGTCAACTTCTTCGGCGCCCGTGACGGCCTCGTGCACATCTCGCAGCTCGCTTCCGAGCGCGTTGCAAAGACCTCCGACGTCGTCAAGGAAGGCGACAAGGTTTGGGTCAAGCTGATGGGCTTCGACGAGCGCGGCAAGGTTCGCCTCTCCATGAAGGTTGTCGATCAGGCAACCGGCAAGGAAATCGTTGTCGAAAAGAAGAAGGAAGAAGGCGAAGCTGCTGCCGAGTAAGGCTGCGCCGCCTGTCCCACATCGAGGCGCGGGAATTTCCCGCGCCTTTTTTCTATTTACCGCTTGAGGAACTCCGATGAGCCGCGACGCCGTCAAAACCCTGTTTCATCCTTTTGCCGCCGACATGCTTGAAATGCCGAAATCCGGCGAACGCGTGCTGTTTCTCGGTGCGGAAGCCGGTACGGCCCGGCCAGCCGGTTTCGATGCCGACATCGTTGCGGTTCAGAACCTGCGCCCGCTTTACCGGACCCTGCAGGCGCACAGCGCCGAGGTAACGCCGGATATTCCCGAGGGCACCTATGATGCTGCACTCATCCTGTGCGGCAAGCACCGCGGCGAAAACGAAAACCGGGTGGCCGAGGCGCTGAACCGGGTCAAGACTGGAGGCATCATCGTTGCTGCCGGCTCCAAGGAAGACGGTATCGTCACGCTTCGCAAAACGTTGGCAAAGCTTGGTGTCGAGGCAGAATCGACACCGAAGTACCACGGTGTTGCGCTGTGGTTCAAAAGACCGGACGATGTTTCAGCTCTGGTTGGCAAACTGAAGCATGGCGCAGTCACCGTCGAGGGCCGCTTCACGGCGATGCCTGGCATGTTCTCGCACGACCGTGTCGATGATGGTTCGGAACTTCTCGTCTCGCGCCTGCCAACGGACTTTGACGGCAATGCCGCAGATTTTGGCGCCGGCTGGGGTTACCTGTCGATCATGCTGGCCGAGAAATCGCCACGCACGGCGCGCATCGATCTCTTCGAAGCAGACTGGAATGCCCTCGAATTCGCCAAGAACAATCTCCTGGAAAACAATCCGCGTCTCACCGCCCGTTTCTTCTGGCAGGATCTCGCCGCCGAGCCGCCGAAGGAAAAATACGACCTCATCATCATGAACCCGCCGTTCCATGCAGCCGGTCAGGCAGCCGAACCAGCACTTGGCCAGGCCTTTATCAAGGCGGCAGCGGCTGCGTTGCGCAGTGGCGGCAAGCTTCTGATGGTCGCCAACCGCGGGATGCCCTACGAGCCGATTCTGGCTGCAGAATTCCGCAACAGCCAGGAAGTGTGCCGCAACGCCCGCTTCAAGATCTTGAGCGCGCAGAAATAATCAGCGCAACTTAAACCCAGAGCACGTCCGTCTCGTTAAGATTGGACGTTCTCTGTTTTGCTTTCCAATTTTTACAGAAATTCCCTAGCTCAGCAGCCAGGCCCAAAGCGACACGGACAGAACGCCCGTCGCGGTCGATATGCTGATCGTGGAGGCCGCGACGCTGTGGCCTATGCCGAAACGGTTGGCGATCAGCCAGGCATTCACGCCCGTCGGCACCGAAGAGGTCAGAACAAGTGCCGCGGTCCATTCATGGCTGAGGCCAAGTGCGCGCCCCATCAGCCAGACGCAGGCGGGCAACAATAACAGCTTGAACACTGTCATCGTGAATGCGATCCGCAGATTGCCACGGACAGTGTATTTCGTCAGTGCCATGCCAAGCGAAATCAGTGCTGCCGGGCCAGCCATTGAGGCGACCTGATCGATAACCGTCTTCATGACGGACGGTATGGGCAGTCCCGAGACATTTGTTGCAAGGCCGATGCAAAGGCCGATCACCAGCGGGTTGGTGACAAGATTGCGCCCAACCTGCTTGAAGACCGCGCCCATGCTCCGCTTTTCACCACCAACGGCCTTATGCGTGGCATTTTCCATCAGAATCGTGCCTGCGATCATCATCACGGGCAGATGAATGGCAAGCAGGATCGACAAAGCGACCAAACCTTCATCGCCAACCGAACGACCGACTAGAGGCAGACCGATAAAGATGTTGTTGGCAAAAGCCGAGGAAATGCCGGCAATGACTGCAATGCGTACATCCTGCTTGAAGACGTAGCGGGTCACGATGTGGCCGAGTGTCCATGTAACGGCGACACCGGCAAAATAGGTGATCCAAAGGCGAAATGGCGACGCCCCGTGGAAATTGGCCTCCGCCAGCGTCCGGAAGATCAGGGTCGGAACCGCAATCTTGAACACGAAGTCGCTTAAAATCTCGCCGGCATCCGCTCTGAACAGTCCTGCTTTGACAGTCAACCAGCCAATCAGGATCAGAATGAAAATAGGGGCAACGTTTGCGGCAACAGCGGACATGAGGAGGGAGACTTTCGCGGCCTTGGGAAGATATCCCGCTTACCCCATCTTCACGGTGCGGACAATGCTTACATGTCCGTCGAACGGAATCTTGCGGCCCGGACCAGCATTCGACATCGTGTCGCAAAAGCACAAAAAGAAAAAGCGGGGTCACCCCCGCCTTTTTTCGGACCGTTATGTTCCACCAGTACATCCGTGGTGAAAACAACGGTTGAGCTGGAAGACCTCATGCCTTCCTTTCGGAACACATATGCGCCCTTTGCTCTGACACCGATATAGCGCGCCCATGTTACAGCCAAATGACGCCCGAATGGACAATATCACGGCGCATATTCCTCCCCGCTCCCGCTTTGGGCTTTTCTTGCCGCGAGAAATGTTTAAGACCAAATTCCGGACACCAGCACGGACCCGTGCGAACCGGAAAAGGGCCTATGACGAAATTCGACGTACTGACGGTCGGCAATGCTATCGTCGACATCATTTCCCGCTGCGATGATCGCTTTCTCAACGACAATGGCATTACCAAAGGCGCGATGAACCTGATCGATGCCGAGCGGGCCGAATTGCTTTACTCCCTGATGGGCCCGGCCCTTGAGGCCTCTGGCGGCAGCGCCGGCAATACGGCGGCCGGCATTGCGAATTTCGGCGGCAAGGCTGCCTATTTCGGCAAGGTCGCCAATGACCAGCTCGGTGAAATCTTCCAGCATGATATTCGTGCGCAGGGCGTCTATTTCGAAACCAAACCGGAAGGCACCTTCCCGCCAACGGCGCGCTCGATGATCTTTGTCACCGAAGACGGCGAGCGCTCGATGAACACCTATCTTGGCGCCTGTGTGGACCTCGGCCCTGAAGACGTTGAAGCCAACGTCGTCGCCGACTCCAAGGTGACCTACTTCGAGGGTTACCTCTGGGACCCACCGCGCGCCAAGGACGCCATTCGCGACTGCGCCCGTATCGCCCATGAAAACGGCCGCGAAGTTTCCATGACGCTCTCGGACAGTTTCTGTGTTGGGCGCTATCGCGACGAGTTTCTCGATCTGATGCGATCCGGCACGGTGGATATCGTATTCGCCAACAAGCAGGAAGCTCTGTCGCTTTATGAAACCGACGACTTCGAGCTGGCACTTTCGAAGATCGCTGCCGACTGCAAGATTGCTGCGGTGACGATGAGTGAAGATGGCGCGGTCATCCTGCGCGGCAACGAACGGGTAAAAGTCGATGCCTTCCCCGTTCACGATGTTGTCGACACGACCGGAGCCGGAGACCTCTTTGCAGCAGGCTTCCTGTTCGGCTACACGCAGGACCGCTCGCTTGAGGATTGCGGCAAACTCGGCTGCCTTGCCGCCGCCGCCGTTATTCAGCAGGTCGGACCGCGGCCGATGTCGTCATTGAAAGCTCTGGGCAGCAAACACGGGCTTATTTGAAGGCTTCGCCCGGATAGGCCCCCCAGATTTCGCCCTGTGATAACCAACCATTTGCCTGGCCGGCTTCGGCCCGGCACCAGTCACCGTTGCATTCCTTGATGATGACCTGAACGCCAGGCTCGAGCTTTGCAACAACGGCCGCGCCCGATTGCGGATCGCGGCGCATGTTGACATATACGTCCTTGCCCTTGCCCCGCATCCACGGGGCTGCAACGGCTGTCCGCTCGCCGGAAAGTAATGCCTGGTTGACCCAACCTTCCGTGCCGTCAGCATCGCGGATACGACGCCAGTTTTCATACTCCTGAATGATCTCCACCGGCATGCCGGACTTCATGTACATCCAGGAGACCGCGTAGTCGGTGCTGGGGCCGATTCGCATGTTGACGCGCTTCGACTTCAAGCTGACGAAACGCGGCAGCGGCAGACCGCTTGCGCCCTTTGCAGCACTTTGAGCGCTGACCTGTGCTGGCGTTGCCGCGAGAAAAGCCAGCGATAATGCAATGCAGACCATAGAAGTTACGCGACGCATGCCCATTTCCGCTTCCTTGCCTTCCGTAAACCACAGGATATCCAGGACACGCGTTTCCAGCGCCTCGCGCCCGCACGAGTTTTGTTTGTCTTCGCCGGTGGGTCTGGTAGAAACGCCCTGAGTGAGAGAAATTATCGCTCTTTCTGGTTAATGACTTCTGAACAAGGCAGCGGCTAACGATGACTCACAAGAAGAGACCAACCGTCTATCTCACCCGCAAACTGCCGGATGTGGTCGAAACCAGAATGCGAGAGCTTTTCGACGCCGAATTGAACATCGATGACACGCTGCGTAGCGAACAGGAACTCGTCGCCGCCATGCAACGGGTGGACGTTCTGGTGCCAACGGTTACCGATCGTATTACCGCTGCAATGATCGAACAGGCCGGGCCACAATTGAAGCTGATTGCCAGCTTTTCCAATGGTATTGACCACGTGGACGTGGATGCGGCAGCGCGCAAGGGCATCACCGTCACGAATACGCCCAATGTGCTCACCGAAGACACGGCCGACATCACCATGGCGCTGGTGCTGGCTGTGCCGCGCCGCATGATCGAAGGCACGCGCGTTCTCGCCAACGGCGCTGACGAGTGGATGGGCTGGTCGCCGACCTGGATGCTTGGACGACGCATTTCCGGCAAACGGATCGGCATTGTCGGCATGGGGCGGATCGGCACAGCGGTTGCCCGACGCGCAAAAGCCTTCGGGCTCTCCATCCACTACCACAATCGCAAACGCGTCAATCCGGCCACTGAAGCGGAACTCGAAGCCACCTATTGGGACAGTCTTGACCAGATGCTGGCCCGCGTCGATATCGTTTCCATCAATTGCCCTGCAACGCCGGCGACCTACCACCTGATCTCGGCACGACGGTTGGCGCTGATGCAGCCGACGAGCTACATCGTCAACACAGCCCGTGGTGATATCATCGATGAAGCCGCGATGATCCAATGCCTGCGAGACGGCAAGATCGCCGGCGCTGGCCTGGACGTCTATTCGAATGAGCCTGCCGTCAATCCCAAGCTCATCAAGCTCGCCAAGGAGGGCAAGGTGGTGCTGTTACCGCATATGGGCTCGGCAACCATCGAAGGCCGCATTGACATGGGGGAGAAGGTCATCATCAACATTCGCACCCTGTTCGATGGTCACCGTCCACCGAACCGCGTTCTGCCGGGCCGCAACTGATCGCATCAGTCGAGTCGCTTGGTCATTTCAATCGAGGTCATTCGATCAAAGCCGGGATGGGCATTTTCGGCTGTTTTGACGAAGCCACAGGATGAGAACCGGGCGTGATTGCCGACAAGCTCAATGCGCGTCTCCAGACGCAATGCCGGGAGCGCCAATTCGCGCGCCAAGGTCTCCGCCCTCGACATCAGCCGGTAACCGACACCCTTGCCCTGTGATTTCGGCGATACAGCCAGTTTGCCGACATAAAGACTGCCAAGCGGTTCAGGCTTGCAAAAGATGCAGCCCAGGATTTCGCCATTTTCCAATGCTGCAAACGCGATTTCGTTTTTGACTTTTTCGGCAAGGTTTTGGAGTGTCAGACGATGGGCGGAGGATGGCGGATCGATAACCCCATCCATATAGGCAAAGGAAGCCATGATGAGCGCCAGCAATTCAGGCTCACGTCCAAATTCTTGATCGATCCCGACAATCTCGATCATGCCGTAGTCCCTTCGCGTCGACGCTTGTAACGGACAGTTTCAAAACGGGCAGCAAGTGCGTCATACAGCAACAGACGACCGATCAGGGGTTCACCAGCGCCCGTTATCGCCTTCACCGCCTCCATGGCCATGATCGTCCCGATAACACCGGTCAGGGCACCAACGATGCCTGTTTCAGCGCAATTCGGAATGAGGCCTTGCGGTGGTGGAGCCGGGAAGAGGTCTCGGTACCCTGGCAGTAAACGCCCATCGGGCCCGGTCTCGTAGGGTTTCAGTACCGTGACCGATCCGTCGAAACGGCCAACGGCCCCTGTCACCAACGGTCGCCTTGCGCTTTCGGCAGCGTCGGCAGCGGCATACCGCGTATCGAAATTGTCCGAGCCATCAATAATGAGATCAAAACCCTTGAGGTGTGTGTCTGCCCAGACAGCGGAGAAACGGTCCTCATAGGCAAGGATGCGGACATGCGGATTAAGCCGGGCAATGGTATTGCGCGCACTCTCCGTTTTCAGTTCCCCAATCGTGCCGCTGTCATGGATCACCTGCCGCTGGAGGTTGGACAACGAAACGACGTCGTCATCGATCAGGCCGAGCGTTCCAACGCCTGCGGCAGCAAGATAAAGCAGAACGGGCGCGCCGAGCCCCCCTGCTCCGATAACCAGTACGCGGGCCGCCTTCAGGCGCTGCTGCCCAACGCCACCGATTTCCGGCAAGAGGATATGGCGCTTGTAGCGTTCGATTTCCTCGGGACTCAAAGGCTCCATCTCGCGCTCCTATCCTCAGCCAGTAATGCTTCCATGCGAAACGTTGAAGAATTGCGCCCGCTCACCGAGTGCAGAGAACATGCCGGTATCCGTGCCCGTCATGAAACTTTGACCGCCAAGAGCGTGGATGAGGTCGAACAGAGCCGCACGTCGACCCTCGTCCAGATGAGCAGCAATTTCATCCAGCAACAGCACCGGCGCGTAACCGGTCATGTTTGCCGTCAACTGTGCGTGCGCCAATACCAGTCCGACAAGCAAAGCTTTTTGTTCTCCCGTCGAACAACGTTCTGCTTCCATGTCCTTTTCCGCGTGACGCACGAAAAGGTCGACCCGGTGTGGCCCATCAAGCGTGCGGCCTGCGGCAGCGTCGCGATAGCGACCGTCACGCAACATCGACGCATACTCATCTTCCAGATCGACCGCCGGTCGGTGAAACGCGTTGTCCATAAAACCGGACAGCGCCAACGCCGCAGACGGAAACGCGGCGTCGCCCTTGCGGGTGTCGATCAGGTTCTTCAAAAGCCCCAGCATCTCGTGACGCGCAATCGCCATGGACATGCCAAGCTCGGCCATCTGCTTTTCAATGCCGTCCAGCCAGACAGGATCGAAGCGCCCTTCGGACAGCAGGCGATTGCGGCCACGCATGGCCTTGTCGAAATCGCTCGCACGACGGCCGTGGGCCGGATCGAGCGACAGAACGAGGCGATCGAGAAAGCGACGACGATCCGAAGATGATCCCGTAAAGAGACCGTCCATGGCCGGTGTCAGCCAAAGGACACGCAGATGATCCGTCAACTCATCGACCGATCGTACAGCCGTACCGTTGAGCCTCAAACGCCGAGAAACGACGTCACCATCCCCTTCGACACCGGTACCAATCGCAACCTCGCCATCCATCCCCTCGACGTCAGCGAAGATCGAAAATCCGGATACTTCCGCGCCAACTCGCGTAACATCCGACAAGACTGCACGACGCAGTCCGCGACCGGGCGAGAGAAACGACACGGCTTCCAACAGGTTGGTCTTGCCTGAACCATTGTCGCCCGTCAGCACCACGTGACGCTCGTCGAGGCTAAGTGATGCCGCCGCATAATTGCGGAAGTCAGTCAGTTTCAGTCGTGTCAGAGAGACCTTGTTCGTCATGGTTACGGCCTAAAACGAACCTCGCGCGATAGCAAGATCGGAGGGCACTTCTCGTTGGCTGAAGGGTGGCGAAACAAAAGGAAATTATTCTGCGCTGGCAACTTTTCAAGCGGATGTTTATTTATGGCCAGTTCAATCTGACCGGTTACCTTGTTCATGCGCCTTGTTGTCTCGCTTATTCTCGCTCTCAGCCTCCTTTCCTCCTGCGCGGGACGACCGGGGGCGGATGTCCTGCAGGCGATCGATACGAAAGCAAACGGTGCGAAAACCCTGACCGCTTACGTGGCAAGCACACGCGATCAAAACGAAGCGGGTAAAGGCTTCGGTACAGGTCGCGCAACGGCACCGAACTATGCCCGCTTTGATATTTCCGTTCCGCCCACCCACAAAAAGGGAAAAATCGAGTGGGCAAGGGGCAAGCCAAATCCCAAAACGGATTTCGTCGTGACCCGCGCCAGCATGCTCAAGGAGCAGGAATTCAATACTGATATGGGACAGATCGCCAAGTCAGGAAAACAGATCGGTCTTTTCGTGCACGGCTACAATTACAGCTATCAGGAAGCCTTGTTCCGTGCAGCGCAAATGGCTGCCGATGCTGATATCAATGGCGTACCGCTGGTATTTTCCTGGCCATCGCAGGCAAATGTTACAGGCTATGTCGCCGACAAGGAATCGGCAACCTATTCCCGCGATGCGCTGGCAGGACTTATGACGGACCTCGCTCGCCAGTCACCCAAAGGAAAGATCGTCGTGTTCGGTCACAGCATGGGCGGTTGGCTGGTGATGGAGGCCTTGCGCCAGTTGCGTTTCGAAGGACGGAACGATGTCATTGCCAAACTTCAGGTCGTTCTGGCGGCTCCGGATATCGACGCAGACGTGTTTCGCAAACAGGTCCAGGTTGTCGGGCGCCTCAATCCACCCCTGACCGTATTGGTCTCCAAGGACGACCGGGCACTCAAGGCATCCTCCATACTCGGCGCCGACGTTACGCGTATCGGCGCCTTGGATGTCGAAGACCCGCAGGTTCAGGAAGCTGCACTCGAAGAGGGTGTGCAGTTTGTCGATATCTCCAATCTGGAAGCATCTGATCCGCTTAATCACGACCGCTACGCGGCGCTGGCGGCCCTACTCCCGCAATTGGAGGCCAACAGGCAGCAAAATGGCTCCGAAATCGGACGGGCGGGCGCTTTCGTTTTCGATGCCATTGGTGCGACAATCTCCAGCCCGTTCCATTTAGCGAGCAAGGTCGTAAACCCGCAATGATGCGGGCTCTTCTTGCAGCAACTCGATATTCAGTCGGGTAACGGGACAGCGGTTTTCGCGAATCCGTAGCATAAGTTCGGCTGGATTTTTCAGAAATCCCAGTCTTCGTCCTCCGTCGCGACGGCCTTTCCGATAACGTAAGACGACCCAGAACCGGAGAAGAAGTCGTGGTTTTCATCGGCGTTGGGTGAAAGCGCCGAGAGGATCGCCGGATTGACCTTGCACGCCTCGGCAGGAAACAGGGCTTCGTAACCCAGATTCATCAAGGCCTTATTGGCATTGTAGTGAAGGAACTTCTTCACATCCTCCGATAAGCCGACGCCATCATAAAGGTCTTCCGTGTACTTCGTTTCGTTGTCGTAGAGTTCCAGAAGCAGGTCGAAAGCAAAATCCTTGATCTCCTGCCGCTCAGCCTCACTCAGCCTTTCCACCGCGCGCTGGAATTTGTAGCCGATGTAGTAGCCATGAACAGCCTCATCGCGGATGATGAGGCGGATGAGATCGGCTGTGTTGGTGAGTTTGGCACGGCTTGACCAGAACATTGGCAGGTAGAAACCGGAGTAGAACAGGAAGCTCTCGAGAAAGACGCTCGCGACCTTCTTTTTCAACGGGTTGCCGCTGTCGTACTCCCGCATGATAAGTGCCGACTTGCGCTGCAGGAACTCATTTTCCTCAGACCAGCGGTAAGCATCGTCAACGTCGGGTGTCAGGCAAAGCGTCGAAAAGATCGAGGAATAGGAACGGGCATGGACGGCCTCCATAAATGAAATGTTGGAAAGCACCGCTTCCTCGTGTTGCGTGACCGCATCCTCCATCAGCCGAACGGCGCCAACACCGTTCTGAATGGTATCGAGCAGAGTGAGACCGGTGAAGACACGGATCGTCAGCTTTTGCTCTTCCGGTCGCAACGTTCCCCATGAGGGAATATCGTTGGACAGCGGCACCTTTTCCGGCAGCCAGAAATTTGACGTCAGACGGTTCCAGACCTCAAGGTCCTTGTCGTCCTCAATGCGGTTCCAGTTTATGGCACGCAAACGGGAAGCAGCCTTTGCGTTGGTCTTGATTTGGATATTCATGTTCGTCACCGGAAATCACAGGGTGCAGGAGACGCAACCCTGCACTTCCGTGCCGGTCAGCGCCATTTGGCGAAGGCGGATGTAGTAGATTGTCTTGATGCCCTTTTTCCAGGCATAGATCTGCGCCCGGTTAATGTCGCGGGTGGTCGCCGTATCGCGAAAAAACAGAGTCAGCGACAACCCCTGATCGACATGCTGCGTTGCTGCAGCATAGGTGTCGATGATCTTTTCAGGTCCGATCTCATAGGCATCCTGATAATAGTCGAGATTGTCATCTGAGAGATAGGCAGCCGGGTAATAAACACGGCCAATCTTGCCCTCTTTGCGAATCTCGATCTTTGAGACGATCGGGTGAATAGAAGAGGTCGAGTGGTTGATATAGGAAATGGAGCCGGTAGGCGGTACTGCCTGAAGGTTCTGGTTATAGAGGCCCGAACTCATCACCGCCTGCTTCAGCGCCAGCCAATCCTCCTGCGTCGGAATAGCAATGCCAGTCTTTTCGAACAGACCTGCCACTTTCTCGGTCGCCGGCTTCCATTCCGTTTGCGTGTATTTGTCGAAATAGTCGCCGGACGCATATTTTGAGTGTTCAAACCCCTTGAAGCTCTGGCCGCGCTCCACTGCCAACCGGTTCGAAGCACGAATGGCGTGATACGTGACCGTGTAGAAGTACATGTTGGTGAAATCGATGCCCTCTTCCGAACCGTAATAAATCCGTTCGCGGGCAAGATAGCCATGAAGGTTCATCTGTCCGAGGCCGATCGCATGGCTGTCGGCATTGCCCTTCGCAATAGAAGGGACGGATGTGATGTTGCTCATGTCAGAGACGGCGGTCAGCGCCCGGATCGATGTCTCTATAGTCTTGCCGAAATCACCCGAATCCATAGCAGCGGCAATATTCAACGAACCGAGATTGCACGAAATATCCTTGCCCAGATGATCATACGTCAAATCGGCATTGTAGGTGCTCGCGTCACTGACCTGCAAAATCTCCGAGCACAAGTTGCTCATGGTGATGCGCCCGGCAATCGGATTCGCCTTGTTCACCGTGTCTTCGAACATGATGTAGGGGTAGCCGCTTTCGAACTGGATTTCGGCAATCACCTGGAAGAAGTCGCGCGCCTTGATCTTCTTTTTCTTGATGCGACTGTCAGCTACCATCTCACAGTATTTTTCCGTGACCGAGATTTCGGTAAACGGCACACCATAGACACGCTCGATGTCATAAGGCGAAAAGAGGTACATATCTTCGTTGTTCTTGGCGAGTTCGAATGTGATGTCAGGTATGACCACGCCAAGTGAGAGGGTCTTGATACGGATCTTCTCGTCGGCGTTTTCGCGTTTTGTATCGAGGAACCGCATGATATCGGGGTGGTGGGCGTTCAGATAGACGGCCCCCGCTCCCTGCCGCGCGCCAAGCTGGTTCGCATAAGAGAATGAATCCTCCAGAAGCTTCATGACGGGAATAACGCCTGAAGACTGGTTCTCGATCTGCTTGATCGGGGCGCCTGCCTCGCGAAGGTTGGTAAGTGACAAAGCCACGCCGCCGCCGCGTTTCGACAATTGCAGCGCTGAATTGATGCCGCGCGCGATGGACTCCATATTGTCCTCGATGCGCAACAGGAAGCAGGAGACAAGTTCGCCACGCTGTTTTTTGCCGGCATTCAGAAAGGTTGGGGTCGCAGGCTGGAAGCGGCCCGAAATGATCTCATCGACCATATCGCGAGCCAGCGACTCGTTGCCACGGGCCAGCGCCAGCGCAACCATGCAAATGCGGTCCTCATAACGCTCGAGGTAACGTTTGCCGTCGAACGTCTTCAGTGTGTAGGAGGTGTAATATTTGAAGGCGCCAAGGAAGGTCGGGAAACGGAACTTCCTGGCATAGGCGTGGTCGAAAAGATCGCAGACGAAGTTGAACGAATACTGATCGAGCACCTCCTGCTCGTAATAGCCTTCCGTCACGAGATAATCGAGCTTCTCCCTGAGGTTATGGAAGAAGACGGTGTTCTGATTGACGTGCTGCAAAAAGTACTGTTTCGCAGCCTGCCGATCCTTGTCGAGCTGGATCTTGCCGTTCTCGTCGTAGAGATTGAGCATGGCATTCAGCGCGTGATAATCAAGCGCTGTATCCAGCGGTTTCGCGGTAACGGAAACTGGCTGTTTTGTGCTCTTGTCCCGAAGGACGTCAGAAGTCAGCGTGTCCAAAATCGTTCCAATCCATGAGTGACGTTGGCGACATCCTCCTCGGTCCCGAGAAGCTCGAAGCGGTAGAGAAAGGGAACCGCGCATTTGCGCGAGACGATCTCTCCAGCCGAGGCGAATGCCGCGCCAAAATTCGTGTTTCCCGCAGCAATGACGCCGCGAATGAGGTTTCGATTGGCTGGCTCGTTCAGAAACCGGATTACGGGTTTCGGAACAGCCCCTTTGGTCCCGCCTCCCCCATAGGTGGGGGTGACGAGGACATAGGGTTCCGACACGAGCAGGGTTTCGTCATCGGTTCCGATAGGTAGCCTGAGCGCCTGGCCACCCAGTTTCTGAACGAAGCGATGGGTGTTTTCGGATCGGCTGGAATAATAGACGATCAGTCCCATCGACCTCTCTCAGGAAATTGCGCTGATCATATCGGGGCGAAAACCGGCCCAATGGCGCTCGCCGGCAATGACGACCGGAACCTGCATGTAACCCAGCCCCCTGACGTGATCGAGGGCATCCGCATCCTCCGAAATATCGATGATTTCGTAGCTGACTCCGATGCGATCAAGCGCGCGATAGGTTGCTGTGCACTGAACGCAGGCGGGTTTGCTGTAAACGGTGACGGTCATGGTGTCCTCTTTCAAAGCTGCTCATACGCGCAGCCGAACGGTCCCGACGGCTCATTACCATCAGGCGGGTGGGTTCATTGATGAATTGGAGCGGCTATGCCGCGACGAACCAAAACCTACGCCGACGAGCGCAGGAAACTATAAAAATACGATGGCATGACTTCACCCCGAAGTTGATCTCTGCGGGATACAGGAAAACGGCGTGCGCAAGTCATTTGCGCCAACACCCTCCTTCCGGACACCCCGCCCGTGGACGTACACGCTCAAGGCAGGTCTCCTGGCTTGCGGGTCTAAACATCAGCTCCAACCTTCCCAGAGCGTAAACCCCAGTGGCACAATATGGAACGACGCTCACCGCTTACAGTTGCGGGGGCAGCCTCGGGATTGTTTCGCCGTCATGGCGTCTCGCACCGAATTCCCGTCTTAGCTCCCAATCCTTGCGAATCGAGAGAACCTTGAACACCACATATAGTATATCATGAATCTTTTCCGTCAACGGATAGACGTGCAAATCCCCGCCATGGTGGATCAAAAAGATTCACCCTATGGTTAGCAAATTCTTATAACGGCTATATTTCAGGCTGTTCCACCCTTATGGGAGTACAGTCACTCCCAGATATCGATGTGGATATCTGCAGGGCGTGAAGATCCGATCACCCGTCTTCCATTCGGAAGATCGTTTTCAAACAGCTTGGCTGCGATCTGGCTTTCGTTCAAACCGTAACCGATCCATCTGTTGCGAAGGCGCTCTTCGAGCACCGCCACGGACGGACCGACGAAAACGCTCATATCAAAACTGTCCGTCAGCCGTGTCCATGGCTCTTCATTGAGAAGCAGGTAATTACCTTCCGCCAAAATGAAACGGGTTTCCGGTGAGATGGCGCGCGCGGACGCGATGGCTATTTCCCTGGAGCGATCGAAAACGGGGACGAGAACTTCCTCGTCGTTTTTGCGAACGGCGGAAACAATATCCAGGAAGCCACGGACATCAAAGGTCTCCGGCGCACCTTTTCTTGCAAGAAGGCTGCGCTCTTCCAGGATACCATTGTCCATATGGAAGCCGTCCATCGGCAACACGGCAGCCATCTCGCCTTTCGCGATCAGAGCGCTGCACAAGGCCTCAGCCAATGTCGATTTGCCGGCCCCAGGGGGACCGGCAATAGCAACGATAAATCGGGGTTTGTCTCCGGCCCGTTGAAGGACCTCTTCAACGATCGTTTCAAGTTTCAATGTCATGCAGCCAGGGTTTCCCGCGGCGGCTCTTTGGCGCCAGTCATGAAGGCGACGGCATCAGACATCGAATACTCCTTCGGATTGATGACGCACAGGCGTCGGCCGAGGCGATGAATATGAATGCGATCAGCCACCTCGAAAACATGCGGCATATTATGTGAAATGAGCACGATCGGAAGCCCTCTGGAACGGACATCGAGTATCAGTTCCAGCACTCTGCGACTTTCCTTGACGCCGAGGGCGGCCGTCGGCTCATCGAGAATGACAACCTTCGAACCAAAAGCGGCTGCGCGCGCCACCGCAACCCCCTGCCGCTGACCACCAGACAGCGTTTCAACCGCCTGATTGATATTCTGGATCGTCATCAAACCAAGTTCGGACAGCTTGTCACGCGCGAATTTTTCCATGGCCGGGCGATCCAGCGCGCGAAACAAGCTTCCACGAATGCCTGACTTACGGATCTCGCGCCCGAGGAACATATTGTCGGCTATGGAAAGTGCGGGGGACAATGCAAGGTTTTGATAGACCGTTTCGATGCCAGCCTTGCGCGCCTCGATGGGCGAGCGGAACTGCACAGTCTGACCTTCGAGCTGGATTTCCCCCTCATCCGGCGTGATTGCACCGGAAATAGCCTTGATCAGCGATGACTTTCCTGCACCGTTATCGCCGATGACCGCGAGGATTTCACCCGGATAGAGATCAAAATCAGCCTGATCCAGGGCGGTGACGCGGCCATAACGCTTAACGAGGCTGCGTGCCGTGAGTATCGGTTCTTTTGTCATCAGCCTGCTACCTTTCTGATCCACTGGTCGATTGCGACAGCCAGGATGATGAGGACGCCGATCAACAGATAGGTCCATTGGGGATCGGTGCCAATGAGACGCAAGCCGAGCGAGAAGACACCGACAATCAAGGCGCCGAAGAGCATTCCAAGGATGGATCCACGACCACCAAACAAGGAGAGGCCACCGATCACCACCGCTGTGATGGATTCAATATTCGCAAACTGGCCAGCAGTCGGAGAAACGGAGCCGATGCGGCCAATCAGCGCCCAACCGGCGAAAGCACAGATGAGGCCTGAGAGAGTGTAAACTGTTGTCAGCATGCGCTTGACGTTGACACCGGCAAGCTCAGCAGCATCCGGATCATCGCCAACGGCGTAGAGATGGCGCCCCCAAGCGGTGTGGTTGAGCACGTACCAGAGGAGTGCGACCAGCAGGACCATGGCAATAACGCCATAGGTGAACACCGCATTACCGAAGCGAACGTTCTGACCGAAGAACTGCAGAATGGGTGCCTGTTGCGCGATATCCTGTGCCCGGATCGTCTCGTTGGCCGAGTAAAGGAAATTGCCGGCAAGAACGATCTGCCACATGCCGAGAGTGACGATAAAGGGTGGCAGGCGCATTCTCGAGACGAGAAGACCGTTGATGAAGCCGCAGAGCGCACCGACAGCAAATCCGCACAGGATGGCGAGTTCCGCTGGCAGACCGTAGCGGAACGCAAATTGTCCCATGACGACGGAAGACAAGACCATGATCGCGCCGACCGAGAGATCGATACCGGCGGTCAGGATCACCAGAGATTGCGCAGCGCCGACGATACCGACGATGGCGACCTGCTGAAGAATGAGGGTCAGCGAAAAGGCAGAGAAGAACTTTCCGCCGAGGATTGCTCCGAAGACAATCAACGAGATCACCAGCACGATCAGCGGCACGGCCGCCGGACTGGAATGCAGAAAGTGCTGAAGCTTCTCCAGAGGAGTTTTGTCGTGCGTATCGAAAGCCGCAACTTGCGTCGAGCTCCCTGAAAGCACCTTTTCGAATTCATTGTGCGGCTGAGCACGCGCCGGCTGATCGCTCATGAATGTTCCTCCCGATCACGCTCGTCTGTTTTGTGTCCCGCTCGCCCGAACATGATGCGGCGGGTTCATGACTGAACAAGGGGGCGAGAGGCCCCCTCGCAGATTTCAGTATCCGGGTATCAACCCCAGCACTTGCCCAGGCCGTCCTTCGTGTCGATCGAATCAAGACCTTTGACGGGCTTGTCGGTCACCAGCGTCACGCCGGTATCGAAGAAATCCTTGCCTTCCGTGGGCTTTGGCTTTTCACCCGTGTCAGCGAACTTCTTCACGGCTTCGACGCCAAGGGCTGCCATCATCAACGGATATTGCTGTGACGTGGCTCCGATCACACCTTCGGCGACGTTCTTGACGCCCGGGCAGCCGCCGTCAACCGAAACGATCAACACATCCTTTTCACGACCGACTGCCTTCAAAGCTTCATAAGCGCCGGCGGCCGCAGGTTCATTGATCGTGTGGACAACGTTCAGGGTCGGATCTTTCTGCAGCATGTTTTCCATTGCTGCTCGTCCACCCTCTTCATTGCCGTTGGTAACGTCATGGCCAACGATACGCGGATCGTCTTCATCGCCAATCTTGTTGATGTCCTTCACGTCGATGCCAAAGCCCTTCATGAAGCCCTGGTTTCGCAGGACGTCCACTGTGGGCTGAGAGGGGGTGAGATTCAAGAAAGCGATCTTCGCATCCTTTGCCTTGTCGCCGAGCGTACCGGCGGCCCATTTGCCGATCAATTCGCCAGCCAGAAGGTTGTCAGTTGCAAAGGTCGAATCGGCAGCATCAATTGGTTCAAGAGGTGTATCGAGGGCGATCACCAGCAGGCCGGCATCGCGCGCCTTCTGGACAGCCGGAACAATACCCTTGGTATCGGAAGCGGTGATCAAAATACCCTTTGCGCCGTCCGCGATGCAGGTTTCGATCGCGGCGACCTGGCTTTCGGAATCGCCATCGATCTTGCCGGCGTAGGACTTCAGGGTCACGCCAAGCTCTTTGGCCTTGGCCGTAGCACCTTCTTTCATCTTAACGAAGAAGGGGTTGGTATCCGTTTTGGTGATGAGGCACACCGACGTGTCGGCGGCAGAAGCGACCGAGGCAAAAGAAACGCCAAGCGCAAGCGCGCCCAAAAGAGCGGAAACAGTGGTCTTCATTTAATCCTCCCAAATGAACAAGTGGGCGCCTTTGCGGCAGCCCGACGATCCCGTCTCCTCCGAGACTGACAATCGCTGAAACAAATGGAACCATCAAAGGCAAACTCTGTCAATAAATAAATCCGATTGAATTATTAATTCGGTGTGGCATTCTAAATCCGTGCAAGCAGGAAAGTCGCAATACTCAAAAACATCGCGATGTATGGCTTGCCAGGAGGCCGGCAGGTGTTGTGTATCGTAAACTCTGCTGGAGGGAGGAAGTGTGAATGAGACAGTCTGTTGACCCGGCGTTGTCAACTCCGGGCAGCGTTACGGATTCGAGCGGAGGGGCCAATCAGATAGGCGTTCGTGCCTATAATGAGCGGCTCGTGATGTCGCTCGTCCGCAGGCATGGAAGCCTTTCTAAAGCCGAGATTTCAAGGCTTTGCGGGCTTTCCGCGCAGACCGTCTCGGTCATCATGCGGTCTCTCGAAAAAGACGGACTTCTTGTGCGCGGCGAAAGGCTTCGAGGAAAAGTGGGACAGCCGTCCACCCCCATGCGACTCAATCCGGATGCAGTGTTTTCCTTCGGTGTCAAAATCGGCCGCCGCAGTGTTGATCTGGTGCTGATGGACTTTGTTGGTCGCATCAAGCTCAAGCTCCACAGAACCTATCCTTACCCGATGCCGGAATGGATCATGCCTTTCGTGATCGAAGGCATCGCCGAAATCGAATCAAAACTGACCGACGCAGAGCGCGAGAAAATCGCCGGTGTGGGCATTGCGGCTCCTTTTGAGCTCTGGAATTGGGCGCAGGAAGTGGGCGCGCCTCAAATAGAAATGGAACGTTGGCGCAGCGTCGATATTCGTGCTGATATCGCTGAGAGCATAAGCTACCCGGTGTTCCTCCAGAATGACGCGACAAGCGCCTGTGGCGCGGAACTGGTTTTTGGAGCAGGTCAGAATTGCCCCGATTTCCTCTATATCTTCATAGGCTCGTTTATCGGCGGCGGGGTCGTCCTCAATTCCGCGCTGTTTTCCGGGCGGACCGGGACTGCTGGTGCAATCGGCCCGCTACCGGTGCAAGGACAGGACGGCAAACCAGTTCAACTTCTGAAAATCGCCTCGATCTTCGTTCTGGAAAACATGTTGCGTGAAGAGGGCATCGATCCGCGACCGCTGTGGTTTTCACCTGATGAATGGATCGATTTTGGTGAGCCGCTGGAGCAATGGATCAGGAATACGGCCGCTGCATTGGCGCAGGCCGTGATTGCCGCCGCATCTATTATCGACTTCTCTTCCGTCATCATCGATGGCGGTTTTCCGGACTGGGTGCGCAAAAGGATCGTGGTTGCCACGCAGCTTGCGCTTGGTCTGCACGATCTTCAGGGCGTTATGATCCCTGAGATCATCGAGGGAGAGGTTGGCAGCCAGGCTCGTGCGGTTGGTGGTGCGAGTTTGCCGTTATTTTCGCGATATTTGATAGACCAGAACGTCTTGTTCAAGGACCCCGGCGGGTGATCTTGGGATGCTGTGGTTTACTTTTCAGATTCTGATTTGGGATTTTTTGGGATGATATTGGTTGCGGGGGCAGGATTTGAACCTGCGGCCTTCAGGTTATGAGCCTGACGAGCTACCGGGCTGCTCCACCCCGCGGCACCATGACTTT
>NZ_JBIVYN010000006.1:0-430807 GCF_044772305.1 Agrobacterium sp. NPDC090273
GGTGGAACGCTCTACGAGATCGAGGTGCGCTGGCTGGTCGAACGCGAATGGGCCGTCACCGCCGATGACATCCTCTGGAGACGCACAAAACAGGGCTTGAGGTTGAACAAGGAACAGATTGCCGAGCTCAACGACTTCTTGCGGGTGCCTGAAGCGGCCTGACCGCTCGTGCAGCAAATCGTTCAATCGGTGTTGGCGTTTCTGCCGTTTTTCAGCACGCTGTCCTGTGTCAGGACATAGTCGTCTGCAGCCGACAGAGCGAGGTCCAGATGGCCTTCGAAAACCAATTCGGATTCATCGGGTCTAATCCGTAGTTTCGGCATTCCGCCAAAACGGACGGCCTGGGACTGGGCGAGGCCGTCGGTGATCCCGCTTTCCAGAAGGTCGAAATATCGTGTGCCCGGTCCTGTCAGGTAAACAGGCATGTGGCCGTGCAAGCTGAAGAGCCTTGACAATCCGTTGCCAAGCGACAGTCCGGCTGTACGAAAGGCAAGGCGTGGCATGCGTGCGCCGGCACGTGCGGCGACAGCAATCTTGTCGACTTCTGCGACTGGCACGAACTTCGCCGGTTCGGCATGGGTTGGCGCTTCAAAGGCTGAACGGAGGATCGCGTAAAAACCGCTATAGGCCTCGATACAGCCTCTCGTGCCGCAACGGCACAACGCGCCATCAGCGAGATGGAGCATGTGCCCGAAGTTTGGGGCGCTGAGGTCGATGGTGTCACCGTTTCGTCGCGCAATCCCAAGTCCGATGCTGTGGCCCAGCGACAAGGCGACAAGCGCCTCTGCGCCGGCGGCCAGCTCATCGCGCATGTTTTCCCTGATCGCCACCGCTTTTGCGGCAAGCAGGGTTTCATTGTTCAGGGTAACCCGAACTTGCCCGTTTTCCCCCAGAATTTCCTGAAAGTTGATTTTCTCGTTACCCAGTACCGGCGACCAGACGAGCGTGGCGGAGGTCGTGTCGACCAATCCTTTGCTGCTGATGGAGATCTGGAGAATGTCTGTTCTGGATATGTGTGAACGTAGTGCCAGCCTTTCCATGCCGGCGACGATGGAGTTGGCGAACGTACCTTTTGCAGTCACGTTCCGTTGTTCTGCGAACCTGTCCACCAGTTTGCCCGAGTAATCCACAAGCGAATACTGCACGCTGTCGGACGAGATGATGATAATTGCGACGTAGCAAAAGGCTCCGTTTGGACCAAAGAGAATTCGGGGACGTCCGCGTCCTGCAGCGTTTTGTTGTTCCTTGCGTTGTATCAGTCCTGTCCGTTCAAGATCTGCGGTTATGGCAGAGACCGTCGCCGATGCCAGTCCGGTGAACGATGAGAGATCTGTGTGTGACAGGCTGCCTTGGCGACGAAGGGCCGACAGCACCGAAAGGCTGTTTTTCTGGCGCACCAGTTCGGTACTTGCAATGACGGACATGTGCCGTGTCTGCTCCCTGAAGGGTCTGTTCTTGTTGTCCCTGCGGGCATGCCAATGGCCGAAGCCACAAGCCAAATCAAGACATCAAAAGACTGCCCGCAGCCGTTGTTGACAGCCTGGGGAATCTCTGACATTAATTTTCTCGACTGTCGAGAAAATTGTGAAATCACAGTGGCCGGCAGCATTTTTCGGGCGGTTTTCCTGCATGGAGGTGCAGGCTTCGCCCTTACCGGGAGGACATCATGAATTCATTTGCCAAGCTTTTGGCGGGCACCGCTGTGCTCGTTTCTCTGCATACAGCCGCTATTGCTGCCGATCTCGTCGTGGGCGTTTCCTGGTCCAACTTTCAGGAAGAGCGCTGGAAGACCGATGAGGCAGCGATCAAGTCCGCACTGGAAAAAGCCGGAGCGAAATATATTTCTGCGGACGCTCAGTCATCAGCTGCCAAGCAGCTGACGGACGTTGAATCGCTGATCTCGCAGGGCGCCAATGCGCTTATCATTCTTGCGCAGGACAGCGACGCAATCGGCCCGGCGGTAGAAAAGGCCGTTGCTGAGGGTATTCCGGTCGTTGGTTATGACCGCCTGATCGAAAACCAGAGCGCGTTCTATATTACCTTCGATAACAAGGAAGTTGGACGTTTGCAGGCTGCTGAAGTCTTCAAGGTCAAACCTGAAGGCAACTACGTCTTCATCAAGGGTTCGTCTGCCGATCCGAACGCCGACTTCCTGTTTGCCGGGCAGCAGGAGGTCCTGAAAGCCGCTGTTGACAGCGGCAAGATCAAGAATGTCGGCGAAGCCTATACGGATGGCTGGAAGCCAGAAAACGCCCAGAAAAACATGGAGCAGTTCCTGACCAAGAACAACAACAAGGTCGATGCTGTTGTTGCTTCGAATGATGGAACGGCTGGCGGTGCAATCGCTGCTCTGGCGGCACAGGGTCTTGCCGGTTCCGTTCCTGTTTCGGGTCAGGATGCTGACTTTGCAGCCCTTAATCGAGTTGCGCTCGGCACGCAGACGGTTTCCGTCTGGAAGGACAGCCGTGAACTGGGCAAGGAAGCAGCGGGCATCGCGCTGGAACTTGCCGGTGGCAAGAAGATGACAGAAATCAAAGGTGTGACGACTTTTGAAGGTGGTCCGAAGAAGGTCGCGATGCAGTCGGTATTCCTCAAGCCGGTTGCCATCACCAAGGACAACCTCGGTGTTGTGATCGACGCTGGCTGGATCAAGAAAGAAACAGCTTGCCAGGGTGTGAAGGCCGGAACCGTCAAGGCCTGCAACTGATACATCAAGTGTCCGAGCTTGGGCGCTGCGCTGCAGATAGTGGCGCGGCGCCTTTCAGACGTGAGGAGGACCGGCAGTCCATGGCCGACATTACCCAAACCAATTCAACCACGCCGTCCAAGAGCGACAAATCTGGTTCAATTGCGCGCTTCATCAGTGCGACCGAACTGGACACTCGTCTTCTTGGCATGGTTGGTGCGCTTCTTCTGATCTGGATAGGATTTCATATCCTTTCCGGCGGCCTATTTTTGACGCCGCGAAACCTCTGGAACCTGTCGGTACAGACAGCCTCCGTTGCAGTTATGGCAACGGGGATGGTGCTTGTAATAGTCACCCGCAATATTGATCTATCGGTCGGGTCCATCCTTGGCTTTTCCGGCATGATCATGGGTGTGACCCAAGCGGAGATTTTGCCGCAGATCCTCGGTTTCGAACACGGCGCGACATGGATCATCACGCTTTTGGTCGGCATTCTCGTCGGTGGTGGCATAGGCATGCTGCAAGGCTCCATCATTGCCTTCCTCAATGTGCCGTCCTTTATTGTCACGCTTGGTGGCCTACTGGTTTGGCGTGGTGGTACGTGGTTCATCACCAGCGGTCGTACGGTTGCTCCAATGGACTCGACCTTTCGGCTTATGGGTGGTGGCACCAGCGGGTCGATTGGCGCTACGTGGAGCTGGATCGCTGCCATCGTCGCCTGTCTCGCCATTGTTGCAGCGATCCTGAATTCAAGGCACCAGCGTCGCCGTTTTGGCTTTCCATTGCGTCCCGTCTGGGCGGAGTATTTTCTGGCAGCACTCGGCTGCTTCATCGTTATTGGCTTCGTTGCGATCGTCAACAGCTATCCGTGGCCGGTCAACATCGCCCGCAACTACGCGGATGCGAATGGTATCGCTTGGCCGGATGGTGGCTTGTTCATCTCTCATGGCATTGCCATCCCGGTGCTGATGGCGCTCGCTGTCGGTGCCGTGATGACATTTATTGCCACTCGGCTGCGCTTTGGCCGTTATGTCTTTGCCATCGGCGGAAATCCGGAGGCGGCGGAATTGGCGGGGATCAAAACCCGCTGGGTGACGGTGAAGATATTCACGTTGATGGGCGTGCTCTGCGCCATCGCAGCCGCAATATCGACAGCTCGACTTAACGCCGCAACCAACGCACAAGGAGAGCTGGATGAACTCTACACCATCGCCGCCGCAGTGATCGGCGGGACGTCGCTTGCTGGCGGTGTCGGAACGATAGCGGGCGCGATGCTCGGTGCGCTGGTCATGCAGTCGTTGCAGTCCGGAATGGTGCTTGTGGGGATCGACACGCCTTTCCAACGCATTGTCGTTGGCGTGGTGCTCGTCGTGGCCGTGTGGCTCGACACCATCTACCGCGCTCGCGCAAAGTAAGAACCGAGGAGACACCGATATGGTTGAACAAATCACTCCCCTCGTGGAAATGCGTAACATTTCCATTTCCTTCGGCGGTATTCATGCGGTGGAAAACGCCTCCGTCGATCTTTTCCCCGGAGAGGTCGTGGCCCTGCTGGGACACAATGGCGCGGGAAAATCGACGCTCATCAAGATTCTTTCCGGCGCCTACAGGCGGGATAACGGAGAAATTCTCATCAACGGCGAGGATGCGGATATCCGCAATCCCCGCGACGCCAAGAAATACGGGATCGAGACGATCTATCAGACCCTGGCCGTCGCCGACAACGTCGACGCCGCAGCAAATCTTTATCTCGGACGTGAGTTGAAGACGAAGTGGGGTACGTTGGATGACGTTGCCATGGAAGCCTCGGCGCGAGAGGTCATGGGGCGGTTGAACCCGAATTTCAGACGCTTCAAGGAGCCGGTGAAGGCGCTTTCAGGTGGTCAGCGGCAGTCCGTCGCGATTGCACGTGCCATTCTGTTTGATGCCCGCATCCTCATTATGGATGAACCAACTGCAGCGCTTGGTCCCCAGGAGACGGCGCAGGTCGGTGATCTAGTAAAGGAATTGAAACGGCAGGGGATTGGCATCTTTCTCATCAGCCACGATATCCATGACGTGTTCGATCTCGCCGATCGGGTATTCGTGATGAAAAACGGAAAGGTTGTTGGTCACGCCCGCACACAGGATGTGACGAAGGACGAGGTCCTTGGCATGATCATCCTCGGCAAGGTGCCGGCCGGTGCGGTGCCAGGTCCGGGTGCCGTCGCGGTGTGAAACCTGATGACATTTTCCTGATACTGAAAAACGCCCGGTCTATCCGGGCGTTTTGCTTAATGGATCAGGCGATCGCCGTGCTGGTCTGGGCGTTTTGTGCAAGACGAATTTTAGCAGGAATGCCGATTGCCGTTGCACCTTCGGGCAGGTCGGTCAAAAGCACCGAATTTGCGCCCACCGATGAGCCTTTGCCGAGCGTTATCCCCCCTAGCACGACACAACCCGCACCGAGGAAGACATTCTCCCCAATGACCGGATCGCTCGCATCCGCCTTGCTACGTCTGCCGATCGTTACATTCTGCAGCACCGTGACATTGGCGTGAAGAGTGGCCGCGCCAATAACGATGCCGTAAGGATGGGGTATGTAGAGCCCGCCCGCGACCTTTGTTACTATCGCTATCTCCGATCCAAAGAGAATACATGTGAGCCACCACCATACGCGTCGTAGGGGTTTGCCGAAGATAGGCACCCGTTCAAGTATTTCTTGAACGCGACGAGCAAATACGAACTGAAATCCTGCAGTGAGGAAAAAAAGCCTAAGTATCAACTTTGCGTTTAAATCGGCTTTTTGGATGCGCGCGTAATTGCGTATGTCCGCCTTTATTTTCTGAAAAAGAGTTTCTTCAATCATTGTTCTAATAATTCTGAGATGAACCGAGCACACAGGGAGATGTGAAATATATTGCCGTCCTGTGGCACTTCCTAATTAGAAACGCCCATGGTATGAGCGATATCAGGTTAGATTGTGCGATGCACAAGAAGTCGTTTTTTTTATTTTTATTATGATGTTTTGCTTCGTACCCCGCCATTTCGTCAAGACGGAAAAGAACGAAGAAAAGGGAATTTAGGTGTTGCGACTGTTTGGTTTGCGACTTTTGGGATGGATTCTTCAGCTTTGTCTTATTGATAAGCTATCTCCTCTCAGGGGAGGAGTTGTATGAGGCCTCTAGGAGCAGCGAAAAGTATATCAAACCTGGGACTGCGTGGTTTTACGCTCGTTTTTCGGTTCGTTCTTTCATTCTACATCGTCAAATATCTCGGGCTCGATGCTACAGGCATCTATGGGCTTGCTGTTGGCGTTATCAGTTTTGTGCCCGCATTTGTCGGCTGGGGACTTAACTATTTTGTTGCCCGTGATTTGGTTGGTCAGACGCGCGAGTTCGCTGGCGTGCGAGTTAAAAGCCGGTTGATGGTGACAACGGTCTCGCTCGGCGTTGTTACGATCATTGGCTTAGGTATTACGGTGGTGCTGGGGCTAGATGTAAAACGCATCCATCTGCTTATTCTCATGCTGCTTTGGCTTGAGACATATGCCTTGGACATCCATATTCCGATGATTGCGCAGGATATGTCGATCCAGGCGAACATATTGGTTTTTTTCCGCTCGGCACTTTGGGTGCCGCTGGTAATCGGCGCTGGAGTACTACTACCTGAGTTCCGTTCGATTGAATGGGTCTTTCTAGGCTGGATTCTTTCCTACATTCCAACTTTGTTCGCGTTGATGTATTTCATTCGTCAATGGCCGTTTAATGAGATCGTGCGGGCGCCGATTCACAACGAATGGCTGCGGTCTCGTCTGAAAACGTCATGGATAATATATGTCAGTGACCTTTGCCTTGTCGGGTTGATGTATGCGGACCGATATGTGGTCAATCTTGTACTAGGACTGACACTAACAGGCATCTACACTTTCTTTTGGACGCTGACGAACTCGTTGCAAACGCTGATTAGCACTGCGGTGGTGCAAGTAGCACTCCCAATCCTCTTCCGGGCACACAACGAAGGTACGTCGACGGACTGGCGAAAAGCCATGCGCGAGCAATTTCTCAAGACTGCAGCGATGTCGATGGTGCTTAGCTTTGGGATATTCGCTGCTTGCGAAATATTAATCCACCTCATGGACCTGCACCAGATTGCCGACCATCGTGGTCTATTTATCATGATGTTGTTGGCGGCCGTTGTTCGGTCGTGTTCGGACATCTTGAGTACGGGTCTTACTAGTCTGAGAAAGGATAGGCATTACGCACTGATTAACATGGTCGGTGTGGTGCTGACTGTGTCGGTTGCTTACGCCATGATGATGATCTTTGGTCTTGATGGAGCTGGAATCGCGGCGCTGACGAGCGCACTTTTGATCGCCACAGCTAAGGCCGTCTATCTTGTTAAATTTGCCACAACAATGAAGGGACCGGATCATGCGTAAGCTTGCCGGAGGCTTTGTATATGCCCTAGGGGCGCTTAGTGATTTTTGGTCGTTGGATTTTTGCATCCCTTTTTATGGAGAATACCAAGTATGATGGAAAAGGTTTCTATATTTGATACTTCCTATGTAACCGACAATCTTGGCGACCAAATCATTATGGAATCTGTGCACAAACATTTGCGCGAGATTTTCCCCAACGGCTTTTTCACCGGTATTCCGTCCCATGATGTTCCTGGTCCGGTTGCTCGTGATTACTTGAGAGATGCGGATTACACCTTTGTCGGCGGTACGAATATTTTAGTTAGCCATTGGTGGTGGTACCGCCAGTGGAAACTTCGGCTACAGGATATTTCGCGCGCAGGAAGCCCCCTCTTGATGGGCGTAGGCTGGCACAAATACCAAAGCACGCCAGATTTTGCGACCAAATGGATTTACCAGAAGCTTCTAAACAGGAAATACCTTCATTCGGTACGTGACACCTATACTCAGGAGAAGTTGCGCAGTGTCGGCATCCATAATGTCGTCTATACCGGATGCCCGACCATGTGGGATTTGACGCCCGAACATACCGCCGAGATCCCTGTGACGAAGAAGGATGAGGTCGTCTTCACGCTGACAGCTTATCTACGCAAGCCGGAAATCGACAAAGCTTTCGTAAATACGCTCAACGCAAACTACAAAAAAGTTCACTTCTGGCCACAGATGTATGACGATCTTGCCTATCTCAATGAAATTTCATCCGGTCAGTTTGACGTCGTAGAGCCAAGCCTTTCCGGCGTTCGTAGTATATTCAAGAGTGGCAACGTCGACTACATTGGCACACGGTTGCATTGTGGCATTCTTGCTCTGCAGAACAACGTGCGATCATTAATCGTGGAAGTTGACAATCGCGCAGCGGAGATTTCTCGGAATACAAACCTACCCACCTGTAAGCGCGATGATTTTACTTCCATGCAGACGTGGATCGGCGGCTCTGAAAAAGTGTCTTTAAACCTGCCGTTTGATGCAATTCGCAAATGGAAGTCGCAGTTTGTATCGAGCTAATTGGCGCTAAATTTTAGGGCCCGCTGCTTGTGCCGTTGCCAGTTGCGGGCCCTATACAAGAATCTGTCGCTTAGAATATTTGGATGGCCATGTATCAGGAAAGTATCAGGCAGAAGGTGACGGCTGACCTGAGAATGTTTGCCCGCCGGGAAAGTCGTGTTTATAATTGGAAGTCGATTGTAGGTCTCTTTCTATTTTCTCCCGGATTTCAGTTCATTTTCACAAGGCGTATTCAAGAAGCCGCAGAGAGACTTCCTTTTGTCGGTAGTTCTATTCGTAAAATTGTCTGGGCGATCTCTGGTGTATTGTTTAAATCCGGTATTGATGTCGATGCCGAAATTGGTGGTGGCTTCTATATTCCGCACCCATATGGAATATCGGTTGCGCGTGTGATTATAGGCCGTGATGTGACGTTGTTGCAGAATGTCACCATTGGTCAGTCAGGGTGTGGAAAAGAAGAAAATCCTGTGCTTGAAGATGGGGCCTATATTGCAGCGGGAGCCGTCGTGACAGGTAAGATCAAGGTAGGGAACAGTGCTCGTGTTGGGGCAAATTGTGTTCTTCTGGAAGATCTGCCTGCCGGAGCAACAGCCGTTGCTATACCTGCCATAATTTATATTCGAAAAATCACATAGTATCACTTCCAAGCTTTCTTCTGGTGACCCTGTATCTGCAGCTTTCACCATTACCGAATTTATATCTGCTGTTCGCTACTGGATTGCCTGTCTAATTTTTCAATCAGTATCGGATCGATAAAATACGTTCTATCCGTTTAAACCCATAGCAATCGCCTGCCTGTATCGTCCTGACACAAGACAAAGACATGGGCGGACAGGAGCGAAAGTTGATGGTGAGAGTTAGACATCTTGCAGTGATGGCAGTAATAAGCGCAAGCACAATTCTGGCTGGTACTGCTCAAGCCTATGCTTTCACGCCGGGCGGTATTGCTCGCAACGGCACGCAAGCGCAAAATCGTCCTGGTCTGTTCCTGACCGGTCGACGTGAGACAATCCCGCCCTTTGCCTTCGCCAAGTTCTGTTTGCAGGAGAGTGATCAGTGCCGCGCGCAAGGTACGGAAACCAACGTCGAGTTGACAAAGGAAAAACGCGCTCTACTGCAGCGGATCAATTCCGAAATCAATACAAAAATTGCTTATTCCGAAGACAATGGCGCTGACGATGATTGGAAAATCAACGTTATACAGGGGGACTGCGAGGATTATGCGCTAACCAAGCGACAGCAGCTTCTGAAGGCTGGTTGGCCTTCAGGCGCGCTGCGGATCGCTACTGGTAGGCTTGAAAACGGGGTCGGACACGCAGTATTGATCGTGAGCACGACAAAAGGCGATTTGGTTCTTGATAATCGTACCAATGTTGTCAAGCCGTGGATTGCGACCCAGCTTCGCTGGGTCAAAATTCAGTCGCCGGATGATCCCAACAAGTGGCTGTCTCTCTGATTGCATAAAGAAAATTTTGATGGGCTCGCAAACATTGTCGGGCGTTGGCAGTCAGAATCAAAATATCTGCCAACGCTTTTAACCGTCATCTCATCACATCCGTAGAAAAGCGCTGCGCGTCGCGCTAGTCCGCTTTCGTCAAAGCGCTTCGTAACTGCTCGGAGAATAGTAGATATCCATCTCTGTTCATGTGAATACCGTCGAAGCTAAGATCGGATTTTAAAAGACCGTTCGATGAGATCAGGCTATTGATATTGAGAAACTTGCATCGTGATCTGCTGTCACAAACGGATTTCTCCGTGTTGTTGAGCGCTTGAACATAGTCTCTCTGGCTGGCATTGCCGGTGTAGGGCGTCGAGACGAAGTAAAGCTTATTGGACTCGGCCAAAATCTGAATAATTGCTTCAATATTCTGTTGGGACTTTTCCAGCCGCTCGCTGCCCAGATCGTTTGTTCCTATAACCGCGACAACCGTCTTTGAACGAATATCGTATTTTTTGACCCTCTCGAGCAGTTGAGCAGACGTTTCGCCGGCTATTCCCAGGTTGGCAACGTCAATAGGTTTGAGGAAGTCTGCCCAGTTTCCCAGCTCAATGTGAGAGTCACCGATAAACAGTATATCCTTGCTGATATCACCCTTCTTCAGGTCATCCTTGACTGGGTACATTGAGTTTCGATTGTAATCGAGATTTTTCCCCAAAATACGCCGCTCAACTTTGGTGATGAGATCATAAGGAAAGATCTTCGTTTGTGCTGAAACGAACCCCCAAAGGTACACAAGCGTAATAATCGTCAATGCCGATATGATGTAGGTATATTTTTGCATTTCTCTATCAATCAATGGAGGTTAGGCTTTTTCGAGCTGGTATTTCTTGTTTTTCCCATGCGATGAACTTGTAAATGGGTGTTCGATAAAACGATATGTGAGTGTCGACACCAGCATGGTTAGCGTGATTCCTGCGAGTAGCAGATAGTATCCTTCAATATTATGGTAGTGAAGAACCCGTAATATCAGAGGATGTGTTAAGTATACCGAGTAGCTTATAGTTCCAAGCCAAATCAATATCTTGTTATGCGCGATCGATGATGCTCTGAATATATAGAAAAAGAAGAAGGTTGCCGCGCCAATCAGCCAGGAGCTGAGCGCCACCTGAAACGGCATGATCTCGGCGGATTGGCTGCTGGGTCGCAACCCGAAGCCGACGTACAGAATGAATGCCGTCGTGCAAAGGAACAGGGCGTTTACAATCATGAAGTCTCGGAGCTGGAACCTGCCTCTGGAGTAATCGAGCACGAAGAGGCCCCAGCAGCACGCGAGCATCATTCCCAGACGTCCAAGAGGAACGCGGATCGGAGAGTAAATCGCGATCAAGCTCACAATTATGCACAGCACAAACGCTGTTATAAGCAGTCGGTTGGTATGTAAACTACCGTTTATTTTCCACCACCCAAAAAGACCGATGTACCACATCATCTCGATAACGAGTGTCCAGGATCCTTCGACATAATCGACTAGGCCAACCCACGAATTTAAGAAGAAAATTTGGCCGAAGAACGTGAGGCCAAGACTTTGCAGAGGCTCTAAAGCAACAAAGGTTTTGAAAAGAAAAGTGAGCGCGAAAATAAACAGGTAGAGTGGGTAGATACGTGTTGCTCGTTTAACCCAAAAATCAGCAGAGGATTGGGAACGCTCCAAACTAGAGGGTATTACGAAGCCGCTGACGAGAAAGAAGGCGAACACACCAGCTTGTCCGAAATTCGCAATCCAGTTGTAGGGCCCTTCACCAATCACGCGAATAAAGCCGCCGTATTCTAGGGTGTGCTGCAGCAAGACGTAAAGTGCTGCCAAGCCGCGGATACAGTCAATGTAAACAAATCTGGAGGGCGATCTGGGTGCTTCTGCACTCATCGAGAATATTCCTTTACCCGTTGCCGGTAACATAGATCGAAATATGCGAGAAAATTTCTCTATGATGTAGAGCAGTCAGGTTGGTCGTACTTCAGCTTTCTCAAATCTACTCGAGAAAGATCCGACTTTTTTCGCTAGTCTGCCTCTTGTTTCTTCCTTGAACCGAAGCGCGAAAATGTCGCTAAAAATATAGCCAACCATGAGCGTGGCGAATGAAGGGCCGTAACATTGAACTGTCACAGCGTAGATGTTGAATATGGTCATCATTTGCAGTTTGGAGATATCGACGCTGAAAGACGCGCTGCGGTACATCGAATAAAAATAAAACAGTATTGGGAATCCCATCATTAGGAAGGTCACCAGATAGAAGTTATCCAGTGGGATCATCAAATGTCCGTAGGATGTATAGAACATCGGATAAGTGAAGCATCCTAGCCCGCACCCGGTAAACATTGTGACGGGAAACATGTCTGCCATTACGATGAAGGGACCGCTCCAAGTGTTGTTGATGCGGTCCTGAAGGCTGAGCAGGTTTCCGCTAATGCTTCCAAGATCCATACCTCCCACCAAGAGCATAAGCAGTGGCGGCACCAGCAAACACAGGAAAGACAGACGTGCTGATGACCTGAGAAGGAATACACTTATCGCCTTGTTTCGAATGCAATAATCGAGGAGATAGAGTGCTACGGAAACAACCATCACGCCCATGGCAGTCTTGCTTGTGGTGGTATTGATCGCCCAAAATGCAAACGGCAGACAAGAGAGGTTTGTCATCAGGGAATGATGTCGGGACAACATTGTGAAAAGGAAAACGATGAAGTAACTCGCCATTGTACTGTCGCCAGCAAAGCCACCATAGCGAACGATACCGCCACTTACCCACCAAAGACGAGTTGCTTCGCGCGTGACGCCGAACACTTCGATTTCTTGGCCAAGCCAAGGATAATCTACATGGGGATTGAGCAGCAGGCCGATGATTGTTGCGATAAATATGAATCGCAGAAAATTCATCACCCAACGTTTTTGTTCGACCGCGACACCGCCGAGGGCTAACCCGATAAACATCGGTGCGAACATTTTGATGGACGAAAAAAAGCCGACCATCGTGTCATTGGTCGTCAGGAGGCTGACTGCCAGCGAAAATATGAAGCAAACTGTGACCCATATTCCATAGAGATTTTTGCGAACCCATATTTGCTGGAAAGCGAAGATAATGAAGGCAATAAAGGCTGTTATATCGATGAGAAACCATACGAATCCGATATGCAGCAAGTCGAAGTAATAGCGCATTGCACCGGACAGCGCGTCACGCGTCGCGTACATAAGAAAAGCGAGAGTCAGGAAAAATACAGTGAAGTTTTCGACATTGCGTCGAGTGAAAAACTTGTTCAAAAGAACGCCCTTAAAAAATAACGTCTCTGCAATCCGGCGGCTTTTCGGTCCTCAGTGCCGTTTCAGGCCTCGCCTCTCGCGATGCAATAAATTTTAACAAACAGAAAATTCAAATTCAGCTACGGTTTTGCACACAAACAAACATGAAAAAATATCATAAAATTATTCGTGGGCCGCGTCCTTTCGTCAAGGCCCAACTTCGCAACTGCGGAATTTTTGATTGTTTGCAGTAAATTTCCCAAGTTTGTTGCGGTAGATTTACAGCGCTCAAAGGCAATGTTGCGTAATCGTGATGTTGAAATCATACGGATTAACCAGACACGCAATTGGCGGGTTGCCGCATCGCAAAGCAGTCAGTAAGTTTAGGTGGCGTTGATGACAGGTCTCCGGATTTGCCGGTGTTCTGGACGTTGTGCCCTTTGACTTCGAATTTTCAGTATATTTTTTGACGAAGAATACCGGTTTCAGTTTCGATTTTTTTGGCGCTCTCGCGCAGCATGTATTTGATAAGGAATAATTATGCGCATTCTGACGATTTCTGCGCTATTTCCGCCGAATATTGTCGGTGGGGCAGAAATGAGCGCGTGGAACTTCGCGCGTTGGCTGGTTCAGCAGGGTCATGAGGTGGGCGTTTTGACGTCTGCCAACAGCGAAGCGGACGTTCTTCATGGTGATATGGTGGATGGGCTTCGCACTTGGCGCCTTACCACACCACACATCTACCCGGTTAAGGCAGCGCAGCAGGTTGGCGGCTGGCGCAAGCCTGTCTGGCATTTGCAGGACCATTTCGATCCGCGCAATGAGATTCTCGTGAACCATGTGCTGGACGAGTTTCAGCCGGACCACGTGAACATTCATATGGCGCAGGGCATGGGGCACAACATTCTCAAATGTTTCGAAGGACGAGACGTGTCCGTCGTGATGTTCCTGCACGATCTCAATCTCGCTTGTATCAAGACCACTATGTACAAGAATGGCGGCAATTGTACGGGCCACTGCAAACCCTGCGCCGTCTCGGCTAAGGTGAAGTATGGCTACATGAAAAACGTCGTGAAGCTTGGGCTCTGCTCACCTTCTCGGGCCAATCTTGAGACGGTGGCGAACTTCTTCCCTGTCCGCAACTTCAAAAACACCGACATTCTCGACGCGAATACGTATCCGCAGCCAACTGTCGAACGGGTAGAGGCTGACTACTTGCGCATCCTGTTCGCGGGGCGGATTCACTCGACAAAGGGCATAGATCTTCTGCTTGAAGTGCTTTCGGAACTTGCTGCCGATCACCAGTTTTCCATCACGATAGCGGGACGCGGCACAGATGAGGAGGCCCTGCGTGCACGTTACGGGAACGAGCGATGGTGCCATTTTGCGGGCTTTATTCCACAGACGGAGTTGAGCAATCTGATTGAAAACAGCGACGTTCTCTGTGTGCCGTCGATCTGGGCGGAAAACTCTCCTGGTGTTGCGATCCACGCTCTTAGCCAGGGGCTCCCTGTTCTTGCCAGCAACCGTGGTGGGATTCCCGAACTCGTTGATGACGGCAGGAGCGGAGCCTTGTTGCCGCCGGGCGATCACGCTGCTTGGAAGGCGATGCTGAAAAAGTTGCTGGAAGATCGCGTGCTGTTGAATGGCTGGCGTGCCTACGCCACGGAGCACAAAGCGCGTTTCAACCAGGACACGATCGGACAAGAGATATTGTCGTTCATTCACGATCTGCGTGAGGGGCGACCGCTATGACGCGTCGCATCTATATCAACGGACGCTTCCTCACTGGCGCTGTGACAGGGGTTCAGCGTTACGCGCGCGAGATTGTCACGGCGTTGGATCGTCAGCTTGCAGCAAGCCCGGACCTGAGAGAAAATTTTGAGTTCGTTCTGCTCGTGCCGGGTCGTTGCGATGACACTCTGCCGCTTATGCATATCAGGCAGAAGAAGGCTGGCGCCTTCAGCGGACATGGCTGGGAGCAATTCTATCTGCCATGGCTTGCTCGGGACGGCTATCTTCTCAATCTTGCAAACAGCGCGCCACTGTTTAAGTTGCGGCAGTTGCTGATTATCCATGATGCGGTGATTTACCGCTTCCCTCAGTACTTCTCCAAAGCCTATCGCTCCTTGCACATGTTGATCGACGGCGTGTGTTCACGGATTGCCAGAATAGGCACGGTTTCCGATTTCTCTGCTCGGGAGATCGCTCAGGTCCTGAAGGTACCTGAGCGGGCCATTCCCGTTTTCGCGAACGGCCATGATCACATTCTTCGCATTGATGCTGATAGCAGTATCATTGAAAAACTCGGCCTTGCCGACGCACTCTACTTCTTCATTCTCGGATCAAAGGCGCCCCACAAGAATATCGATTTTGCCATCGAGGCATTTTTGAAGTCCGCGCCCAAGAATTTCAAACTTGTTGTTTCGGGTGGGGCGAATTCAAAGGTGTTCGCGGACAGCAAGCTCATTGAAGCATCGAACATCATCTATACCGGGCGTGTCTCGGACGAGGCGATCGTTGCGCTTTATCGGCGTGCCTATGCGCTCTTGTTTCCAAGCCTCTATGAAGGTTTTGGTATTCCTCCCATTGAGGCGCTGGCATGCGGCGCGCCCGTGCTTGTGAGCGATATCGATGTGCTCAAGGAAGTCTGTGGTGCGGCTGCGATCTACTTTAGTCCGACAAACCCGGAAGGACTTGAGCGCGCCATTCGCGACGTCACCACCGATCGGTCAATTCTTGTTTCCGCGTTTGAACACTCTCGCAGCACACTGCAGCAGTTTACGTGGGAAAAGAGTGCCGAGAAACTTTTGAAGTATCTGCAAACCGTCTAGGTGAATTGGCATTTTAGGGAGCGGGCAGGGGATCGAAACCGTCTGATTGCTCCAGTCAGGTTAAAACGTGCGCATTGCCCTTTGTTCAGCACTTTACCCCACACCAAAGGAACCTTGGGTTTTCGGTGGTGCGGAAATGTTTCTGCGGCAATTCGCCGAGGGACTGGCAGCGACGGGTGACGACGTCATCGTTATCCGGATTGCATTGGACGGAACGGCAAGACAGGAAATTGCCAACGGCGTTACCGTGCATTTTCTACCAATCCGAAACCTGTTCCCGCCATTCGAGGCAAACAAGAACCCTCTGGCACGGATGGCGTGGCATTTGATAGATGATCGCGGACAAGCCTCCAGCCTCGTTCGGGATGTTCTCAAGGAGTTCAAGCCGGATGTGTTTCATACCCACACGCTGAACGGACACAACGCCGACGTCTGGAACGTCGCACGCGCACTGGGCATACCAATCGTGCATACTCTGCACGACTATTATCTGATTTGTCCCAAGTGTACGCGCTTCAATGCGATTGAACCCTGCGAGCATGCTTGTGTGGCGTGTTCACTGCTCACAAAAAAAAGGCGGCAGCGAACGCGTTTGATTGATGCAGTTACGAGCGTCAGTCGGAGGACACTTGATATCCATCAGAGCGAGGGGCTTTTTGACAGCACAAGCTCCCACGTCATTCACCACGTCGCCAACCCCGCGATAAGATTTGAGCAGCCGGTACCGTACGAGGGTGTTCTAAAGGTCGGTTACATCGGTCGTTTTGCCGAGGAAAAAGGCGTCCAACGGCTGATCCAGGCTGTCGGAGAATTGCCTTCAGAACAGCTCGCGTTGAAACTGGCTGGCTCTATTACGGCTGAAGACGAGGCTCGTCTGCGCCAACTTGCGCCAAGCGCCAACCTTCAGTTTTTGGGTTTTGTCGATCCCGTGGAGTTTTATCATGACGTCCATGTATGCGTGGCGCCATCGATTTGGGAGGAACCAGCGGGGCTGGTCATTCTCGATGCTCTTGCAGCGGGCCGTCCGGTGATTGGCAGCTTTAGGGGGGGGATTTCTGAGGGTATCGAGAATGGTGTGACCGGCTGGATTGTGCAGCCGACTGTAGAAGCAATTCGGGATATACTGGCGCAGTTGCTTTCGGAGCCGGTGCTTCTGTCTAATGCCAATGAGGTGCTCGCATCGCGAGCTAACACATGTCGGTCCTTTGCAGATCTATTGATAAGCTACAGGAGCGTCTACAAGACTCTCATGACTACACTTTAGGGATGAGTAAAGCGTTCATTGCATGATTTGGGTAGGTAATGAGAAGTTTTTGCTTTCAGGTGGCGCAGTGAAATGAATTCGGTTAATAGAAATAGGCCGCTTTTTGTTTAAGTGCGGCAGTGTTATGTTTTTTGATATTGCTTATTTGATTTTTTATATGTTTTACGGAGCTTATCGGATGACGCGGCTCAGCATAGTTTTTCCCTTGATTGCTTGTCAGTTTGCACTCGCTGGATGCGACAGTGCTGCGAGCAAGGATATCAAGATCTCGGTTGATCGAGCTATGCTGGTCGAACGGCCGTCACCATTGATTACTGGGGTTGGTACGCATTTTGGAATCGGTGGAAACCATAATTATGTTGGTTACAAAAGCCTAGAAGCCATCAACGAACTTGGTGTTGATTCTTACCGTGACGACATACCTTGGGGCGCTTTCGATCCGGATGGTGATGGCAGGGGGAATGGTCAGCCGGCCCGACTGTTTGCATTTATGCAAATGGCGCCGCAACAGCCACTATTGATTGCCGGTTACTCGAACAGGCGTATTCTAAATGGTGATCCACCTCTAACAGATGATGCCCGGCGACATTTTGATAATTTCATTCGCGAAGTCATGAACGCGACCGCACAGTTCAAGCCGATCTATGAAATATGGAACGAGTGGAACATGAATGCAGTGCGGCGTGAAAAGCGCGTTCAAGGTGCTGGTACACCGGATGATCCACGTGCGGCCATCCACTACGCAAATCTTGCCAAGTCTGCCTTGCCGATCGCACGCGAAGCAGCACCGTCAGCGACGATCCTCTACGGTTCCGTTGGTGAGGACATGACCTGGGACTGGACGAAAGCCATGGTTCGAGAGGTTGCTGCTGGGCCAGAGGTCACGCTGTCGTTGCACCTCTACAATCAGTGTGAACGCGATTTGCGCAAACGCACCGCAACAGAGATGGTCGATAGGCTTGAAAAACTTCAATCTGAAATTTCCCCGAATGCGCCTCGCCCGATCTACATTACCGAATTTGGGTGGCCGACTGCCAAACACCATTGCGGCATCGAGCCGCAGCTTGCGGCTGCTAACATGGCTCAATTTTTGTTCTGGTCGGCAGCAACTCCCTGGCTGAAGGGGGCTTGGGTTTACCAGCTCAAGAATTCGGGAAAGAAGGAGGACGATCTCGAGGATAATTTTGGGCTCTACGACTACGACTACAAACCGAAACCTGAGGCGTGCGCGGTGCGTGAAGCTGTAAAGCTTATCAAAAGCTCCAAGCGATATGCCCTCCAACGTCCGCATCCCGATCTTTTTACACTGCAACTTGAAACGCCTGCCGGCATGCGCCTCGTAGCGTGGACGACGGCGAACACCGGAACTGCTGAACTGATTGCGGACGCAGCCAACAGGCCGACAGCAAAGCTTCTATGTAACGGACCGTTGGCGTTTACGGGAGATACTATCCAGATTGGTCCGGAACCCGTGATACTCGATTTTCCGCAAAGAGGTCCGACCGAATTGAAATTCAATGTATCCGGATAAGCACATTTCCGGTGCAAACGGGTGTAAAATAACTTTCTGCATGGAAACAACGGTTTTACCGTGATATTGTAGAGAGATATGCTGTCGATGGTTTTTTCTTTGTTTCTATTGGATAGTTAAGTTTAATCTCCGTAATAATTCGATTTTTAAGTGCGTTTATCGGAAGTGTATTTTTGGGCAGGCGTTGTGGTGGCGTGCCGTAGACCGAGAATGAGCTGTCTATTTTATAATTATATAAATTCGATCCAAAACTTAATTTATTAAATTTAGAGCTTACTGCCATAATGAAGATATTACACGTGTGCGAAAGCATAATTGGCGGGACAGGCTCTTATCTTGCCGAGCTGATACCTCATCAGGTGCGGGAGTATGGAGCCGAGAACATTGTTCTTCTTATTCCCGAATCTCAGATGTCGTTTCTCGATCCGTCGGTTGTTGCTGCACGGCCAAGCATTATCACGTTTCATCGTCCACGCAGGCTCTGGGGTACGCTTTTTCTATTGCATCAGTACGTCAAGACGTTGATGTCGATCAAACCTGATGTCGTCCATGCCCACTCATCGATTGCAGGTCTGATCGTCAGGACGTTGCGATGTTCCAGACGCGCAAAAATCGCGTTTTGCCCGCATGGCTGGTCGGTGGATATGAAGAGCGCCCATCGCATACGTGCGATCGCAGAAATCACTGAGCGCCTGCTGGCCAGGCTGCCGGATGAGATCATCGTGATTTCTCAATACGAATATAAGCGGGCACTTGAACTTGGCGTAAGGCCCGAGAGGCTGCGTTATATTGCCAATGGCATCAGCAAGGATGTGCCGAGTGTTCAAGCGGCAGAGTGGAAGGACAACCGCAGCAAGGTGCTTTTTGCGGGGCGGTTTGACTACCAGAAGGGGCTAGACGTTCTGCTCAAGGCTGTGCATGGACTGGAAGACCGTATCAGTGTACGCCTCGTCGGTGAGGTGGCTGTTGACGGTAACCTCAAAGTGGAAGAATTTCCACCGTCCATCACCAAACTCGGCTGGCTGGATCGAGATGGTGTGGCGGCACAGATGAAGAGCAGCGACATTATCGTTATTCCCTCCCGCTGGGAAGGTTTTGGCCTTGTTGCCGTGGAAGCCATGCGTCTTTCCAAGCCGGTCGTTGCATCGGCTGTGGGGGGCCTGAAGGAAATCCTCGGCAATGGCGGATTTGGTTATCTCGTCCCCCCGGAAGACGACCGCGCCCTGCATGATTTCCTTGCAAATCTTGACGCTGAAGATCTTCGCAACATGGGTGAACGCGGCAACACGCGCTTTCTTGCTGAATACACATCTGACCGTATGGTGCGGGCAATCGACGCAGTCTATACAGAAATGGTCGGGTCGAAATATCGCGCCGCGACAGTGCAATCGGCAGAGGAATTCTCTCGATAGCATCACTGTGTTAACGGGCTGCCACGCACTGGCGGTTCCGTGCTGGATGAAGACGCGATAGGGCAGAGTATCACCGCTTAATGTTGAAGGTACTGACGAGACTATTTATCCGCCGCAGCATCAAGGTATCGGAAAAGCCGTTGCGCAGAAGGATTGACTTGGGTGACGTGGCTGCGCCGTTCCCGCTTTATGCGATCGGTGATGTGCATGGCCGCCTTGACCTGTTGCTGGACGCTGAACGTAAGATCATGCTCGATCTTGAAAGGAACAACGCGCAAGGCGTTATTGTCATGCTCGGCGACTATATCGATCGCGGGCCGGATTCTGCAGGTGTGGTTCAGCATCTTTTGGAGCGTCCACCTGAAAATATCAGACGTGTCTGCATCTGCGGCAACCACGAAGACGCATTTCTCGACTTTATGCGAAATCCTCGCAGCAATCTCTGGTGGCTGGATTTTGGCGGTCGTCAGACACTTCTTTCCTATGGTGTCGATGCAGACTATTTTCTCGGTGGGCGTGGAAGGCCTGAGGAAGAATTCAGGCGTGCCATGTTCGCAGCCGTTCCCCAAGAGCATGTCCAGTTTATGAGCAATCTGCCTGTATCTCTCAGATCAGGAAAACATCTCTTCGTTCACGCTGGCGTCAGGCCGGGCATACCGCTTGAAGGGCAGACTGACCAGGATCTGATGTGGATTCGTGAACCGTTTTTGGTGGAGGGGTCACGCTTGCCGCTCACTGTCATTCATGGCCATACACCTGTGGAGGCGCCACAGGTTGGTCCGGGCCGGATCGGTATCGATACCGGTGCCGTCACGACCGGCCGGCTCACAGTGTTAAAAGTAAAAGGTGAGCGCCCAACGCTTCTTGTCTGACGCGTTACGCTTTCGCATCGGCACATCGCACCTACTTTTTTGCATAGGCAGAAGGTCAGTTGAGAAATATGTGCCGATTATTGCGCCAATGAAGAGGACTGTGCATTTCGCACGCTGCCGAGTTGGCAGCCGATCAAAATTCGTTTATATATGATTAATGGGTGAATCTGGCGGAGATAATTCCAAGATTCTCGGATTGTCGATTTTATGTTTCTTTTTTTGTTGATTTTTGAATTTTTTTTCTAGGCTGGGGAACGGTCTTTCGGACGACATGCCAATCGAAAAAGCGGGTTCGTCCTGCTCGGGTTGAAGCGCTGTGGAGAGCGTGGCATATGATTTCCGGGTAAAGCCTGAGAGGTATATTTCTTGTTTGGGTATTTTGATAATAAATTTATTATTGCTGCTATTCTTGGTTTTGGTGTTGGTTCTTGGGGAATGGCGCAAGCTCAGACCGTCGAGCCACAGCCGACCGAAACTGTACCTGTCGCACAAGACGTGCAAGCCCCTTCGCCACTGGCTCGCGCCGAAGGGGAAGCTGCCGGAGATTTTCTCAAACGCGTCATGGACGTCAGTCCGTTGGAAATTTCGCGAGCAACTGAGGGTCTTTTGAAGGCGACGCCTGGAGACCTTGGGGCGCTGGTGACGATTGCCATTGCCGAGGGCACGCCGCGTACGCTGGCGGCGGAGCTAATGAAGGGGCTGACCCTGGCCGCCGATGCGGAGCCTGTTGTCATTGCTCAGCAGGCGTCTGCCTTTGCATTGGCAGAACCAGGCAATGTCGCATCGATCATTTCTGTTGCCCGCGAGACGAACTCTATTCCGCTATCGGAAGTATTTGGTGAAGGGCTTGCGCTGGCGGCAAACACGCTTCGCGCGGCTGGGGGAGATATTACGCTTGCTGCAGCCATCCAGACGCAGGCGACGTCGCGTGACGCGCCGCTCGCTCTTTCTGAAGCCTTTCTCGACAACACATTGCTGACGGCTGCCGGCGCTGCGGGAGCCGCTGGTGCTGGCGCTGGTGGCGGCGGAGACATTACGGGTAGCGCGACTAGCCCGTTCAGTGGTGGTGGTGAAAATAATACATCGGAACCGGTCACACAGACTGCTGGCGTGGGGGCGCCGACAAGCCGTACGAGAACGATCACATCAACGGCGACGACCGGTACAACGGCTGAGACCAGCCCTGTTCTGCAATAATGTGGACCCGGCTTTACGCCGGTTCCCCGACCTTACCTCGGCAAGTCATTGTCAGAAGTAATATTCAAATTTGTTTTTATGTAATGCCTTTATTGAGAAAAAGACTTCGGAGGAGTGTGATGCTCCGGTTGTCGGCTTTTGAAAAAAGCTTGGAGCCGGATCGCCAGTTTGAACCGAACTTTTGTTACGAGGTGAGAATTGCAATTGCTCCACAGACCCGACCTGACAAATGTAAGCACCCATCAACCTGATGAGCCAATGCAGTTCGAACTCAGCGATTTTGACGCTGTTTTCGCTGTGATAAAGAGACAGTGGCGCGTTGTCGCTGTCTCTGTTTTTACCGCCATTTTACTTGGTGCCGGTTATCTCGCGACGGCGGTACCCTTGTATACGGCGTCAGCGAAAGTTCTGATCGACCGGACAAATGGACAGGTGGTTGAGCAACTTTCGACTGTCGGCGCTGTTGCGGACGAGGAAGCATCCGTTCTCAGCCAGGTGGAAGTGCTGAAGTCTGACACGATCGCCCTTGCTGTCGTCGACAAGTTGAACCTGACGGAAAATCCACAATTCAATTCCGGTAGCGGTTCGATCATGGGCGCAGCGGTTGGCGCAATCCGCTCAGTTCTCAATATCGGTGGCTGGTTTGCCGCTGAAAGTGAGACGGATGCGAAAGACGAGGCCGATCGGAAGCGTCAGCTCGCGGCAGATACTTTGCTCCGCAATCTCGATGTTTCGCGCCTTGGGAGGACTTATGTCCTTGAAGTTGAATATACGTCGGTATCGGCGCAGCTTTCTGCGGATGTCGCCAACACGATCGCATCGGAGTATTTGCTCGATAAGTTGAATTCGAAATACGAAGCAACACGGCGTGCCAGCGACTGGCTGAGCGATCGTATTGCCGAACTGCGCCAGAAAGCACTCGAAACAGACCTTGCCGTTCAGAAGTTCCGTGCCACCAACGGCCTTGTCCAGGCTGGTAATGGTCTTGTCTCCGACCAACAGCTTTCTGAACTGAACAGTGCACTCATCGCAGCGCAATCGGATACGGCGAAAGCGCGGGCTCGTTTGCAGCGGATTGAAACGATCCTGTCTTCGGACGAAGTGGATGCCGTTGTTACCGATATTCTTGACAGCACGGTCGCCAACGATCTGCGCAAGAAATATCTGGAGTCTTCGAAGACCGAGGCGGAAATCTCCGCTCGTCTTGGAAGGCAGCATGTTCAAGCCGTTCGCTTGCGTAACGAAATGCAGGAATACAAACGCCTGATGTTCGAAGAAGTCAGCCGCGTTGCGCAGAGCTACAAGAGCGATCTCGAAGTCGATGCCGCGCGCGAACAGCAGTTGCGGGAAAGTGTAGAGCAGGCCAGTAATGTTTCCTCGACGGCCAGCGAAACGCAGGTTCAGTTGCGTGAACTGCAACGCGAATCCGAAACCTACAAGAACCTTTACCAGACATTCCTGCAACGCTATCAGGAAGCGGTTCAGCAACAGTCCTTCCCTGTCACTGAAGCGCGCGTAATTTCCAATGCGACGCCGCCGAACCGGGCAAGTTCGCCCGTCAAACCGCTAATCCTGGCATTCTTTACACTCTTGGGTGGTGTCGTTGGTATGGGCGTTGGCGCCGGCCGCGAATTCAGGGACCGCTTCTTCCGTACGGGAGATCAGGTGCGCGAGGTGCTTGGGCAGGAATTCCTTGGCAACGTGAACGAAATTGACGGTAAACCAGTTTCGAACGCCGCTGACGGCTTTGACAAGAGCCGCGCTGTTCTGAAGACCTCAAGCGTCTCCGACTACGTTATCGAGTATCCGCTTTCTTCAATGGCAGAGACGCTAAGAAGCGCAAGGCTCGCCATTGATCTCAACCTGCCGTCGAAGCAGTGCCGCGTCATTGGTGTTGTTTCGACGTTGCCGGGCGAGGGAAAGTCGACCATCTCGGCCAACCTTGCCGAACTTCTTGCCAATCAGGGCGCAAAGACCGTTCTGATCGACGCCGATATCCGCAATCCCGGCTCAACGAGAGCCATGGGGCGCCACGCCAAGGCCGGGCTTCTTGAAGTGTTGCTGGATGGTGTCGATTATCGCGATGCGCTTCTGTTCAATCAGAAGACTGGCCTGGCGTTCCTGCCAACCGTTGTAAAGCAGCGTGTCACACACTCCTCCGAATTGCTGATGTCGGGGGCTATGCGCAAGCTGCTTAGCGATCTCAGTGCCGAATTTGATTATGTGATCGTGGACCTTCCGCCGCTCGGGCCGGTCATCGATGCTCGCGCGATCGGTACGCGTATGGATGGCTTCATTTTTGTCGTGGAGTGGGGCCAGACAGCGCGCCGTGCGGTTCGCAACGTGCTGGTACATGAACCGGTGATCCGCGACAAATGCCTTGGCGTTATTCTCAACCGTGTCGATCTCGAGAAGCTCAAGCTCTATCGGGCCTATGGTTCGGGCGATTATTATAACTCTCGGTACACTGGATATTATCACGACGAAAAATGAGAATGGGGATTGCTTCTGTCGTCAAGCCAGAGGCAATCCTCGCCGGAATGTTTGATGTCCGTGGACGATTGCAAGCGTCAAAGACGTTTCCCGTCGATTTCGGCAATTGGAATTTGATCCGCACCAAGCCGTAGATAATCGCTTCAGCGGTGGCAAGGATGGTTGAGGTGTTCCTTTTGTAGGGCATCTACCTGATAAGCATCAATAATTTTTAGAATGAATTTTCAAGGGTTATCGCATTGAGGGGAAGTCAGCCCAGTCACTGGCGCAGTTTCGTGACACGCCACTTGTCGGCGGGTCTCGTGCTGATTGTGACCTGCTGCGTTTTCACAATCTCTACAAAAGCTTTTATCGAGACTGCAAAGTTCTCCTCTCTTTCCAGGCTCGCCACTGCTGCGGGACGGAGTGGCTCCATTTCCGACAGGGCGCTGGACCGGGCTGTTGAGAAATTGCCTGCTATCGTCAATGGAAACGTCTGCCGCTCGACCATTCTAAAAGCCGGGATGCGGCTGCTGTTGCAGGATGTTGATCGCAAGAGCGAGGTTCAGGCGCCGCAGGAGTGGAAAGCGACACTTGCCTTTGCCGAACACTATCTCCGCCACGGCGTTACCTGTCTGCCTCAGGATGGGGAGTTCTGGTTGCGCCTGGCGATGATACGTTCGCTTCAGGTGCCGTTTGCAGAGGAGGTCGCAGCGCTGACAAACATGTCGCAATTGCTGGCACCCGCCGATCCAGATGTGCTTGAGGCCCGCGTTGCATTCTGGAAACGGTTGTCCGAACCTGCCTTGAGCATGACAGCAACGGCACGTCGGGCTGATTTTGCGCTGCTGTGCTCTCGGGCCGGTACGGGGGTTCGCGGAAAGGTCGGCGATGTCTGCACCACGGGAAACTGATCTATTCCCAGACGTTGTGACTGGGCGTCATCGGAAAACGTCAGCGGCTGGCATGACCGGGCGGATGGTGCAGGCGGTTCTCAGCTTCCTTTTGAGGCCACGTGACGCCGCGCACGCACTGCTCGTTGTCGCGTTCTGGTTTGCTCTGTTCTTTGGCCTCTCAGACTATGGTGCAGTTAGTGAGGAAATGAGGGCGACACTGGCACCGGCGATTTTTGCGCATCTTTGCGTCGCGCTGCTGCTGTTCGGCGTGCCGCCGCATGCCCGCACCATTGTTACGATTGCCTGCCTGTTGCTGCTCACAGTCATGTTGCTGGTATATCTTCAGACGATTCCGGGTATGTTTTCTGCTCATCCCGCCTGGAAGTCGGCTGGATTGTTCACATCTCATCCACCCGACCTGATTGCGTCTATAACGCCTGCGGACGACCGTTTTGCGCTGCTTTCGGTGGCACTGCCATTTGGTTTCTTCATCAGTGCCCTTGTGTTGTTCGATACGGACGATCGGGCACGGGCGGCGCTGAGAGTCTTCGCGATCGGTGGTGCAGTCATCAGCTTTCTCGCGCTTGTCCAGTTCCTGGCCTTCCCGTCACGGCTTCTGCTGAGTGAAAAGCTTTATTACCGCGATAGTCTCACAGGCGTTTTCGTCAATCGCAATACGGCGGCGACTTTTTTCTCCGTGATGCTGTTGGTCGCCTTGTCCCATTTCTGGCGCGCGGCCGCGCAGACAGATCTGCCGCGGGTGTGGGCAATGGCCAACAGCAACATCAAACTCTATGCGGAGGACCGACGCAGATTGCTGCGTGCAGTTATGTGGGGCGGCTCTTGCCTCGTCGTCTTTCTGGCGCTTGTCCTCACGCAATCGCGGGGTGGGGTGGCGGCTGGTCTTACCGGTCTCGTTTTCCTGTCCGCCATGATGGTGCTGAAGCCTGATTATCTGGCCAAGCACAGTGTTCCCGGAGCGGTAAGAGCCTCGCGTCGTCGGCGTCTCGTCGTACTGATCGGTATCGTTGTCGTCGTGGTGCTGATGGCACTGGTGTTTTCAGGGCAACTTCTGTTGCGTGCATCAGCGCTCGGCTTCGATGATGCTCGCTTTTGCCTCATGCCAGGTATTCTCACGGTATTGAGTGACAATTTACCTTGGGGTACCGGACTGGCGAGCTTCGCGCAGGCCTATGCTCCCTATCATAACCCTGCATGCGGCATCGATACGTTGTTGGTGCGGGCGCACAACGTTTATCTGGAAGGCATGATCGCCTTTGGCTGGTTCTTTGTTCCGTTGACTGTTGTCTTTGTCACAACATTGATGCTGGTTTTTGTGCGGGGAATGCGCAAGCGCAAACGTTACCGATTTGCCGGTAATCTCGGTTTTGCGCTCCTTCTCGTTCTGGCGCTCCATTCATTGGTTGACTTCTCGATCCAGATCCCCGGGTTTGCCATCAGTTTTGCTACTGTTGTGGCACCACTTGTGACGATTTGCGTCCGCCCGAGTGGACAAGAAGGAAAACGCAGACGCCGTTCTTCAAACGGTGCAAGCGGTGAACAGGAGATGCATAGTCTGCCTATTGAGGTGGTGTCGGCTGGCGCATCCGGTCTGGACCGATAACAGGTGCGTTATGTCAGTCATCGTCGCGCTCACTTTTCATGAGGCATATTAGACCGGGTCAATTGCAGAAGCTGTTGCCGTTGCCGTCGACAAAGCAACTGTTCTGGGTTGCCCCGCGATTGCCCCTCTGCTGCGTCGGACGTTCAGTCCGGGTTCCCAGTCTGTTACCCCCCATGTGACCGCTCGGTGGTTGACCAGACCCACGATAGATCTCGAAATTCTGGTTGCCGTAGGTGCCATGCGCACCACCGCGTCCATCTGGGGTGACTTCAAGATTCTCGTACTGCTGGCCATGAGCGCCGCTGCCGACAGCGAGAGTGATTGCCGTTGCGACGAGAGCAAGTTTGAGAGGTGAGTGCCTGTTCATTGTCTTCGCCTTCCTGCGGAGGTCAGGGTTATTCTACAGTATAGATGTCCGGTTCGAAATAAATTTCGCGTGCAAAGGCAAAAGTTCGATTGCCGAAGGGAACAGAGATTGGCGCGGAACAAGATAAAAACGATCAGTAAAAAAGAATACTTTGTCTAAGGTCTGAAACGCCATCGAAAAAACAAGGATTTGAGGCTTTATCAGTGCAATGCGCAGGCAATGCCTCGTTTCGGCAGGGCGATATGCAAGGTCGCTTCAGGTCCGATTTTCCAGGCGAAATCGGCGCATAAAACAGAGCCATCAAGCAGCTTCATTTATAGGCTTCACAATCCTGTAACAACGGCCCTAATATATGAATTGCAGATGCCGAATCGGTCAGGAGACGCCCTTGACGATTGCAGTTTCACCACAGGCCCTGCCGGCGCTCGTTTTGAACGCAGACTATAGGCCACTGAGTTATTACCCCTTGTCGTTATGGTCCTGGCAGGACGCGATCAAGGCTGTATTCCTAGACCGTGTGAACATTATTGCCGAGTACGATCACGCGGTCTCGTCCCCCAGCTTTTCTATGCGGCTGCCGAGTGTCGTCAGCCTCAAGACCTATGTGCAACCAACCCGCAACCCTGCATTTACGCGCTTCAACGTTTTTCTGCGTGACAAGTTCGAGTGCCAGTATTGCGGTTCTCGGGATGATCTCACGTTCGATCATGTCATTCCGCGCGCTCATGGCGGCGAAACAACCTGGCACAACGTCGTGGCAGCGTGCTCACCATGCAATCTCAGGAAAGGGAGCAAGCTTCCCAAGCAGGCGGGCATGTTCCCCTATCAGAGGCCTTTCCAGCCGACTGTTCAGGATTTGCACAATAATGGGCGGTCGTTTCCGCCGAATTATTTGCACGAGAGCTGGATGGACTATCTTTACTGGGACACGGAGCTGCAACCCTGATCTGTAAGGGTCGCAGCTTCGTTTCTGATCAGGCGCTTTTCCGGCTTGCACCAAAAAACGCAACGGCCGAAAGAGCGAGGCTCGCAATGACGTTCCAGCCTGCGAAAGACAAGCCGAGCACGCGAAGCGCTGCGTCGTTGCAGGACGGTGCCTTGATCGCGTTGAGATTGCCAAGCAGATCGCCTGCATTTGTGGTGATTGAGGGTGCGCCGGTGGCACAGGTGATCGGCCCTGGCCAGAAACCCCACTCAACGCCGGCGTGATAGGCACCCATTCCGGCACCAATCAGCATCGCGATTCCGATGAGCAGAAGAAGTAGACGCGTGATTCCGGCAGGAAGCCTGAAAACGCTGGCCGCGACTGCAAGAATACCGATCGGGATAGCGTAATAATAAGGGTCTCGCTGCAACAGGCAGAGCGCACAGGGCGTATAGCCTCCGATATGCTGAAACCCCAGTGCGGAACCAACGGTAAAAATCATTCCCACCGTTACTGCCAGCGCGGCAAGGGTGCGGCTGTTGTCTGCGGACGTTGCATTGGCCATGTAATTTTCCTCAAACTTCGCGAAGAAGCGATACCCAGAACGGGATCAAAGAAGGCGGGCGCGATGGCGGAATTAAGTCGCGCATCGAAGAGTGCGTTCCCGTGGAATCTGGAAGCGCTTTAGCCCTCTAATCCAGTCCTCTTTCGCTTGCAAACAAAAGCCTGTTGGTCACCTTGCAGGATGCAAGCAAAGTTTCGTGAAGTCGATGCGGCAAGAGCACTTAAATGGTGGGATTTCTTCGCTTTCGTGGGGAGTCGCGACGAAAAGAATCAATAAAATCAAACTGATTTTTTGAAAATGGTACCCCAAGCCGGGATCGAACCAGCACTCCTTTCGGAACCGCATTTTGAGTGCGGCGCGTCTACCAATTCCGCCATTGGGGCAACGGTGGTAATGCAACGGCGTCTATCATGGTTCTGCGGGAACGTGCAACCCCAAACCTGTCTAATCTCTCCAATTCTGTCTCTTTCCTGAGCGGCTGGATTTCCCGGTGCGAGACAACTTAAAAAGCGCGTTAATCCTGCATTAGCAATCATTGATAAATTGGAATATGCGCAATTGCTAATTGAAGTATTATGGCGATGTGGATTGTCCATGGGGGGACACGGGATAGCAAAGAACGCCCAAGGAGGAAAATATGCGCTCGCTTTCTCGCAATTTGTTGTTGTCTGCATGCCTGGTGTTTCCAATTAGCGCCAATGCGCTGGATATTGGCATCGGCGGTGAAAATGGGATCAATGCCAGCGTTGGTAGCAACGACAGTGGTGGTCTTGGTGTTGGCGCTTCCGTTGGTGGTAGTGGTGGTGTGAATGCCAGCGCGGACGTTGGCGGGAATGGAAGTGGCGGGCTCGGGGCAGATGTAAATGCTTCGTTGGGCGGCAGCAGCGGCGTCAATGCCGACGTCAACGCATCTGTGGGCGGGTCCGATGGTATCAATGCCGGTGTTAATGCGTCCGTCGGCGGATCAAGCGGTCTCAATGCTAGTGTAGGTACCAGTGTCGGTGGAGCAAGCGGCCTCGGTTTGGGGGTCGGCGTTGGTCTCGGAACCAGCTCGACGGGAACGCCGGGAAGTCCAGGCAGCCCGACAACACCTGGAGGAGCGGCCAACCCGGGTGGCGTGCCTCCGGCAGTCATTCGCCAGGCCGTTCGTGCCTATAACGATATGTCCCGCACCGAGCAGATCAAGCTTGCGCGCCGTTGTGTTGATATCCTTGGCGGTGGATACGATGCGGCGTTGACGCAACTTTGCAAGATGATCCGGACAGCATCCCGCTAACGCATGAAAGCCCCAGGACGCGATGGAGGGCGCTCGAATGCGCCCTCTATCGTTCTGGCTTCAACCTTTACGGCCGAATGACATAATTTTCTGGCGAAGGCTGCGGGCGAGATTGCGTGTGCTGCGGTACATATCTACGTGCGTTGAAACCTGGCGCACGTCGCGGTCGCTGTTTTGCGCCAGGCCGACAATCAGCGTGCCCATTTCCTGCCGTTCCTGCCAGAAGCGGCTCATGATTGGGTGATCGGGCACTGCACAACTATCACTGCGCAAAATGTTGGCGTCGTCCAGGTGCCAGTCTGTCAGCTTCTGGATCAGCAACTTGCCAGGTGAGTATTTCGAATAAGACTCATCGAAAGCAGTTTTCCAAGTGTAAGCCTCACCTGCGGTCATGAAAACGACGATCGAGGCAATGGCACTTCCGTTCAGATCAATCGTATGGATGCGAACCGCGTCTGCTTCCGCGAGATTGGTGATGGCTTCGCGCGCGAATGCGGCGCGGTAACGGTCATTCACCAACGCACTGCGCTTGCGACCTTTCCAGCCACTTGCCTCCAGTGCCAGAAACTCCTCCATACGATACCGTATGTCTTTTGCTTGTCGGCTTACGGTGTAGGACACGGCCCCCAGTTTTTCGAGTTGGCGCCACTGCCGGCGCATCTCCCGCAAATGGTGTGGTGCAAGTGCTTGCTGGAGGTAGGTTTCTCCATCTTGCAGGCTCTCCAACGTCGGGCGTTGATATGTGCCGGTTGTCGTCAGGGGCAGGTTGCGGCTAAGGGCAATGGCTTTGACCAGTCGCGCGAACGGACCGTCCAGTCTGATATCGGGCAGAACCAGAACGTTCGGAAGCTTCATTTCCTTATCAGCAAGCGCATCGAAAAGATTATCGAGGGTCTCGGCGGCACCTTCGGTGTCGACGAGCGGTGTCCCCAAAGGACCGAACGGATTTGCCCAGATGCGAATGATCGAAGGCCCGATGGCAAAACCCGGCTTTTCGACGGTAAACGGCATCAGAAGCCGCATGCGGCTCCTTGCCCCATTCTCATCGCGAATAAGGGCAAAGCGGACCGACTTGTCCTCAAGGCGCGGCATGGCTGGCGCGAGCAATCGTCCGGTAAAGAAGACATTTGCTTCCATAACGCGGTTCGACAGGAAATCGAGTTCTTCCTGCATCTCGTATCCGAGCTGGCCAGGGTAGATACAGAACTCACGTCCTTCACGCCCGACACGCTTACTGCTGTCGGCAACAGGACGATCTTTCGTCGACGAGGCGACGAGCGCTGCAATCCGCGGGTCCTGAAGGTCCGGATTCTTGGGGTCGCTGGACATGGCCACCGTTAAACCGCCTTCCCCGTGTCAGTATTCGCCCGAAGATCGTTGAAGGCAAAAAGCACGATCCCGAGTGTGCGGCGAATAGCGACATGCAATAGCACAGCTTCAATCAGCATTGCCATTGCAGCGGCACCCGCAGCCCCAGCCAAACCATAGACCGGAATGAGCAACATGTTGAGTGCAATGTTGCAGCTAAAGATTAGAATATAAAGAAAAACACACAACTTCTGTTTGCCGGCCATATTGAGCAGGGTTTCGCCCGGTCCGATAGCAGCCTTTGCAAGGAAACCCGCAAACAGAAAGAACATCAGTTCGTAACCCTGGGTGAAGGCTGCGCCGAATAGCGACAGCAGAAACGGACCTGCGGCAAGGACCACCAGCCCCATGAAAAGAGAGGGCCAGAACGCCCAGCGGGCCGCTTGGCTTGCGAAGCTCGCAAGTCCGCGCCGGTCATCAGACGCGATGAGAGCAGCCAGACGGGGTGCAGCGGCAGCCTGAACCGAGAAAAACACGAACTGCATCAGCACGATGGTTTTTGCAGCCGCGAAATAGATGCCGACCTGGTCAGGAGGCAGATAGAGGCCGACGATGACAACGTCGGAGTTCGTCATCAGGAACCCGATGCCATCGATCAGGAACATCGGGAAGGCGAAGCGCAGCCAGTGGCGAAAGTGAACGACGCGGGCTGTGCTGTGGAAGTGCCGGTTGAGCCGGCGGTTCATGAAAATGAAGTGGAGAAGGGTGGTGACGTAGGTTGCCGCCAGTGCGGTCAGCATCGCTGTGGTCGCGGTTTTGTCCGCCCCAAGAGTGATAGCCGTAACCATGAAGACAAGAATGAGCACGGGGCGAATTATGTAGGTGGGGCTGAGTGCCGATATGGCCCAGCCATTCGCACGTGCCGTGCCATTCAACACGTCGCCCAGTGCTACCATCGGTAATGTGAAGAGGGCCAGGAAAATTGGAATGACATAGTAACTAGCAATCCATTGGCCAAAGAAAAACAGGAATGCCAAGCCGAAAATGGCCACTGTGCTGGCTGAAAGCATGGCAAAGACCCGGGCGGTCGAGGTGAGACCCATGATCTTGTCATTGGCATCTTCCAGTTTGTAACCCGGCAGAAACCTGATGACCGTCGCGTGAAAGCCAAGACAGGACAGATTGCCGAAAAGGATGACGAGAACCCAGACAAAAGCAAAGATCCCGTATTCGAACTCGCCCATCAGGCGCGCAAGAATGATCTGGGAAAAGAATGCAATGCCGGCACTGACGATGCGAACCGCAAATGCGACCAATGCCATCCGCTGTGCGCGTGCGACGTCATCGCGACCGGAGACGATTGCGGAAAGCTTCTCCAGCACGGGAGCAAGTTTTGTCCGCAGGCCCACGGGCAAGGCTTTTTCCACCGTGTTCAGGATAGCCATGATCCGCACGCCATCATTTCCAGTTGAATGGTGGTTCAACTGTAACAGACCCAACCTTAACGAAGGGTTTGGGAGACGTTGTGCGCCGATGGATGTGTCGGCGCCTGTGTCCTGCGGACCCCGTTGAAGAGGAAGAGGGCGAGATCATTCTGGCGCAACGCCCGATGCAAAAGATAGGCAAACCCAATTGTTGCGACCACGATGACACTGAATTCGACAATGGGGGGCAGGTTAACAGCGATAAAGGCCGTGCCAAACGCATAAATCAAAGGATGATGCACGAGATAGATCGTGAAGGACGCATCCGCCAGTCTTTTGAGGATAATGTTTGGCCGAACGAAAAAACGGCAGCAAAAATCCAGGAGAAGCCGCGCAGCCGCAATCGCGGCGACCGCGGAGGCCACAACCTGCCAAACCGAGTTGCCGTAGGGGTGTTGCAGCCGTAGCATCACCGCGGCCGAGATGGCAAAGACTGTGAGACATGCTGTGCCTGGTCCAGTTTGACGAAATCTATGAAACAGCGCCTTGTCACGGTTGAGGAGCGCGCCAATGAGGAAAAACGGGAGATAGCGAGCGTAGGGATCTGATGCACGTTCGTAAAAGCTCAGGATATCGTTTTCCCTGTCCCGCGCCATGAGAGCGGTTGCGTAAACGGCGAGCTCCCACACGATCGCAAGCATGCAGATGGCAGAGAGAAAAAAAACCGGATGTCGGCTTTTCAGCCGTTCGCAGGTTTGCTTGATTTGAAGACCCGGTCGCTGTTGCCCAAGAAACAAAACAGCAGCGAGAAGCACTGAATAGAAAAGCAGGGCTGGCAGGAACCACAGATGCATGATCCAGCGCGAACTCAACGCCAAAGTTTGCGGCAGCCTGCCGATCACCTGCTCGAAACTCGCCTGTCCCTTCACGACCTCGGAAATATCCAGAAGCAAAAGTTGTAGCGGTCCAAGAATAATGATGGCTGCAACGAACGGAATACCAAGGCGTAAAAATCGGGATTGCAACCATGCACCGCTTCCCTTTTTTCCAATCGCCATGGCTGAGAAATATCCGGCGACCAAAAAGAAGGTCGGCATGCGGAACGTGGTCAATACGATACCGAGAATGGTGAGGACCGGACTGGTTTGGAAATCCTTGAGGCTCCAGCTGATCGCATCGCTATAGAGCAGAGATGCATGGTAGGGCACACCGAGCAACATAAGGCCCGCCCGCAAGGGATCCCAATAGTGTTCGTGCTGTGCGCTGCCCGCTTGCATTGCCACCCCGCGCCGCAACGCGATTTATTCTGACCGGAGACATCTTCGCGCGACTATTGGTGGAAAACACTAATAAACAATTCACGCGCCGGATGCGGCGGGTGGCAGCTTTCGCCCCGGGACAAGGCCGAGGACCAGCACGCAGCCAGCGGTAATCACCACCGCTCCAAGAAGCTGCAGGGCCGTCAGAGGTTCGTTCAACACAAAGGCGCCGACAAGGACGGCAACGATCGTCACCACGAACTCCACGCTGATGGCTTTCGTGGCCCCGATGTTTGATACCAGACGGAAGTAGGTGATGTAGGTCAAGCTACTCATCATCACGGCCAGAAGGACGAGATAGCCGTAATCTGCGAGGCTGGGAGTAACGGGAACCGGCACGGCAAACAGCAACGGCAAGGTCATCAAGCCGCCTGCCAGAAAGGCACCGATGGTAATCTCCCAGGAACCGGTGCCCTTGAGGTGCCGGCTTGCATAGTTACTGCCGTAAGCCGCACAGAAACAGGCGGCGATGCAGGCAGCGCATCCAAGAACAAACGAGATGGTGACGGGAACTGCGGGAAAGCCGACGAGCAGGATTATGCCACCGAAACCGAGTATCAATCCAACCAGTCCCTGTCCGGTCATGCGTTCCAGTCCCCAGAGCTGCGAAATCAGCATGGAGAAGAGAGGAATTGTGGCGACGAGGATGGCTGCCATGGCCGTGCCGATCAGCGGAGTGGCATAGGATAGGCCGATGAGTTGGCCTGCCACAGTGGTCGCACCCACGATCGCAAACGCCTTCCACCCTGCAGAAAACTGCAGCTTTCGTCCCGTGAGGCGCGCAATCAGCACGAGGCTAAGGCTTGCGATGAGGCAACGCAAGGTAACGGCCCCAATCCACCCGAAAACCGAGACGACGTGCAGCAAAAGCAGAAAGGACAAACCCCAGGCGAGCGCCAGAAAAATGTATGCAGCAAGGTCACCAGGCTTCATGGCGGATCGTCCGAAAGTCGTTTTGAGAGGAATTCAGGCGGGAGCGATCACCGCCAGGGCGCATTTAAAGCAAATCGCCCGCGACCAAAGTCGCGGGCGATGGAAACGTCACAGGGTTTTAAGCCTGCTCGTAGACACCGTGGCAATGCTTGTACTTCTTGCCGGAACCACAAGGGCAAAGTTCGTTGCGTCCAATTCGCCCCCACGTCGCCGGATTGTTCGGATCACGGTCTTCTGCCGATACAAGAGCAGGAGACTCCTGGGCCAACTCGTCTTCTCCGGTGACAGGATCGAGATGGTGTGCCGTCATTTCCGGAAGTTCAGGCTGCTGCGGCTCTTGCTGAACCAGTTCGACGCGCATGAGCTGTGCAGTCACGGCTTCGCGCAGGTTCGTCAGTAGCGACTGGAACAGTTCAAATGCTTCGGCCTTATACTCCTGCAACGGATCACGCTGGGCATAACCACGGAAACCGACGACAGAGCGCAGGTGATCAAGGTTCACGATATGCTCGCGCCACAGGTGGTCGATCGTCTGGAGAACGACGGAGCGCTCTACGTAGGTCATGATATCCGGACCAAACCGCTCTGCGCGCTCGGCTGCAAACTTGTCCGCCGCTTCCGTGATACGATGCAGAATATCGTCTTCGGCGATGCCTTCTTCCTTGGCCCACTCGTCCACCGGCAGATCAAGGTTGAGGAACTGTGCGACGCCAGCCTTGAGGCCTGCAATGTCCCACTGTTCAGCGTAAGCATTTTCGGGAACATGCTTCGTGACAAGTGCTTCGATAACTTCATGGCGCATATCGGCGACGGTTTCGCCGATATTGTCGGCCTCCATCAACTCCAGGCGCTGCTCGAAGATTACCTTGCGCTGATCGTTCAGAACGTCGTCATACTTCAGCAGGTTCTTACGGGTTTCGAAGTTGCGTGCTTCGACCTTCTTCTGCGCGCGTTCCAGAGCCTTGTTGATCCAAGGATGGACGATTGCTTCGCCTTCCTTCAGACCCAGCTTCTGCAGCATCGAATCCATGCGATCCGAGCCGAAGATGCGCATCAGATCGTCCTGAAGTGAAAGATAGAACTTCGAACGGCCGGGGTCGCCCTGACGGCCGGAGCGGCCACGGAGCTGGTTGTCGATGCGACGGCTTTCGTGACGCTCGGTCGCGATGACGTAAAGACCGCCGGCAGTGAGCGCTTTTTCCTTCAAAATCTTGATCTCGGCGCGGATAGCCTGTTCCTTGGCGACACGCTCAGCATCGTCTTCCAGACCCTCCAGCTCGCGCTCAAGGCGCATGTCGGTGTTGCCGCCGAGCTGAATATCAGTACCACGGCCAGCCATGTTGGTCGCGATCGTGACCGCGCCGGGAACGCCAGCCTGCGATACGATGTAAGCTTCCTGCTCGTGATAGCGAGCATTCAGAACCTGGAAATTCTCAAAGCCGGACTGGCGCAGCAGATTCGCCAGCAATTCGGATTTTTCGATTGAGGTCGTGCCGACGAGAACCGGCTGGTTGCGCTCATGCGCAGCGATGATCTCGGTGATGATCGCCTTGTATTTTTCTTCGCCTGTCCGATAGACCTCATCATCCTCGTCGATACGCTGGATGGGCAGGTTGGTCGGAACTTCGATGACATCAAGACCGTAGATGTTGCCGAATTCTTCAGCTTCCGTTGCCGCAGTACCGGTCATACCGGCGAGCTTTTCATACATGCGGAAGTAATTCTGGAACGTGACCGAGGAAAGCGTCTGGTTTTCCGGCTGGATCTGAACCTTTTCCTTGGCTTCCAGCGCCTGGTGCTGGCCTTCGGAATAACGGCGACCCGGCATCATGCGGCCAGTGAATTCGTCGATAATGACGATCTCGTCATTGCGGACGATATAGTCCTTGTCGCGCGTAAAGAGCTTGTGAGCCTTCAGCGCGTTATTGATGTGATGAACAATCGCGACGTTTTCGATGTCGTAGAGCGATTCGCCCTTCAAAAGGCCGGCCTGTCGGAGCAGGTTTTCCAGCTTTTCGGTGCCATCCTCGGAGAAGTTGGCCGAACGCTGCTTTTCATCGATCTCATAGTCTTCTGGCGTCAGCAGCGGAATGAACGCGTCGATGGTGTTGTAGAGGTCGGAACGATCATCCAGGGGGCCGGAGATGATGAGCGGTGTGCGCGCCTCATCAACAAGAATGGAGTCAACTTCGTCGACGATCGCGTAGTTATGGCCGCGCTGCACCATCTGGGCGCGATCATATTTCATGTTGTCGCGCAAATAGTCGAAACCGAGTTCGTTGTTTGTCGCGTAGGTGATGTCGCAAGCGTAGGCTTCACGGCGCTGGTCGTCATCGAGGCCATGGACGATAACGCCCGTCGTGAGGCCAAGGAAACCGTAGAGGCGACCCATGATGCCAGCGTCGCGCTTGGCCAGGTAGTCGTTGACCGTAACGACGTGAACGCCCTTACCGGACAAAGCGTTGAGGTAGACTGCGAGCGTTGCAACGAGGGTCTTGCCTTCCCCGGTCTTCATCTCGGCGATGGCGCCCTGATGCAGGATCATACCACCCGTCAACTGAACGTCGAAGGGACGCATGCCAAGCACACGGCGCGAGGCTTCGCGGGTGACTGCAAAGGCCGGGATCAGAAGATCGTCAAGAGACTTACCGTCGGCGAGCTGCTGGCGGAATTCCACAGTCTTTGCCGCGAGAGCTTCGTCAGAGAGAGCCTTCGTGGCTTCCTCCAGCGCGCTGATAGCGGCGATCTTGCTTCTGTAGGAGCGGACGCGGCGATCGTTTGCCGAACCGAACAACTTGCGGGCGATACCGCCGAGACTGACCATCTTACTGGCCCTTTCTGAAATTCCGTTTTCCCGGGCTGTTCCGACTTTGCTGCTGGATATCACCAACAAATGACGGACTTCGCCCTGAAACGTATCTGGACGCGAGGTTGCGTGACAGATAAGAGGGGGGGCAAATGATGTCAACGGTTCTGCCCGTTACAGAATGGCCACAATCAGGTGTTTGGAAGTTTTTTCAGAGCCGGAAACCATGTCTGGAGCCGGCGTTGTCTCCGAAAGGTTCAATATGTTGCGCTATAATAAAATTGCGGCTGCGGTGATTGTGGCTACCCTCGGCCTTCAGCTTCCGGTTTTTGCACAGGAAGATGCAGTTGTTGCCAAGGTCGGCGATCTGGAAATTCACCAGTCCGAACTCGATCTCGCCATGAGCAATCTTGATCCTCAACTCGCGCAGCTTCCCGACGAACAGAAGAAGGTCGCCGCCCTTTCCGGCGCGATCGACGTGAAGCTTCTGGTAAAGAATGCCTCTGCCGAAGGGCTGGAAAAGACCGACGATTTCAAGAAGCGTATGGCCTTTATTCAGGACCGCGAGCTGCACAACGCCTACTTCCGCAAGCACGTGGTTGACTCCGTTACCAATGAAGAGGTGAAGGCCCGATATGACAAGGAAGTCGCTTCTCTCCCACAGGAAGAGGAAGCGCATGCCCGTCACATCCTCGTAGCGACAGAAGACGAAGCCAAGGAAGTTATCAAGCAGCTTGATTCGGGCCAGGATTTCGCCGAAATCGCCAAGGAGAAGTCGACCGATTCCAACAAGGATGAGGGCGGTGATCTCGGCTGGTTCGGAAAAGGCCGCATGGTGCCGGAATTCGAAGAGGCCGCTTTTGGTCTTGAAAAGGGCGCCTACACCAAGACGCCGGTCAAGACCCAGTTTGGCTTCCACGTGATCAAGCTCGAAGACAAGCGCATCGCGCCTCCTCCGGCTTTCGAGCAGGTCGAGCCGCAGGTTCGTCAGCTTGTCATGCGTGACAAATATGTTGCCCTGATCGAAAAGGCGAAAGCCGACCAGAAGGTCGAGATCATGGATGAAGCGCTGAAGAAGGGCTATGACGAAGCCAGCAAAGAACAGCAGCAACCGCAGCAGTAATTTCCGATTTTTCAGGGCGGCCATTGGCCGCCCTGTTTCCATATCCGACAGTTGTTCCCAGAAAAACTTCAGGCGTCCCTAATGTCCGTTGCCGTTTCTCCGCTCGCTCCCAAATCCTATCCAGACATGCCGGCCCTGCGTGGCGTCCGCATGGCGACGGCTGCCGCCGGTATCAAGTACAAGAACCGTACCGACGTGCTTCTCATGGTCTTCGACAAGCCGGCTGCAGTGGCAGGCGTGTTCACGAAATCCAAGTGCCCGTCTGCGCCGGTGGATTTTTGCCGTGCAAATCTTGCTGGCGGTGTTGCCCGTGCGGTCGTTGTCAATTCCGGCAATGCCAACGCCTTTACCGGGCTTAAAGGCAAGGCGGCGACCGAACTCACTGCCAAATCTGCTGCCTCGGCAGTTGATTGCTCTGAGCGTGAAGTTTTTCTGGCATCAACCGGCGTGATCGGTGAGCCATTGGATGCGACGAAATTCGCCGGTGTTCTCGGTGATATGAAGGCTTCTGCCGCTGCCGATTTCTGGCAGGAAGCAGCCAAGGCCATCATGACCACGGATACCTACCCGAAGGTCGCGACCCGCACCGCAGAAATCGGTGGTGTAAAAGTCACGATCAACGGTATCGCAAAAGGCGCCGGCATGATCGCGCCTGATATGGCGACGATGCTGTCTTTCGTCGTCACGGATGCGGATATCGATGCCGCTGCGTTGCAGTCTCTTCTGTCAGCGGGAGTGGGACCAACATTCAACTCGGTAACAGTCGATAGCGACACGTCGACATCCGACACCCTGATGCTGTTTGCAACAGGTGCTGCAGCCGAGGATGGCCAGCTCAAGGTCGTAAGTGCCGATGACGAGCGTCTTGGTTCGTTCCGGGCGGCGTTGAATGATCTTCTCAAGGAACTTGCGCTTCAGGTCGTTCGCGACGGCGAAGGTGCACGCAAAATGGTAGAGGTCACGGTTACTGGCGCCGAAAACGATGTCGCAGCCAAAAAAATTGCGCTGTCCATTGCCAACTCGCCGCTGGTCAAGACGGCGGTCGCGGGCGAAGATGCCAACTGGGGCCGGGTTGTGATGGCTGTGGGCAAATCAGGCGAAATGGCAGATCGTGACCGTTTGGCAATCTGGTTCGGCCATGTTCGCGTTGCCGTGAATGGGGAGCGCGACCCGGATTATTCTGAAGCTGAAGCAAGCGCGGTGATGAAGCTGGAAGATATTCCGGTGAAGGTGGATATCGGTCTTGGTAACGGCACAGCGACGGTCTGGACCTGTGACCTGACCAAGGAATATGTCGAAATCAACGGCGATTATCGGAGCTGACCGTTGGAGCCGAACAGAATGCAGGACAGTGCTGTCAACTTGCCGCTCGTTCGCCGTCTGGAAGCTGTCAGTTTCCGGGCATGGCCCGCTTCGTCAGTGATTTATGACGGTAGCTGGCAAATCCGCCTGACGGGATCTCATCCCTCCAAGCGAATTAACAGTGTTGTGCCGCTCGATCCATCCGACTACGGCAATTGCGCCATCAGGCTGGAAAAGGCACGCAAGCGTTTCGAGGATTTCGGGCGCCCGCTGGTGGTGCGTGAAACGACGCTGATGCCACCGCAACTGGCGGACTTTCTGATCGAGGACGGCTGGAACGTCTTTGAAGAGGTCAAGGTGATGACCGCTGACATCTCTGCTCTGGAGTTGCCGGAAACCCTCGTAAGCCTGCCAAGTCACGATATCGGTCGTTTTGTTGAAGCGAGCCTCAAGGTCAGTGGCGGTGATCCTGCCCTTCGTCCTGCGGTTGCCGAGATCGTCAGTTCGATCAAGCCGACGCTTGGGTTGTTCATCAATGAAGAGGTCGAGGGCAGTCCCCTTGCGACCGCAATCTGCGTACAGGACAACGATCTCGCAGGCATTCTTTCGCTCGACGTTGCCAGCGGCCACCGGTGCAGCGGTCTTGGCACGCAAATGCTCGCATCGGCCTTGCGGTGGGCCCGTATCAGTGGTGCGAGAACGGCTTGGCTACAGGTCGTTTCCACCAACGCTCCGGCGATCGCGCTTTATGAAAAATTTGGCTTCACACAGGCCTATACTTACCGTTATTGGCAAAAGGCAGGCGATAAGTGAGCGGGGCGGAGAGAAAAATCCTTCTTGTTGCTGCGTGCGCGCTTCTGGATCGGGACGGGCGTATTCTCCTGGCTCAAAGGCCCGAAGGTAAATCACTTGCAGGTCTCTGGGAGTTTCCCGGTGGCAAGGTGGAGCAAGGCGAGACACCCGAAGAAACTCTTGTGCGCGAGCTGGAAGAGGAACTTGGTGTCAGCACGAAGGTCGCCTGTCTGGCACCGCTGACGTTCGCCAGCCACACCTATGAGACCTTTCACCTCTTGATGCCCCTTTATGTCTGCCGCCGTTATGAGGGCATTCCGCATGGTCGTGAAGGCCAGGCGATCAAATGGGTGAAGCCACAGGCTTTGCGCGATTATCCGATGCCGCCAGCCGATGAGCCTCTCATACCATTTCTTCAGGACTTGCTGTAACCGCCGAACTCGACATGGTCGTTAACGTAACAGCTTCGTGAAACGCCGGTTTTCCACAGGTTTGCCGTGCCAAAATGGGGCCTGCGTTAACAGATCATTCAGCACCATCTGGCAATTTCATTCTGAATAAGCGGAAAATTGCACAGCATGAGGTTTGGCGATGAATGAGGATTTCTGGAAGACGGTTGAAGACCGTCATTCGTATTCCAATAAATCCCGCCGCACCGGCGTGCTTAATGTCGCTCTGCTGTTCGGAACGGCTGCCATTGCGCTTTCCCTGATCCTGACGCCCATGCTTGCGGGTAAATCCTCGACACGGGTCGCACAGTATCCCGACAATATCGACATGATATCCACTGGATCTATCCGTAAGAACAATGTCGATACGGGCAAGACGTATTCCATCCGTCGCAGTATCACCCAGCCTATGCCTGAAATGCCTTGCGTCGTCACAGGTTACAACAACGAGCGCGGCTGCTGATTTCTGCCAGATCGGTAACGAAATCCAAACGCAATGCCCCTAAGAATGACCGCGTTTGTAATAAGGCATATTACGTTTCGCGGGGGCGAGCCGGATGTTGGACGGTGAAAATCGACTGGCGGGATGTTTCCGCCGTTTCTTAAAAAATGAAAACGGCGCCACAATGGTCGAATATGGGCTGATCACGGCCCTGATTTCGGTTGGGATCATCGCGGGCATGCGCAGTATTGGCACCCAGATCGATGGCGTTTTTCAGATTATCATCGACACGTTCGCGGCCTATGTCAGCTGATTGATTGTTGCTTTCAGGACAGCTTGACCTCAGTGGTTTTCAGCGCGTCGGCAAGCCGAACCTTGGCAGAGCCCGGTTTCAGCGGTTTTTGCTGGCTTTCATGCGGCGCCCAGCCAGAGACATAGATAATCGAAAATGTTGCTCTGATGCGGCCATCGGGATCTGAATAACGGTCCGCATAAAGCTCCGCTGCGCGCATGAAAAATGCGCGGTTAAGCGGTTTGCGACTGCGGTCCTTGAGTGGGTTTGCCATGCCCATGGCGCGCAGATCTCGCATCAGCGGAAAAATCGAATCGTAGCGAACCGTGTAGGATTCAGCATCCGTCACCGGGAGTGCAAAACCAGCGCGCTGCAACAGCGCGCCAACGTCACGCACATCAGCAAAAGGAATGACCCGTGGACTTGCGCCGCCAGTCAGTTCGGCCTCGGCGGCCAAGAGAACGTCTCGCAGCTCGTGAAGCGTACCGCTGCCCGGTATGGCAGCAAGAAAAAGACCATCCGGTTTCAGCGCCCTGCGGATCTGGATCAATGTGCCTGGAGTGTCGTTGGTCAGGTGCAAGGCCAGTGGTGATACGATGAGATTGGCGGACGCTTCCGTCAGCGGCAGGTGTTCCATCGAGGCAACCTGCGGCAATTGTCCATCAAGTTCGAAACGAGCATCCGTCTCGATGCGCTGAATGCTGTCGATTTTGCCGGTTTCCGTCAGCCGTCTGGCAGTCACCCCGGTCGCGCCATGGAGTTCGATCGCGGTTTCGAACCGACGTTCGACGATGGCCAGGCGGTCAGCCAGTTCTTCCGCTGCCATATCGAGAAGAAACAAAGCCTTGTCGTCGCGCCTGTTCCACGCTCTCCGGCGGTTAGCCTCGATCAGCGCTTCGTCAAAAAGAATATCCATCGTCAGCCTGCTTCGGCTCTTTCGCCATTTTATTCGGCAAGCCGTCTTTCATATCGCTCTCGCAAAGGCACCCGTTCGAAGCTAAAGTCAACCTCATGGGTGCTGGTGTAGGGCTGTTTTCCATGTTCGGACCTGTTAAGGCGATGGGGCGGTTTGCTCTTCGATCGGTCTTTCACATCGTCTATCCACCGACCTGTGCCGCCTGCGGCCGGATGACTGGTGCTGATGGCGCGCTTTGCCCCGAATGCTGGCGGGATGTGGGCTTCATAGAGCGCCCCTATTGCGAAGTTCTTGGAATTCCATTGTCCCTCGATCATGGAGACGGTGTTGTCAGCGGTGAGGCCATCGCCAATCCGCCGGCTTTTGACCGGTTGCGGGCGGTTGCGATCCACGATGGTGTCGCCCGCAAACTGGTCCACCGTCTCAAATATCAAGATCGGACCGACCTTGCTCCCTTCATGGCGTCATGGATGCTGCGGGCAAGTGAAGGGAGGGTGGGGGCCTGCGATTACGTCATTCCCGTCCCGTTGCATCGCCGACGTTTCACGCAGCGGCGTTTCAATCAGTCGGCGGAGTTGGCAAGACATCTTGTAAGGCTTGCCGACAAGCAGTTGCTTGCGGGAACGCTTCTGCGCGTCAAACCCACAGAGCGGCAGGTTGGCCTTTCAGCGCGTGCACGGCAGGACAATGTGCGTGGTGCCTTTGCGATCGCGCCCGGTCATGAAACGGATGTCGTCGGAAAGCGCATTGTTCTCGTTGATGACGTTTATACAACCGGCGCGACGGTGGCCGCTGTGGCCCGTGTTTTGAAGAAGGCCGGTGCCGCCGATGTGACCGTTTTGATCTTTGCAATGGCTGTTTCCGGCCCTATATGAATCACCAGTGAAAATGAAAACCGTGTGCTGACGCACATCGGTTTGTGAGGCTGGAAAACATGGCATCGGTTACGATCTATACGCGAGATTTTTGCGGCTATTGCGCGCGCGCCAAGGCGCTGCTTGAAAGCAAGGGCGTCGACTACGCAGAATACAACGCCACCACCACGCCGGAATATCGACAGGAAATGATTGAGAAATCTGGCGGCACGACATTCCCGCAGATTTTCATAAACGGCCAGCATGTCGGTGGCTGCGACGATCTGCATGCACTGGATCGGGCCGGTAAACTTGACCCGATGTTGGCAAACTGATCCGGACTGGAGGACGCGATGACATTCAAGGTTGCCGCTATCCAAATGCGTTCCGGTGTCGATCCGGTCAAAAACGCAGCCGACATGGAGCGTCTGATCCGTGACGCCGCCTCCCAGGGGGCGGTCTATGTGCAGACACCTGAAATGACGGGTGCTCTTCAGAAAAACCGACAGGAACTTCGAGCCGTTCTCAAAGACGAAGATGGTGATGTCATCGTTACGACAGCGGCTCGTTTGTCGCGGGAACTCGGCATCTACGTGCATGTTGGTTCGACGGCGATCGCCCGCTCCGATGGCAAAATTGCCAATCGCGGCTTCCTCTTTGCACCGGATGGCGCGCGGGTCTGTGCCTACGACAAGATTCACATGTTCGATGTCGATCTCGACAATGGCGAGAGCTGGCGCGAAAGTGCCGCCTACGAACCAGGTGGTGAAGCGCGCGTTGCCGACCTGCCGCTTGCCAAGTTCGGCTTCGCGATATGTTACGATGTTCGCTTCCCGCAACTTTTCCGCTCCGAGGCAATGGCCGGCGCCGAAGTGCTGACGGTTCCTGCAGCCTTTACCCGGCAGACCGGCGAGGCGCATTGGGAAATCCTGCTTCGCGCCCGCGCGATTGAAAACGGTGCATTCGTGATTGCTGCCGCGCAGGGCGGCGTGCATGAGGATGGGCGCGAGACGTTTGGTCATTCGATCATTATCGATCCCTGGGGCAAGGTATTGGCCGTTGCGGGCGGTGCGGGCGAGGAGATCATCTTCGCCGAGATTGATCCTTCTCTCGTTGCGTCCGCACGCGGCAAGATACCCAATCTGAAAAATGCCCGGGAATTCAGGCTGGAAACCGTTGGCTATGAACGCCCGAGCGGAGGAGAGGCGGCGTGATACGCTATGCACTGGCCTGTGATAAAGGCCATGAATTTGAAGGGTGGTTTGCCGGGAGCGAGGATTTCGACAATCAGTTGCAGCGCGGATTTCTCTCCTGTCCTGTCTGTAACTCGCTGAACATATCGAAGCTTTTGATGGCCCCGTCGGTGTCGACTGCCCGCAAGAAGGACGAGCGGCAGTCATTGGCAATGGATACAGCACGCAAGGAGGCCATCGCCAAAATCAAGGAAGCCGTTGCCAACATCCGGGCCAATTCGGAGGACGTCGGCGATAAATTTCCTGAAGAGGCGCGCAAGATACATTACGGCGAAGCCGATGAGCGTGGGATCGTCGGGCATGCTTCCATTCAGGAAGCCAAGGCACTTATCGATGAGGGCATCGAGATCGCACCGCTACCGATCCTGCCCGACGACGTGAACTGATCGCAGGGTTGCTGCTGGCAATCTATAATTTCGGGATCCAGGTTGCACCATACGATGATCCCGCGGTTGCCGGTTTTGCCCGCCGAGAGCCGCTGAATTTCGAGGCTGCTGAGCGCGCCGAAGGCTTTGTGTCCAGATCTGGTTATAACGGTGAGCCTGGTCCTGAAAGCTGGGGCAGGTAGATTTTTCCGCGCTTCCTTCAAGAAAACGGGGCCGTCAGCGGGGTGTCGTCTCTTTCGATATGGCGCGATCCGGAATCGTTGATGGCCTATTCCTATTCGGGCGTTCACGCGGAAGCGCTGAAGCATGGTCGCAACTGGAATGTGCCGCAGCGATGGCCGCCGTTGGTCCTGTGGTGGGTCGACGAAGGACACCATCCGATCTGGGAAGAGGCAGTACGGCGGTTTGAGTATCTGCATGACCAAGGCTCGTCACCTCATGCTTTCACCTTCAAACAGCCATTTGCCCCCGATGGGTCGGCCTTTGAAATCGACCGAGCAAAAGTGAAAGCAATCTCTGCCAGAAACGCACTTGGTCAAAAGGATCTGTTGTCGGTCATCAAAACGATCCCGATCTGACGCGATCTCAGCCAGGCCGCTTCGCCAGCATCATGTAGTTCACGTCCATATCAGGCGACAGGTTCCACTTGTCTTGGAGAACGTTGTAGAACACGCCTGTGCGATGGATGATGTCCATGCCGCTCGCGACCATTGGCCTTTCCAGTTCCTCAGGGCGCACCAGCTTTTCATATTGATGGGTTCCGCGTGGCAACCATCGCAACACATTCTCGGCCGCAAAAATGGCAAGCGCGCGCGCTTTCAGGGTGCGGTTGATGGTCGCTGCGAACATCAATCCACCGGGACGCACCATCTTGGCGCAGGTCGTTACGAAGAGGTCGACGTTGGCCACGTGCTCGACGACTTCCATGTTCAGGACCACATCGAAGGTTTCACCTGCCTCCTGCAGTTGCTCGGCAGTCACCGCACGATAATCAACAGCAACGCCACTTTCCTGCGCGTGTGTGGAAGCAATCCCAATGTTCTTTTCGGAAGGGTCTGCGCCAACCACGTCTGCACCCATACGTGCTACCGGCTCGGAAAGAAGTCCGCCGCCGCAACCAATGTCCAATATACGCAGGCTTTCCAGCGGCCGATGGGCCTTGGGATCTCGGCCAAAATTCTCGCAGATGCTGTTGCGGATATATTCAAGCCGCACAGGGTTAAACTTGTGCAATGGTCGAAACTTGCCTGTCGGGCTCCACCATTCGGCCGCCATTGCCGAAAAGCGGTCTACTTCGCTCTGGTCGACGGTTGTTTGTACGGGTTCGCTCATGGGGCATGCTCCATCTTTTGTCTGACTGAAGTCGGATGAATGCCCTTTGAAGTCAAGGCCGGTCCCTCCGACGAGCAGTAAAAAAACTGGGCGGTATGTCGTCGCAGGGAACTGAACGGGTCGGCATTTTGTTTCATGCTGTGTTCATGGTCGACCGGGTATTTTCGCTTTCGACAGTATCTGAATACGGCCGCTGTCCACCGGGCACGGTGAGGCTGAAGATGGCAAGGCGTGGCCTTGCCGGAGGAGAAGAACGTGAAGAAAAAACTTATGGGCGCAATCGCGATGCTGGCGATGCTTGCTGCTCCGGCGCTCGCCGAGGCTGCGACGCGCGGCTTCGCGACGGCCAATGTGAATATGCGCTCGGGTCCGAGCACGGCCTATCCGGCTGTTGTCGTCATTCCGGTCGGCGCACCGCTCGTGGTCAATGGCTGCCTTTCCGATGCCCCTTGGTGTGACGTTTCGTTCGCACGCGGTCGCGGCTGGGTTGCGGGTCGGTACATCGAGACGACCTACCGACAGAACCGGGTGTATGTTGAGCCGCGTTATTATCGCGACCTTGGCGTTCCGATCGTAACATTTGAAGTCGGACGTTACTGGGACCGTTATTATCGCGACCGGGACTTCTACCGCGAGCGCGACCGCTGGCGTCGTCCACCGCCCTCCGGCGGCTACTGGAATGCGCCGCCACCGCGCGGAGACTGGGATCGCCCACGTCCGCGTGATGAATGGCGCGATGGTCGCCGTGACGAGTGGCGTGATCCCCGTCAGGGTGGTGGCCCAAACGATGGTCGCTGGGAGCAACGCTACGGTGACTGGAACCAGGATCAGCGTCCACGTCGTGAAAATGACCGGCGTGACGATGACCAGCGCGACGAATGGCGTCGCAGCGAGCAACGTCGCGATGAACAGCGTAACGATGATCGTGGCCAGGCTGAACAACAGCAACGCAACCGCAGCACCATGGAGTGGGATCTCAACAGAGACAAACCACCAAGGCCGCGGCTTTGCCCCGACGGTCAAAACTGCAACTGATCGATAGACAAGGCCCGACGCTTATCCCGTCGGGCTTTTTTCATGAATTGCGACGGAGGTCGGTAGACAGCTTATTCTGCCGCAATCGCTTTTTTGGCACGTGTTTTGGATTTCGCAGCTGCTGTTGCAGCCACCTCTACCTTGGGAGCTGCTTTTTTGCGGGCAGCGGGTTTTGTCGCCTCGGACGTCTTCAGGAGCGCGTATTCGCTTTTGGCTTGCTCCCAATGTTCCGCGTCACGGCCATGCGGCTGACCTTCTTTTTCCCACAGGGTGTAGGCGCGTTTGCTGATCCATTCGTGTTCCGAAACCTGCATGCTCGTCTCCCGTTGCTGTTAACAGCGCCTTGACAAGGCGGCACTCGCTTGGTCCGGCATACGCTCGACTGGACTCAATGCCGGCATTTCCGAAATCCATTACATGCCATGATTTCCAACGCGTCAAGCAAACATGCTGCGTTGCGAAATAGGTTTTCGAGCGTTTTTTGACAGATGCGAGGAAAATGCGGGAACCCATGCCATGTCGGAAGATCAACGTTGCGTGATCGTTCCCGCGCCGCCAAGATGCAAACAACAAACTGGCAGGGAGGCACCGATGAATTCTGCAATACAGGCAGCGGAAAATATCCTCGTCGAAACAAGAGGCAAAGCTGGCCTTATCCGCCTCAATCGTCCCAGAGCGATTAACAGCCTGACGCTTCCCATGGTTCTCGATTTTTCTCAGGCCCTTTCAAGGTTTGAGCGGGCGCAGGAAACGGTCTGCGTCATTGTCGCAGGAGAGGGAGAGCGCGGACTTTGTGCGGGCGGTGATGTCCGAATTATCCATGATCTGGGAAAGGCCAACGATCCCGATCTGTTGCGATTCTGGCGCGAGGAGTTCCCGCTGAACTATCGCATTGCACACTTCTCGAAGCCTTACGTGGCGTTGATGGATGGTATTGTGATGGGGGGTGGGGTCGGAATTTCAGCACATGGCAGTCATCGGATCGTCACTGAACGAACACGGCTGGCGATGCCGGAAACAGGGATCGGCTATTTTCCCGATGTCGGAGCGACCTGGCTATTGCCGAAAGCGCCGGGCGAATGCGGTACCTGGCTCGGTTTGACGGGTAACACGGTGCTGGCTGCTGACGCGATCTACGCCGGGCTGGCAGATTGGTTCGTCCTTTCCAGTCAATTGCCGGATCTGGTTCAGGAATTGACCGGGGTTGCCCATCAGGACGATGTTGAGGACGTAATCCTGAAATATGCCGGAGACGCTGGCGAGAGTGTCCTTGAAGCCAATAGCGGCAAATTCGACGCGGCATTCCGTTACAATACTGTCGAGGAGATTATCGAGGCGCTGAGAAAGAACGACGACACCTTTTCGCACGAAACACTCGAGGCATTACAGAAGCGGTCACCGACGAGCCTCAAGCTGACATTGCGACTGTTGCGAATGGGGCGTGAGAGCTCCAGCCTGATGGAATGCCTTGAGCGTGAATTTTCGGCCGGTGCTGAGGTTTTGCGTCAGCATGATTTTTACGAGGGGGTTCGCGCGGCAATTGTGGATAAGGACCGCAATCCGCACTGGTCGCCAGCGACGCTTGCAGACGTAACGGAAGACCACATTCGCGCGTACCTGGACAAGCAGGATGTACGGCTTTTTCCTGACCACCGTCTTTGATGCTGCGCCGCAAAAGAAATTCCGTTTAAACTTTCAGAAGGAAATAACGTTTCGACAGGCTGGTGTTTCAGGATGGAATTTCTCGTTGTTTGCAACGGAAAGAACGACTGTTTCTCGCGGCGCTGTCCGTCACCCGGTATTTTGTCGACCATTCGACTTTCGGGGGTATTCATGAAACGTCTTCTTATCATCGGCACTGCTATCGCCGCGCTTATCTCGGGTGTTGCGCAGGCACAGTCGCCGACAACCATTCTCAACGCGTCCTACGACATTGCGCGCGAGATTTTTGCCGCTGAAAACGAGGCTTTCATCAAGCTGCATCCTGGTGTCACAATTGACCAGTCGCATGCAGGAACATCCAAGCAGGCGCGCGCCATCGTTGAGGGATTGGCAGCCGATGTTGTGACGTTCAATCAGGTCACCGACATTGATTTCCTGGTTAAGCAGGGTTTTGTCTCGGCTGACTGGCAGAAAGATTTTCCGAACGACGCGTCTCCTTTTTATTCCTTCCCCTCCTTCCTCGTCCGTGCCGGAAATCCAAAGAACATCAAGGATTGGGACGATCTCGTCCGCGATGACGTGAAGATTGTTTTCCCAAACCCCAAGACATCCGGCAATGCGCGTTACACCTATCTGGCCGCGACTGCGTTCGCGAAGGAGAAGTTCAACGGTGACGAGAAGAAGGTCGAGGAGTTCGTCAAGAAGATCTTCGACAACGTTCCAGTGTTCGACACTGGCGGTCGCGCAGCGACCACAACATTCGTGGAGCGTGAAATCGGTGACGTCCTGATTACTTTTGAAGCGGAAACCCGCGGCATCGCCAAGCAGTACGGCAAGGAAAAGGTCGAAGGCGTGGTACCCTCCGTCAGCCTTTTGGCTGAATTCCCGGTGGCTGTGGTTGACAAGGTGGTCGACAAGCGCGGCTCGCGCGAACTGGCCAAGAGCTATCTGGATTTCCTCTACACGGAGGAAGGTCAGCGGGTCGCAGCCGAGTTCGGTCACCGTGTTCATGATGAGAAGGTCGTCGGTGAATTCAAGGATCAGTTTCCGGCGATCCGTCTCGTCAATGTCAACGATGTGTTCGGTGGCTGGGAAAAGATCCAGAAAGAGCATTTTGCCTCTGGCGCCACGCTTGATACGCTGTACGGCAGCCGTTAATCGATAATTCAATGAACGGAACACTAGGCCCGACGGGAAACCGCCGGGTCGCTTTTTCATGAGTGGGGGGCAAGGGTTGAAGCGCAATGTTCTGCCGGGACTGAAACTGTCCCTTGGCATCACCCTGACTTATGTCGCGATCATCGTCTTTTTGCCTTTGGCCGCATTGGTGTTCAAGGCGGCAAGCCTCGGCCCCACCGAGTACTGGTCCATCATTTCATCGCCCCGTGCTGTCGCAAGCTATCGTGTCACTGTTCTTTGCGCGCTCGCCGCGACACTGTTCAACGTCATTTTCGGATTGGCACTTGCGTGGGTTCTGACCCGCTACCGCTTCCCCGGCTGGCGTATTGTCGATGCAATCGTCGACTTGCCCTTTGCCCTGCCAACTGCTGTAGCTGGTATCGCGTTGACCGCACTGTTCGCTACGAACGGTTGGTTCGGCTCCATACTTGCACATTTCGGCATCAAGGTCGCCTATACACCGCTTGGCATTATGGTCGCGATGGCCTTCACCAGCTTGCCTTTCATCGTTCGCACCGTACAGCCTGTGCTCGAGGATCTCGATCCCGCGCTTGAAGAAGCGGCCCAGTCACTTGGCGGTTCCGACTTCGAAATCTTCCGCAAGGTGATCTTGCCGCTGTTGACGCCAGCTTTGCTGGCGGGACTATCATTGTCGTTCGCACGCTCCCTTGGCGAATTCGGCGCAATCATTTTCATTGCAGGCAACCAGCCTATGTCGACGGAAATCACCGCATTGCTGATCTTCATCAGGTTGGAAGAGTATGATTATCAGGCTGCCGCAGCCGTGGCGTCCGTGTTGCTGATCACAGCATTCCTCATGTTGGCTGTGACCAACTTTCTACAGGCGCGGGCGTTGCGCTACACGGTAAGGGGCTGATCATGGGCGCACACTCGAGCCATCCCAGGCCGCCGCGTGTCGGCGATAGCGCGCTTGTTCGCCGCAGTCTGATCGGTTTTGTGCTGGTCGTTGGGGCATTACTCGTTGTCGCCCCGCTTATCATCATCGGTGTTGAAGCGTTTTCACAAGGTTGGAAAGCCTATTCCGCGACGATCGCCCATCCCGATACCCGCCACGCTATCATGTTGACGGTGGTAACGGCGCTCCTTGCTGTTCCGATCAACACGCTTTTTGGGGTTGCCGCGGCCTGGTCGATTACCAAGTTCGATTTTCCCGGTAAACGCTTCCTGCTTGTGGTCATCGAAATTCCCTTTTCGATTTCGCCGATCGTGGCCGGTGTCGCCTATCTTTTCGTCTACGGTCTTCAGGGACTGTTTGGTCCCTATCTTGATGCGCATGACGTCAAAATCCTGTTTGCATTGCCCGGCATCGTGATTGCCTCGATGTTCGTCACAGCACCATTTGTAGCGCGTGAACTAATCCCTTTGATGCAGGCACAGGGACGCGATCTTGAGGAGGCGGCAACGTCGCTTGGTGCATCAGGCTGGCGAACGTTCTTTTCGGTCACACTCCCCAATATCAAATGGGCCCTGCTTTATGGCGTGGTGCTTTGTAATGCCCGTGTGATGGGTGAATTCGGTGCTGTTTCTGTCGTCTCCGGCAATATTCGCGGCCAGACGAACACGTTGCCGCTGCATATTGAACTGCTTTACCACGACTACCAGACAGCTGGTGCTTTCGCTTCGGCTTCCATTCTAGCACTTCTTGCAGTCGTCACGATCATTGCCAAAGTGGCGTTGGAGCGACGCGGTGCTGGGCGCGGACGCAAGAAGACGAATGGCACAGCCACTGTTACGGAGACCTGATCCATGAAAATTCGCCTCGAAAACGTGGTGAAGACCTTCGATACATTTCGCGCCGTGCGTGACGTTTCGCTCGACATCGAAAGCGGTGAGCTCCTGGCGTTGCTTGGTCCTTCCGGGTCGGGTAAGACGACCATCTTGCGTATGGTCGCGGGCCTTGAATTTACTGATGGTGGGCGGATTTTCTTCGGGGATCAGGACGCAACCGATATCCCGGTGCGTGATCGCGGTGTTGGTTTCGTCTTTCAGCACTATGCGCTGTTTCCACACATGACATTGAACGAAAACATAGCCTTCGGCATGAAGGTGTCAAAGGTGAAGCGCGACAAGGCGGCAATCGCGGCCCGCGTTGAAGAGCTTTTACGTCTGGTGAAGCTTGATGGTCTAGGGGATCGGTTCCCCGCACAGATTTCCGGTGGCCAGCGGCAACGCGTTGCTTTGGCCCGTGCGCTTTCCGTCGATCCGAAGGTCCTGCTTCTGGATGAGCCTTTTGGTGCTCTCGATGCCAACGTGCGTCGGGATCTGCGGCGCTGGCTGCGAGAAATTCACGATGCGCTCGGTATCACGACGATTTTCGTTACCCATGACCAGGAAGAGGCGCTCGATCTCGCCGATCGCGTTGTCATTCTCAATCAAGGTGAAATAGTCCAGCAAGGTACGCCAAAAGACGTCTGCCGCCAGCCAAACAGTGCTTTTGTGATGAAGTTTCTGGGTGATGCCAACAAAGTCTCCGGCGAAGCTCGCAGTGGCAAGATTTACGTCGGTAAAAGCGAACTACCGTTTGCTTACGGTCAGGCGGATGGGGCGGTCGAGATTTATGCCCGTCCAGGTGATCTTGAATGGGACGATCTGCATGATGGCATTCCAGCGCGTGTCACCCGTGTTCTTGATAGAGCGGGCGAGCGCCGTGTGATTGCCAATACGGACAACGGGGATCAACTGGAATTCGATGTGCCGCCGGAAAGTAATGTGGAGGCAGGGGAACGCGGTTCGATCATCATCCGTCGTGCCAAGATTTTCCCGTCAAAGCAGGACTAGCTTTCCAGATCGAAGAACGTTTCCGCTACGGTTTGTCCGTTGACGATGAGATCAATCCTGTGACGTCCGGGATAGTGCTTACGGGTGGTAAAATCACGTATCGCACGTTTTATCGTGAGCGAGATACGCTCTTCCGACTGCACGTTCATCTCTTTCCACTTGAAAACCTTTGCAGACGTTTCACCGTTTTTCTTGACGTAGTGGACGGCGTAGTCGACCACCAGTTTTTGCTGGCATTTCGCCAAGGAAACGAATGACGCCGTAATATCTACGGTGTTTCCAAGAGTGATTGTTTGCGGCGATACCGCAAACTCTTGTACTGCCATCTCGGCTGCCTCATCCGCGCCGAGATAGGCAAGAGCGGTGACGTCGCCCTTTTTGATCAGTGTACGTAGCGCCTGCCGCGTGATCCAGTTGGTATGTTTGTGATCTCTCGGCCAATCTTGCAACAATTTGAATACGAAGCCAGGATTGTCCTTCGTGATATCGTTCAGGTGGTTGGCAACCGATTTTCTGACATAGAGCGCGCCATCACTTTTCAGATTGCTGAGGATAGCAGTGACCGGCGAAGGATCTTCCACAAGGGCTTTGAGCTGGAACGACCAGGGGAGCCGCGGACGACAACCCTCGCTCGCCAACCTGCGGACGTGTTCATTTTCATCACGAGACCAGGTTTCCATGAAAGCGAGTGTCCCCGACATGTCCTCCTTCAGAAAATGCCGGATCGCAAATTCAGATGAGCCAAAACGGGTGAAATAATGCAGCGCCTGCATCGATAGCTCGAAATGGGCGCGCCCGTAGAGCGCCACGTATTCCGACAATGAAATGGACGCAAAACCATGTCCGATGCGTGGCGCGAGGTCCGTAAGGATTTCAATGTTGCGTGCGTAGTCGCCGGGAAGCGTGGCGTGAAGGCTGATCGCGACCTGCCGCATGCGCTGCATGATCCCGAGGCTGTCGAGATCGTTGGTCGCTAGCGTCATGAATGCAGAGACATCGAAAGGGGCGTGAACAGCTTTCGTCTGGACTGCGATATGCTGGAGGCGCTCGCGATTGAATATTTCCTTCAGCGCTGGTGCTGCCGTTTCGGTTGTCTCGCTCATTATCGACTCATTGCGTTCCTTGTTTGTTCTTTTATTTGATTAGGCGATGTTAGGCAAGCTGAAGGTTTGAACGAAAAAAGACCCGGCAAAAGCTTGCCGGGTCTTGAATTACAGCGTGGCTGATCAGCTCATCTGGCTGACAAAGCGGGTTTCAAGATATGCCTGGACAGCTTCAGATCCGCCCTCGGTGCCGTAACCGGAATCTTTAATGCCACCAAATGGTACTTCCGGCAGAGCCAGGCCATTGTGGTTGATCGTGAGCATCCCTGCTTCGACTTGATGGCTCAGGGCATGTGCCGTTTTTACCGAGCCGGTGAAGGCATAGGAAGCAAGGCCGAAGGGCAGGCGATTGGCCTCGGAGACCGCATCGTCAAGCTTTGAGAAGCGGTTGATGATGGCAACCGGCCCGAAGGGCTCGTCGTTCATGATCTTGGCGGTCGTCGGTACGTTGGAGAGGACCGTTGGCTCAAAGAAATTACCCTTGTTGCCTATGCGGCGGCCACCCGTCCTCAACTCGCCACCGCACGAAACGGCATCGTTGATCAGCTCTTCGAGTGCCGGAATGCGACGCTCGTTGGCGAGCGGACCCATGACAACGCCGTCTTCAAGCCCGTTGCCAACCTTGATGGCCTTGGTTGCTTCTACGAAACCTTCGACAAAGCGGTCGGCAACACCCTCCTGCACGAGGAAGCGGGTGGGCGCGACACAGACTTGGCCGGCATTGCGGAACTTCGCCAGCGAAGTCACTTCGATGGCCTTTTCGATATCGGCATCATCGAAGATCATCACGGGTGCGTGGCCACCAAGTTCCATCGTGGCGCGTTTCATGTGCTTGCCGGCAAGTGCAGCAAGATGCTTGCCGATCGGAGTCGAGCCGGTAAACGAGATCTTGCGGATGACCGGGTGCGGGATGAGGTATTCGGAGATTTCGGACGGAACACCATAGACGAGCCCGATAACGCCGGCAGGTACACCTGCATCAACGAAGGCGCGGATCAGTTCTGCAGGAGAGGCGGGTGTCTCTTCCGGTGCCTTGACGATAATTGAACAGCCTGTTGCAAGCGCGGCAGATAGCTTGCGAACGATCTGGTTGATCGGGAAGTTCCATGGCGTAAAGGCCGCGACGGGGCCAACCGGGACCTTGATGGCGAGTTGCGATACACCGGTCGCACGTGCCGGAATGACCTGACCATAGGTACGGCGGGCTTCTTCAGCGAACCAGTCGATCGTGTCGGCCGCGCCGAGAATTTCTCCCGCGGATTGTGCCAATGGTTTCCCCTGCTCGCGGGTCATTACATAGGCAATCTTGTCCTTACGCTCACGCAGCAGATCGGCAGCCCTGCGCATGATTTTGGAACGCTCGAACGGAGAAGTGTCTCGCCAGATTTTAAAACCCTTGTCGGCTGCGGCGAGGGCGAGGTCGAGGTCTGCTTTTTCGGCATGCGCGATTGCACCAATGATCTCGTCGGTTGCGGGATCGGAAACAGCAATCGTCTTGCCGGAAACGGCGTCTTTCCATTCGCCATCAATAAGGAGTTTGATGTCGGGATAGCTGTGCATGATGTCCACTTTCGTTTTGGGAGGTGTAGACAGGGCCGGGGAGGAGGCCGGCTCTCGAATGATAGCGTCCTTGACGTAGGATAGATGGTGCCGACAATCAACGGTTTGACGAAAACTAATATCGGGCGCTGCGAGTGCCGCGGTGGTCGCAGAGTGTGTCGGAACGCATTCACCTGCCTTCGAGAAAAGATCCACCAAAAATTGAAAAATAATCAGTAATCCAACTAATTTGTAAGAGATTGTTTATGCTTCGAAATCATACGGGGAGCGCGGTGGTTGCATGCTTTTATGACTAATCGCTCCGGTTTGGAGCGGTATTCGACCGGCTTGGCCCGAAGACGATGTCCCGCGTCCCAATGATTGGGTCACAACGTGCTCTGTCCATTTGACACAGGCGAACTTCGGCACGGGAAGTGCGTCTGGCTGGTTTGGAATTGATAATGACACTTTTGGAAAAGACCGGAATCCGGACGAAGATAGTTGGGATCATTTTGTTGATGTGCGTCGCTGGTCTTGGCGCCGTTGCCCATATTTCCACGCAGTTCAATGCGTCTGACGAGGTCTATTTCGACTTCATCAGCAAGGATAACAGGGCGACAGTGGAACTGGCGCGTGCCAACCGCAATCTGGCCGGTCTAGCCTACACCGCCTATCAGATATCGACCTATGATCAGCAACACGAACGTTACCAGGTGATTTTCAAAGACTATGCGCCCACCAAAGCGTTTGTCCTGAACCAGATTTCTGCTGCGGCCGATCTCTTTCCTCAGTATGCAGCAAAGCTTGAGGATTTCCTGGCTCGCACGCGTGTCGTGGTTTCCCTGACGGATGAGGCAGTCGAACTTGCATCGCGTGGCGAAGCTGCGCAGGCCAAAATAACGCTGCAACGGGCCGACGCACTCATTATGCCCTTGAGTGACGATCTCGTCGGATTCCTGCTGGAGAGAATGGCTGACGTCGAGAAGCAGAGCAATCTGCTGACGACCAATAATGGCACGCTGATCGCGACAACGCTGATCATCGTCGGCGTCGCTTTTTTAGCTGTTATCGCTGCGGCGCTTTTCGTCACATCTCATGGAATAACAACACCGATCATGCGTCTTCGTGAACGTATGCTGTCGCTTGCCGCCGGTGATGCCGCGTCCGAAATCGACGGCATGGGCCGAAAGGATGAAGTCGGCGAAATGGCGAAGGCCGTTCAGGTGTTTCGCGAAAATGCCATCGAGCGGATGCGTCTTGAGCAGGAGACCGAGGCCAGCCGTAGCCTGTCGGAAAAAGAACGAATGGAACGCGAAAGGCAAAAGGCCGAGGACGCAGCAGCTGTGCAGTTTGCCGTCGACAGTCTCGCGTCCGGCCTCTCGAAGCTATCCAATGGCGACCTTGCCCACCGCATCACACAGCCGTTCACACAGAGCCTCGACGCGGTACGTGCCGATTTCAACCAGTCTGCCGAAAAGTTGCAAACGGCCATGGTGCAAGTGTCGAAAAACGCGCGGGGTATCGATGCCGGAGCCAACGAGATCAAGTCCGCGGCAGATGATCTTGCCAAGCGCACTGAGCAGCAAGCCGCCGCTGTGGAGGAAACTGCTGCGGCACTTGAGCAGATTACCACCACGGTGAGAGACGCTTCCCGGCGTGCGCAGGAAGCCGGTTCTCTGGTCGCGAAAACACGCCATGAAGCCGAGAATTCGGGCAACGTCGTTCGCCGCGCGGTTCTTGCCATGGAGAAGATCGAGAAGTCCTCGAGTGAGATTAGCAGTATCATTGGCGTCATCGATGATATCGCCTTCCAGACCAATTTGCTGGCGTTGAATGCGGGTGTCGAGGCAGCGCGTGCCGGCGAAGCGGGCAAAGGCTTTGCTGTCGTCGCACAGGAGGTGCGTGAACTGGCGCAGCGCTCTGCAAATGCGGCAAGGGAAATCAAGACGTTGATAACCACATCAAACGAGCAGGTTCAGCAAGGCGTGGGACTGGTCGGCGATACCGGCAAGGCTCTGGAAAAGATCGTTGCCGAGGTGCAGGAGATCAACCGGCATGTGGCAGCGATCGTTGAATCTGCACAAGAGCAGTCGTCCGGGCTCCAGCAGATCAATGCTGCCGTCAACCAAATGGATCAGGACACGCAGAAAAATGCGGCTATGGTCGAGGAGTCCACCGCCGCGAGCCATGGCCTTGTGCGAGAAGCTTCATCGTTAAACCACTTGCTCGGTCAATTCAGGCTGGGAACTGAAACGCAATCGCCTGTGATCCTTGCTCTTCCGAACGACCGGCCCGTCGTATCACCGGCGCGCGCACTTGGCCGCAAGATCTCAGCCGCTTTCTCCGGGAATGCCGCGCTCGACACAAGCAAGGATGAATGGCAAGAATTCTGACGTTCTTTTTAGGTGAAGCCATGAATTTGGTCCGGGCGCGCGTCGCGTCCGGACTTTTACGTGGTATCAGAAAAACGCCTGAATGCCGGTCTGTGCCCGGCCAAGGATCAAGGCGTGGACATCATGCGTACCCTCGTAGGTATTGACCGTCTCAAGGTTTTGGGCGTGACGCATGACGTGATACTCGATCTGGATTCCGTTGCCACCATGCATGTCTCGCGCCTGGCGGGCGATATCCAGCGCCTTGCCGCAATTGTTGCGTTTGACGATCGAAATCATTTCGGGCGCCATGCGATGATCGTCCATCAAACGGCCCACCCGCAAAGATGCCTGAAGGCCAAGCGCGATTTCGGTCTGCATGTCAGCTAGCTTCTTCTGATAAAGCTGCATGCCCGCCAGCGGCTTGCCAAACTGCTTGCGGTCAAGACCGTATTGCAGGGCACGGAACCAGCAATCTTCGGCGGCCCCCATCACGCCCCAGGAAATGCCATAGCGGGCGCGGTTGAGGCAGCCAAACGGTCCCTTCAGGCCCGAAACATTGGGCAGGAGCGCGTCTTCACCGACTTCGACGCCATCCATGACAATTTCACCGGTGATAGAAGCGCGTAACGAAAGCTTGCCGCCGATCTTTGGAGCAGAAAGACCCTTCATGCCTTTTTCGAGTACAAAGCCACGAATTTCGTTGTTATGGGCTTCCGATTTTGCCCAGACCACGAAAACATCGGCAATCGGCGCGTTGGAAATCCACATTTTCGATCCGCGCAGGCGGTAGCCGCCGGCAATTTTTTCAGCGCGTGTTTTCATGCCGCCGGGATCAGAGCCTGCATCGGGTTCGGTCAGACCGAAACATCCGATGAGTTCGCCGGAAACAAGGCCGGGCAGAAATTTCTTTTTCTGCTCGTCCGAACCGTAAGCAAAGATTGGATGAATGACGAGCGAGGATTGCACGCTCATCATGGAGCGATAGCCGCTGTCGATGCGCTCCACCTCTCGGGCAACAAGCCCGTAAGCCACGTAGCTGGCATCGGCCGCACCGTATTCTTCCGGTAATGTCACGCCAAGCAGACCGGTGCGACCCATCAGGCGGAACAGTTCCGGTTCTGATGTTTCTGAAAGATAAGCGTCCTGGACGCGCGGAAGCAGCTCGGATTTTCCGAAGGCGGCCGCGGTGTCGCGGATCATCCTCTCGTCGTCCGTCAGTTGGTCTTCCAGCAGGAATGGGTCCTGCCAATTGAATGCTGCACGTTCGCTCACTTTTATGCCTCCGCAAATTCTGGCCGGATTATTGGTGCTTCGTATGTCGTGTACAAGCCATGTTTACTCATTTTCGCATTACCTGTAGTAATGACTGATGACCCCGCTCAGCCGCAAGCTTTTGCCGTCAACCAGCGCGCTCGCCGCATTCGATTCTGTCGCAAGGCTTGGCAGTTTTTCCCTTGCTGCCGAAGAGCTCGCACTGACGCAAGGCGCGATAAGCCGACAGGTTATGTCGCTGGAAGAGCTGCTCGGCGTTCGTCTCTTCGAACGTGGTGCACGCGGTGTTCGATTGACGTCAGAGGGTCAGACTTATGCCAAATCCGTCGCCGCCGCGCTTGGTGAAATACGTTCTGCCTCTTTGCAGGTCATGACGAAAACGCATGGCAATACCCTCAATCTCGCGATGTTGCCGACCTTCGGCACGCGCTGGCTGCTGCCCCGCATTCCTGATTTCGTTGCCAGTCATCCTGAAATCACCATCAATTTTGCCACTCGCATCGGTCAGTTTGATTTCGATCGTGAGCAGATCGACATGGCCATCCACATAGGTCAGGCGGACTGGCCGGGAGCTGAAAGTACTTTTCTGATGCAGGAAATGGTGGCGCCTGTCTGCAGTCCCGAGTTTCTCAATTCTCATCCTGTTGCGACCGGGAGGGATGTCGCAAGTCTGCCCTTGTTGCATATGGCGTCGCGTCCGGGTGCCTGGGATCACTGGTTCCAGAGTCTGGGATTGGCAATATCCTTGCCGCAGGGCATGCGTTTCGAGCAATTTTCCAGTGTCGCTCAGGCCTGTATCGCAGGGCTCGGCGTCGCACTCATGCCTCTGTTTCTGATCGAAAACGAACTGAAGTCGCGGCAATTGGTGAAGGCCTTCGATCATCCTGCCAAAAGCCCAAGTTCCTATTACGCTGTAGCACCGTTATCTCGCGTCAATCACGGGCCTGTGGTGCTTTTTCGTGACTGGCTGGTGCGTCAGGCGGAAGCTTATCGCGTGTCCAGCGATCCCTCGCTTCACAAATAATCGCACTGTTTTCGGCATTTAGACTTTGTTCCCCGGTTTTTGCCCCGCACGGACTCGACAGTGCACCGCCGGTGGACTATCGTGATTAAACGTTTAATCATCGAAATTCCGGATCGTCATGGCTTCTCCACGGCCTGCCACCAACCTGAGCGCAATTGCTGCGACACTCGGCGTGTCGGTAGCAACCGTGTCCAATGCGTTGTCCGGCAAGGGGCGTGTGTCGGCTGAACTGGTCGACAAAATCCGCAAGACGGCCAGTGATCTCGGTTACATTCCGAGCCTTGCGGGCAGGGCTCTCAGGACCGGTCGCAGCGGTGTACTGGGTCTCGTCCTGCCAGATATCGCCAATCCACTCTTCCCGCAGATTGCGCAAGCGATTGAAAAGGCCGCCGTCGCCGCCGGCTACGGCGTGCTGATCGCCGACTCGCGGGGCGAAATTTCCATGCAGACAGATGCGATCAACCGGCTGATCGAGCGCGGTGTGGATGGCATGGTCATCGTTCCGCGCCGAGGAACCCGCATTGCTGGCGTCGACTGTCCGGTCGCAGTGATCGACAGTCCGTCGACGCCTGGCAATACGGTTGCGGCTGATCACTGGGATGGCGGCCAACAGCTCGGACGATATCTTGCCAGCCTCGGGCACCGCAAGATCGTACTGATCGGCAAGAACCGGGATTCCAACGTTCAGAACGACAGGCTTGGCGGCATTCGCGATGGCTTCGGAAGAGCCGGCGACATCGAGACGCTCTGGATTGACAGGATCGAAGCAAAGGATGGCGCGGGGTGTCGTCTCGGACTTGCTGCCAAGGTGCAGGATGGTTTTACAGCCTTTGCCGCCGTTTCCGATCTGCATGCACTGCGTGCCCTGACCGAATTGCAGCGCGAAGGCGTCGAGGTACCGGAGCAGGCAAGTGTTACCGGTTTTGACGATCTTATCTTTTCCGCGGTGGTGACACCGCCACTCACCACGATGCGCATGAATATGGTCCGTATTGCTGATCTCGCCATAGATGCATTGCTGCGCGTCATCGACGGTGAAGAGGGGGATACCGTTTCGGTCGCTGCCGATATTTCCAAAGTGCCGATGGAGCTGATGGTACGCGGCTCGACCGGCAAAACATCGCATAACGTCACTGAAGCCAAAAAAACGACAGCAGGAGAACTCACACCATGAAGAAGATCATTCTCGCATCGGGCACTGCCCTTATGCTGACGATGGGCGCTGCACAGGCGCAGGAAAAGACCCTGACGATCTCGGTCTACGCATTCGCGCAGGACGAGTTCAAGGAGCTGGTTTATACGCCGTTTGAAGCGAAGTGCGGCTGCAAGCTCGTGGTCGAAACCGGTAACAGTGTCGAGCGTCTCGCCAAAATGGAGGCCAACAAGGCGAACCCGGTTGTCGATCTTGCTATCGTCTCCATGGCAGATGCGCTTTCTGCGGCACGCAAGGACCTGATCCAGAAGATCGACGCCACGAAGGTGCCGAGCATCGCGAACCTCTACGACATCGCCAAGGACCCGAACGGTGATGGTATGAGCGTCGGCGTGAACTTCTATGCGACCTCGATCGTCTACCGTACGGACAAGATGAAGATCGAATCCTGGGGTGATCTCTTGAAGGAAGGCGTCGTCGATCACGTTGCATTCCCGAATGTTACCACCAACCAGGGACCGCCGGCGCTTTATATGCTTGGCAAGGCGATCGGCAAGGATACGCCCGATCTCTCCGGTGCAATCGAAGCTGTTGGCGAAAAGAAGGACGATATCGTTACGTTCTACGTCAAGTCCTCGCAGCTCGTGCAGCTTATGCAGCAGGAGGAGATCTGGGCAGCGCCGATCGGTCGCTTCTCCTGGGCGCCCTTTACCAAGCTTGATTTGCCGCTTGCCTGGGCTACGCCCAAGGAAGGCCAGACAGGTGGGATGAACGTGCTCGTCGTGCCTAAGGGTACAAAGAACGAAGACCTCGCGCTGCAATTCATGGATTTCTGGCTTTCCACCGATGTTCAGAAGGCTCTTGCCGAAAAGCTCGTCGACAGCCCGACCAACAAGGAAGTCAAGGTTTCTGACGAGATAGCGAACAACATTACCTATGGTGACGAGACGGCAAAGAGCCTGCAGCTCATCCCGTCGGACGTAACGCTCGACAACCGCGACAAGTGGCTGTCGGAGTGGAACGCCAAGGTCGGTCAGTAAGCCGGTTCTCGTGTTACGGAACGGGCAGGTCTTCGCGTTTGCGACGGCCCCCGTTCCGGGAAAAGCGGTTTGGTCGTCCCCTGGCCGCTTTTCCACCGTTTCAAAACGGAAGCTGACAATTCAGCTTCAACGACATCGGTCCGCGACACTGCGGCCGTTCAGGGAATAAGTGAATGTTTCAGAATCGGGCCGAAGCGCTGGCGCTTGCATTGCCCGCTGCTGTTTTCGCGGCGGCGGTCTTTCTTGTGCCGGTGTTCATGCTGTTGTCGGAAGGGTTCCGTACCGCTGACGGGTGGACGCTGTCCGCCTATGCCGATTTCTTTTCCGAGCCGCTCAATCAGACCGTTTTCCTGCGCACGCTGAAACTCGGGGCAATTGTCACTGTGGTATCGGCGGTCATCGGTTATGCGGCAGCTTTTGCCATCGTCAACCTTTCGGCCGGCTCAAAGGGACATGTCGTCAACCTCGTCGTTTTGCCTCTGATGATCTCGCCAGTCGCGCGTACCTATGCCTGGATCGTTATCCTGGGCCGCACCGGTATCGTCAATCAGGCGCTTCAGGCCGTGGGTTTGAGCGATGGACCGATACGCATTCTTTTTTCTGAAACGGCGGTTTTTATCGGCCTTCTCCAGCTTTTCCTGCCGCTGATGATTATTTCGCTGATCAGTGCGCTTGAGAACATGCCGAAGGATACGATCGCGGCGGCCCGCGTGCTCGGCGCAAACTGGTTTCAGGTTTTCTGGAAAGTCATCTTGCCGCTGACGCGGGAAGGGCTTGTGGTCGGTGGTACGTTGGTGTTCACCGGCTCGCTGACGGCTTATATCACCCCCGCAATTCTGGGTGGCTCCAAGGTCCTGATGCTGGAGACGTTGCTTTATCAGCAGGTCACGGTCTCGAACAATTTTGTTGCCGCCAGCGTCATCGCCTTCATCCTGATCGTCATGAGCTTTGCCGCCAACATCCTTCTGAAGCGCATTGCTACCGCAAGGAACAAGAAATGACCCGGCAGCTTTTCATTCCCCTGACACTTCTCGTGGTGGTCGGCTTTTTGATTGGGCCGTTTCTCATTATCGTGGCGGCATCGTTCTCGGCGGGCGATACACTTGCCTTTCCACCGCAGGGTTTTTCGCTGAAGTGGATCGCGAAGGTTTTCACGGTCGAGAGCTTCCGTGAAAGTTTTGCCATGTCGATGTTCCTTGCTATCGGAGGTACATTCACGGCGCTTCTTCTCGGGATTCCCGCGTCCTACGCGATGTCGCGTTACAAACTTCCACTTTCCGAAACGGTACGCACCATCGTCTCCGCGCCAATCATCGTACCGGGTATCATCGTTGGTCTGGCGCTCCTGCGTTATTTCGTCGTGCCATTCGGCATCGGCATCACGCTGGCTCTGTTCCTTGCGCACACTGCGCTGATCCTGCCCTATGCGGTGCGTGTGGTTTCCGCCAGTCTGAACAACCTGCGTTCTGATATCGAGGAAGCAGCGGTTTTGCTCGGTTCTTCTCGTCTAGGCGCATTTTTCCGGGTCGTATTGCCAAATATTCGCGGCGGTATCCTCTCAGCCTTCATTCTCGGTTTCGTGACGAGTTTCAATCAGGTGCCGGTGTCGCTGTTCCTTTCCGGTCCCGGCGTTCGCACGCTGCCCATCGATATGCTGGGCTATATGGAAATCGTCTTTGATCCATCCGTCGCAGCACTCTCCTCGCTGCTTGCCTTCCTTTCCATCGGCATCGTTTTCCTGGCCGAACGTTTTCTGGGGTTCTCCCGTTATGTCTGACGCAAATTACCTTTCGCTCCAAAAAATGTCGCTTGCATACGGTAACAACATTGCCGTCAAGGATCTCGACCTCGATATACGCAAGGGTGAACTTCTGGCGCTACTTGGTCCCTCCGGCTGCGGCAAGACCACGACGATGCGTGCCATCGCCGGGCTTATGCCGGTGGCGGGTGGGCGCATCGATCTTGATGGTGTCGATATCACCCGCGTTGCTGCCAACAAGCGCGCTGTCGGGCTGGTTTTCCAGTCCTACGCACTTTTCCCGCATCTGACGGTCTACGAAAATGTTGCTTTCGGGCTGAAGCTAAAGGGCATGAACGGCAAGGCACTGGATGACAAGGTCTTGTCGGGCATCAAGTCTGTTGGCCTTTCGAATTTCGTGTCACGCAAGCCAGCCGAACTTTCTGGCGGTCAGCAGCAGCGCGTGGCTCTGGCGCGTTCCATGGTGATGGAACCGAAGGTGCTTTTGCTTGATGAACCGCTCTCCAACCTCGATGCACGGTTGCGTCTCGAGATGCGCACGGAGTTGCAGCGCGTTCAAAAGGAAACCGGCGTGACGATGATTTTTGTCACCCATGATCAAATTGAAGCTTTGGCGCTGGCTGACCGCATTGTTGTCATGAAAGGCGGCAAGATAGAGCAGATCGGCACGCCGGAGGAGATCTACAACGCACCGGTCTCTTCCTTCGTTGCAGATTTCGTCGGCTTCGAGAATATTTTCGCGCTGGAAAACGGCGCACTGAAAACCGCAAACGGTACAACACCGCTTCCCGGACCAGTCCTTTCAGCATCCGGACTGGCCTGGCGGCCGCGCATGGTCACCCTCGGCTCAGGTCCTTTCGAGGGAACCGTGCGCGGCACATCCTTTGCTGGAAACACGCGTGAATATCTGCTTGATACGTCGCTTGGCCCGATCAAGGCAGAAACGGATGCGGCCCTCTCTACGCACGCCATTGGTGATCGCCTTGCCTTCGATCTGCCGGTGGATAAGGCCGCGACCCTCAAGGTGTTCAACTGACCATGGGTGTCTGGATCGATACCGATATGGGCTTCGACGATATCGCTGCCATCATGGTAGTCGATGCGTCAGGCATCATGATCGATGGTGTCTCGCTCGTGTTTGGTAACGCGACACTGGCGGAGGTCTGCCACAACGCAGCAGGAGCCGTCGCTGCCTTCGGCTGGACATTCCCGATCCATCAAGGCCGTGCGCAGCCGGTGTTCGGTACGCTCGAAACTGCTCAATCCATTCTGGGCGATAGCGGTATTCCAACGGTTGGCCTTTCATTGCCCCAGACGGTAGAGGGGCTAGGTGAAAGCAGCAGCTTTCTTGCACTGTGCGACTGGCTTTGTGATGGAGCCGGCGAAAAGCGCGTTCTCGCGTTGGGACCCCTCACCAATATCGCGGCGTTGTGCGTTGCGCGCCCGGACCTTGCGTCAAAAATTTCCGATCTGACCTGGATGGGGGGCGGCGTCACGTCTGGCAATCATACGGCATCCGCCGAATTCAACGCCTTTGCAGATCCTGAAGCCCTGGCAATCGTTCTCTCGCACGGCCTGCCGCTTCGTATGGTCGATCTCGATGCCTGCCGCAAGGTGACAGCTTCACCTGCGGATGTGCTGCCGATCCGTAATGCTGGCGGAAAAAATGCGGGGCTCATAGCCGATCTTCTCGAAGGGTTTATCGGTATCGCCACCAGTCGGGGTAGGGCTGCCATGGCACTTTACGACCCGGTTGCTGCGGTAGCCTTCTGCTCTGATCTTGTCGGTTGGCGCCATGCGCGTATCGATGTGGAGACTGCCGGTGCATTCACACGGGGGCGGACGGTCGTGGAAAGCAGGACTGGCAAGACAGGGGCGTTCAACGCCCATTTTGCCGAAACTGTTGAAGCGGATGCGGTCAAGGAGACAATCCTTGAGGCCCTTCGTAGAGAGGCTGCCCGATGAACTCAGCAAAGTTTGCGCCACAACCTGCCGATTTGAATGACGAAAATTTGCGCACACGAGCCGTGGCGGCTGCAAGAGGGGACACGTCTTTCGATATCCTCATCACCGGCGGGACGTTAGTGGACGTGGTGACTGGCGAGCTACGCGTCGCTGATATCGGCATTGTCGGCTCCTTGATTGCAAGCGTGCATGCGCAAGCGACACGAAGTGATGCGACCCGCATTATCGATGCCACAGGTGCTTTTGTTTCTCCCGGGCTGATCGATACGCACATGCATATCGAAAGTTCGATGATCACGCCTGCCGCTTACGCCGCAGCTGTTGTTTCCCGTGGTGTCACGACGATTGTCTGGGATCCACATGAGTTCGGAAACGTTCACGGTGTCGAGGGCGTTCGCTGGGCCGCAAAATCGATTGAAAACCTGCCCTTACGTGCGGTTCTTCTTGCGCCATCTTCAGTCCCGTCTGCACCCGGCCTGGAGCGCGCAGGTGCCGATTTCGACGCCCTCGTGCTTGCGGACATGCTGGCCTGGCCCCAGATCGGCGGCGTTGCCGAAATCATGAACATGCGAGGTGTCATCGAGCGCGATCCGCACATGAGTGCTATCGTGCAGGCGGGTCTATTCTCGGGCAAGTTGCTATGCGGTCACGCCAGAGGTCTGAAGGGCGCCGAGTTGAATGCATTCATGACGGCGGGTGTATCCTCCGATCATGAACTGGTTTCTGCCGACGATCTAATGGAAAAGCTGCGTGCGGGCCTGACCATCGAATTGCGCGGATCGCACGACCATCTGCTGCCGGAATTCGTGGTTGCGCTGAACGCGCTAGGCCATCTTCCCCAAACGGTGACGCTCTGCACGGATGACGTATTCCCTGATGACCTCGTGAACGGAGGTGGCCTTGATGACGTGGTACGACGCCTTGTCCGTTATGGATTGAAGCCGGAATGGGCACTGCGTGCAGCGACACTGAATGCGGCGCAACGTCTCGGACGTCCAGATCTAGGGCTCGTTGCTGCAGGTCGTCGCGCTGATATCGCCGTGTTTGAGGATCTGAGCAGTTTTGCTGCCCGGCACGTTCTTGCTGATGGCAAACCTGTTGCGGAAAACGGAGCAATGCTGGCTTCAATTCCTGCCTGCGATGCGACCGTACTCCAGGGCTCCATGAAGCTTCCATTGCGAAAACCTGATGACTTCAGGGTGGCGTCGAATGGGCGTCGTGTGCGGCTAGCAACCATCGATCGTCCACGCTTTACCCAGTGGGGTGAAACAGAGGCCGATGTCGAGGACGGTTTTGTTGTCCCGCCGGAGGGCTCGACGATGATTTCCGTGACGCATCGTCACGGCAAAGCGGACTCTCTCACGAGAACCGGTTTTCTGACCGGTTGGGGCCGTTGGGACGGTGCTTTTGCAACCACGGTTGCACATGATAGCCATAACCTGACAGTCTTCGGTGGGAATGTGGATGACATGGCGCTCGCTGCAAATGCGGTGATCGAGGCTGGTGGCGGCATGGCGGCTGCATCAAACGGCAAGATCACGGCCTTGCTCCCCTTGCCGCTTTCTGGCCTGGTGTCAGAAGCTTCGGTTGAAGAGGTGGCGGAAGCCTTCCAGCACCTGCGTGCCGCTGTCGGTGAGATAGTAGAGTGGCAACCGCCTTACCTCGTTTTCAAAGCGTGTTTTGGGGCAACGCTTGCCTGCAATGTCGGTCCTCACCAGACAGATAGGGGGATCGCCGACGTTCTGACCGGGACCGTGCTTGAAAGCCCTGTGATCTCTCTCATTGACTAAAACGGTTTGAGCTTCGGCAGGCGAGAGCCGCACGAGAGGCGGCTATCGCCTGTTTTCCCCGACGGGATGCTCTTAGATGTGTAAAGCGTGCTTGACATTTCCTGTGGTTGCGGATGTAAAGGATGCTTTACAGGAGGCAGGTATGAACAAGCATCGTTTCGCCGTTGAGTTCAGCATCAGCATGATCGGATATATGGTCATCCTGATCGCTTCCGTGTTGGTGCTCAACGCAGAGATGGTTGAGGGGAATTGGAAAACGATCGTCGCCCTAACCCCCATGGTTCCTGGGTTTGCTGTGGCATTTTCCGTCATGCGCCAAGTGAGAATATCTGACGAGCTCCAGCGCCGGATTCAGCTTGAAGCGCTATCCCTTGCTTTTGGTGGAACGGCATTGGTGACATTCAGTTACGGTTTTCTCGAAACTGTTGGGTATCCAAAACTCTCGATGTTTTTTGTTTGGCCGATCATGGCGGTCTTCTGGATCGTCGGTGGTCTCATAAGTGGCCGTCGTTTTAGATGAAAAACAGCCTGAAAGCCCTTCGTATCGAAAAAGGATGGTCGCAGGGCGAGCTGGCGTCTCGCCTTGACGTGTCACGCCAGACCGTAAACGCCATTGAAAACGAGCGCTATGACCCCAGCCTGCCGCTTGCGTTCGCAATCGCTCGATTGTTCAATCGAGCGATTGAAGAGATTTTCGAAGAGTGATGAGGATTGGCACTCTGGAGCAGAGCCTAACTCGGTTGCCGCGTTTTACTGGCTGCAGAGCGCGCGGCTAAAATGAAGTTCTTCACAACGTGAGAAGTCGTTCCTCTGCGATAGGCTAGCGATATGGACAGCCGGGGAGGTGGGCCGCTGGCGGGGAGCAGGACGATGTTTTGCATTTTCACCTGAGCGACGGACTCCGGCACCAGCGAAACACCAAGTTCGGCGGCGACCAACGTCAGTATCGAGGCGATATGCGGCGCTGCCGGACCAAGCCGCGGTGTAAACCCTGCATCTTCGCACGCCTTCAGCGAGGCGTCGTGGAGGCTGGTTCCAATGCTGCGTGGCGTAAGAATGAATGGATCGTCGCGCAGTTCGAGGAGATCGATGGCAGTGCCTCGCCGTGCAAGAATGTGCGACGCGGGCAGGGCGATCAGGAGGGGCTCGTCAGTCAAGACTTCTTCGTTCAACGTGTCCGGCTCAGATTGCGACGGACGCAATAGGGCAACGTCCAACCTATCTTCAAGCAAGGCTGGTGTCAGCACAAGGGCGTTGGCTTCCATCACTTGAAGTTCGACATCCGGATATTTGTTCTTGTAAGCGCGAATGCACGCGGGGACGAGCGGATTGAGAGCCGCCGTTCCCGTCACACCAATCCTCATGACGCCAGTCTCGCCGGCGGCTGCCCTGCGCGCAAGGCGAACGCCATTGCTGACCTGATCGGGTACATTGGCAATTGCTGTACGAAAGGCTATTCCCGCCGGTGTCAGTTCCACGCCGTGTGCGAGACGCCGGAACAACCGGGTGCCCATTTCCTCTTCCAGCACTTTTATCTGCTGGCTAAGAGGTGGCTGCGCTATGCCGAGATGTTCCGCTGCCCGGGTGAAGCTTCCTTCGCTGGCTATGGCAAGAAAATAGCGGATGTGCCGGAGCTCCATGATATTAGATCCAGATATAATGAGAGGCTGTTCCATATAGAGTGAAGATGATGGGCGCGCTATAGATAAGTCCGAAAAGGATAAATCGATGCGTCAGCTCAGTAATCAGGATTTTACACCACCCATTATCAAGACGGCGAACCCCTCGGATGTTCTCTGGATCGAGCACGGCAGCAGCCGTTTCCGTCGAGCTAGCTGGGCGCTTTTTCTTGCCGGTTTTGCCAGCTTTTCACTGATTTATTGCGTGCAGCCGTTGTTGCCGGAATTCCCGGAAGAGTTTGGGATCAATCCTGCAACTGCTTCGCTTGCGCTTTCGTTGATAACCGGAACACTTGCCTTTGCCATCCTTCTCAGTGGAGCTTTCTCGCAGCTCTTTACACGTCGCCGTCTCATGTTCGTTTCCATGATGTTGGCTGCGGTCTGTAATATTATCGCAGCAAGCACAAACGGCTGGGAATGGCTGTTGGCAGCCAGGGCGTTGGAAGGCTTCGTGCTTGGAGGCGTTCCTGCCGTCGCAATGGCTTATCTTGCTGAAGAAATCGAGCCCGCCAGTCTTGGCAAGGCAATGGGCCTCTACGTCGGTGGGACCGCGTTTGGCGCCATGGCAGGGCGTGTCGGCATGGGGCTGGTATCTGCGTTTACCTCATGGCAGGTTGCGATGTACGCACTTGGAGCCATCTGTGTTGTCGCGGCGATCGGCTTCCTTATGCTGCTTCCTCCCTCGCGCAACTTCCGGCCGCAGCGCATGCCACTGAACATGCACCTGCGTATATGGGCTGAGCATCTGAAAAATCCCGATCTCCGGCGGTTTTATTTCATCGGTGCAATGCTCACCAGTGTCTTCACCACGGTCTTCAACTATTGTGCCTTTCGTCTGGTCGCTCCACCCTATGAACTCGGCCGGACCGCTGTCAGCATGATTTTTCTGACCTTTGCTCTCGGGATTGTCGCGTCTTCCTACGGCGGGACACTGGTCGACCGCTTTAGCCGACGGGTCATGCTGATCGTCGCCTTCTCATCCATCCTGGCGGGTATTTTTCTGACTTTTTCGTCGAGCATTATCCTGATCGTGATGGGGATTGCGGCGATCACGGTCGGATTTTTTATCGGTCATTCAGCGGCCAGCAGCGGTGTCGGTGCCAACGCAGGCACCGCCAAAAGCCACGCTTCGGCCTTGTACCTGTTGTTTTATTATTGTGGCGCGAGCATCACGGGCTGGATCGGCGGCTGGTTCTGGATACACGCAGGATGGCCGGGCATTATGGCCATCACTTCAGCCTGCGCCCTGGCTGGCATTGTTGCCAGCCTACCTCGTCCCGCTGGCGGGCCGCGGCCGGTCATTTGATCGGCCGAGGACAATGTTCATTCAGCTGACAATTCCTGTTCAACCAGCGTTGACCAGAACGCGACGCCGGAAACAATTGATCCGTCGTTGAAGTCATAAGACGTATTGTGGTGCAGAGCGCCGTCGACCGCAGGGCCGTTGCCCAACCAGACGTAGCAGCCCGGTGCCTCACCTGCAAAAAAGGCGAAATCGTCACCCGCTGTCGAGGGCGGGAACGCGGTGCGCGCCTTGTTGCCAAAGACCGATTTTGCAGCTCGCAGCGCACGCCTGGTGGCGTCTGCATCGTTGATCACCGGTGGGATGCGGCGAATGAATTCATATTTGGCTTCAATGCCGAACATGGCTGCCGTACCCTTGGCCAGCCTGCCGATCTCTTCTTCAAGCTGGTTACGGACATCAGCCGCATAAGCTCGAGCGGTGCCGCCAATCTCAACGATGTCCGGGATGACGTTGAGAGCCTTGGGATCGCCCGCCTGAACTGAGCAGGCGCTGACCACAGCGGGTTGCAAGGGATCAACAACGCGACCGACAATATTTTGCAGTGAGGCGAGGAATGTGCCGGCAGCCGTTATCGGATCACGGCCAAGATGCGGTTTTGCTCCATGCGTTCCAATGCCCTTGAATGTTACCCGCCAGCTATCGGAAGAGGCAAGCTGCGGGCCTTCGACCACGGCAATCTCGTCAGTTGCAAGTCCTGGCATATTGTGCAGCCCATAGACGGCGTCGCAGGGGAAAATCTCGAAAAGACCGTCTTCGACCATTTTTTTTGCGCCGCCACGGCCTTCTTCCGCAGGTTGGAAGATGAAATGCACAGTGCCGGAAAAATCACGTGTCTTGGCAAGGTAACGGGCTGCGCCGATCAACATGGCCGTGTGCCCATCATGGCCACAGGCGTGCATTTTGCCTGGAAACCGAGACTTGTAGGCGCGGTCCGAAACTTCTGGCATGGCCAGAGCATCCATATCGGCGCGAAGGCCAATCGAACGTGTGCCATTCCCCACCTGCAAGGTGCCTACCACACCGGTGCCGCCCAGGCCGCGATGAACTTTCAGGCCGGCCCGTTCAAGCAGGTCTGCGACGATGGCACTCGTTCGTTCTTCCTCGAAGCCGAGTTCAGGATGAGCGTGCAGGTCGTGACGCAACTCCGTCAGAAATGGCAAATCTTCGCCGATCCGGTCCAGCAGTCTCATGGCAGGTTATCCTTGAATATGAGGAAAAGCCGCGCCATAGGTGGGCTCTTCCGAACGCATGTTGCCTGGCTCTTTCTAGCGTATACCGCATCTGAAATGAACCCGCGTACCTCTCTTCGGTTGTCGAAATGCATGACACGCGGTGTCACTCCTGTTCGATCACAGGCGAACGGTTCCGCAGCAAAGGAAAGAACGATGCAATCCGAGATTTTGCCGCACGAATTCTGGCAGGAAATCCTCAAGCCCGCCCCATTGGAGCCTACGGGGCCGCATTCGGCGTTTTTCCCTGCGACGCTGGATGACGGGCGACAGATCAGGTTGCCGATTCGTCCGCTTGCGGACGGAGAACATGCTTTGGCGTCTTTGATCGTCAATCAAGCCTCCTTCGAGGTGCTGGAGACGCTGGCTGCGGACCTTGCCAAAAAACTCGAGCCGTTTCGACCCGATGTGGTGGTGGGATTGCCGACGCTGGGGTTGACGCTCGCGGCGGCTGTCGCCCGCCATCTCGGTCATAAACGATACGTGCCGCTCGGGACGTCCCGCAAATTCTGGTATCTGGAAGAGCTGTCGGTACCAATGTCATCCATTACCACCAAGCAGGAAAAGCGGCTTTACATTGACCCGCGTATGATGCCGCTTATTGAAAATCGCCGCGTCGCGCTGGTCGATGACGTTATTTCCAGCGGCACCTCGATTGTCGCCGGTCTTTCCCTGCTTTCCGCTTCCAAAATCGAACCTGTCGTCGTGGGGGCTGCGATGCTTCAATCGGACCGCTGGCGGGAAAGGCTTGCCGTTGCAGGTCAGCAGTGGCCCGATCGCGTTCAGGGCGTTTTTGCAACGCCGCTGCTGCGAAAAGTGGACGGCGGCTGGCAGGTTTGACGATCCGCAAAATCGATGTTGTTACGGAGTGGTGATAATTTCACCACTGCTTGATTTCGTCCTTGCGAAGCTTCGAAATATCGTCCTAAGATTGCCGCTGACAGAAAACAGGCGGCCGTGGCGTTTGCTCCGGTTGCCACCCGCTCGGTGTCATTCCGGCGTCTGCCGCCCCCTCCTTTTTGCGACTGATATTTGGAATCTCCTGACATGCATGCAGTTTTCGACGGTCATAATGATGTGCTGCTTCGTTTGTGGCGCAACAGCAAGGCCGGAGCGGACCCGGTTGTAGAATTCCGGGATGGAACACGCGAAGGCCACATCGATGCGCCTCGCGCAAAAGCTGGTGGACTGGCTGGTGGCATTTGCGCCATCTACATTCCCTCAGGAGACCTTATTCTCCAGGAACCGGACGAAAACGGCCATTATGTCACGCCGCTTGCCGCGCCGCTCACACGGCAGCCGTCGCTCGACATCGCCATTGAAAAGGCAGCGATTGCTCTCCGGCTGGATCAGGCCGGCGCCTGGAAGCTCTGCCGTCAAACGGCAGACATTCGCAAGGCGATGGCCGACAACGTTTTTGCGGCCGTGCTTCACATGGAGGGCTGCGAGGCGATCGGCCCGGATCTTGATGCGCTGGAACTTTTTTATGCCGCCGGTCTCCGGTCGCTTGGTCCAGTCTGGAGCCGCCACAATGTTTTCGGCCACGGCGTTCCCTTCGCCTTCCCCATGTCGCCAGATAGCGCTCCCGGTCTTACCGACGCCGGCTTTGCTCTGGTCAAGGCTTGCAATCGACTGGGTATCCTCATCGATCTTGCCCACATCACCGAAAAAGGCTTCTGGGATGTGGCAAAGACAACGGACCAGCCTCTGATCGCCAGCCATTCCAATGCACATGCGCTCACATCCGTTGCGCGCAATCTTACCGATCGACAGATGGACGCAGTCAAGGAGAGCAAAGGCCTTGTTGGCCTGAACTATGCAGTGACGATGTTGCGCTCCGATGCGCGCGATAATGCCAACACACCGTTGTCCGATATGGTACGCCACATCGACTACATGGTGGAACGGATGGGCATCGATTGCGTAGCGCTCGGTTCCGACTTCGACGGCGCGACTGTGCCGGTCGGAATTGCGGACGCCAGTGGCAATCACAATCTGGTTGCGGCGTTGAAATCTGCGGGCTACGGTGACGATGACCTAGCAAAAATCTGCCGGGAAAACTGGCTGCGCGTTCTATCCCAGGCATGGCACGAACCTGCCTGAAATCGAGTGAAATCAATAACAAAAGGGGAGATCCTATGATCAAATCGCTCAACAAACCCATGCGTGTTCTCGCTACCAGCGCGGCACTGTCACTTCTGATGCTGTCGGCTCCGCAAGTCTTCGCGGCAACGCCTGCGGACACCCTTGTCGAAGGCTTTGCCATCGATGATATCATCTCGCTCGATCCGGGTGAGGCGTTTGAGCTGTCGGCAGCCGAAGTGACCGGCAACACCTACAGCAAGCTGGTCTCCATCGATCTCAACGATACGTCCAAGGTTGTCGGGGACCTGGCTGAAAGCTGGACTACGTCCGAGGATGGTCTGACCTACACCTTCAAGCTGAAGTCGGGCCTGAAATTCGCGTCGGGCAACCCGATCACCGCTGAAGACGTTGCATTTTCATTTGAACGCGCCGTCAAGCTCGACAAGTCGCCGGCATTCCTCCTGACGCAGTTCGGCCTCACCGGCGACAACGTCGCCGAAAAGGCCAAGGCATCCGATGAACAGACGTTCGTGCTTACCGTCGACAAGCCTTACGCGCCTAGCTTCGTTCTGAACGTGCTGACTGCAACTGTCGCCTCTGTTGTCGACAAAAAGCTCATTACCGAAAAAGCAAAGCCCGTAACGCCCAGCGCCGATTACAAATATGACACCGATTTCGGCAACGAGTTCCTGAAAACCGGTTATGCCGGTTCCGGTCCGTACAAGGTCCTTGGCTGGAAAGCCAACGAGGCCGTGATCATGGAAGCCAACCCGAACTACTACGGTGAGGCGCCGAAGTTGAAGCGTGTCGTTTATCGCCACATGAAGGAAAGTTCTGGTCAGCGTCTCGCCCTTGAAAACGGCGATATCGACGTGGCTCGTAACCTTGAGCCGGGTGATATGGAGGCCGTTTCCAAGAAGGAAGGTCTTGCCGTTACCTCTGCACCAAAGGGTACCGTTTATTACTTCAGCCTCAACCAGAAGAATGAGAACCTGAAGAAGCCGGAAGTGATCGAAGCGTTCAAATATCTCGTGGACTACGATGCGATTGGCGCCACGCTTATCAAGGGCATCGGCGAAGTCCATCAAACCTTCCTGCCGAAGGGCCAACTCGGCGCTCTCAATGAGAACCCCTACAAGCTCGACGTTGCAAAGGCCAAGGAACTGCTTGACAAAGCCGGTCTGAAAGACGGTTTCACGGTCACCATGGATGTGCGCAACACGCAGCCGGTAACGGGTATCGCCGAAAGCGTGCAGCAGACGCTTGCACAGGCCGGTATCAAGCTTGAGATCATTCCTGGCGACGGGAAGCAGACCCTGACGAAGTACCGTGCCCGTACCCACGATATCTATATCGGCCAGTGGGGCTCGGACTATTTCGATCCGAACTCGAACGCGGAAACGTTCACGATCAATTACGACAACTCCGACGAAGGCAAGAACAAGACGCTTGCCTGGCGCAACGCCTGGGATGTTCCGGATCTGACCAAGGAAACGCAGGCTGCACTTCTGGAAAAAGATAGTGCGAAGCGTGCAGCGATCTACGAAAACCTTCAGAAAAAGGTTCTGGAAAGTGGTCCGTTCGTAATCATCTTCCAACAGACCGAAGTGGCCGGTTATTCCGCGAAGCTTAAGGGTCTCAAGCTCGGACCGAGCTTCGACACGAACTTCGTTTACACGATCTCCAAGGAATAGTCCGGTTTGACCGGCCCCTTGGGTATCGTTGAATGAGTACCGTTGAAGCGAACACCAAGGCGAGGCGGCGCGGCAAAAGCCGCGCCAACGCCCGCCTGAAAGCCGTCCTTGGCTTTTCCCTCACCGTCATCACCACCTTTTTGGGGTTGCTGGCGGTAACATTTTTCATTGGCCGCGTCGTCCCGATCGATCCGGCGCTGGCAATTGTCGGCGATCGTGCGCCTGCTCACGTCGTGGAACGGGTGCGGGAGCAACTCGGCCTCAACCTGCCGCTCTGGCAGCAGTTTTTCATCTATCTCAAACAGGCGCTGTCTGGTGATTTTGGTACATCTGTGTTGACCACCAATCCGGTCATGCAGGATATCAAGCGCGTTTTTCCTGCGACCATTGAGCTTGCGACACTCGGCACGATTATCGGCTCGGTGTTCGGTATCCCGCTTGGCGTCCTTGCGGCCGTCAAACGCGGCAGTCTCGCCGACCAGATCGTTCGTGTCATTGGCCTTATCGGCTATTCCGTACCGATCTTCTGGCTTGGCCTTCTCGCGTTGCTGGTCTTTTACGCACGTTTGCAGTGGGTCGCCTATCCCGGACGGATGGATATCGTCTACGAGTTCACCTTCACGCCCGTTACGGGCTTCTTTCTGATCGATGCCATCTGGCAACGGCAGTGGGACGTGTTGTGGGATCTCTTTCGCCACATCATTCTGCCTTCCTGTCTACTCGGTTACTTTTCGCTCGCTTATATCAGCCGCATGACCCGGTCCTTCATGCTGAATGAACTGAGCCAGGAGTATATCGTTGCGGCACGGGCCAAAGGTCTGTCGGAAACACGCATCATCTGGTTCCACGCGCTGCGCAATGCTGCCGTGCCATTGGTGACCGTCATTGCGCTGTCCTATGCCGGCCTTCTTGAAGGTTCGGTCCTTACCGAAACCATTTTTGCCTGGCCGGGGCTTGGTCTTTACATCACCAATTCCTTGCAGAACGCGGACATGAATGCCGTACTCGGTGGCACGATCGTAATCGGCGCCATTTTCGTCGGCATCAATCTTTTCTCCGACCTGCTTTACAGGACACTTGATCCGAGGACGCGAAGCCGATGACGACTTCGATCGAAACGTTAAAACCCTACAGCCGTGCATGGCTGCTTTCTGACCGGCCGGTGTCTCGCAAGCAGGCAAGGCTTGGCCGTGCATACGTCATCTGGCGGCGGTTTTCGGAAAACAGGCTGGCGCTTCTTGGCCTGGGCATCATCCTCGCACTGCTGTTTGTTGCTTTGTTTGCAGATGTGCTGGCGCCCCACAACCCGGTGCAGGGTGATCTCCGCAACGCCCGGCTTCTCCCACCCGGCACAGAAGGTTACTGGCTTGGAACGGATGATCAGGGACGCGATATTCTTTCACGTCTTATTCATGGCTCGCGATTGACGCTCTTTGTCGTTCTTCTCGTTGCAGTTATTGCCGCTCCAGTCGGCCTGATCGTCGGCACCGTCTCCGGTTATGCCGGGGGGTGGGTCGACGCGCTGCTGATGCGCATCACCGATATCTTCCTTGCATTTCCGAAACTTGTTCTGGCGCTGGCGTTGGTTGCGGCCCTCGGACCCGGCATCGAAAACGCGGTACTGGCGATTGCACTTACCTCCTGGCCACCTTACGCCCGTATCGCCCGAGCCGAAACGATGACGTTCCGTAATTCGGATTTTATCGCTGCAGTGAAGCTGATGGGGGCATCGCCATTGCGCATCGTCCTGAAACACGTCATGCCGCTTTGCCTGTCTTCATTGATCGTGCGTGTCACTCTCGACATGGCAGGCATTATCCTGACGGCAGCGGGACTAGGCTTCCTTGGTTTAGGTGCTCAGCCGCCGCTTCCTGAATGGGGTGCGATGATCGCGTCAGGCCGCCGCTTCATTCTCGATCAATGGTGGGTGGCAGCCATGCCGGGGGCCGCGATCTTGATCGTCAGCCTTGGTTTCAACCTTTTGGGTGACGGTTTGCGCGACGCACTCGATCCCAAGGAGGCGGGCCAATGAGTACACCGCTTCTGACCGTCGATAATCTGCGTGTCAGCTTCCCCACTCGAACCGGGCTTGTGGAAGCGGTTCGCGGTGTTTCCTTCACACTCGGGCGAGAACGCCTTGGTATTGTTGGGGAATCTGGATCTGGGAAATCGCAGACCGGCCGTGCGATCATGGGTCTGACACCGAAAAGCGCGCGCATCGAAGCCGACGCCTTGCGCTTCGGCGATATCGATCTGTTGCGTGTCTCGGCCAAGGAACGGCGCATCATGCGCGGCAAGCGCATCGCGATGATCCTTCAAGATCCGAAATACTCGCTGAACCCGGTGATGACAATCGGTCGGCAGATTGTCGAGACGCTTCGTACCCATGAGAGGATCGGTTCTTCGGAAGCCCGTAAGCGCACACTCGATATGCTGGAAGCCGTGCAGATTCGCGATCCCGAACGCGTGTTTGATCTTTATCCGCATGAAGTCTCCGGCGGCATGGGGCAACGTGTTATGATTGCCATGATGCTTGTATGCGGGCCCGAATTGCTGATAGCCGACGAGCCTACGTCGGCGCTCGATGTCACGGTCCAGCTTGAAGTGCTCGACATTCTCGACAAGCTGGTTCGCGATCGCGGTATGGGGCTTGTTTTCGTTAGCCACGACTTGCGACTGGTTTCCTCGTTCTGCGACCGCGTGCTGGTCATGTATGCGGGGAAGGTCGTCGAGGAGTTGTCGTCTGCCAATCTGAAGGATGCGAAGCATCCGTATACGCAGGGTTTGTTGAACTGCCTGCCACAGATAGGTGGTCACCGTCATCCGCTGCCCGTCCTGGATCGCAAGCCGGAGTGGCGCGCATGACAACTGTTCTTTCTGTTCGTGACATGGTCGTCGATTTCGACGGCTATCTGGCACTCGATCATGTCAGCCTTGATGTCGCGCAAGGTGAATCCTTCGGTATCGTTGGCGAATCCGGTTCTGGAAAATCAACGCTTTTGCGGGCAGTCGCCGGTCTCAACCACTTCGAAAGCGGTACCTTGATAGTCGAGGGGCGCTCTTACTCCGGCAAACGCCGTGACAAGAGCTTCTACCGCGATGTGCAGATGGTGTTCCAGGACCCTTACGGATCGCTGCATCCCCGCCAGACGGTTGATGCCCTGTTGCTCGAGCCGTTGCTTATCCATGGTCTCGACAACCGTGAACAGCGGATTTCGCGGGCGTTGGATGAGGTGGGCTTGGGGTCTGGTTTCCGCTTTCGCTATTCACACCAGCTTTCCGGAGGACAGCGCCAGCGTATTGCCATCGCGCGTGCGTTGATTGTCGAACCAAAGGTGCTCTTGCTGGACGAACCGACATCGGCGCTGGACGCATCCATTCAGGCGGAAATCCTCAACCTTTTGGAACAGGCGCGTCGAGACCGTAACCTCACCTTCGTCATGGTGAGCCACGACCTCGGTGTTATCAGCCATATGTGCGACCGTCTTGCCGTCATGAAAAGCGGTCAAGTCGTGGAAATGCTGGCAGCAGAAGCTCTTGAAAGCCGCGATTTCACCGCAGACTACACCCGCCAACTGCTGGTCGCCAGCGAGGGCTTCAAGCGCGATTGACGGGACGCTACGGTCTCACCCATAAAATTCCCTGCCATTCCGGCTGAGCGCCGGAGCGGCGGGGCCAGTCGGATCGAGGCAAGGTATCAAACCATGCAATTACGCGCGTTGATGTATTTCGATGAGCTTGTTCGCACCAACTCCATGCGTGCGGCGGCCGAAAATCTTAACGTAGCGCCGACAGCCGTCAGCCGGCAAATCGAAAATCTTGAGTATTATTTTGGCTCCCCTCTCGTGGAGCGCTCCAGTCGCGGAGTGAAGTTGACCGCAGCGGGTGAATTGCTGGCCGCACGGGCAGGCAAGACCCTCCGCGAACTCGATCACGTTCATCAGCTCATTGATGATCTCAAGGGACTTCAGCGGGGACGCGTCACGATCTATGCCAACGGCGCGACGGTGGCCAACCTGTTGGCGCCGGTTCTGGCGCAATTCTCGCTAAAGTACCCGAAGCTTCGCTTTGAGGTCCACATCACCAGCGCGCGTCAGGCAATGGATGCTCTCGGCTCGGCAGAAGCCGATCTTGTTGTCGGGCTATTCGCACCCAAAGTTTCAGGCGTGAAAGTTCGCTCGCGTACCCGTATCAGTTACGATGTGGTCTTGCCGGTGGGACATCCGCTGGCGGATAAGCTGGAGATTTCTCTCAAGGAACTTGCTGAACTTCCGCTTGCGCTGCCGGACAAGAGCTTCGCTGCCCGCCAGGCATTCGAAGCACTGTTTTTTGATGCCGGCGTAGAACTTGATCCAGTCTTCATCACCAGTTCACTGGAGATGCTCAAGGAACTTGTTCTGGGCAATGCCGCTGCAACGCTTCTTCCGGCTTTGTCGGTCGCCCGTGAGATCCGCAGTGGCCAGATGATTGCGGTTCCGCTCGCTGGCAAGAAGGGCATTCATACCCATATCGAGCTTTGTGTGGCGCCCGACCGGCAACTGTCTTTTGCGGCCTCAAAACTTGCCGATTTTATAGAACGCTTCATGCGCGACGCGACAGCCGCTTAGCCGAGTCCGATCAAAAGCGAATATCCGTGAAACTAATTCTCTCGTTCCCTCGTCTGTTGCTCCGCCCCTTTTGATGGGCGCCGGGCCTTGTAAGGCGCAGTCCGCGCCTGGGCTTCAGGCAGGAGGAGAATTTATCATGTCGAGTCTCGCAATCCGTCTCGCCGCCTGTGCAGCCGTCGTCGTGATGGCTGGTACAAATACATTCGCCGCAAATCCCAAGGTTGGAGGCGCGGCGATGTTTGAAGACAAAAACATTGTCGAAAACGCTAGCCAATCGAAAGATCACACAACTCTGGTCGCTGCGGTGAAAGCTGCCGGCCTTGTCGAAACCCTGGCCGGGAAAGGGCCGTTCACTGTGTTCGCTCCAACCAATGAGGCGTTCGCAGCACTGCCGAAAGGCACGGTCGACACACTTCTCAAGCCGGAAAACAAGGCGCAACTCACCAAGGTCTTGACCTGCCACGTTGTCGCTGCCGATGCCATGTCTGCTGCCATCGAGAAAATGATCATGGATGACAACGGGACACATGACGTCAAAACGGTCGGTGGCTGTGTACTGAAGGCGAAAAGCAGCACGGGTAAGATCACGCTGACGGACGAGAATGGCAATATTGCCAAGGTGACGATCGCTGACGTCAAACAATCAAATGGCGTGATTCATGTCATCGACAAGGTTCTTTTGCCGAAGATGTAACCGAAATTATTTTGCTGTGAAGCCGCTCTGCCGAGCGGCTTCTTCATGGCAACGGATGATGGAAGGCGGACTTTGCCCGCCATTTGTGGGGTGAATCACATTGCCGGCAAGATCGCGATGTCGCGGATATCCGTTTCAAGTCCGCTCACCGCACCCACCTCAGTTGCTGCGCCACTTTCGAGATTGACGGTGTAAAGCGTTTTGTTCGCGATCAGGTAGGCGGTGTTCTTGCCGCCGTCCAGCCCTTGGACGTCGAAGGCGTAGGTCGCGGGCATATCCTTGATCCCAAGTTTGCCAATTGCCTTCAGTGTACCGTCATTCGGTTTCGTCTGCTGGATCAGTGCACCGATCTTGGCATCGATGTTGTACATCGCGGTCTTTTCCGGCTTCCCGATGGAGTTTGTGTAGGCCGCGGCGACGATTACGGGTGTCTCGCCCTTATGCATGTCGCCGTCTTCGTAGGCAAGCGAACCATCGACCGTCACGGCACCTGTGTCGGGGTGAACCCGGTGGTTTGTTGTACCGGTCATGAAGCGCAGGCGGTCTGCCATCGGATTGAAATCGACCACGACAGGTGCATCTGTCACCGTCAGCATCTTGTCCATTTTGGCAACTTCCGTCGCAGCGCCGCTGGCGAGATCGATGGTGAAGATCCTGTGGTCGGGAGTGACGCCGACGACCGTCTTGTTTCCTGGCCGGAAATCGATACCAACCAGCTTATCAACACCAGTCACATCCATCGTCTTGCTGACGGCGGGCTTTTCCGTGTCGAACATGACAAGTGTCTTGTCTCCGGTCAGGCCAAGAACAGGGGCTGCAGACGCAGCAGCTGCGGAAAGAGTAAGTGCGGCAGTGGAGGCGATCAACGCGAAACGAAAGGTGTTCATATCTATCTCCCTTGGTTGGTTCATGAGAAGCTGTCCGGCGTGCGCCATTTTGGTGCTTCCAGTCTTAAGACACAGGAGAGGGGGTACTTGGATGCAGCGTTTAAAATTTTTTCTCGTGCATCCGAATGGCATCTCGAAACGTATAGGTTACAAATGGTTCAGGACGTGGAGGCAGGGGAGATTGTGCGATACATGCTGGTAGGATCGGCGCCTGAGGAACTTGAAGTCGCGCTCATGGCCTGTGCCAGGGGAGAGCGCGCGGGCTTGAAGCTGATCTATGATCGGGAGGCGGGACGCCTGGTTGCCGTCGCCGAGCGTATCGTGCGCCGCCGTGATCTGGCCGAGGAGATCGTTCAAGAGGCGTTTATCCGGATATGGACGCACGCGCATCAGTTCACACCGGAGCGCGGCTCGGCGCGAGGCTGGATCTACGCCATTGTTCGCAATCGGGCGCTCAATGTGCTGCGTGACGGCAAGCGTGAATTTACAGAAGAAGACATCGAGGCACTGCAGGATGCCGAGCAGGAGCATGAGGTCATGGCAGCATGGCAAAGGCTTGATCGGCAGTCGAGGTTACGTGAGTGTCTATCCTCTCTTGAAGACATCAAACGGCGCGGCATCCTGATGGCCTACATCGGCGGTTATACCCATGGCGAAATTGCAGGTCGGCTGAAAATCCCCCTTGGCACGGCGAAATCCTGGATCAGGCGTGGCCTTTTGATGCTTCGGGAGTGCATGGCATGAAAATCGACCGAATGGACATGCCCGCTCTGGCTGATGAATACGTGCTTGGTTTGCTGGATCGCGCCGAGGCGATCGAAATCGAGGCGGCTATGGAAACGGATGCCGAACTGATGGCGGCAGTGGCGGCAAGTCGCGACCGGTTTCTTCCGCTTGACACAACGGCGGAGCCCGTTGCCATTGGCGACGGACTGTGGACGAAGATCGAGGGTTCACTGCCGCCTCAGGTCACATCCGCCAAGTCAGCTGTACCACCTCCCGCCAATCAAAACAGCAAGGGCCGTTGGCGTGCCGCTGCCATTTCCGCTATGGCCGCTTGCGTGTTTCTTTCCGTAGGGTTGGCGCTCAGCCTGATGCGAACGGTCGAACCGCTGGTCATTGCGGTTCTCGTGAATGAGGCAGGTGAGGTTCAGGCCGTTGTTGAGGATTTTGGAAACGAGAATGCCAGCGTCAGGCTTCTGGCGGATTTCACGGTTCCCGATGACAAGATGATCCAGGTCTGGACGCTGCCGTCGCGTGACATGGGCCCGGTGTCACTAGGCCTGATCGAGAATGCACGCTCCGTCAGCCTTACCGGGCCTGCTTTGCCCAGGCCACAAAACGGGCAACTCTACGAGCTGACCCTCGAAAATGCGGGAGGGTCACCAACTGGCCGTCCGACAGGGCCCATCCTTGCGAAAGGCTTTGCAAAAATGCCGCGTTGATCTCACGGCGCGGGGTTTGTTTTCCATGATCTATCGTGTAGCGATTTCGGCTACGCACCGCACACAAAATTGACGATTGTGTGTGCGCATGCAACATGACACTGTTTTTGCAACGGGCGGTTTGGAAAGGGCAAAAATGCCTCGGCCGCCAGACAGGGGACATTGATGCTACGCAACTATTTCTCGCATTCGATGAAAGTGACGCGGCGTGCCGCGCTGACGCTGGCGCTCGGAACGACACTCGCCTTACCTTTTTCAACTGATAATGCGGAGGCTGCGCCGAAGAACGCCCTCGTTCTTGGCATGGCCGTCGAACCTGCAGGTCTCGACCCCAGTATTGCAGCGCCTGTCGCCATCGGTCAGGTCACCTGGCAGAACGTGTTCGAGGGCCTCGTCACCATCGACAACAAGGGCAAGGTTAAGCCACAACTCGCTGAGAGCTGGGAGATTTCTCCCGATGGCAAGACATATACGTTCAAATTGCGTCAGGGCGTGACCTTCCACGATGGGGAAGCATTCGATTCATCCGTCGCCAAATTCTCGCTTGATCGCGCGCGTGGCGATGCTTCCGTCAATCCGCAAAAGCGGTTCTTTGCGTCCATCAACAGCATTGAGACGCCCGATGCGGCAACGCTTGTGTTGAAACTCAAACAGCCTGCAGGCAGCCTGATTTATTGGCTCGGCTGGCCAGCCTCCGTCATGGTTGCGCCGAAGAGCGCTGACAACAACAAGACAACGCCTGTCGGCACCGGCCCGTTCAAATTCGCAAGCTGGGCCAAAGGTGACAAGGTCGAGTTGGAGAAAAATCCCGCCTATTGGGATAAGGCAGTGTCGGTGAAGCTTGAAAAGGCCACCTTCCGTTTCGTAACCGACCCGCAGGCACAGGCTGCAGCCTTGAAGTCGGGTGACATCGACGCTTTTCCGGAGTTCGGTGCGCCCGAACTGATGTCGTCCTTCGATGGCGATGAGCGCCTCGGCACCTTCGTGGGCAATACCGAACTGAAGGTGGTTGCAGGCATGAATAGCACCCGCAAACCCTTTGACGACAAACGTGTCCGTCAGGCTCTGATGATGGCGGTCGATCGTAGCACGGTCATTGAAGGTGCCTGGTCAGGCTTTGGCACAGCCATCGGCAGCCATTACACACCCAACGATCGCGGTTATATCGATACCACGGGTGTTCACCCTTACGACGTGGACAAGGCCAGGGCTCTGTTGGCCGAAGCTGGTTATCCGGACGGTTTTAGTTTCACGATCAAAGCTCCGCAGATGGCCTATGCTCAGCGCACCTCTCAGATCTTGCAGGCCATGCTTGCCGAGATTGGTGTTACGATGAACATCGAAACCACCGAGTTTCCGGCGAAATGGGTGGCGGATGTTCTGAAGGGCGCCGACTACGACATGACGATCGTTGCGCATGCCGAGCCGATGGACATCGATATCTATTCGCGTGATCCCTACTATTTCAACTACAAGAACCCCGCCTTCAACGAGCTTGTCAAGAATGTCGAGCTGACTTCTGACGCAAGCGAGCAGGAAAAGCTCTACGGTGAAGCGCAGAAAATTCTCGCTGAAGATGTGCCCGCTCTTTATCTGTTCGTCATGCCCAAGCTTGGCGTATGGGACAAGAAGATCAAAGGGTTGTGGGAGAACGAGCCGATCCCGTCCAACGTCTTGACCGACGTTCATTGGGAAGAGTGAGCATCTACAGACGCGGGCTGGATCTGTCGTCCCGCCAGTGAACACGTTTCGCCAACAGAGCCTTGTCAGCCCAATAAATCGGGCTGACCGGGTTTCGGCTCTAGGCCGGAAAAATTGATATCGGCGGGCGGACAGCCCGTAGTAAATGGAAATGCTTGAGAGGACACACAGCCGATGATTGCCGTCATTCTGCGGCGCCTTGCCAGCCTCATCATTACGCTGTTTGCGGTGTCTCTCATCATCTACGTCGTCATGGGGTTACTTCCGGGTGATCCGGCTGCCATTATGCTTGGCACCTCCGCCAGCCCAGATACGCTGGCAGCGCTTCAGAAACAGATGGGTCTCGATCAACCACTTGTCTTGCGGTACCTTCATTGGCTCGTTGCCGTCTTTCGTGGTGATCTTGGCCAGTCCTATACATATGGCGTCCCGGTTGCCGGCCTGATCCTTGAACGGCTTGCCGTAACATTGCCGCTTGCCTTTATGGCTGTCTGCCTGTCCATTCTCATCGCTATCCCGCTTGGTGTGGCTGCGGCACGCAACCGCAACGGTGTCGTCGATTTCGGTGCCGGTCTTTTCTCGCATGTCGGAATTGCAGTTCCGGGATTTTGGGTCGGCCTGCTCCTGATCCTTGTGTTTTCGACTATGCTGGGCTGGATGCCTTCAGGCGGATTTCCGGGCTGGCAGGCAGGTTTCGGCGTTGCATTCACGGCGCTGGTGTTGCCTGCTGTCGCCCTGGCGCTTTCGCAGGCCGGCGTCCTGACACGCGTTTGCCGTTCTGCGGTTCTGGAAGTGATGAATGAGGACTTTGTGCGTACGGCGCGTGCCAAGGGACTGAGTGAGCGAGTGGCACTTTGGCGCCACGCTGTACCGAACGCGATGATCCCGGTCGTTACCATGATTGGCCTGCAATTCACGTTTCTGATTGCCGGTGCAGTCCTCGTGGAAAATGTCTTCAATCTGCCAGGACTGGGGCGGCTTGCCTATCAGGCACTTACCCAGCGCGACATCGTCGTCATGCAGGCCGTCGTGCTGTTCTTCTCCGGCCTTGTCATCATCATGAACTTCATTGTTGATATCGCCTATCTGTTCATCGATCCGCGGCTGCGGGCAGGTGCACGATGATAAAAATGATCAGCAGGCGCCCCGCCTTCGTTCTTGGTGTGACCGTTACCGCGCTCCTGGTGGCAATTGCGCTTCTCTCCCTTGTCTGGACACCGGTTTCGCCGACGAAGATGCAGATCGTCCAGAAACTCAAGTCTCCTGTTTCCTACGGTGGTCTTGGTACAGACCATTTTGGTCGTGACGTTCTTTCCATGCTGATGGTTGGCGCATGGAATTCACTGTCGACGGCTGTTGCCGCTGTCGCCATTGGAGCATTTATCGGTACATTGTTGGGCGTAACAGTCGCGGCCGTTCGTGGCGTCACAGAAACAGTGGTCATGCGGATCTGCGATATCATCTTCGCGCTGCCGCCGATCCTGTCTGCGATGATGCTCGGCGCTTTTATCGGGACCGGCCGTTTCACCGCCATCATTGCAATCGCGACTTTCATGGTGCCCGTCTTTGCCCGCCTCACGCTCGGTGCAGCCTTGCAGATATGGGCGCGTGAATATGTCACTGCAGCAACCAGCATCGGCCAAAACAGGGCGAAGATATCGCTTTTCCATATCGTGCCCAACATCTCCAACCAGATCATTGTTCAGGTGACGATACAGCTCGGACTTGCCATTCTTACCGAGGCAGGGCTGTCCTTTCTCGGGCTCGGCATGCCGCCACCCGCAGCGACGTGGGGACGCATGCTCGCCGATGCCCAGACCTATCTCGGTGTCGCTCCGTGGCTTGCCGTTATGCCGGGTCTTGCGATTGCCCTTGCCGTTTTCGGCTTCAATCTTCTCGGTGACGGTCTTCGCGACCTTCTTGACCCGCGCGATACAAGTTGAGGGCGGCGCTGCCCCGCGCATTCCACTCCATATCCCCGTATGATTTTGACGAGACGAAGCACATGACCGATCTCCATCAACTCAACACGCTCGAAATTCTGGCGCTCTACGCCGAGAAAAAGCTGTCACCATCGGAATATTGGCAATCGGTAGAAGCGCGGATCGCGGCTTTCGAGCCTGTGGTGAATGCGCTTTATGCCTATGATCCGGAGGATGCTCAAAAACAGGCTGCAGCGTCCACCGACCGTTGGCAAAAGGGCGAGACAGTCGGGCCACTTGACGGAATTCCGGTGTCACTCAAAGAGTTGATCGCCACGAAGGGCCAGCCGATACCGCTCGGTACCAAGGCCGTGGAACTGGTGCCGGCGGCCGAGGACGCACCGGTCGCTGCACGTTGCCGCGAGGATGGAGCCATCATTTATGCAAAGACGACGTGCCCCGACTACGGCATGCTGTCATCTGGCCTGTCCAGCTTCCACAAATTAAGCCGCAATCCGTGGAACCCGAGCCAAAACCCGGGTGGTTCAAGCGCAGGTGCAGCCTCTGCCGGCGCAGCCAGCTACGGCACGCTGCATATCGGCACGGACATCGGAGGGTCGGTGCGCTTACCTGCGGGGTGGACCGGTCTGTTTGGCTTCAAGCCGAGCCAGGGCCGCATTCCAGTCGATCCCTATTATACCGGTCGCTGTGCAGGTCCTATGACGCGTAGCGTTGTGGACAGTGCTTACGCCATGGCGACACTTTCTCGCCCGGACTGGCGTGATGGTACATCATTGCCGCCCAATGATATCAACTGGATGGACCTTGATGTTGATGTAAAGGGTCTCAAGATCGGACTGATGCTGGATGCCGGTTGTGGATTGGCCGTCGATGTCGAAGTGCGCGAGGCAGTCCTGGCTGCTGCAAAACTGTTCGAGGCGGCGGGTGCGATCGTCGTACCGGTTGAGCCGGTTCTGACACGGGATATGCTGGATGGGCTTGACGACTTCTGGCGCGCAAAGTTCTGGGGCGATATTGTCACCCTGAGCGATGAGCGGCGCGCTTCAATATTGCCCTATATCCACGAATGGGCTGTCAAGGGAGCGGATGTTTCCGGTGCACGAGCCGTCTTTGGTTTCAACCAGACGATGGAGATGCGCAAAAGCTGCGGACGGTTGATGCAGACGGTCGATGCCGTGATTTCGCCGACAAATCCTATTGTGTCCTATCCTGCCGACTGGGCATCACCCACCAATGATCCGCAACGGCCTTTCGAGCATATCGCCTTCACTGTGCCGTGGAACATGTCAGAGCAACCTGCTTCCTCGATCAATTGCGGATTTTCGACGTCGGGCATGCCGATCGGTTTGCAGATTGTTGGCCCTCGCTACGCTGACCTCCTGGTGCTGAAGCTTTCCAAGGTGTTTGAAGATTGGACCGGTGGTGTGACGAATTGGCCGGAGCCGCCACAGGCGCGCTGATTTGTCATTATTCTGCGTGTAGTAACGTCATAATACCCGCCTCGATGTTCCTCCTGTTAGCTTGCTCCAGGCATTCTTACGGGAGGAACATTCATGCCGAAAAAGATACTGATGATCGTTGGCGATTTCGCCGAAGATTACGAAACGATGGTGCCCTTTCAGACCCTTCTGGCTGTTGGTCATACCGTTCACGCCGCTTGCCCCGGAAAAAAGGCGGGCCAGTCCATCGCCACCGCCATCCATGATTTTGAAGGTGACCAGACCTACACGGAAAAGCGTGGCCATAATTTTGCGCTCAACGCGACTTTCTCTGAGATCAAGGTGGTTGATTACGACGCGCTTGTTATTCCAGGGGGGCGTGCGCCGGAGTATCTGCGCCTCAATGCGGATGTTCTCTCTGCGGTTAAACATTTCTTCGAAACGGATAAGCCGGTTGCCGCTGTTTGTCATGGCGCGCAATTGCTGGCGGCCGCGAACGTTCTAAAAGGGCGCACATGTTCAGCCTATCCGGCCTGTCGCCCCGAGGTTGAGCTTGCCGGCGGTACATATGCTGATATCGCCATCGATGCGGCTGTCACCGATGGCAAGCTGGTAACGGCACCTGCCTGGCCGGCTCATCCGGCGTGGCTCCGCCAGTTCATGACCGTTCTCGGTCAATAGACACGCGTCGGAACAGGGCTTTTACCAGCGCTGTTTCCCGTTTATCGTTCAGACTATGGTGAGGGAGGAAACCATGTGCAAGCTGTTCATCAAGGCGGATCCAGCGCTCTGGGAAAGCCATACCCGCTCGCTGCGGATTGACGGAATGGTCACAAGCGTCAGGCTTGAGAATTTCTTCTGGACAACACTGGATGAAATCGCCCGCAGGGACGGCATGAACAGTGTTCAGCTCATTGCCAAGCTTTACAATGAATCGATTGATGCGGGGCATGACCTCGGAAACTTTACCTCGTTCCTGCGTGTCTGTTGCGGTCGCTATCTCGCCCTGCAGTTATCCGGTGATATCCCGGCTCGTACGGATGTCGCGATCGCGGGACTGGACGCTGACAGCATTCTTGATTCCGAAAAGATCAATTACCACTGAGCGGCGGGGATGATGCGGCGCCGACAAGCGCCGCATCTGTTGCTCAGTTTTTCAGCGCGCGAGGGTCCAAGGCGTCTCGCACTGCATCACCGATATAGTTGACGCTCAGCACTGTGAGTGAGATCGCAAGTCCTGGCCACAGGACACGGGATGGGGTGAGCTGGAGAAAGTTTGCTCCATCAAACAACAGTCGCCCCCATGTCGGAAAGTCGGATGGGAAGCCGAGACCGAGGAAGGACAAAGCCGATTCCGTGATGATTGCCGACGCGATGCCAAGTGTTGCCGAAACCATGATAGAGCTCAGGACGTTTGGCAGGATATGGCGCAGGATGATGCGGTATTCGCGCATGCCGCTCGACTTTGCTGCCAGAATGAACTCCTGGTTCTTGATTGTCAGCACATCGCCGCGAACGATACGTGCCGTGTGCATCCAGCTCGTAATTCCAATGACGAAAACGATCAGGATGAATATCCCGCTTTCCGGGCCGAATGCCGCCCGGAGCGTGTCGCGAAACAGCATGATGATGACCAGTAGCAGGGGCAAAAGCGGCAGCGCCAGAAACAGATCGGTGAGGCGCATGAGCGGGCCGTCCAGCCTGCGGAAGTATCCCGACAGCACGCCCACCAGTGTGCCCAGGACAAGCGCAAGCAGCATGGCGGTGATGCCAACCGCAAGCGAGATACGTCCGCCAGCAAGGACTTGCGCGAGCATGTCCTTGCCAAGGTTGTCTGTCCCGAACGGGTGAGCCAGAGAAGGCCACTGGTTGCGGTCCTTCACATTGAGAGCATTGGGCGCGACTGTGTGGATATAGGGCCCTACGTAGACGGCGAGCAGAATGAACACAAAAACAATCAGTCCAACGACGCCGCCCTTGTGAGCCCTGAACTGTTTCCAGATATCGGCCAGTGCTGATTGTGTTGGAGTGGCGGCAACGGCTGGCGCTGCAACAGTGGCGTCAGTCATAGCGTATCCTCGGATCAAGAATGCCGTAGAGAACGTCAGCAATCAAATTGAAAAGCACGATCAGCACGGCAAAGATGAAGGTCAATGTTTGCACGAGCGGGATATCTGCACCCTGCACGGCGGTGATCAGCAGTTGACCAAGGCCGTTCACGCGGAAGATCTGCTCGGTGATGATTGCCCCCGAGAAGATTGTCGGAACGCCGAGTGCGATGACGGTAACAACCGGAATTAGACTGTTTCGCAAGACGTGTACCAACAGAACGGCCTTTTCCTTTACGCCCTTTGCTCTGGCTGTGCGGACATAGTCCTGATGAAGGTTGTCGAGCATGGAGGCTCGTACAAATCGGCTGATCTGTGAGACGTTGTAGAGCGTCAGCACCATCACTGGCAGGAACATCTGCTTTACCTGCGCCACGAAGCTTGCCCAGTCCGTGACCCTTAGGTTGGTGTCATAAACCGATGGAAACCACTGCAGATTGGAACTGAAGATGACGACAAGCAGAACACCTGTGAAAAAGGTCGGGACCGAATAACCGACCATTGAAACGAAGGTGCCGATCTGATCGAAGATCGAATATTGCTTGTAGGCGGAGATCACGCCGATCGGGATCGCCAGCAATGCTCCGAACAGGTAGGCAAGTCCAACAACCCACAAGGTCTGTGGCATGCGCTGGATGACGAGATCAACAACGGGGCTTCGGGTTGCCCAGGATAAAACGCGAGTGCGGTTGCCGTCACCGATCTGCCAGCCAGTGAGCTGTTCGAAAAGGTTGAGAGGTTCGTTGATGAAGAACTGTTGCAGCCACAAGAGGTAACGGATCAGGAAGGGCTGATCGAGACCAAGGGAAGCCCGGATCTGTTCGCGAACTTCTGGTGGGATCGTGAGCGGCAGATCGCCGGTCGGATCGTTGGGCGCCAGATCAAGCAGTGCGAAAATCACAAAGCTGATGACGAGAAGCGTCGGCACGGCAAAAAGAAGCCGTCGGAGCGTAAAAGTAAACATCGGAAAGTCTCCAGACCTTCAAGGAAATGCAAAGCGCCGGCTGCCCCATTGGGGAAGCCGGCGCGTGTTGCATCTTACTTCTTGCGGGACCAGTCAGCGACGTTCCAGAGTTCGGAATCCCAGGCGTTCATGCGAACCCCTTCGAGTGTCAGCGAATGAGATGAGACGCTGCCTCGGTGGATCAGAGGAATGTGCGCACCTTCTTCCGTCAGCATGTCATTGGCCTGCTTGGAAAGTTCAGCGCGCTTTGCCAGATCGGCGGTTTTGGAGAGTTCGCCGACGAGTTTGTCATAGGCCGGGTTGCAATAACGTGGAATATTCTGTCCCTGCCAGCCGGTTTCAGGAGCAGGGATCTTGTCGCAAAGCCACTCTGCCAGATATTTTTCCGCGTCCGTGCCATCGAAGTTGTTCGTGTACATTTCGACGTCGGCATAGAATTTCTGGAAGGTGTCCGGGCTTGCAGGGTCGCCACCGAAGAAGACGGACGCCGAGACGTTGCGCAATTCAGCGTCAACGCCAATCTGCGACCACATATCCTTGACCAGTTCCTGTGTTGCCTGGCGGACGGAGTTTGTCGATGTCTGGTAGAGGAAAGACAGCTTGACGCCGTTCTTGGCGCGGATGCCGTCGGAGCCTTTTACCCAGCCAGCATCATCAAGCAGCTTGTTTGCACCTTCGACATCCTGCTTGAGGCACCAGCTGTCGTTTTTGGTCGAGGCAATGGCTTCTGGAGCAGGAACAATGTTGCAGGTCGGTTTGCCGCCCTCTCCGTAACCGGCTTCGTCGATGATTTCACGATCGATGGCCAGAGAAAGCGCGCGACGAACCGCAGGATCGGACAGAGCCGGGTGCGGGCCGGCCTGCTTGGTGGAGCGTTTGTCACCAAGCGACGGATCGGCATTGTACCAGTTCAGATTGATACGTTCGACCTGAGTGCCGAACGCCGTTTCCAGCTTGCCTTTACCGGCCGCCACCATGGTTGCGAGGATTTCCGGCTCGACCTGCATGTTCCAGGCATAGTCGTATTCGCCGGTCTCCAGAACAGCGCGAGCTGCAGATGCAGCATCACCGCCACCCTTCAAAGTCGCGGTCGCAAAGGCCGGTTTGCTGGGGTCGCGATAGTTGGGGTTGGCAACGTAGCTGATAACGTCGTTTGGCTTGAAGTCCTTGACGACGAACGGGCCCGTGCCGATCGGACCAAAGTTGGCTGACGTGCAACCCGGTGCCGCAGCACCAACGCAGTTTTCGAACTGCTTTTTCTGAATGACGGGTGACTGTGCGCCGACAAATGCCGAATAGGGGTAAGGCTTCGGCTCGGTGAAGGTGATTTTTACAGTGTGGGGATCTACCGCTTCAACACTTTTGACGCCTTCGTATTGCGCAGCCTGGGCGCAGCCGCCATCTGGTGCGGTGCAATATTTCCAGGTGAAGATCACGTCTTCGGCCGTGAACGGCGTGCCGTCAGACCACTTCACGTCCTGCTTCAGCTTCCAGGTCATGCTGAGCAGATCTTTGGCGACGCCGCCATTGTCGATTGTCGGGATCTCGCTCACAAGCATCGGAACGAGCTCACCTTTTTCGTCGTAACGGGCAAGCGGCTCGATGACCATAGACGAGCTGTAGACCTCTTTCGTGCCACCCGAAAGATAAGGATTAAGCGTCGATACGGCCTGCCAGAACAGGATCTTCAGTTCGCCGTCGCTGCCTCGCTCGGCATGGGCGGCAGAGCCTGCCAGGGCCAGTGCCGCGACAGTGCTGGCAAATAGAACGCTGCGCTTTTTCATTGTATTTTCCCCTTTTTGGATTTTATCCGTTTGAATGTCTATGACGCCTTTCCTCAAGCGTCTTATGCAAAGCCTATTTATTTAAGTATTTGACTTTGCTCGGAAATACTCCTCGCATTCCCCATGATGCTATTGTTGGATTTTTTGAAATGCAACCCCCAAAGTTTCGGCGGTGAACAAAATTTGTGCCGTGAGGTTGAGGGCCTAATTTTCGCGCATGCAGCAAAATTCACACTTGCAAAACTGAAAAATCCCATCGCAATATGCCGACCAACAATCCGGCGGGGAACAAAAAAAGGAAAAGCGGGAATGCCGATATTGAACCGAGTGGCCGAAATGCAGGAAGAAGTTGCCGGCTGGAGGCGCCATCTGCATCAGACTCCGGAACTGCTCTATGACGTTTTCGAAACGTCGAAATTTGTGGCCGAAAAACTGCAATCCTTCGGTTGCGATATTGTGGAAACAGGCATCGGCAAGACGGGCGTTGTCGGCATCATCAAGGGGCGTCATGGCGATGGCCCGACGATCGGATTCCGTTCCGACATGGATGCGCTGCCGATCCTGGAAACCAGCGGCAAACCATGGTCTTCCAAGACCCCTGGCAAGGCCCATTCCTGTGGTCATGACGGCCATACTGCAATGCTGCTGGGGGCAGCCCAATACCTTGCCGAAACCCGCAATTTCAAAGGTTCGGTCGCCGTGATTTTCCAGCCGGCGGAAGAGGGTGGGGCTGGTGCGCTTGCTATGCTGAACGACGGCATGATGGAAAAGTTTGGCATTTCGCAGGTCTACGGAATGCACAATGAGCCGGGCATTCCAGTCGGCAACTTTGCCATCCGCAAAGGCTCGACGATGGCGGCAGCCGACAGTTTTGAAATCACCATCACGGGCAGGGGCAGTCATGCCGCCGCGCCGCACCTTTCGATCGATCCGGTACTGACGTCTGCACACGTCATCATCGCACTGCAATCAATCGTTTCGCGGGAGATGGACCCATTGAAGTCGCTCGTGGTGACGGTCGCGACGACGCATGGCGGAACGGCGTCGAACGTCATTCCGGGCGCTGTGACGTTGACGGGAACGGTGCGAACTCTTTTGCCGGAAACACGTGATTTTGCCGAAAAACGCTTGAAAGAAGTGGCGACGGCCACCGCGATGGCACACGGCGCCACAGCCGAAGTGAGATATGACCGCGGTTACCCCGTCACCTTCAATCACGCCGAAGAAACCGAGTTCGCGACCGGCGTAGCCATGGGGGTGGCAGGTAAGACAGCCGTCAACACCAACCCCAACCCTCATATGGGCGCAGAGGATTTTTCCTACATGCTTGAGGCACGTCCAGGCGCGTTCATATTCATCGGCAACGGTGACACCGCAGGTCTGCACAATGCCGCTTATGATTTCAACGACGATGCGCTGCCTTACGGCATCAGCTACTGGGTTTCGATGGCCGAAACCGCACTCGCTGCGTGAGACAACTGGCGGCCCCTGTGGCCGCCTTCTGCTTTTCAGGAGAACAGCATGCTTTTGGCGGCAACGTCCATGGAACAGACTGGCGGTTCAGTGAGCCCGGTCCTCTCGGTACAGAACATGACCACGTCCTTTCGCGTCGACGGCGCCTGGAAACCTGTGGTCCGTAACATGAGCTTCGAGATCGCACCGCGTGAAACGGTCGCGATCGTTGGTGAGAGCGGTTCAGGAAAAAGCGTCACCTCACTGTCTATCATGCGCCTTCTCGACAAGAAATCGAGCAGGATTGAGGGTAGGGTCATGCTCGGTGGTCGCGATCTACTGGCATTGCCCGAAGAGGAAATGCGCAGGGTCCGTGGCAAGGACATCTCGATGATTTTCCAGGAGCCGATGACCAGCCTCAACCCGATCTTCCCGATCGGCAAGCAGATTGCCGAGGCTTTGACCGTGCATCAGGATATTTCGTCGGCGGCAGCAAAGGCCGAGGTGATCCGTCTCCTGGAGAAGGTACGTATCCCGAATGCCAAGAATCGTTTCGATGAGTACCCACACCAGTTTTCGGGTGGCATGCGCCAGCGCGTGATGATCGCCATGGCGCTTGCCTCGAAACCCAAGCTCCTGATCGCTGACGAGCCGACGACGGCTCTGGATGTCACGATCCAGGGGCAGATCCTCGACCTTATCAAGACACTGCAGGAAGAAGAGGGCATGTCCGTTCTCTTCATCACGCACGACATGGGTGTTGTGGCAGAGGTTTCGGATCGTACGATCGTCATGTTCCGTGGCGATGTTGTGGAAACCGGTACGACCGACGACATTTTTCATCGCGGCAAGCATCCCTATACCCGCGCGCTTTTGTCGGCCGTGCCAAAGCTCGGTTCCATGAAGGAGCGCGAACTGCCTTCGCGTTTCCCGATCATCGATATCAAGACCGGTGAAAGCCAGCCTGTTATTGAGGTCAAGGATACCGTGTCGACGTCGAGAACGCCAATTCTGGCGGTCAAGGACTTGACCACACGCTTCGACATTCGCTCCGGCCTGCTGGGGCGTAAGTCTGGCGCGGTGCACGCGGTTGAAAAAGTCTCGTTTGATCTCGCTGAAGGTGAAACGCTATCATTGGTGGGAGAATCCGGTTGTGGAAAGTCCACCACCGGTCGATCCATCACGCGCCTGATCGAGCCCACATCCGGCAATGTCATGCTGGATGGCTACGAGGTTATGAAGCTCGACAAGACAACGCTGCGCACCATGCGGCGCAGTGTGCAGATGATTTTCCAGGACCCGTTCGCCAGTCTCGATCCGCGCATGAGTGTCGGTGCGGCGATCATGGAGCCGTTCGTGGAACATCGTCTCGGCTCAAAGAGCGAAGCACGAGATAAAGCTGCCGACCTCATGGGAAAAGTTGGGCTGAGTGCGGATATGATGAAGCGTTTCCCGCACGAATTTTCAGGCGGACAGCGCCAGCGCGTGGCAATCGCGCGTTCGCTGATGCTCGATCCCAAGGTTATCGTTGCAGACGAGGCGGTGTCTGCGCTCGACGTTTCCATCAAGGCTCAGGTCTGCAATCTTCTCCTGGATCTGCAGCAGAACCTGAATCTCGCTTTCCTTTTCATCTCTCATGACATGGCGGTCGTAGAGCGGGTAAGCCACCGTGTCGCGGTGATGTATCTCGGTGAAATCGTCGAAATCGGCCCACGTGCGGCGGTCTTTGACAACCCGCAGCATCCCTATACGCGCAAGCTGATGTCGGCAGTTCCCGTACCCGATCCTGCACGACGGCAGATGAAACGCAACATGGCGACGGATGAGATCAAGAGCCCGATCCGACCAGTCGACTACGTTCCGCCTCAACGGAACTATCGCGAAGTCTCGCCTGGCCACCTGGTGCAGGAAGCAGCGTAACGCCGCAACGTGCTTTCGACATCTGGAAAACCGCCCTCGACCGCAAGGAAGGGACGGTTACCGGTGTTGACCGCGCATATGGGTGTCTCCGTCAATCGACACATATAAACATCTGCTTTGGCGGGAATATCCGTCTGAACGCTCTTCGGCGCTCTACGGCTTTTGTGCTGTCCGCTGCAGTCGTTTCCAAGTGACAAGCGCGTTTCGAGCCCCCTTCATGTGTTTGACACGTGACGGCAAATAATGTCAGCACATGTTTAGGCAATACGGACAAGGACGGCGAGATGGCCAAACGAAGCGAAGCAGCACATGGGCGGCTTGACGATGCGGCACGCGCCGGCTGGCTTTACTATGTCGCAGGCCGTACGCAGGACGAAATCGCTGCCGCGATGGGGATTTCGCGCCAATCAGCGCAGCGCCTCGTCTCGCTTGCTGTTGCCGAACGGCTAATCAAGGTTCGCCTTGATCACCCAATCGCGGCCTGTCTCGAAAAGTCTGAGAGGCTCAAAGAGCGGTTTAACCTGAAACATGCGGAGGTCGTGCCGAGCGACCCTGCGGGCGTCTCGTCGACAGTGGGTATTGCTGAGGCGGGGGCGGCTGAAATCGAACGTTGGCTTAAAAGTGCTGAGCCGATCGTGCTGGCCGTAGGAACCGGACGTACGCTGAAGGCGGCCGTGGACCAGTTGCCACCGATGGAGTGCCCGCAACATCGGATTGTTTCCTTGACCGGCAATATAGGGCGGGATGGATCTGCGGCCTACTACAACGTCATCTTCTCGATGGCTGATGCGATCAAGGCACGACACTTTCCGATGCCGTTACCGGTCCTATGCTCGTCTGCCGAAGAGCGCGAGTTGCTCCATGATCAATCCATCGTGCGCTCTACGCTGGCGTTGGGTGCTACGGCATCCGTGACGTTTGTCGGGGTCGGGGAACTCGGTGAAAATGCGCCTCTCTGCCTAGATGGTTTTCTTGGGGTCGACGAGATGAAGGCCCTGATGGAAAACGGCGCGGTCGGGGAGATCTGCGGCTGGTTTTATGATGCTGATGGCAAGGTGCTGGATCACCCCGTCAATGAGCGGGTGGCCTCTGTTCCGATCCCATCACGAGACACTTGCACCGTTATTGGTCTTGCTCAGGGGCAGCGCAAGCAATCCTCGATTCTCGCTGCTTTGCGGGGAGGTCTGCTGAACGGCATCATCACTGATGAAGCGACAAGTGAATATTTGCTCACGCATTGAGCAAAAAATAACTCAATAAAATCAATGTTCTGTTTTTTTGATGTGCGCCGCAGCACAGGATGTTGCTTGACTTTTATCGCCTCCAGGTGAGTAAATGCTCCAGAGCAAAGCGAATGCTCAATATTTCTTCTGGGAGGAAGATATGACGTTGAAGACCATTTTGCTGGGCGCCTGCTCGGCTCTCGCTTTTTCCACCCTTGCTTCTGCTGAAACGCTGACGATCGCCACCGTAAATAATGGCGACATGATCCGCATGCAGGGGCTTACCTCCGACTTCACGGCCAAGAACCCTGACATTCAGGTCGAATGGGTCACGCTCGAAGAAAACGTTCTGCGTGAACGTGTGACAACGGATATCGCCACCAATGGCGGTCAATACGACATCATGACCATCGGCAACTACGAAGTGCCGATCTGGGCCAAGCAGGGCTGGCTGCTGCCGCTCGAAAAACTTGGCGACAAGTACGACGTGGACGATCTCCTGCCCGCAATTCGTGGCGGTCTGTCCAATGAGGGTAAACTTTACGCCGCTCCATTCTACGGTGAATCCGCGATGATCATGTATCGCAAGGATCTGTTCGATAAAGCCGGTCTGAAGATGCCTGAAAACCCGACCTGGGAATTCATCGGTGACGCGGCGCGCAAGGTTACCGACCGCTCTGCCGACATCAACGGTATTTGCCTGCGCGGCAAGGCCGGTTGGGGCGAGAACATGGCCTTCATCACGGCTCTGACGAACTCGTTTGGCGGCCGATGGTTTGATGAAAACTGGAAGCCCCAGTTCGATCAGCCCGAATGGAAAAATGCTCTGCAGTTCTACGTCGATCTGATGAAGGATGCCGGCCCTTCCGGTGCATCGTCGAACGGCTTCAACGAAAATCTGACGCTGTTCCAACAGGGCAAATGCGGCATGTGGATCGATGCGACCGTCGCAGCATCCTTCGTGTCTAACCCGAAAGACTCCACTGTGGCCGACAAGGTTGGCTATGCGATCTTCCCAACGCAGGGCGAGTTGAAGAACCATGGCAATTGGCTGTGGTCCTGGAACCTTGCGATCCCGAAGAGCTCGCAGAAGTCTGACGCGGCCGAGAAGTTCATTGCCTGGGCAACCAGCAAGGAATACACGGACCTCGTCGCTTCCAAGGAAGGTTGGGCAAACGTGCCTCCAGGTACGCGCACCTCGCTTTACAAGAACGCCGAGTATGAAAAGGCGGCTCCATTCGCCAAACCGACGCTTGCCGCCATGGACGCTGCCGATATCACCAAGCCGACCGTCAAGCCGGTTCCCTATACGGGTGGTCAGTTCGTAGCGATCCCTGAGTTCCAGGCGCTCGGCACGACGGTTGGTCAGCTCTTCTCGGCTGTTGTCGCCGGTCAGTCGAGCGTTGACGATGCACTGGCAGGTGCTCAGTCCACCGCAACGCGTGAGATGACCCGCGCTGGATACATCAAGTAATCCTCCCGAAGATCGCTGTCCGGCAGGCTTGCCGGGCAGCGATATACTTCAGGGTTACAATTATGCCGGGCCGAGATAGTGGGCCCGGCTGTCATCCGATCCAATCAAGAACAAAAAAGGCCAGCGTGCTGCTTCGGCGACAACTGGCATAACCGGAATGTGGGAGGTTGCCATGGCGACGCGGAACACAAGTGGTTTGGCGCGGCTGATGCTTGCACCGTCTGTATTGCTGCTGCTGGTTTGGATGATCGTGCCTCTGGCGATGACGCTGTGGTTTTCGTTCCAGAACTACAATCTTCTGAACCCGGCCAATGTCAGTTTTGCTGGGCTCTTCAATTATCAGTTCTTCTACACCGATCCGGCCTTCTTCCAGTCCATCTGGAACACACTCCTGATCGTCGGGGGTGTCCTGCTCATAACGGTTGTTGGCGGTACCGCTATCGCATTGCTGCTTGATCAGGAGATTTTTGGACAAGGTATCGTCCGTATCCTCGTCATTTCGCCATTTTTCGTGATGCCGCCGGTCGCCGCACTGGTCTGGAAGAACATGATAATGCATCCCGGCTACGGGGTACTTGCTGATCTAGCACGCTTCTTTGGCCTGCAACCGGTCGACTGGTTCGCGCAATTTCCGCTTCTGTCCATCATCATCATCGTTGCGTGGCAATGGTTGCCGTTTGCGACGCTGATCCTGCTTACGGCCCTGCAATCGCTTGATGCCGAGCAGAAGGAGGCGGCGGAAATGGATGGCGCGAATTTCGTCAACCGCTTCATCTATTTGACGTTGCCGCATCTTTCCCGAGCCATCACGGTTGTTATTCTGATCCAGACGATCTTCCTGCTCGGTGTCTATGCAGAAATCCTCGTTACCACCAACGGTGGTCCGGGTTACGCCTCCACCAACCTCGCCTTCCTCATCTACCGCACCGCGCTGCTCGGTTACGACGTCGGTGGCGCATCGGCCGGCGGCATCATTGCTGTAATCCTCGCCAACATCGTCGCCATCTTCCTGATGCGCGCCGTCGGCAAGAACCTCGATCGCTAAGGGGATAAAGATCATGGCACGCAAAACATCCACCCGCTCCAAGATCGGCTTTTCTCTTGCCGCATGGGCAGTTGCCCTCATCCTGTTCTTTCCGATCCTTTACGCCTTCCTCACATCCATCAAGACGGAGCCTGAAGCGATCGCCGGGTTTAGCCTCATTCCTTCTGGAACATTGGAAAATTATATCACGGTGCAGACGCAGCGCGATTACTTCAAGCCGTTCATGAATTCCGTGGTCCTGTCGCTCGGTTCAACGATCATTGCACTTATGATCGCCATCCCGGCTGCATGGGCAATGGCCTTTTCTCCGACGAAGCGCACCAAGGACATCTTGATGTGGATGCTCTCCACCAAGATGATGCCGGCGGTTGCCGTTCTGGTGCCGATCTACCTGATTTTCCGCAATGCCGGCCTTCTCGATACCCGCATTGGCCTGACGATCATGCTGACCTTCATCAATTTGCCCATCGTCATATGGATGCTCTACACCTATTTTCGCGAAATCCCGGGGGAAATCCTTGAAGCGGCACGTATGGATGGAGCCTCGTTGTGGAACGAGATCATTCATGTCCTCACCCCGATGGCAGTTCCAGGCATAGCCTCGACACTTCTCCTGAACGTCATCCTTGCGTGGAACGAATCCTTCTGGACCATCCGGTTGACGACGACGAATGCAGCACCGTTGACGGCATTCATCGCCTCCTTCTCCAGTCCGCAGGGGCTTTTCTGGGCAAAGCTTTCGGCAGCCTCGATGATGGCGATCGCACCGATCCTTGTCATCGGCTGGTTTTCACAAAAACAACTTGTGCGCGGCCTGACCTTTGGCGCGGTGAAATAACAAGGAACGATAAAAATGGGCAGTATTTCGCTAAAAAAAGTCTCCAAGGTCTTCGGTGAAGCCAAGGTCATCCCCTCTATTGATCTTGATATCAACGATGGCGAATTTGTCGTGTTTGTCGGTCCTTCCGGTTGCGGAAAGTCCACGCTCCTGCGTCTCATCGCGGGTTTAGAGGATGTCTCGGGGGGGCAGATTGTCATTGATGGCAAGGATGTAACCGAAAAGGCTCCTGCCGAACGTGGCCTTGCTATGGTGTTTCAGTCTTACGCGCTCTATCCGCATATGAGCGTCAGAAACAACATCGCCTTTCCGCTGAAAATGGCCAAACTCGACAAGGCCGTGATCGACAAGAAGGTCGAAGATGCTGCACGTGTTCTCAATCTGACCGATTATCTTGAGCGTCGTCCCTCGCAGTTGTCCGGTGGTCAACGCCAGCGTGTTGCCATCGGTCGCGCCATCGTCCGCGAACCGTCTGCCTTCCTGTTCGATGAACCGCTCTCCAACCTGGATGCGGCGCTGCGAGGCACAATGCGGCTCGAAATCTCCGAGCTGCACAACACCCTTAAGACGACGATGATTTACGTCACGCACGATCAGGTCGAAGCCATGACAATGGCTGACAAGATCGTCGTGCTGAACCGCGGCAATATCGAACAGGTCGGGTCTCCGATGGAGCTTTACCGCAGCCCCGCAAACCTCTTCGTCGCCGGCTTCATCGGTTCGCCGCGCATGAACCTCATCACGGGTGACTACGCGCGTGCCAAAGGTGCGGCAACTGTCGGTGTCCGTCCCGAGCATCTTTCGCTTTCCAAGGAAAATGGAGTATGGCGGGGTACTGTTACCGTTGCCGAACATCTCGGCTCCGACACTTTCCTGCACCTCGACGTAGATGGCATCGGTCCGGTCACAGCGCGCGCCGATGGCGAATTTGCCTGCAAGCATGGTGACACGGTTTTCATTTCGCCAGACGAGACCAAGATCCATCGCTTCAATGAAAAAGGCGTCGCATTATGAGTGGACGTCTGAACGGCAAGTCGGCCCTCATCACAGGGTCGGCCCGCGGCATCGGTCGCGCATTTGCCGAAGCCTATGTGCGGGAAGGCGCGACGGTTGCAATTGCCGACATCAATTTCGAGCGCGCCGCAAAAACAGCCAATGAGATCGGCGAGAATGCCTATGCGGTAGAGCTCGACGTCACGAAGCAGCATTCGATCGATACAGCAATCCGGACTGTGGAAAGCCGACAAGGTGGCATCGACATTCTCGTGAACAACGCTGCACTGTTTGATCTGGCACCTATCGTTGAGATCTCGCGCGACAGCTACGATCGACTGTTCTCCATCAACGTTTCAGGCACGCTCTTCATGATGCAGTCAGCGGCGAAGTCGATGATTGAGCGCGGCAACGGCGGCAAGATCATCAACATGGCCAGCCAGGCTGGTCGCCGCGGTGAAGCCCTCGTCGCCGTTTATTGTGCCACCAAAGCCGTCGTCATCAGTCTGACGCAGTCAGCCGGACTGGATCTCATCAAACACGGCATCAATGTCAACGCGATCGCACCCGGCGTGGTGGATGGCGAGCATTGGGACGGTGTCGATGCCCTCTTCGCAAAATACGAAAACCGGCCGCGCGGCGAAAAGAAGAAGCTTGTTGGTGAGGCGGTACCGTTTGGCCGCATGGGCCGCGCTGAAGATCTGACCGGCATGGCGATTTTCCTCGCCTCCGCAGAAGCCGAATACATCGTCGCCCAGACCTACAACGTGGATGGCGGCAACTGGATGAGCTGATTGCAGAATGCACAAGCATTCTCCTGTTGGCACGAACAACGTTTCCCTTTTGAGGATCGTCACATGACATGCAAACTCTCACTTGCAACACTCGATGAAGCCAAAAAAACGGCATCGGTTCCGGCCTATTCCCGTTCTGATCTCAGTGCCGGAATCGTGCACTTTGGTGTCGGCAATTTTCATCGTGCCCATCAGGCGGTCTATCTTGATGACCTCTTCAACATGGGGGCCGACCAGGATTTTGCGATCGTTGGAGCCGGTGTTTTGCCTTCCGATGAGTTGATGCGTGAGAAGCTTGCTGCCCAGGATTTCCTGACCACTGTTGTGGAGCAGGACAACAATCGCACCGGCGCCCGCGTCACGGGCCCAATGATCGACATCCTGCCGGTGGGGGTTGCGCAGACCACGATCGAGGCGCTGTCCGATCCAAAGATCCGGATCGTTTCGATGACCATCACCGAAGGCGGTTATTTCATTGATGCATCTGGGGACTTCAATCCCTCCCATCCCGCAATTGTCGGAGATGCAAACAGCCCGTCGTCACCGAAGTCGGTGTTCGGATTGATCGTTGCGGGATTGAAAGCCCGCCGCGACAAGGGCATCCAGCCATTTACGATCATGTCCTGCGACAACATTCCTCATAACGGCAAGGTTACGAAAAACGCTGTTGTCGGGCTTGCGGCGCTCTCCGATCCTGCCTTTGCCACCTGGATTGGCGACAATGTCTCGTTCCCGAATTCCATGGTTGACCGGATAACGCCTGCAACAGGTGAGCGTGAGCGCAACATAGCCCGCGACGAATTCGGTATCGAGGACAATTGGCCGGTCTTTTGCGAAGAGTTCAAGCAATGGGTGATGGAGGACAAGTTTCCTGCAGGTCGACCGGCGCTTGAAAAGGCAGGGGTCCAGTTCGTGCCCGATGTCGCACCCTACGAACATATGAAAATTCGCATCCTCAACGGCGGTCACGCGGCGATCGCTTATCCCGCTGCTCTTCTTGATGTCCATTTCGTACATGAAGCGATGGAGCACCCGCTCATCCGTTCGTTTCTCGCCAAGCTTGAAAAAGAAGAAATCATTCCGATCATTCCCCCTGTGCCAGACACGGATCTGAACGAATATTTCGATCTGATCGAACGCCGCTTTCTCAATCCGAAGATCGGGGACACTATTCCGCGTCTTGCGCAGGATGGCTCCAACCGCCAACCGAAATTCATCCTGCCATCCACGGCTGACCGTCTGGCCTCGGGCCAGGACATCGTCGGGCTGTCTCTCGTTTCCGCGCTCTGGTGCCGGTATTTCTACGGAACGTCCGACAGCGGCAAACAGATTGTGTTCAATGACGCCAGCGCCGAACGGCTTCAGGCTGCAGCCATCAAAGCGAAGGACGATCCGATGGCGTTTCTCGCGTTGCGTGACATCTTCGGTGAGGTTGCCGAATCGGAGCTTTTCCGTAAACGCTTCGCCCACGCGTTGGCGACGCTGTGGAAAGATGGCACCGCCAATACGCTGCAACTTTATCTGGACGGCAAGCTGGCCGAGACGTGATGCGAATGTGCGACGGGAACGAACCTCTGCTGATTTTCGATTGCGACGGCGTCCTCGTCGATAGCGAGCCTGTTTCCATCGCAGTCCTGCTCGACATGCTTTCCCATCTCGGTCTGGAGATGGGAGAGGAGGAGGCCTATAACCGGTTCCTCGGCCGTAGCGTATCGAGCATGACGGCGACTTTGTTTGATGATTACGGCATCGAAACGGATATCGATTTTCTCGATCACATGCGCGCAACACTGTTCGAGCGGTTTCGAACCGAGTTAAAACCGATCTCCGGAATTGCCGAGACGCTGGACAGGTTGTCTGCGCCACGCTGTGTTGCCTCGTCCAGTCAGCCGGAGCGTATCCGCTATTCCCTTGGTCTGACGGGAATTCTCGACCGTTTTGAACCGCATATCTTCAGCGCCACCATGGTGAAGAACGGCAAGCCGGCCCCTGATCTTTTTTTACATGCCGCGCGTGAGATGGGTGCCAGCCCAGGTCACTGCATCGTCATCGAGGACAGCCCGGCAGGTATCGCCGCGGCAAAAGCGGCAGGAATGACCGTCTTTGCTTTCACGGGCGGTTCGCATGCACGTTTTCCCGCCTTTCGGGAAAAAATCGCTGGGCTCGGCGCAGATGCGGTGTTTGACGCGATGCCGGATTTGGTCCAACTTGTCGACGGTTATTTGGGGCGGGTTGGCTCTGGCAAGCAGGTGGAACGTGGTGCGCTCTGAGGCGAACAATGCCATCTCCTGGTCTACGGTCGTCGCGCGAGGGATGGAAACCGAAACCTGATGCGTCATAATCTCGTCGCTGTCGATGTCGGTACGGGCAGCGCACGTGCCGGCATTTTTGATCCGGCCGGTAGGCTGCTTGCGCGTGCGACAAATCCGATCGTCATGATCCGGCCGCTAGAAAACCATGCCGAGCATGACTCCACAGACATATGGGATGCGGTCTGTAAAGCGGTTCGTACAGCTCTCGTCGACGCTGAGGTTTCGGCTGAAAGCGTTGCTGCAATCGGCTTCGACGCGACCTGTTCATTGGTGATACGCGGGCGTGATGGCCAGCCAGTATCCGTGTCGACAACAGGTGAAGATCGGTTCGACACAATTGTATGGCTTGATCATCGGGCCATAGCAGAGGCGGACTTTCTCACCGATAGCAGGCACCGGGTTCTGGATTTTGCCGGAAAGAGCATGTCTCCGGAAATGCAGATGCCGAAACTGATGTGGCTGAAAAAGCATATGCCAGAGAGTTGGTCACGGATGGGCTATGCTTTTGATCTGGCTGACTTCCTGACCTGGAAGGCTACTGGATCGGCCCAGCGTTCCAATTGCACGTTGACAGCGAAATGGAATTTTCTGGCGCAGGAGAAAACTGGCTGGCAGACAGATTATCTTGCTATGGCAGGGTTATCCGATCTCGTTGAACGGGCAGGCCTGCCTGAACTGACGGTTCAGCCGGGTGGCAGCATGGGCACCCTGACGCCGGATGCTGCCGCCGAACTTGGTCTTGACTGCCAGTGCCACGTCGCGGCAGGAATGATAGATGCCTATGCCGGTGCGCTTGGTGCGCTCGGTGGTTCTCTTCAATCGGACGTTGGCAGACACGTGGCGCTGATTGCCGGCACCTCAAGCTGCCTTGTCGCTTTGTCCGAAGAGCAGATGCCTGGACAGAGCCTGTGGGGGCCTTATTGGCAAGCGGTATTGCCCGATCACTGGCTGGTCGAGGGCGGCCAGTCTGCGACGGGGGCGCTTCTCGATCATATCGTCCGGATGCATGCTGCGGGTGGCGAACCAAATCCGCAATTGCACGGGCGTATCGTCAGCCGTGTCATGGAGTTGCGTGCCCGAGAAGGCGATACTTTCGCCGATCGGCTGCATGTCTTGCCCGATTTCCACGGCAACCGATCCCCCTTGGCCGATCCTCATGCGGTCGGTGTCATCAGTGGCCTGACGCTCGATACCTCCTTCGACAATCTGTGTCGGCTTTACTGGCGAACGGCGGTCGCAATAGCTCTCGGAGCACGCCACGTTCTCGATACGATGGAAGGTTTCGGCTACGTGATCGAGACACTTCATGTGACCGGTGGACATGTGAAAAATCCGCTCCTGATTGAGCTTTATGCTGACGTTACCGGGAAGCGCATCGTTGTTCCCAAAACTGCCGACGCCGTCCTGCTCGGAACGGCAATGACGGCGGCATCGGCCGGCCATGTGTACGATGGCCTGGCAGCAGCGGGCGCTGCGATGTATCCGGGCGGAGACGAGGTTCCGGTGAGCGCGTCCGCAGCGAAGGGTTACGACAGGGATTACCGTCGTTTTCTTGCCATGCATCGTCACAGGCAGGAACTGGAAAGCCTTTGAGCCACGGTCAGGCGCTGAGCGCGCGCTTCAGGCTCGTCAGGTTTTTCAGCCGGGCCTTGCACACCTCGTCGGCGTTTGCCGCCAATGTGCACAGTGCAAACTCCATCAATGAAACGAGTTGAAGCAGACCTTGTCCGCCACTTGGAACAAGCGGCATGGCGAGACAGATGTCGGCGCTTTCCGGACCCCACTCATAGAAGCGGGTCGTAATCAGCAGCGTTCGATATCCGCTTTTGCGTGCGGTGGTTGAAAGCCGCTGCAATGTTGCCAGGTTGCCGCCGCCATCCATCATGATGAGCAGGGTGCTGCGTGGGTCGGAATCCCACACTGACACGTAGGCAGAACTGTCGCTGCTGAGGTAATGAACGTTTTTGCGATATTCCAGCATGCGTCCATGGAAATATCGGCCGGCGCCTGACCCTTCTGATGAGGGAGCAAGAAAGACCTGAGGCGCGGCTGCAATCTCGTTCATGGCAAGTCGCCAGACCGGTTGCGATGTCATGTCGAAAGCGGTCTGAACGGCCTGTATTTGTTGCAGTAACAATTGAGAAAATGGGTTCGTATGGCTTTGTTCATTTTCCTTTGTCGGGACACGCTCAGCGCCAGCCGTTTCCTCCGCTTGCCTGAGATCGGCGCGGATGTCGCTGAACTGGCGATATCCGAGCGATCGCAGAAAGCGACCGACTGTCATGGGGCTCAAGCCGAGTTTGGCGGCGAGCGTTGCGGCCGTTTCAAAGGGTAATTCGTCCAGGTGCTCGATCAGATATTTGGCGATCTTGCGTTCGGACGGTGTCCCGCCTTTCATGGCACGTGTCAAATTGAGTAGCAGCTTTTCCACCAACGCCTCATTCATTCGTGTTTAATGGACGATGTTATGTTTGTAAGGCTGCCGACTGGAAAAGCCGGACAGGACGCTATTTCATGGTGACGAGCTAGCTGTTTCGGTCATGTCCTCCCGTGGACCGAAATATAATTTATTATGGGTTGTTTATTATATTTTAGCGGGGGCTTTTATTCAAGCAAAATTCCATCCTCGATTTTATTTCGAAGGCTTGCCGTTCGGTGTTCTCCTTGTTGAAGACGACGGGCTTTCCTATCTGTTGTTTTGGATGAAATGGGGCTTGTGACGCCCAGATCGGGAGCAATTAATGATACTGGATGCTGCAAGGCGGGCTTTTGGCAATCTTTTCGCTGCCGAAACGCGATCCGTCTTTTGGAAGGTGCTTGGGATCACCCTTCTGGTGCTGGTTGCGCTCTGGTTTACCATCCGATCCGTCTTTATCTATTTCGCTCTACCCTGGGTGGATACGCTGATTCCCGGTATCCCCGATTGGGCCGGATGGCTTACCTTTGTTTTCGCCATTCTGGCGGGTATTGGGCTGGCCCTTGCGCTCGCGCTTTTGATATCGCCGGTAACGGCCATTATCGCGGGACTGTTTCTCGACGATGTTGCTGAGGTTGTCGAGAAGAGAGATTATCCGGATGATCGGCCAGGCCATGCGTTGCCGCTGGGCGAAGCGATGCTGTCGTCGGTCAAGTTCTTCGGAGTCATTATTGCCGGTAACATCGTTGCATTATTCCTCCTGCTGGTCCCAGGCGTCAATCTCATCGCGTTCTTCCTGGTGAACGGTTATCTTCTCGGACGGGAATTCTTCGAATTCGCAGCCATGCGGTTTCACCCACCGGCAGAAGCAAGGGCTCTGCGCGCCAAACATCGGACGACCGTCCTCATGGCCGGGATGGTGATTGCCGGATTTCTGGCGGTGCCGTTCCTTAACCTGCTGACGCCGCTTTTCGCTGCCTCAATGATGGTTCATCTTCATAAAGCTGTGACGTCCCCAACAAGACGAACGGGATCTATTTTTGCAAGGTAGCCGGGGCCTTTGACGTCTCGTCGCGAGACGCGGCCTTCCTTTTGTTGTGTCGCCTCATTCGCCACTGGATGCGCCGAAAAGCTGGGCCGGCAGCTCAACGAGTGGAGCAGGGATGTCGAAGGTCTTTTCCGGTGACTTGCAAATATCGGCGATCACGCATCTTTCGCATTCCGGCTTGCGTGCCTTGCAGCAATATCGTCCGTGCAGGATCAGCCAGTGATGGGCGTGGAACAGGTAGGGTTCTGGAATGATCCTTACCAGCCGGTCCTCAACTTCGTCCGGGGTTTTCCCCGGCGCAAGACAGAGCCGGTTGGCAATACGAAAGACATGGGTGTCCACAGCAAGCGTGGGGATGCCGAAGGCCATGGACATAACGACATTGGCAGTCTTGCGACCAACGCCGGGCAGCGTCACCAATTCATCGCGGCTTTTGGGTACAGAACCACCATAGTTGTCGATCAGCATCCGAGACAGAGCAATGACGTTCTTGGCCTTGTTGCGGTAAAGCCCGATGGTTTTGATATGGTCGATAAGCCGCTCTTCGCCAAGTTCAAGCATTTTCTCTGGCGTGTCGGCAATCTTGAACAAGGCGCGTGTTGCACGGTTGACCCCAACATCGGTTGCTTGCGCCGACAGAGCCACTGCGACCAGCAACGTGAATGGATTGGTATGTTCCAACTCACCTTTCGGCTCCGGCCGCTGGATTGAAAAGCGGCGGAAGATTTCGGTCAGCTCTTCTTTTGAGTAGAGCGTTTTCACGCGCCGAGAATTGCGGCTTGCAGCCGCATTTGACTTTTTAGGCGTTTGGGTGCTGGATCGTTTTCTGGCAACTTTCATGGGTCATCTATATCCAGAGGCCCTTGAGGAAACAACGTGGATACGCCTGAAGACAAGCCGATTTTCGCTGCTGAACTTGTCCCGTACCGATCACTCGGACGCAAGGGGTTCCGGTTGTTGCTTGCAGTGTCTGGCCTTGTTTGTTTCGTCTACGGCATTTTCTTTCTGACGACAGGTGCCTGGCCGGTTGGACTGTTTTTCGGCGTTGATTTTCTCCTGCTCTATTGGGCTTTCCGCGCCAATTATCGGGCTGCCGACGCACGTGAGGAAGTCAGTGTCTCACGCTCCAGCCTGTCCATTCGGAAGTTCTCACCTGCCGGTCGCATGATTGAGCATCGCTTCAATCCATTCTGGGCGCGTTTTCGTGTACGGCGACATGAAGAGATTGGCATTCTTTCGATGCATGTCACGGGCGAAGGGAAAGCAACCGATATAGGCTCATTTCTCAACCCCGATGATCGTGAGAGTTTCGCCAAGGCCTTCGGCAATGCGCTGGCAAAAGCCCGCCGTTAGATTTGATGGTGAGCCACGGTTTTCGTGGAGGCGGATGCGACGGGTTTTCCACAGTCGTGGTGTCTTGCGAGGCTGTTCGGCAAGAAACGGGTGGAGAGACGGGCAATTGCATGGTTTTCTTGTCGGCCAAGGAGACAAGCGATGAACGCCAATATCACGTTGAAAGAAGATATCACTCCGGTCGGGTCGGATTACGAAACCGTACGTCAGGTGATTGAAATCCTGACGCTGGATTATCGCGATCAGCCGTCACTGGACCATATCGCCGCAAAACTTGGTCAATCGCCAACGCAATTACAGAAAACGTTCACGCGTTGGGCTGGTCTTTCCCCAAAAGCATTCCTGCAAGCTGTAACGCTTGATCACGCCAAACGACTGTTGAGAGAAGAAGATTTACCGCTTCTCGAAACCTCGATTGAAGTCGGCATGTCGGGCCCTGGGCGCCTGCACGATCTGTTCGTCACCCATGAGGCCATGTCGCCGGGAGAGTGGAAGGCTAAAGGTAACGGATTGACGATCCGTTTCGGATTCCATGCGTCGCCATTTGGTCTTGCCCTCGTGATGATTACCGAGCGTGGGCTTGCGGGCTGTGCCTTCGCTGATCCCGGCGAAGAACGTGCCTGTTTTGAAGATATGGCGCGTCGCTGGCCAAATGCGGAGTACGTCGAGGATCGCGAGGCGACAGCGCCTTACGCCGTCCGTATCTTCGAGCCAGCATTGTGGAATGCCGACCGCCCACTGCGTGTTGTGCTGCTTGGGACCGATTTTCAGGTTCGTGTATGGGAAAGCTTACTTAAGATACCCATGGGTCGCGCAGTTACTTACTCGGATATCGCTTGCGATATCGGTCAGCCGGCAGCCTCTCGCGCTGTTGGGGCCGCGGTTGGTGCCAACCCTGTTTCCTTCGTGGTGCCGTGCCATCGCGCCGTTGGCAAAAGTGGCGCACTTACTGGTTACCATTGGGGGCTGACGCGTAAGCGCGCAATGCTTGGCTGGGAAACGGGCAAGGTGTGATCAAATGCTGCCGTTTCGACGTGCCAGTCTCTAAGCGGGGGTGGGGGTGGACTGTGCGAGCTGAAGAAGGGCTGTTGCAGCTGCCTCATCCGTAATCAACGTGTTGCATCCGATGCGTTTTATCGTTGCGCGAATGGCGATGGCTCGGTGTGCGCCACCTGACGCAAGCACGATGTGTTTTGCCTTGCGCAGGGTGTCGAGATCGATCGCCATGGCGCGTTCATTGATCGGGTGGTCGACAGAGCGACCTTCTGCGTCGATAAAATTGAACATGGTGTCGCAGACGCAGCCAGCGTCGATCAGTTCCTGCAACGTCTCCCTCGAGATGAAACCTTCGGAAAGCGAGGTCGAATGGGGCCCGATGTCACCGCAGGAGACGATCGCGAGGTCAAGGGTTTCGGCAAGATCGTAGAGCGTCGCAAGGCCGCATTTTTCGATCAGTGCCCGTTTGGTCGCGACGGAATCGACCAGAAGCGGTGCCAGGAACATGTAACATTCGGCTCCGAGAGCGCTTGCCAGCCGCCAGGTATAGTCCAGCGGGTTTGTCTGGTGCACGGCAACGATGCCGCCAAGGAGTGAGACCACTTTGCAATTTTCACGACGTGGTGGGCGAAAGCTCGAAAGCGAGGCCGTCATCGTTCGGCCCCAGCCGACGCCGATCGTGGCATCGTTCGGCACGACTTCAGAGAGAAACTGTCCGAGCGCAAGTCCTACGGATTTTGCCGTGCCGTCTGCCGTCGCCTTGCCGGAGGAGGGGACGATGACCGCCTCATCGAGACCATATGCCGCCTCCAGGTTGCTCGCGAGACCTACGAAGTCTTCAATGCCTTCATTGATCCAGATCTGAACCTCAGATCGCTTCATAGCCTCGTCAAGCAACCGGATGACTGTGGAACGGCTGATACCGAGCCTTTCCGCGACATCCTTTTGCGTCATTCCCTGATTATAATAGAGCCACGCAGCACGAAGGCGTAGGGAAGCGGCTTCCGAGTAGGCTGTATGGGTTTCTCTTCTCAGTTTCGCCACGGTTTCCGCCATTGTCTGTACTGGGTATGGGATAGGGGGCGAGTATCGCAGGCGTGAAACTTATGTCAATTGCGATGCGCAAATGTCTTGACTTCCGGCCCCGCAGCTTGCGATAGTCGAGACCGGAAAGAACCGTGGTTTCGGCCTTGGGCGCACATAAGTGCGGGAACGAAAAGACGGCTGAATCAGTCTTAGAAAGATCATGAAGGATCACTCGGTATGACGTCTAAACTCGAACAACTCCGCGCCATCACCACCGTTGTTGCCGATACCGGCGACATTGAAGCTGTTGCCCGCCTGAAGCCGGTCGACTGCACCACAAACCCGACCATCGTTTTGAAGGCTTTGGGTACACCGGTCTTTGCGGACGCGGTAAAAGAAGCCGTTGCATGGGGTCGCAAGCAGGGCGGACAATCCGACGCTGTTGTTGGCGCCGTTGCTGACCGTCTCGCCATCTCTGTCGGCGCCGCTCTTGCCGGGCTCGTGCCTGGACGCGTTTCGACGGAAGTCGACGCTGACCTGTCATTCGATACCGAAGCCTCCATTGCCAAGGCGCGTCAGATCATTGCGGCCTACAAGGAGCGCGGCATCGAGCGCGAACGTATCCTCATCAAGCTTGCTTCCACGTGGGAAGGGATCAAGGCTGCTGAAGTCCTTCAGTCCGAAGGCATTGACTGCAACCTGACGCTTCTCTTCTCCCAAGCCCAGGCGATCGCCTGCGCTGAAGCGAAGGCATTCCTGATCTCCCCGTTCGTTGGCCGTATCCTCGACTGGTACAAGAAGTCGACCGGTGAAAATTACACGGCTGAAACCGATCCGGGTGTTGTTTCTGTTCGCAGCATCTACAACTACTACAAGGCCAACGACATCAAGACCGTCGTCATGGGTGCCTCTTTCCGTAACGTCGGCGAAATTGAAGCGCTTGCCGGTTGCGATCGTCTGACGATCAGCCCGGCCCTGCTCGAAGAGCTGGATAAGGATAACGGTACGCTGGAGCGCAAGCTCTCGCCTGAAAACATCAAGCCGGAGCCATTTAAGTCTCTCGACGAGAAGGCATTCCGCTGGGCGCTGAACGAAGATGCAATGGCCACCGAAAAGCTTTCGGAGGGTATCCGTCTGTTCGCCAAGGATCTCGTGACGCTGCGCGAGATGGTCCGCAAGGAACTGGCTTTGGCTGCAGCCTGATCAAAAAAGGGAACGCTTTGCCTCGTTAAAGCGTTTCTCCCTTATAAATCTCCAGTCATTGAAGGCGCTGCCGGACCCCTGCCGGTTGCGCCTTCTTTTTATTGTGTGGCCGTCAGGTGCCTTGTTCGCCCGCGACCACTTCGGAAATCCGCCTTGCCGTGTCTCTTATCAGCGCTTCGCAATCCTCTCTGGAGGGAGCAGGGCCGCCGAGCGTGGTGATATAGGGGCACGTCACGACCGCAAGAGCGGTCCCGTCGAGTGTCAGGACGGGAGCAGAAATATTCCGCACCCCCGCAGTCTGCAAGCTATCCATGGATTCATAACCGCTATCCCGTATCCAGAGGAGCCGTTCCTTAAGGTCTTCAGGCATGGCCTCTCTTCCACCTCGCAATTGCTCGGCGATCATGATGTCTCGCTGGCCTTGCGTCTGGAATGCGAGCAGAACGAGCCCTGATCCCGTATGAAAGAGGCTCATTTGTGCGCCGACGCGTATCGACATGGCCCAATAGGTAGACGATTCCTGTTGAGCGATCACCACCACGCTGCCGCGGTCATAGACGGCGAGGTGGCAGGCCTGGCCCGCTTTCTGGGAAAAGTCGCGCATGAGGGGAGCGGCGAATGAAACCAGTCGCCGGACGGGTGCGTGGAAATGTGCCAGACCGAACAGTTTCAGCGTCAGAGAAAAGCGGTCACCCTCCTGACGCTGAACATATCCGCGTCGCACCAGGCGGTCCAGCATACGGTAGAATTCGTTAGGGCTTTTGCCGATCGCCTTGGCGATTTCGATCTGCGTCAATCCACCATCGGTACGCGCCAGCAGCTCGAGAATGTCGAGCCCCTTGTCGAGCGCGGGTGCGCGATACCTTTCGCTGTCCTCTTCGGTCATCTGGCCTCGATCGTGTCTCGGTGAATGGTACATGATAACAGCAAACACACCTGACGATCCCGGTGGGTCGCGCTTGTTTGCTTGACGGCATATGAATACCCCGTTTACATATGAATTGTCGATCCATATTTGAGATCAAGCGGATTTGCGGCCAGTGACCATACGCGCTGGCCAAAGTGGAGGTTTTCATGGTGCAGGATTTTAGCGGCCGGACAGTGGTCATTACCGCGGCTGGTCAGGGCATCGGTCGCGCAGCGGCCGAACGTTTTGTTTCACTCGGCGGTCGCGTCATTGCGACAGATATAAACGAGCAGGCCCTCTCGACGCTGAAAGGCGCAGAAACCCGCGTCCTGAACGTGTTGGACGGTGATGCGGTCAAGGCTTTTGCTGCTGAGGTCGGCACGGCGGATGTCCTGTTTAACTGCGCCGGGTTTGTCCACGCAGGAACCATCCTCGACTGCGAGGAAAAGGACTGGGATTTCTCCTTCGATCTTAATGCCAAGGCCATGTACCGGACGTGCCGTGCTTTCCTTCCCGGTATGTTGGCAAAGGGTAAGGGTGCGATCGTGAATATGTCGTCAGTTGCGTCCAGCGTGAAAGGCGTTCCCAACCGTTTTGCCTATACCGCGTCCAAGGCTGCCGTCATTGGGCTTACGAAGGCGATCGCTGCCGACTATGTCACCAAGGGCGTCAGATGTAATGCGATCTGCCCCGGCACTGTTGACAGCCCGTCGCTGCACGATCGTCTGCGCGCCACGGGTAACTATGAACAGGCCCTTGCCGACTTCATCGCGCGCCAGCCGATGGGACGGATTGCGACTGCAGAAGAAATCGCTGCACTTGTCACCTATCTTGCGTCAGACGAGGCTGGTTTCACGACAGGCCAAGCCCATGTCATTGACGGCGGTTGGACCGGCTGACTAAAAGTTATACGGGAGAGAGGAGAAGCGACCGGCCTATGCCGGTCGCTTTTTTAATTGCAGTGTCCGGTTAAACCACGGCGCTGCCAGCCATCAGGGCGAGCACCAAGAACACCAGGAAGATCACCACAGCGATAAAGAACAGGATGCGTGCAACGCCCGCAGCCGCAGCGGAGATGCCGGTAAAACCGAAAACGCCCGCGACGAGAGAAATAATAAAGAAAATAAGGGCCCATTTCAGCATGGCGTCTCACCTTTCGCTCAGGTTTGCCGGGCCTGCAACTTTGCCGAAGGCCCGTGGAATTGACGCGCAAAAGGCGAAAATGTTCCGCGACTTACGAAAAAAGGTTCGATTAATTCATCTGCCGATTTTCCAGATCTGTCTGTCGAGCCTTGATCGTCGTGCGAATGAAGGTCGCAACGAAAAACAGGCTCATGAAAAGGACGATTGTCGGTGCAGGCGCGCTGTCAATCAGGAAGCTCAGCCATATTCCTGCAAACGATGCGACAACCGCGACCGAAATGGCCACCAGCAGCATGGAAGCAAACCGTCTGGTGAGCAAAAAGGCGATTGCGCCCGGGGCAACGAGCATGGCGACCGACAGGATGATGCCGACGGCTTTCAATGCTCCCACCACAGTCAGGGAAAGAACCATCAGCAGACCGTAGTGTAGCAGACGGACGGGGAGACCAATCGCTCTTGCATGTTGCGCATCGAAGGCGTTGACCAGCAGGTCCTTGCGCAGAACCCCCAGAAACAAGGTGGCGAGGAGCGCAATCACACCCGTTTCGATCATGTCTGCGACAGAAATTCCGAGCATGTCACCAAAAAGAATATGATCGAGATGGACGTCGCTCTGAACTTTCACGTAGAGCACCAGGCCGAGACCAAACATGCCGGAAAAAACAATCCCGAGCACGGTATCTTCCTTGATGCGACTGTTTTCCTTGATGAAGCCGGTGCCGAGAGCACAAATCATGCCGGCGATGAAAGCGCCGATGGAAAGCGGAATACCAACAATATAGGCGATGACCACGCCGGGAAGGACGGCGTGCGAGACCGCGTCTCCCATTAATGACCAGCCCTTCAGAACGAGAAGGCAAGACAGCATCGCCATGGGTATTGCGATCATCAGGGTGATGATGAACGCGTATTGCATGAAGGGTAGCTGGAACGGAAGGATCGCCAGCTCGAGATATTCGCTCATTGCACGTCCTCCAGCGCTTCCCGGGCTCTTGCCCTTGCTGCGAGGAGCCCATGCTTGGGAGCGAAGACAAAGGCGGTGAGGAATATAGCGGTTTGAAGCACGACGATGACGCCGCCGGTTGCGCCATTCAGGAAGTAGCTGAGATAGGCACCGGTGAAACTTGTTGCCGCGCCGATGATGAGGCTCATCAGGATCAACCGTTCGAAGCGATCGGTCAGGAGGTAGGCGGTGGCGCCAGGGGTGACAACCATTGCAACAACCAGAAACGCACCGACAGTCTGTAATGCGGCAACGGTAGAGGCTGCAAGAAGCGTGAAGAATATGACCTTAAGGATTTCAGGTCGCAGCCCAATGGTGCGGGCGTGATTTTCATCGAAGAATACAACCATGAAATCCCGCCATTTGAGTGCGAGAACCAAAAGACTGATGCCGCCGATCAATGCAAGCTGAAGTGTATCCTCGGCCGTGATTGCGAGGATGTTGCCGAGAACAATGGTCTGAATGTTGATGGAGGTTGGCGAGAGCGACACCATGAACAGGCCAAGGCCGAAAAACGATGTAAAAATCAACCCGATGATCGCATCTTCTTTCAGGCGCGTCTTCTGGTTTAAAAACAGCATGGCGCCAGCCGCCAGTCCACCTGACAAAAATGCGCCAAGCGAAAAGGGAAGGCCGAGCATATAAGCGCCTGCTACACCCGGGACGATGGCGTGTGAGAGAGCGTCACCAATCAACGACCAGCCTTTCAGCATCAGATAGGCGGACAGAAAACCACATACCCCGCCCACAAGCGCGCTGACCCAGATGGCGTTCAGCATGTAGCCATATGTAAATGGCTCAAGAAGAGTGTCGATCATCACTCTTCTCCATTGTACTGTCACTTGGTGTTCTGTCTCCTGGGTTGCGATCTGACGTCTTCTCGCCGTTACTCCCATTCTTGCCATAGATCACGAAAGGCCGTTCATCATCGGTAATGACTTTCAGACGACGCGGATCGGCATCGTCGTGCAGGTCTTTGCCTCCGAGTATGAAATGCCGCAGGCTTCCGCCAAAGGCTTTCTGAAGGTTCTCCTCGGTAAAGGTATCTGCCGTCTTGCCAGATGCCAGCACCGTACCCTTCACAAATACGGCGCGATCACAGAACTCAGGAACACTGCCCAGATTATGGGTGGAAACCAGCATGATCCGCCCTTCATCGCGCAATGCCTTCAAGAGGGCGATGATCTGTTCTTCTGTTGTAACGTCGACACCGGTAAAGGGCTCATCGAGAAGAATGACCTGGCCTTCCTGCGCGAGCGCTCGGGCCAGAAAGACCCGCTTTTTCTGACCGCCGGAAAGCTCACCGATTTGACGCTTGCGGTAGTCCAGCATGTTGACGCGTGTCAGCGCCTCTTCAACCATCTGGTGGTCGCGCCGGGATGGGATACGCAAGAAGTTCATGTGGCCATAGCGGCCCATCATCACCACGTCTTCCACCAGCACCGGGAAGCTCCAGTCGACTTCCTCTGCCTGCGGTACATAGGCAACGAGATTTTTTCGGAGCGCGTCGCGAACTGGCTGGTCAAAAATCGATACCTCGCCGGCTGCCAGGGGTACGAAACCCATGATCGCCTTGAAGATCGTCGACTTGCCCGCACCATTAACGCCGACCAGCGCGGTGATCGTGCCGCGTGGAATGGAAAAGTTGGCATTCCTTAACGCGGTATGGCCGTTACGATAGGTTACCGTCGCATTTTGAACGGAAAGGCCGCCGTCATTACGCTTGTTTCCCATCCTCATGATGACAGGCCTTTGGCAATGGTGTCGCTCGTTACCCGCAGAAGATCGAGATAGGTCGGAACGGGGCCGTCGGCCTCGCTCAACGAGTCGACGTAAAGCAGGCCCCCGTAGGTGGCACCGGTTTCTTTGGCCACTTGTTTGGCTGGATCGGCGGACACCGTGCTCTCGCTGAAGATGACGTGAATGGCGTGTTCGCGCATCGCGTCGATAACGCCGCGAACCTGTTGTGGCGTGCCTTGGCTATCGGCATTGACCGGCCAGAGATAAAGTTCCTTCAGGCCGAAATCACGGGCGAGGTACGAAAAAGCGCCCTCGCTTGTAACCAGCCAGCGCTTGTCTTCAGGCAGAGAAGAAAGCTCTTCACGGATTGGCTCGATGGTCGCTCTGATCTTGTCGGAGTAGGTTTTTGCGTTGGTTGCGTAAACCTGAGCATTGGCAGGGTCGATCTCGGTCAGGCCCTTTCGGATATTTTCAACGTAGATCAATGCGTTATCCGGCGACATCCAGGCGTGCGGGTTCGGCTTACCCTCATAAGCGCCGCCACTGATCGACATCGGCTCGATGCCATCCGTAACTGTGACGCTCGGAACGCCGGAAAGGTTGGCGAGGAATTTTTCGAACCACAATTCCAGATTTAGCCCGTTGCGCAACACGAGGTCGGCTTTGCGGGCTTTCAGAATATCCCGTGGTGTCGGCTGATAGTTGTGAATCTCAGCACCGGGTTTGGTGATGCTTTCGACATCGGCTGCGTCGCCTGCAACATTGCGTGCCATATCGGCAATGATCGTGAAGGTGGTAACCACCGTTGGTTTTTCGGCGGCAAGAGCTGCGCCGGGCAGAGAAAGTGCGAGAGCGAAAACAGCATGCCTGATAATTTGAAACGTCACGTCATTCACCGATCACTTGTTGCGATTAATTCGCAACACCATCTGGCATAAAAACAGCCTTGTCAATGCTATTGCAAATCATTCGCAATTTATGAATGTCCGGAAACGACGCATTTTTGCCCCGACGCCGCCCCGGCAATTAAACTTTTTTCAAGGAGAAGAGGTCAGTATCGGATGGCTGAGGCACGATTCGCCGTCGGCATTTTGCGTCCCGCGTGTGTTCCTCCTTCGTCGAGCCACCGCCCGGGACGAGGGCGATTGACGGGGTAATGAATGTCGGGATGTCGCGTGTGAAGGCTGTATTCAAACGAATGCGGTTTTCGCGCAAACTCGTTTTGATTGGAGGCGGTATCCTGCTCCTTGCGGGCGCGACCGGTTCTGCTGCCGTGTTGATCGGCAGCGAACGGTTGTTTGGTCCGTCCTATGCTTCCGTCAACGGGTTGACCTGCGACGTTGTTCAGACTGTCAACATTAAGAAAAACGGCTCACTTTGGGTTCGGAAATTCGTGCGCACGCAAGGTGGCGACGGAACAGAGCGCGTGAAGACGGCGCTGCGCGTCGCAAAGGCCGTCTACGACAAACAGAAACCTGACCTTGTCCAGGTGTCCGTTCTCGACAGGGATGGGCCACAACTGCGCTCTGAGATGCGTGGTCGTGCAATCGCAGCGCAAGTCGTTTTTGTACCCGACCAGACGAAGCTTCCCGAAGGTACTGAGAGCCAGCGGTATTCTGCCTATTATTATGATGGTCCCGCAAACGGGAGCGGCCAATTTTATGGTCTGCGTATCGATCTGCCGCTTGAAGATGCCGAGGAGATGGCGGCGAGCCTGACAGATGCCGCTGATTGTAATTCGCCGGTCGAGGCGCAGGACGCCGGACATGGTACGAAAAAGCCCGCCGGCCACGGCGAAGCGAAGGACAGCGGTGGTCACGGAGAGGCACCAGCAGAGGCGGGCCATGACGAACCGAAATCTGAAGGTCACGGGGAAACTCCTGCGCCACAGGCGCACGGTGAAACCGACAGCGATGAGCTTTTGACCTCCACGCCCGTTGCAGAAAGCGAGAGCATATTCAGCCTCGCCTACATCAAGACGCTGATTTTTGGAAAAGGCGCCACAACGGCGCAAGCAGCGGAAGAAAAATCCGCTGATCATGTTGCACCGGTTGCGGAAGCATCACACGACGCGCCGGAAAAGGCCGGTCATTAACGGCAGCCACTGTCTTGACGCCGTCAACATCCCACAGCATATCGCGCGTCGCCCGGAGCCAATAAAAAAGCCTCTCCAGAGAGAGGCTTAGTTTTCTGTCAAATTATCGACCGCTGAACGGCGAGGTTCTCAGTCCGCTTTGTTGCGGCGAGCTGGGAACAGGATCACGTCGCGGATCGACGGAGCGTTGGTCAGCAGCATGATAAGACGGTCGACACCGATGCCGAGACCGCCCGCAGGCGGCATACCCTGGTCGATCGCGTCAAGAAACTCGTCATCAAGCTGTTTGTCTTTCTCGCCACGTGCATGAGCTTGCTCGAGTTGCTCGACCATACGTCGACGCTGTTCTTCCGGATCGTTAAGTTCCGAGAACGCGTTGCCGACTTCCCAGGCATTGCAATAGCTTTCGAAGCGCTCAACGAGGCGTGGTTCGCCCGGCACTTCCTTGGCAAAGGGCGAAATGTCCTTCGGGAAATGGGTGACATGGCTCGGCTGGATCAGCGTGCCCTCAACCTTTTCTTCGAAGATGAAGGCAAGGCATTCGCCCCAGGTCCAATCCTTCTCGACGGCGAAACCGGCAGCCTTGGCGGCGGCACGGGCTTCCTCATCCGTCTTGATGGCGAGGAAATCGATGCCAGTCGCTTCCTTGACGGCATCCGGCATCGGAACGCGCTTGAACGGTCCCTTGAAGGAGATGGTCTGGCCCTGGAATTCCACTTCCGTCGTACCGTGGATTGCAACGGCCAGGGTTTCGAACAGACGCTCCACAAGGCCCATAATGTCCTCGTAGTCCGCGTAGGCCCAGTAGCACTCCATCATCGTGAATTCAGGATTGTGACGGGTCGAAACGCCTTCGTTGCGGAAGTTGCGGTTGATTTCGAACACCTTGTCCGAAAGGCCGGAAACCAGTGTGCGCTTCAGGAACAGTTCCGGCGCAATGCGCAGGTACATGTCCATCTTCAGCGTGTTGTGGAAGGTTTTGAACGGATCGGCCGTCGCGCCGCCGTAGACGGTCTGCAGCATCGGTGTTTCGACCTCGAGGAAGCCTTCGGCTTCCATGAAGCGTCGGATGCCGGACACGATCTTCGAACGCTGCTGGAAGCGAAGCTTGGATTCCTCGTTGGAGAGAATGTCGAGGTGACGCTTGCGGTAGCGCAGCTCAATATCGGAGACGCCATGCCACTTCTCCGGCATGGGCAGCAGCGACTTGGTGAGCATGGTGATTTCTTCGGCGTTGATTGTCAGTTCACCGCGCTTGGTGCGGCGCACCTTGCCGGTCACGCCGATGATGTCACCAATGTCGATCATTGGCAGCAGCGCACGTGCAGATTCCGGGGTCGTATCTTTGTGCGAGAAAATCTGCACCTTGCCCGAGGCATCATGGATATCCATGAACATCCCGGAGTTACGCGAGGAATAAACGCGACCAGCCACGGTGACGGTATCACCGGTTTCGACGTCCGCTTCAATATCTGCGTATTTCTCCGCCAGTTCCGCATTGGTCAGCGTCCGGTGGAAGTGCGCCGGGTAGACGTCGCCGATCTGCTCACGCAGCAGTGCAAGCTTCTGGCGACGGACCTCAGTGGCGTCAGAGGAAAGGGCGGTTGTTTCTGTCGTCTTGTCGTTCATTATCTTGTCTTTCCGAAACTCAGGCTGCACCGACCATGGAGGCCACGACGGCAATCGCGATCTTGAGGCGCTGGCGGACGACAGAGCGGCCCAGCAGCGCCATGGAATCGAACAATGGCAATGATCGCGACGAACCGGACATGGCCACGAACAGTGGCGGCGTCACGACGCGCAGCTTCTTGCCCGTACGTTCGGCGATATCGCGCAGTTCGGCCTCGATCGCTTCAACATTCCAGTCAGGCATCTTTTCGAGATCAGCGGCGACGGTTGTCAGGATTTCGTGGATCTCTTCGGGCTTGCTCTTGAGACCTGCGAAGGACTGAGGCGTGAGACCGACGTCACTGGAAAGCAGGAAACCTGCAAGGTTCGGCAACTCACCCAGTCTTGAGATGCGGCTCTGGGAAAGCTTCAGACCTTCGGTCAAACGCTGATTTTCCATCGCCCATTCCAGAGAACGGGAAATGAATTCCTCCGGCGTGAGCTTTTCGCGCAGCCAGCGGCCATTCAGCCAGTCGAGCTTCTGGATGTCGAAAATTGCACCCGCCTTGGAGAGCGCGTCCGGATCAAACTTCTGCGCCAGTTCGTCCATGGTCAGAAGTTCTTCGCCCTCGGCAATCTGGATGAAGAACAGACCAAGGAAGTTCATCAATGCTTCCGGCAGGTAACCGAGAGCTGAATAGTATGAAATCGATGTCGGGTTCTTGCGTTTGGAAAGCTTGGACTTGTCCGCATTGCGCATCAGGGAAAGATGCATGAACACCGGCTCCTGCCAACCGAAATAACGGTAAAGCAGGATGTGTTTCGGCACGGAGGCCAGCCATTCTTCGCCACGGGCAACATGGGTGATCTTCATCAGATGGTCGTCGATGACGTTGGCCATGTGATAGGTTGGCATGCCGTCGGCTTTGATCAGCACTTGCATGTCAACGGCATCCCACGGGATCGATACATCGCCGTATACGCCATCTGTGAAGTCGCAGGAGCCTTCGGTCGGGATTTTCATGCGCACGACGGAGCTTTCGCCCGCATCGAGGCGCTTTGTCACTTCTTCGGCACTATAGCTGAGGCAGAGACCGTCATATTTTGGCGGCTTGCCGGCGGCACGCTGTCCTTCGCGCATCTGTTCGAGGCGCTCCGGTGTGCAGAAGCAACGGAAGGCATGGCCCTTGTCGAGCAAGTCCTGTGCGTAGGGCCAGTACATGTCCTTGCGCTCAGACTGGCGGTAAGGGCCGTAAGGACCGCCGACATCGGGACCTTCAGACCATTTCAACCCGGTCCATTTCAGTGCTTCAAGCACTTTCTCTTCATACTCGCGCGTAGAGCGCGTTGCATCGGTGTCTTCGATGCGCAGAATGAACTCGCCGCCGTGTTTCTGGGCGAAGAGATAGTTGAAGAGGGCGATGTAGGCGGTGCCGACATGCGGTTCGCCTGTGGGAGAAGGGGCAATGCGGACGCGAACGCCGGAAGTGGTCATGAAATTCACTCGTCGTGACGTGACTGTGATACGGGCGATTTTGCCCAGTTATCAGCAAGATTTACGTTGAATGCGGCAGGAACGGCTGCAAACGGGCGCAATGAAGCGCATTTTGCAGTTTCCCATTCGGCTTGGGCTTAGGCCATATTATGCTGCAGGCGTCAAGGAAATAAGGATATTTCCCGCGGTCAGGAAACGGGCCAAACGTAGAGTAGCATGGGAATGCTAACGATAACGATCATGATCGACAAAGGAAGCCCAAGGCGCGGATAGTCGCTAAAGCGGTATCCGCCGGGCCCCATGACCAGCGTATTGCACTGGTGGCCAATCGGGGTCAGGAAATCACATCCTGCGCCGATTGCCACCGCCATCAGGAAGGCCTCGGGGCGAAATCCGAGCGTCGTAGCGAAGCCTGCGGCAATCGGGGCCATGACAAGGACGGTCGCTGCATTGTTGAGGAACGGCGTGACGGCCATTGCCGTCAGGAGGATCATGCCGAGCGCCACGAATGGAGGCATACCCTGCGCAGCATGACCCAGCCATTCGGCAATGAGATCACTTGCGCCGCTGGTGCGCAATGAATCACTGACGGGAATAAGGGCTGCCAACATGACGAGAATTGGCCCGTCTATCGATTTGTAGACGTCGCTCAGCGGGATCGCTCCAACGACGATCATCAGGAATGCTGCCGCAAAAAAAGCGACCGCAACGGGTAGCAATCCGCTGCCGGCCGCAAGCATCGCTGCCGCCAGCACTATCACGGGGATCAACGCACGGCGTTGTGTGCCAAGCAGGATTTCCCGTTGTGCCAGGGGGAGGAGAGAAAATTCCTGCAGAACTTGCGGCAGATTCTTGCGGCTGCCCTGAAGAAGGATGACGTCTCCGGCCTGAAGTGTCAGTTCGCTCAGTCGCTGGCTAACACGCTGGCCGCGACGTGAAACAGCAATCAGATTGACGCCACGCGTATAGGAAAGCGCGAGTTCGCGCGCAGATATGCCGCTCATCAGCGATTCATTACTGATGACTGCTTCCATGGAAATGAGGTCGGCGGTTTTCTGGCCGTTTTCGGTCAGCGGCTTGCCGGAAAGCTGAAGCTTCGCCTGGGAAACAATGCGGTCCAGTCCTTCCGGACTACCTTCAAGCAGAACAGTGTCGCCGGCTTTCAACTTGACGTCAGGGAAAGGGGAAATTCGTCTTGAACCACGCAGAATGGTACTCGCTATGACGTCGCCGTCGCCCTTTTTGAGAAGTTCCCGCAGCGCTGAATCAGAATACGCGCTGTCGGCGGGCAAGGTCGCTTCTGCCGTGTAGGCAGACTGGTCTAGTATGTCTTCCACCGATGTCTGCTGGCGCGCTCGCACCGGTAGAAGGCGGTATCCGAACGTGAGGAAGATGATGCCAATGACCGTCAGCCCCGCTCCGACTGGCGTAAAGTCAAACATCGAGAAGCTCTGGCCGGTCATCTCTTCGCGCAATCGTGACACAACAATGTTGGGAGACGTGCCGATCTGCGTCATCAATCCACCCAGTAGCGCGGCGAAGGCCATTGGCATCAGGTAGTAGGAAACGGGACTTCCAGACTTGCGGGCAAATTGGAAGGCAACCGGCATCATGATGGCAAGCGCACCGATGTTCTTGATGAAGGCCGACATCACCGCGACAAGGATCATCAGAAATGCAAGCTGCAGGCCTTTTGAGTGCATTTCCGGAAAATACTTTTTGATCGTCATGTCGACGATACCGGAGCGTGCCACCGCCGAACTGACGATCAATGCGCTCGCAACGATAATGACAATGTCATCGGAAAAACCGGAGAACGCCTTTTCGAAGGGCACGACCCCCAGTGCCACGGCCACAAGAAGCGCGCTGCAGGCGACGACGTCATATCTCACCTTGTCCCAGATAAAAGCCAGCATCATGGCGGCGATCACGGCAAAGGCGAGGATCTGGTCTGTTGTCATGCTGTCTGTCGGCTTTCAGATGGGCGAGTGCGGTTTGGTCACTCTTGTCGGTGGGGCAGCCTGAGAACGCAAGGCGACTTGTCGGAGTTCCGCGAAAAAAGTGTCCCATGGAATGAAAAAGGCCCGCCGGGCGGCGGGCCTTATAAGGAGGAGAGGAATGAAAATTCGCTCCAGGATCAGTGCGTATCGGTTGCGTCGGCTTTTTTTCTGCGCCGCGCATTGCGCGCGAGCATGTTCAGGAGTTCGACCAGTGCCGAGAACGCCATTGCCGCGTAGACGTAGCCCTTTGGAACATGGAAGCCCATGCCCTCGGCGATCAGCGTCATGCCGATCATCATGAGGAAGGCCAAGGCCAGCATGACAATCGTCGGGTTGCGCTCAATGAAGTTGGCGAGCGGCGTTGCAGCAATGAGCATGACAACGACGGCCACGACCACGGCGATAATCATGATCGGCAGGTGAGGGGTCATCCCAACGGCGGTGATGATACTGTCGACCGAGAAAACCAGGTCGAGTAGCAGGATCTGGCCGATAGCCGAGCCGAAATTCATCGTTACCGCTCCACCCACCATGTCTTCCTTATGATCTTCAGGATCGACATTGTGGTGAATTTCCTTCGTCGCCTTCCACATCAGGAAAAGGCCGCCGCCGATAAGGATCATATCCTTCCAGGAGAACGCATGACCGAAGACTTCGAAGACGGGGGTCGTGAGCTGTACGATCCATGCGACAGTCCCAAGCAGTCCAAGGCGCATAACAAGCGCAAGCCCGATGCCGATGCGGCGGGCTTTTTCACGTTGTTCGGGTGGAAGCTTGTTGGTGAGGATCGAGATGAAGATCAGGTTGTCGATGCCGAGCACGACTTCCATGACAATCAGTGTGACGAGCGCCACCCAGGCGGCGGGGTCGGACAAAAGAGGGAGGACGGACTCCATCAGGGAAACTTTCCTTTCAGCAACGAGGCCAGCCGAACCATTCGGTTACGGAGATTTATAGCGTAATACGCGAGAAACAAGGCAGGAACGGCCTTGGTCTTCAAGATTTCATCGAAATTTCGCGTAAGCCGCGTATCGCATTCGCGCCGTTGCTGAATGAGGTCAGGCCCGATCAGTTCCATAAGCGGCCATAAAGACCTTGATAGCGCTGTCGATGACCCGATTCAGCTCTTCGTCAGGGACAGGCCCTTCCAGCTCACCGAACAGTCGCATCTTGAAAAAGGTGCCGGTGGAGAGCTCTATGAATTGCCTTGCCGCAAGCTCCAGGTCATCGATCCTGAGGTGGCCAAGGGCAACGTGATGTTCGATGAAGTCCTGAAGCACGGTGCGGACATTGTTGGGTGCCGCGATGAAGAAGCGCTGCGCCAGCTTCGGCATACGGTCAACGACGCCAAGCACCGAGCGCATGGCTGGTATCATGTCAGAGCATATCATCTTGTTGGCGAAGGCGAGGCCGAACTGTTTCAGCCCGTCGCGAACTTCCTCGGTGCCAGCCAGAATGTTGCGCATCGAAGCTGCGAATTCCTGCCGATGCTGGTCGACCAGAGCGACGAAGAGGTCTTCTTTATTGGAGAAGTAAACGTAGATCGTCCCCTTGGAAACCCCTGCTTCCCGGGTGATATCGTTCATGCTGGCGGCATCGAAGCCCTTCAGTTTGAATACCCGCCAGGCGCCCGCCAGTATCTGCTCGCGCTTTGCCGGGTCTTCTCCTGCTGCGAAGCGCCCAACGGAATTTCCGGGACAGCCAGCGTCGGGATCTATCTCCATCGTCTCTTTTTCACCTGCCATCGTCTTTGAAACTGGAACCAAAAAAATTAACCGAACGTCGAACCAAGCGGTTCGATAGGACTTGATATGTGTTAAAGAAGCGATTATGTCAATCGAACCGAACGGTTCAGTTCGAAATTCTTTCTTCAATCTATCACGGTACAAGCAAATGTCGGCCCAGAAGAATAGCGCTGTTCGCGCGGTCAACGATACGCAAGAGGCGGATGCCGTCGCCAAGGCCGAAGCAGCCCCGGCAAAATCCGCGGAAGCGCCTGCATCCCAGTCTCCAGCTCCCAAGCAGAAAAAGCGGTCCAAGGTATTGCCTGTTATCGCGCTCGCGGTCCTCGCTGGAGCTGGCTGGTACGGTTACGACTGGTGGACGGATGGCCGTTTCATGGTCTCGACCGATGATGCCTATATTCGTGGTGACATTGCTGTCATCGCGCCGAAGGTTTCTGGTTATGTTGCCAAGGTCAACGTTGTCGCCAACCAGGAGGTCAAGGCGGGTGATCCGCTCGTAACCCTGGACGATGGCGACTATCGTATTGCTCTTGACCAAGCCGAAGCGCAGATCCGCACAGAGGAACTGTCTCTGAACCGCATTGATGCGCAGATCGTTGGTGCTCAATCATCGTTGCAGCAGTCGATTGCCCAGAAGGGTTCTCTGGATGCCGCATTGCGCGGTGCAGAGATCAACCAGAAGCGCGCCAGCGAGTTGCAGGCCAAGGACGTTGGCACTGTCGCATCTGCTGACAATGCACAGGTTGCACTCGACCAGGCTAAGGCCAACGCTGTTGCCGGTGACGCAGCTATCACCTCGGCCAGAGCAAATGTCGAATTGCTTCGCGCCCAGCGCACTGAAGCCGAAAGCACGATCCGCTCTTTGCAGCTTTCGCGTGACAAGGCAGCGCGTGACCTGTCGTTCACGGTACTGAAGGCACCATATGATGGCGTTATCGGCAATCTGGCGGTCCAGACTGGCGACCTCGTGTCTGTTGGTAAACGCCTGGCGTCCCTCGTGCCGATGAACGAACTCTACATCGATGCGAACTTCAAGGAAACGCAGCTCGCGCGCGTTGCACCCGGTTCAAAGGTTCGTGTCCACGTCGATGCATTTGACGATGCGACGATCGAAGGAACCGTGCAGTCGATCTCGCCGGCGTCTGGGTCGATCTTCTCGATGTTGCCGCCTGAAAACGCCACGGGCAACTTTACCAAGGTCATTCAGCGCGTGCCGGTTCGGATCGTCTTTTTGAAAGAGGATCTCGCCAAGCATAATCTGCGTGCCGGCCTGAGCGTGGTTGTTGATGTCGACACACGCACAGCACCCGAACACACCCAGACTGCTGAAGCGAAGTAACCGAGAAGCAAGGACAAGGCCATGGCGGCTACGGTTGTTGGAACAGGTGGGGCGACGGTCCCCGCCGACCCGCCTATGGACAAGCGCAGGCTGATCGCTTTTTTTGCGATGGTCTTCGGCATGTTCATGTCGATCCTCGACATTCAGATCGTTTCCGCCTCGCTTGCGGAAATTCAGGCCGGCCTCGGTGCAGGATCTGATGAGATTGCATGGGTTCAGACCTCGTACCTGATCGCGGAAGTCATCATGATTCCGCTTTCTGGAACCTTGGCGCGCATTCTTTCGACGCGCGTTCTGTTTGCCACCTGCGCAGCCGGTTTTACGATCTCCAGTGCGCTTTGTGCGACTGCGACAAACATTGACCAGATGATCGTCTATCGCGCGATCCAGGGGTTCATTGGCGGCGGCATGATTCCGTCAGTTTTTGCTGCGGCGTTCACGATCTTTCCGCCGTCCAAGCGCTCCGTCGTGTCGCCGATCATCGGCCTTGTTGCCACTCTAGCGCCCACCATTGGTCCGACCGTCGGCGGCTATTTGTCCAATGCTTTTTCGTGGCATTGGCTGTTCCTCGTCAACATCATCCCTGGCATTATCGTTACGATCCTGACGTGGAGCTTCATCGACTTCGACAAGCCCGAAAGTTCGCTCTGGAAGAAGTTCGACTGGTGGGGCCTCTTGTCCATGGCTGTCTTTCTCGGTTCGCTGGAATACGTCCTTGAAGAAGGCAACAACAAAGACTGGTTCAATGACGAGCACATCGTCCTCGGCACCATTGCGATGGTTGTTGGCGCTGTCGTGTTCTTCTGGCGCGCCTTCAAGGTGGAGTTTCCCGTTGTCGACATCCGAGCCTTTTCCGATCGGAATTTCTCGATCGGGTCGTTGTTCTCCTTCGTCATGGGTATCGGTCTTTATGGATTGACCTATCTCTATCCGCTCTATCTTGGGCGTGTGCGTGGCTATGACGCATTGATGATTGGCGAGACGATGTTCGTCTCTGGTCTTGCGATGTTCTTCACCGCGCCGATTGCCGGCAAGGTCTCGACCAAGCTCGACCCGAGAGTGATGATGGCGATCGGTTTTATCAGCTTCAGTGCCGGCACATGGATCATGACACATGTCACGACCGACTGGGATTTTTATGAGCTGCTGATCCCGCAGATCCTGCGTGGTTTCGGTCTGATGATGTGCATGGTGCCGATCAACAACATCGCGCTTGGAACCCTGCCGCCCGCGCGAATCAAGAACGCGTCTGGTCTCTTCAACCTCACTCGAAACCTTGGTGGCGCTGTCGGTCTTGCGGTCATTAACACGCTTCTTTCCCAGCGCACGGACGATCATTACGTCCGGCTTTCGGAACATGTGACCTATGCCAATCCGGAAGCGCTGGAATGGTTGAACAGCGTCGGTGCAAACTATGATTCCTACGGCTTGGACGGTGCCTCCGTCGCAATCAAGAAGTTGGTCGGTATGGTATCCCAGCAGGCCTGGATATTGGCTTTCTCCGATATCTTCCTGCTGCTGACCGGCCTCTTCATCAGCCTGATCCTGCTGACCGTCCTGATCCAGAAACCAAAGGCTGCGCCACCACCCGATGCAGCACACTGAATAAACAAGAAGAAGCCCCTCCCAATCCACCGCAGAGCTGGCCCGTCGCAAATGACGGCCCATTTTTATTTGCGGGGTTTGAGGTACGTACATCATTTTTCGATTTACTGTGATGACAAAGGCAGATATGCAGAGCTCCTGGAGGAGCTATGAAGCCAACTGTCCACGACATTGCTGCAAAGGCGGGCGTCAGTTTGGCCACCGTTGATCGTGTGCTGAACGTTCGTAAAGGTGTTCATGCAGCAACCCGCGCCAAGGTCGAAGCAGCGATTTCCGACCTTGGTTACGTACGCGATATGGCGGCTGCAAATCTGGCCAAGGGGCGCAGCTATTCGCTCGTCTTTGTTGTTCCCGGAAACGACAACTCGTTCATGGCAACGCTTCGCGCCGAGGTTCGCGCTGCCGCATCCCGGTCGCACATAGAGCGCACTGCGATTCGTGTCATCGAGGTGCCACCGTTCGATGCGGCCGCGTTGACGCAGGCACTCGACGTGGCGCGGCAGGAAAGGCCGTCAGGCGTCGCTTTCGTCGCGATTGACTCGCACGATGTTGCCGAGGCGACGGAACGTCTGTCCGAAAGCGGTATCGCGACTGTTACACTGGTGTCGGACATTTCTGGAGCGCACCGCGATCATTACGCCGGCGTCGACAACGTCGCGGCCGGACGCACTGCTGCCAGTCTGCTTGGACGTTTTTTGTCTGGCAGGGGCGGGGAGGTTGCTGTCGTCGCCGGTTCGATGCTCGTGCGTGACCATCGTGAACGCCTGCAGGGATTTCGCGAGGTGATCGAGGCTGAATTTCCAGAGATACGTCTGTTGCCCGTTTTGGAGGGGCGCGACAATCCGGAAACAGTCGCAACTCTGGTCGGCGAAGCGCTTCAGAATACGTCGCTTTCTGGCATTTACAGTCTCGGAGCGGGTAACCGCGGACTTATCCGTGCTCTCAAAGCGAATGCCGGAGACCGTCCAGTGTCCGTCATCGCTCACGAGCTGACGGAAAACACGGCCAATGCGTTGAGGGAAGGCGTTATCGACGCGGTCCTCAATCAGGATGCCGGACATGAGGTGCGTAGCGCTATTCGTGTGTTGAAAGCGCGCGCTGATGGTCAGCAGGTGATTGCAGCGCAGGAGCGCATCCGCATAGACATCTTTCTCAGGGACAATCTGCCCTGAATTTTTAAGCCGCCGTGCGGCGGAAAATGGAGAAATACATGTATCTCGGTCTCGACCTTGGAACCTCTGGCGTCAAAGCCCTGCTGATTGACGGCGATCAGAAGATCATCGGTTCGGCGAATGGATCGCTCGATGTTTCGCGCCCACACCACGGCTGGTCGGAGCAAGACCCTGCTGCCTGGATCAAGGCGTCCGAAACAGCCGTCGCCGGGCTCAAGGCCAAGTTTCCGAAAGAGCTCGCAGCCGTCAAAGGCATCGGCCTTTCAGGACAGATGCACGGTGCGACGCTGGTCGATGACGCGGGCAAGGTTCTGCGTCCATGCATTCTCTGGAACGACACTCGTTCCTTTGCAGAGGCTGCCAAGCTTGACGCTGACCCGCGCTTTCGGAAAATCACCGGCAACATCGTGTTTCCGGGTTTTACCGCTCCAAAGCTTGTCTGGGTTGCGAACAACGAACCTGAAATCTTCGCTAAAGTCGCCAAGGTTCTGTTGCCTAAGGATTATTTGAGGCTGTGGCTGACCGGCGAATACATTTCGGAAATGTCGGATTCCGCTGGCACCTCCTGGCTCGATACCGGCGCACGCAAATGGTCGCCGGAGCTGTTGGCTGCGACTGGTCTCGATGAAAAGCAGATGCCTTCGCTGGTAGAGGGGAGCGATGAGGCGGGTGTCCTGCGTGCTGACCTCGCCGCTGAATGGGGAATTTCGGGCAAAGTCGTAGTTGCCGGCGGGGCCGGTGACAATGCGGCTTCTGCCTGCGGCATGGGAACCGTTGAAGAAGGCCATGCTTTTGTGTCACTCGGAACGTCCGGCGTTCTCTTCGCTGCAAACGCATCTTATCTTCCGAAGCCTGAAAGCGCCGTGCATGCCTTCTGCCACGCGTTGCCGAACACATGGCACCAGATGGGCGTTATTCTCTCCGCGACTGACGCCCTCAACTGGTATTCGCGCCTGACCGGTCAGTCCGCCGCTGCACTGACGGCCGAACTGGGTGATGAGCTCCTGGCCCCGTCAGGTGTTACGTTTGCCCCCTATCTTTCGGGTGAGCGCACGCCGCACAATGATGCTGCAATCCGTGGTTCCTTCATCGGTCTTGCGCACGAAAGCGACCGCAAGGCGCTGACGCAAGCGGTCCTCGAGGGCGTCACCTTTGCAATCCGCGACAACCTCGAAGCGTTGAAATCGGCAGGTACGTCGATTTCTCGCGTGACCGCCATTGGCGGCGGGTCCCGCTCGGCCTACTGGCTTGCGTCTATTGCCACATCGCTCGGCGTGCCGGTTGATATTCCGGCCGAAGGTGACTTCGGTGCCGCCTTTGGCGCCGCGCGTCTCGGCCTGATTGCTGCAACAGGTGCCGATCCCGTTTCTGTCTGCACCCAGCCAAAGACCGACAGCACGATTGAGCCTGTAGCGGCACTCGCGGGTGCTTATGAGGAAGCCTACGCGCGTTACCGTGCGCTCTATCCTGCCATCAAATCGCTCTGAGTTGCGGACCTCCTGCTTGAGGGCAGGTCTCCAACTGTGCGGCCGGGGTGAACCCAATATCTCACCCCTTTTGCCCGTCCCTCCCCATCCGGGGAGGGCGAATAAACCCAAGGAGGATCATTCGTGAGTACAGGTTTTTTCGGCGATATCAGCAAGATCAAATACGAGGGCCCGGACAGCACCAATCCGTTGGCTTTCCGTCACTACAATCCCGATGAGATTGTTGGTGGCAAGCGCATGGAGGACCATCTGCGCTTTGCCGTTGCCTATTGGCATTCGTTTGCCTGGGAGGGTAGCGATCCTTTCGGCGGACGTACCTTCGACCGGCCTTGGTTCGGGGACGATATGGCGAAGGCAAAGCTGAAAGCCGATGTGGCTTTCGAAATGTTCAGCCTGCTCGGCGCGCCCTATTATTGCTTCCACGACGCCGATGCGCGTCCGGAAGGAAAAAACTTTGCCGAGAGCACGAAGAACCTCAACGAAATCGTTGATTATCTTCAGAAAAAGCAGGAAGAAACCGGAGTTAAGCTCCTGTGGGGTACGGCAAACCTGTTTTCCAACCGGCGCTTTATGTCGGGTGCCTCGACAAACCCTGACCCGGATGTGTTTGCCTATTCGGCTGCGACCATCAAGACCTGCATGGATGCGACCATGAAGCTTGGTGGTGAAAACTACGTTCTCTGGGGCGGACGTGAAGGTTATGAGACGCTTCTCAATACCGACCTGAAACGTGAGTTCGACCAGATGGCGCGCATGCTGCACATGGTCGTCGAGTACAAATACAAGATTGGTTTCAAGGGTACGATCCTCGTGGAGCCGAAGCCACAGGAGCCGACCAAGCACCAGTACGATTACGACGTCGCCACCGTCTATGGCTTCCTGAAGAAGTATGGCCTTGAAAACGAGGTCAAGATGAACATCGAACAGGGCCATGCGATCCTTGCCGGGCACACATTCGAGCATGAGTTGGCATTGGCCTCGGCACTCGGCATCTTCGGTTCCATCGACATGAACCGTAACGACTACCAGTCCGGCTGGGACACCGACCAGTTCCCGAACAATGTGCCGGAAATGGCGCTTGCCTACTATCAGGTTCTGCAGGCAGGTGGCTTCACCACGGGTGGTACAAACTTCGATTCCAAGTTGCGCCGTCAATCTCTTGATCCAGCGGATCTGTTGATCGGCCACATCGGCGGCATGGATTGCTGCGCACGGGGCCTGAAGGCTGCGGCAAAGATGGTGGAAGATGGCGCCCTGTCGAAACCGCTTTCCGAGCGTTACGCCAAGTGGGATCAGCCTGAAGCACAAAAGATGCTGCGCGGCGAATACAAGCTTGAAGATATTGCTGCCAAGGTCGAGCGCGAAAACATCAATCCTGAACCGAAGTCCGGTCGTCAGGAGTATCTCGAAAACGTCGTCAATCGTTACGTTTGATCTGCTAGTCCTATCGAACGATTTGAGAGGCGGGAGAATTTCCCGCCTCTTTTTCGTTTCGCCATCACGAACCGCCGCCCCTGTTCGATGACACCTGCAAGCGCTTTGGATATTTGATGAGGCAAATTTCTGAAACGTTGCAGAATTGCGTTGCTGTTGGCTGTACCTGCTTCCCAACATCGTCTAAACCACCATCAACCTTCCTTTAGGCATGACAGAGAGGGCTTGTCCTATGACCGATCCCAAGGTGCTTGCAGAACGCTTCCCCGGTGACTTCCTGTTCGGTGTCGCGACCGCATCCTTCCAGATTGAAGGCGCCACGAAGGTCGATGGTCGAAAGCCGTCAATCTGGGATGCTTTCTGCAACATGCCGGGCCGCGTCTATAACTGCGATAACGGAGATGTTGCCTGCGACCACTACAACCGGCTTGACGATGACCTCGATCTAATCAAGGCGATGGGTGTTGAAGCCTACAGGTTTTCGATTGCGTGGCCACGGATCATTCCAGATGGCTTTGGCCCGATCAATGAAAAAGGCCTGGATTTTTACGACCGGTTGGTCGACGGCTGCAAGGCGCGCGGTATCAAGACCTACGCAACGCTCTACCACTGGGATTTGCCGTTGACGTTGATGGGTGACGGTGGCTGGACGGCGCGCTCAACGGCCCATGCGTTTCACCGTTATGCCAAAACAGTGATGGCTCGCTTGGGCGATCGTCTGGATGCGGTTGCCACCTTCAACGAACCCTGGTGCGCGGTATGGCTCAGTCACCTTTATGGCATTCACGCACCGGGCGAGCGCAACATGCAAGCAGCACTCGCCGCCATGCACCATATCAATCTGGCTCATGGTCTTGGTGTCGAGGCTTCACGCCATGTCGCGCCTAAGGTTCCTGTCGGTCTGGTGCTGAACGCCCATTCCGTTATTCCCGCGTCGGACAGTCAGGCCGACCACAACGCTGCCGAGCGTGCTTTCCAGTTCCATAATGGTGCATTCTTCGATCCTGTCTTCAAGGGCGAATACCCCAAGGAAATGATGGAGGCACTTGGAGATCGCATGCCGATCGTCGAGGCGGACGACCTCTCGATCATCTCGCAGAAACTGGACTGGTGGGGTCTCAATTATTATACCCCCATGCGAGTTGCGGACGATGCGTCTGGTGATGCCGAGTTTCCTGCAACCAAAGCAGCTCCCTTTATCAGCGATGTCAAAACGGACATTGGCTGGGAGGTCTATTCGCCAGCACTTGCCTCGCTGGTGGAAGAACTTTACGCGCGGTATGAATTGCCCGATTGCTACATCACCGAAAACGGCGCGTGTTACAATATGGGCGTTGAAGACGGGGAGGTGAATGACCAGCCACGTCTCGACTATTATGCAGATCATTTGTCTGTGGTGTCCGATCTTATCAAGGGCGGTTACCCCATGCGTGGCTATTTTGCCTGGAGTCTGATGGATAATTTCGAATGGGCCGAAGGATATCGAATGCGGTTCGGCCTTGTTCACGTCGATTACGATACGCAGGTCCGGACACTGAAGAAAAGCGGCAAATGGTACAGTGCTCTCGCGTCTGAATTTCCCAAAGGCAACCATCGGAAATTGTAAGCGGACAAAATTATCAGCTTTACTGACTTTTTTTGACGGTAACCTTGTGGTGCCTGCTTGTGCAGGCGCGTCTTTGTCCTATCTCAGTCCGGCCACGACCAAACGTGGCGCCTTCGTACCGCCGGGCGAGGGTTGATCCTCCCAAGGGAATATACGGACATGCTTATCGAAAAACTCAACTGGCGTTACGCCACCAAGAAGATGGACCCCTCCAAGGCCGTTTCGGAAGACAAGGTGGAGCGTATCATTGAGGCAGCACGCCTTGCGCCAACCTCAAGCGGCCTTCAGCCCTTCGAAGTCATCGTCGTCACGGACCCGGACGTGCGCGCAAAAATTCAGGCGATTGCCTGGAACCAGGCGCAGGTCACGGACGGATCGCATCTTCTCGTTTTCGCAGCCTGGGACAATTATACGACCGACCGTATCAACCATATGTTCGATCTGGTCAATGAAGAGCGCGGTTTCAGGAACGAGGGATGGGAAGCCTATCGCCAGAAACTGCTTGCTGCCTATCCGGAACGCGACGCGGAAGTGAATTTTGAACATGCCGCCCGCCAGGCTTACATTGCCTTCGGCATGGCCGTTGCTCAGGCGGCTTTCGAAGGGGTCGATTCAACCCCGATGGAAGGTTTTGATCCTGCCGAACTCGACAAGATTCTCGGCCTTCGCGAGAAGGGACTGCGTTCCGTGACGATTTTGCCGCTTGGTTATCGTCAGCCGGACGGAGACTGGCTCGTTGATCTCAAGAAGGTTCGTCGTCCGCTCGATCAATTCGTCAGCCGCGTGTAACCAAGGCAACGCTTCCAGAAAATACGGGCACTAAAGCTCCCTCGGAAACGTTGAAGGTGCCTCCAACTCTTCCAAGGACACCTCGTTCGCACGGCCTTGGAGCTTTGCGGTAGATTTTTTCGTCCATGTGGAATAAACGAAAAATCATCCCTGTAAAAAGATGACGCATGCGGGCAAACATGCGTCATCCAAGTGCCGCTCTGCGGTATCGACAAGTGAAAGCCTGACGCAATGACCCGGAAAATCCTCTGTAATCGAATGTGCGCCGAAGTCGCATGAAGAACGCGGTACCGTCCGCGACAGGATTTTTTGAGACCCGACCCGTCAAGAGTTTTCACACCGAGAGTTTTCAATGAGTTTTGCAGTTAACGCGGCCATTCCCGCGCCCCCGGAGCAGGCGGTGTCGGACCAGATGGTCGTTTTCGAAGGTGTAACAAAGACCTTTGGCGCCACTGGCGGAAAAACCGGATTTGCCGCGCTTGCGGGAATTGACTACGTCGTTCCGAAAGGCTCGATCACCGGCATTATCGGCCGTTCGGGTGCTGGCAAGTCCACGCTGATCCGCTTGGCCAATGGGCTCGAAAAGCCATCTACCGGACGTGTGGTTGTAGACGGTGTTGATGTATCCGCACTGGATGAAGCTGGCCTGCGCACGCTTCGCCGATCTGTAGGTATGATTTTTCAACACTTTAACCTGCTTTCTTCGCGCACCGCTTTCGACAATGTGGCGCTGCCATTGGAAATCGCCGGTGTTGGCAAAAAGGAAATTGAGGCCAAGGTTACGCCGCTGCTCGAACTCGTCGGTCTGTCCGATAAGGCAAAGCGCTACCCTGCGGAATTGTCCGGCGGTCAGAAGCAGCGTGTCGGTATCGCGCGTGCGCTTGCCACATCGCCGAAACTGTTGCTCTCCGACGAGGCTACCTCCGCTCTCGACCCGGAAACAACTCAATCCATCCTGGAGCTGCTGAAGCGCATCAATGCCGAACTTGGCCTGACTGTTCTTCTTATTACCCATGAGATGGAAGTGGTTAAGACCATTGCCTCTCAAGTCGCTGTTATCGACAAGGGTTTGATTGTCGAGCAGGGTCGCACTTTCGATATCTTCACCGCACCGAAGCACGAGACGACGCGTAGCCTGTTGTCGTCTTCGGTTGGCGTGAAACTGCCGCACTGGGTCACGTCAGGACTGAAGCCGCAACCGGCGGCTGGAGACCGGGTGCTGGTGCGTCTGGTGTTTTTTGGGGAAACGGCGTTTCAGCCGCTGACCGCCCGTCTCGTCAGCGAAATCGGCCCCGACGTCAATATTCTCGCTGGAACGATAGAGGAGATTTCCGGAGAACCCTTCGGGTCGCTCGTTGTGTCTTATCCAGCCTCACCTGAAGTGGCTGCACGCGCCAGCGCCTTTTATGCAGAAACCGGACTTCACACGGAGGTGCTCGGTTATGTCGCCTGAAATGCTTTTCAACCTTCTGTCCAAGGGGCTTCTGCAGACGCTGCACATGGTTGCCGTCGCAGGCATCGTCGGCTCCATCCTCGGTGTTCCGCTCGGTGTCTTCCTTGCCACCAGTGGCAAGGGCGAACTTTTTGCTGCGCCGATGTCAAACCGCATTCTCGGCCTGATCGTCAACGCGGCCCGTTCCACCCCCTTCATCATTCTCGTGGTTGCGATTATTCCATTCACCCGGCTCGTGGCCGGTACGTCCATCGGTACCAATGCGGCAATCGTGCCGTTGACGGTTGCAACCGTGCCATTCATCGCGCGTCTTGTCGAAGCGGCCATTCGCGAAGTTGACAAGGGGCTTATTGAAGCTGCCCGTGCCATGGGTGCGACCCCATTGCAGATTGTCACGAAGGTTTTGCTTGCCGAGGCAAAGCCCGGCATCACCTTGGCGCTGACCCTCACGCTGGTTAGCCTGATCGGTTATTCCGCCATGGTCGGTGCGGTCGGTGGCGGTGGGCTCGGCGACCTCGGCATTCGCTATGGCTATCAGCGTTTTATGCCGGACGTGATGCTGGTGGTTGTTCTGGTCCTGATCGTACTCGTGCAGCTTGTCCAGAGCGCCGGCGACGCACTTGCCCGCAGCTTCGATAAACGCAACCGGAAATCCTGATTTCATTCATTAACTTATAACGACAAAACCCAAGGAGACACCCAATGAAAAAACTCATTATCGCGGCTTCGCTCGCAGCCTTGTTTTCGGCGGGCTCCGCGCTTGCTGAAACCATCAAGATCGGTGTGACACCGGCTGAACACGCCCAGATCATGGAGCAGGTGAAGACGATCGCTGCAAAGAAGGGTCTGGATCTCGATATCATCGAGTTCTCCGACTACGTGGTTCCAAACCAGGCCTTGGCCGATGGAGAGCTTCAGGCGAACTCCTTCCAGCACCAACCTTACCTCGACAACCAGATCGCTGACCGCAAGTTCGATCTCATCAGCGTCGGTACCACGATCACCACACCAATGGGCGTGTATTCGAAGAAGGTGAAGAGCCTTGATGAACTCAAGGACGGCGCAACGATCGGTATTCCGAACGACCCAACCAATGGCGGTCGTGCACTTCTGGTTCTGGCCTCCAAGGGCGTGCTCAAGGTCAACCCAGACGTCGGTCTGAAGGTTACCCCTGCCGACATCACCGAAAACCCGAAGAACATCCAGATCATCGAACTGGACGCCGCGCAGCTTCCCCGTTCGCTGGATGATACGGATGCCTCGGTGATCAACACGAACTATGCCACGGCAGCAGGCCTCAACCCGAAGAAGGACTCTATCGCGATCGAGAGCGAAAAGTCGCCTTATGCGAACATCATCGCAATCAACGCCAAGGACAAGGATGCGCCATGGGTAAAGACCCTGGTTGAATCCTACCAGAGCCCGGAAGTGAAGGCTTTCATTCTTGAAAAGTACAACGGTACGGTCATTCCGTCCTGGTAATAAGTGATCCGGTATTCGCCGGAAGACAACTGCGACCAACGAAAACCTCCCTCGCGACGCGGGGGAGGTTTTTCTTTGCGCTGATCGGACCGGGTATGCACTGAGACTACCGTTTTGTACCTGTGTTTTTTTGGGTCGACGTCGTCGCGCGGTTTAACCGGTTTTGAATGTTTCCTTCGCAAGATGATGCTTTCGAAGGGGAAATTATGCGGATTGTACCGCGGGGGATAGTCAGACACTTGCGCATTGGCCGACGGGCAGCCGTTGGAGCCGTGTTGTTTGCGTTCGCCCTGGTTCTTTTCGTCGTAACCGCCCTTGTCTTGTCTGCTGTCGGCCAGATCAAGGATCAGGCGAATGCGCTGGACAATCTACGCCTGAAAGAGACGACATCAGGCGCTTTGATGACGCTTCGCAATCAACTTGATGCAACATTGACAGATTATGCCGTGCGCAATGACGCCGCCGAGTTTGTCTATGCCCCTGACAGGTTCGATTGGCTTGCAAGCAATTACGGCAAGGCAAGTGGGCCGGGGAAACTGTTCGATACGGCCATCGTGCTCGATCAGGACGGCCGTGTGCGTATGGCCTATCACGATGGCATGCCGATTTCCTGGCCGGAAGAAAGTTATCTGCCTGGAGGTTGGGGGAAGATGCTCGCCAAGGTGCAGGAAATGCGTCCCGGTCACTGGTCTCAGATGTCCGGGTTCGTCAAGACCGACCATGGCATCGCGGCTGCCGGCGTTGCGCTGATCCGGAACAAATCCGGTGAGTTGCCCTCAGCCGAAAATGAGCGACGATATCTTCTTCTTGCCCGCCATTTTACAAAGCCGCTGGTCGACAGGCTGGCTCGGACCTACGTCGTCGATGGCCTCGAACTTGAGCCCACCAATGTCGAAGGCGCCAACGCTGTCGATATCGTCAATCCGCTCGGCGAGGTCGTGGCCAAGATGGGTTGGCGTTCACGATTGCCGGGTGATGTCAGTTTCCACGGTGCGCGACCTATAATCTTCACCGCACTTGGCGTCGTAGGCACTTTTTTTATTGTTCTGCTCATCGTTGGTTCGGCGACACTTGACCGTCTGAAGGCCGATGAGGCGGCGGCACGCGATGAGGCACTCCGTGATCGACTGAGCGGGTTGACGAACCGAAACGGCCTGTTTCTCAAACTCGCCCGCATGGTCCGTTCTGCTCGTCATCACAGGACGGATGTGCTGCTTCTTTATCTCGATCTCGATGGCTTCAAGGAAATCAACGATTCCTATGGTCATGCTGCCGGTGATCGTCTTATCAAGGGCGTCGCAGCAGCCTTTGAGGTTCTCGTCCCGGAGCACGCCGTCCTGGCGCGATTGGGCGGGGACGAATTTGCCATCGCAATTCAGGGCGGCGACGTGCGCGAGGACGGGCGCAAGCTCTGCCGTTCCATACTCGAGCTTTTTACCGAGCCGTTCAGCATCGGCGAGCGAGTAGCGAGCATCGGCTGCAGCATTGGCATTTCAATTTCGACCGCCGGTGAGATCGACGGCGAGGAACTTGTGCGTCGCGCCGATATGGCCATGTATCAGGCAAAAGAGGGCGGACGCGGGCGCTATGTTGCCTATGACGAGAAAATGGACGCGCTGCGGGAAGAAAAGCTGCAGCTCGAAGCAGATCTCAGACGAGCGATTGGTAACGAGGAAATTTCTCTGGTCTACCAACCTGTCGTCAACGCCGCGACCCGGACGATCACGAGTGTCGAGGCGTTGGCACGTTGGAACCGTCCAGGCGTCGGGCCTGTCGCACCCGATATCTTCATCGCAGCCGCCGAGACAAGTGGTCTGATCGACAGGCTTGGTCTTTTTGTTTTGCAACGTGCCTGCGAGGCTGCGCAGCAGTGGCCATCGATAAGGCTGTCGGTCAATATATCACCTGTGCAGTTCCGCAATCCGACCTTCGCAGGGTATGTCGCTGACATATTGAAGCACACCGGCACGACGCCCGATCGGTTGCGGCTGGAATTGACGGAAGGCTATTTCATCCAGCATCCAGAACGGGCGAACGTGGCGATCGACAAGCTGAAACAGCTTGGTATCAGTATCGCACTCGACGATTTCGGAGCTGGATTTGCCAGCGTCGGCTATCTTCGCCGTTTCGGCTTCAATCGTATGAAGATAGATCGTTCGCTTGTCATGGCGTTGGAGCAGGGTGGCCGGTCACTCGACATGTTGCAGGCAACCGTTGCATTGGCACGCTCCCTCGACATTCCCGTTACGGCTGAAGGCGTTGAAACAGAAGAACAGGCCGCGATCCTGCATCTGTGCGGTTGTGACGAACTGCAAGGCTACCTGTTTTCGCGGCCCGTTAGCGGTGAAAGAATCTGCGAACTGCTCGATGCACAGGATGCACCGGTGGCCGACATACGCCTGAAGGCCTAATTGCTTACAACGCGCATCATCGGGCTTCTGGACACGATTTGTCTCGTCCGCGACGAAGGCCTGCCTTACATGAGGCCGAAACGATGCTGACGTTTCAGTCTGTCTCAGCGGCCCAGGTGCTTTTCGCCACGCTTCTTTGCGAGATCAATCTGTTGCTGGCGGTCACGGAACCGCTGACGGTCATCGTCCGTCCTGTCATCATAACAGCTCGGGCAGGATACACCTTCCTCGAACAGTGGTGACTGGCGCACTTCAGGGGTGATCGGATTACGGCACGCATGGCAGAGCTTGTGATCGCCTTCTGCAAGGCCGTGGACGACCGAGACGCGCTCGTCGAAGACGAAGCACGCGCCTTCCCACAAGCTTTCCTCCTCGGGCACTTCTTCCAGGTACTTAAGAATGCCGCCCTTTAGGTGGTACACCTCTTCGAAGCCTTGCTCTTTCATGAAGGCGGTTGCCTTCTCGCAACGAATGCCGCCTGTACAGTACATGGCGATCTTTGGCTTGTTGTGCAGGCCGGGGTTGTTCTTTACCCAGTCTGGAAACTCACGAAACGTTTTTGTCTGTGGGTCGACAGCGCCTTTGAAAACGCCGATGGCTGTTTCATAGTCGTTGCGCGTGTCGATCAAGATTGTATCTGGGTCGGAGATAAGGGCGTTCCAGTCCTGCGGAGCGACATACGTGCCAACAATTTGGTTGGGATCGATGTCCGGCACGCCCATCGTGACGATCTCTTTTTTGAGCTTCACCTTCATGCGCACGAAGGGCATCTTGGATGCACGGCTTTCCTTGTGTTCAAGCGCGCTAAACTCCGGCTGGGCGCGCAGGAACGACAAGATGGCATGGATGCCTGCATCAGGCCCGGCGATCGTGCCGTTGATACCTTCCGCAGCCAGAAGCAACGTTCCTTTCACGCCGTTTTCCTGGCAAAGCCGGAAAAGCGGATCGCGCACGCTTTCGAACCGCGGGAAGCGGGCAAAATGATAAAGCGCAGCCACGAGAAAATCGCCAATGGCTCCCGGTGCGGCTTCCGGGCGAGAAGGAACAATGGTGTCGGTCATGGGCGCTGAAATACAGCGATGACGTCCGCAAAGCAATCCAAATCCACCTTTTAGACGGCATTTGGCGGATTTTGAAATTCGTCAAGTTTCCTGGACTGCAGGCGTTTCCCACCTACTTTCCCGCACGACGCCACAACACCGCGGCAATGCTGCTTTCTGTACGCGCGGATTCCGAAAAGACCTCGCCCGCAAGCACAAGGCTGTCTTTGCGCAACACCTGTTGCTGGCGAATGATCGCCTCAAGGAGAAAAGCCTGCCGGTCGCCGTTACCAAAAAGCTCACCTTCGCGGTCGGCAAGCGCTGCCAGCACGGAAAGATCGTGCTCGCGCCCCAGCAAATCCACCAGACGCTTGGCATCCGCACGTTTGCTGCGCATCGCCGACGGCCAGAGGCGACGCAGAAGGCCCAGATGCATCCAGTAGATTTGGCCCGCCTTACGCAGATCGTGAAAATGCTCGACGTCGGCGTGCGCGTGGCAATCGCTCAGTGCCTCTAGCGCTTTTCTGCGTTGTTTTGCCCAGCTTTTGCGGATCAGTCTGGCCGCATCTTTCGCATCATCCGGCAAGCTGAGCGCATCCAGTTGCGCGCGGCCCTTTCGGCATTGCGCAATGGCGGTCTTGATCGTGCTGTCGAGATCGACTTCATGCTCGATTGCATGGTCGCGTCGCTCCTCAAGCGTGACTGTTACCGATTGTAAAGCGACGCTTTGCGCCTCGGAACGCGCAAATTCTTCAAGGTAACCGGCGGTCTCGACCAGAGCGGTGGCATCGCGCGCAAAGGCGAGTGATTGGGCGATTTGCCGAAACCTGGCGTTTTCCTCACGTCGAAAGCCGGCGTTGGCGGGCTGAATGAGTCGATAGAGCGCGCGGATGCGTTTGAACCGTTTGCGTGCGTCATGGACCGCCTCATGTGAACCGTCCGGCTGGTTTTCCAGGATCTCAATTGCCTCGTCGATCAGCTCCAGCCCGGCGCGGCGTATTTCATCGTCGAAGGGCTTTCTTGGATCAATCCTGAAGGGCATTCAGCAACTCTTTTCGCAGGTTCTGGGTTGCGAGTGACTGGTTCGAAAAACGGTGATCGCCCGTTACTTCCTGACCAAGCCATTCTGGCAGCGCAGGTTGAGCATTCTCATCATCCATTTCCACCTCGGCCACGACAAGGCCAGCATAGTGCCCCCGGAAGACATCGACTTCCCAGGTGAAGCCCGCATGTTCAACCGTGTGACGGGTCTTCTCTATGACGATCCCCAACGCACTTGCCATCAACTCATCTGCGTCCGTCAGCGGGATGGCATATTCGTATTCGTCACGCACCAATGCGCTGGCGCCGATCTTGATTGTCAAAGTGGCTTTTCGATCATCCACGATTCTGACGCGGACAGAGCGATCGTCCATGGATGCAACATAGGCCTGTCTAAACGACTTGCTTGACGTGACTTTATCGCGCCACTCTTCATGTGCGACAAGAAACTTGCGTTCTATCTCTTTTGCCATCTACTTCTTTTGCCAAGCAATTTCTGAAAAACCGACAACTGAGCTTATTACAAGCATATGTCATGAAAAAGCGAATTGTTTGAAGTATCTAGGGCTTGACGGTAACCTCAATAAGATTGGCTGATCACTTAACCCCTCAGGCTGGAGAGAACTGAATTACACATCTTGCGCCTCGACATGGTCGCGAAGGCAGGCTAATTCGAACGTCGGTATTTCAATCGTTTCAAACGTGCAAGGGAGGCTCAAACTTGGCCCAGGACTCCGAAAAACTGCTCTCCATTCTCAAGCTGCAGCCGGTCGTGCCGGTGTTGATCGTGGATGATGCGGCATCTGCCGTGCCCTTGGCGCGGGCTCTGGTCGCAGGTGGGCTCAAGGCAATCGAGATTACGCTTCGCACACCTGCCGCTCTCGACGCCATTCGTGCGGTCGCAGCGGAAGTCGAGGGAGCGAATGTCGGTGCAGGCACGATCCTCAACGCCAAGGACTATGAAGCCGCTGCAGAAGCTGGTTCGACCTTCATCGTCAGCCCAGGCCTGAACAAGAGCGTTCTAGAAGCGGCTCGCGCTTCCAAGGTACCTTTGCTTCCCGGTGCCGCTACGGCAAGCGAAGTCATGGCGTTGCGCGATGAAGGATACAAGGTTCTGAAGTTTTTCCCGGCCGAACAGGCTGGTGGTGCTCCGTACCTCAAGGCTCTGGCATCGCCGCTTGCCGGGACAGTCTTTTGCCCGACAGGCAGTGTTTCTCTCAAGAATGCCAACGATTATCTGTCGTTGCCGAATGTCGTCTGCGTCGGCGGCTCATGGGTTGCCCCCCGCGAACTGGTCGCAACAGGCGACTGGGCAGGGATTACCAAGCTCGCGGCCGAAGCTGCAGCATTGCGCGGTTGATACCGTCCCAGCTGCGTCATCGGACACGCCTGTTCACGAAGGCGTGAGCGGTTCAGGTTTGTATTCGTAGCATAGTTTCCTATCTCCTGTGGGATTGAACCCTCACAGGAGATTTTGATGTTCGACGCCAAGAAACTTCTTGAACAATTCCTCGGCTCGCAAGTGCCGGGCCTTTCTGGAAGTGTCCGCGACAGGGCTGGACAGGCCGCCGAAATCGCAAAAAACAACCCTATGAAGGCCGGCGCACTTGCTGCGGCAATTCTCGGGACGAAAACGGGCCGCAAGCTCGCTGGCAATGCCGCGACTGTTGGCGGTATCGCTGCCATCGCCGGGCTTGGTTATCTTGCATACAAGAACTACAAGTCAGGCCAGGCGCCGGAGGCGGCACCAAAGCCGCAACCCGAACTCATTGCTCCACCGGCTGATTCAGCCTTTCATCCGCAGTCACCCGCACTCTCAAATGATTTCGCCCTGAAGCTTATCCAGGCCATGATTGCGGCAGCGAAGGCGGATGGCCATATCGACGCGGAAGAGCGAGCCCGTATCATGGAGCGCGTTCAGGTGTCGGGACTGGATACGGAAGCGGAGCAATTCATCGAAAAAGAACTGGCCGATCCGCTTGACGTCGACGCTCTGGTGGCGTCTGCCCGCACGGAAGAGCAGAAGGTGGAGCTTTACACCGCCTCGCGCCTTGCGATTGAGGCGGACACGCGCGCGGAGCGCGGCTATCTCGATCTTCTCGCCGGGCGCCTTGGGCTCCCTGACGCGCTGGTCGATCATATTGAGGCAACGGTTACTGCTGCCAAGGTGTGACATTCCCTCAGACGTCGTTGGAAAGCCGGCTACGTCACATCGGACAAGATCGATCACGGCGCGCTCGCGCCGTGTATTCATCCTTTTGACATCCATCGACGGCTCGCCTAATTCTTTTCCATCGAGTATGGGGAAGAGAATGCGCGATCTTACGGAATTCAAGGGATGCCCAGCACCTGTAGCGGTGACGCTCAAGGGGCGATACGTGACAGCGGAGCCGTTTGATCGCGACAGGCATTTAACCAAGCTCTGGGATGCGCTTGGCGGTGAGGGGACCAATGATCTCCTGAAATATTTCCCCCAGGACCGCTTCTCCGGCGCCGATGCTTTTGGCGACTGGCTCATCGGAGCAGGCTCGAAGTTTAACTGGGTGACGCTTGTTTTCGTTGAAAACACGACGGGGGATGTCGTCGGCATGGCAAGCTACATGCGACCCGACCCTGCCAACGGCGTTGTTGAGGTTGGGTCGGTGGCCCATGGCGCCAAGATGAAACGTTCGCCACTTTCGACAGAAGCTCATTATCTGATGGCAAAGCATGTATTCGACGATCTTGGTTATCGCCGCTACGAGTGGAAATGCCATAATGACAACGAACCTTCGAAAATTACGGCGAAGCGTTACGGCTTCACATTTGAGGGTGTGTTTCGCCAGCACATGATTTCAAAGGGACAAAACCGCGATACCGCTTGGTTTTCCATGATCGACAGTGAATGGCCACGGATCGGCAGGGCCTTCGAAACCTGGCTTGCGCCGGACAATTTTGATGCGGGTGGTGCCCAGCACCGAAAGCTGGAAGACATCCGCGCGGAGCTCTCCAATGTCTGAGCAGCGCGGACTTAAGGACAAGGGACGTTCGCCAGCCATTGCCGCCGCGTTAATTATGCTGGGGTTCGGCCTGATTTTTTTCGTCATGCCAAAGATCATGCTGTGGCTTGGGGACTATTCACCGTGGCTTGCGGCTGCCTTCGGTACCGTGGCAGTGCTGTGCTTTTTCCTGCTTTTTTGGCTACGAGCACGATACCAGCGCAGACGTGATGGCCTCTGAGCGTCACGGTGACGCCCGGTCCTTATCGAGTCCCTGTATAGATCAGGCCTGAAGCGAGGCTCCGAGCAGGGCAAGCCCCATCAGCAGAACGAATAGCGCCCCGGCAATCTCAATGGCATGGCCAATCCCCGCAGCCTTGCGGCTGCCTGGGCCTGCGAAGCGAATTGCGAGCCCCTTGGCTGAAACCGCCAAGGCCGCAAGCACCGAGACCGTGATGGCTGTGCCAAGCGACATTGCCAGTACGGAGAGCGTGCCACCAAGCAGCAGTCCGTTCAAAACCGCAAAACTCATGACAATGATTGCGCCGGAGCAGGGGCGAAGGCCGACCGCGATGATCGCAGACCATGCTTCGTGCAGACTGAATTTTTTCGCTCCTAGCAGGGATGGATCAGGTGCATGCGATTGACCGCAGGAAACGCAGAGATCGCCATTGCCGCTATGCTCGTGGTCGGCAAAAACAGGTTTACCCTGAAAGCGCAAACCCGTGCCCATTCCCGTCCTGAGTGCTGTCACGGTGCTGTTGGAGATGGGGATATCTTGAGCTGTGGCGAGAACTTGAACGCTTTGAGAACGTGGCCGGAATGACCAGAGCTTACGGGTCAGAAGCCAGCCGCCAAACAAGGCCACCATCGCGAAACTTGCGACTTCCATTGTCTGGGTAGCCTTGGTCATGGTGATGGAGGTGCCGCGCAGCAGTTGCCATGCCGCTCCGACCAATCCAATGGCAACCGCGCCCTGAAGAAACGATGAGAGGAAGGAGATGATGATGCCACGCTTGAGCTGCGTTTCGTTGGCGATCATGTAGGAAGAGATCACCGCCTTGCCGTGGCCGGGTCCGGCTGCATGGAAAATGCCGTAAGCAAAGGAAAGGCCGATCAGCGAGGCCAAAGCCCAGTTGTCCTCACGCATTGCCTTAAGTGCACCTGTCAGGGAGCGATAAAACATCTGCTGATGGACGTTGATCCATTGCAACAGTGGACCAAAGGGACCACCAATCGAAAAAGACGGTTCCGCTGAGCCGATCCCGAGTGGGGATTGGGCATGGGCGGCAACAACAAGAAGCGGCAACGTGACAGCAGCAAAAAAGCAGGTCTTTCTGCTCAGCATGACAGCTCCAGCCGCGTAGCGAAAAGCTTTGTCATGTCCGTACCTGTCGGATCGTTGAAGAAGGCATCTGTCAGCGTGTTCTGGTTCTGGGAAATGACCTCGTCGGGATCTGGGCGCACGACTGAGTGCTTGCATGCCGCAAGATCCTTGCCCTCCGTAGCCAGGTCATCGTCCTTGGCAAAGTCAATTGCCGTATACATGGTTGGGTCCCAAGCCCCAAAGCTAAGTTTGCCCTTGGCATGCAGTGGCGTCTTTGGCTTGACCGAGAAGAACATCAGGATTTGCTGATCCTGGTAATCGACGTGGATTGCGTCCGGCTTCTGGAAGTCGACGGGTTTCCCGTTGGCGGTGATGTAGGTGTAATAAGAATACTCCGAGAGCGATTCCAGGACCGTACTACCGATCTCAGCCAATTCATCCTTGTCGAGTTTGAGATCGCTGTTCTTGTCGTAATCCATGACGACGCTTGCTGAGAACATCTCGTCGAAGCGCCAGATGTTGCGCACCTCCTGAATGGTACCATCCTTGCCTTCGACGATTTCCATACGTGCATCGGCAAAGATGTGTGGATGTGCATTTGCAACTAAGGGGATACAGGCCAGGCAGGCCGCGAGCGACAAAAATTTTCTGTTCATTCTTCCCTCAGTCCCGCCTTCGAATCTCGATCCGGACTTTAGCAAAAAATGGGACCGAATTTCGACCTGCCTTCGCTCTCAACCGTTCTTGCGGAACCAGTTAGAGAGAAAATCGACGAAACTGCGGACCTTGGCGGGCAGGTAGCGGCGATGTGGATAGACGGCGTAGATACCGCGATCCTTGGAGATGTAGTCATCGAACAGGGTCACCAGTTCGCCAGACTGTATATAAGGCCGGGCGATGAAATCCGGCACCATGGCAATCCCAAGCCCGGCGCGGGCAGCGCGCAAGGTTGCCTGCGGACTGTTGACCTCGATTGGGCCGCTGATGGCGACGGAGTTTGATCCGCCGTCAGGTTCAAAGTAACGCACGGAATTATGAAAGCGCGTATTGGTGTCGATGATGAAGGGCACGCGAGCAAAGTCCTGGGGGCCGTTGAGGGGGCCATGCTGCGCGACGAAATCCGTGGTAGCGACCGCATAGACCCGAAAATCGGAGAGCTTGCGGGCGATAAGGCCTGAGTCTTCCAGACGGGTGATTCTGACGGCGAGGTCAAAACCTTCCTCAATCAGGTCGACGAACCGATCCTCGGCAACGATCTCAAGCGAAAGCTCCGGATTTTCCTTGGCAAAATCGATCAGGCTCTGGCCGACATCCGCATCAATAAAGGTGCGTGGAACCGAAATCCTGAGTTTGCCTTTGAGGTCGGCGTTCTTTTCGCGCACGAGATCGGCGAGATTGTCGATCTCCTTCAGGATGTCGGATGCAGTACGATAATAGGTATGTCCCGCTTCAGTCAGCGAAAACTGGCGCGTCGTACGATTGAGAAGGAGCGCACCGAGGTCGTCTTCCAGTTCTCGGACGTATTTTGAGAGAAGCGCTTTCGAGCGGCCGGTCTTGCGCGCCGCAGATGAAAAGCCCTCGGCCTCCACGACATCGATAAACGCTCGGATGCGGGTCAGTGTGTCCATGGAAACCTCCGTTTGTTCGGCATAATTGAACGATGAGGTTGCGATGTTCAATAAGAAAATAAATGATGAAAAAATCCGCGTCTGCTGAAAAAAATCTCTTGATTATGACCGCGAATATTCTTATCTCCCGGCTTGCCCAAAGTCGCACGTGCCCATGTGTGTCCGCCGAGTCCTCGATGTGGTGAGGAGTTCGGTAAGGTACCTGGAACTAACCCCTCCAGTCGCTATTCCGGCCAACCGGGAAATGCGAGGACATATGAAGCAACGACGGTGCGGGCCTTTCTGGTTCTCTGCCGGCTTTCCATCAGCCGGGGTACTGAAGAGGCACACCATCATTGCCGGAAGTGCGGTCGGGTCAATCCCTCCAATCAATGGCAGACAAAGCCGAATGATGCTCTGGCAGGGCGTCGTTCACATTCGCGCCTTGAGCGTATGTTATCGAATCTGCGCCTCCACCGGCTGATTCGCATACATATCTCGAGCGTTCTTTGTCCTCCGGAATTTCCGGAGCCGGATTTAACAGGGAATAGACCGATGACGACTGCACGCATTCTCGACTTCATCAAGACCCGACGTCCCGAAGGCCCATGCCTCGTGGTTGATCTCGACGTCGTGCGCGACAACTACAACGCATTCCGGCACTCCCTGCCGAACAGTGCAATCTATTATGCCGTCAAGGCAAACCCGGCTCCCGAAATCCTCAAGCTGCTTGCTTCGCTTGGCTCCAACTTCGATTGCGCCTCCGTGGCCGAAATCCAGATGGCGCTTGACGCGGGTGCGACGTCCGACCGTATCTCCTTCGGCAATACCATCAAGAAGGAGCGCGATGTTGCTCGTGCGCATGCACTCGGCATTGATCTCTTCGCTGTGGACAGCCACGAAGAAGTTGAAAAGGTTGCTCGCGCAGCTCCGGGCGCGCGCGTGTTCTGCCGCGTTCTGACGGACGGTGAAGGTGCCGAATGGCCGCTGTCGCGCAAGTTCGGCTGCGTGCCTCAGATGGCCGTTGATGTACTGGTTTATGCTCACCAGCTTGGGCTTGAATCCTATGGCGTTTCCTTCCACGTCGGTTCGCAGATGATGAACCTCGACGCGTGGGATGCTGCACTGGCCGACGCAAAGCGCGTATTCGCGTCGCTTTCCAAGCAGGGTATTCACCTGCAAATGGTCAACATGGGGGGCGGTTTCCCGACCAAGTACCTTCGCGACGTTCCGGCGGCGGAGGAATACGGTCAGGCAATCGACACCGCGTTGCGCAAGCACTTCGGCAACCAGATCCCGAAGACGATCATCGAGCCGGGCCGCGGCATGGTGGGTAATGCGGGTGTGATCAAGGCGGAAGTTGTTCTCGTGTCGCGTAAATCCGACAATGACAACCATCGCTGGGTGTTCCTGGACATCGGTAAGTTCGGCGGTCTGGCTGAAACCATGGACGAAGCTATTCGCTACCCGATCCGCACCGAGCGCGATCAGGACGCGATGGAGCCTTGCGTTCTTGCCGGTCCGACCTGCGACAGCGCCGACGTGCTCTATGAAAAGAACATGTATCCGCTGCCGGTGTCTCTGAGCATCGGTGACGAGGTTCTGATCGAAGGTACGGGCGCGTATACGACCACCTACTCGGCGGTCGCATTCAACGGCTTCGAGCCGCTGAAAGCCTACGTCATCTAACCCGGGCGCCGCCTGCTGAAGGGCGGCGTTTCGACCAAGCTTCCGTTCCGGCCTTGCCGATTGTGCTGTTGCGCAAATCCCTGCTTGCTGCGCCTCTTCCAGCCGAGGAAAGCGCGTTGGCGGGCCGGAACGGCTCCACCTTTTGTTCCAGGGCCGCGTGTGGGCGGTTTTGTCTTGGGAGGGCCGGGCATGGCCGCTCTTTTGAATTCTGTACGCGCATTTTTCACACCGCAGACGTTCCACGTCGAAGCAGAGAATCCGGGCGATGTTGTTGCTCGCGAAAGCCTGCTTGATCGCGCAATGGGTGCCGGCCGGCGTCGCAAGTCGTCCGAAAAACTTCGCGCAGGTCGTGTACCGGCCGAGGGGCTCGCCCTTGTTGCCCGCGATCAGGACGGTCACGTCATCGGAACCGTTCGTCTCTGGAATGTCGAGGCCGGCATTTCTCGTGAGGGCCGCCCTGTCGATGCGCTCCTTCTTGGTCCGCTCGCTGTCGATTCTGCCTATGAGGGCAAGGGAATAGGTTCTGCGCTGATGCGCGCTGCAGTCGCCGAGGCCGCGAGACGTGGTCATGGTGCAATCCTTCTGGTCGGCGACGCCCCTTATTATGAGCGTTTCGGTTTCTTTGCCGAGAAGACGCAGCACCTTATCATGCCAGGTCCATTCGAGCGTCATCGTTTTCTGGCGCTGGAACTGAAGGCCGGTTGGCTGGACGGTGCGGCGGGTATGCTGGTTGCAAGCGGTCGCAAGCTTTCTGCCTGAAAGCCGTCTGGTTGGCGACACCTTATATTCTGCTATGATCCTCCGGTCTGGCCGGAGGATTTTTTGTTTCTCCACCATGGTTTGTCAGTTCGGCTGAAATCCGGATTTTGTTCGGTACGGTTCCCCGTGTGGCCGTCAGATCAGCTTCGGCATAAGGGTACCGATGCAGAAACGAGGCTTTCTTTCGGGCGCCTCTTGTTTTTGACGATTTGCAGGTATATACCCGTAATATGCCAAGCGATACCTGTCACTGCATATTGTTGCGCAAAGCCTCCCGTCGCATCTCGTCCTATTATGACGAGGCGCTGGCGCCTCTCGGTGTCAACATCGGTCAGTTCAGCCTGTTACGAAACATAAACCGTTTGGCACCGGTTTCATTGACGGACCTTGCCGCGCGTGTCGAACTGGATCGATCTACCGTCGGACGCAATGCGAAAGTTCTGGAGCGTATGGGACTGGTGGCGATTGGGCATGGTGAGGATCAGCGTGAAGCAATGCTGACGATCACCGAGAAAGGGCATGCCGTTCTCACGGATGGTGGGCCGCTTTGGGATGGCGTGCAGGACGATATTGAAGCCCGGCTCGGACCGGAAAAGACACGGCAATTGCAAGAGCTGCTCGCGGCACTCTAATTTTTTAATTTAACGTGGGTATATGCCCGCAAATCCGCCTCGAAGGCGACAGGGAAAGGGACGAAGACCATGCTCTCCACGCGCCTTGCAGGCTGGATGGCCGCAAGAAATCTTCATTACGGATGGCTGGTCGCTGCGACCACGTTCCTGACAATGCTCGCTACCGCCGGAGCAATGGGGTCGGCCGGTGTCATGATCCAGCCGCTCCATCAGGAGTTTGGTTGGGACATTGCCGATATCTCTTCCGCGATGGCTGTGAGACTGGTGCTTTTCGGACTACTTGGGCCTTTCGCGGCTGCGTTCATGAACCACTTTGGCATCCGACAGGTCGTCATGACGGCGCTTGCGCTGATTATGGGCGGGATTGTCCTGTCCTTGCTCATGGCTGAAGTCTGGCAGCTTCTTCTGCTTTGGGGCATTGTGATTGGCGTTGGTACCGGGATGACGGCGTTGGTGCTGGGGGCAACCGTTGCAAGTCGCTGGTTTTCCAAGCGCCGGGGTCTCGTTATTGGCCTCATGACGGCGAGCAATGCGACCGGGCAGCTTGTATTTCTGCCAATACTCGCGGCGCTGACGGAAGCTTATGGATGGCGAACAGCTTTGACGCTGACAGTGGCGGTTATTGCCGTGGCAATGCTTCTCGTGCTTCTGTTGATGAGCGATCACCCTGCCGATGTCGGACTTCCGGCCTATGGTGAGACGACGGTGACGCAACCACCCAAGCAGGACCATAAGCTGCTTGAAACATTGATCTCACCCATTCTGACATTGAAGAGCGTTTCCGGGAATCCGGTCTTCTGGGTCCTCTTCGGCACCTTCTTTGTCTGCGGGCTCTCGACCAATGGTCTGATCCAGACCCACTGGATTTCAATCTGCGGCGACTTCGGGATGGCCGCAGTAACAGCGGCAAGCACGCTGGCAGTGATTGGCATCTTCGATTTCATCGGCACCGTATTTGCCGGTTGGCTATCCGACCGTTTCGACAATCGATACCTCCTCTTCTGGTTTTACGGTCTGCGCGGCCTCTCGCTGATCTATCTCTCATTTTCGGGTTTCAGCTTCGTGGAACTGTCGGTCTTTGCCGTCTTCTATGGTCTCGACTGGGTGGCGACTGTTCCGCCGACCGTGAAGCTCGCCGCCGAAAATTTCGGACGCGAAAAGGCCGGCCTGGTTTTCGGTTGGGTATTTACCGGTCATCAGCTTGGCGCAGCAACGGCCGCTTTCGGTGCCGGCTTCTTCCGCAGCGATTTCGGCACATACATGCCGGCGCTCCAGATTGCCGGGTTGATGTGCATCATCGCAGCAATTTCTGTCTTGCTTCTCAGGAAGCCCGGTCAGGCGACGCTTAGACCGCAGACGGCCTAATCGATCCACAATTCTGGGCCCGCTGCGGGCGGGCCCTTGTTGTGGCGCCGAGAGACGAAATGTCAGAAGTCTTGCCACTCTTCGGTGCTGAGTGCGAGTGCAGAAGAATGTCGTGAAAACCCGGATTGTTGAGCACCCAATCGGGCCTTGGGGGCCGAGCGCACTTTAGGTGGCGCGGATGGATGTACAATGGGTTTGGAGCCGGAGTTGGCCACGCCAAGCTTGAACTGCTGCAGAAGTCTGAACAGGGCGGAGGCTTCAGCGGCCAGGCTGTGACCCGCTGCAGTTTGCTCTTCGACCATTGCAGCATTTTTCTGCGTGTTCTGGTCCACCGTGTTCACGGCTGTATTGATCTCGACGAGTGCGGTGGATTGTTCGCGGGATGCTTCGACGATAGCGTGCACATCGTTGTCTATATCGTTGACCTGGTCGGTGATGAGGTCTAGCGCAGCGCCCGTTCTGGTAACGAGCGATACGCCATTTTCCACATGCTGACCGGATGTCTGAATAAGGGCCTTGATTTCCTTTGCTGCTTTGGCGGACCGCTGCGCCAGTTCGCGGACTTCTTGAGCCACCACAGCAAAGCCCTTGCCAGCCTCACCTGCACGGGCCGCCTCCACTCCAGCGTTCAGAGCGAGAAGGTTGGTCTGGAAGGCGATTTCATCGATGACGCCGATGATGTTGGTGATTTCACGCGAAGAGGATTCGATTTGTGACATGGCGGCGATGGCGTCGCGAACGATGTTACTGGAGCTTTCTGCGTCGTCTCGCGTGCGGGTAACGAGGTTACCTGCGCGTTCGGCACGAATGCTTGCCGATTTGACTGTTGTGGTGATTTCCTCGAGGGCAGCCGCCGTTTGCTCAATCGATGCCGCCTGCTGTTCAGTGCGCTTTGCAAGATCGTCCGCGGCAAGCTGAACTTCGCTGGAACTGGCTGCAATGGCCTGCGCGTTTGATGCGACTGTTTGCATCGCTCCCCGCAGCTTGGCACTTGCACTGTTGAAGTCGCTGCGCAACCGCTCAAGCGAGGGAATGAAGGGCTTTTCAATCCTGCCGGAGAGATCGCCATCCGCCAGACGAGTGAGGCATCCAGCCAGAGCCTCCACGTTTTCGACGCGTCCAGTGACATCAGTCGCGAACTTGACGACCTTGAAGACCGTGCCGTTCATGTCAAATATGGGATTGTAAGATGCCTGAATATGGACCTGGCGGCCGCCTTTGCCGATGCGCATGAATTCGTCTGCCACAAACTCTCCAGCTGCCAGACGTTTCCAAAAGCTGTTGTAGGCATCAGATGCCACGTAGCTCTCATCACAGAACATCGAATGATGCCGTCCCTGAATCTCTGCGAGCGTGTATCCGAGTGCGGACAGGAAGTTTTCGTTGGCGACCAGTATTTCGCCTGTTGGCGAGAATTCAATGATTGCCTGCGCGCGCGAAAGCGCAAGCAGCTTTCCGGCATCCTCAGCCGTCTTGAGTTTCTGTGCGGTGATATCGGTTGCGATTTTCACAATCTTGACCGGTTTGCCGCGGCGAAAAACCGGATTGTAAGATGCCTCGATCCAGACCTCTCTGCCACCTTTGCCGATGCGCTTGTATTGACCCTGGTCGAACTTGCCGGCGGCCAGTTTATGCCAGAAAGAACTGTAATCGGCGGATTTTCCATAGGCGGGTTCAAGGAACATGCTGTGGTGGCGACCGACGATCTCGGAAAGCTGATATCCGAGTGCTCGACAGAAATTCTCGTTTGCTGTCATGATTTTGCCGGACAGATCGAACTCGATCGTGGCCTGCGATGCCGAGAGAGATTCCAGTATCGCTATTGCATTCGCGTCTCGATCTAGCATGCTCATCGCTTTCTCCTCCGCAGATAAAGTATCTTTGAAGGTAAGCTGAAATATTTATCAAATTGTTTATGCTTAATTCCAAGTTTATGTGTCGTTTTTGCGTTCTTTTGTTGCCTGCTGGCGCCTTGGGCGGTCATTAAGCTAATAATATTAGAATATTATAATTCAATTTATATTATAGAAGCATTGGCCAATTTGGCTGTCTCTACTGTGGTCCGTGTTGCATAATTGCTACGTCTTTCAATGGTGCACGCCCCATGCGTGCGTTGTCGCCTTCGGTTTGATCCATCTCAAATATCCAGCGCTCATCCTGATCATAGTGGAGGCAACGGCTGCCGGGTCGAGATTCTTTGCCGGCAGTTCGGTCCGGGCTATCGCTCGGTGACGGATCAAGGAGATAAGAGATGTTTTATAATAATCGAAAAGCTGCCGCTCTATTGGCCGGTGTTGCCACCGTGCTTGTTTCCAGCACTGTAATGGCTGCAGACCTCGCCATACCGGGCGTCGCGCCGACGGCGGAGGAAGCTATCGAGTCAGCAAAGAGCCCCTGGATGTTGCGTGTGCGCGGACTGGGCGTCATTACCCATGACAGCGGCAGCGTCGATGGTGTTCCAGGGGCTGGGCTGTCCTATTCTGATACGGTCATTCCGGAGCTTGATGTAAGCTATTTCTTCACCGACAATATTGCAGCCGAACTCATTCTTGGGACCACCTACGCCAAAATAAACGGGGAGGGAGTGCTAGCAGGTACACCCGTCGGAAAGACGTGGCTCCTGCCGCCAACGGTCACACTACAATATCATTTCACCAATTTCGGCGCGTTCAAACCTTACGTCGGTGCCGGCATCAATTACTCTCTGTTCTATAACCAGTCCGAACAGCCCGGGTTCAGCAACCTCGATGTCAAAAACAAGTTCGCACCAGCTTTACAGGTCGGTTTCGACTACATGCTCGATGAGCATTGGGGCGTGAACTTCGATGTGAAGAAGCTGTTCCTCAAGACAGATTGGACGGCGGAGCTGAACGGCACACCCGTCAGCGGCAAGGCAAAACTGGACCCGTGGCTGATTGGCGCGGGTATTACCTACCGCTTCTGACGGATAAAGCGTCTTTGACGCCGATCATGTCATGTTGTATACGGACGGCCACGGGTGAGAGCCCCGGCCGTCCGCAGGCGCCCTCGCCATGGTGAAGCTCTTCATTCAATATCGGTCATCCCATGTTTTGCATGTCACCGGTGGCAACGCGGGCCCCCTTCGAAAATCTGGCATGCAGTTGATGGAGAACCGTAATGAACGTTTCCAAACCACTTCCTGCGCTTGAAGGCCTGAAAGAACAAGCAAGGAGGCTGCGCGCGGCGCTTGAAGGGCAGGGTCAGACAATTTCCCACTCGAAGGCGCTGGAACTGATTGCCGCTCAATATGGCTTTCGCGACTGGAACACCCTTCACGCGACAGCCGGCAATCGCCCTGCCTTCAATCCCTACATTTTGGGATCGCGCGTGGAAGGACACTATCTAGGCAGGCCGTTCGTGGCGTCGGTACTGGGGGTGCAGTCGCTCGGTGGCGATCCCGAACGTTATCGACTAACGTTACATTTCGACGATCCGGTCGATGTGGTGAGTTTCGAAAGCTTCTCTGCTTATCGCCAGCGCGTGCATTGTAATGTCGATGCCTCCGGTAGAACCCTTGAAAAAACTTCCAATGGCCGTCCACAGCTTGAACTGGTCTGGTAACAGGCGTTCGTACTCTTATGCTCGGCTTTTGAGCCGAGCATATGTTCCTAGGCTTGCTCTTGTGGTTAGGATGAAGGCAGAGTTCACGCTTCAGAAAGTACCAGTAAAGCGAGAGGTCACGGCAGAGCCTCTATAGGAAAGTTCTTCATCTTCCTCGCCGTGCAGCAAACGGTCGAATTCAAACTCCAGCTTGCTGCTTTTTCCGGTTTCGAGCGACAGAGTCGCCACAAGGCGCCGTTCGTTGACGTCGTAATCGTAATAGATCCAGTCTTTGTGGACCTGGCGCAAGGCAAGATCGAAGCCGACTTTTTCCGTGAGCTTGCTTTTCATCACGAACTGCCAGCGACGATGGAATTCGCCAATCGGATCGTCCGGGTCGAACAAAGCATAATCTTGCGAAAAGCCAACGCCAAAAGCCAGGCGGTCATTTGCTTTCCATTCCGCTTCTGCACGCAGATATGGGCGCGTATGTTTGATCGCGTCGCTGATCTCATCTCCTTCAATTGTCGTCAGTCCGCCTTCTGCAAGGATCGCAAGACGATCTGCAAGTTTATAGCCATAGGCTAGTGAGCCACGCAGAGTGCTGGCCTCGAACCGTTCATATTTTTCCTGCTGACCTTGCGGCACGATGATACGATCGTAGGCAACGGTCACGCCTCCTTCGCCTCCTGCCAGCGGGCGGATATGTTCCGCCTTCAAGGACAGAAGCGCTTCGTTCGCCTCCAGGCGAGTGGGCATGAAATAGGCCGGTCTGAAACGCGCAGTGCCTTTCATCAGGCTGGTGATCCCGGCTGTCAGCGTATTTTTTCCGCCAAAAGCCAGTAATCCGACGCTCGACGTGGCTTCCAGCTTGTGATCCAGTTGTCGATAGCCGATATCCTGCTCTGGCAGATGCAGAAAGATGTCGCCCGCATCACTGCGCGTGCCGCGAAGCTCCAGGGCCCATTCCAGTTTTTCCGTCAACCGCTTGGTAAGGCCCAACGTTACAGTGCTGTTGTGTTCATTGGCAAAGCTGTAGCGGGGGACACGGACCTCTTCATGATCAAGCGAATATTTTAGTTCTGCGCCTTCTAGGTCGATCTTACCATTCATGCCCAAGCCCGCCCGCAGAGAAATTGCCTTCAAGCCGTTGGTGTCGCCAAAATAGTTCGTATCGTAGGTGGCGCCGCTCGCATAGGTAAACTCCGGGCCTTCACCGTGCGCAGCAGATGCGACGGCAAGGCCGAGAGCAAATGTTACATATCCCCCCAGTCGCATCTGTATCTCCAGTCGCTAATTGAGAGATATCTTATATTTAGATGGTTAATAAAGTGCTCGACGTTGCATTGGTCTTGTATCGCGCCCGCAATGCGTCATTGGGGGTAAGGAAATAGTCTTATGTTTTGTGGAGCTGAGTAAAAAACTATTAAAATTGCAAGTATTAGTGTTAATCGTTTATTGTAATATTAGGCTTTGCTTGAATTAGTGCTCTCTGAATATACAGTCAAATCACGCCAGACGGCGTTGATCAAACTCAAGAGGAGAGAGAAATGATTGTTAAGTTTGCTTGTGTTGCTGCCGCTCTTACTGTCGCTTCCGTTGGCCAGGCCCAGGCCGGCGGCCTTCTGGGTGTTCTGTCCGGAAACAGCAACAAGAACAGTGCGCTCATCGTTGTGTCGCCGAGCATCGATCTCGGTGTGAACGGTATCCTGTCCAACAACGGGATTTTGAACGGCAACAAGACCGGCATCCTCAATGGTGTCCTGAACGGCAACAAAACCTCCGTCGATGTCATTGACAACAAGGACAACGGCCGGAAGAAGAACCGCCACTAAGAGGCGGTAAAACAACGAAAACTGAGGGAAGGCTGACGCCCCCTTGAGGGTGGTGACAAATTCCGGGTCGCTCCATAGGCCGCAGGAATGAACCCGCGCCCGTTCCCCCCCCGTATTCTGCCGAGGGGCCAGCACGATCATGTCCCTGATCGCAATAACATTTTGGCCTGCGCAACTGCGCGGTTGCTGGATGCCGGATCAACCATGGGCCTAACCCGCGGACCGGTGTAACGAAGGGCAGGGCCTGTCCTGTCATCACTCTCAAGGGGGCTTCGGCCCTCTTTCTTTCTTTGGGGGAGGCCTGCTCTTGCTGATTGTCGAACGATGCCCGCAGGCTTGAATAATACATGATTATGATGTGAAGGTGCGTCATCACGCTGCAACCTTCAGTCGATTCCCATGAATGAGAGAAAGGTTATGCCTGACGGCTTTGATCGTCAGGCCTACATGATTGCGTTGCTGGTCTTTGTTGCTGGCGGCACAAACGCGACTATCGTTCCTCTCATCGGTTTCTACATTATTCAGGTGCTCGGGCATCCTCCCGCGACAGTTGGTCTCTACAGCGTTGTGGCAATGATCGCGTCGATCGCCGCCAGCCGTTTTTACGGTGAGCGGGTGGATGCCGGTATCAGAATACGCCCCCTTCTACTGGTCTCCATTACCGGCGCGATGCTTGCGGCTGTTGCTGCGATCTTCGGGCATCTTTTGCTTCTTGTCGCTGTCACGGCGCCTTCTATGGGACTTGCCAATGCCGCGACGACGCTCGTGTTTAGCTATGGTCGCTATCACGGCCGGCTCAAAGCTCTTGATGCAGGCGCTTACAACGCCTTCTTGCGGATGATGGTGTCGCTGGCCTGGATGCTGTTTCCGGCCATCGCTTATCTGATCGTCGACGTTGCAGGTGCGAAAGCCGTGTTCATCAATGCCATCGTCATGGCGACGATCTGGGGCGGACTGGCGCTGGCGTTCATTCCACGCGATCAGACCTGTCCAATGGACCGGCAAAACGATGCCGATGACGGCGGTGGCCGAAACATGCCGTTGCTTCTGGCTGCGGCGGCGAACTTGTGCATGTCCTTTGCCCATTCTCTTTGCGCTTCTGCCTTGCCAATCTTCCTGGTGCGCGAGGTCGGGCTTCCGGACTACGCGCCTGGCCTGTCTCTCAGTGTGAAGTGCGCGATGGAGGTTCTGCTTATTCTGCTGGCGCCAAGGATCATGCGCTTGGTAAGCGTTCGCGTCATACTCGCTGGTGCCGGTGTCGTGGCAATCATTGCATTTAACGTCATTGCCTCAGTACAGACATTGCCGGCAATGATATTTGGCGCGGCCATGGAGGGTGCCTATTACGGTCTTTTCGCAGGTACGTCTCTGACGTTCATTCAGGGATTTGCGCGTGGTCGAATGGCGCGGGCAACGGCGCTCTATATGAACTCGATTTTTTTGGCCAGCCTTTTCGCAGTGCCCCTGATGGGGATCATTGCACAATATGCAAGCTTCGGCGTCGCAATCCGACTTGCTTCTGTGGGCGCTGCTTCGGCTCTGCTCATGCTTTTCCTGACCAGACGTCAGACGAGCACCTAGCACCCCGCTTGATAAAAACGTCTCAGGCGGAAAAGATATTGTTTCCAGAAGGTTGTGGAAACGTTTTGATGTGCGGCCGGGCTTTTTTAGCCCGGCAGTTTACGCCGAAATATCGATGACACCGCAGTCACCAGCTTCAGAGGCGAAGGAAAGAAGCTTGCCTGTGGCACTCCAGTCCATCGAGGTGATCGCCCCCTTGCCTGGGCGACGAAGCAGGGCTTCCTTGCCGTCAGCAACACGTACGCCAAGGATCATGCCATCGATAAACCCGATGGCGAGCACTTCTTCCGCCGGGTGAAAGGCGACCGTGGTGACCATGATGTTGGCGCGCGTGCCGAGTTCCAGCGGCGCCTTGCCCATCGGACCGTCTTTGCCGGAAAAGGGCCAGACGATTGCGGCTGGCGCACCTGATGAGGCAAGCCACTTACCCTTTGGCGACCAGGACACCGATTTGACCTTTGAAGGGTAACCGGTCATGCGCATGTGGCGAGCTTCCATGCCGCCCTTGGTGGCTTCCATCTTCCAGCCATGCAGGGCATTTTCCTGCATGGTGGTGACGAGAAATTTTCCATCCGGAGAGAAAGTCACGCCGGTATGCGCACCCTTCCACTCGAGATCAACGGGGTCTCCTGCCGTTGCCACCCAGTGTAGTGTCACGCCATTATACCGAGCAACAGCAATGCGCATCCCCTTGGGGGCGAAGGCTATGGCTTCGACAGTGCGCTCTTCCTTGAATTCTTTGACCGTACCATCCGACAGACGTACGAAACTCGACTTTCCGACACCATATGCGACCGCTTTCTGGGGACCGCCAGCGATCACGCTGATCCACTTGCGCGGAACATTTGCCAATTCACTGAGGGAACCGTCGTGGCCGATACGCAGAACGCGTCCATCTTCACCGCCTGAAAGCAGGGTGGCGCTGTAGGGATCGCGAACGCATGTCAGAAGACCCTGATGTGCCTCCGTAACCTTTTCGCCGCCATCCAGCCGGTGGATGGTCCCTGCAGCGGTGGCGAAGAGAGGAATGTCGCCGAGAAAATGGGTCGAGACCACATGGCCTTCGATATCAAGCGGGGCAACAGTCGGCATCGATGATCGGTCTTTCATGTGTTAAGTGGAGGCCTCCGCGGCCCCGGGATTGCTGGCACAGTTCTATGTCGGTTAGCGCTTGCAGTCGACCCGTTTAATGTCTTCGATCATTTCTGTGTTGAGTTTGGACCCAATGAAATCAAATAAATGACTGAAAACATTTTTGGAGAAAAGCAGGCGTTGACGATGCCGCCCCAGGCACAAGCGAGGGGCAGCAAAGGTAGAATTAGGCCGTCACTTCGCAGGCGCGGAAGCTCTTTTCCAGCTTTTCGCGATCGAGATTGCGTCCAATGAAGACAAGCCGCGTCTCACGCTTTTCGCCTTCCTTCCATGGGCGCTGATGGTCACCTTCGATGATCATATGAACACCCTGCACGACATAGCGTTCGGCATCACCCTTGAAAGCAATAATGCCCTTCAGGCGCAGGATGTTCGGACCATCGGTTTGGGTCACTTTTTGAATCCAGGGGAAAAAGCGTTCTGGATTCATCTCGCCGCCTCGCAGCGAGATGGACTGCACCGTGACGTCATGGATTGGCGAGACCGCACCATGGTGATGATGGTGGTGATCATGCCCATGATCGTGACCGTGGTCATGATGGTGATGATCATGGTCGTGATCGTGATGATGGTCGCAGTCCGGACCGCAGACATGATCGTCATGTCCATGTTCGAGGAAGTGCGGGTCGTTTTCGAGCGCACGTTCCAGATTAAAGGCGCCCTGGTTCAGAACGCGGGCAAGATCAACGCCGGAGCGCGTGGTCTTGTAAATGCGGGCTGAAGGATTGATGGCGCGCACGATATCCTCGATGCGAGCAATCTCTTCCGGCGTCACGAGGTCGGTCTTGTTGATGACAACCACATCGGCAAAGGCAATCTGATCCTCTGCTTCGCGACTATCCTTCAGACGCAGTGGCAAGTGCTTTGCGTCCACCAGCGCGACAACAGCGTCCAGTTCTGTCTTGGCCCGAACATCGTCATCCATGAAGAAGGTCTGCGCAACGGGAACCGGATCGGCAAGCCCGGTTGTTTCCACGATGATTCCGTCAAAACGGCCGGGGCGGCGCATCAGGCCCTCTACAACACGGATCAAGTCGCCACGGACCGTGCAGCAGACACAACCGTTGTTCATTTCATAAATTTCTTCATCGGACTCAACGATCAGGTCGTTGTCGATGCCGATCTCGCCGAACTCATTGACGATAACAGCATATTTCTTTCCGTGGTTTTCGGAGAGGATGCGGTTGAGAAGTGTCGTCTTGCCGGCGCCGAGATATCCCGTCAGCACTGTAACTGGAATGGGCTTGGCTGTTGCTGTTTCGGTCATGGAAACCTCGCGTCAAAACAGGCCCGGAGCTGCCGGGCGGAAAGTGTTGCCGTCCATATAGGCGCGTCATCGGAGCAGTTCAAAGAGATTCTGACGAAGTTTTTCAAATCCTGTTATGAAATAACGTTATATCAAAAGCGTGGACGTCTTCGAGGAGCGCGGTAAGTCCTCCGACAGCATGGGAAATCAGGCTTTCCCCTTTTTGGGCGGTGGCTGCTGCGGCGTTTCCCGCCACGCCGTCGTCGTTCAGATCCCGCATCATCCAGCCAAACGCGTGCGGCCCGTAGGCGCGAAGATGCTTGAAATCTCTCGAAAAGTCAGCCTGGCGAGATGCGAAGGCGCGGGCCTTCGACATGTCCACTTTGTCGGGGTGGAGCGCCAGCATTACGGAGGTTTCGATGTCGCCGCCATGAATGTCGAACGCCTTGTCTTCAGGTGTGATGGTATCCGGCGGCACACCGAAGCGCGTCCAGCTTGTTGCCACGGCCAACATGCCGAAACGCACGCGAGCTTCTGTCGCCACGATGGTCATGAGCGGCGAGTTACCACCATGGGCATTCAGCATGACGAACTTGCGAACACCCTTGTCGTATTCCGATTTGACAATCGTGAGCCAGCGCTCGACTGCCTCGTCATAACGCAGTGTTTTTGTACCCGGAACGTCCATGTGTTCCACGGAATAGCCCACCGGTTCTACCGGCAGAAACGAGACCGGAAAATTCAAGGGCAAGTTTGCTTTCAGGCGCGCAACAATACCTTCGGCAATCAGGGTGTCTGTTTCAAACGGCAGATGTGGACCGTGTTGCTCGTGCGCGCCAAGCGGAAGAACTGATATCGCCGAAGTTGCGGGAAGATGCCGGTCTGTTACGTTTTCGTCGTGATATTGCGTGTATGAGTTTGGCATCTGGCGATCCGCGCGTGCATTCGTTAAGGATTTCCAGCAACATATATCGGTTCCGCCATTCGACAAAAGGCATCTCCGGCATGAGCAAGGACAAAAGCGGCCAGAAAGACAAGGGCGCCAAGAAGGACAAGGGCAGCAAAAAGTCTCGTGATGGCAAAAAGAAAGACGAACACTTCAATCCGGAAGAACTCGCGCAATCCATTACGCAGGCGGCGCGCTCTATGCGCACGGCATTAAGCCATAGCCTTTCCGAAAGCGGGCTCTATGCGGGGCAGGACGGCGTGATTCTCGCGCTTGCTCAGGAAGGGAGCCTAACCCCGGGACAGATTGCGCAGAAGCTTGGTGTGAAGGCTCCGACCATGACGCGCACCATTGGCCGTATGGAGGCGCAGGGCTTTGTTGAGCGCAGTGGCGACGACGGTGACGGCCGCGTAACTCTGGTGAAGCTGACGGAAAACGGTCTGAAAAGCGTCGAGCATATCAATGCGTCCATCGCATCGTGTGGCGCGAAGGCAGTCGAGGGGCTTTCTGGCAAGGAAATCAAAGCCATCGTCAAGCTCATGCGGACAATCGATGCCAATCTCCAGACCGCTGACGAAGGAAAGTCTCGCGATTGAAATTTTAAATTACAATTATTTGCTGGCGGCTTTTTTCTTAAACAGGTTGCGGCTTTTGTTTAAATTGTTTAATCACGATTTAAATCGGTAACATCCGTAGCCGACGTCTGATGGGAGGGATGCCGTGGCCCAAAAGGTCAAACTGTCGACGATTGCCGAAAGCCTTGGTCTTTCGACTGCAACCATTTCTCTTGCTCTTCGCGACAGTCCGCTGGTCGCCTCCGATACGCGGGAAAAGATCAAGGAACAGGCGAGGGCGCTCGGATATATCTATAACCGGCGCGCCGCCAGCCTCCGGACATCGCGGTCCGGTATTGTCGGTGTCGTCTTCCATGATGTGATGAACCCGTTCTATGGCGAAATCCTGAAAGCCATCGAAAGCGAACTGGATCGCAGCCGCCAGACCTTCATTCTTTCCAACCATTACGACTCGGTCGAAAAGCAGCGGACATTCATTGAGACGCTGCTACAGCTTGGCTCTGACGGCATCATCATGTCGCCTGCTATTGGCACGCCAATCGAGGATATGACGCTGGCCGAGGAGAACGGCATGCCGGCCATCCTCGTCGCTCGTTCTATGGACGGCGTGGACATGCCGACCTACCGCGGTGACGACAGCTACGGTATCTCGTTGGCGACCAACCACCTGATCAGCCTTGGCCATCGCGTTATAGCCATGGTCGGTGGTACCGATCAGACCTCCACCGGTCGCGATCGTTATCAGGGTTATGTCAATGCGTTGCGCAAGGCAGGCATAGAGGTCGATCCGAACCTTCGTATTCCGGGTCCGCGCTCCAAGCAGGGCGGGTTTGAGGCGGCGCTCAACTTTCTGTCGCTGCCGCAGAAGCCAACGGCTGCCGTTTGCTGGAACGATCTGGTCGCGATTGGTCTCATGAACGGTATTTCCCGTGCCGGACTTGTGCCCGGTGTCGACGTATCGGTTACGGGGTACGACGACCTTGAGGAGGCGGCCATTGCGACGCCGGCATTGACCACCGTGTCCAACGGTCAGGCCGAAGTGGGACGCCTTGCAGCGCGTGCATTGCTCGACAGGCTGGCAGGCAGCCATGAACCCGATGGTGTCCATCTCATCAAGCCTGAGATGCGCATTCGTCAGTCCACAGGGCCGGTTCGCCCGCGCACGTGAAATCCTATCCCTGCTATCTGTCTTTCTCTTTGATGCCAAATGGCGTGAAAAACGCTGTTTAACCCATTGGATTTTCGTATGGACCTTTTCATTGCCGCCAAGCTTTGAAAAGATCACTGACGATATCGTTGGAATCAGGAGGAATATCAGGACATGTCAGAAAAGAAGGCCGTCGTTCTCGTTCCGGGCAAGATCAATCCGCGCGTTCTTGAGCGCCTCAACGGCAATGTCGAGATTATTGCCGTGCCTGCGGGGCCTGATCCGGTGTTGCCGGAGGGTGCGGCCGACCGCGTGAACGCAGTTGCGGTTTCGGGTGTGGTCAATGCCAAATGGATCGATGCACTGCCGAAGCTTGAAATCATTGCCAATTTCGGGGTCGGTTACGATGGCGTTGACGCCAAACACGCGGCCAAGCGAGGCATTGTTGTAACCAACACACCCGATGTGTTGAACGATGAGGTCGCGGATACGACGATTGCGCTGCTGATCAATACCGTGCGTCGTCTCTATCAGGCTGAAACCTGGCTGCGCGATGGAAAGTGGGTTGGTGAGGGGCCATTTGCGCTGTCACCTTTCTCGCTGAGAGGCCGCAAGGTTGGTTTGTTTGGCATGGGGCGCATCGGTCAGGAAATCGCGAAGCGCCTTGAGCCCTTCAAGGTGGAGATCGGGTATCACACACGCAGCAAGCGTGATGGCCTTCCCTACACCTATTATGGTTCGCTGAAGGAAATGGCCGAAACGGTCGATATTCTGATCTGCATCGTGCCGGGCACCCCTGAAACCCATAAGGCAATCAATGCCGATATTCTGAAGGCTCTCGGTCCACAGGGTGTTTTCGTGAACGTTGGACGCGGCTCCAGCGTCGATGAGGATGCGCTGTTGAATGCGTTGCAGGACGGCACGCTTGGTGCTGCAGGTCTGGATGTGTTCTACGCAGAGCCAAAGGTGCCTGACGCATTCCTGTCGCTGCCGAATGTTTCACTTCTGCCACATGTTGCTTCGGCGTCGATCCCAACGCGCAACGCAATGGCCGATCTTGTGGTCGACAACATTCTCGGCTGGTTCAAGGATGGCAAAGTGCTGACGCCGGTGCCGGAAACGCCTGTCAAAGCCTGAGGTTTGTGCCAAAAGTCTTGCACCCCGGCATGGATTCGGGGTGCATTGCAATCATGTGACCTTGAGCAGACCGGATGCTCTCACTTAACCCACGTGCCGAGAGGTGGATTCCGGTTTGGCTTGCCAGTCGACTGAAATCAGGCCTTGCTGGCCTGGTACGCGCGTACCGCCTTGCCAAATGCCTCGAACAGGGCACGAGATGGGGCGTCCGTTTCAGCCCAATATTCCGGATGCCACTGCACACCAACGGCAAAACCTCGCGCATCGATCACGGAAACGGCCTCGATAGTGCCGTCCTCTGCCGTTGCTTCCACCTGCAGGCGCGGTGCGGTCTCAGCAATTGCCTGGCGATGCAGTGAGTTGATCTGGATTTCACCCGACATGCCGAGATGCTGCGCAATGCAGGAGCCCTCACGAACATGAACAGGCTGGCGGATGGCGAAAGAGACATCGCGATCTTCGTGCTCAGGTTTGCGGTGATCCCAGACGCCAGGCTGTTCCTGGATCTCTGAGGCAAGCGTGCCACCGAGTGCGACGTTCAATTCCTGTATTCCGCGACAGATGGCGAGCATTGGTATGCCACGTTCGATCGCGCGCTGGATAAGCGGCAGACTGGTAGCATCGCGGGCCGGATCGAACGGACCATCAGTCTCCGTTGCATCTTTGCCGTAAAGCGACGGATGAACGTTGGTGGCCGAACCCGAAACCAGCAATCCGTCGACGCGATCAAGAATGGCGTCGACATCGTTGCCGTCCTCGAAGGCCGGAATAATGAAGGACATAACGCCTGCCACCTTGAGTGCGGCGGAGACATACTGGTTCTGCGCCGCATGCCAGTCGGCTCCGGTGAAGTGTCGGATATCGGCAGGAACAGCGATAATGGGTTTCGACATGATGGCTCCGGGAGGGAAATATTCTTGTCTTGTGCGACTGGCGAAGAGCCAAGTCAAGCTGCCCGACGGCCTACGCCGTTAAGATGTATTGGCCTAAAGTATAAGGGTTGTGGCCAATATTTTCGTTGCACATAAAATGTGACGTTGTCTGTCGGATATTTCTTCAAAAAGCGCGGTTTTTCTACGATTTATTCCCCGCGACACCGCTTGTCAGCCATGCGGCAGCGTGTACCATCAACCTAATGCCGAAGCAGCGAGGGGATTTAAACTGCCGGCAGGGTTCGTATCTGGGAGGATATAGATGGATCGCCGTTCCTTTATTAAAAAAGGTGCGCTTGCAGGAGCCGCGACGGCTCTGGCCGCGCCCGCAATTGCACAGCAGAATACCAAGATCACCTGGCGTTTGACGTCGTCGTTTCCAAAGTCGCTCGACACGATCTATGGCGGCGCAGAAGACATTGCGAAACATGTTGCTGCGGCAACGGACGGCAATTTCACGATCCAGACCTTTGCTGCAGGTGAAATCGTCCCCGGTTTGCAGGCTGCGGATGCGGTGTCATCCGGCACGGTGGAAATGTGCCATACCTGCTCATACTATTACGTCGGCAAGGACCCGACTTTCGCAATCGGAACGGCAATTCCGTTTGGTCTGAATGCCCGCCTGACGAACTCCTGGTTCTACGAAGGCAATGGCAACAAGCTCCTCAACGAGTTTTACGCCAAGCACAATCTCTACGGCATGATTTCCGGCAATACCGGCGCCCAGATGGGTGGCTGGTTCCGAAAAGAAATCAATACGGTCGATGACTTCAAGGGCGTCAAGATGCGCATTGCTGGTCTGGCCGGCAAGGTGGTGGAAAAGCTCGGTGTCGTGCCACAGCAAATCGCTGGCGGCGATATCTATCCGGCGCTTGAAAAGGGCACGATCGATGCCGCCGAATGGGTTGGTCCCTATGACGACCATAAGCTCGGCTTCTACAAGGTCGCGAAGTATTACTATTATCCTGCCTTCTGGGAAGGCGGGCCGGTCATCCATTCCTTCGTCAATCTCGACAAGTGGAACAACCTGCCGAAGAACTACCAGACGGTGCTGCAGGATGCATGCGCTTACGCGAACACGAATATGATGGCGAAATACGACGCCAAGAACCCGATTGCGGTCAAGCAACTCGTGGGCGAGGGTGCGGTTCTAAGACCATTCAGCCAGGAAATCCTTGAGGCCTGCTACAAGGCTGCGCAGGAGGTCTATGCCAACATTTCGTCCTCCAATGCAGACTTCAAGAAAATCTACGAGGATCAGGTGGCCTTTAAACGAGAAGGTTATCTCTGGATGCAGCTATCGGAATATACGTTCGATACGTTCATGATGATCCAGCAGCGTAACGGCAAGCTTTGATTCTTCGGTAACGGCGGACCGAGCAAGAGCCCCGGAGATCAAGGTCTTCGGGGTTTTTGTTGTCGGCGTTTGCCGATGGTTGCGTACTTTTGGGCTTTAATGAAAACGGCGGGGAATCCCCGCCGTTTTTGTCTGTTCCATGCTTCATTGTCGGATTTTTACGGGCCGATCTTTGGCGGTTCGCCAAGATTGGGAGCGCCTGGCAAGCCAAAATTGGGCATGGTGTTGCCGCCTTGGTTCCCGAAAGCCGGCACCTCGATCTTGACGTTGTTGAGATCGATTTCAGGTCCCTTGTCCAGCCAGTAGGTAACGGACTCGGGCCAGAAGATAACAATGGCAACGAGGATCAACTGCATGCCAAGCCACGGAATGGCGCCCATATAGATGTCCGACGTCTTGACTGTGCGCGGCGCGATGGAGCGCAGGTAGAAAAGTGCAAACCCGAAGGGTGGATGCATGAAGCTGGTCTGCATGTTGATGCAGATCAGCACACCGAACCAGATCAGGTCGATGCCAAGCGACTGCGCGATCGGCGCCAGCATCGGGATTACGATGAAGGCGATCTCGAAGAAATCGAGGAAGAACGCGAGGAAGAAAATAAAGATGTTGACGAAGATAAGGAAACCGATCGGCCCCCCGGGAATGCCCGAGAGCATGTGTTCGATCCACAAAGAACCGTCCATGCCCTGAAATACCAGGCTGAAGCAGGTCGCGCCCACCAGAATGAACACCACCATCGAGGTGATGTGCATGGTGGAGTGCATGCCTTGCTTGACCAGATCCCAGCTCAGACGCCGATGGGCGGCAGCAAGCGCCATCGCGCCAACGACGCCAAGCGCGCCTGCTTCGGTCGGTGTCGCCAGGCCAAGGAAGATCGTGCCGAGTACGAGGAAGATAAGCACGATCGAGGGGATCATGCCGCCCAGAACTTTAAGAACCAGGGCACGATTCAACTCTCCACGGGCTTCCGGCGGAAGCGCGGGAACATCCTTCGGTCTGAAGATGGACAGAGCGAGGATGAAGAGCATGAAGATGGCGACCTGCAGGATCGAAGGGCCAATGGCGCCAAGATACATGTCGCCAACCGATTTGCCGAGCTGGTCTGCAAGGACGATCAGAACCAGAGATGGCGGGATGACCTGTGTGATCGTTCCTGATGCGGCGATGACCCCGGTGGCCAGTCGCGGATTGTAGCCGTATTTCAGCATGATCGGCAGTGAAATTACGCCCATGGTAATGACCGAGGCTGCAACTGTACCGGTGATCGCACCTAGAATAGCGCCAACGATAATGACGGCGTAGGCGAGGCCGCCGGGAATGGCGCCGAAAAGCTTTCCGGTTCCTTCAAGCAGATCTTCCGCCAATCCGCATCGTTCCAGTATCGCGCCCATGAAGGTAAAAAATGGAATGGCAAGCAGCAGGTCGTTCGACATGATGCCGAAGATGCGCAGTGGCAGCGCCTGAAGAAACGCCGGTGAGAAGTGTTCGGTGAAAATGCCGATGATACCGAAGACCAGGCCTACTGTGGCAAGTGAGAAAGCCACCGGAAATCCATAGAGCATGAAAATAATCATGCCGAGGAACATCAGTGGCGGAAGAATGCCGTATTCGAACATGTGAAATATCCTAGAGTTCTGTCCGCGGGATCACTGAAGAGGTTTTTCGTACTTCGTGTCGAGCGCATAAAGCCCTTTGAGGGCGCCAACGCGCTTGATGAGTTCCGAAATTCCTTGGAAAACCAGCAGCGCAAAACCTACGAAGATAATGAGCTTGACCGGCCAGCGAATAAGACCGCCCGCGTTGGAGGATACTTCGTTCTGATGCCACGAAAGGGTGAACATCGGCCAGCAAAGCCATGCAAGGTAGAAGCAGGCAGGGAGCAGGAACAGTACGATGCCGATGATGTCGACCCAGAGACGGGTACGCGGCGCAATCGCGCCGTAGATGATATCAACCCGTACATGCTCGTTCATTCGCAGCGTGTAGGAAGCACCGATCAGAACAATAAAGGCAAACATGTACCACTGGATTTCAAGCCAGCCGTTCGAGCTGTAGTTGAAGGCGTAGCGGACCATCGCATTGCCGGCGCTGACGAGGCAGCAGATCAGCACCAGGTAACCGGCAAGCTTACCCAGGGATTCGCTCACCATGTCGATGAGCATGCTTATTTTTAAAAGAGATTTCATGACTTTCCCCTCTTCCCTTACCAGGCCCTTTTTGGGCTTCTGATGGGTATAATTCCGGTTGCCGCAGATGCGGGCATGCCCCTCAAAAAAGCTCCCGGAATTCCTCTCCACAAAATCCCGTGTATGTGTAGCCTTTCGGAAAAGCAACCGAAACCGCGGCGGAATTGGACGAAAGAATACCCTTTCCATCTGTTTGCGAAAGATTGTTGCCTTGCTGCACGATTTGTTCTTGTCGCAGGCAGATCGAGCGCATTGCTGACGACACACGCATTGCGTTTTTGCGGGCCTTCATGTTACCTCTGGTGCCGGAGAATTCGGCTGATCGGGGATCGCCGGGAGGGAGCGTCATTATCCGTTGGAGAAGGCGTTATCGAGGGAAATGGTAGAGGGAAAGAAGCACATGAGCGAACACCATACGGGTCCTGTCGAAGTTGGCGCGCCAATGGATTACGCGCAGCACGAAAAGACCTATTCCGGTTTTCTCGCGCTGACGAAGTACGGCACGATGCTGTTGTGTGTCCTGATGCTTGCCATGGTGGCGGGTTTCTTCACCACCGCAGGTTTCCTCGGTGGTCTGGTGGTCTTTCTCGTGCTTTCTGTCGCGGGCTTCTTTCTGCTGCGTTGATAGCCAGTCGCGACCGTGACGTGCGCGCTCTTAGAAGACGGCGCGATGTCTTCCATGCGCAGGAGCTGTTTCATGCGATTGGTTGTGTATCTCGTGGCCTTGTTCGCAATTTTTGCCCAAGCCGTACATGCCCGTGATTTCTCTGAGGTGGAGCGTTCGGCTCTGAAAGACCGGGTCTCCCGTTTTGAGGCCGCGCTGAATGGGAATGACTTCGACACGGTCGGCGAGACGATACCGCCGAAAATCCTCGAATCCATCGCAGTGGGTGCAGGTGTAACCGTTCCGACGCTTCGTGGTGCCCTGAAAACGCAAATGCAGATGACGCTCGCATCTGTCAAACTCGTTGAGTTTGACATGGACACCGGCACTGCCCGATTCGAGCAGACAACGGACGGAACACCTTATGCATTGATCCCGACAAGAACATTGATGGAAACGGACGGGCAAAAAATCGAGGCGAAGTCACACACACTCGCCCTGATCGACGACGGCAACTGGTATCTGTTGCGCGTCACCGATCAACAGCAGGTGGCAATTTTACGCAAGGTCTATCCAGCTTTCGCGAGTGTCCAATTTCCGGAAGGGTCCGTAGAGCCCGTGAGGTAAAACGGCCCACGCGAATGACGCGGGGACCTCGAATATCCTCTCCAAGGCCTACCGTCAGGAGAAGCGACCTGCGCGGAAGGGATCTGTGGAAATCGACGGTTCCTCGCCGTTGGCAATCTGCGTGACAAGGCGGGCGGTTGCCGCCGATTGCGTCAGCCCCAGATGGCCATGACCGAACGCATAGATGACTGAGGGCGCATTCCGTGCCGGACCGATGACGGGCAGACAGTCCGGCAAAGACGGGCGGAAGCCCATCCATTGTTTGCCACCTTCCGTTTTCAGACCCGGCAGGAACCGGCCTGCCTTTTTCAGCATCGCTTCCGAACGTTTGAAATTTGGCCTCAACTCGAGGCCGCCAAGTTCCACAGCGCCGCCGACACGAATGCCGGAGGAGAGCGGGGTCACGACAAAACCGTGATCGTTGAAATAGAGCTGGCGGGTAAGGTTGAACGATCCTGCAGGCAGAGTGGTATTGTAACCGCGCTCGGTTTCGAGCGGTACGACATTGCCAAGTGTCGCAGCCAGCGGGCGCGACCACGCGCCACCCGCGATGACAACCTTGTCGGCGTCGATCTTGTCGCCGTTATCGAGTGTTACGATGGTGCTTTCTCCGACCGCGTCAATACGCTTTGCCTCGCCCTTGCGCAGCGTGGCGCCACGGCTGACGACAAGATCGTATATTGCCCGAGTAAAATCTCGGGGATCGGAGACCTGAAGTCCATCCGGCGAGAACATCGCATGCCGGAATTGTGGAGCAAGACCCGGTTGCAGCGTCTCGATTTCGTCGCGACCGACCCGCTGAAAGTCAAAGCCGGCCTTGTGCTTCTCGTCCCAATCCTTGCTTGCAGCATTAAAGCTTGCTTCGCTGTCGTAAAGATCGAGCGTACCGGTCTTTGCAATGAAGGCGGCAAGCTCGGGCATGGCCGCAACATGCGCCATTTCAGCCGCGGCAAGCAGATTGATGTCGCGCAGTGTTCTCAGACCATGGCGAAATGCTGGCTCTGAACTGGCGCGCCAGAATCGCCATAACCACGGAGCAATCCGGTGAGCGTAGGCAGGCGGCACGCTTAAAGGACCGAGCGGATCAATCAGCCATCGCGGTGCCTTTTTCATGATTCCGGGGGCAGGGATGGGAATGATTTCCGGGAATGCGAGAATACCCGCATTGCCTGCACTCGCGCCGCCAGCGATCTCACCGCGTTCAAGAAAGACGATCTGCCGTCCGGCGTTTTGCAAATAAAGCGCCGACATCGAACCAATGATGCCGGTGCCGACCACCAGCACGTCGCATTTGAGGGTTTTGGCCATCGATGCTCCTGCAAGACAAAATCTTTCAAGAGCGCCATAACAACGAATGCTGCCCTATTGGAAGGTGACATCTTGTTGCAAAGGCAGAAATATCAGCACTGTGGCAAATAAGCGAAGGTATGTACCTCGAGATGTAAAGCTTATGTTTAATAGCTATTTAACGGTGTCTCAATAGTGTCTCGCCAAGGCACGACCACGCGTTCGAATGCCTCTTCTGGTTGGGGACCCAAAGATTATGACACGCTTTTCCAAATTCGGTCTGGACGCTTCGTCGGTACTCGAAGCCCTTAGCCGGTCGCAGGCGATCATCGAGTTCGATCTCAGTGGAAACATTCTGACGGCGAACGAAAATTTCTGCAAAGCGGTGGGATATCGACGCGAAGATATTATCGGTCGTCATCATAGCCTGTTCGTGCTGCCGGAAGAGGCATCGTCTCCCGCCTACAAGGCCTTCTGGGCAAAGCTTTCACGTGGTGAGTACGACCAGGGCCAGTATTGCCGCCGAACAAAGGGCGGAGAGGAAATCTGGATCGAGGCGTCCTACAACCCGGTTTTTCGTTTCGGAAAGCCATACAAGGTTGTGAAAATTGCCACCGACATTACCGCAATCAAGCGCCGAAGCGCTGAGGATGGCGGCAAGCTTGCTGCTCTTTCACGGGCGCAGGCCATGATCGAATTTACGCCCGACGGCACAATCCTTGGTGCAAACGAGAATTTCCTCGCAGCTCTCGGCTATGCGGCCGATGAGATTGTCGGCAAGCATCACGCGATGTTCTGTGAGCAGGATTATGCTCGTTCGCCTGACTATCGCGCATTCTGGGAAGAGCTTCGTGGCGGAAAATTTTCGACCGGGCAATTCATGCGGCTTGCAAAGGGCAACAGACGCATCTTTATCCAGGCGTCCTACAATCCGATCTTCGACGACAGGGGCAGGGTGTTCAAGGTCGTGAAGTTTGCGCTGGATGTGACGGATCGTATGCAAGCAGTCGAAGAGCTTGGTGCGGCATTGGCCCGCCTTTCGGAGTGCAACATCCGTGTGACCTTGGACAATCCTTTTGTTGGTGAGTTCGAAACACTGCGACGCAACTTCAACAAGTCGATCGGTGAATTTCAGAAGACGCTGGTGAACGTGCTGGGTCAGACCGGTGATCTCAGCAAGAGCAGCCAGGAAGTGCGCGAGGCTTCTGAAAACCTTGCGGCACGTTCCCGCGAGCAAGCTTTGGCACTGGAAGAGACCTCTGCGGCGCTTACCGAAATTACCTCAAGCGTCCGCACTTCGACCGAGAATACCAGAGAAACACGTAAACTCGTGCAAAGCGCGCGTACATCGACAGCAACATCTACGGAGGTTGTCGGACAGACCGTGAATGCCATGCAGCGGATCGAGACGGCATCGCGTGAGATTAGCCAGATTATCGGAGTGATCGACGAGATTGCTTTCCAGACCAATCTTCTCGCACTCAATGCCGGGGTGGAGGCTGCACGTGCGGGTGAGGCAGGCAAGGGGTTTGCTGTCGTCGCACAGGAGGTGCGCGAATTGGCACAACGGTCTGCTACTGCCGCCAAGGAAATCAAGGTGCTCATCAACAATTCCGGAACGGAAGTGCTTGAAGGCGTGCGACTGGTGGGGGCTACCGGCGAGGCCTTGAAGGAGATCGATGCGCTGGTGCGACAGATCGACGGCAATGTCGACAAGATCGCCAAGGCTGCTGATGAGCAAACTCTCGGCATCGGCGATATTGGCAAAGCGGTCGATCGCCTCGATCGTATGACCCAGGAAAATGCAGCCATGAGCGCGCGAACGACTCTCATCAGCAATACGCTTGCCCAGGGTGCAGAAGCACTCTCCCAGCTCGTCAGCCTCTTCAAGCTTAATCGCCGCGCGGTTCAGCGCGATGACGGCTCTTCTATTCCAAGCAAATTTTCGCGTGCTGCAGCGACCAAGATTGACCGGACTGCGGCGTAACAGGCGCAGACATTTTACTGCCTCTTGCCTGCACGAACATTCAAGAGTGCGAACATGTCACCCGTTACGTTGTTGCTCCAACGAAGGAGCAACAACGACATGCAGGCTACTGGACAGACACACAGCGCAATCAATTTCGCTGACAAGACTGCCAAACTCAAAGAGTATTGGCAGCCGCGCGTTATCGCCGAGATGAACGACTACCAGTTTAAAGTTGTTCGTATCGAAGGCGACTTCATCTGGCACGATCATCCCGAAACGGATGAGACTTTTATCGTCTTGCAAGGGTGTCTGAGGATCGATTTTCGCGATGGTGCGGTAACCGTTGGCCCCGGCGAAATGTTTGTCGTACCTCGGGGCGTCGAGCACAAGCCCTATGCTGAAAACGAAGTGCAACTCCTCCTGATCGAGCCACGTGGGGTGCTGAATACGGGCCACGCAGGCGGTGATCGCACGGCACAAAATGATCTCTGGATATAGCGCTTTTCCGAGGCTTCGTGGGGCGCGTCAGCGCATCATGAAGCCGATCACCAGGGCATTGGCGATGTCGATGAAAAATGCCGAGACAAGCGGGAGAATGATAAAGGCCGTTGGTGCCGGGCCATAGGCTTTCGTCACTGCGGTCATGTTGGCGATTGCTGTCGGGGTCGCGCCGAGGCTGATACCACTGAAGCCAGCCGACAGCACGGCCGCCTGATAGTCCCGGCCCATAAAACGAAACACGATGAAGATCATATAGAACACAGCCACAATCGTCTGGATGCCGAGGACGATGATCAGCGCCAGTCCCAGGCCTCCAAGCGTCCACAACTGCATGCTCATCAATGACATTGCGAGAAAAACACTCAGCGAGAGATCTGAAATCAAAGCCAGTGACCGTGAACGGGCGGGCCAGTACATCTGCGGAAGCAGTCGCGGCACTGTGTTTGTCATGATAATGCCGACGAGAAGGCAGACCACGAAAAGCGGCAGTTTCACAGCGGTTTCCGAAAGTACCTCGTCAAGTGCGGTGCCCACGAGAATTGCGACGTTGAGGATCAGAACTGTTCGCAACAGATTGACATAGTTGATGGTCGACGCCTGTTCAGTGGCCGGAGAAGAAGGCAATCCGATGCTTGGCAGTTCGGCGGTCTCCCCCTTCAACTGATAGCGGTTTATCAGGATACGGGCGACAGGCCCGCCAACCAGACTTGCAATGACAAGGCCGAGCGTCGCGGATGCAATGCCGATCTCAAGTGCGTTGCCCAGGCCGAAACGGTTGGTAATCAGGGGTGCCCAGGCAATCGTTGTCCCGTGCCCACCGATCAACGACACTGATCCAAGTAATGGTGCAATTCCATCCGGTAAGCCAAGCAACGCCGAGCTGCCAAGAGAGACGGCATTCTGAATGACCAGATAGCATAAAGTCAGGATAAGCAGCACGACCAGTGGGCGGCCACCGGCCTTCAAGTCGGCGAGACGTGCGTTCAGGCCAATGCCGGTGAAAAAATAGAGCAGCAGCATATCTCGCGCATCGAGATCGAAAATGATTTCGATATTGAAGAACCGGTAAGCGATTAGTGTGGAGAGTGCAGCAACCAGCCCCCCGGAGACAGCTTCCGGGATGTTCCAGCGATTGAGGGGCGCAATGATCGCGTTAAGACCTGACCCCATGAAAAAGACGACGATCGCAATGGTGAAGGTCAGGAAACCCGGCGTCTCGAACGTCGTCATCAAAAGCGCTCCATCTGGTGGCGGTTTGCCCTGCAATGCAGCAAACCTCACCCATGGAAGTTGACGTGTATTGAGACGGTTGTCATCCTGAAATATCAGCGGGAAGTTGTTATTTCTCGAACGGTACCTCGATTGGGTACCCGCTGTTTTCAACGGCTGCGAGACGTGAAAATTGCAAGCAGCGCTACCGATTGCGGAGCGCTACCGACGACGTGTTAAAAGGCCGCAGTCAGAGTGCGGCCTTTTAGAGCGTGCGGTAAGCCTAAGCTTCCAACGACGGGCGTGTGATACCAAGATGGTCGCGAAGCGTCGAGCCTTCATATTCCGTGCGGAACAGGCCACGTTCCTGCAGCAATGGCACGACCTGGCTGTTGAACTCCTCCAGGCCTGCAGGGAAATAGGGCGGCATGACGTTGAAGCCGTCGGCTGCACCGTTCTCAAACCATTCCTGCATACGGTCTGCAACATCCTTGGCCGTGCCCATGACGATGTGATGGCCTCGGCCTGCGGCAACCCGCAAGGCGAGTTCCCTGATCGACAATTTCTCGCGCTTGGCAAGTTCGGTCAGAAGTTCGGCGCGACTGCGAAGCTGATCGGAAAGCGGCAGGTCCGGTAGAGGGCCGTCAAGATCATATTCGGTCAAACTGTGACCGATACGTTCCTCAAGCAGCGGCATCGCGCTCTTGATGTCCGTCCAGCGATTGAGTTCCTTGAGCTTGTCGGCCGCTTCTTCGAACGTTCTGCCAATGATCGGCATGAAGCCCGGCATGACCGCGACGCTCGATGGAGCGCGGCCGAACTTCTCAACCCGTCCCTTCAGGCTGGTGTAAAATGCCTGCGCTTCAGAAAGCGCCTGTTGTGCAGTGAAGACGATGTCGGCAGTGCGGGCAGCGAGATCCTGTCCTGGGCCGGAGGAGCCGGCCTGAATGAGGACGGGGTGCCCTTGTGGTGAGCGCGGAATATTCAACGGTCCCTTGACCGTGAAGTATTTCCCCTCGTGGTTGAGCACATGGACCTTGTCGGGATCGACATAACGACCGCTCTCTTTGTCCTTGATGAAGGCGTCATCGTCCCAACTGTCCCAGAGACCGCGGACCACATTCACGAACTCTTCAGCGACGGCGTAACGCTCGTCATGCTCCGGATGGCCCTTGGAGAAGTTCGCCGCTGTGCGGGCGTAAGACGTGGTGACGATGTTCCATGCGGCGCGGCCGTGGCTCAAATGATCAATCGAAGCGAAAGCGCGGGCGAGATGATAGGGCTCGCCGTAGGTGGTGGACGCGGTCGCTGCAAGACCAATCTTGTCCGTGACCATTGAAAGCGCTGCAAGGAGTGTCAGTGGCTCAAAACGGGCTATCATGGATGGGTGAGCGTCAACGCCACTGGTGAGGCCATCCGCCAGAAACACCATATCGAATTTTGCTGCCTCGGCCATCCGTGTGACGCGACCGAGCAGGTCGAAATTCTCGCTGCCAGCTTCTGCATCCGGATGACGCCAGCCGGAAACATGGTGCCCTGCACCTTGCAAAAATAGGCCGAGGTGCATCTGTCTTTTACGGGACGCGTTGGTCATGGGATCATGCCTTCATTTCGATTGTGTTGTCTGGACGAGAAGCGCGTCAAGCGCCCGTAGATCCGCAGCGGTGCTCATGGATCTGATCAGCGCCGGTATTTTTGCAAACTTTGCGCTTCCACCGGTCGCGTCGATGAATTTGTCGGTCGGGTCTGAAATGCTCGGCAGACCGTCGATACGTCGAGAAAGAAGCGTTCCGTCTGTTCTGGTCACGTCGATGACCACAAAACGCGTCGTCGGATCCGGTGAAAGGCGACGAGCGGTATCATCGTGACTGCGGCTGACCTTCGCGGACAGATCAACGATATCGCTTCTTACTGGGCGTTCGTCAAAATGGCTGATCAGAAGTGCGCCGTCGATCAGTGCTGCTGCAAATACATATTCCGCGCTGAAGCGGGCGTCGATGCCGGTCGATGGGATAGCGGAACCAATCAACGCCGCATCGCCGCCTGGAGGGAATGTAATGTTGACGGCTTTGACGTCTTCGGGTGCCAGACCGCTTTCGTTACGAAGCGAGAGCGCACCAACCGCGACCGGGTGGCTTGCCGTGCAGCAGGGAAACGCTTTGAGCGTCAGGCCCGGTGTAATGATTTGCCAAGGGTCGCCCCAGCCTTGCAGTAAACGATCGGGCTCATCGGCACCAAATGCAAAGGCCGAATAATAGCCGATTGGGTTTTCCAGGAAATCCGGTGCGCCCTGAAATCCCGCTCTGGCAAGCCGCGCCGCGGTCAGCCCAGACCGTGACGCTAACCCGGCATGGAGCGGCTTGGCGTCAAACCCGAATTGCAGGCGTAAACCAGCCGATTGCGTGGCCGCGAGACCGAGCGCAGTCGCTGTGGTTGACGCGTCGAATTTCAGGAGATGGGAGATCGCTGCCGCTGTGCCTATGGTGCCGAGCGTGGCAGTAGCATGGAAGCCGTTTTCATAGTGTTTTGTGCCAAGTGACAGCCCGAGCCGCGCCATCACTTCCAGCCCGACTATGTAGGCGGCAATAAAGGCATCTGCGCTTGATTCTTCCTCAATTGCGACAGCAAGCAGGGCAGGGATGATCGCAACGGTGGGATGGCCGCGCACACTGCCATGCACATCATCATAATCAAGAACGTGGCCAGAATGGCCGTTAATAAGGGCAGCGGTAAAGGCGTCTGTACGGATATCCCTGCCGATAATAGCCGACGAGCCCGAAGTGCCAGGTGTAAAGGTGTCAATCAGGATTTGAGTGCTTCGGTCTGTCGCGCCCCCCAGGACACAAGCAAAAAAATCGATGAGGGCGGTGCGTGCAATCTCAATCGCCTGCGGTTCCTTCTGTGGATCGGAAGCGACAATCGTTTGCGCAAGACGGAGCGTCAGCTTTTCCATGTCGGCCATGGCATCAGATCCCTTCGCCGTCGCTGACCCTCGCGATCTGTCCGCCCAGACCCTTTACGAAAGCGTTGATGCGTGGATTGGTCGACTTGTAGAAGATGTGCTCCGGTGTACCCTGATCAACGATGAGCCCATTTTCGGTGAAGACGATCTTGTCGCTGATTTCTTCGGCGAAGCGCATCTCGTGGGTGACGAGAATGCTGGTCATTCCATCGTTGACGAGGTCGCGAATGACCGAGAGAACTTCACCCACTGTTTCAGGATCAAGCGCCGAGGTGACTTCATCGAAGAGTACGAGTTCGGGCCGCATGGCCAGGGCGCGGGCAATCGCCACACGCTGCTGCTGCCCACCGGAAAGCTGGCCGGGGTAGGCGTCAACCTTCTGCGACAACCGTACTTTTTCCAGCAACTCGCGGGCGTGACGCTCTGCGTCTGCTTTCGGAGTTCCGAGAATTTTGATCGGCGCGATCGTAATGTTTTCCATTACCGTCAGGTGCGGAAACAGATTGAACTGCTGGAAGACGATGCCGATACGCTTGCGCAAAGCGATGCGCTCGGATTCGGTTTTCAAAAGATCGACACGGGTGCCGCCGACGCTGATCTTGCCCGACTGCGGGATCAACAATCCGTTGATACAACGCAAAATCGTTGATTTGCCCGAGCCCGATGGTCCGATGATCGATACGGCATCGCCCTTGTTCACCGAAAGATCGATGCCTTTCAGGACCTGATTGTCACCGAAGGACAGGTGTACACCTTCCAGTTCAACAAGTGCGCTTGTCCCGGAGGCGCGGGCGTTGGTTTCTGTTACGGATGCGGACATGGCAATTTCCAATCAGCGGGAAGCGAAGCGTCGTTCAAGACGCTGCGTGAAACGGGACACCGGATAGCAGAATAGGAAGAATGCCATCAGGACGGTGAGGTAGACGACCACGGTGAAGTCATTGCGCTGTACGGCGGTGCTTGCATCTGTCGCAGCATGAAGGAGTTCATGCACGCCAACGAGGGACGCGAGTGCCGTGCCCATGGTGATCGACGCGTAAAGATTCATCCACGGCGGCAACGAACGCTTCACGCATTGCGGAAGGATGATCCAACGAAGTGTCTGGTTACGGGAAAAACCAAGGCCTTGTGCAGCTTCCCATTGAGCGGTCGGGATGGATTGAATCGCACCGCGGGTGATTTCGGCAATGTGGGCACTTGCCGGGATCGCAAGACCAACCACCGCCTTGATCCAGTCGGGGAAGGGAATGTAGTTGCCGAAAATGACCAGTTCGAAAGGGAAGATGTAGGTTGCCGCGAAGATCAGCACCAGATGCGGCGCGTTACGGAAGATCTGCACATAGGTGAGCGCTGGTGCCCGTACGATCTTGTAGGGCGCAAGCTCCATGATGCCGAGCATCACCCCGATGAATGTGCCAATCGCGATCGCAAGAACACTGATCAGCACGTTCATCATGAAGCCGGTGGCGAGATAGGGGAGCCATTGCAGCAGCACCTGTCCGAGCGAGGGGTCGAGGATCAGCCACAGGACGACAGCGATGATGACGCCGGATACCAGAAGCGTCCCGAACGGCAGCTTTTTGCCGCCTGGATGTTGTGAGACGACTGCGCTCATTGGCCAAATCCCGGAACTGCAAGGCGACGTTCAAGCCATAGGCCAGCTCTAGCAACGATCAGATTGATAACGCTGAAGAAGATCAGAATGACCAACATCAACTCGACGACGTTGTCCCGCTGGGTCCAGATCAGAATAGACGCGTAGGTGATTTCACCAACGGCAATTGCCGAGCCGACCGTGGTCAACTTCACCAGATTGACAAGGTTGTTGATGATCGATGGCAATGCCGTGCGGATTGCCAGAGGAAACTCGACGTAGCGCAGGATCTCCAGCGAACTGAAGCCGATGGCTCGCGCTGCCTCGATGGTGGTGGCTGGAACAGCTTCGATACCGCCACGCAAAGCTTCCGCGTGGAAGGCCGCGATGTGAAGGCCTGTGATGGCAACAACCCAGAAGAATGGTGTCAGAGGGTTGTTTTGGGCACCTCCAAGCGCGTTGGAAATCAGCATGTTCAAGACGAGGAAACCGCACATCAGTTGTACAAGCGTGGGCGTGTTTCGTGTCAGTTCCACATAGGCGCGAACTGGCGCGGCAAGCCATGGCCTGCCGGAAGTCAGCATCGCTGCGAAAATGAAGCCGAAAACAAGACTGAGTGGCAATGTGACTGCGACAAGGATCAACGTCATCTTCATGCCGCTGAGCCAAATCTGAAGCTCGTAACCACTGTTCAGAAAGTCGTAGTTGAGGCCGATCTTGGCCGCCAGTTCTATGAAGCGCGCAATAAAGGCGTCCTGCATCGCAAATCCAATGATGTTGTCGCGGTTGCCGCTACAAAGCATAAACGAACGGCCGGGGAAACCTGCCGTTCGTCACGGTGAAGATAAAACATCACACTTTCCCGCTGACATCTCCTGGCTGCATGCCGAGGGATGGGAAGGTGGAGTGCTGCTCGCTTACTGAGCGGCAGAAAATTTCTTCTGCTGTTCTTCCATGTAGCCAATGCTCGGAAGTCGGTTCGACTTTGCGAATTCGATCATCTTCCCGGAAGCATGCAAGTCCTTGACGATCTTGTCGAGTGCTGCCTGTGTGTCGCTCTCGCCCTTGCGCAGCCAGATGACCGAATCTGACGGGATAAGGTCGGTGGGGATCAGAATCCCGTAGTCCTTCCACTCGTCAGCGCGGTCCTGAAGCATCAGGCTGATCGTGCCATTGACGTGAACGGAGACATCGCAGTTGCCACCCTTCAATGCCAGGAGCGATTCAGGCTGGCTCGGTAGTGCCTTGACCTCTGCGCCGTATTCTTCGATGAGCGGCTGGGTGTAGTTGGAGCCCTGCGATACGCAAGCGATCTTGCCCTTCAGGTCAGACCAGTCCTTGATGCCCGAGTCCTTGCGCCCGATCGCTGCGCCACCCTGACGGTCGTAAGGTGTTGGTACATAGTCGAGTGTCTTGGCGCGTTCTTCCGTGTACTGCATGTTTGCAATGAGGATATCGACCTTGCCCTGCTGCAGGAACTGCACGCGGTTGGGCGGGGTTACAGTCTCAGTGACAAGCTCGACACCGAGACCGGCCGCAAGCGCCTTGGCGACATCGATGTTGAGGCCTTTTTGCTCCTGGGTTTTCGGATCAATGAAACCGAAAGGAGCGCCGGACAGGATCACACCGACGGTCAGCTTGCCGCGTCCCTTGATGCGGTCAAGCGTCGCATCAGCGTGGGCGGCGGTGGCCATGGAAGCGATAATGACGCCACCAGCGACGAGTTGCGCGGCAAATTTGGAGAAAGTGAAGGCCATGGGTATTTCCTTTTGCGTGTCGTTGGAACCTACATGACAGTCCCTGCGAGAGCGAGAATTGGCATTGCGCAAAAAATGACCGGGATAAAATTACGTTCCAATAAAATTCTTGGACCGAAAAAATATCCTAATTTTTCGAAATCGTAGAATCTTGTTCTTCAATCTGGAGATAAGCCTGCTCTTGCAGGAAGCCAAAATGCGTCATGGATCAGCTATGATCTCCAACCAAGCCAGCAAGAAGGGCGGCATTTGCGAAATTCCGGATGGAGGTAAGGCGCGGTCGACCTTCCAGTGACCGCGCCCCTCTGGCTGTTTTAGCGACCGGCGTTGTACGCAGCAATTGCCGCCATGTTGACGATATCGCTGTCCTTCGCGCCCATGGCTGTGATCTGGACAGACTTATCTAGGCCAACGAGAAGCGGCCCGATGACCGTCGCGCCACCCAATTCCTGCAGCATCTTGGTGGAGATCGAAGCGGAGTGAATGGCAGGCATGACCAGAACGTTTGCTGCGCCGGAAAGGCGGGCGAAGGGGTACTGGCTCTGCATGCGATGGTGGTTCAGTGCCACATCAGCGGACATTTCACCGTCCACCTCGAAGTTAACGTTGCGCTTGTCGAGGATCTTCACCGCTTCGCGGACCTTGTCGGAGCGTTCACCGGTCGGCTGGCCAAAGGTGGAGTACGCAAGCATCGCTACACGTGGCTCGTACCCGAAACGGCGAGCAAGACCGGCTGCTTCTTCGGCAATATCGGCGAGGTCTTCGGCTGACGGCATGTCGTGGACAGCCGTGTCGGCTACGAAGACCGTGCGGTTGCGCGACACGACGAGTGACACGCCGATGACACGGTGACCGGGCTTGGTGTTGATGCAGCGACGGATGTCTTCCAGTGCCGTCGAGTAGTTGCGGGTGACACCGGTCACAACTGCGTCCGCATCGCCCATCGCGACCATGCAGGCCGCGAAATGGTTGCGGTCGTTGTGAATGAGGCGCTGTACGTCGCGCAAGAGGAAGCCGCCGCGTTGCAGACGGGCATAGAGATAGTCGATGTAGGCGTCAACGCGCGTGGAAAGGCGCGCATTGGTGATCTCGATATTGGCACGATCAAGGTCGATGCCCGCCTTCTCGGCATTTGCTTTAATGATGTCATCACGACCGAGAAGAATGGCCGTACCAAGTCCCTGCGCGGTAAATGAGATCGCCGCGCGCATGACCTGTTCTTCTTCCGCCTCCGCGAAAACCACGCGCTTTGGCGAACGCCGTACGCGCTCGTAGAGCCGTTGGGTTGTCGATGCCATTGGGTCGCGGCGGGCGGACAGCTCACGCGCATAAGCGTCAAGATCCGGCAATTCGCGGCGCGCGACACCTGTTTCAATCGCGGCCTTTGCGACGGCGACTGGGATGGCCGAGATCAGCCGCGGATCGAACGGAACCGGGATGATGTATTGCGAGCCGAAGCGCGGACGGTTGCCCTGATAGGCTGCTGCCACGTCGTCGGGCACGTCTTCACGTGCGAGATCGGCAAGCGCCTGGGCGGCTGCGATCTTCATGGCGTCGTTGATCTGGCTGGCGCGAACATCGAGTGCGCCACGGAAGATGTACGGGAAGCCAAGAACGTTGTTGACCTGGTTCGGATAGTCGGAACGACCGGTCGCCATGATCGCATCGTCGCGAATGCGGGCAACCTCTTCCGGCGTAATTTCCGGATCTGGGTTGGCCATGGCGAAGATGATCGGCTTCGGTGCCATCGAACGGATCATCTCTTCAGTGAAGGCGCCTTTCTGCGAGAGCCCGAACACGACGTCGGCACCCTTCATGGCCTCCGCCAGCGTGCGGTTGTCAGTCTTGACCGCATGGGCTGACTTCCACTGGTTCATGCCTTCCGTGCGGCCCTGATAGATCACGCCCTTGGTGTCGCAAAGCGTGATGTTCTCGGGGTTGAAGCCCATGGCCTTGATGAGGTCCATACAGGCAATGGCGGCAGCGCCGGCACCATTGCAGACGAGCTTTGTTGTCTTGAAGTCGCGGCCTGTCAGTTCAATGGCATTGATCAGACCGGCTGCGGCGATGATGGCGGTACCGTGCTGGTCGTCATGGAAAACGGGAATGTCCATCAGCTCGCGCAGACGGCTTTCAATGATGAAACATTCCGGTGCCTTGATATCTTCTAGGTTGATGCCGCCAAAGGAAGGGCCGAGATAACGCACACAGTTGATGAATTCGTCGGCGTTTTCGGTGTCGACCTCAAGGTCGATGGAATCGACATCGGCGAAGCGTTTGAACAGAACGGATTTGCCCTCCATGACAGGCTTGGAAGCCAATGCGCCGAGGTTGCCGAGACCGAGGATGGCCGTGCCGTTTGAAATCACTGCAACCATGTTGCCGCGCGTCGTATAGTCATAGGCGGTTGCGGGGTTTTCGGCGATCGCTTTGACGGGAACGGCGACACCAGGCGAATAGGCCAACGAAAGGTCACGCTGGGTTGCCATTGGCTTGGTGGGAGTGATCTCCAGTTTGCCCGGTCTGCCGATTGCATGGAAATCCAGTGCTTCCTGATCGGTGACCGATGTTCTGTTGCTTGCTGGCTTCGTCGTGTCGGACATGAGAGGTGCTTGCTTTCTGTCAATCGTTCAAAATGTTTGCAGTTGTTATTGTATTTTTTGCACGCCTGCCAAGTCTTGAATGTTGTTCACTGCAGCAAAAGTGTCGAGGACGATTTTTCCGTGCGATTCAATCGATTAAGTCGACATGCTGGCAATTCACATATCCCGCGCCATGTTGAGAAACGATTGCAAGTGCTTTCCCGGAACGCCACGCCTGACGAGAATGACGCTTTCCGAAACAGTGTCCAGATTGGTGAACGGAACACCTGTCACGCCCCTTGTTGCGCGGACGGTCTTTTCCGGGAGGATGGCGATGCCAGCTCCCGCTTCAACGAGCGCGAGAATGGTGTTCACATTTGCAATCCGCATGCCGATATCTGGTTCTAGCCCCCTGTCAATGAACAGCGAAAGCGCGCTGTGGCTGAGACCGACACCTGTCTCATCGACAGGTAACAGAAGTTTTTCCTGGCAGATTTCCTCGATCGACAAGGTACGACGAGATGCCAGTTCATGCCGTTCGCTGAGCGCAACACAAAGCCTTGATCCATCGAACGCAACTGCGCGCAAGGTCTGCGGTAGCTGCGGTAATGGCGCCCTCACAAATGCGACGTCTGTCTGGCGGGTCGCGACATCCTTGATGAGTTGATCCATGGTGGTGCCCGGTACGAGTTCCAGCCTGGTGCTCACGTTCGCACCGATGAATTTTGCGATCAGAGCAGGCAGTTTCTGATCGGCCATGACGCTGGTGCCGAAACCGATCCGCACAATTCCGAATTCACCGCGTCTGATCTGGTCCGCCTTCTCTTGAGCCACTTTGGTGCGAGCGAGTATTTCTTCCGCCTCAACGAGCATGGCTTGCCCAGCCGGTGTCAGCTCGACGCCGCGATTGATCCGGCGAAACAGCGGGAAACCCAGGCTTTCTTCGAGTTGCCTGATCCTTTGGGTGACGGCGGGCTGCGCGATACCAAGCTGGGCGGCGGCTGCCCGGAAATTCCTTGTTCGGGCGGCTTCCACGAAAATCGTGAGTTGACGCGTATCCATTGCTGAAAAGCCTACGTATTTTTTGATATTATGATATAAGGTTAGCTTATCAAACTTGCTTGCATCGTGCATTGTCATAGTGTCGCACGCGACGTTATACCGCGACCAGAGTTTTGATCGCACTTGCCCATCGGGGCTGCACCGCGATTGAAACCGGGAGGATTTGTTCTAGCGCTTGCGGCTGCCCGCCAGGGTCGTCGTGGGGTTTTGCATTGAATGGTCAACCATGAAGTTCACTACGGATTTCCTCCTACCCAAACCTCCGCGTTCAGCAATACCGCCATTATGCCGTCTTTGTCGTCCCATCGGGGCCGACTGTCCCTGTTGTGCGGGACATTGAACGATTATCGGGTGTCGCCTTACAGGCAGCCCTCAAAAACTGGACATTAAATCAATGAGCCATCCACAAGTCTCCACGTCACTTCCAGCCAGATTGTGGCTGTTTGTGCTCGGGGCCGTCATTCTTCTGGCGGGCCTGTTCTTTGCTGTCGGAGGAGGCAAGCTTGCCACTCTCGGCGGCAGCCTCTACTTCGTCATCGCGGGCGTTGCGCTCGTCATTTCCGGCCTGCTCGTGATCATGCGCAAGCCTGCTGGCGCGCTACTGTTTGGTCTTACCGTCGTTCTGACGGTCATCTGGGCGATATGGGAAGTCGGTCTCGATTTCTGGCCTCTGATCTCTCGCCTTCTGGCGATTGGCGTTGGAGCGGCGGTTGTTGCTGCATCCTTTCCGCTACTGCGTCGTGCGGTCGGCAAAACACCGGCCTACGGTGTTTCGTTTGCGGTGGCCGCGGTCATGGCACTTGTCTCAGGTGCGGGTTTCGCCGGTATGTTTGTCGCGCACCCGACCGTGAAGTTCAGCGGTGAAGCCGCCGCGCTTACGCCGGTCTCGCCTGCGACAGAGCAGAAGAACTGGGAGCATTACGGTAATACTGCAGGTGGTAGCCGGTTCGTGGCTCTTGATGACATCACGCGCGACAACATCAAGGATCTCAAGGTCGCCTGGACCTATCACACCGGTGACACACCGATCAGCCCCGGTGCGAACGGGGCAGAAGATCAGCAGACCCCGCTGCAGGTGGGTGACACGGTGTTCCTGTGCACTCCGCATAACAATGTCATTGCTCTCGACGCAGACACCGGCACTGAAAAGTGGAAGACCGAAATCAACGCGAAATCATCCGTCTGGATGCGTTGCCGCGGCCTTGCCTATTTCGATGCCACACAGCCGCTCAAGCAGCCAACTGCGCCAGGCTCTACGCCTGTTACACCTGCTGTCGTTGCCGACGGTGCACTTTGCCAGCGCCGCATCTTGATGAACACCATCAATGCCGAACTGATCGCGCTGGATGCCGACACGGGTGCATATTGCCCCGATTTCGGTACGAATGGCCGTGTTGATCTGACGATTGGTCTTGGTGATGCGCCCGATCCGCAATATGTGTTGACGTCGGCTCCAACGCTTGCCGGCACAACGGTCGTCGTCGGCGGGCGTATCGCCGACAACGTTCAGGTGGATATGCCTGGTGGTGTCATGCGCGGGTTCGATGTCATAACCGGGCAGTTGCGCTGGGCTTTCGATCCAGGCAATCCTGATATCACGCTTCTGCCGCCTCCCGGCCAGACATATACGCGTTCCACTCCAAACGTCTGGGCAGCCATGTCCTACGATCCGGACATGAACACTGTCTACATGCCGGTCGGCAGCCCATCGGTCGATCTTTACGGCGCGACACGCACCCCGCTCGACCACAAATATGGCGCGTCCATGCTGGCACTTGATGCCACCACCGGCCGTGAAAAGTGGGTCTACCAGACGGTTCATAATGATCTCTGGGACTTTGATGTGCCGATGCAACCGAGCTTCATCGATTTTCCGAAGGCAGACGGGACCACGGTTCCGGCTCTTGTCTTCGGGACGAAGGCGGGTCAGCTCTACGTGCTCGACCGTGCTACGGGTCAACCTTTGACCCAAGTCGATAATGTGCCGGTCAAGGCGGCAAACATCCCCAATGAGCCTTATTCGCCGACCCAGCCTCGTTCCGTCGGTATGCCGCAAATTGGTGCGCAGACGCTCACTGAAGCCGACATGTGGGGCGCTACGCCGTTCGATCAGCTTCTTTGCCGCATTGCCTTCAAGGGCATGCGTTATGAAGGGCTCTATACGGCTCCAGGCACCGATGTATCGCTCAGCTTCCCGGGTTCGCTCGGCGGTATGAACTGGGGCGGACTTTCGACTGACCCGACCACGAATACTATCTTCGTGAACGATATGCGCCTTGGTCTTTGGATTCAGATGAAGGAAGCCGCACCGAGCAACGTCACTGCAAGTGGCGGCGAAAGCGTCAACACCGGCATGGGCCTTGTGCCAATGAAGGGTACGCCCTACGCGGTTGACAAGAACCGGTTCCTCTCGGCGCTCGGCATCCCATGCCAGGCTCCGCCGTATGGTACGATGACTGCCATCGACATGAAAACGCAGAAGATCAAGTGGCAGGTTCCTGTCGGCACAGTCGAAGACACTGGTCCGTTCGGCATCAAGATGGGTCTTCCGCTCCCGATCGGCATGCCAACCCTCGGCGGCACATTGGCGACCCAGGGCGGCCTGGTCTTTATCGCCGGTACGCAGGACTATTATCTGCGGGCTTTCGATACTGCTACTGGCAAGGAAGTCTGGAAGGCACGCCTTCCGGTTGGCAGCCAGGGCGGTCCAATGAGCTACAAGTCTCCGAAAACCGGCAAGCAGTATGTCGTGATTTCGGCAGGTGGTGCCCGCCAGTCACCGGATCGTGGTGACTATGTGATCGCATACGCTTTGCCGAATTGATCGGCTGGCCGACGAGAGAAACAAGCCCCGGATCTTTTGATCCGGGGCTTTTCTTTTTTGAGCTGGCATCCACCGATTTTGAATGGTCGAGAAAAATGGAACCACGCGGAACATGCCGCGTTGGCAGAAAGGGTCGACCTCATATCTGGGAATGTCGCCGTCGTTCACCAAGCTTTCACAGGCCTTATTTATGAGCTTGCGCTGGCCTACCGGTAAACGGATGATGGCGATATTTCAGGAACTGTATATTCTCCGGCCCGCCGGGAAATCGATTTGGCATATGGAAAGGTAAAGTTGTGACATCACAGGTACGAAAGATCACGCCGGTTCTTCTAGCAGGGGGGGCGGGTTCGCGGCTTTGGCCAGTGTCACGCGATCAGTTGCCAAAACAGTTCCAGCCGCTGGTCGGTGATCTTTCCACCTATCAGCAGACCTTGCAGCGTGTATCCGACCCCGCATTGTACGCGGGCCCGCTGGTTGTCACCAATGAGGATTTCCGTTTTTTTGCCCGTCGTCAGGCAGAAGAAATTGGCCTGTCGGCGACTGTGGTGCTCGAGCCTGCGCGTCGTGACAGCGCTGCCGCAATGGCCGCTGCCGCTGTCCTTGCTGAGCGACGCGAGCCAGGTTCTCTCGTTCTGGCACTGGCCGCTGACCATGTGGTGCTGGATGCCGACAAGTTTTCCGACGCTGTCAAACTCGGTGCCAAGGCAGCCGATCAGGGTTCTATCGTCGTATTCGGGCTTGTGCCAACCGAGCCTAGAACCTCATATGGCTATATCAAGCCGGGTGAGGCGATTGACGGCGAAAAGGATCTGAGCGCCGTTGATGCTTTTGTTGAAAAACCCGATGTGAGGACCGCGATCTCTTACCTCGAAAAGGGGTATCTGTGGAACTCCGGCAACTTCCTGTTCCGCTCCGACGTGATGATTGCCGAACTCAAGACCTACGCGCCGGAAATCCTGGCCGCTGTGACCAAAGCCGTCGATCAGCATGAGAGCGATCTCGGCTTCGTGCGCCTTCACCAGGAAAGCTTCGAGGCATCTCCGAAAAACTCGATCGACTACGCCGTGATCGAGAAGACCCAACATATGGCGGTGGTGCACGGCCATTTCCGCTGGTCGGATATCGGCAGTTGGGACGCGATTTGGGAAATCGCCGACAAACGCGACAATGGCAACGCCGTGGAAGGCGATGGCGTCTTTATCGACTCCGAGGGCTGCCTCATCCACTCCACAAGTCTGCTGACCACAGTCGTCGGTGCCAAGGATCTTGTGGTGGTGGCAACCAAGGATGCCGTCCTGGTCGTGCCGAAAAACAAGGTGCAGGATGTGAAAGGGCTAGTGGAAACGCTAAAGGATAGCGGTCACGCACCCCGCACGCAGACGCACAAGCGCGTGCATCGCCCTTGGGGATCGCTGGAGCACATGGATGTCGGCCAGCGTTACCGCGTCGGGCATATCAAGGTTGAGCCGGGCCACCGCATTTCGTTCCAGAAACACTATCATCGCTCCGAGCACTGGATAGTGGTCAAGGGCACTGCGACGGTAACGATTGGCGAAGAAACGAAGCTGCTGACCGAAAACGAGTCGGTTTATATTCCGATCGGTCAGCCTCACCGCCTTGCCAATGAGGGCCAGATCCCACTTGAACTGATCGAAATCCAGACTGGCGCCTACATCGGTGAAGACGACGTCGTTCGCATCGAGGACGATTACAGACGCCCCTGATGGCTCGCAGCACAGCAGCGAAACAGGGTTCGAACAGGCGTCATGAGGCCAGACCCGAGGATCGGTGAAATTCCTGAAAATTTCTATCCTCGCCCTCGGGCGAGGATCGCATGCCTTCGAGGCTTGGGCCTTGGAGGCCGATAAACGGATTAGATCTGATTTCGGGATTGCAAACCCGTAAATGCGTAAAATAACGCATTATTATCAGTCGCTTGCGGTATCTTGCGCTGCCGTGGCCAGATTCGTCTTTTAGGCTGTTGCACATTCAAAAATCTTCGCATACGTTTTCACTGCAACGTTTCAGTGAGGGAGGAGACTCATGCGCATGCGTGCAATTTCTATGGCTTTTGCGGCCAGTGTTATGATTCCGGCCGGGATGGCCGGTGCTACCGATTTGGAAGTAACCCATTGGTGGACATCGGGCGGTGAGGCCGCTGCGGTTGCCGAACTCGCCAAAGCTTTTGATGCAACCGGCAACAAGTGGGTGGACGGTGCCATCGCCGGTTCCGGCGGCACGGCTCGTCCGATCATGATCAGCCGTATCACCGGTGGTGACCCGATGGGCGCCACGCAATTCAATCATGGCCGCCAAGCAGAGGAACTTGTGCAAGCCGGTTTGATGCGCGATCTGACAGATGTTGCGGAAAAGGGGAAGTGGAAAGACGTCATCAAGCCCGCAAGCTTGCTCGATAGCTGCACCATCGACGGCAAGATCTACTGTGCGCCTGTGAATATCCATTCGTGGCAGTGGTTGTGGCTTTCCAACGAAGCCTTCAAGAAGGCCGGCGTCGAAGTTCCGAAGAACTGGACAGAGTTCGTCGCAGCGGCGCCTGCGCTGAAAAAGGCTGGCATACAGCCGCTGGCACTTGGCGGTCAGGCGTGGCAGGCAAACGGTCTTTTCGACACGCTGACGATCTCGATTGGTGGAAAGGATCTCTACCAGAAAGTCTATGCCGACAAGGATGCGGAAGCAGCGGCAGGTCCAGAGATGGCCAAGATTTTCGCCGCAGCCGTTGAAGCGCGCGATATGGCCAAAGGCACGAACGTTCAAGACTGGAACCAGGCTACCAACATGGTCATCACCGGAAAAGCCGGCGGCCAGGTCATGGGTGACTGGGCGCAGGGTGAATTCCAGCTTGCCAATCAGAAAGCCGGTACAGACTATAGCTGCCTTCCTGGTCTCGGGCTCAACGAATATCTGACGACAGGCGGCGATGCCTTCTATTTCCCGGTGTTGAAGGATGAGGCTAAATCAAAGGCCCAGGATGTTCTGGCCGAAGTCATCGTTGATCCCAAGACACAGGTCGCCTTCAATCTGAAGAAAGGATCGCTGCCGATCCGCGGCGACGTAGACCTTAATGCGGCCAACGACTGCATGAAAAAGGGTCTCGCTATTCTCGCCAAGGGCAATGCTCTCACCAGTACCGACCAGCTGATTTCTGCCGACACGCAGAAACAGAAGGAAGATCTGATGGCGGAATTCTTCGCGAGTTCATCCATGACCGCCGAGGATGCGCAGAAGCGTTTTGCTGACATCATCGGTTCGGCGGACTGATCGATACCGCTGGCGCGGGGGCTGGACTTACCTGCCCCCGTCAACTCCCACCCTGCTGATGGCGCTCGTTCGCGCTAAGCAGGGCGACACGCGAGCGGGCAGGTTTCCTGCCCTCCGCGATGGAACGTTCATGCTTTTGTCCTGTGAATGTAACCGTTTACACAAAGCGCATGAATTCAAGCTGTTACGGCGCTTTTCGTATGTTCCATGGAATGTGCAGCGCTGTCGTGTTCGAGGAGGAGAGAACCATGGCGGGTCAAGCGTATTCCGGCCGCCCCAACCAGCTTTTTCGCAATCTCAATTCGAAGATTGCCTCCATTCCCATGATCCTGACGGCTGTCGTGATCTTCCTTGGCGGAACGATCTGGACAGTCATTTACTCCTTCACCAATTCGAAACTACTGCCGCGCGCGACATTCATCGGTTTTGAGCAGTATGAACGCCTGTGGGCGGCGCCGCGATGGATTGTGTCCATCCAGAACCTTGCGATCTACGGCATTCTTTCGCTGATTTTCAGCCTGGTGATCGGATTTGTCCTCGCCGCGCTGATGGACCAGAAAATCCGCTTCGAAAACACATTCCGAACCATCTTCCTCTATCCCTTTGCACTGTCGTTCATTGTGACGGGCCTGGTATGGCAGTGGCTGTTGAATCCAGAATTCGGCATTCAGTCGGTGGTCCGATCACTCGGTTGGGAAAGCTTCACCTTCGATCCCCTCTACAACTCCCAGATTGTCATTTACGGCATCTTGATTGCTGCCTTGTGGCAGGGGACGGGGCTTGTGATGTGCCTCATGCTCGCTGGTCTTCGTGGCATCGATGAGGACATCTGGAAGGCTGCACGCGTCGACGGCATTCCCATGTGGAGAACCTATATCCAGATCATCATTCCGATGATGCGTCCGGTTTTCATCACAACGCTTGTCATTATCGCCAGCGGTATCGTCAAAGTCTACGATCTGGTCGTAGCGCAAACGAGCGGGGGGCCGGGCATCGCGTCCGAGGTGCCCGCGAAATACGTCTACGACTACATGTTCCAGGCGCAGAACCTCGGGCAGGGCTTTGCCGCCTCGACCATGATGCTTTTGACGGTGGCTATCATCATCATTCCGTGGGCCTACCTTGAATTTGGAGGCAAAAAACGTGGCTAATATCAGCACATTGAACACGGTTGCCGCAGGCGTCGACCCGGTCGCAAAACAACTGTCCGGGCCTCGGGGAAAAAAACCGAAAAAGACACTCTCGCGCCGTAATATCATCCTCTATGGCACACTCTTCGTCGCCGCCGCTTATTACCTCTTGCCGCTGTATGTAATGGTCGTCACGTCCCTTAAGGGCATGCCGGAAATACGCATTGGCAACATCTTTGCTCCACCTGTGGAGATCACGTTTGAACCCTGGGTCAAAGCCTGGGCAAATGCCTGCACTGGCTTGAACTGTGATGGGTTATCGCGTGGCTTCTGGAACTCCGTGCGCATTCTTGTTCCGTCTGTGGTGGTGTCCATCGTCATCGCCTCTGTCAGCGGTTACGCGATGGCAAACTGGAAGTTCAAGGGATCGGAACTGTTCTTTTCCATTCTCATCATCGGCGCGTTCATCCCTTATCAGGTAATGATCTATCCGATTGTTATCGTCCTGCGGGAACTGGGTGTTTATGGCACTTTGACCGGCCTCGTCATCGTACACACGATCTTCGGCATGCCGATCTTGACGTTGCTGTTTCGAAACTACTTTGCGTCATTACCGGAGGAGTTGTTCAAGGCGGCGCGCATAGACGGTGCGAATTTCTGGCAGATCTATTTCCGCATCATGCTGCCAATGTCATTGCCTATTTTCGTAGTGGCGATGATCCTGCAGGTGACGGGTATCTGGAACGACTTCCTGTTCGGGGTCGTCTTTACCAGGCCTGAATATTACCCGATGACCGTGCAGCTCAATAACATCGTCAACTCAGTGCAGGGCGTGAAGGAATACAACGTCAACATGGCGGCCACACTCCTGACCGGAGCAGTTCCCCTGATCGTTTATTTCGTTTCCGGCCGGCTTTTTGTCCGCGGTATTGCCGCCGGCGCAGTCAAAGGTTGAGCATATGAACAAAAGCGTTTCCATTCGCGATCTTTCCCTGTCCTTTGGCGCAGTCAGCGTGTTGAAAGACCTCAATCTCGACATCTATGACGGCGAGTTTCTTGTGCTTCTGGGCTCGTCAGGCTGCGGAAAATCGACTTTGCTCAATTGCATAGCTGGACTTCTGGAGCCGACGGACGGACAGATTTTCATCAAGGACCGTAATGTGACCTGGGAGGAACCAAAGGATCGCGGTATCGGCATGGTTTTCCAGTCCTATGCGCTCTATCCGCAGATGACAGTCGAAAAAAACCTGTCGTTCGGTCTACAGGTCGCCAAAGTTCCGAAGGAGGAAATCGATCGGCGCGTCGCGCGGGCGGCAGGCATCTTGCAGATTGAGCCGCTCCTGAAGCGCAAGCCGGCCGAACTTTCCGGGGGGCAACGCCAACGTGTCGCAATCGGCCGGGCTCTCGTGCGCGATGTCGATGTGTTTCTGTTCGATGAGCCACTTTCCAATCTTGATGCCAAGCTTCGCTCAGAACTGCGTGTAGAAATCAAGCGTCTGCACCAGTCGCTGAAGAACACCATGATCTACGTCACTCACGATCAGATCGAAGCGCTGACGCTGGCAGATCGAATCGCGATCATGAAAAGCGGCGTCATCCAGCAACTCGCCGATCCGGTCACGATCTACAACAAACCAAGAAACCTTTTCGTGGCGGGTTTCATCGGTTCGCCCTCGATGAACTTTCTTCGCGGCGAGCTGGCCGAGAAAGACGGAAAGACTGTTTTTGTTACCAATGGCGTGAGTTTCTCGCTGGATGGCTACACGGCCGAACAGCCGCTTGTTCCAGGCAGCGCAGTTGTCCTCGGCGTCCGTCCAGAGCACGTGCGCGTGGACGCCGATATCACCGGTGGTGAAGTGCACGACGCGGTGGTCGATATCGAGGAGCCGATGGGAGCAGACAACCTCATCTGGCTCAAGCACGCCGGGCACACTCTGTCAGTACGCGTTGGCGGCCACAGGCGTTTTTCTCCCGGCACCAAAGTACGGCTGGCCTTCGACATGGCGATGGCCTCGCTGTTTGACGCCGAAAGTGAAGAGCGGCTCTGACGAAACAAATCCTCACCAATCCCATAGTCCCAAGACAAACATCTCATGGAGGAGACAATGACTGAACTTGGCTTCCAGCTTTACAGCGCTCGGAACTTTTTGCCTTTTTCGCACATATTCAAAAAATTGGCTGCGGCTGGTTACAAACAGGTGGAGGGATACGGTGCCATGTATGCCTCACTGGATGAGGCGGGTCTGAAAGCACTTCGCGAGGAACTCGACGCGAATGGTCTTTCGATGCCAACAGGACATTTTGGTCTGGACCTCTTGGAAGGCGATCCCAAAAAAGCTCTCAATATCGCAAAGGTTCTCGGTGTGAAGGCAATCTATTGCCCTTACCTGATGCCGGATCAGCGGCCGGCCGACGCGGCTGGATGGTTCGCGTTTGGTAAGCGTTTGCAGGAGGTCGGAAAGCCTTTCGTTGATTCGGGGCTTACGTTTGGATGGCACAACCACGATTTCGAGTTCAAGACGCTCGCTGACGGTTCCACGCCGCAGGAACAGATTCTTGCTGGTGGTCCTGACCTCAACTGGGAAGCAGATATCGCCTGGATCGTGCGTGGTGACGCCGATCCGTTTTCCTGGATTGAAAGCTACGGAAAACGGATCACCGCTGTTCACGTCAAGGATATCGCACCCAAGGGCGAAAACACCGATGAAGATGGCTGGGCGGATGTCGGTCATGGTACGCTGGATTGGAAGGGCTTGATTGATGCCCTAAAGAGCAAAAGTGCCACGAAAAACTTCGTCGTCGAACACGACAATCCCAAAGATATCGATCGACTGATCAGCCGTTCGATCGCTTCTTTCAAATCCTACTGATGACCATTTTTTTGGAGTAACCAACATGGCCAGAGAACTTGGCGTCGGCATCATCGGATGCGGCAATATCTCCACCACCTATTTCTCACTGGCACCGCTCTTCAAGGGCCTGAAAGTGCTTGCCTGCGCTGACCTCAACCGGAATGCCGCTGAACTGAAAGCGGAAGAATATGGTGTGAAGGCACAGTCCATAGAAGAACTGCTTTCCAACAGCGAGATCGACGTGGTGGTGAACCTCACCATTCCCGCTGCGCATTTCTCCGTTTCAAAAGCCGCGCTGGAAGCAGGCAAGCACGTCTATTCGGAAAAACCACTGGTTCTTTCGATGGAAGAAGGAGAAGAGCTTCGCCGTATCGCGAGAGAGAAGAAGCTCTCCGTCGGTTGCGCACCGGATACTTTCCTTGGCGGCGCGCACCAGCTCGCCCGCAAATACATCGATGAGGGCAAGGTTGGGCGCATCACCTCCGGCACCTGCCACGTCATGAGCCCCGGTATGGAAATGTGGCATCCCAATCCGGGTTTCTTTTTTCTGAAGGGCGGTGGACCGATCCTCGATCTCGGTCCTTACTACATCGCCAACCTGATCAATCTGATTGGTCCGGTGAAACGTGTTGGCGCCTTGACGACGATGGCAAATCCAACTCGTACCGTCACCAGCCAGCCGCTGAACGGTCAGGTCATTCCGGTTGAGACGCCGACCAATATCCATGCCCTGCTGGAATTCGTGAATGGCGCAACCATCACGCTTTCGGCGAGTTGGGATGTCTGGTCACACCGTCACGCGAATATGGAGCTATACGGTACCGAGGGCTCGATCTATGTGCCCGATCCGAATTTCTTTGGTGGTGTTGTCGAGGCCAGCGGTCGCGACAAGGACATACAGCCGCTAGAGAACTGGACGCACCCCTTTGGCGTTTCCAACCAGGAAAGTCCGAACGGCCCGCGTGCCAACTACCGCACGGCTGGTCTCGCCGATATGGCGCAAGCGCTGATCGAGGGACGCGATGCCCGTTGCTCGCTCGACCGTTCATTGCATGGGATCGATGTCATGACGTCAATCCTCAGGTCTGGCGAGGAGGGACGTTTCATCGAAATGTCAACGACATGCACGCAGCCTGCCGCACTTGGTATCGAGGAGGCCCAGGCACTGCTGCGCTAAGTCGAAGACAGGCGGCGAGGGCAACTTTGCCGCCTGACGTCTTAAAGTCTGCAGGCAAGAACGCCGCTCTTGCAATCGAGTTATGAGGAACGAAAAAGGCCCGGCGCACTGCCAGCGAGCCGGGCCTTGCCGCAAGCGACCGTTTCAGGATCGGGCGGCGATCCGGTGGTCGTTGCTTTTTGTGTGGCTGCTACAGACCCAGCCAGTGTGGGATTGTTTTAAGCAGCCAAATGAGGAACACGACGGGTGCGACCCCAACCGCTGCGACAATAGCCGCCAATGCCACAAGAATGACGAGGCCGAGATTCTTGCCGACACGCTGGCGCTTGGTGGCGAGTGCGCTAGTCACGATCTGACACGCTCACGAGGCCGTGGATCGTCAGTGCGACATAAAGGCTGCCAGAAAGCGCCATGAGCGCTGCTACGCCGACGGTTGTCAGATCGCCGGCCAAACTCATCAAAATGTCAGCCGCCTTCATTCGGTCCGACCCCTTCGTTTATCATGTTGAGCTTGTTGTAGATCGGGTCCGTTTCCGCCCTATGTCTCGATTGTTTCGAGTTGTTGCTGCGATACAGAAAAATCGTGATGCAACCGACATAGCCGAAAAGACTTCCCTTGACGGACGCTTTGCGCTAAAAGCCGCGCCGTTATCCGGTCGCAGCCCACCCGGTCAAAACAAGGGATCTCAAATTATGAAAACTATCGTCATCTGCTCAGGCGGATTGGACTCTGTTTCGCTTGCGCACAAGATTGCCGCGGAACACGAACTCATTGCTCTCGTGTCCTTCGACTACGGTCAAAGGCACAAAAAGGAACTGGACTTCGCGGCCGCCTGTGCGGGGCGTCTTCGCGTTCCGCATCACATCATCGACATTCGCACCATTGGGGCACATCTGACTGGTTCGGCACTGACCGATGACGTGGACGTGCCGGACGGTCACTATGCGGAAGAAACCATGCGTTCAACCGTCGTGCCGAACCGCAATGCGATCATGCTGACCATTGCCTTCGGGCTAGCGGCAGCTCAGCAGGCCGATGCCGTGGCCATTGCCGTTCACGGCGGCGATCACTTTATCTATCCAGATTGTCGCCCCGGCTTCATTGACAGCTTCAATGCCATGCAGGCGCATGCGCTGGAAGGTTATGCCAGCGTCGAGCTTTTTGCACCATACGTGACGGTTTCGAAGGCTGCGATCGTGACGGATGGAACGAAATACGGCACGCCCTTCGGCGAGACCTGGTCCTGTTACAAGGGAGGGCTTCGACACTGCGGTCGGTGTGGCACCTGTGTCGAGCGGCGTGAGGCATTTCATCTGGCTGGCGTAACTGATCCGACCGATTACGAAGACCCTGATTTTTGGGTGGCGGCAACGCATGCCTATGCGGCTCAGGAGGTACGATAGTGTTTCGTATCACCAAGGAGTTTCATTTCTCGGCATCACATCAGCTCAAAAGCCTCCCTGCCGAACATCAATGCGCGCGTCTTCACGGGCACAACTACGTCGTGGAGGTTGAGCTTGCCGGTGCGGAGCTAAATGAGTACGGCTTTGTTCGGGACTATCACGAGCTTTCTCCGCTAAAGCATTATATCGACGATCATTTTGACCATCGTCATCTGAACGATGTGTTGGGTCACGACCGCGTCACAGCAGAATGTTTGGCAAAGCACTTTTACGAATGGTGCAAGGAGCGGCTGCCGGAAACCAGTGCCGTACGCGTCAGTGAAACAGCAAAGACATGGGCGGAATACCGGCCATGAGCCTGGCCGCCACGAAAACCGCACCCAAGGAAACGACGATCCGCATCAGTGAAATCTTCGGCCCAACGATACAGGGCGAGGGCTTGCTGATTGGTGTACCAACGGTATTTGTTCGCACCGGTGGCTGCGACTATCGCTGCTCCTGGTGCGATACGCTGCATGCCGTTGATAGCGAGTATCGCGATACGTGGGCGCCCATGTCGGTTGACGCGATCTGGCACGAGGTGCGTCGGCTTTCTGGCGGCGTTCCCCTGACTGTCTCGCTTTCTGGCGGCAATCCGGCCATTCAACCTTTCGCAGAACTCCTTTCAAGGGGACATGCAGACGGGTATCGTTTCGCGCTCGAAACGCAAGGCAGTGTCGCGAAGGACTGGTTCGGTGCTCTCGACTATCTGGTGCTCAGTCCCAAGCCGCCTTCGAGCGGCATGGAAACGGACTGGAATGCATTTGAGCAATGTCTCGTCGCAGCCGGTAAGCATCCACAGGTGGCTTTGAAGATCGTTGTTTTCGATGATGCGGATTACGTTTATGCGAAAGATGCCGCCGCCCGCTTTCCGCATCTCCCAATCTATCTGCAACCTGGTAACCACACCCCACCACCACCTGACGATGACGACGCTCGTGTCGATATCGATGGTGTGATGGACCGAATGTTGTGGCTGGTGGACAAGGTCTCGGCCGATCGTTGGTTTGCAGCCCGCGTGTTGCCGCAGCTCCATGTGCTTTTGTGGGGAAACAAAAGGGGCGTGTGAGCAGCGCCACGTACCTTCTCCCTTATGGTGAGGAGGTAGAGGCAGCAGAATGAGGGGGTGAGACGAGCAATAAAATCGCCGCTCTCCCCCTCATCACTTTCATTAAACGGTCGTCTTATCGCATGGGAGCGATCGAGGTGGCGATGTCGCTTCGCCACCCGTTCACGACCTATGCCGAAACGGCTAGCTCCCGGCGTTCTCGATCTGCAATGATGGAAAGGTCGAGAACCTTTTGCAAATTCGCTGCATGGCGGAAATTCGGGTCAGCCGGGCCGCCGTCCATCACTGCCTTTGCGAACTTTTCGTAGTTTGTCGACACGGGATCGACCTCGACAGTGGTCCAGATCGCCTTCTCGACATCCTCTCCAAGGCAGGTTCGCAGGCTGGAATATTCCGGCGTGTGAATGACTTCGATCGCGCCTTTGTCACCGTGGACACGCAGACGAAGTTCATTCAGGTGGCCGGTTGCCCAGCGGCTGGCGTGAATGACGCCCATCGCGCCATTTTCCAGCTCCGCAGTCATGGTGAAGCTGTCATTGGCATCGAGATCGTAGACCCCGATCTTGTTGCCTTCATATTTGTCGAAGGTTTTCAGACGCGTGAAAATCCGCTCCACATCGCTGCCGGCGCCGTAGGATGCGAAGTCGAGGATATGAATGCCAACATCGCCGAGAACGCCGTTGGAGCCGTGTTTGGTCGAAAGCCGCCACAGCCATTTGCTCTCCGTCATCCAGTCGCCCCACGCTTTGGAAACAAGCCAGCTCTGGAGATAGGAGGCCTCAAGGTGCCGCACCTTGCCGATCTGGCCCGAAAGCACCATCTGCCGTGCCGCCTGCAATGGGGCGACATTGCGGTATGTGAGATTGACCATTGCGACGAGGCCGGCTTTTTCTGCCGCATCGGCCATTTCAGCGGCTTTGGCGTAGTTTTCCGCCAACGGCTTTTCGCAAAAGACGTGTTTGCCGGCTGCCAAAAGCTTGAGACTGGTCGGATGGTGGATGCTGTCGGGTGTGACGTTTGCCGCCGCATCGAATTCACCCCACGCAATCGCATCGTCAAGCGATGTGAAGGTAAGCGGAATATTGTGGCGAGCCGCGAAGGCTCGCACAATCACGTCATCCACATCCACGGCTGCGACCAGTTCGACGCCGGGGATTTCAGAGAAATACGTGGCATGGTTATTGGCCATGCCGCCAGTTCCGAGAATAAGAAGTCTCATGGCTGATTACCTGTAACCTGCTTCGCCTGCCTTGTGCAGCTTGGGACCGCGTTCTTCAATCGGTTCCAGCGCCTGTTCGACTGGGACGTTGGGGGCGTTGTGAATGCTCGTCAGTGCACCGGCCGGATTATAAGCCCATTTCACCGAATTGCTGATGACCTTCTGTACGTTCGCATCGTGATAGGTCGGGTAGGTCTCGTGGCCGGGACGGAAATAGAAGATGTTGCCAGCGCCGCGACGCCAGGTGAGACCCGAACGGAACACTTCACCGCCCTGGAACCAGGAGATGAAGACGGTTTCGAGCGGCTCCGGCACGGAGAACTGTTCGCCATACATTTCTTCGTTTTCAAGTTCGAAGTGCTCTGGAAGGCCTGCGGCAATCGGATGGCGGGGATTGATTGTCCACAACCGCTCGCGTTCACCTGCCTCGCGCCACTTCAAGGCGCAGGGGGTGCCCATCAGCCGCTTGAACGGTTTTGAGAAGTGACCGGAATGCAGCACGATGAGGCCCATCCCTTCCCAAACCCGTTTGGCGACACGTTCGACAATTTCGTCCTGAACAGCGCCATGATCCTTGTGGCCCCACCAGACCAGAACGTCGGTCTTGTCGAGGCGATCCTGCGATAGGCCGTGTTCGGGTTCCTGAAGAGTAGCTGTCGTGGCATTGATGCCGTCGACCGTGTTCAGCGCGTCGGCGATGGTGTTGTGCATGCCGTTTGGATAGATCGAACGCACCGTCTCATTGATGTGCTCGTGGATGTTTTCGCCCCATACAACCGTGTTGATGGTCATCTTCATGCTCCTTGCTAATAGCCGGTACTTGGGTGTTTCCGGCGAATGGATTGGATCAGGCTGCGCCGCGGCTCAGGTTGCGGCTGAGCGCGCGCCCCTCGGTATCGAAACGGTGGATATTGTCTGCAGTCGGTGCAATGACGATACGCTCGCCCGTCTTGCGATTGGAAACGCCTTCTTCGCGCACGACAATGGGTTCCGAAGCGCCGATCTCGACATAGATATAGCTGTCCGACCCCAGCATTTCTGAATGAACGATCTCACCGGCCCAGCCATTTTCACCGGCCGAAATGGTAATGTGCTCGGGGCGTATGCCAATCGTTTTTGCGCCTTCTGCCTCGGCATACTTGCCGGTCAGGAAATTCATTTTCGGTGAGCCGATGAAGCCGGCCACAAACGTGTTGACCGGGTTTTCGTATAGCTCGAGTGGCGTGCCAATCTGCTCGACACGACCATCTCGCAGCACGCAGATCCGGTCCGCGAGTGTCATGGCCTCCACCTGGTCGTGGGTGACGTAAATCATTGTCGTGCCGTGCATGGAGCGATGCAGCTTGGCAATTTCGAGCCGGGTTGCAACGCGCAACGCGGCATCGAGGTTGGACAGCGGCTCATCGAACAGAAACACCTTGGGATCACGCACGATGGCGCGACCGATTGCGACGCGCTGGCGCTGGCCACCGGAAAGCTGTTTTGGCAGACGATCGAGATAGGGCGTCAGCTGCAGCATTTCAGCAGCTGCTTCAACGCGTTTTCGACGCTGGTCCTTATCCGCACCCGCCAGCTTCATTCCAAACGCCATGTTTTCGAACACGGTCATGTGCGGGTAGAGGGCGTAGGATTGAAAGACCATGGCAACGCCGCGTTTCGCGGGCGGCAGTCGGTTGACTGCCTCGCCATCGAACGAGAGCGTGCCGCCAGATATCTCTTCAAGACCACAGATGAGGCGCAACAATGTCGACTTGCCGCAGCCGGATGGTCCAACGAAGACCATGAATTCGCCGGAGCGGATATCCATGTCGATGCCCTTGATGACATCGAAGGCCCCGAATGATTTACGAAGATCGCGCAGTTGGATTTTGGTCATGGTTAAACTCCTAGCCTTTGACGCCACCGGCGGTGAGGCCGGAAATGATGCGTCGCTGGAAGATCAGGACGAGGACGACGAGCGGGGCGGTGACAATGACGGACGCTGCCATGATCGATCCCCAGGGGATTTCGAACTGCGAGCCTCCCGACAGGAGCGCAATCGCCACAGGTACCGTGCGCTGCTCGTTCGATGACGTGAAGGTGAGCGCGAAAAGGAACTCGTTCCATGCCGCGATGAAGGCAAGCAGTCCGGTGGTCACAAGAGCAGGCCACATCAGGGGCATGAAGACCTGTGTAATGATGACCCAAGGCGTTGCTCCATCAACGATGGCCGCTTCCTCTATCTCGATTGGCAGATCGCGCATGAATGTTGTCAGCACCCAGACTGTGAAGGGCAAGGTGAAGATCATGTACGAGAAGATCAGAGCCAACGGTGTGTTGAAGATACCGGCCCAACGGATGAGTTCGAAGAGGCCTGCAAGAACAGCGATCTGCGGAAACATCGAGACAGACAGGATGGTCAGAAGCAGAAGTGCACGGCCGCGAAAGCGAACGCGGGCAAGTGCATAGGATGCCGTAACGGCCAGAAACAGCGACACGACGACGACAGAGGACGCGATCATCAGCGAGTTGCCGAGATTGCGCAGGAAACTGCCGTTGCCCAGTACGAAACTGTAGTTGGCAAAGGAGAAGTCCCGCGGCCAGTAATTGATCTGGAACAGTGCCGTTCCGGATTTGAGGCTCGTCAGGATGGCGTAGTAGAACGGGAAGACGGAGATGACGATAATGACCGCAACCAGGGCATAGAAGGCTGACGTCTTGAGAATATTGGGAAAGGTCATCGCGCCGCTCCATCCGTGTTGACGCGCCCGAGCCACATATAAACAACCGTGATCGAGGCGATGATCAGGAACAGCATCGTGGATGCTGCAGCGCCGTAGGCGAACTTGTCGAAATCGAACAGGTTTTCGCGTGCCAGCACCGACATCGTGCGGGTCTGAGCATTGTTTGGCGTCAGAATATAGATGAGGTCGAAGACGCGTAGGGCATCCAGCATGCGGAAGATCACGGCGACCATCAGAGCGGGCCGGATCATCGGTAGAGTGACGCGGAAGAAGACCTTAACCGGATGGATGCCATCCACCTTGGCGGCCTCGTACATATCCTTGGGCACCATTTGAAGGCCGGCGAGAATAAGCAGCGCCATGAATGGTGTCGTTTTCCAGACGTCGACGATCAAGACCGCAATCATGGCCGTATCAGGATTGGCCGTCCAGGCGATCTTGTTGGAGATCAGGCCGAGATTGAGGAACAGATCGTTGAGGATGCCGAACTGGTCGTTCAGCATCCACGCCCACATCTGGGCCGAAACGATGGTCGGGATAGCCCAGGGCACGAGGATTGCTGCACGGACGATACCTCGACCTTTGAACTCTGCATTGAGAACGAGAGCAACGATCAGACCGAGGACTGTTTCTATGCTGACGGAGACAATCGTGAATTTTAGCGTGTTAAGAACAGCGCCCCACCAAGCTGGATCTGCCAACAGGCCACGGTAGACCGTGCGGCCGCTGCCAAGCGTTATCCAGGAAAGATAATTCTTGAACCCGACGAATTGTGCGCCGGAAAGATTGGTGAGTGATGCATCGGTCAGGCTGAACCAGATGGTTCGTACAAGCGGCCAGCCGGCGACGAGGGCAAGGACGAAAAGCGTTGGGGCGAGGAACAGCCAAGCGGATCGGAGGCGTTCCGATTGAAGATCGGAGCCTGATGCTTTGGTGGATGTTGCACCCGGTCTTTCTAGGGCGATATCATTCATGGGGATGTCTCACGGTTGGGGCATTTGAAGCGGACATGTCCAGTCCGCTCCAGATGCGAGCCGGATTACCAGCCGTTGCCTTTGAGATCGGTCAGCTCGACCTCGAGGAGCTCGAGATTGTCGACTGCGGAGCCATTGCCGGACAGCGTGTTGTGAACGGCACCCCAGAATTTGGCGGACACCTCGTTATACTTCACCTTCGCAGCAGCCGATGGGCGCGGAACCGCGGTCTGGAAGATCGGTTTCCACGTTGGCATGAATGGCTGTGCCTCGGCGACATCCTTGTCATCATAGAGCGAGGCGATGGTCGGCATGTTGGAAAGCTGAACCGCACGCTTCTTCTGTGTTTCCTTAGATGCCAGGAATTTCACGAGTTGGATCGCGGCTTCCTGATCGTCTGAATATTTTGAGACCGCAAGGTTCCAGCCGCCGAGTGTCGAGGCAGGATCCGCACCTGCTTCGCCAGCCGGTAGCGGTGTTACGCCGAACTTGCCCTTGATGGCGCTGTCATCGCCATTGCCGAGTGCATAAGCGTAAGGCCAATTGCGCATGAACACGGAGTTTCCGGTTTGCCACACGCCGCGAGCTTCTTCCTCTTTGTAAGCGAGAACACCCTGTGGGGCGATGGAGCCGACCCAACCCTTGACGGTTTCGATGGCCGCCGCCGCCTTTTCGTTGTTGATGGAAATGTCGCCGTTGGCTTCGATAATATGGCCGCCGCCAGCGGATGCGATCCATTCAAGTGCGTTACAAGTCAGACCCTCATAGGCGCTGCCCTGAAAGACAAAACCCCAGAGATCCTTCTGACCGGCGGCGCGCTCCTTTTCCTGAATCTCCTTGGCGGTCTCGTTGAGTTCCGCCCATGTCTTCGGTGGCTGCTTGCCATATTTTTCGAGCAGATCCTTGCGGTAGAACAGTGCTGGAGCATCGGTGAACATCGGCATTGCAACAAGCTTGCCGTCAACAGTCTGCGAAGCGACGATCGAGGGGAAGTGATCGGCGATTACGTCTTTTGTTGCTGCGGAGAGATCGACAAACTGGTCGGAAAGCTGTGGCGCCCACACCACGTCTGTCTGATAGACGTCAACGTCCTTGTTGCCTGCCGCGAGCCAAAGCCGGTACTGGCTGAACTGTTCGCTGGAAGACGATGGCATGGTGACAAGATTGACCTTGTGGCCTGTTTCCTTTTCGAAAGCGGCAATCCGCTCCTTGAAAAACGCGACGTTCTTGCCGGTCGAGTTAGCCGCAATCGACAGTTCTGCTGCCTGTGCGGAAACAGCGGCAGACAAGACGCTACCGCACAGCAATAAGGTTTTGATTGAAATATTCATTGTCAAACTCCTCCGTTTGCGCATCCAACCTTCCTCAAAATTGAAAGCGCTTTTGACTGCGCAGAGGCTGTCAAAAGCGAACCTTTCTGTCAATACCCTTTATTAATGGCGGAAAATCAGGCGAATTAGTGTGATTAATTTAGGCGTTTGCCAATTCATATGACCACCTGTAAGGTTTCAGGCGATGAAAATTGAAAGCGATTTCAAATTTTGTCGGCTTGAAAATTCTGCAGCCACAACGCATGCAGAGAGAAACTGGCAAATCAGATGAAGCTCAAGGAATTCGCAGAAAAGGTGGGTCTTTCTCCCACCACCGTCAGCAGGGCGCTGGGTGGCTATCCGGAGGTGCGTGAGGAGACGCGCCAGCGGGTGGCTGAAGCTGCGCGCAAATATGGCTACAGACCCAATGCGAATGCGGTGCGACTTGCCACCGGCAGAGCGGGCGCCATCGGTGTCGTGATGGGGCGATCAGGCGGCGGGCACTTCTTTTCCGAATTTATGGGTGGGATGGCGACCCGGCTGGAGCGGGAAGAAACGGATATTCTCGTCAGCGTCACCGTGGACAACAATCTCGATGAAGAGCAGGCGATTTTCAGCCGTCTGGCCGCGAGCGGCCGTGTCGACGGCATCATCGTACATTCACCTCGCCCCGAAGACGAACGTATCGCGCTCCTGCATCGGTTAGGTGTACCGTTTATCGTTCATGGCCGCTCCAAGACGCCATTTGCCCATGCGTGGCTCGATATCGACAATTATGAAGTAACCTATCGTCCGACGATCCATTTTCTGGAGCGCGGGCACAGGCGCATAGCCCTCATCAATGGGCCGACGGGGCGTACCTTCGTGAAGGATCGCGAACAGGGCTTCATCGATGCGCTCGAAACCCATGGCATTTCTCCTGATCCGCGCTTCATGTTGAGCGAGCAATTCAGCGAGGATACGGCCTTCCGCTTCGCTCGCTCGCTCCTGGAGCAGTCGCCACGCCCAACGGCCTTCGTGGCAGGTGCGATGATGACGGCGCAAGGCGTCTATCGTGCGGCGAGCCATCTCGGCCTGGTCATCGGTAAAGATGTCTCCGTCATCGCCCATGATGACGTTTTTCCCTACCTTACGCCCGAGAGCATGATGCCGCCGATTTCCACGACGCGCTCTCCCATGCGTATGGCCGGTATCCGCGTGACGGATCTTTTACTGCAGATCATTGGCGGGCGGCCGGTGAGCGAGGTGCAGGAACTCTGGCCCGTGGAACTCATCTTACGGGAATCGGTCGGCCCTGCGTGAGGTTTTGAAGATAGTTCACTGATTCCATTCTATTTTGTGAACGCTCAGTGAAAGATGTTCGCGGTTGGCCCACTATACGCAAGGGTCGTCTTGTGTATAATCGAAACATGTCCGGCGTAATGAACCAAAACCGGGGCAAGCGCGTTTGGGAGACGCGTCGAAGGAGGGTAATGCATGTTCGAGTTCTTGAAATCGCAACCGCAAAACGTGATCGATGATGTCGAGGCGACCGGCACCTATGCCGATGCTCTGCTGAATGTTCCTCAGCCCGAGATTTCTCGTTCGACGGCCCGTGAGCAAGGTCACGAAGCCCATCAGCGTGATTACCGCGAAGACCGCGACGTTTCGCGCAGTGCTCTCGGTTTTGCCTGACGGCGCAATATGATTTTCCCTAAATAGTTTGGAACGCACGGGCGTGTACGCCGTTTGCCTTTTGTCCGAAATGATTTGATGGACGGCGCAGACAGACCGGAAGGACTTGTCCGGCGATGGACCGGCAAGCAAATCCGTTAAGCGCCGTCCATAAATCGAGAACAGGAGGTGGGCCAATGCCGATCGTTCCCGTCGAACCCTATCCCGATGTGCCGATGCCGGTACCGCCTCAACCCGAATTTCCTCCCATCAACGAACCGGAGCCAGATAGACTCCCGGATGAGGTACCTAACCCAAACCCAGATGAAAACGACGATCCGCCACGCGTCCTGTGAGGCGTTCGGTTTTAGTTTTGGGTTCGCTTATGTGTCGTCGAAGCGCTTGCTTACGAATTTCGATCCAGCAAGTCCGAAACGCCAGGGATAATCCTGCGCACGACTGATTCCGATCCGTCGACCAATTGTCAAAGACGCCTGTTGTCCGGGTAATCTGATCAGGAATGGTGACTTATCGATTGGAGCGCCATCGAGTTCAGCCGTAATCCCAAGCGACTGACAAAGCCTGCCCGGTCCGGAGCAGAGCAGTTTCTCGTTGTCTGTGCCCCGGCGCAGTTTCATCATATCAATGCCAGTTTTCGGTTGGATCGCACGCAGGAGCACTGCGGATCCGGGAGCGCAGACAACATTCGCACACCAGTGAATGCCATAGGAACGGTAGACGTAAAGATGACCGGCAGAACCGAACATTGCCTTGTTACGCGGCGTTTCACCCTTGAAGCTGTGTGATGCCGGGTCATCGGGCGTGTAGGCTTCTGTTTCCACGATAATACCGCCTACGCCACCGACCCTGAATTCTGCACCGATCAAGGCACGAGCAACATCGACCGCGTCGCGTTGAAAGGTGCTTTTTTCCAGTCCGTGGAGCGGGAGGTTCATCTAGAGTGACTCGCGGTGCTGTCTACATTGTCATACAGGAGGCGATGCCATCTTGCCTGTTGCACGCTTTGTAAAACGAGACGGCCAGATTGTCTTGGTTGAATTCATCGCGGTGGCGGCGAAAGGGTAGTCACATGTCGCTAGCCGACATCCACATAAGCAGTCGTCTTGCTCGTCGGTGCTTACGGAATTGACAAACTCCGCAGCCACCTCTGATGCGGTCCAGATGTACCTCAGTTCGCGAGGTGCTGGAAACCGCGAATTTTACGAAGAGGCGTTGAGTATTCCTGCACGCGACCCTGTTGCTAACGTCTGTTACTCGTGTGACAGGCGGAATTGAGGGCCTTGTCAGCGGCTGATGGAAAATACCCCTGTCCTGCTGCTCACAGCCTTGTGTCCCTATGATTAATGAAACGGTAACGGCTATTCACGAAGCTTTGTCCGTGCGGATGGTTGCCGCTATATGGCCACCTTCGCTAGTTAAGCGTCAACTAAATCAGGCTGGACGTCATGAGAATCAAGGGATTGCCGAGGACCGCCTCCACGGAACTATGGCAAAAAGTAAAGACAGGACTGCGGGTGGCCGCGATCGTTGCGATCGGTGGCGGCCTTGCTGCGTGCACCTCTATGGGGCTCGAAAGCGTCAAGAAGGATCCTCCCAAGCTTTCCTCAAAGATGTTGGCCCAGATGTCGGCCAAAAGCATGCGACCTGAGAGCCCGGTTCTTGTTCGGATATTCAAGCAGGAAAGCGAACTGGAGGTCTGGAAGGTCGACAAAACAGGCAGCTATGCTCTTCTGAAGACCTATCCAATGTGTCGTTGGTCAGGAAAACTTGGGCCGAAAATGGCATCCGGTGACCGCCAGGCGCCCGAGGGTTTCTATCATGTGTCCGCCGGCATGCTGAATCCGAATTCTCAGTACTACGTTTCCTTCAACCTCGGTTATCCGAACAGGCTTGAATCCGCACTCGGTTATACCGGGGAAGCACTGATGGTTCACGGTGCCTGCTCCTCGTCTGGCTGTTACGCGATGACCGATGCCCAGGTTGGTGAAATCTACGCTGTCGTCGCAAAGGCTCTCCAGGGTGGCCAGGATCGTTTTCAGGTCCAGGCCTATCCCTTCCGGATGTCTGCAAAAAACATGGCGGCACATCGGAGCGATCCGAACATGCCGTTCTGGCGGACGCTGAAAGACGGTTACGATTATTTTGAGGTAACACGCCGGCAGCCGAAGGTTTCGGTCTGTGGACGTCGTTACGTTTTCAACAGCGAGTTCGCCGATGGCGAGCCTGCCGATCCGCTGGCGGCGTGCCCGCCCACCGTCAACCAGCCGGATGCGGCTGTGGCGTCGAAACTTGCGGACGAACAGCAGAAACTTGCCGCTGCGATGAGCGAGGGAACTTCCATCCCGGTTAACGCTTATGTCGATGGCGGCATGCATCCAAGCTTCCGGGCCATTTTGAAAACCAGTGGCGCCAACTCCATGGCGGCGAAGGTTTCTGGCACGAAGTATCCGATCAGTCGCCCAGAGGCGGCGCTGGCAGATCCGTTTGCCAGTGTAAGATGACGTAATGAGGTTTTTCAATTGAACGACACGACGACAACCCGGCGGGGTTTCTTGCTTGGTGCAGGCGGATTGGCGCTGGCCGGTCTTGCTGGTTGCAACACAACCGCGCGCGAGACCGCACGCCCTGCGCCACCGGCAGAAGATCCGATGTTTGCGCAGATGTACGGCCCGAGGCCTGACGAGCAGTTTCCGCTGCCCGAAATTCCCTATCAGAAGATTCCGCGACGTTTTCTGCGGCAGATGGTTGCCAACCCGACCGGAGAACGGCCCGGCGTAATTGTTGTCGATGTCGCGAACCACTTCCTGTATCTGACCTACGAAGACAATCAGGCTATGCGATATGGCGTCGGTCTCGGACGGGCTGGTTTCGAGTGGTCAGGCCGCGGGGTGATCCAATACAAGCGGCAATGGCCACGTTGGACGCCGCCAGATGAAATGATTGCCCGCCAGCCGGAACTGGAACCTTATAGCTCGCGCAATGGCGGGATGGAGCCGGGGTTGAAGAACCCGCTCGGTGCGCGCGCACTTTACATCTTCAAAGACGGCAAGGACACGATCTATCGTCTGCATGGATCACCGGAATGGTGGACAATCGGAAAGTCGGTTTCTTCCGGCTGCGTTCGATTGCTGAACCAGGATATCATCGATCTCTACAATCGTGTTCCGGATGGTACGCCGATTGTCGTGACATCGCTATCGCCGGCGCAGCAGGGGGTGCCGATTGGTCCGGCTGGCGTTCCCGTGAGCGGAGAAAGCTACCCGGTCTCGCAATATGGCGGCGGCGTTGTGGGCGATGGGTTGCCCCAGCCGGTCAGCTCTTACTGACGAGCTAAATCATGAAACAACAAAGGCCGCGCTGCCATCCAGGGAGCGCGGCCTTTGTTTTCTATGGGTTTTACTGGGCCCGTTTCAGGGCATCTCCAAGGATCGAGACGATGTCGTCGAAGTGAGATTTATCCGCAATCAATGGTGGTGAAAGCGCGATGATGTCGCCGGTGACGCGGATAAGGAGGCCTCGCTCGAAGCAGTCCACGAAGACGTCGTAGGCACGGGCGCCTGCAGCGCCGTCTCGCGACTGGAGTTCGATGCCTGCGATAAAGCCTATGGTGCGGATATCGATGACGTTTGGAAGCCCCTTGAAGGAATGGATGGCTTCGTGCCAGGCATCCTGCAATTCCGCAGCGCGTGTGAACAGGCCCTCGTCGCGATAGATATCAAGGGTCGCGATGCCGGCTGCGCAGGCGACAGGATGGCCGGAATAGGTATAGCCATGGAAAAGCTCGATGGCGTTGTCCGGGCCATGCATGAGGGCATCATGGACTTTGCGGCTGGTGAAGACGGCACCCATCGGGATCGCGCCATTGGTCAATCCCTTGGCTGTGGTGACGATATCGGGCGTCACGCCAAAGTAATTGCTGGCAAAAGAGGTACCCATGCGGCCGAAACCGGTGATGACCTCATCGAAGATCAGGAGAATGCCGTGTTTGTCGCAGATGGCCCGCAGTCGCTCCAGATAACCTTTAGGCGGAACGAGAACACCGGTTGAGCCGGCGACCGGCTCGACGATGCAGGCAGCAATGGTTTCCGCGCCGTGCAAGGCGACGAGGCGCTCCAGATCATCTGCCAGATCCGCGCCGTGTTCGGGTTGGCCCTTGACGAAGCTGTTCCTGACCGGATCGTGGGTGTGGCGAAGATGATCTGCCGGTATCTGCGGGAAGACGCGACGGTTGTTGACGAGGCCACCAACGGAAATGCCGCCAAAGCCGACGCCGTGGTAACCACGCTCACGGCCGATCAGGCGTGTGCGCGTGCCTTGTCCGATGGCGCGCTGGTAAGCGATCGCGATCTTCAGAGCAGTATCAACGGATTCCGAACCGGAGCCGGTGTAGAAGACCCGATCAAGTTTGGCGCCGTCGGGGCCAGGAGCAATTTCCGCCAGCCTTTCTGCAAACTCAAACGCTATCGGATGCCCCATCTGGAAGGACGGGGCGTAGTCCATCGTCGAAAGCTGGTGTTTCACGGCATTTGCAATTTGCTGGCGGCCGTGGCCAGCATTGACGCACCAAAGACCTGCTGTTCCGTCGAGAACCTGCCGGCCGTCATTGCTGGTGTAGTACATGCCCTCAGCACTCGTCAGAAGCCGTGGATTGGCCTTGAACTGTCGATTGGCGGTGAATGGCATCCAGTAGCTATCGAGGGAAATGGAATTGGATCGGTTCGGGTTATCCATGCGGGTCTCCTGTTCGCTGGCGACGATTGAAAGCTATTTTTCAGTCTGAACAAGCCCTTTTCTCTCACCTGCCAAGCTATTGAAAAAGCTATGGGCGTGCTAGAGAGTTTGCGATATTTCGAACAATACAAACAGGGATACTGTCATGGAAGTCGATATCGGCGGACGGCTTCGTCATTTGCGGATGCGTCATAACATCTCCCAGCGCGAGTTGGCCCGACGAGCCGGTGTGACCAATTCAACCATTTCTCTGATTGAATCGAACACCTCCAACCCTTCGGTCGGTGCGCTGAAGCGCATCCTTGATGGTATCCCAATCGGCCTTGCCGAGTTTTTCGCCTTCGAGCCGGAAACAAGCCGCAAAGCATTTTACCGGGCAGACGAACTCGTCGAAATTGGTAAAGGGCCAATCTCCTTTCGCCAGGTCGGTGACAATGTCTTTGGGCGCAGCCTGCAAATTCTCAAGGAATGTTACCAGCCCGGTGCCGACACCGGCAAGGTGCCGCTGATCCATGATGGCGAGGAGGGGGGGATCATCCTTTCCGGACGGCTGGAAGTGACGGTCGATGACGAGAGGCGGATATTGGGACCGGGAGACGCTTATTATTTTGAAAGTCGGAGACCGCACCGCTTCCGCTGCGTCGGGCCGGTACCGTGCGAGGTCATCAGTGCCTGCACACCTCCCACATTTTGACTGTCGATTCTCTGCATAACTCGGTTCGATTGCCTGTTTCAGTCTCTCTGGAAAACGCAATTCTCTGAAATGTGCGGAATTCTCTCGAAATTTTGAGTGGCGAAAAACATAGTTTTGCCGTATTTGAGCCGCTTTTCCGACCGCTTTCCAACTTCTCCATCGCTTTTTCTTGGTTGATGAACCTTTTGCCGAGAGATCAGCAAGGTAGATATGTCAAATTTTATATGCATTGCCGCAATCATGTTGCGATGCAAAAAAAATTAAACGACGGTTATATTGGAGATGTTCTGCCGGATTTTGCTTTGGCTCATTAAGTTACAAGAAACATATAAGAAAAACTCGGCAAAAGAGAAAAGCAGTATACATGGTATCTCGCCAGCCATGCTCTGAAGTCATGGCAATGAGCACATTTGTTTCTTTTTTATGCAACCATTAATATTGCCCAAAGGTCGTTCGTAGGGCGTTGCAAGAAATCGCATAGACGGCGATGCGCAAACTGCCTTACAAAAAATTCAAAAGCATCAAATTCCGAACACAGACTTGTTATCTCCTTTGGGAGACAAAGACGCGCCTTAGGGCACCGACCATCGCAAAACATAAATGGAGTTTTCTCTATGAAGTCCGCGACACGATCGGCTGGTTCAGCACTCAGCAACTCCGAAGATTTCGATGTCAGTTTTCCTATCGGGGGGATCGCAAAACGAAGTTTCGACGTAACGTCGGCCTTGCTTGCGCTTCTCATATTCAGCCCGATCTTCCTTTTGATCGCAGCTCTCGTGAAAATGTCCGATCGCGGACCGGTGTTTTATGGACACCGCCGTATCGGCCATAACGGTCGCTATTTCCATTGCCTGAAATTCAGGACGATGGTGATGAATGGCGATGACATGATGCGACAGTACCTCGCGGCCAATCCAGAAGCCGCCGAGGAATGGCGTACAACACGCAAGCTCAAGAACGATCCCCGTGTGACGGTGGTCGGAACGGTGCTACGCAAGCTCAGCCTTGATGAACTGCCGCAGCTCATCAATATCATCCGTGGCGAAATGAGTGTCGTTGGTCCGCGCCCCGTCGTAGACGAGGAACTGACCTATTACGAATCTGCCGCTTCCTACTACCTAAGCACCCGTCCAGGCCTTACCGGCCTGTGGCAGATCAGCGGTCGTAACGACGTCTCCTACAAGACCCGCGTCGCATTCGATACGCAATATGTCCAGAATTGGTCGATGATGCGTGATGTCTCCATCATCGTGAAGACCATTCCTGCCGTCTGCCTTTCTCGCGGAAGCTACTAAATCCGATAGTCTATTGCCGTTGCCGTTCTTTGTTGTGCCACGCATCCTGCTCGAAACCTTTGGGTTTTCAGGATGCGTTTCGGGTCCTGCCGTTGCTGAACGGACCTGAAGGCGAAAATCATGTTGACCGCTCCGGCGGGTTTTAGCGACCGGCTCTGCCCGGTCGCCCTATCGGTTGATCGCCGGCATGGCGATCCGAAAACAGGGAGTTTCCCGATGAACGGCTTTTTCGCCGCTACCAACCGTCCGTTTGCCGCACTCGTGCTCGCAGCTTCAGTCGCACTCACGGCACCGCTCTCCGCAATGGCGGAGGGGCAGGGCCACTACAAGCTCGGGACGGCCGATAAACTTCGGATCCGTGTTGCCGAGTGGCAGCCTGCTGACGGCAGCATCCGCAACTGGGACGTCATCAACGGCGACTACTCCGTGGGCCCTTCCGGCACACTCTCACTGCCATTCATCGGCCAGCTTGAGGTTGGCGGAAAAACGCCTGCAGAAGTTGGCGAGGCGATCGGCGCGCAGTTGCAGAGCAAGTTCGCCCTGCGCAATCTTCCCTCGGCTTCGGTCGAGATTGCCCAGTTTCGTCCGGTCTTCCTTGCCGGAGATGTCCAGACACCGGGTGAATATCCGTATGCACCAAACCTCAGCGTCTTGAAGGCTGTCAGCCTTGCAGGTGGTCTGCGCCGCTCTGATGCAGGACAGCGCTTTGCGCGTGACTTCATTAACGCGCGCGGTGACGCAGCGGTATACGACAACCAGCGTGCACGCCTGCTGGCGCGTCAGGCGCGACTGATTGCCGAGGTCAAAGGCGACGAGTCCATCGCAAAAACCCCAGAGATGGAAAAGATTTCCGACATCGATGCGCTACTGGCAAGCGAAGGCGCGCTGATGAAATCGCGCACCGAACGCTATACGCTGCAGATGAAGGCGTTGACGGATCTGCGCAATCTTCTCGAAAGCGAAGTGGAATCGCTTCAGAAGAAAACCGAGACCCAGAACCGTCAGCTTCAGCTTGCCAATGAGGATCGTGACAGGGTGAACCGTCTGAACGAGCAGGGCCTCGCGTTGTCGCAACGTCGTATTTCGGCAGAGGAACGGGCTGCAGAAGTGGAATCCAACCTTCTCGATATCGACACCGCCGCCTTGCGTGCCAAGCAGGATATCAACAAGGCGACGCAGGACGAGATCAACCTGCGCAACGATTGGGAGGCCCAGCGCTCGAAGGAGCTGCAGGACACCGAAGCTGAGCTGGAAAAGCTGAACCTGCAACTGACGACCAGCCGTGAGCTCATGTCTGAAGCGCTCGCACAGTCCGCAGAGGCGATCAAATTCGACCCCTCGGGCAAGGCCGCCAACATCACATATGTCATCGTTCGTGATGAAGGTGGCAAGCCGAAGGAGCTGAAGGTTGATGAAAATGCGATGCTGCAGCCGGGCGATGTCATCAAGGTCGCATCCGAAATCCTGATGCAGTGAGGCGCGCATGCGGATTGCCAAATCGGCACTGATCGATCCTGAAAAAAACGAAATCTATGGAATGGCGGCAATTGCGCTGTCGTTCTTCGTTTTTGCCTATTCGTCGCGTTTCGGGCAGATCTCGATCCTGGCCTATTATGGCGTCTGGTTTCCGCTGGTGGTGGTGAACTACCGGCAGGTCCTTGGAAACTATGTCCGCTATCTCTGGATATTTGCGTTCGGTATTCTGGCAATGCTGTCGACCTTCTGGTCGGACGCGGCTTCCGTGACGATGCGTGCATCCATTCAGTACCTCACACATATCGTCTGCGCACTGATTGCCATGCGGCTTATCTCGATCCAGACACTGACGCGCGGTGCTTTGATCGGTATTACAGTCGTATTGCTCTATTCTTTGCTGTTCGGCATTCATCTCTTTGATGCATTGGACGGGACGTACAGCTTCGTTGGTGCCTTTTCCTCCAAGAACCAGCTCGGCTTTTATGCATCGCTTGGCGTCATATTCGCTGTCGCGTCTGTTGTCGTTCTCAGGCAGAAGGGCATTTGGCTGCCGGTTGCTGGTGTGACCGGGCTGCTGTCCGCTTACAGTTTGCTTGCATCGCAATCCGCAACGTCGGTCATTACCACGGCTGCTGTCGTTGGTCTGATCATAGGATTTCTGCCACTCGGTATGCTCTCGCCCGCTAACCGCAGAGGCATATTCCTCGCACTTGGTGGTCTCGGTGCATTGCTCGTCGTCGCATCGCTGCAATTTGGTCTTCTCGATGCCATTCTCGGTGTGTTTGGCAAAGATACCACTCTCACGGGACGTACCTATCTTTGGCAGCAAGGGATCGAGGCTGCGCACCGTGCGCCGATCTTCGGTGTGGGTTATCAGGGCTTCTGGGTCGCGGGTTTTGCCGATGCCGAGCGTTTGTGGAATGACTTCTTTATCACCGGTCGCAGCGGTTTTCACTTTCACAACACCTATATCGAGGTGGTTGTCGAGAACGGTCTTGTCGGAATGCTTCTGCTCGGTATCGTGCTTTACGGAACGCTGCTAGGGCACCTTCGCTCGGTTCTGCTGCGAGAGAATGATCCGCAGGGGCTGATCTTTTTTGCGGTCTGTGCGTTGTTCGTCGTGCGCTCCTTCGTGGAGATCGATATCATCTTCCCGTACCAGATCGGATCGTTCCTGCTGTTCTTCGCCGCTGGCAAGCTTAGCCTTCCGGCGAGAAAGACGCAGGCGAGCGCGCGTTTGCCCGCCTTTCGCAACGCTTCCTCTGTCCGTTATTCCGGCCTCGGGGAGGAGAACGGTCAACCAAGGTAGTGGGACAGGGGGAGTTGTTAACGCTGCGTCGTTGCACCCGGACGGATGAACTGCGTATCGTCGTCGAGCTTAGAGATAGTCCGCGGATACATGCGGGCTTGCGTGGATGAAGGTCCACATCTCCTTGCTTATGGCGACGATACCGGCGATCGATTTCTCTAGTTGCTCGATTTCCTTTTCGTCCATCTGCTCCACCTTCCCGTAACGGACCTGGCTGTCGTCCTCGACAAGTCGCATCAATTGGGTACTGGAAATCTCGCCCTTTTCATCAAAGGAGTAGATGCAGTGGTTATATTTGTTGCGGGTTTTCGCTTCTTTTTTCAGGCTCGCGATGATGGAGAGGATGGTTTTCCGGTCCGTTGCTGAAGTGGACGGCAGTTTTGCCAGTCGCTCGATGAGGTCCATGCGTGCACGTGTTGTGTTCAACGTCAGAAAAACCACAATGGCCGCTTCCTTCTCGACCTTGAGAAGGTGGACGATCAGGTAGATCATCAGGCTCTCGGTATTGGTCCAGACATAATTCAGTCTGCCCACCATCAGCAATACATCCGACATTGCCGCCATTCTGCCCTCCCACGCCCGCAGTAAATGCAGATGTATTATACGCGCGGAATGGTGGAAATGACAGTATATCCAAGATGTCTGCAGGGGCATTTAAAAAAACAACGTCCTCCTCGGGCTGGGGCCGAGGAGGACGGAGAGAGGGTTGTCGCGGCACTGCCAGAAGCCTTTACGCGCCCTCCCTGACTTTTATCTTTCCTTGAACGCACGGGACATGCTGTCCGATACCGGTTTGACCAGATACTCGAAGAAGGTGCGTTCGGAAGTCTGGATAAGCACGTCGGCGGGCATGCCGGGCACAGGGTGGAAGTTATGCACCTTGGCAATTTCCTCATCCGGAATTTGCACGCGCACGATGTAAACATCCTTCACCTGCAGGCCCGCGTTTTCCTCGATACTGTCGGCCGATACATAAAAGACCTTGCCATTTAACACGGGTGTCGTACGGCGATTGAGAGCCGATAGGCGCACTGCTGCGGTCTGGCCTTCGTGCAACTGATCAATCGACGTACGCAAAACCTGTGCCTCAAGGATCAATGGCACGTGGGCCGGCAAAATTTCCATGATCGGCTTGCCAGTGGTGATGACGCCGCCCGGTGTATGGTAGTAGGAGCGGATGACCGTACCATTGACGGGAGAGCGAATAACCGTGCGTTCCAGGACCTTCGCTGCCTCACGGACCTGCTCGCGTACGCTGTCAAGATCGGCTTCGGCGGTCTCAAGCGCATCAAGTGCCGCCTGTTTGTTGGCGTTGATGGCAATGATCTCTTCCTGCTTGAACTTGGCTACTTCCGCCTCGCTTTGGTTCATCTCTCCACTCAGTCGGGCGATGTCGCCCATCGCATCGGCGATGGCACGCTCCAGTGCTAGCATATCGGTCTTTCTGATAACGCCATCCTTGGCAAGCCTCTCCTTGGAATCGCGTTCTTGGGTCAAAAGCGCGAGTTGCCGATCAAAGGACTGCTTCTGACCGTCATATCCCGAATAACGGAACTCGAGCGACCTGATGTTTTTGTCGATCAGGTTCAATTGCTCTTCTAGCTTCACCTGCTTGCTATGGAACACCACGTTCTGGCTTTGGATGATGGCATTGATGTCGGGGTCGCTCGCTTCCTTCATGACAATATCGGGGATCTTGAAGGATTTTTCACCCTGCGCCTCAGCGCGCAGGCGGGTAACAATTGTTTCGAGGCGTAGACGGCGCAACTGCAGCATGCGTTCATTGGCGAGTGCAGTGGTTTTGTCGAGGGTCAGGAGTACATCGCCTTCCTTGACAGTTTCACCTTCGTTCACCAGCATTTCCTTGATGATCCCACCCTCGAGGTGCTGGACAATCTTGTTGTTGCCGGTCGCGACAAAACTTCCCTGAGCGATGATCGCCGATGCAAGCGGTGCGGTGCCAGCCCAGTATCCGAAGCCGCCGAACGAGGCGAGAAGCACGGCAAGGCCGATTGAACTGTGCAATCGTATTGACCGTGGTACTTCACTGTACCATTCGATCTGACCTTGTTCTCTTGTCTCAACGATCGTTTTTTTCTTCCTGAACATAGGTGATCCTCAACCCTCGATCTGCTGGGATGGTTTTTCCTGGCGGCCATTGCCAGACAGTGCTTTCAGAACATCCATGCGTTCGCCAAACATGGCGACAGTCCCGTCTTTCAGCACCATGATCTTGTCGACGCATTGCAGAAGAGCAGGGCGCTGTGTGATTGTGACAGTAGTAATTCCCTGTTTTTTGGCGTGGAGCAGTGCTTTTGCCAGCGCCTGCTCGCCATGCGTGTCAAGGTTGGAGTTCGGTTCGTCGAGGACGACGAACTTGGGGTCGCCAAAAAAGGCGCGGGCAAGCGCGATGCGTTGCTTCTGGCCACCGGAAAGCGGTGCACCGTCGGCGGCGACGACCGTTTCATAGCCCTGCGGGAAACCGGCGATCAACTCATGGACGTCTGCAAGGACCGCGGCCTCATAAATCTGCCGGTCTTCAACATCGTCACGCATCCGGCAGATGTTGGCTTTGATTGTACCAGGAAACAGCTGCACATCCTGAGGCAGGTAGCCGATGCTCTCGCCGAACTGGCGTTGATCCCAGTTGCGAAGATCCATGAGATCAAGTCGCACGTTGCCTGAGGTCGGCAGGATGGAACCGACGAGCATCTTGCCGAGCGTCGTCTTGCCTGAGCCGGAATTACCGATGATGGCGAGCGACTCCCCCTTTTTCAAAGAGAACGAAATACCGTTTAGGATGACTTTCTTTTGGGGCGGTGGCACGAACAGGACGCGCTCCACATCAAGCCGTCCCTCAGGATTAGGCAGACGCAGGCGAGGGAAGTTGAGTGGTGAGTTGAGAAGAAGCTGCTTAATGCGACCGTAGGCGGCAGCCGATTTGTTGAACTGGTGCCAGCCCTCGATTGCACCTTCGATTGGTGCAAGTGCACGACCTGATATAATCGAGGCCGCAATCACCATGCCACCCGTCAGTTCGCCGGAAAGAGAAAGGTGTGCGCCCCATCCGAGCAATGAAACCTGTGTAATCATGCGCGCCGCTTTAGATACTCCGGAGAACATGATGTTCCGGTCCTGCGCGGCAACATGTGATTTTAGCGAACCCGCCGTTTCCCGACCCCACATCTTCACAGCTTCCGGGATCATCGCAAGCGCATTGATGATCTGAGAATTGCGCGACATGGAATCCAGGTGGAAATTGGCACGGCTAAGATAACCATTGGCTTCAGCAAATGGACGTGCGGTAAAGCGCTGGTTTAGCCAGGCAATCAAGAAGAGTACCGCACAGCAGACCATGATAATGATGCCAAGATGCGGGTGCACGAGATAGACCACCACAACGAAGAGCGGCATCAAGGGCGCGTCAAGAAAGGCGATCAGGGTTCCAGAGGTAAGGAACGCGCGCAGTTGCTGCAGGTCCTGGAGGGTCTGATAATCCTTCCCGCTACCGTGCAGCGAGGCGCGGGCTGCAGCCGAGAGGATCGGCGCACCGAGCTGGACCTCCAATTCTACAGCGGTGCGCATGAGAATAAAGCGCCGGACTGCGTCCATGAACGCCTGGAGTAGAACTGCGCCGATAACCGCGACGGTCAGCATGATAAGCGTGTCCATCGAACGGCTCGTTAACACGCGATCGGAAATCTGGAAAAGATAAAGCGGAATGGCCAGCAACAGCACGTTGATTGCAACGGTGAACAGCATCACGATCACCATGTTGCGTCTTACCGCCGCGATGCCCTTGGCGAGGCTCAACGCGAAATTGACTGGTTCACTGCGTTTATGAAAACCGCTCCGGTTATCGCCGCCACCGCCGCCGCCTCCACCGCCTCGGTCTTCCGGCTCTTTCCCGTTTCCACCACCGCCGGAAACCGGCCTTCTTTCATTCTCGCGGATCGGGCCGTCATTATTGTCGATTGTTTTTGCGAAGGGAAGTTCGGGAGTTGCTTTCAGATTGGTCCCATCGACCTTTGCCTCCGGTTCCTCAGTTCGAGGTGCAGGAGGAGGTTCGATGATCGGTTCGGGAGATTGCGGGATCTCTCGTGCTTCTGTCTGGGGAGCGGGTGTGATTATTGTTTCAGGGGTTTGTTTGTCGGAATTTCTTTCCGCGCTGGAAAGTTGGCGCAGATTTTCAACCGCATCGTTGATTGCCGAAATGCAGGCCTCTGTCAGCTTGCTGTCGTCGGCATCTGGGTCCAGCGGCCGACCCACGGCAATGGTTTTTCTTGAAAGATGATCCATTTTTTCCCGGTTCCCTGAGCTTTTTTCTTTGAATTTCCGTTTTTTCCCGGAATGCGTCCTTCACCTCTATCGTTTCGATTCAGGCGGTGACCGACTGCATGACGTCGGCGGGGTGAGCATTGGACCAGGAAAGGTCGTGCCCGGCATTGATGACGCCATCGCTCTCATCGGCCGCTGTCGCTGGGTCGTCGTGCAGGAATGCGATGACCTCGTTTGCCAACTGTGTGGTCGGGTGCGGCTGCGACGTATCGTTTTCGATAATGCCACCCTGGATGAGGATCGCGTCCGAATAGACCGTGCCGGCCACGTAGGTGGTGTTGCCGAAGCTGTCGTAATCTATGATCTGTGCGATGTTTACGACGGCGTTGCTACCGGTATCGATGTGAACGGTGGCATCCTGGTTGTTCTGCAGTACAGTGGCGGCCGCCTGTGTGACATCGTCGGAATCTCCGAGAACACTGACCTGCTTGATGAAGCTGACATCATAGAGGTTACCGGTGATGTAGAGAACATTGAGCCCTTCATAGCCTGCGAAATTTGCATCGTGCGCCAGACCTTCCGGCATGTTGGGATCGCGCTCATTGATGGCATTGACGGTCTGGACAATATAATCGGGCATCGTCTCGAAACGACCATCGCTTCCGACATTGTGGATCGATGCGTCATTCCATAGCAGGTTGTTGCCGGATTGAACGGTGGCGCCGTCGGGCGCGTCTTCATTGGCGCGTACCCAGTCATTATCGTAGAGTACGGCGATCTGGCTTATGATGTTCATATCCAGCACATGGCCGCCAACGATGATCAAATCGTACTGCATGCCGATGCCAAGGAAGTTGGCGATGTTGAGCGCAGCGTTGCCACCCGTCAGTAGGCTGACGCTGGAGCCTGACGTCGTAATCGTCATCGTGTCATTGTCGCTGACGAACTGATACTGCTCCGTCCAGTGAACGAAGGACACATCGCCTTCCAGCACGCTGACACGCCACGATGTCGGGAAAATCGGCGGTTCGCCCGTTTCCTGACTGGTGTCGGCTGTGTTTTCTGCGCCTGGATAGACGCTGCGTTCGAAGGTGGCAATGTTGAAAGCCACGGTGGCGGCCTGGTCCTCCGAATGCGTGAATACGGCGGCGATTTCGTCACGGTCGCTATAGATAAAGGCCTGGGTAATGGCGTCGATCTGGTGATAATCGCCCATCACGGCCGTGACCGAAGTCATCACCCCGGTGTTGATGACCGTTGCGATGTTGGCGACGACGTTCGCGCCGGCGGCCACGTCAAGGCTGTTACCTGCCGGATCATCCTGATGTAGCGAAACATCGCTTTTCTCCGGCTCTTCTGGTGGCTTCGCTATGCCGCGATCAGGCATCCAGTCATCGAGAGACGGCTTTTCGTCTACAAGCTCGCCGTTGATATACGTGCCGCTGATGCTGTTACCTGCCAGCACGAAGTCGTGGTCCGCACCGGTGCCAAGCGAAGTGACGTCGTTATCGCGTGCATTGTCGATGTAATCATGCGCCGTTTTGGCGAGCGACTGCAGAGCTTCGTAGGTGTCGGTGCGCTGGAAATTCGCAAAAGGAGTGAACACGGATGCTTCGTTGTAAAACTCGACCGTTCGTTCCGTGACGAATGTCGTGTCGCGGCCAACATTGGGGCCGCCCGTCATGTTCAGGTAGTCGTCATCCTGAAGAATGTTGATCTGCGAGATATGCGCTATGACGGATCCGGGACCGCTATAGACGACAAGTTCCTGTTCCTCATCGAAGGAAAGGCGACCGGGAAAACGGAAATGTGCCGCTGAGATATCAACCGGTATGGCATCAGCGAGCTTTTGCACGTCGTGTTCGACCATGCGGGCGAAGTGGGGGCGCACGTAATCGAGATCATAGTGTCCTGAGCGATACTTGACGCCGGGATCGTAGTCGGCAAGAGTCAGGTCGTAGTCCCGGTCAGGAACTGCGTGGACCTCTGCAATCGGCAGCTTATCCATATCCACCGCTGCAGGGCCCTCGGCGTATTTGGTTCTCAAACGCGCCTCTTCCATCTCCGTGTCAAAAAGACCGATGAAGTGGGCAATCATGTCTGAAATTTTGTCGATTTGCATGGCGGGTCCCTCCCTGACCGCTGCGGTCGGGACCGTGGGCGAGCGCATCTCGCTGTCTCATGGGTGGAGACGCAATTTCGATGGCAGGCACCCGGTCGTCAAAACCGCAAACTGCACCGGCATCCGCCGGTGCAGTTCTTTCGTGACGAGATGGATATCAGGAGTGGTCTTCGCCGACGTCCGAGATATGCGAGTTACCGCCAGTGATGGTGACATCAACTGCGTTGGAAAGCATGTTGGCGCCCTGTACCAGTTCCAGATGGAAGCCGGAATTTGCCAGGATTGCCGAGGCGTCTGCGGTGCTTGTGCCCGAAACGTCGTCGCCTGCCTTGAGGTCCCAACCCTTGCCGTCCATATCCACGCCTTCAGCACCATGAGCTTCAGCAGCGTTCGCGCTGAGGTGGTTTTCGGCGCCGCCATTATCCATCTTGATATCCCAGGCCTTGTCCTGGTCTGCCAGATGATTGGCCTGTACGAGGCTGAAGCCCGTGTCGTTGCCGTCGCCGGTCAACGAGCTGTTCAGGATATTGTCGACATTGAGGGTGAAGGAGAAGTCGTCACCGAGGTTGAAGGTAAGATCGCCACCTGCGACACCGAGATTGCCGACGTCCTTGACATGATCGATGTTGCCGAAGTCGTCATCCGACTTGTAGAAGCTGTCTGCAGAAGACGAGTTGTAGCTACCAGTCGTGGTTTCGGTCTTGGTCGTCGTGTCGTCATCGGAATAGGAGAAAGTTTTGGTGTCCGTTTCCGTGGTCGTCTTGATGTTGGTGTCGTTGTCGCTGTACGACTTCGAGTCATAGCTCCAGTCGTAATCGCTCTTGATATCGGTGCTGGTTTTCACCGTGGTGTCGTTGTCGTTCACCGTCTTGGTGTCGTTATCGTAGCTGTTTTCGCGATTGTCGCCATTGCCGATTGCAACATCGATCTTTGCGTCAACATCAACTTTGGTTTCAGTGCTGTTGTCGCTGTTGTCGCTGTTGTCGCTGTAGTCGTTGTTGCGATTTTCGCCGTTGGCTACGCCGACATTGCTGTCGTCAACCTTGGCATCGTTTGTCGACGTGTTCGCGAAGCCTTCGGACAGCGCGCCAATTTTGGTGATGTCGTCGCCCGCAGGCTGTGGATTGTAACCCATTTCAAGTTCCTCCGAGAAAAAAGTTCGGAGCAGCTTTCGAAATCCCTCTCATCTTAAATGGGATTTTTATCGCGCTTACTCCGTTGTTGCACAATTTTGCAGACATACGCGGTACGGTTTATCTGCGGTTTGGCATTCGCCCCTTGAGGGGTTCTCTGTCGTTGTATGCATGTGCACCACTCACTACTCAGGCGCACAAATCCGTCCCGGGCTTTGCAAAAAAGCCGGGCGGCATTCTTTATTTTTTCAGTGTCATTTATGATGGAAGGGAACCGGCAGTATCAAACACACGTTATTGTCGGAGAGCCTTTTCATCAGTCGCTGTTGGTTGGCGACGGTCAGACTGTGGCGCAGAAAAAGCGTGGTTCCTAGATATCAATTCGGGCTAAACTGAACGAGCCAGCTACTCCCGGCGCGTGTCCATCAAGCGGTTCGAGGGCCCCGGATTTCCTTAAAATCAAAAAATATATGAGGCAATGTCCCAGGAAACGGGGACTTTTGGTTCTTATGGTTTATTTCAGCGGGTTCGTGCCTGATATCCCGTTTCGGAACATATATGTATGTTCACATGCAAAATTGTATCAACCTGTGGTTTTGTTTTCGGAAATTTCAAAACCTTTGATGCGAATTTTCTAATACATTTGTCGGATGATTGCGGGCGTGCTGCACGCTATTATCGCCGTGTAACCAATTTTGTACGCCGTTTGAAAGAAATAACCCGTTTGGGCCATTTATTTACACTGCTTTTCGTATTAGCCTAATTAACAGGTAATTAATGATAGTTGACACGAAATTATAGGGGATGGGGGTCTCCTGGTTTCACCGACTGGCGAGCACGCAGGGTAAACAAAATAAAAAGAAGAAAGTCACGCGTTAAAGCTTAAGGGAGGCGTTAATGTTCATGGGATCGTCAAACTTCGCAGCAGCCAAACAGAGCAATGTCACCACGCCTATAAGTGGAACTGTTCTGGTCATCGCGGACGCGGATCTATTTTCCGAGTGCCTAGCAGAGGCGCTGGGCAAAAAGTTCCCCGCATACGCAGTGGTGAGCGTCGGCTCATCAGCCGAAATTCGCGACAACTATGGTTCTGAAGTCCGCCTGGTTTTGCCCTATCGCATATCAGGTGGCCGTCTTCAGGCCGTTCTCGAAGAGGTGAGGGATAAACACCCTGACGCACCAATAGCGTTGGTGGTTGAAACGATCGACAAATTCGAAGATCACCTCAAGCAACTTGTGAGCACGCGGATTATTGATGGCGTGCTTCCCCTCAATCTCCGGCTCGATGTGTTCATGGCGGCTGTGGACCTTCTCATGAAGGGCGGGGAACACTTTCCCGCAGCTCTCCTCGGCAGGCTGACACCTTATTCCCATGCGGTGCATGGAGGTGGGGTTAAATCAGGTGCGGTGATCGCCAATCGTGCGGACGCACTCGCGGTCAGCAAAAGTGAAATTGCTGCTCTGACAACACGCGAAGTTCAAATTCTCGATCTTTTGTGCAAGGGAACGCAGAACAAGATCATCGCGGATCGGCTTCACTTGTCTGAAAACACGGTCAAGGTTCACGTTCGCAACATATATAAAAAGATGAACGTGCGAAACCGGACGGAGGCCGCTTCAAGGTTCTTCAACAAGGACGACGGGAATAATTCCGGCGGTGGCTGGCGGAACTGAAGCCGTAAGCCTGTGCATCAATGGATGCAAAGGGTGCACACGACGTCAGGGACGCAGGAAGCAACGTGACTTTTGCCCGAAGCCGCTCGGCGAGCATATATATGGTGAGGAGCCGGAGTAGATTGTCCGCGCCGTTTTGGGGGCCGTGCTTTCCTCAGCGACCAAAACAACGTTGGCTTTTCCCGACTTCTGATAACCGTAGGATTTCTTCGCGGGCTCGACCTTGGCATTGATCGTTGACGTTTCTGCCGATGCGGTCTTGAAAACGTTATCTTCAACGAGTGAACACGAAGCTGTTCCAATCGCGGTCGCAAGCAGTGCACAGGCCGCAAATAAGGGATAACGGCGCACCGTCTTTCCGGCATGGGAATAAGACTTTTCATTCATCATGCTTGTCCCCTGAAGTTCAGCATGTTTCAGATCTCTACCGGCTATCGCCTGGCGGCATCTTTTGCGCCGTTTGGCGAACAGTTTAACCCCGACCGGTGGAAGCAAGCTCATGCTATTGCTTAATAAGAAAGGCATAATGGAGGCATAGTTAAAAAGGATTAAATGAAAGACGGAATCGAGGTGTTATTCGAATAATCAATTGTAATATTCTGGAAAAATTTCGTTGACGGTTCGATCAGTCCGCATATCATCAAAGTTGAACTCTACCGAATGCCGAGAAATATTCCCTCACAAGAAGTAAAAATCGAGGGGTTATATTCTGGGATATCACGCAATCTAAGGTTTGAAAAAGAAACGAGATGAATCAGTACGCTGATTCATCATGGGGAGGAGTGTGTGTAATGCGTAATTTCGTTCCCAACAACCACGATAACGGTGCCACCATCTATTCCGATTGGCGTCCTGGACAACGTGTTCTCGTCAATGGTGGCGCCGGTTTTCTGGGTTCCCATCTTTGCGAGCGCCTTTTGAGTTCGGGCCATGAAGTCATCTGTCTCGATGATTTTTCTACCGGTCGGGAGGCAAACGTCGAGCATCTGCAATCAAACAAACGATTCTTGCTCGTCAAGCACGACGTGCGTCAACCCTATGATATCGATGTTTCGCTGATTTTCAATTTTGCTTCACCAGCTTCTCCGCCAGACTATCAGCGCGATCCCGTCGGAACGCTGCTAACCAATGTGCTGGGTGCTGTAAATGTCCTGGAAGTTGCCCGCCGTTGCAGCGCGACGGTCGTACAGTCCTCGACGTCTGAGGTCTATGGCGATCCCTTGGTCAATCCACAGCCGGAGACCTACTTCGGCAATGTAAATACCATCGGACCACGCGCCTGCTATGATGAAGGCAAACGCAGCGCAGAAACACTGTTTTTCGATTATCATCGACACTATGGGGTCGATATCAAGGTCGGACGTATCTTCAACACCTATGGTCCGCGTATGCGTCCAGATGACGGACGCGTCGTTTCGAACTTCATCGTTCAGGCTCTGAGAGGCGAAGACATCACCATTTACGGTGATGGAAGTCAGACACGCTCATTCTGCTACGTCGATGATCTCGTCGATGGCTTCCTGCGTTTTTCCACGAAGTCGAAGGACTGCACGGGTCCGATCAATCTTGGTAATCCCACGGAAATTCCTGTGCGGGAGCTGGCGGATATCGTCATCCGCATGACGAATTCACCGTCGAAGATCGTCCACCTGGCCGCAGCAATCGACGATCCGCAACAGCGTCGTCCAGACATCTCGCGTGCCAATGAGCAACTGAGATGGCAGCCACGCATCCCGCTCGAAGTCGGCCTCGAAAGGACTATTGTCTATTTCGATGCCTTGCTGACCGGCAAGAAGATGGCGGAGGCCGTATGATATGGCCCGCACCATCCTCGTCACGGGCGGGGCCGGATTTATAGGCAGCCACATCTGCAAGGCGTTGGCGCAATCCGGCTTCAAGCCGATCGCTTATGATAATCTTTCGACCGGCCACGCGGACTCTGTTCTCTGGGGACCACTGATCGAGGCAGATATCCTCGACCGAAACATGTTGAAAGCCGTGTTGCAGAAGTTTGACCCGGCTTTCGTTATCCACTGCGCAGCCAATGCCTACGTCGGCGAGTCTGTCGAGAACCCGCGCAAGTATTATTGCAACAATGTCGTGGGCAGTCTGTCACTTTTGGATGCCTGCCTCGAGCAGGATATTCGCGGACTGGTGTTTTCGTCGAGCTGTGCCACTTACGGTGTGCCGCCGCAGCTTCCGATCCGCGAGGAGATGGCGCAAATGCCGGTCAACCCCTACGGGCGCACCAAGCTGATCTTCGAGATGGCTTTGGACGACTATGCCGCTGCATATGGATTGCGGTTCGTTGCCCTTCGTTACTTCAACGCAGCGGGTGCCGATCCGGACGGTGAACTTTGCGAACGCCATGAACCGGAAACACACCTTATTCCCCGCGCACTGATGGCGGCGGCGAGCCTGCTCCCGCAGCTCGATGTTTTCGGGACCGACTATGACACGAGCGACGGCACCTGCATTCGTGACTATATTCATGTCAGCGATCTCGCCGATGCTCATGTCGCAGCCGTCCAGTACCTGATTGATGGCGGAGAGACTTTGCGCGTCAATCTTGGTTCTGGGCACGGAACATCGATCAACGACATCGTCACGGCGATCCATCGCGTCACGGGACAGGAGGTGCCGATCCATTATGGGGCGAGACGCGCAGGTGATCCGCCCGCCTTGTTCGCTGACATCGAGAGGGCAAAGGAAGCGCTGGGTTTCGAACCCAAACGTTCTGACATCGACACCATCATCCGGACTGCCGGTCCGGGCTTCGGTCTGGAGGTGCTGTCATGATAAGGCGCATAGATCCTGCTGACATCCGCCCGCGTTGCGCGGTCGCCAGGGCCCTGACCGTTCCGGTTTTCACCGGATGGAACCGGACTGCTTACTGGCTGGGCATTGGTGGATGGATGGTAACGCTTGCCTATTTCTGGAGTTGGTGGCTCGATAGGGACATGGTGACGGAGTGGCCTTATTATACTGTCGTCACCGTGACGCTGGCATGGATCACACTGCTTCCATCCTATTTCATATTCATCTTCCTCAACGCCCGTGTTGTCGATCCTGAATTGTCTGTACCGAAGGGGCGGATTGCCATGGTCGTTACCAAGGCGCCTTCCGAGCCGTTTCAAGTGGTGCGGAAAACGCTTTTGGCGATGCTCGAGCAGAAGGGCGTCGACTTTGATGTCTGGCTGGCGGATGAAGACCCAAGCACCGAAACCGTGAAATGGTGTGGTGCGCATGGGGTTTTCGTATCGAGCCGAAAAGGCGTTTCAGAATACCATCGCAGGTCCTGGCCGCGCCGCACACGCTGCAAGGAAGGCAATCTCGCTTATTTTTATGATCACTACGGTTACGAACGTTACGACTTTGTCGCGCAGTTCGATGCAGATCATGTGCCGGAACCGACCTATCTGCTTGAGATCATGCGCCCCTTCGCCGATGCGGCGGTCGGGTATGTGTCGGCCCCCAGTATTTGTGATGCCAATGCGACTGAAAGCTGGGCAGCACGCGGCAGGCTTTTTGCCGAAGCAAGCCTGCATGGCGCTCTTCAGGTCGGTTACAACAATGGCTGGGCGCCATTGTGCATCGGCTCTCATTATGCCGTTCGCACCAGAGCATTGAAAGAAGTTGGAGGATTGGGGCCGGAGCTTGCCGAAGATCACTCCACCACGCTTTTGATGAATGCCGGTGGTTGGCGTGGCGTCCATGCTGTCAATGCCATTGCCCATGGAGATGGACCTGCGACTTTCGCGGACCTTATTGTGCAGGAATTTCAGTGGTCGCGCAGTTTGATGACCATCCTCTTGCAGTATTCAAAACAATACGTATCGAAGCTGCCGTGGAAACTGAAATTTCAATTCCTCTTTTCGCAACTTTGGTACCCGTTGTTTTCCGGGTTCATGGCCCTGATGTTCGCCTTGCCGGTTGTTGCTCTCATCAGCGGGCGGGTGTTGGTCAATGTAACATATCCGGCTTTCCTGGCGCATTTTCTGCCCATGTCGATGTTCATGATCCTCTTTGCATTTTTCTGGCGCTCTACGGGTGCATTCCGTCCGCATGATGCAAAGCTGTTTAGCTGGGAGGCAATGGTATTCCTGTTTTTGCGCTGGCCCTGGTCGCTGCTGGGCATACTGGCGGCGATCCGCGATACAATCCGCGGCAGTTTCGTGGATTTCCGGATCACACCGAAAGGTACGGGCGAAAAGCCACCGCTGCCCATTCGGGTGATCGCGCCCTACCTGGTCCTGGCGGCGATCACCCTTGCTGCGATGGTCGCGGCACCTCGTGAAGGTCAGGCGCAGGGCTTCTTCGTCTTTGCCGCTATCAATGTGGCGATCTACGCCGGGCTATCCGTGTTTTTGCTGGTCCGGCACGCCATGGAAAATGGTCTGCCGAGGCAAAGCGCCTTGAAGGGCGAGTTTGTCGCCGCTGCCTGTTCAATGCTGCTGGTGGCTGCCGGTGTTGCGGAACTGCGGCCACACGCGATCGGCGGACTGGAAGCTTTGTCTCACGGCCAATCTTTCGTTTCCTTCACTGAAACCCGCTTCACTGTGGCTGGTGCGGGTGTCGAGGGGGCGAGATCTGTTCGACTGAGATTGCAGATCAATCTGCCGGGGAGGGCGCAACGGCTTGAAACTCAGGCCGAACCGACCCCGCCATCACCAACAATCGCAATTCAGGAAATTATGCTGGCCGACAATAGTGTCGGGCAATAGAAGGAGGAGGCTGTAATGAAAACAACAATAAGCAAGTGCGGATTCTCCGCTTTCGTACTGTGTCTTGCGGTGATCGCGCCAAACGCTGTCCACGCCGCAGGCGGCACGAAGACGCCGAAACCGCTGCGGACCAGCGAAGTCGTTGGCATGTACTTCGACAAGACCTGGAAATGGGACAGCGGTGGTGGCCGCTTCATTGCCGATGGCCGAAAGTTCATCGCCGCAACGCAAGAAAAAGGCCAGAAATCTATCGGCCAGGGCAGATGGACCGTTGATTCAAAAGGTACGCTCTGCATGCGCGCCACCTGGAAAAGCGGTGCTGGCAAGGGCAAGGCCGATACATGTTTCGACCATGGTCGCATCGGCAAGGTGATCTATCAACGCAAACAGGGGGGCCCGTGGTATGTGTTCCGTCACGACCCTCCGCGCCCCACTGACGAATATTCGAAACTCGTTCGAAGGGACGACGTTACCGCGCAGGTTGCCGCCTATGGTCAGGCGATGACCGCGACGAAGTAGGGAGAAGTGTCATGCAAATAACAAGAAGAAAACTTCTGTTCGCAGGTGGCGCTGCTGCAGCATTTACAGCCGGCATGTATCCCGTACTCAAGCTGGATGCTCAGGGCGTTGCGCCAATGGCGGCAACAGGCATGAACACGATTGCCGACAAACGGCCGGTTCTACGCCCCGACCAGATACGCTTCGGGGCCTATGATCCGCACGGTGACTTCACCAACCAGACCGGTGTCGTGACCGAGGCACTGTTCCTGCCATGGGAAGACGTAGACCTCGACAGCCTGAAACTGGCGGATGCCTATGCTATGGAGCGAAAGCGCAACGTGCTTATCACGGTTGAACCATGGTCCTGGGACGTTAACTGGCGACTGAGTTCCGACGAGTTGCGGCGCAAGGTGCTCAGGGGCGACTACGATCAGAACATGCAGGCGATCGCGGCGCGCATGGCCGAAATGAAGAGCCCGCTTGTTCTTCGCTGGGGGCAGGAAATGGAGGATACGTCCGGACGGTTCTCCTGGTCAGGCTGGAATCCGCAGGACTACATCACCGCCTACCGACGTATGGTCGACATCACCCGCAAGGCGGTGCCGGGCGTCAGGGCCATGTGGTCCCCGAAAGGAATGGATGGCTTGCGAGCCTATTACCCCGGAGACAACTACACCGATCTGGTTGGCCTGTCTGTGTTTGGTCTCGAGGGTTACGACAAGATCGAGTATGGCGGACCACAGACGTTTGCCGATCTTCTTCGCAAGGGCTACGGGCTCGTAGAAACCTTCAATAAGCCGATCTGGGTCGCCGAGTTGGGCTATGAAGGCAGCGATCCCTACGTTCGCCCGTGGATGAATGATGTGACGTTGAAGCAGGCCGATTTTCCGAAACTTGAGCAGGTCGTCTACTTCAATGACAAGGACGTGCATCCGTGGCCGCACAATCTCGGCAGGCCGGAATGGCGTGTCGTTCGTCCACCTCGCGTCAACTGATCATGGCAGTTTCGGCGCCCCTTAGAGCAAAAAACCGTGCATCCTCAGGCATGCACGGTGCTCTATGTCTTTAACGCTACCCATCGTGATTTCCAACAATCTCGTCCGGTTTCCCGGCTGATCGGTAGTGATTTAGGGTCAAGTCCCCAATATTGATTGGCCCCGGGGGCGCCGCTTTTTATTAAACGCTGGCTGCGAGGACGTCTTCGGCCTCGTAGATGGCGCATGCGATATGATAGAAGGTGCTTGCCGGTGCCGGCTCGTCGATCATCGGCTTGTCGGCCGGCCACTTGTCGAACCAAAGCCCCTTGACCGGAGTGTCAAGGAAGGGCTGCAACGCGCCGATGGCCCGAATGCCGGAGGCAAGGTAACGCTGGCGTTCTTCGCCCGTGGTGATGCTTGCAAGCCGTACGGCAGCCTTTAGCCACTCGGTTTGCGGCCAAAGTCTTGCCAACCCGTCATGGACGGAAAAGTCGTCGTAGAGGCTCATGATCGCCACCTTGCGACGTGCACAGATGCCATGGTCTTCGCCGATGTCGAACATCCGCTTGGCCTTGGCGATCGCCTCGCCATTGTCGCGCAGGCTACCCCAGCGCACCAGAAGCCATGCCCACTCGAACTGGTGGCCCGGTTCCATGATGCGGCCCTTGTCACCTGGGTATGGTTTCCAGTCGTGATCGAAGAATTCACGAAGCCCGCCATTGTCCGCATCGATGAAACGCTGCATGGCAAGATTGCCGATCTCGTCGGCCAGTTGCGACCAAGGGCCAGCCGGGTCTTCGGCTTCCCAGGCAAGCATGGCCTCGAAGAGATGCATGTGGGGATTGGAGCACAACGGCGAGCGTGGCGGATTGGCTTCCTCAAAACCGGCGACGGGATGTTTGTAGTCGCGCTTCAGGATCGTCAGAATTTCAAGCGCACGAGCGCGCATCTCATCGCGTCGATCGGGAATTGCCGCCGATGCCTGTGCGGCGGCAAACAGCGCAAACGCCTGATTATAGAGATCGAAGCTTGGATCGATGAGTTTACCGGTCTGGTCGGCAAGGTTGCCATAGAGGCCATTATCGAGGCGATAGACCGCGTGAAACCAGGAAAGACCATGGCTGAGCGCCTGTTGCCATGGGCCACTCCAGCCTTTTTGTCCGGCAGCCGCGAAACAATAGGCCTGACGCGGCTGAACGCGTGCACGCCTGTTGTCTGCAAATATCGGTTTCGCATCCTGACCGATACGCTCGTAAAAACCGCCATCCGGTTTGGCTGCGCCGACCTCCCACCATAAAGGCAGTGCATCGTCATCAAGCCATTTCCGCAACGCCTTGACCTCTGTGGCCAGCTCTTGCGCAAGACTGGGAAACTGGACTGTCATGGGTTCAACTCTCTGTTTTAAAAGTTAAATAAATAAATCGGTCAATTAAAAATGGTTTAACTGTCGACAAGTAGACCATGGGGAATATTGCGCCGCAACCTGAAAATTTACCGATCGTTAATGGAGCCAACCGTCAGTCCTGCGGTTTGGTTCCATTCTCCTCAATGAGGATCAATCTAGACGATTCGAGTTTGGCGCATGGGATGTCCGAAATTGCAACTATAAATTTGATATTGCTAATTCTTTCCCCTCACGTATTTCGTAGAAATGGTCTGGTCAAGTTTGATTCGGTCTCCTTTTAACCTGGGCGACTTGGGGGGAATGAAGGGGAATAAGGCAGTGAGATTTTCTGCCTCGGCTCTAGTATTGTTCTCCATTGCTGCTCTTTCGGGCTGCAATACCCCTGCGGGCGTTCGGTCGTTCGGAGGCGCGCAGATGTTTTCGCCATCCGAGGCTCTTGTTTTCCCGCCGCCTGGAGGGCCTGAGATCGTAACCGTGATCGGTCGCACTTATTCCAATGCGGCCGAGCAGAAGATCATCCTTCGGTCGAGCGCCACGACCCCGGGCCAGAACTACATCAAGGCGGAATTTTTCGGGCCGCAGAAATCCGAGGATACGGGTGGCGACGCGCTCCGGTTCACCGGCTTTAGGACGTCGTCATTGTCGCGCGAGATCCGCTCGGAATTCCCCGGGCTGAACATTGCCATGACTGCCTCTTATCTGCAAAACAGCTATGGTGCCTTTTCCTATGCGGCAGGAAGCGGTCGTGGCACCGATGTCTGCCTCTATGGCTGGCAAGACATACGTTCGCCGGAAAACATGCGGCAGGATTTCCGAAATCTCGGTCGCATAAAGGTCAGGTTGCGTCTTTGTGAGCCGAATGCAAGCGTCGAGCATCTGTTGAGCGTGATGTATAATTACACGATCACGGGCGCTTATGCATCGCCAGGCTGGAACCCGTATGGAACGCCTCAGCGTGTCAATGAAGGGCTGGGACGTCCGGGAAATCCAGTCTACCCATTGAAAACCAATGATGTCCCGATGCGCCCGGGCGGGGAAGTAACCGCGACGGTGCCACCCGTGCGTCGTACGGTTGCCGTTAGCGCACCACCGAGAGCCGAAGTGCAACAACCACTGCCGCCGGTGTCTCAGGTCAGTATACCGGCTCCAATAATAGCGGGTCCGCAGGGACAGCCGTCAGGCATGGTGCCCGAACGGACCAGGCCAAGCGCAAGCCAACAGCCTTCACAGCAGATGTTCATTCCTTCCCCGTCCTGCCCAGCCGGTTCGGGAGGTTCGGGATGTGGACAGCCTTGACTATTTTGATTGAGAACGCGCAGGCAAACATCAAAACAAAACCGGGCAAAGATGCCGGTTATGGAAACCGACGGAAAGTCTCTGGATGAACAAGGCCATTACGATCGTTGTCTGGTTGCTTGTTTCGGTTTGCGTTCTGGCCATCATTACGATGCCGGTCAGCCTGCAAACCCATCTCGTGGCGACGGCTATTTCGCTGGCGCTCCTTGCGACGATAAAATCGTTCAACGGTCAGGGCGCCTGGCGGCTGATCGCGCTGGGGTTCGGCACCGCGGTCGTTTTGCGTTATGTTTACTGGCGCACCACCAGCACCTTGCCGCCCGTCAATCAGCTTGAGAACTTCATCCCCGGCTTCCTGCTTTACCTCGCTGAAATGTATAGCGTGGTCATGCTGGGTCTCAGTCTTGTCATCGTGTCGATGCCGTTGCCGTCACGCAAGACGCGTCCCGGTTCGGTCGATTACCGCCCAACTGTCGATGTGTTCGTGCCAAGCTACAACGAGGATGCCGAACTTCTGGCGAATACGCTGGCTGCCGCCAAGAACATGGACTATCCGGCTGACAAGTTTACGGTCTGGCTCCTGGACGACGGCGGTACGGTTCAGAAGCGCAATGCAACCAGCATTCCCGATGCGCAGGCAGCACAGCGCCGCCACGACGAATTGAAGAAGCTTTGCGAGGATCTCGACGTTCGTTATCTTACCCGCGAACGTAACGTCCATGCCAAAGCCGGTAATCTGAACAACGGGCTCGAGCACTCGTCGGGTGAGTTGATCACCGTGTTCGATGCCGACCATGCGCCCGCTAGGGACTTTCTGCTGGAGACGGTTGGCTATTTCGAGGAAGACCCGCGTCTGTTTCTCGTGCAGACGCCGCATTTCTTCGTCAATCCCGATCCGATCGAGCGGAATCTTCGCACCTTCGAGACGATGCCGAGCGAAAACGAGATGTTCTACGGCATCATCCAGCGCGGGCTCGACAAATGGAACGGCGCATTCTTCTGCGGCTCTGCCGCCGTGTTGCGCCGTGAAGCGCTTCAGGACACTGACGGATTCAGTGGCGTCAGCATCACCGAAGATTGCGAGACGGCGCTCGCACTCCACTCCCGTAAGTGGAACAGCGTTTATGTCGACAAGCCGCTGATTGCCGGCTTGCAACCGGCGACCTTCGCAAGCTTCATTGGTCAGCGCAGCCGGTGGGCACAGGGTATGATGCAGATCCTGATCTTCCGCCAGCCGCTATTTCGGCGTGGCCTCTCGCTGACGCAGCGCTTGTGCTACATGTCCTCGACGCTCTTTTGGCTTTTCCCTTTTCCGCGGACGATCTTTCTGTTCGCACCACTTTTCTACCTTTTCTTCGACCTCCAGATTTTCGTGGCGTCGGGCGGCGAATTTCTGGCCTATACTGCGGCCTATATGCTCGTAAACCTGATGATGCAGAACTACCTCTACGGCAGTTTCCGCTGGCCATGGATTTCTGAGCTGTACGAGTATGTTCAGACGGTGCATTTGCTGCCCGCTGTTGTCTCCGTGATTTTCAACCCCGGCAAGCCAACCTTTAAGGTCACCGCCAAGGACGAGTCCATTGCGACTGCAAGGTTGTCGGAAATCAGCCGTCCCTTCTTTGTGATCTTTGGCGTCCTGGTGATTGCCATGCTCTTTGCGATCTGGCGTATCTACAGCGAGCCCTACAAGGCTGACGTTACGCTGGTCGTCGGTGGCTGGAACCTCCTCAATCTCATCTTTGCCGGATGCGCGCTTGGCGTCGTATCCGAGCGTGGCGAAAAGTCGGCCTCCCGGCGTATCACCGTCAAGCGCCGTTGCGAGATCCAGCTTGTTGACGACGAGCGCTGGATACCCGCCTCTGTCGAAAACGTTTCCGTTCACGGCATGCTGGTCAATCTTTTCGAAAGTGGCCTCAAACCGATCGAGAAGGGGACGGCAGGTGTTATCCGCGTGAAGCCGCACAGCGAGGGTGTTCCCGAAACGATGCCAATCAACATCGTTCGTAGCACAAAGGGCGATGGTTTCGTTTCCATTGGCTGCACGTTCTCGCCACAACGGGCCATCGATCACCGTCTTATCGCAGATCTCATTTTCGCCAACTCGGAACAGTGGAGCGAGTTTCAGCGGGTTCGCCGTAAAAATCCCGGTCTAATTCGTGGCACCGCGATCTTCCTGGCAATTGCACTCTTCCAGACGCAGCGCGGCCTGTATTACCTCGTACGGGCCATGAAACCGGAAACGCCAGCGCCAACTCCAGCAAAATCAGCCGGAGCGTCGAAATGATGAGACGGTACCTCTCCGCGGGATTGTTCTGGAGCCTCATTGCAAGCTGTGCTTTTGCGCAGTCGTCCCCGTTTGACATGTCACCTGAAAGGCCTGCAGGTTCTTCGCCCGCGCCCGTTCCTTCGCGTCCACCTTCTCCGGTTCAGCCCCCGGTAGCAGTGCCGCCAGTCGTCCAACCCGTGGCCCCCCAGCCGGTCCAGCCACCGCAGGTTCGGTCGCAATCTCCATTGCCCGCACCCATTCCACCGGCGGTATCGACCCCCGCCACGGTAAAGGTTGAGCAAGGCGGAGACACTCGCCGCTATGTCTTGCCCTACGAAAAGCTTACGCTGTCGGGCGAGATGGATCAGCGGCAGTGGAGTTTTTATCTCACACCGGAGCAGGTGAACGCTGCGGTCTCACTGAACATCGGTTACCAGAACGCCGTCGTGGTTGCGCCGGAAAGCTCTACGCTTCAGGTCAGCTTGAACAACGTGCCGCTTGAAGCCGTTAAGATAGAGGCCCCAGATGTCGAGGGAACTGTTTCTCTAAAAATCCCTCAAGGCGTTTTGCAGACGGGTGCGAATATCCTGACGCTCGGAGCCGAACAACGCCATCGAACCGATTGTACCATCCAGTCAACTTACGATCTCTGGACCGAGATCGATCCTGCAGAAACCTACATCGACTTTAATTCCAACGTCTCAGGGCGATTTACAAACCTTGACGATATTCAGGCGACCGGCCTGGACGAGAATGCGGCGACATCGATCGAGATCGTTGCTCCGGGCCTGGCAAATCCGGCCTTTGCGAGTTCGCTTTTGAGGCTTTCGCAGGCGCTGGCGTTGAGAACGCAGATGCCAAACCAGAATATTCGGATTGTTTCGACGTTGCCATTGGAGCGAAAGGCCGGAACACTTGTGGTTCTGGTTGGCACTGCGCGCGAACTTGCGGCTATTAGCAAAAATCTGCCTCCAGAGGCGTTCACAGCAGCCTTCGCGGACTTCGAGAACGGCGTCGTCGATAATCTCTCTCCTTTGCTCGTTTCGGGTCCGACACTTCAGGCGGTCGATTCAGCCATCGAGACCCTTTTCACGCCGATGGTGCGTGCTCCAGGAACACAACGCGCGACACTTGCGACAAAAGCCTGGCACGCTCCGGATGTTCCTCTTGTCCTGTCGGATCGGCGCATCCCGCTTTCTGAACTGGGGCTGCAAAGCAGCGAGTTCGCCGGTCGTCGCTTCCGGACAGACTTCTACATCGGGATGCCGGCTGACTTTTATGCTTCCGCCTACGGAGAAGCATCGTTGCTGCTGGATGCTGCCTATTCCTCGAAGGTGCTTCCGGGCAGCCATATCGACATTTACGTCAACGGCAATATCGCCTCGACCGTGCCGATTTCCAACAATGGCGGCGGGATTTTCAGGCATTTGCCGATCAAGGTGACGATGCGGCATTTTCAGCCCGGACCGAACCGGGTCACCCTTGAGGCTGTCCTTATGACGGCTGAGGATCAGGCTTGTGCGCCTGGTGCGACGACCAGCGCAACCCCGCGTTTTGCGTTGTTCGATACATCCGAAATGCATATCCCAGATTATGCGCGCGTTGGACGCAAGCCAGATCTGGCGGCGATGGCCGGTACCGGCAGGCCTTATCCGAGGGGCGAGGACCCGGTTGCTGTTTCCCTCGATCGCTTCGAGGCCGATACCATGTCGGCCGCGGCAACGCTGGTCAGTCGAATTGCAGTTGCCTCCGGACGACCGATGGAAATTGAAACCGTGGCGTCTCCGCTGGTGATCGGTGACCGTGACGCGTTATTCGTCGGCATGATCTCCCAACTACCGCAGGCCCTGATAAGTCAGTTCAACCTCGCACCGACAAGTCAGGTGGCGTGGAAAACCGGGACTACGGTCCAGGCCCCGGCCCAAAACCAGAATGTCCTTTTCGACCAATGGCGTGAACGCGTAGATGGAGGAATTTGGCAAGGGCAGGTGTCGTCCCTCGAAGAATGGCTGAAACGGAATTTCGATCTCAGTTCGGATACGTTGCGTTTCCTGCCGTCGGCTGAACAGTCGTATTCGCCGCCGGACAATGTTTCGTTTATGCTGGCACAGGGGCTAAGCCCTTCGGGTGAGGGGGTCTGGACGCTGGCGACAGCCCCGACTGCCACCGAGCTTCGTGAAGGTGTCTCGGCCATGACCCATGAGGATCGTTGGCGGCAGGTTTCGGGCCGTGTTGCCGCTTACGATGGAAATGCCGACAAGATCGAGACGGTCGAGGTCGAGCGTCCGCATATGGATATCAGGCAGCCGTTTTCGATCTGGAACTGGAGGCTTATTGCTGCCAACTGGCTTTCTTCAAACGTCTTCTCCTATTCGTTGGCCTTCATTGGCTTTGTAACGATCCTTGGAATCGCAACATTCTCGATGTTGCGTCTGATGGGGCGAAAGCGATGATAAAGGTTTTGCTCTTCAGGCTGCTGATTGTGTTGCCGTTGTCCTTTTCGCTTTTTATGCCACTCGCTGGAGTGGCCAGAGCCGCTTCGATAGATCCGCAGGCATGGGCGGCCTATAAGGGGGCCTTCCTCGATCCGGGTGGCCGCATTCTGGACACGGGAAATGGCAGCATCAGCCATAGCGAAGGCCAGGGCTACGGCATGTGGCTCGCCGTTCTCGCAGATGACATGGCCGATTTCGAACTGATCTGGAGTTTCACACGCACAGAGCTTCTCGTCCGCAACGATGGTCTTGCCGCCTGGAAGTGGGACCCAAATGCCAAACCTCACGTGAGTGACATCAATAACGCAACGGATGGGGATATCCTGATCGCTTATGCTCTGGCGCTTGCCGCGGGCCAGTGGGATCGGCTTGATTACGCTCAGGCTTCGGCGGCTATTGCGTCAGCAATCCTGAAAAATGCGGTGGTACAACATGGCGGAAAAACCTTGCTCCTTCCCGCAGCCAGTGGTTTTGGGGCTGACGATCGTAGCGATGGACCTGTCGTCAATCCGTCCTATCTAATCTTTGAGGCTTTCCCCGTCCTGAACGTCGTCTCGCCCTCACCACTGTGGCAAGGGCTGACTGACGAAGGGTTGGCCCAGATCGACGCGTTCGCATTCGGCCCGCGCAACCTCCCCGCGGACTGGGTCTCCGTGAAGACAAAACCGCAGCCCGCTAAGGGCTTCCCGGCCGAGTTCGGTTATAATGCCGTCCGTATCCCGCTTTATCTCGTGCGCGCGCAGCAAGGTTCTTCCGCGCTTCTGGCAAGGTTAGGCAAGGGAATGGCGTCTGACGGCGGAGTTGCGGGTACATTTGATTTGAAAAGCGGTGATCTAAAAGATGTGTTGGCCGACCCCGGCTATCGCATCATCGTGGCGCTCGCCGAGTGTGCGGCCAGTGGAAATCCCGTGGCTGAAGACATGAAGAGCTTTAAGCCAACCCTTTATTATCCTTCGACATTGCATCTTCTGGCTTTGTCGTATCTGTCGACGAAAAACGGGGCGTGCCGATGAACAAACCCCTTTCGACTTCGGCTCTTATTCTCGCTTTGGTGGCGCTTTCCGCCTTCCATTGGCGTGACGAGATATTGGGCCGGGTTTCTGATGTGCACACGGGAGCGGTCAACGACGGCAATCCGACGCAGCGTGCGTCTTCCACGACGGCCAATCCGGCCGATATCAATTCATTCCTGAGGAGCCGTGAACTGGCGCAGGCAACGCCGCCGGTTACCGTTCCTGCAACGGCGCCCCAACAACCCCGGCAGGGTGAGCGATCGCAACAGAACCCAGCCGAAGCTGTGACGGCTCAGAATGGTCAGGCCGCACCTTCAGGGCAAAACCCTGATGTCGATCTGAGCGCATTGCGCTACTTTGCGGCGAAAGGCGATACTCAACGATTGCAGGCTGAAATTGCGCGTCTGCGCATCCTCTATCCCAACTGGACACCACCGTCCGATCCTCTTGCCATCCCCGAAAACGGCGACGCGCAGCTTGACGCAATGTGGCAGCTCTATGCCAACGGCCGATATGCAGAGGTGCGCAAGGCCATAGCGGATAGGCAGCAGGCAGAACCAGGCTGGCAGCCTCCGAGCAATCTGAGCGACATGCTGGCTCTTGCCGAAGCGCGCCAACGTCTTGTCAATGCATCCGATCTCAAGCAATACGCCGTTGTGGTGGATACGGCTGCTTCCAATCCAAGCCTGCTGACATGCGGAGAGGTCGATGTCCTCTGGCGTGTCGCCGAAGCCTTTGCCAGTACCGAGAGGACAGCCAGAGCACGTGACGCCTATCTCTACGTCTTGAACAATTGCACGACCGGCAGTGATCGTCTTGCGACAATCCAGAAGGCATCGACCTTGCTGCCCATGGAGATGATGGAAGACCTTCTCTCCACTGAGAAGGCCGGTGCCGACGGGCAGCTCGAGTTCGAGCCGGTCAAGAACGACCTTGCACGACAGTTCGTCGCGAAGGCAGGCGAGCCCGTGACGAAGGAGGAAACCGAGACGAGGATGGCGAGTGCACCGGTCACCGTTCCGTCCGCCTATCTCATGCGGCTTGAGCGCCTTGCTGAAACTGACAAGCTGGCGAGTGACGCCCTGCTGCTTGGCTGGTACCAAATCCGCCACAAGAATTTGCCGGAGGCAGAGAAATGGTTCCGCCGTGCGCGCGAAGAAGAAGATACGGCCTCTGCCTCACAGGGGCTCGCGCTCACCTTGATCGATCGCAATGAACCTCGCGAAGCTGAAGACGTCATGTATAAATGGCGTAGTTCTTCGGATGATGCACACGCGACTTACCTTGCGGCAACAGCCAATCTCCTGGCGCTGGAGCCTCCACTCGTTCTTCCTGCCGACGTCCTGCAACGTATCGCTGCTGAAACAATGGAAGAAAAAGACGCAGCGACTGCACAGCAATTTGGGTGGTATTCGCGTGCCTTCCGGCAGACGCCGCTCGCGCTGCAGTGGTTCTCCACGGCGCTTGGCTGGAAACCGGATGACGAGCCTTCGGCATATGGACTTGCTCTCAGTTATCACGATCTGCGCAATCTTGCCGCGCTCAGAAGCCTGCAACAGCAGTGGGCAAGCCAGTCACAACGCATCGCCGACGTCGGAACAGCGCGGACAGTCGAGCCTTCCGTTCCGGTCTCTGTCGCCCCGTTACAGCCGATGGTACCTCAGACGCAGGTACCGGCGCAGACGGTCACTCAGGGGGACGTACCCATTGCCTACAACCCACCCACCGCCGGTCGGGTGACACAGGACGCACCGCGCAGGCAGGCGCGTGTTTCTGCGCAGGTTCCGCGTGCTCGCTCCTGCTCAGTTTATCCGGATCCGCAAAGACTTTCAGCCCAGCAGGCACTTGATCTCGGTTGGTGCCTGATGGAATCAAATCGACCGGCCGAGGCTTTGAAAGCGTTCGATTCCGCGATTGCCGGCGGACAATCCACGGTGCGCAGCGATGCAGCATACGGCCAGAGCCTCGCATATCTGCGCATGGGGTTGACCGACAACGCAGCGGTCTCTGCAACGAGGTCGACGCTGGATCACTCAAAGGCGGCCGAATTGCAGGTGGCAATTCTGGCAGAAAGGGCGCTCGCTGCGTTTCAGTCACGCCGTTATGCAGAAACGCTCCTCTTGCTTGACCAGCGGGCGAGACTTGTCGATGAGCGGAGCGACTTGATGGTGATACGTGGTTATTCCTACCTCGCCATGCGGCGTTACGCTGATGCGACCCAGATTTTCGAAAGTGTCGCCTCTACCGGCAACCAGGATGCAATCAAGGGACTGGCTGCGGTGCGTGCCGCAAATCCCAAGGGCGGTCCGCAGGGCGGCGGTTGATCGTGGTTGCGGAAAGAATGGCGGCTTTTGTACTGGCAAAGCCTGCCAGGTGACTCACTGTCTATCGGTGAGGTTGCGGATCGTACGCATGAAAATGCGTGCACCAATCTCGATCAATTCGTCGGGAAAATCGTAGTCGGGATTGTGCAGGCTGGCTGAATTCATGCCCGCGCCGAGGAAAAACATGGCGGATGAAGATACTGATCGGAACCGCCCGAAATCCTCCGAGCCACGCATTGGCAATCCTTCTGTACCCCGAGTGATTTTCTCATCGTCCAGAGCCTGGATGAGGTGAGAGGTGGCGTCCGAAGCGTTGTCGCAATACAGGAATATGTCGTCGTAAGTCATTTCAATCGCTAGTTTTTCGCTCGCCGCAACCTTGTGTGCCAACGCTTCCGCATCTGCACAAAGCGCTGCCATTCTGTCATCGGTCAAAGTCCGCAAGGTCACCCAGATTTCTGCGTCAGCGGGTGATATGCCAAAAGCTGCCTCGCCCATTGAGGCATGCGTGACAGTCACCATCGAAAAATCCGACTGCGAGGGATGGCCTGAACCAAGTTCGGTCAGGGCCGGCATCAACTGCGATATAGCCTGCATCGGCGAGATGCCGTACTCTGGCATGGAGGCGTGCGCGGTCTTTCCCGACAGTTTGATTTTTAGCCCTCTCGATGCGCAGTTCACCGGACCATCGATGAGGCTGACATGGCCGAGGGGCAGCCCTGGCAAATTGTGGAGCGAGAAAGAGAAGTCGGGTTTGATCTCGGAAAATCGGGGATCGGCGAGAACCGCTGCAGCGCCGGCACCTGTTTCCTCTGCCGGTTGGAAAAGCAGGATTACCCGGCCGGTTTCAGGAGGGTTCCGTGAAAGGCCAAGAGCAAGGGCCGTCAGAATTGTCGAATGGCCGTCATGGCCGCAAAGATGCCCGCGGCCGTTTATGGTGGAGCTATAGGCGACGCCAGTCTTTTCCTCGATGGGCAGGGCATCGAGTTCGGAGCGGATCAGAATGGACGGGCCGGATCGCCCGCTATCGTAGACGGCCGCCACCCCGTGACCTCCAAGGTCAGCAAGAACTCGATCAGGCGCCGCTCTTTCCAGAAAGCGGCGGATGCGGATCGCCGTTTCTTTTTCTTCTCCTGAAATTTCCGGGAAACGGTGCAGCTCGCGACGAAAGTCCACGAGATCGATCAAGTCCTTGTTCGTCAAAAACATAATAATGCCCTGCTGGTTTCCATGGCGTCACGACGACCCTAAGACGTGTCGTGCTGCGATGGACCTTACAGGGCATTATTCTCAATGCAAAATCTTTGGTGCCTGCCAGCGCTTGCCGGATCTCTTCGGTTTTTCCGCCATGGCAATCAACTCGGCTGGAACCGGTACAGCTTTTTTGCTGAGGTCCAGACGGGCAAGTGCCGCGCGCGCCTTCTCCGCATATTCGAGATTTGCGGCATCGTCAGAATGATAGTGTTGCAGGCGGTCGAGAATTTCGGCTCCCTCCATCGATCGTCCTGCAGCGATCAAGGCGATGGCGCACTTGTAAAGGGCCTCGCGGTGGAACGGTGCGCGATTGATGACCTGGCGGAACGCTTCTGCTGCCTCGTTATGATGGCTTTGGGCAAGACGCGTCTCGCCGATACGGAGCCACAACATGACTGGATCATCGCTGCTTGCAAGGAGCGATGTGAAAGCGATTTCCGCTTCGCGGAAATCGCCTCTGTCGAACATCAGCTTTGCCAAGCCAAATTGCGCCCCGCCATGGTCTGGTGCCGCGTGAAGTACCTGGGAAAAGGCGACACTTGCCTTCGCCTTGGCGCCCGATTTGTAAAGCTTGAGGGCTTCCTCATAGACAAACCGGATGCTGCGCGGATGCAGTCGATCACCAAGGTTTTCACCCGAGCGCGTGCGGAAATGCGTACAGGATAGTTGGCGCTCCTCCGGGCCGAAGAAATATTTGTACGGCTCATTGCCGCGCAGGAAATCATAGGTCTTGAAACCCGCCTGTATCGCGCGGCGAATGCAGTGGCCATGCAACACAAGGCCCGGGGAGGGGGTCTTCCACTCCTCGTCACGGCCGGTGATGTAGAAAAGGACCGATAGCTTCTGTCGATCGATGATATTTGCAAGCGCGCCGAGCGGCCGCTCGCCTACCCAAAGCACGGGTACTTCAAGATTACCGCGGTGAAAACAGTCCATCAGCATCTGCCGTGTCGCGCCGATCAGAAGTTCAGTTCGTTCCTTGCCTTTGTGCGGTGCCCAGCGAATGCGCCAGAAGTGGAACAGAATATCCATGTCCCGCTTGATGGTATCCGCTGTTGCAAAGGTAATCCTGTACTCGTCGTCACTCTCGATCTTTCGAAGGAAACGCCGGAGTTTCTGGCGTGTCTGGCTGCTCATGCTTGTGTCGAGATAGGCGTCGAAGTCGTCGGGCAGCGTCACGACAGGGCAAATACTATTGTCGATATTGTAGGCGTTTTTCGGGGTGCTGTCGCGGAACATGACAAGCGGTCCCTGAAGCGCGTGGATCATTGCCTGCCGTCGCTCCGGCGGACCGGCGATGTAGTCAAGTTTGAGGTCGGTCCAGTTCTGCTGCCTGAGGTAGGAACAGAAACCGGCAACGGCATGATGCTCGTATTCGGGCAGGGTGATGAAGCCGGCATAATCGGCCGCCGCGTTACCGGCCATCACGATCGTGTCGTAATATCGCCCCGTCTTTTTATCCGGCTCGGTCAGCACGCGCAGTGGAAGAAATGCCACGTATGGAGAGCCTTCCGGCCTTTCGCGAAGTGCCAGAATAAACCAGCGCTTGCGACGCAACATGTAATCTTCCAGCCAGTACCAGGAGAGAAAGTGCTGGGCGTGCGGGTCCGCCATGAACACCTGATCCCAGTTTTCCCTAATGGCATTGAAACCGCTTACGGTATCGATGATGTCGATGCGCACTGTCCCCTCCCAATACAAGTGACAAAATCGGGCGAGTTCATTCTATGGGCAAATGGCGCGTCTCAAATATTCCCTTCGGATGAAAGAGAGGTATCAAATGGGATTAGCCCAGACTGATGACGTCTGCTGCGACGATGGAAAAACCGCTTGTCAGCCATTTTTGACGCTCTAACATGGCGGATGAATGCGGGTCCGAAGGAGCCGCGTGGCACAGGAGTTTCTATATGGCCGTCCCCTACATGCTGCTTACCGGCGCCAGCCGGGGAATAGGGCACGCCACCGTCAAGCTCTTCCAGGAAAAAGGATGGCGAATTCTGACAGTCTCACGGCAGCCCTTTTCTGAGGAGTGCCGATGGCCGGCTGCGCGCGAGAGCCATATTCAGGCTGATCTGGAGGACCTGTCCGCGATCGATGATCTTGCAGATGCCGTGCGCTCGCGATTGCCCGATGGAAAGCTGGCGGCCCTTGTGAACAATGCCGGCATCTCGCCGAAGGGCGAAGGCGGTAGCCGCCTCGGCGTTATGTCTACCACCGCAGAAGTCTGGACAAGGGTTCTCAACGTCAATCTTGTTTCGACAGCACTTCTGGCGCGCGCGCTTTTGCCGGAACTTGAGGCAGCAAGGGGCTCGATCGTCAATGTTACGTCCATCGTCGGCTCAAAAGTACATCCCTTTGCCGGCGTTGCTTATGCGACGTCGAAGGCAGCGCTGGCGGCCCTGACGCGCGAACTGGCACACGAATTCGGTCCGCGCGGCGTGCGTGCGAACGCCATCGCACCGGGTGAGATCAATACCGCTATCCTGTCACCCGGGACTGCGGAACTGGTTGAGGCACAAGTGCCGATGGGGCGGCTTGGAACAACCACCGAGGTCGCCCAGACGATCTATTTCCTTTGTTCGGACCAATCGACCTACATCAATGGTGCCGAGATCCACATCAATGGCGGCCAGCACGTCTGACGCCTCAATTCACGTATCAATCAAGCTGCAATGGAGCTTTTACCGATGACAATCCTGCCGAATTCCGTCGAGGGACGCGATATCGCCTACCAGATGCATCCGAACGTCAATCTGCGGAAGTTCGAGAAGACGGGCGGCCTTGTCATTGAGAGTGGTGAGGGCATCTATGTCACCGACAACAATGGCAAGCGCTACATCGAGGCGATGGCGGGCCTTTGGTCTGTTGCGCTCGGCTTTGGTGAAAAGCGTCTTGTGGAAGCCGCAACCAAGCAGATGCAGAAGCTCCCCTATTATCACACCTTTTCCTATAAGACGCATGGTCCTTCCGTCGATCTGGCGGAGATGCTGATCAAGCTAGCGCCTGTCCCGATGTCGAAGGTGCATTTCACCTCGTCGGGGTCTGAGGCAAACGATCTCGTTGCAAAGATGGTATGGTACCGGTCAAATGCGCTCGGCAACAAGGACAAGAAAAAGATCATCGGTCGCATCAAGGGTTATCACGGTGTCACCATCGCCTCGGCATCAATCACCGGGCTGCCGCGCAACCACGATAGCTTCGATCTGCCACTGGACCGGATGTTGCATACCGCCTGCCCCTCCTATGTGCATTTTGGCAAGGACGGTGAGAGTGAGGCGGAGTTCACCGCGCGCATCCTGAAAGAGCTGGAGGACCTGATCATCAGTGAAGGTCCGGAAACAATTGCCGCATTCTGGGGCGAGCCGGTCATGGGCGCAGGCGGTGTTCTTTTGCCGCCTGAGGGCTACTGGGCGGGTGTGCAGGCAATTATCAAGAAATACGACATCCTCCTTGTCGTTGACGAAGTCATTTGCGGGTTTGGACGCACCGGAAAAATGTTTGCCTGCGAAACTTACGGTATAAACCCGGATGTGCTTGTGGTTTCCAAGCAGATATCGTCGTCTTACATGCCGCTTTCGGCGGTCATCATGAACGACAATTTCTATCAGCCGATTGCAGACGAGTCTGACCGCATCGGTTCCTTCGGTCACGGTTTTACGGCGTCCGGCCATCCGGTCGCGACGGCAGTCGGTCTGGAAAACCTGAAGATCATTGAGGAGCGTGACCTGGTCGGTAACGTTGCTCGACAGGAGGGACTGTTCCTGGGCCACCTCAAGGCGCTCGCCGACCATCCGCTCGTCCATTCTTCACGTGGCGTTGGGCTGCTTGGTGCGCTTGAGATCAAGCCTTGGGAGGGGTTTAAGGCGGGAGATACGACGCTCGCCATCGCCGCTGCCATCGAATCGGAAGGAGTGATTACCCGGCCAATCGGTGAAGCCATCTGCTTCTGCCCGCCAATCATTATTACTGCGGAACAGCTTGATGAGTTGTTTGCCGGGGTCAAGCGCGGTCTTGACAAGGTCGCTGCAGAACGTGGGTGACGGCTGCCCACAATAGGACGCCCGCGTGGCGTTACATTCTGTGATGCCGGGTTAGCCCGGCATCCGCTCCAGAACCGGCGAGTGTAAGTTCATTCAATCAGAGCTTGAGTGCGCTGAACTTCTGACTTTCGAAGAAGACTATAGTCACTAGCTGGTCAGCCTCTGTAGGCGACAAGAACGGCCCCACAAGCAATCAGGATCACACCCAGCCAGTTCGGCAGGGACAGCTTTTCTCCGAGGAACAACACGGCGAAGACAGCGACAAACACGACGCTGAGTTTGTCGATCGGGGCTACCCTTGCCGCATCCCCGAGTTTCATCGCACGGAAATAACATATCCATGACACACCCGTCGCGAGGCCTGACAGTATCAGGAAAAGCCATGTTTTCGGCGAGATTTCGCTCGGCTGTTGCCAGTTTCCGGTAAGATAGACCATCAGTCCTGCCGCGAGAAGAATGACCACTGTCCGGACAAAGGTTGCGAAATCAGAATTGACGTTTTCCACGCCGATTTTTGCGAAAACAGCGGTAAGGGCTGCAAAGGCAGCAGATAGCAGTGCCCAGAATTGCCACGAGATGACGAGGTTTTTCACGTGGGTTCTCCGCTCATTTAAATCTATTTCACCGGATTGGCATCTCGTGGACCTGTTTGCAAGTGGTGCGCATGGACTTCGGTACCACTCGAAGCCCGCTCACCGAAAAATGCTCAAAATTCACACATGGTGAATTTATGTGCTTGACGATTGCGCGGATTCAGATTTGACTGAACCAATATCAAATTGGTTCGAACCATTGTCAGAAAATCCTGCAAATAGTCACTCAGAAAACTCGAACTACGCGTTGGAAAGATTACGCGAGCTGATTGCTGTCAGTGCCTTTGGCCGGGATGGAAAATTACCGACGGAACGATCGCTTTCTGAGCGCCTTGGTGTCGGTAGACGGGAAATTCGCCGCGCCTTCGAGGTTCTGGAGGCCGAAGGGCTCATCTGGCGCAAGCAAGGGGCGGGGACATTTCTCGGTCAGCGACCGGATAGCTGGAGTGATCACGCAGCCAGTCTGGTGGCCGGAACCAATTTCATGGAAATCATGGAGGTGCGCCTGCGGCTGGAGCCGCAACTGGCACAACTTGCAGCCATGCGGGCCAAACCTGGCGACATCGGCAGGATGCGTGAAACCTGCGCCAAAATTTATGAGCGGACAGATGCCGACTGGCGGGAGCTCTGGGATGGCTCTCTGCATAGACTGATCGCCCAAAGCGCTGGTAACCAGCTTTTCCTGTCACTGTTTGATGTCGTCAATCGTGTTCGCCAGGACCCTGTCTGGCAGGCGGTCCGCGAAAGGGCACGCCGCGCAGACAGGACGCTGAAGGAATCGCGTGATCAGCACGCGGAGATTATCGATGCCATCGAGGCACGTGATCCTGCAAAGGCCGGCGAGGCGATGCGCAATCATTTGCTGACATTGCAGGAGCGTCTGATCCGGCAAACGTCGATGGATCATCTCGATCAGCCATTTTCACCCGAAGGAGACGTGTGAGCGCATGGCAACGGACGTTCAGTCCGCAAAAGCAAGAACCGGAAAGCCGGCGGCTTTGAAGAAAAATCACCAGAGGAAGAACGATATGAAAAGACTTGCAAAATTTTCTGCCTATGTGCTGGCCGCCGGACTAATGGCATCTTCGGCATTGTCAGCCGAACTGCGCATCGGTCTGCAGGATGATGCGGATGTACTCGATCCCGCCCAGTCCCGCACCTTTGTCGGGCGCATTGTCTATACCAGCCTTTGCGACAAGCTGGTTGATCTCGACAACAATCTCTCGGTCATTCCGCAGCTGGCAACGGCATGGGCATGGGGCGACAATGGTGGCACCTTAACAATGGATTTGCGAAAGGGGGCTGTTTTCCACGACGGCACACCCTTCAACGCTGAAGCGGCAGTCTACAACATTGATCGTTACATGACCTTGCCGGAATCTCGGCGCAAGAGCGAGCTTGCTTCGGTCGCCAAGGTAGAGGCGACCGGCGAATACCAGATCAAGTTCACGCTGAAGAGCCCTGATGCAAGCCTTCTGGCGCAGCTCTCCGACCGTGCCGGAATGATGATTTCGCCCACCGCAGGCAAGGAACTTGGTGCCAACTTTGGTTCAAAACCAGTCTGCTCGGGCCCATTCAAATTCGTCGAGCGTATTCAGCAGGATCGCATCGTTCTGGAGAAATTTGCCGACTACTGGAACAAGGACAATATCTTCCTCGACAAGGTGACGTTCCTGCCCATTCCAGACACGACCGTTCGCCTCGCGAACTTGCGCGCCGGCGACCTCGATATGGCTGAACGCATCTCCGCATCCGATGCTGCTTCCGTCAAGGAAGATGGCAAGCTCACCTATGGTGAAATCGTCGGTCCGGGCTACATGGCAATGTATGCGAACATCGGTAATGGGCCGAAGGCCGATAATCCCTTCGGGAAGGACAAGCGTCTAAGACAGGCTTTTTCTCTTTCCATCGATCGCGAAGCGATTAATCAGGTGGTGTTTGAAGGCACAGCCATGGCAGGCAATCAGGCATGGCCGCCGTCAAGCCCCTGGTACAACAAGGATGTTCCAGTTCCGGCACGCGATGTCGAAAAGGCCAAGTCGCTCTTGAAGGAGGCCGGTTATGATCGCTTCGAGATTGAATTGCAGCACGCCAACAACACGACGCAGACGCAGATGATGCAGGTCATCCAGGCGATGGCGGCGGAAGCGGGTTTTGATGTGAAGCTGAAAGCAACGGAGTTTGCGACCCTTCTTTCGGAGCAGACTGCAGGGAACTACGTTCTGTCGCGTTCGGATTGGTCCGGTCGTTCCGACCCTGATGGGAACATCCATCAGTTCGTGACGTGCAAGGGCGGCATCAACGATACGAAATATTGCAATCCCGAGGTCGACAAGCTTTTGAACGAAGCACGTGCATCGACAGACAATGGCGTGCGCAAGGCAAAATATGATGCCGCGACCAAGATCCTCGATGAAGATCTGCCCCTGATCTATCTCGGTCATCAGGCCTATCTCTACGCGACATCGAAATCCGTCACTGGCTTTACGCCTTCCGCTGACGGGATGATCCGTCTGACCGGCGTGAAAAAAGGCTCCTAATTCGCTGACATGACGATCCGGCGCAGTTTTGACTGCGTCGGACGACCGGCTGCGGCCAAGGTTGGGCCACAAGGATCAGTTCCATGCATATCTACATCGGCAAGCGGCTTCTGGTAGCGATACCTACACTGCTCATCATCTCGATTTTTGTTTTTTCACTCCAGAAACTTCTGCCCGGTGACCCTATTCTGGCCATGGCGGGCGAAGAGCGCGATCCGGCGGTCATCGAACTGCTGCGTGAAAAGTACCGAATGAACGATCCCGTCGTCTATCAGTATTTCTATTGGCTCGGCTCGGTCGTACAGGGCGATTTCGGGATTTCTCTCAGAACAAACCAGCCGGTGCTTGAACTGATTGGGCAGAAATTGCCCGTAACAATCCAGCTTGCTGTGATGTCGATGTTTTTCGCGCTGGTGATCGGCGTGCCGATCGGCATCCTGGCGGCCGTGAAGCAGAACACCTGGATCGACTACGTATCCAACATCGTCGCTCTATCGGGACTTTCGATCCCAAACTTCTGGCTCGGCATCATGCTGATCCTTCTGGTGTCAGTGCAGCTCGGCTGGTTGCCTGCATCCGGCTACGAGTCGATATTTGTCGACCCGGTGCGGTCGATCCAGACGATGATCATGCCCTCTTTCGTGCTGGGCAACGCTTTGGCCGCAACGCTGATGCGCCACACACGTTCCGCCATGCTTTCGGTCATGAAATCCGATTATATCCGTACAGCGCGCGCAAAGGGACTATCGAACTGGCAGGTCATTCTCAGCCACTCTTTCCGTAATGCTCTCCTACCTATCATTACGCTCTCTGCTCTTCTTTTCGGCGAATTGCTCGCAGGCGCGGTTCTTACGGAGCAGATATTCACGATCCCCGGGTTTGGAAAGCTCATCGTCGATGCTGTTTTCACACGCGATTATGCGGTCGTTCAGGGTGTGGTGCTGTGTACGGCGATCGGCTTCATCTTGATGAACCTTCTGGCAGACGTCGTCACTGTTCTACTTAATCCGCGCATGAGGACCGCACTATGAACGCTTCCGCGCAGGCGATTGCCAATCCCGACAAAAAGCGCTCTGAAAGCCGTGCCTGGAAGAAGATGAAGCGCAATAAAAGCGCTGTCGCAGGGCTGATCATCATTGCATTTTTTGCCCTCCTTGCCGTATCCGCCCCGTTGCTGCCTCTGGCTGACCCTTACGCGACAAGCTGGAGCGCAATCCGCAAAGCACCGTCTGCGGCTCACTGGATGGGAACCGACGATATCGGCCGCGACATCCTCTCGCGCATGATCTGGGGCGCACAGGCGTCTTTGATGGCAGGCGTCATCTCGGTCGCCATCGCGGTTGTGACCGGTGTACCATTTGGCCTGATCTCCGGCTATTTTGGCGGCTGGGTCGATCAGATTATCTCTCGAATTACCGAAGCTTTCCTCGCCATGCCGTTCCTTATCATGGCGATTGCTCTGGCTGCCTTCCTTGGGCCGAGCCTGACCAACGCCATGATCGCCATCGGGCTCTCTGCCATGCCGATCTTCATCAGGCTGACGCGCGCCCAGGTTCTAGCCGTCAAGACAGAAGACTACATCGAGGGAGCACGTTCAATCGGGCTTGGCCATGGCGACATCATGCTTCGATACATCCTTCCCAACATCGTTCCTCCGATCATCGTGCAGGCAACATTGACAGTTGCTACCGCGATCATTGCTGAAGCCAGCCTTTCTTTCCTTGGCCTAGGCCAACAAGCGCCTGCCGCGAGTTGGGGCTCCATGCTTAATGTTGCCAAGAATTTTCTCTCACAAGCACCCTGGATGGCCATGTGGCCAGGGGCTGCCATTTTCCTCGTGGTGATCGGTTTTAATCTGCTGGGCGACGGTCTGCGTGATGCCCTCGATCCACGTGAACATTGATATACCGAAGGACAGAAAGATGACCACATTCACAACCCGCCCCGAGATCCTCGGTACGTTTGGTGTCGTAACCTCCACCCACTGGATCGCTTCTGCGGTCGGTATGAGCATCCTTGAAAAAGGCGGCAACGCATTCGATGCGGCGGTGGCAACCGGTTTCGTGCTGCAGGTCCTTGAACCGCACCTCAATGGTCCAGGCGGCGACATGCCCGCGATCATCTATTCCAAGAAAAAGGATAAGGTAGAGGTCATCTGCGCGCAGGGGCCGGCGCCTGCAGGCGCGACGATCGAGCACTACAAAAGCGAAGGTATCGATATCATCCCGGGTGATGGCCTGCTCTCGACAGTGATCCCCGGCGCGTTCGATGGCTGGATGCTGATGCTGCGAGACTACGGCAGCATGACCGTTCGCGAGGTACTTGAGCCTGCGATCCACTATCTCGAGAACGGCCATCCAATGCTTGCGCGGGTATCGGCCTCCATTGGTGGGCTAGCAGAGTTCTTTGAAAAGGAATGGCCGACGTCCTACGAAACCTGGGTGCCGGGAGGCGTCGTCTCGCAACCGCTCTCCAACTTCAAAAATCCAGTTCTTGCCGAGACCTGGAAGCGCATCGTCAAGGAGGCCGAAGCAAAGTCGGGCCGTGAGGCAGGAATCGAGGCCGCACGCGATGCTTTTTACCGTGGTTTTGTGGCCGAAAAAATTGCCGCTTATCTTGCGACGGCTGAAGTGATGGATGCCAGCGGCACGCGGCACAAGGGGGTACTTAGCGCCGACGACATGGCGAGCTGGCAAGCGACAGTGGAAGAGCCGACGACGTACGATTATCATGGCTGGACGATCGCAAAGACGGGCCCATGGGGGCAGGGGCCGGTTCTGCTTCAATCTCTGGCACTTTTGAAGGGGATCGATATTGCCAAAATGGACCCGGCCGGTCCTGACTTTGTCCACGCTGTGGTCGAGGCGATGAAGCTCTCATACGCGGATCGCGAGGTCTATTACGGTGATCCTGAGTTTGCGCAGGTTCCTGTCGAAACGCTCCTCTCGGACGCCTACAACGACGAGCGCCGCAAGCTTATCACTGACAAGGCGTCTATGGAGCTGAGGCCAGGCGTGCTTCCGGGGATGGAGCAGCAGCGCGATCTCACTATGGAAATGCTGAACGCGATGGCAGGCACCGGTGCGGTCTATGAGCCCACGATGTCGCATTTGACGGAAAAGCGTGGAGATACCGTGCATATCGATGTGATCGATCGGGAGGGCAACATGGTTTCGGTCACGCCATCGGGTGGCTGGTTGCAGTCCTCGCCGATCGTGCCAGGTCTTGGCTTCTGCCTCAATTCTCGTGCACAGATGTTCTGGCTGAAACCGGGACTTCCGACATCGCTTGCACCGGGAAAGCGTCCGCGCACGACGTTGACGCCTTCGCTTGCCCTTTTTGAGGGGCGCCCGACACTCGCATTCGGCACGCCGGGCGGTGACCAGCAGGACCAGTGGCAACTTTCGTTCTTCCTGCGTTACGCGCATTTCGGCCTCAACCTTCAGGAAGCCATTGACCTGCCGCTGTTCCATACCAGTCACTTCCCCGGCTCGTTTTATCCGCGCACCCGGCAGCCCGGAAATGTGATGATCGAAAAGAGCATCGGGGAAGATGCATTGCAGGAGTTACGCGAGCGTGGCCACGACATTTCCGTTGCCGATTCTTGGACCGTTGGCCGTCTGACAGCGGCGCGGCGGGATGCCGACGGTCTCTTGAGGGCCGCCGCGACGCCACGCCTCATGCAAGCCTATGCAGTCGGGAGGTAAGATATGAAGGAAAGCCAAACGCGATCGGCTGCAAACGTTCTTTCTGTCCGCAATCTGACGACGTCCTTCCGCGTCGACGGCGAATGGAAAAGCGTAGTGCGCAATCTGTCCTTCGACGTGAGGGCTGGGGAAACTGTTGCGATTGTCGGTGAAAGCGGCTCGGGAAAAAGTGTTACGTCGCTATCAGTCATGCGGCTCCTCGATCCACGAAACAGTCGCATTGAAGGCGCGGTAGAGCTGAATGGCAGGGAAATCCTATCTCTTTCAGAGGCCGAGATGCGCGATGTGCGCGGCAACGACGTCGCGATGATCTTTCAGGAGCCAATGACGTCGCTCAATCCTGTCTTCACGATAGGCCGGCAGATTTCTGAGGTTCTGGTTCGACACAAGGGCATGGACAAGGCGCAGGCAAAAGCAGAAACGATCAGGCTCTTGGAGAAGGTGCGCATTCCAAACGCTGCAGGAAGGTTCGAGGAGTATCCTCACCAGTTTTCCGGTGGTATGCGCCAACGTGTCATGATCGCCATGGCGCTCGCGTCGCGGCCGAAGCTCCTGATTGCCGACGAGCCGACGACAGCACTGGATGTAACGATCCAAGGTCAGATTCTCGATCTCATCAAGCAACTGCAGGAAGAGGAAGGTATGGCTGTCCTCTTCATTACCCATGATATGGGCGTTGTCGCGGAAATTGCCGACCGGACGATCGTGATGTTTAGGGGCGACCAGGTGGAGACAGGCGATACGGCCGATATTTTTCATTGCGGAAAGCACCCATATACCCGCGCCCTGCTTGCGGCTGTACCAAAGCTTGGCTCTATGGATGGTCAGGTATTGCCATTGAGGTTCCCCAAGGTGGACATGGCAAGCGGTGTCGTCAGTCAGAGCGCAGCACTTCCCGATACGGTGGAGGGTGGCAAAACGCCGGTTCTTCAGGTCCGTAATCTGGTTACCCGTTTTTCGATCCGCTCTGGTCTGTTCGGTCGTATAACGGGCGCAGTGCATGCAGTGGAAAATGTCAGCTTTGATCTCTTTCAGGGCGAAACGCTGTCTCTGGTGGGTGAATCCGGTTGCGGTAAATCTACCACAGGCAGGTCGATCACGCGGCTCGTCGAACCGCGTTCCGGTGATATTTCCCTGGACGGCTACGACGTGCTCAAGCTCGATCAGGCAAGTTTGAGGGCAATGCGCCGTAGCGTGCAAATGATCTTTCAAGACCCGTTTTCGAGCCTCAATCCACGCATGACGATCGGTGCCGCCGTTGCCGAACCGATGGTGAAACACCGCATCGCGTCGTCTTCTGAGGCACGCAAGAAGACCGAGGATCTTCTTGAGCGGGTGGGTCTTTCGTGCACGATGATGGACCGATACCCACATGAATTCTCGGGTGGCCAACGTCAGCGCGTTGCCATCGCGCGTGCTCTGGCGTTGAACCCGAAGGTGATTGTTGCCGATGAGAGCGTTTCGGCGCTCGACGTCTCGATCAAGGCGCAGGTCTGTAATCTGCTGATGGATCTCCAGGAACAGTTCAAGATCGCCTTCCTGTTCATCAGCCATGACATGGCCGTCGTCGAACGGGTAAGTCATCGCGTTGCGGTCATGTACCTCGGCGAAATCGTCGAGATCGGTCCGCGCGCAGCAATCTTCGCCAATCCGCAGCATTCCTACACGAAAAAGCTGATGGCGGCGGTGCCTGTGCCCGATCCTGCCCGCCGTGGCATTCGTCGCAATACCGCGATTGACGAACTTAAAAGTCCTGTGCGCCCTGTCGGTTACGTGCCTCCGGCGCGACAGTACCGTGAAGTTTCGCCCGGACACATGGTATTGGCGTGATCCATAGACGTCTGAAATAAAAAAGCCGGAGCATCAAATCGATGCTCCGGCTTTCTAGTTTGCCTGCACGGAAATCCGAAACAGGCGGGACCCTGGGAGGTCTTGTTCTTTTTATTCCGCGGGCTGTGCCGATGCCGGAACGGCATCCACATCCGCGATCCCGGATACGTTTTCCTCGCCGCTCAGAACGCGGGCGAGCTGCGCCTGATCGAGTTCGCCTTCCCAGCGGGCAACGACGATGGTGGCGACTGCGTTGCCAACAAAGTTGGTGAGCGCGCGGCATTCAGACATGAAGCGGTCGATGCCGAGAATGAGTGCCATGCCGGCAACCGGAACGGAAGGAACCACGGACAGCGTAGCGGCGAGGGTGATGAAGCCCGCGCCGGTAATGCCCGCGGCACCCTTGGAGCTGAGCATCGCTACGAGAAGCAGCAGGATCTGTTCGCCAAAGGACAGGTCGATGCCCGTCGCTTGCGCGATAAAGAGTGCTGCGAGGGTCATGTAGATATTGGTGCCATCAAGGTTGAAGGAGTAACCGGTCGGGATGACAAGGCCGACGACAGAACGTTTGCAGCCTGCCTTTTCCATTTTGCTCATAAGGCCCGGAAGGGCGGCCTCGGACGACGATGTGCCGAGAACGAGAAGCAATTCTTCCTTGATGTAGCGGATAAGCGCCAGGATCGAGAAACCATTGTAGCGGCAAACGGCACCGAGGACCACGAACACGAACAGGAAGGAGGTGACGTAGAATGTTCCGATCAGCATCGCCAGATTGGTAACGGACGAAATGCCGTATTTGCCGATGGTGAACGCCATGGCGCCGAATGCACCGATCGGGGCAGCCTTCATCAGGATCGCGACAAGCTTGAAGATCGGATACATCAGGGCGTGCATGAAGTCGACGACCGGCTGACCTTTCTCGCCGACGATACCGAGTGCGATGCCGAACAGAACCGAGAAGAACAGAACCTGAAGAATGTCACCACTTGCGAACGCACCAACGATGGTGGTCGGGATGATGTTCATGAGGAAGCCCGTGATCGTCTGTTCATGTGCCTTGTCGGCATAGGTTGCAACGGCCTTGGCATCCAGCGTTGCCGGATCAATGTTCATGCCGGCGCCAGGTTGGACCGTATTGGCCACGATGAGGCCGACGATCAGCGCGAGCGTGGAGAAGACAAGGAAGTAGATCATCGCCTTGCCGGCGACGCGACCAACTTTCTTCATGTCATTCATGCCGGCGATGCCGGTCGCCACGGTCAGGAAGATGACCGGCGCAATAATCATCTTGACCAGGCGGATGAAGCCATCCCCGAGTGGCTTCAGCTCTTCGCCGAAAGCTGGGTAGAAATGGCCAAGTGCAATGCCGGCTATGATGGCAACCAGAACCTGGAAATACAGGTGCTTGTAAAAAGGCTGCTTGGCGTGGCCTGCGGCCACGGCTGTCGTATCGATCATGTCTGTTCCTCCTCGGCCTAACCCTGCCCTGATTGGCCTCCCGGGTTTGCCGCGACGTTGACGGCTCGAAGCCGATTGAGGAGTCATGAGCAATATGCATGCCAGATCTGCGAAATCGCCATAACGGCCTGATTTAAAATATTATTTTTTTGGACGCGTATTTAGGTAGGTACTATTCAGTATAGAATTCCGGACATGGCGACTTGTATTTTGTGCGGAAATCCACACAATGTTGGGATGAACAAGACGCAAACACAGGGATCGCAATCAAGGCGGCGCGCACAATGGTTGGCGCTGGCGGGTTTGTGGTTGCTTGCTAGTCTCGGGATATTGTTGGCAGCCGATGAATTGGCGCGATCGCGGGCCATGAAGACGGCCGCATCCGAAGCATCGACGGATGCGGAGCTCAAAATAGCTCTCCTGAATGTGGCGCTGGAGCGACCGCGTGCCATTCCGTTGGTTTTGTCGGGTGATCCGGATCTTGCCAGCGCCCTGGACGGCGGCGGAGCTGCAGCGGTCGATCGCCTGAACCGCAAGCTTGAAGGGCTGATTGAGGGAACGCAATCGTCCGTGATCTATGTGACCGGCCCGGATGGCCTTACCATCGCATCCAGCAACTGGCGTTTGCCGGAAAGTTTCGTTGGCTCCGTTTACGCGTTCCGCGAATATTTCCAGGGTGCCATGAAAAATGGCATGTCCGAACACTACGCGCTTGGCAATGTCAGCCGCAGGCCGGGCCTTTACATTTCCCGACGCATCGACGCGGCGGACGGGCGGGCTCTGGGCGTTGTCATTGCCAAGGTTGAATTCAATCGGCTTGAAACGGACTGGAACATCGGCGGTAAACCGGTTTACGTCGTCGACAGGGACGGTGTGGTGCTGATGACAAGTGTACCGAACTGGCGTTTCAAAACCATCGCGTCGATAAGCGAGAGCCGTCGAAGGGAGATTTCTGAAAGCTTGCAGTTCGGTAGCGAAACGCTGTCGCTGATGCCACTGCGTAAAATCAGAACCGCATTCGACAACTTGCCACTGTTTCATGTTGACGATCCCGTCAAGGAACGGGGTGCCTATCTGAGGCTGGAAATGCCGGTGCCTACGACGGCATGGACGCTTCACTATCTCCAACCGGTAGCCCCCGCAATTGCAGCAGCGGTTCGTGAAGGGAGGGTCATTGCCGTCGCAACACTGATGCCGCTTATGGCGCTCTCCGCATTGTGGTTGTGGCGCCGGCAGAAATCGTTGAGGGAAAAAGAAGAGGAGCAGCACGCTCGCGCTGATCTCGAGCTGAAGGTTCAGGAGCGCACGCGCGATCTGACGAAGACACGCGACCACCTGCAAGCTGAAATCGCCCTGCACGAGAAGACAACCGGTGAATTGCGAAGTGTACAGCACGAATTGGTGCAGGCAAACCGGCTGTCTATTCTTGGGCAGGTGGCTGCGGGGGTGGCACATGAAATCAACCAGCCGGTCGCGACAATCCGTGCCTTCGCAGACAATGCCCGCACTCTCCTGAAACGGGATCGCATGGCTGAAGCCACCGAAAATCTCGAAAACATTGCGTCATTGACGGAGCGTATCGGGACCATAACCGGAGACCTCAAAATCCTTGCGCGCAAGGGCCGGACAGCCGCCGAACCGGTCATCTTGAGGCTCGTGATCGAAGGCGCAGTGATGTTGCTGCGCAGTCGCTTTTCCGGCCGGATGGACGCCCTTGATATCGTCCTGCCCGATCGGGCCCTGACGGTCCTTGGCAGTCGTATCCGCCTGGAGCAGATCCTCATCAATCTTCTGCAGAATGCTCTGGAAGCGACTGAAAGCATTGATAATGCTCGAGTTGACGTACGTGTCGCCGAGCAAGGGGACATGGTTGTCCTGAGCATTGCTGACAATGGCACCGGCATCCCCGAGGACATCCGCAAGCAACTTTTTTCACCCTTCAACACGTCGAAGGAAAGTGGCCTTGGTCTTGGACTGGTTATTTCCAACGATATAGCCTCCGACTATGGAGGACATATCAGTGTTGAAAGCAGCCTTAGCGGCACCTGTTTTTCCGTTTTTCTGAAGCGAGCGTGACATCATGGCCAGTGGAACCATCTTTCTCGTGGACGACGATTCCCAATTGCGCAAAGCGATGGTGCAGACGTTGGAGCTTGACGGCCTTGCGGTCAACGCATTTCCGCGAGCCGAACAGGCACTTGACGCTTTGCGGGAGGATTTCGACGGGATCATCATTACCGATGTCCGCATGCCTGGCATGACAGGGCTCGAATTTTTCGAAAAGGTTCGCAGGATTGATGCCGATCTCCCGGTCATTCTGATAACAGGACATGGCGACGTGCCCATGGCTGTCGATGCGCTCCATAACGGTGCCTATGATTTCATTGCAAAGCCATTTCCGGCAGAGCGTATGGTTGAGAGTGCCCGTCGCGCGCTGGAAAAACGACGGCTTGTCCTGGAAAACCGCTCATTGCGTCGTGCAGCCGCTCAGGCGGAGGACGATTTGCCGCTCATCGGGCAGACACCCGCCATGGAGCGGTTGCGTCTGACACTTCGACACATTGCCGACACCGATGTCGATGTGCTGGTTGCGGGCGAAACTGGCAGTGGCAAGGAAGTGGTGGCAACAGCGCTTCATCGCTGGAGTAAAAGGCGCTCCAAGGGCAATTTCGTCGCGCTCAACTGCGGCGCGCTCCCCGAAACTGTTATTGAAAGCGAGCTTTTCGGCCATGAGGCGGGTGCTTTCACCGGTGCCCAGAAAAAGCGTGTAGGGCGTATCGAACATTCCAGCGGAGGTACTCTCTTCCTCGACGAGATCGAGAGCATGCCCCCCGCCGTGCAGGTGAAAATGCTGCGCGTGCTGGAAATGCGGGAGGTTTCGCCACTTGGATCCAATGACGAAAGGCCGATTGATATCCGCGTTGTGGCTGCAGCGAAGATTGATCTTGGCGATCCGGAACAGCGTGGTACCTTTCGCGAGGACCTCTATTATCGTCTGAATGTCGTCACACTCTCGATCCCGCCTTTGCGCGAACGAAGACCGGATATCCCGCTACTTTTTTCCCATTTCGTCGCAAAGGCCGCCAATCGTTTCAACGTCGCCGTTCCACAGATCGGATCGGCTGTATCGCGTTATCTCAACGAACATGACTGGCCCGGAAACGTGCGCGAACTCGGCCATTTTGCGGAAAGGGTGGTGCTCGGCCTGGAGACGGGCACGACAAGCCAGGTTGATGTGCCGCTTACGGAAAAGTCCTCAGCAACGTTGCCGGAGCGGATGGATGAGCTCGAGGCTCGTCTGATCCGCGAAACTCTGGAACAGGCGAATGGCGATGTTGCCGAGACGATCGCTGCGCTTGGTATCGCCCGCAAGACGTTTTACGACAAGCTCCAACGGCACGGCATCAGTCGGACAGACTACGTGAAAAATACCACCGCATGAAAAGAGCCGTCAACATTGCTGCTGACAGCTCTTTTGAATTCGGTGTGGTCGTGGTCGCTAATCAGCCCGCGACACAGAAGTGGCTCTGGCCGTCATAACCGACATAGGTGCCGGTGCGGGAGTTGAAGCTCCTATAACGCTGCGAGCAGTAGTCATACCAGGCGTTCGTCCAGGGTTCGATCGTGCGGTAGACCGGACGCTGGTCATAGACGGGACGGTTGTCGTAAACAGGTTGGGCGCGATAGGCCGGCTGGGGCTGGGGGCGGTAATAACGATAGTCGGGTTCCTCGTAGCTGTCATAGACCGGCTGAGGTGCTGCGTAGCGGCGAACCGGAGGATCGACATAAACCGGTTCGTCGTAGACCGGACCACGGTTAGAAAGGGCAGAACCGACCGCAACGCCTGCGGCAAGCCCGAGAACGCCGCCCAGAACGGCTGCATCGCGACGATCACGGCGATCCCAGTCATTGGCAGAGGCGCTGCTGAAAGGGACGATGGTTGCTGCGGCGACCGCAATGGCGAGAACGGTTTTTGCTGCGAAGGACGACATTTTGTTTTCCATCCAGATGGCAGATCGCTGCCTGTTTCAATTCGATGGTTAAGAAATAATGTCTGCCGGCTGAATGTTCGCTGAACGAATTGTGGCGCTGCTGAGGCGTTGTTTTTGACGGGTTTCAGCCCAGTTCGAGGGACGTTACGCCGTATAGACCCTCTGTAGAAATAGTTGGTGGCGTCCCTTTGTACATGCGGGCGGTCACAAAACCACGGCTCATGCCGCAACTTTCCAGAAAGGCTGTAAAGTCGGTGGCTGGCTCCGGCACGTCGATATGAATGACCGCATCACCAGCCTCCGTCGCCAGTCTATGGAGGATTGTTATGGCATCCTCCAGCCGATCGGCAAAAAGTGGCCCGATCTTGAAACCTTCAACGCACCTTCGCAAAACACCGTATGCGCTTATCTGACCTTCGCTCCGAACAACAGCCGTGACGTGCTGCGCCTTTATCCATTCGAGGAGGAAGCCCTTGCGATCAGCAGGAAAGAAATGGCGGTCGAAAGCGATCAACTCAGGGATCATATCGGCACTGAGATCCATGGTGTTCATTTGCGGTGCCGACTTTAGTCTGCCGCTCCAGCGCCAGGTGCGGTAGGTTGGCATAAACCCCATCGTGGCATAGTTCGCCTGCTGTTCGGGTACGCCGTCCAGGCCAATCACATGGCCGGCGAGACGCGCCATTCCGGCATCCCATACCCGCTTCCCAAGGCCCTTGCCGCGCATGTCGGGCCTGCAGATGTAGAGGCCGATAAAGCCGAAAGTATCGGTATAGGAAATTGCAGAGATGGCGGCTGCAAGTTCGCCATCGACAATGCAGCCGATAAATCCCTCAGGGTCGAAGGCGAAAAAGCGTTCCGCGTCGAAAAGACCGGGGTTCCAGCCTTCATTTTTTGCCCAGCCGATCAGCGTCTTTGCTTCTTCCTCTGTCAATCGACGGATTTCTGTAGTCATGAGGTCAAAAGCCGTGATGGAGAGAAGTCTTCCATCGAACCTCTATAGGGCTTGTCTATCGGGGTGGCGTATGCACCGCGTTTGGCGGTGGAGAGGCCGAGCGAAACAAGCGTTTCTGCATGCCTGACGGCTGCAGAAACGCCATCGATCACAGGCACGCCAAACTCTCTGGAAAGGTTCGCAGCAAGATCGGCCATGCCAGCACAACCCAGCACGATCGCTTCGGCCTTGTCTTCCAACAGCGCTGCTGCGATCTCGGCCCGCAGGCGAGGCATCGCGTCGGAGGAGGGGTCTTCGAGCGAAAGGACCGGGATATCGGCTGCACGGACCTTGGCGCGCGTTCCCATGCCGTAGCGATGAACGAGATGCTCAACGGGAAGCCTTGAGCGTTCCATGGTTGTAACGACGGTAAAACGTTGGGCAATGAACGCTGCTGTTGCAACGGCCGCTTCACAGATCCCGATCACCGGGATGGTGGCTAGCGCGCGTGCGGCATCGAGCCCTGTGTCGTCGAAACACGCGATGACAGCTGCTTTCGCCCCGAGCTTTTCGGCTTTTGCAACTTCGATGAGCATGCCTGGTATGGCGAAAACCTCGTCGTAATAACCCTCAATGGAGACCGGCCCCATGGTGGAGGTTACTGCCAGGATTTCGGTGTCGTTGCTTGCCGCGCGCGTCGCAGCATCGGCAATCGTTGCCGTCATGGATTGCGTGGTATTGGGATTGATGACGAGAATGCGCATGTTTCGTTTCTTTAGCCGCGTGAATGGCGGCGGTTCATGTAGACGATAAGGCCGAGCGTAGCGGCAATCACGATGAAGGAAAACAGTGTGGTGACCGCGCCAAGGGCATAAAGCACTGGCGTGGTGACGTTTGTCGTCATGCCATAGATCTCGAGCGGAAGGGTGTTGTAAGTGCCAGATGTCATCAATGTTCGGGCAAACTCGTCGTAGGAGAGGGTAAAGCCGAATAGTCCCACACCGATCAAGCTGGGCGCAATCATTGGCAAGACAACATGCGCGAATGTCTGCCAGGAGGATGCTCCAAGGTCGCGCGCAGCTTCTTCATAAGAGGGCGAAAAGCGGTTGAATACGGCAAGCATGATCAGGACCCCGAAAGGCAACGTCCAGGTGAGATGAGCGCCGAATGCTGATGTATACCAGGACGGTTCCAGTCCAAGTTGCTGGAAAAGCACGCCAATGCCGAGAGAGATGATGATTGACGGGACGACAAGGCTGGCGACCGAGAGGTAAAAGAGCGGTGTTGCGCCTATGAACTTGCGACGAAAGGCAAGGCCCGCGAGAAGCGAGACAAGCACAGTTACGACCATAACCATCAAGCCCAGCCCGAACGAGCGACGGAAGGAGCCGCCGAAATCACCGACGGCCTGCTGCTCAAACAGGTTGCCGAACCAATGCAGTGAAACACCGTTGAGCGGGAAAGTGAGGCCCCCGTTCGGTCCCTGAAACGCGAGGATCAAGATCGCGGAGAGTGGACCGTAGAGAAACAGCACAAAGAGAATGAAGAAGAAGGACAGGATATAGAATTCGCGGCCACGTTTTTCGGAATGCATCGATCAGAGCTCCTTGCGGATGTCGACGATACGCAGGATGCCCGCGACCATCAGGAGGACAAGGATGAGCAAAATGACAGCGTTAGCTGCGGCAGCAGGATACTGAAGGAGAGACATCTGGTTCTTCATCATCAGTGCTACAGACGCACTTTGTCCCCCGGACATCACCTGAACGGTTGAGAAATCCGCCATGACGAGCGTCACCACGAAAATGGTCCCAATCGCCATTCCGGGTTTGGCAAGTGGAATGATGACGTTGGACAGAATCTGCCAACTGCTTGCGCCTGCGTCCCGTGCGGCCTCTATCAACGATTTGTCGATACGCATCAGCGTATTGAAAATCGGGGTCACCATGAACAACGTATAAAGGTGCACCATCGCAAGTACGACGGCGAAATCCGAATAGAGCAACCATTCGATTGGTGCTGGCAGGATGCCGGTGCCGACGAGCGCGCTGTTTACGAGCCCGTTTCGGCCAAGCACGGGTATCCATGAGATCATCCGGATGATGTTGGATGTCAAAAAGGGGACGGTGCAGATCAGGAACAGGACCATCTGCATGGTGGTGGTTCGAATATGGAAGGCAAGGAAATAGGCAACCCAGAAACCGCAAAAAAGCGTGATTGCCCAAACGATGGCCGCGAATTTGAGCGTGTTGATGTAGGTCTGCCAGGTGACCCACGACCCTATGGTTTCCGTGTAATTGAACGTTACGAAATCAGGATACATCTGGGCGAAGTCATAATCCCAGAAGCTGACGACAGCGATCATGATGATCGGCAGAAGCAGGAAAAAGCCGAGGATCAGGAAGAGCGGTGTCGCCTGAATATAGGAGACCAGTTTTTGCGGCAGCACGAAAGCGCGCTCCGGTCTATCCTTCTTTTCACTCACACCGATGAATCTGACTGTCACCAAGGTTTATCTCCCGCAATAGGGCCGGTTGGGCCAGATACGCGGCGTAAGTTCGCCGCGCATCCGTTTTCTTGCTAACCTTTATGATCAGGCTGCGATGAACTCATTCCAGCGGCGGACCATGTAGCGGTCTTCGTCCATGACTGAGTTCCAGCATGCCACCTTGCCCATGCGCTCCTCGAAGGAGCCGCCATCGCGAACCGCACCGGCCTTTTCCATGACCTTGCCGTCGGGCGCAACGATGTCGCCCTGAGCGGGCTTTCCTTCGACCCAGTAGCCCCATTCGTCAGCAGACATGTGCTCCTTAGCGGTCTCCATGGCTGCGGAATAATAGCCTTGGCGGTTGAGGTAGGCACCGACCCAACCGGATGTATACCAGTTGATGTATTCATAGGCTGCATCGAGCTTTGCGCCTGAGAGGTGCTTGGCAAGACCGAGGCCACCACCCCAGGACCGATATCCCTCCTTCAGTGGCTGGTATTTGCAGGCGATGCCCTTGGAGCGAACGGCTGCAACAGCCGGCGACCACATGGACTGGATGATGACTTCGCCCGACGACATGAGATTGACGCTTTCGTCGAAGCTCTTCCAGAAGGCGCGGAACTGTCCGTCCTTCTTGGCCTTGATGAGGAAATCGATCGTCTTGTCGATCTCTTCCTTCGTCATGTTGCCCTTGTCGGCATATTTGATGTTGCCCATGGCTTCCATGATCATCGCCGCGTCCATGATGCCGATCGATGGGATGTTCAGAATGGACGTCTTGCCCTTGAACTTCGGGTCCATGATATCGGCCCAGCTCGTGATGTCGCGGCCGACAAGATCCGGGCGGATGCCGAGAGTGTCGGCATTATAGATAGTTGGGACCATGGTGAAGTAGTCTGTCTCGCCCTTCGCGAAAGACTTGTCGCCAGGCTTTTCGACAAACCCGACCGTGTGCGGCGCTGTGCCCTGCGCGACGACGCTGTCGGGCTTCAGCTTGCCGGTTTTAAACAGCGGCACGATCTTGTCGTAGTATTTCAGCTTCTTGATTTCCATCGGCTGGATAACGCCTGCCGGATAGACCTTCTTCAAAATCCAGTATTCGATATCGGCGATGTCATAGGAATTTGGCTGAGTGACAGCGCGCTGAGCGGCTGCGTCCGAATCTGTCGCGGTCATTTCAAGCGTAATGCCAAGGTCGGCCTTGCACTTTTCGGCAATGGCATTGAGGTTCGATACGCCGGTACCGAACTGGCGAAGCGTGATCGGGTTTTGCGCCCAGATGGTCGGGAAGCCGGTGATCAGGCCGGAACCGATCGCTGCACCGGTTGCGGCAGCACCCGCTTTAAGCAATCCGCGGCGGGAAAGTCCGCCCTTGGTTTTGGAAGTGTCGGTCATTTCAAAGTTCTCCTCTGGTTATTTTTCGGGTCACTTCTCTACGCGACCGAGCACAATGGCATCGGTCGTATTCCATGAGAGCGGGATCGCGTCGCCGACCTTCACCGGCGCCTCGAAAAAAGCGACATCGCTCAAAATGACGTTGAAGTCTTCAATACCTGCGCCGGTCACCGCAATCTTGACGCTACCGCCGCGATACTCGACGTTGGACACGATGCCGGTGAAGCCAAGACCGGGTTTTTCAGGTTCGCCGACACGCACACGGTCAGTCCTGACGGCGATATCCATGCGGTCACCATTCGGGACAAGGCCATTACCGACGAAGGTTCCTCCGCCCGCAACCTCCATCGTCACGAGCTCGCCGTCGTTGTCCTTAAGACGGCCGGAAATGACGTTGTGGTCGCCCATGAAACGGGCAACAAACGCTGTCGCCGGTCGCTCGAAAACCTCGCGTGGTGTAGCAGCCTGTTCAATACGACCGTCGTTCATGACAACGATGATATCGGCCAACGCCATGGCTTCTTCCTGGCTGTGGGTGACGTGAACGAAGGTGATGCCGAGAGACGTTTGCAGCTTCTTGAGTTCGGCCCGCATGCGGATTTTCAGAAACGGATCGAGTGCCGAGAGTGGCTCGTCCAGCAACAGCGCTTCCGGATCAGTGATCAAAGCACGTGCCAATGCCACACGCTGCTGCTGCCCGCCTGACAGTTGGGCGGGGCGGCGGCTTGCATAGGGCTCCAACTGCATCAGTTTGAGCATGTCGAGTGCCTTGCTGCGACGCGTTTCCTTATCCATCCCCTTCATCTTGAGGCTGAAGGCGACGTTGTCGACGAGATCAAGGTGCGGGAAGAGCGCATAGGACTGGAACATCATCGCGGTGCCGCGTTTGGCAGGAGGCAGGTCCGTAACCACCGTATTGCCGAGCCTGACATCGCCACTGGATATGCTTTCATGGCCGGCAATCATCCGTAACGTGGAGGTCTTGCCACACCCCGACGGACCAAGCAGGCAGCAATAACTACCCGCCGGTATCTTAAGGCTGATGGCATGGACCGCAGTCGTTGTGCCATAGATCTTGGAAACGGAAGCGATGTCGATTTCAGCGGCCTTGCTCATGCATTTCCCTCTTTTGATCGGCTCATGCGTTGCATAAGTCGTGCCAGTTCGCTTTCCGCGCGCTAAGGCCATGGAATTCCAAGACTTAATTTTTTGCGGAAACAGAGGGCGCATTCTCATGGAGGGTTGCATGCACAAAAAACGCGCTTTCGTTTTCACGAGTGCACAAAATTGTATACAATAAATTCCACGATGACTGGACGATTCCTGTTTGCGCCGCGCACGCTTCGCGTTAGAACAGAGGGGAAACAGGACGAACCAATGAGCCTCGCCCAGATTGCCCCACCATCAGATCCGACACAGGAAGACCGTGCACAGGCCATCCGCGACACTTTGCGTGATGCCATCGTTGATCGGCGGCTCGCGCCTGGAACAAAATTGTCTGAGTCAGAAGTTGGAACGCTGTTCGACGTCAGTCGAACAGTGGTGCGTGCAGCCCTCCAAATGCTCGCCTTCGAGGGCCTGGTTCGCGCTGAGCGCAACCGTGGTGCATTCGTATCCAATCCAACACCCGACGAGGCAAGGCAGGTTTTTGCGGCGCGCAGACTAATCGAGCCGGGAATTGTCGATGCTGCCATCGAGCGGTTGACGCCTGTCGCGGTCAAGCGGCTCAAAGATCACCTGATGGAAGAAACGCGGCATCAGCACGAGCGCGGGCCAAGCGCCAGACGAGCGGAAATCAAGGCGTCCGGCGATTTTCATCTGATGCTGGCTGAAATTTCCGGCAACGCGATCCTTGCGAAATTCATGGACGAGCTGGTTGCACGCTCGTCTCTTGTCATTGCGCTTTACGGCCGATCAGGCGTTTCGAGCTGCGGACACAATGACCATGCTGATCTACTTGACGCACTTGAAACAGGCGATGTGGAAAAAGCCCGCTCATTGATGCTGCATCATATCGACCACATCGAGGCAGATCTTGACCTCCGCATGAAGGAGGGTCTCGCACTCAAGGATGCGCTGGCGCTCTAGACTGATGTCATCCTCGGAATGAACCCGAGGATGCCACAAGCTCTGGCTTAACGCTCAATCATGCCGCATAGCGACTGATCGCAAGATCGTGCGTGTCGATTTCCGGCTTCTCGCCGCTGATGAGGTCGGACAATACCCGGGCGGAACCGCACGACATTGTCCAGCCGAGCGTGCCGTGACCGGTGTTGAGATAGAGGTTGTCGTAGCGCGTCGCTCCGATAACGGGCGTACCATCAGGTGTCATCGGGCGAAGTCCACACCAGAATTTTGCTTGTGCCTGATCGCCTGCGCCACCAAAAAGGTCCTCAACCGAATGAGTTAGCGTTTCTTTCCGGACGGCCGGCAGATCCTTGCTGAACCCGGCAATCTCCGCCATCCCGCCGACACGGATGCGTGAGCCGAGGCGTGTAATGGCAACCTTGAATGTTTCATCCATGACGGTCGAAACCGGGGCCCGTTCCTCTTTCACGACCGGCACGGTGATGGAATAGCCTTTCACCGGATAGACTGGCAGGTCGAGCCCAAGCTGGCGAACGAACTGAGGTGAATAGCTGCCAAGTGCTGCGACGAAGACATCGGCCTCGATCAGCCCTTTTGTGGTCTCCACTGCCTTTATACGGTTTGCTTCAACGATGGGGCGCATGACACCCGTATCGTAGATGAAGGTGACGCCCGCCTCTTCGGCCATCCGGGCAAGTTCTGTCGTGAACATGAAGCAGTCGCCGGTTTCATCGCCGGGCAAGCGCAATCCACCGACAATCTTGTCCTTCGCAGGCGAAAGTCCGGGCTCGATCGCAGCGCAGCCATCCCGGTCGAGAATTTCGAAAGGCACGCCGCCAGCTGTCAGAACATCGACATCCTTTCCGATAGCATCGAATTGCTTCTGGGTGCGGAAAACCTCCAGTGTTCCCTGCATGCGCTGGTCGTACTGGATGCCCGTCTCGTCACGCAATGCCATCAGGCAATCGCGGCTATATTCCGCAATGCGGACCATCCGGCTCTTGTTGATTGCATATCGTGCTGATGTGCAGTTCCGCAGCATCTGGGTCATCCAGCGCCATGCGGCAGGGTCTGTTGTCGGGCGAATGATAAGGGGGGCATGTTTCATGAACAGCCACTTCATCGCCTTGACCGGAATGCCAGGTGCTGCCCAGGGAGAAGAATAGCCCGGGGAAACCTCGCCTGCATTTGCGAAGCTTGTCTCCAGTGCTGCCGCCGGCTGGCGATCGATTACCGTTACCTTGTGGCCCGCCTTTGCCAGGTACCAGGCGGAGGTCACGCCGACAACGCCGGCTCCCAGAATTGTGACGTTCATGATCGTCTCACTTGTCTTTTGTTGTCGTTGAAGCAGAGGCTGCGCTCGAGCGCGGCTGAATATAATGTCGGCGGTAGCGGCGTCCGAGGCCGGTCAGGATTTCGTAGGCGATGGTGCCCGCAGCCGCGGCAATGTCTTCAAGCGTCTGGTCAGGGCCAATCATCTGCACCAGACTGCCTTGCGTCAATGTCCCTTCTGGCAGAGCAGAAATGTCGACAATGATGCTGTCCATCGATACACGGCCGATAATGGGCAGGCGGACGCCGTTGAACCATACCGCGCCGCTGTTGCTGAGCGAACGGGGAAGACCATCGGCATAGCCGGCCGCAATCGTCGCGAGGCGCTTTTGCGTCTCGACGCGGTATGAGCCGCCATAGCCCACCAGCGAGCCTGTGGAAACTGTTCGGGTTTGGATGACTGCGATGTCCAGTTTTACGACTGGTTTCATCGGGTTGGGTCGGGCCGAGGATGGGGCTCCGCCATATAGGGCGATACCAGGCCGCATAAGTTGATGGTGGTAACCGGCGCCCAGAAAGATGCCACCCGAGTTAGAAAAGCAGATGGGTGCGTGCGGGAACGAGGCTGAGGCTTCGTGCATCACGGCAAGCTGTGCGACGTTTGCCTGATGTTCCGGCTCGTCGGCACAGGCGAGATGGCTCATCACAAACTGGATTTCGATGTTCTCCAGCAGCTTTGGATTTGACAGGAGGAGTGCGAGTTCATTGGCCGACAGGCCAAGCCGGCTCATGCCCGTATCGATCTGCAATGCTGCGGGAAGGGGGACGCCCTGCCTTTCTGCAAGCGTCGACCATTGCGTGACTTGCTCAAGCGAATTGAGCACAGGGATGACATCCATTTCGACACAGGACACCTCGTTTCCGGGCTGAAGGCCATTCAGGACGAATATTCGAGCGTCCGAAGCAATGCGCAATCGAAGGGAAAGTGCCTCATCAATGTGGGCGGTGAAGAAGTTCCGGCATCCGGCATCGTAGAGCACGCTTGAAACGGTTTCGGCCCCGAGCCCATAAGCATCGGCCTTCACAACGGCTGCAGTAAGTGCCTCAGGCGCCATCGCGCAAAGTGCCAGATAGTTATCCTGTAGGGCGCCGAGGTCGATCGTCAGATACCCACTCGCTCCACCGGCGGCCTGTTGGCGGCTGATCTGCATGTCCATGGTTGTTCACCCTCATTATTATAGGAAGAGGGTATTGCAACGATTGTCGAATTTCTTGGTAATTAACGGAATAAAATGCGAATGATGATGGATACGCGCAATTTTAGTCGAAAAATTGGAACGATCTATGTCCGTACTCGATGCTACCGATCGCCACATCATTCGTCTGCTTCGGCTGAATGCCCGTATCAGCAACGCCAAGCTCGCATCAGAGGTTGGGCTCTCCGCTTCAGCCTGCCTGCGTCGCGTCGATATTCTCGAACGCGAAGGTATCATTCGTGGCTATACCGCACTGACGAGCGGGCTTGCGGGAGGCGAGGTCATCTCGGTTATCGTTCAGATTACCCTCGATCGTCAGACCGAGGACTATCTCAACCGTTTTGAACATGCCGTGCGCCGCTATCCGGAAATACGTGAATGTTATCTGATGACCGGCGGATCTGACTATTTTTTGCGCTGCGAGGCGGAAAGCGCCGGTGACTTCGAACGGATTCACAAGGAAATCCTCTCGAAGTTGCCGGGCGTTTCGCGCATTCATTCAAGCTTTGCCATTCGCAACGTGCTCGCAACACCGAAGCCAAGATGACGATCATCGGAGGCCGGAGCGGCTCGACGATCCCGTTTCACCTCCACATGCGATAGAAGTGATGCACCGGACCTCGTCCTTGCCCAACAGCAAGATCTCGTCCGGCTTCAAGCGCGCCGTGCAGATAGTCTTTCGCCAGGCCGACTGCGTCGTGCAACTGATGACCTAGCGCCAGATACGCGGTGATTGCAGCAGCGAGTGTGCAACCGGTGCCGTGGTCGTTTTTCGTTTCAAGACGTGCTGCTGAGAGGGCGTGCATCGCTCCATCGGTGAAAAGATAGTCCGTGCTTTCCTCGCCGGTGCTGTGTCCTCCCTTGATGAGGACGGCTTTTGCACCAACCTTCAATATGGCTTCAGCCTGCTCGATGATCTCATGTTTTGACGCGGCGAGCGGCCTTCCTGTCAAAAGGGCGGCTTCTGGCAGGTTCGGTGTGACAATGGTGGCGATTGGCAACAGTTGCTGGCGAAGCTTTTGAATTGCATCCTGGTGCAGCAGCCTGTCACCTGAGGTTGCCACCATCACAGGATCGAGCACCACGGGCTGGTGCTGGACGCGAAGCCGTGCGGCGATCGCTTCGATGGTTTCAGTGCGCGATACCATGCCGATCTTGACCGCATTGACCTTCAGATCCGAAAAGACCGCATCCATTTGCGCGCTGATGGTGCTGACGGATATATCCTCGACGGCCGTTACGCCCTTCGTATTCTGGGCTGTGATTGCAGTGATGACACTGGCGGCATAGACACCGAGCGCCGAGAAGGTTTTGATATCAGCCTGAATACCAGCGCCGCCACCGCTGTCTGAGCCTGCAATTGTCAAGGCAATGGCTGTCATGACGCCCTCTCTTTCAGCGACTTGTCGATCAGGGCACGGAAGTCACCGGCAGCCTTGGAGATGTCGGTGGCGCGGAATATCGCCGATATGACCGCGACGCCGTCGGCGCCTGCGGCAATTACGGCTGGAACGCGTCCAAGATCAATGCCCGCAATTGCGCCTACAGGCATGTCCGGCCTTTGCTCGCGCAAATAGGCTCGGAGTGTCGAGAGCCCCTCAATGCCGACGGGCACATCGGGATTGACCTTCGAGACGGTTTCAAAAACGCCTCCAATGCAAGCGTAGTCGGCCGGCATAGCAGCAGCCCGAACCGCATCCGCCATGTTCTTGACCGTGAGACCGATGATGGCGCTACGACCTAGAATTTGTCGTGCAGTCTTTGCGCCCATGTCGTCAACACCAAGGTGTACACCGTCTGCTCCCGAGGCGAGCGCTACATCCACGCGATCGTTGATAACCAGGGGAACACCCGTGCCAATAATCGCTTGGCGGATCGCCTGTGCATTTTCGATCATGGCACGGGTGGAACTGGTTTTATCGCGATATTGCAGGATGGTTGCGCCGTTGAGCGCTGCACAAAGGGCAAGTTCCGATAGCGGGGCAATGTCAGAAAGACTGGCGTCGACCAGCGCGTTAAGGCGGTAATCAACTTGGGTCATGTTCGATCCTCGCGTGCGTTAGAATGTCGTTGCCGGAAAGAGCTGAAAGCGCGTCCAGAAATGCCGGCTCAAAACTGCCCGGCCCATTGGAATATTGTGCTGCAAGCTCAGCGGAAACGCCCGTCACGCTAAGGGCTGCGGTGGCTGCGGCGAGCGGATCTTTTTCAACCGCCATGAATGCAGCGATGACGCCACCGGAAAGGCAGCCGGTTCCGGTCACCTTTGCCATCCATGGGTGGCCGTTTACGATCTTTACGGCCCGATCTTTGGTTCTCAGGCGGTCGACTGGCCCAGTTTCGATGCTGACTACGCCAGGTAGATCGCCGATAAGGCTCATTTCGGCGTGATTGCCACGCACGATGGTCGGCCCGAGTGCAATCAGTTCGTGGGCGAAGGCCAATCTGGAGGGGGAGTAGTCGCAATGAACGGGATCGATGATCCACGGCTTTCCTTCAGCATTGGCTATATCGACGGCCAGTCTGATAACTTTACGGCGCTCCGCATCGAGAGTACCGAGATTGATCGTTAAGGCATCCGCCTTGATAACGAAGCTCTCGATCTCCTCGAGCGACGTGGTCATCGATGGAATTCCGCCGACGACTGTGATGCCATCCGCCGTGAATTTCTGAACCACCGTATTCATCAGGCAATGCACACGGGGGCGCATCCGCCTGACGGTTTCGAGAACCTCGGCCGCTTTCGCGGCTGTCGGTATTGTTTCTGCCACGGATGTCGTCATCATTCCAGTTCCACTGCGATGTCACTGACTGCAGGTGCCTTTTTGATCAGCTGCATCTCCTGCATGAATGCGCCAAATTTGGCGTAACGTTTGGTGTCGAGCGCGGCCGGGCGTTTGGCAAAACGCGGCAATGTATCGAAAAATGCGGACTTGTTCAGTTCGTCATCAAGGTTCGGATAGGCCTTGATGAAAAGTTGCCACGATTCTTGCGGGTGGTTGGTGATGAAGATGGAAGCCTGCTCAACTGCGTCGAGGAAACGTGGCAGGCGGCCATCTGAGGCGGTGTCACGGTGTGCGACGAAGATCAGTTCGTCGTAAGCTGGAACACCGTGTTCCTCCGGGAAAAACGAACGGCCCTCATGGCCCTCAAGCTTCATCTGGGTCAGCTCGAAGTTGCGGAAACCGCCGAGCGTGGCGTCGACCTTGCCAGCAATCAGGGACGGGGAGAGCGAGAAATTCACATTAATGAGTTCAACGTCGTCTTTTTTCAGTCCGTCTTTCTCTAGCATGCGCTTCAGCATAGCATCTTCGAAGCCAGAGACCGAGAAGCCGACCTTTTTGCCCTTCAGATCCTTCAGGCTCTTGATCGGCCCATCGGCCAGCACCGTGATCGTGTTCAGCGGTGTTTCGACGAGCGTTCCAAAGCGGACAATGGGCAGCCCTGCGTCATGATCGAGATAAAGGTTCGGTTGGTAATGAACACCGATATCGGCTTGTTTTGCCGAAACGAGACGCGGTACGGCAGACGGGTCGGCAGGCGGGATCAGCTCAACCTCAAGCCCTGCATCTGCAAATAGTCCGCGTTCCGTCGCGATTACCATTGGAGCGTGATCGGGATTTACGAACCACTCAAGGAGAACCGTCAGCTTGTCAGCCGCTTGCGACTGGGCCGGCACAAGCAAACTTGCTGCGGCAAAAAGGAGGGGCAAAAAAATTCTTTTCATGGTTCGGATTTCCTCCGCAAGTTTCTAGAATAAATAGGTTTTTTGACTTCGTGCGCCCAGGGAGCGAAGCCCTTGGTGGCTTGGTCGACAATCAGACGAAGCAGCACCGCAATCACTGCCAGAATTGCCATCGCGGCAAACATGACGTCTGTTTGCATCCGGGCGTTTGACTGGATCATAACGAAGCCAAGGCCAGACGACGCTCCGACCCACTCGCCGATGATCGCGCCAAGCGGAGCAAGTGGCGCAGCAACGCCCAACCCGGAAACGAGCGATGGAAAAGCCAAGGGTACCCTCAACATGGTGAGGATCTGCCAATCGCTTGCCTGGGTCAGGGAGGCAGCATCCAGGATGTCGCGATCGGTTCTGCTGAGACCATCGCTGAATGCGGATGCGACAGGAAAGAAGATGATCATTGCGGTCATGGCAACCTTCGAGGCCATGCCGAAGCCGAACCAGAGGACAAGGATCGGAGCAAGGACGAATACCGGAAACGCTTGAAGGACAATCACCATTGGCCACACAAGGCGTCCCAAACGTGGCATGGCGGCGATGAAGAATGCCACGGCAATCCCGCTGGCAATGCCCAATGCAAGGCCAATAGCCATCTCCGCCAAGGTCACCCCGGCCTGACTGAATAGGAAGCCGGACTGGCGAATGAAAACGCTCAAGACGTCGAATGGCGTCGGCAATATGTAGCGGGGAGGCGAAAACAGCCATGTGCCTGCCTGCCATACAATCAGCAGGATCAGCACGCCGTGCAACGCATGAGCGGCTCGCATGTGACTAGCGGCAAACGGATCTAAGGTGTCGCGTGACAAGCAAACGGTAATGCAACATCATCAATCGATCTCCAGACATGACAATCACGGAGACCCAGGCAGAGCGGAGAAGAGAAAGAGTGTCCCATTGTAAGGCGACAGTTTCCGTTCCTACGCCGGTATGACCCGGATCAGGTTCAAGGGTCCGGCTCATCGCCATCTCAGCACCGTTCGGTGCTCCCCTCGGAATGGGTCGGAAACTGTCGCTTTTTTAGCTTTCTGTCAACGGCTCAGATCGTTTGTACGGCTTTGAAAATCGAGCTGAATGCACTTCCGGCGCGATAGAAAACTGCTGGCGTGCCGAGTGGGGCATCTACTGTGACATTCTGGCCGCCCGCATAACGCTCACCGCTCCAAAGGTGCACCCAGTCAATATTGCCTGGCAGGTATAGAGATCGGACATTTTCACCTGCTTTCCATACCGGAGCGACGAGCAGGTCTGCACCATAGAGATAGCTGTCCTGGATGGCATAGGTTTGTCGATCGCTCTCAAAGTGCAGGAAAAGCGGACGCTGAACTGGCAGGCCGGTCTGTGCTGCCTCCGACGAAAGGGATTTCAAATACGGTGCAAGTGCAACGTAGATCGCCGTCATCCTTGCAAAGTGCTCCAGGACCTCATCGTCCTGGTCAATTTGAATGTTGTCACGGGGTCTGTTGCCTTCATGGGTTCTCATGACGGACGTAAAAGCAGCCATTTCCGCCCAGCGCATGATCAGCTCCGGTGTCCTCACATTGCCGAACAGACTGGTGTAGCCACCAATGTCGGAATGGTGATAGGCGTTGCCAAGCAGGCCGGAGGAAAGCGCCCCTGACATGACCGTGACAAGGCCATCGTGTCGAGAAAAATCGACCGATTGATCTCCGCCCCACAGAAGCGGGCAGTGTGCCTGAACCCCGGTGAAGCCTGCTCGCATAAAAAACAGTGTCTCACCGGTCTTGCCGCGACTTTCAACAGCTCTGGCATTAACCTCGGCCCAGAGAGTTGGCCAGGCATTATGCATCAGTTTTGCATCCACGCCGTTGGCCAGGTGAATGTCGATCGGCAGGTATTCGCCGAAATCCGCCATCCAGCCGGACAGACCGAAGTCGAGCATATTCTTGCCGATGATTTCTTCGGCAAACCAGATTGCTGCATCCGCATTGGTGAAATCGACAACGCCGCAGTCGAACTCACCAAAATCGACCAGTGCAGTCTTTCCGTCCTTGTCGGTTGCGAAGTAACCGGCTTTTTCAGCAATCGGAAACAGTGGGCCATCAACGCAAAGGTAGGGGTTGACGTAGCCGAGGAAACGAATGCCTTGATCGGCAAGTTCGGCGATCTTCTGGCGCAGATGCGGATAGCGTGTCTCATTGGCCTGCCAGTCCCAGAACAGGCGCGCACCGAACGACGTCTGACGAAGGCCAACCCAATCCTCGCACCATAGGCCGGAAACCTTGGTGCCGGCAGCCATGATTTTTTCCAGCCGCGCAAGGGAATTCACGCCGTCCTTCAAGCCAATGATCGCGCCGTTATAAACCCATTCCGGCAGTTCGGGCTGGCGACCGAAACGCGAAGAGAGCATCGAGACGATATCGGCAAAGCTATCGGCTGAGAAAAACTCGATCTTTTCCGGAATTGCCCAGATCTCCAGCTCGTGAAAATCATCGCTCCGGAAATCGAAGGCGGAATATGCGCTGGTCTCTATGTGGAGGGCGTATCTGCGAGACGAGAGGTAGGTCGGTTGGGGGTAATTGGTGTTGTAATAGTCACCCCCTGCCTTGCCACTGACGTCAGACTTGAATGTGATCTCTGTCGTCTTGTCGCGACCGACGCCCGGTTCGGAGGTCCAGAGCGGAAAACGCCGGCCACGCATGTCGAAGTAGGACATTTGCTCGCCACCACCCCACACATGCTCGTCAGTCTCTGCAACGGTCCGCAGCCAGAGGCGATTGATGCTTTCGTCAAGTGCCGTAAAGCGAAGGGTGTTGCCATCCAGCGTCAATTGCAATCGCGGCGGCTGTCCCTCCGCCGACGCCAGCGAGATCGTATTGCGATCGACATTAGCGTGATGAAGCGGCGAACGTTCGACGACATAGTCTTCGATATCGAAGTTGCCGCGATACATATCCATCCGCTCCTGACCGAAACCGGCAAAGAAGGCTGGTTCTTTTGGGGTATGGGTCAGGACCACGCGTCCGTCGATCGACAGCGTGAAGCCTTCATCAGTCTTTTCAAGTAACATGACTTAACCTTTTAGACCGCCTGCAGTGAGCCCGGAAACAACCCGCTCCTGGAAAATGACGATCAGAATTGCGACAGGCACAATGCCGACCACCAGTGCTGCCGAAATGACAGGCCAGGGGAAAGCGAACTCGCCCTGGTAGAGCTGAATGCCCACCGGAAGGGTGCGAAGAGCCGGGTTCGAGTTGAATGAAAGTGCCAGGAGAAATTCATCCCAGGCGTTGACGAAGGCAAGAATGCCGGCCGTGAAAACGCCAGGTGCACAGAGCGGTACGACCACCTTGAACAATGCGCCGATGCGGGTGCACCCGTCGATCATGGCGGCATTTTCGAGGTCGCGCGGAATACTCTCGAAGAATGAAACCAGCATCAGTGTACACACTGGAAGCGAAAGCACCGTGTAAGGCAATATGAGTGCCGTCCAGCTGTTAAGCAGGTTGAGCGTGCGCATGATTTCAAACAGTGGCACAAGCAGTGTGACCAGAGGGAATGTCGATACTGCGATGATAAGCGAAAGGATCAATGCCCGGTATTTCAGGTTGAGGCGCGCCAAGGCATAGGCCGCCAATACCGAAATCAGGATAGTCAATGCAGTTGAAAGCAACGCTACCATGAAACTGTTGAAGAGAAACAGGTGCAGCGGTTGGTCGGAGAATGCCTGCATGTAGTTGGCAAGCGTCGGCACATGGGGGAGCCAGGTGATCGGTTTTGCCGTGAGTTCTGCCTCTGTCTTGAGCGATGTGAACAGAATCCATATCGCAGGAAACAGGCCGTTTACCAGAAGGATGGAGGCGGCAATAAAACGTAGCGGCTTGCCGGAAAAGAACGAGGTGAGGCTGGAGGCGGCGACTGTGCTCATGATAATTACTCCTTGGCCCGGATAATGCGCAGATAGACGGCCGTCACACACATCGACAGCGCGAACATCATCACCGCAAGCGCCGAACCGTAACCGAGATCAAGGAACGATACCGTGTTCTGGTGGATGTACATGGCCAATGTCGTGGTTGAGGTCCCTGGACCGCCACCCGTCATCATGAACGGAATATCGAATGTCTGAAGCGCCGTGATGGTACGGAAGATAAGAGCCACGACGATGGAAGGCTTCAGAAGGGGCAGGGTGATTTCGAAGAATTGTCTGACTTTACCCGCGCCATCAACATCTGCTGCCTCATAGAGCGACTTGGGGATGGTTTGCAGGCCGGCCAGGATCATCAGTGCCATGAAGGATGATGTTTTCCAGATGATCGTCAGGCAAATTGCAGCAAACGCCCAGTTAGGCGAATTGAACCAGATAACGCCTTCAAAACCCAGCCGGTTCAGGACATCGTTGACGACGCCATATTCATAATGGAAGAACCACGCAAAAATCAGACCGGCGAATGATAGTGGCAGCGCCCATGGAATGAGCAGCGACAGCCGCATGGGCCACTGCATCGTGAAGGGCAGGTTGGCAAGCAGCGCCAACCCGAGACCAACGAAAAGCGCCCCCGGCACGGTAATCAGCGTGATCAAGACCGTGTTCCAGGTGGTTTCCCAAAATACCGGATCATCGAACATCGCCACATAGTTTTCAAAGCCGATGAATTCCGCAGGCAAACCTGAGGTCAGAGAAAGGCTGAAGAAGCTCGTGTAGACCAGTCGCCCTACAGGATAGACAATGATGAGCGTCAAAAGGATTGCTGCTGGAGCCAGAAGCATCACCGCGAGAGGACCATCGCCGAGATCGAGCAATCGGACCCAGCGGGGTGGCTTTTTCTCGTCGATCCTGACCATGGTTCTTTCCGGCATCGTCACGTCTGCCACTCCTGCAACTGGATTCACGTCAGTCGTCTCCCGATCGGACCGACATGACGTCTGGTCCGTTTTACCGCGTCTGTCGGGCGGTTGTCTGATTGAGAAAGTGGGCCGGAAAGATGCGGTTTGTCATCGCGCGCTTTCCGGCCGGGTTTTTATCAGCGAAGAACGCGTCTGAGACGGCTTTCCATCTGTTTGGCGCCATCTTCCGGCGTCATGACGCCCGCGAGCACGCCGTTGACAGTGGTGCGGATCGTTTCACTGACTTCATTGTAACGCGGTGTTACGGGACGGGCCTTCGCTGTTTCGACAACCGGCAGCGCATCGGCGAACCAAGGAATGGTCTTGGTTACTTCACCATCCTTGTAGAGCGAGGCATAGGTCGGCAAAAGTGCTGCATTGATTGCCATGAATTTGGAGACGTCCTCGCCTGACAGGTATTCGACCAGTTTCTTGGCTTCGTCCTGATGTTCGGAATACGCCGAAACGCCGAATTCCCAGCCGCCGAGGCATGTCGCCTGCTCGCCGCCCTTGACGGCGGGAAGGCGCGCAACACCAACATTGCCGGTAACAGCTGATTCCTTGCCCTGGAAATGGTTCCAGGCGTAAGACCAGTTTACTGCGAAGAGCGCTTTTCCGGCCTGGAATTCCTTGCGGGTATCATCGGTTGCAACTTCGGAAATGTTTTTCTTGGCAACTCCTTCATCCACGAAGCTCTTCCAGAGCTTGAGCGAAGCGGTTGCCGCATTGCTGTCGAAGTTCAGCTTGCCGTTTTCAACAAGAGACTTTCCTTCGCTCCAGTAGGGAAGGAGGAAAGTGCAGACTGCGCCTTCGATCGCTTTTCCCTGGAAGGACAGACCCTGCAGGTCGGGGTTCTTTTCGCCCTCCATCACCTTCTTGGCAGCATCTTTCAGTTCGTCCCATGTGGTGGGCGGCTGAATGCCGTATTTGTCGAGAAGATCCTTGCGGTAATAAAGGAACATCGCGTCTGCAAAAGCAGGAAGGGCGACGATCTTGCCGTCAACCGTATTGGCTTCCGCGTAGGTCGGCAGATAGGATGACATATCCTTGCCGGAAAAATCGCTGGTCCAGCCCGCAGCTGCAAATTGCGCCGGACGGATGACGTCCAACATCAAGACGTCAAGGCTTGTGTCCTTCGCCGACATGATGGTGTTCAGGTACTGTGCCTGCGCTTCAGAGGTGTTGCCACCCGTCTCGATGGTTACCTTAACGCCTGGCGTTTTTGCCTCGTATTGGTCAAGCGCCTTGCGCCACACGTCGGGCTGGTGCTGGCTGGAGACGAAAATCTTGAGCTGCGTATCCGCCAGGGCCTGCCCTGTGAAGGCAAATAGGCCAGCGCAAAGTGCTGCTCCCGTCAAAGCTTTGAATTTCATGTTTTCCTCCCGTTTTGATATTCTTGCGACTACGGACACAGCCGTATCAGTATTAATGGATCGACCGTTCCGTCTGCGCGTCGAAGAGATGCACCTTGGAGGGGTCTACACCTATATTCATGATTTGCCCGGGTACGGGCCGCTCCTGTGGCGGCATTCTTGCCGTCAGTGCGGCATCGCCGAGGGTGAAATGGACCAGTGTGTCTGAACCGAGCGGTTCAACCACCTGTACGATGACTGAAAGCTGGCTGGGAAATGCCTCCGCCGGCCCAAAGTGCTCAGGACGGATGCCCACGATGACATCGCGACCCTCAAGTGCTGTTTCACGCGTCTTGCGGACAGCTGCCAAGGGTAGCCGATTTCCGTCACTGAAGGACAGGGTGTCACCGGTAACCTTGGCTCTTGCAAAGTTCATTGCAGGGGCGCCGACGAAACCGCCGACAAACACACTTTGCGGATTGTTGTAAACTTCGTCCGGCGTGCCAACCTGCTCGATATCGCCGCCCCGCAAAATGACGATGCGATCGGCCAATGTCATCGCCTCAACCTGGTCGTGGGTGACATAGATGATCGTCGTGCCGAGTTGCTGGTGCAGTCGCTTGATTTCGGTTCGGACCTGTCCGCGAAGCTTGGCATCAAGGTTGGATAGCGGCTCGTCAAACAGGAACACCTGTGGGCGCCTTACGATCGCGCGACCCATGGCCACACGTTGACGCTGGCCGCCGGAAAGTTGCCCTGGTCGACGATCGAGAAGGTGCTCGATCCCGAGCATCTTTGCAGCCTCGTCAATGCTGGCATTGGCCTGCGATGCGTTTACGCCACGTACTTTGAGGCTGAAACCCATGTTCTCGCGGACTGTTTTGTGCGGGTAGAGCGCATAGTCCTGAAATACCATGGCGATGTCTCGCTCACGTGGCGGCAGTTTGTTCACGACCCGGTCGCCGATCAGAACGTCACCGCCGGTGATGCCCTCGAGGCCAGCGACCATGCGCAATGTCGTTGATTTCCCACAGCCGGACGGGCCGACGAATACCACAAATTCGCCGTCGGCAATTTCGAGGTCGATACCTTTTACGATGCGCAGCGCGCCGTAACTCTTGTCCAGCTTTCGCAGGCTGACCGAAGCCATGCTTTCCTCCTCATGACCTGAATGTCCGACGTCACGACGACGCTGCGGTCAATTCAAGCCTCCAATAACGGCGCATCGTTCCCGGTCGGAATCTGACCCGTCGCCGGGATGATGCCGTGGGGCGGCGAAACGCCAATCTCCCTTGGCTAGTGATATTACCGTTCGTTAATAGGAAATCAATAGTGTATCAATTTTATTTCTGACAGAAATCAAAAGCCTACAAGTAGTTGAATTATAGAAATATATCCCGAAATTATGTCGCATTGGGGGCGCTCCTTCCCTTGCCGCCAGTCAAATTTCTATATTGCTCTGTGCTGCTGAATTCAGCGCATACGGGACACGTAACGCGCAACGCTATGGTCAAACCATGTCCATGAAACTTCGGCGACTGTTCCGTTCTGTGCCTGGCTGAGGCGCAGGACACGTGGCACGAGAGAGCCGGCGTTTTGGCCGAAAATTCCCGGTGTCCAGTCCGGCGTCTTGCCGAGATCGATCCGATCCTCGGCCTTCGAGATCCAGAGGTTCAGCCGTGTGCGGTAATAGAGGTAGAGTGACTCCGAAAGGTTATCGAGAGTGATCTGGTCAACATATGAGCCGTCCAGCCAGATTTCCTCGATTGCTGCCGGTTTTCCAGAAATGCGGCGCAGGCGCCTGATCCGATGACCTTCGCTTGAGGTGCCGAAATCCGGAAGATCAGCGGGTTTTGCAAGTCTCTGCACGTCCAGAACTTCAGCCGTAGGCAAGCCGCCGCCATTGATCAGTTCCAGTCGGAAAAACGCATAGACGCTCTGGGGATCGCTGACAGCGCGGATGTAATTGCCGGAACCTTGAATGCGCTCCAGCAAACCGCGTTCCTGGAGTTCGGCGAGTGATTTACGCAACGTGCCAACCGCAATACCCAAATCGGCCGCCATGTCCCGTTCCGGAGCAAGCTTTTCGCCATCAATCAACCGGCCCGCCGCGACCTCTCTCACCAGCATTTCTGCAATCTGCAGATACATCGGCAGACTTCCACCCGTGTTCTTCATGTTCGCTAAGCCTCCCGCCAAACAAAAATTGATACATCATTGATTTACATATTTCTTGATGTTATGCAAGAAAAACGAGAGCGGCATTGAGGAGGAAATGAATGACCGTCGTACCCGTAACATCCGCTGACATCGACGCTGCCGAGGTCTCCTGGTTCTCGGCGCTGTGCTCCGATGACTATGCCTATCTCGGCGTACCGGATGGCAGCCTGCGGTCGAGCTGGGAGCATTGCTCGGACATCGTCAAAAAGGCGGAGGAACTCGGATTTCGCAATATCCTTTGCCCTTCATCCTATCAGGTTGGGCAGGACACTTTGAGTTTTGTCGCGGGCTGTGCCCCGATCAGTGATCGTATCAATTTTCTTGCCGCGATCCGTTGCGGTGAGATGCAGCCTATCATGCTGGCGCGTACTGTCGCGACACTCGATCACATGCTGAAGGGCCGGCTGACGCTCAACGTAATCAGCTCAGATTTCCCTGGTGAAGTGGCCGATAGCGCCTATCGCTACAAACGCAGCCACGAGGTTGTACAAATCCTGCGACAGGCCTGGACGCGCGATACGATTGATCACGATGGCGAGATCTACCAGTTCAAGGGGATATCGACTGATCCGGCGCGACCCTATCAGCAGAATGGTGGTCCGCTTCTCTATTTCGGCGGTTATTCGCCTGATGCTCTGGAGCTTTGCGGCGCGCAATGTGATGTGTATCTGATGTGGCCGGAAACGATGGACCAGCTAGCCGATCGCATGCGCGCTGCCAATGCGCACGCTGCCGCGCACGGGCGTACTTTGGACTACGGGCTTCGTGTCCACATGGTCGTACGTGACACCGAAAAGGAAGCGCGGGAATACGCCGATCACCTCGTCTCCAAACTCGATGACGAGTACGGGCAGCTTATTCGCAATCGCGCACACGACAGCGGATCGCTCGGTGTCTCGCATCAGGCGCGCGCCCGCGAACTTGCAGACAAGTTTGGTTACGTCGAACCCAATCTGTGGACTGGCATCGGACGCGCCCGTTCCGGTTGCGGTGCTGCACTCGTAGGATCCACCGATCAGGTGCTCTCGGCGCTGGAGGACTACCAGAAGATGGGTATCCGAGCCTTCATCCTTTCCGGTTATCCGCATCTTGACGAAGCCGAACATTTCGGCACCAAGGTTCTCCCGCAAATGAAAACCTGCTCCCTGCCTCATGCCTATGGCCGGGTGCCCACTGAAACGCCTGCCACGCCGCTCGGCAACGGGGAACGCCACTGATGGAACGCATCGCTCTTTCTGAAACACTTGAACTCAGCCGCATCGTTTATGGCATGTGGCGCATCGGTGATGATGCGGATACCTCTCCGGCCCATGTTCAGGCCAAGATCGAAGCTTGCCTTGCTCAAGGCATTACGACCATGGATCAGGCCGACATTTACGGCGGCTATACCGCCGAAGCGATCCTTGGCGCCGGATTGAAGGCATCACCTTCGCTGCGCGATAAGATCGAGATCGTCACGAAATGTGGAATTGTAGCTCCCGTCGGTCGTCACACCGCAGCTCGCGTGAAGCACTATGACACGACGGCCGGTCACATCAACGCCTCCGTTGATGCATCGCTAAAGGACATGGGAACAGATCACGTCGATCTCCTCCTCATCCACCGGCCAGATCCTTTGATCGATCCGGAAGAAACAGGCAAAGCGCTTGATGCACTCGTTGCCAGCGGCAAGGTGAGAGCCGTTGGAGTTTCGAACTTCCGTCCCTTTGACTTTTCGTTGCTGCAATCGGCAATGAGTAATCGCTTGGTAACGAATCAGATTGAGTTGAGCCTCGTTGCTACGGAAGCCTTCACCAATGGTGATCTCGCCTTCGTGCAGGAAAAGCGGGTTTTCCCGATGGCGTGGTCGCCGCTTGGCGGAGGTTCACTCTTCAGTGCCGATCGGGGAGGGCTGCTTGCCGCTTTGGAACGGATTGGCAATGAGCAGGGTGTCGATGCCACTGCAGTCGCCGTTGCATGGCTTCTACGTCACCCGGCCAGGATCATACCGGTGCTGGGAACCAACAATCTGGCGCGAATTGCTGCAGCATCTGACGCAACGCGCGTAACGCTCGATCGTCAAACGTGGTTTGAACTCTACACACTTGCAACCGGACGTGAGGTGCCGTGATGACAATGGTTGAAGCAGTCAGCATGCCCAACGAACATGTTTTTGTTCCAGGTGGTGAAAATAGTCGCAGTTTCCGCAATGCGCTTGGCGCATTCACGACGGGTGTTACAGTTGTGACTGCCACAACTGCCGACGGACCGATTGGCATCACCGTAAACAGCTTTGCGTCCGTGTCCCTCGATCCGCCTTTGGTCCTCTGGTCGCCAGCCAAGAGTTCGTCGCGCCATACCGCCTTCAACGACGCGACGCATTTCGCCATCCATGTGCTTAGCGCCGATCAGGATGCACTCTCCATGCGCTTCGTCAAAAGCGGTCGGGCTTTCGATGATCTGGCGTGGGAAACGAATGAGGAAGGTGTGCCAGTCATACCGGGCACGCTTGCTCGGTTCGAGTGCCGTCGCTCGGTGGCGCATGATGCGGGTGACCACACGATCATCATTGGCGAGGTGCTGCGAGCCGCACATCGAGATGGCGACCCGTTGTGTTTCTCCGGTGGTACCTTCGGCCGGTTTTCGAAGCAGTAATATTGGGCATTGCCCACGGCCGCCGCTTTCTTGACCCCTGGGTCAGGCGGCGACCGTTTCCGGTCGCTCGGGAAGATCCTGTTTTTCAGGCGCAGCATGCTGCTCTTGTGCTTTCTTCCTGGAAAACTTCCGCTTCAGGAATCCGCCAAAGCGGTCCATCTCCACGAAAATCACAGGTGTGATAAAGAGTGTCAGCAGTTGTGAGACGATAAGTCCGCCGACGACTGCAATCCCGAGCGGCTGGCGCAATTCAGAGCTTGCGCCTGACCCCAGCGCGATAGGCAACGCTCCGAGCAGGGCACAAAACGTTGTCATCATGATCGGCCGGAAACGCCTTACACAGGCTTCGTGGATTGCACGGGGCGCCGGTTCACCTTTGTTGCGCATCAGTTCAACGGCAACATCGATCATCATGATCGCATTCTTCTTCACAATGCCGATCAGCATCAGTAGCCCAATCAATGCGATGATCGAGAAGTCCATCCCCATGACCTTCAGCGCTATCAACGCGCCAAATGCCGCTGCCGGTAAGCCCGACAAGATGGTCAGTGGGTGAATGAAGCTTTCGTAGAGCACTCCGAGAACGACATAGATCGTTAGAACCGCAGCAAGGATAAGTATCCCGGTATTGCCTTGGCTTTGCTGAAAAATTGCGGCTGTTCCGCCGTAACTGGTGAACACGTCCTGCGGCAGTCCAATGGTTGCCTTGATCTCATCGATACGCTTGGTCGCGTCAGACAGTGCTGTACCGTCCGGCAGGTTAAACGAGATTGTGGTGGAAACGAGCTGGCCTGTTTGGTTGATGGTCACCGGCGCTTGAGTTCGGGTCAACATCGCGAAATTGGAAAGCGGAACCAGCGCTCCCGATTTTGTGGAAAAAATGTTTATGTCGCTCAGGAAATCGTCATTCCAAGGTTTGGAACTGTCGAATTCAACGATCACATCGTAGCTGTCGCCGGTCGATTGGATCTGTGCGGCTGTGTAGCCGCCGAAGGACATTTCAAGGGTCTTGCGCAACTGGTCATTGGTAATGCCGAATGCGGCGGCCTTTTCCGGGTCGACCATGATTGTTGCCGCGATAGCGCCATTCTGGGCGTCCGATGTTACGGCTGTGAATGTGTGGTCGCGGCGCATCGCTTCCATGAGCTTGCCTGACCACTCGTTCGTGGTATCCGCGTTCAGCCCTTGTACTACCAACTGGTACTGGCTGGCTGAACTGCGGCCGCCAAAACGCAGACTTTGCTGCGGGTTGATGTAGGTCCGGATACCGGCAATCTTGGAAGTTGCTTGACCAAGTTCGGCAAGTATCTGTGACAGAGGTGCGCGCTCCTCCTTCGGTTTCAGTTCGACGAACATCGAGCCGTTGTTCAGCGGATTGCGTGAGTTACCGCCGACAATTGAGGTCACATGCACGACAGCAGGATTCTTGCGGATCGCATCTGCGACCTGTGCCTGCAGATCACGCATTGCACTATAGGAAATGTCTTCGCGTCCCTGTGTCGAGACTGAGAGACGCCCGATATCTTCTTGGGGGAAGAAACTTGAGGGCAGGGTTTGAAACAGTAGGGCTGAGGCGGCGATTGAAGCCAGAAAAGAAGAAAGGACGACCACGCGGTGAGACAGGCACCAGTCAACGGCTTTGCTGTAAAGACCTAAGGTGCGTTCAAATCCCTGGTCGAACCACCGGATGATAGCTGGTGGCTTGGATGAATGGCCAGAAAGTCGGGAGGCCAGCATCGGTGTCACAGTCAGTGAGACGAGTGCGGATGCCATGATCGCGAGAGTGACGACCATGCCGAACTCGTTGAACAATCGGCCGATAACGCCACCCATGAGGAGGATGGGGATGAAGACGGCAACAAGAGAGACGGACATGGAAAGGATTGTGCCGCTCACCTCGGCGGCGCCCTGCAGCGCTGCCTCACGCATAGGTAAACCCTCTTCATGGAGGCGCAGGATATTTTCGAGCATGACGATCGCATCATCCACGACGAGACCTACCGATAATGTCAACCCGAGCAGAGAGATGTTGTCGATACTGTAGCCGAGGACATACATGGCCCCAAAAGCGGTAATCAACGACAATGGTACGGCGAGGCCTGGAATGATTGTCGCAGTCAGATGGCCGGTGAAAAGATAAATGACGGCCACGACAAGGCCGATGGTCAGGAAGAGCGTGAATTGAACGTCCGAAATGGCGTCTTTGATCGCAGTCGAGGCGTCGTTCATCACGTTGATATTGACGGACGGTGGTAATTGTTGACGAAGCGAGGGGAGCTTCGCTTTGATCGCGTCCACAACGTCTACCGTGTTGGCATCCGGTTGGCGTTGCACGGCGAGAATGATGGCCTGCTCGCCGTCGAACCAGCTTCCTGCGTCGGTGTTGGCGATGCTGTCTGTTACTTTTGCGACGTCGCCAAGATGTATTGGAGCGTCATTATGAGTTGCAATTACCAGTGAACGGAAGGCGTCGGCGTCGGTGCGCTGTGTGTCTGCCTGTATCGTCAGGCGCTGAGCATCGTTTTGCAATGCTCCGACCGGGGCCTGATTGTTTGCCTGTGCGATTGCCGTCGTCACCGTATCCACACCAAGCCCACGCGCCTGGAGCTCTGCTGGGTCGAGCCCAACGCGCACCGCGTAGGTTTGTGCGCCGTAGATTGAAACCTGCGCGACACCCGAAATTGTGGACAGAAGTGGCGAGATGATATCTTCGGCGATCTCGTCCACCTTGCTCGTCGGCATCTCCTTACTGTTGACTGCCAACAACAAAACTGGAGCATCCGCAGGGTTCGTTTTGCGGTAACTCGGCGTCGTTGTCATGTTGCTCGGCAATTGCCGTTGCGCGCGAGAAATGGCTGCCTGAACGTCGGCCGCGGCAGCATCAATGTCGCGGTTCAGATCGAACTGCAGCACGATGGAACTGTTGCCAAGTGTATTGGTTGCGCTGATTTCACTCACGCCCGGAATGGTCTCGAACTGCTTGACCAAAGGTGTTGTCACCGACGTTGCCATCGTCTGCGGCGACGCACCGGTCAACGATGACGAAACACTGATTGTCGGAAAATCGACCTTAGGCAGTGCCGCAACAGGCAGAAGTCGGAAACCGGCAAGGCCGGCCAGAATGAGCCCGATGGCAAGCAAGGTCGTCGCGACAGGGCGATTGATGCAAAAGCTGGGTATCATTGGTCACCAGCCGTTTTCCGGGAGAGGTTGTCGGCAAGCGTGTTGTGATCACCCGCCTTGCCAGAGAACTGCTCATTGACGAATTGCCCGTCTGTCAATTCTGACTGGCCTTCGACGATGACATGTTCGCCACCGTCAAGGCCGCTTGCGATTGCGGTGAGGTCAGCGTTCGAGCGGGCTACCTTCACTTCGTTCATGTGAACATGATGGCTTTCGTCAACTGTATAGACGAAATCACCTTTCGGTCCCGGGCGCACCGCGACCGTCGGCAAGACGATCATCTCCTGGTTTGACGTGAAGTGGGTGGTAACGTTCACAGACTGGCCGGGCCACAAAAGAGCGCGATCGTTCTTGAATTCGGCCTTGGCGAGAACTGTGCCTGATGTCTGGTCGACCGTGTTGTCATAGAAGCGCAGAGTTCCGTGCATCGCTTCGCCGCCGGTTGCTACAGGATCAACATCGACGACCGTATCCTTCTGAAGACCTTCCCTAAGTTCTGGAAGATAACGCTGCGATAGCCGGTAGCTCACCGAGATGGGATCGTATTTGGTGATTGTCACAACGCTGACCCCGGCACTTAGATAGGCTCCCGGACTGACACTGATATCGCCGAGCCTTCCGTCGAAAGGTGCGCGAATTTCCATGTGCTCAAGGGACACCTGATCGGCGGCAAGTGTAGCGCGATCAGCATCAATCTTGGCGTTCGCCGAGTCACGCGCTGCCCGAGCCTGGTCGAGGGCCTGCTGTGATTCCGCGCTTTGTTTGACGAGGTTGGCGGCGCGTTGGAATGCTGCCTCCGTCTGTTCAAGTGTCGCCTGGTCGGCTGCGATATTCGCCTTGTCTTTTTCGACTGCTGCGCTCGCGATGCGATCATCCATTTTAAGGACGAGATCACCTGCCTTGATGTGCTGCCCATCATTCGCAGAAATCTGCGTTACCAATCCTGCCTGAAGCGGCGCAATGTTGGTTATGTCTGCGGCCACCGCCCAGCCTGTTGCTGACACGTCCATCGGCAGTGTGTCTTTGCCGGCTGCGATGGTGCTGACGGTCGGCGGACCGCCGTTGCGGCGGCCTGCGCCCTGCCTTTGACCGCCTTGCTGGCGTCCCTGTTCCGTCGTTGCCGTCTGCTGATTTGTTCCAGTAACGGTGTGATCCGTATCAGATGCCTGTTGGTGAGAGGCTGGTTTGGCAAAATTCTTGAGGTAGGGGATCTCGTCAAGAGGTAACCGATCCCTGTAGGTCCATGCGCCTGTTGCCACAACAGCAACGACGCAAACAGTGGTCCAGAAACGTTTCATCTGGCAATTCCGCTAAATCAGCAGGTCATGCTTCCCGAACATGCGCGGCAAGCCTTTGTGTCGGCTTTGTTGCACAAGACACCCAAAGGCCCCCGAAATCACCTTAAACTTTTGTAATGGCGCAGATGCCGATATGCGATCCAGCTTTTGTGGCGCAATAAAAAACCGCCCGTTTCCGGGCGGTTGTTCTTTGACAGGTTTCAGGCGCCCGATCAGAACGCGCGGATGTTGTTGCGTGTCGACAGTGCATCGCCCGATACGTTCGAGGCGGTTGCCGGGACAGAGCCAACGAGATCCAGGAACTTGTAGAGTTCGGTGGCCTGCGAGTTCGTGACGTAGATGATGTCGCGGTCCTGCATCGGGAACTTCGTTGACGCGAAGAAGGTGGCCGGGTCGCGCAGATTGGCGCGGAAGATGACTGGCACTTCCTCGCCTGGGAACTTGGACGTGTTGACGCCCAGTTTCACGAGAAGTTCGCGGCTGACGATACGATAGATATACACTTGGGCTGGGTCCGCGCGCGAGTCGAGCAGGCCTCCTGCCTTGCCAAGTGCGTCCGACAACTTGAGGTCGGCATCTTCGAACTCAAATCGGCCGTTCAGGCCAGATGCACCAAAGGCCAGATAGGTGCGTCGTTCACGTTCGACCGTTACCGTGTCGCCCGGCACAACATAAATGTTTTCGGCTGGCGTAGAGATAAGGTGATTGTAATTGATACGGGCCGTTTTGCCGCGACGGATAAGCGTCACGTAGGATTCTATATTCGGTGCGCTCAGGCCGCCCGCTTGCGAAATCACGTCCAGAATACGGTCGCCCGCTTCAGTGAGTTGAACCTTCATGGGTTCTTTGACGTCGCCGATCACGGCAGCCTGCGCCGAGCGACTGGAAACCTTGGTGATCAGAGCCTGGGGCTCGATGGCGCGATTGGCGAGACGTTCTTCAATTTCCTGCTGGACGTCTTCGACGTTGCGACCTGTCGCACGGATTTTACCGGCATAGGGAACGCTGATATTGCCTTCGCGATCAACCGTCTGTTGCGGCAGGCTGATGAAGTTGCCTGGACGGCTGCCGGCATCGCTCGGAATGAAAAGGCCGCCAGCCTGACTTTCGAAGATTGCGACCTGAACCACATCCCCAACACCCATTGGCAGAGCGGGTACGCCGCCCTTGCCGCCACCGAAACTGCCGAGCAAGGTCGTGGTGGTCGTGTCACTGACATAGTTCAGAACGGCGCTATTGATGTCAATCAGCGCGTAGTCAACGCCAGCGGTTTTCTTCTTGTCCTGCGTCGTGAACTTTACAGAAGCGTTGGATTCGATTGTCGCCGCATCAGGGCCGGAAGCCGAGGTTGCCGTGCAGCCAGAAAGAGCTGCCGTTGCAAGCAGAAACGAAACATTCAAAAAACGCATTTGGTCCTCAAAAATTTTTTTGCCCAGATAAAACAGACGTGTTCCAGACATCGTATAAGTGCGTGAAAAAGAAATTATCCAAATGAAGCCGACAATAAATATAACCGTTGTTCTTTAAAATTAACGGAATCGCCCCCGAAATGATTACCCCTCGAAGCGCCTATGCCCAATTTCATCGGCATCTTCAAGTTTATTGTTCGGTAAAGAGCTCCGGTTCACGTCACTTCACCGTCGAATTATTCTCCACGTTGTATGCATATGGCAGTCGATAGTTACTAAAGTATTTTCTGATATTCTCTTCAGAATATTGCATTTCGCTAGTGCAGTTTTGTCACGCCCCGGCAGTTTCTTTCATTGTAGGTTTGCTGAAGAAACCAATTGCTTGTTTTGTAAATGGTTTTTCAAAAAGCACATAGACTGTGGCTGCTACGACAATGCTGCAAATGATACCAGTGACGAATACCAAGATCGTGGGCAAGCCCAGTTTTATGCCTACAATTGCTACAAGTGTGGTGGCGAAGGGGTGCGTCAGGTAAAGCGCATAGGATGCGTCTCCTGCGCGTGCCAACCATTTGCATGGGGCGCTTGCAGGGGCATTCGGCCCCAGAATGATGGCGCTGGTAATGAGCAAAGCTGGAATGCCGCCAGTCAACAGACGTGGCAGATAAATATAGCTCTCCGTCTGATAGAAACAAACAGCGGAGGTGACACCGGCGACCATCAGCGCCAATGATGTAAAAAAGGCAAGGCGCGCCGGGCGCATGAATATCATCGCCAGCAAAATGCCCAGAAGAAATTCGCCGATGATTGAATTGCCCCAGAAGCGAAGAAGCCACATGGATGGCGGAGCCAACGCTGCAGCGACCATCAGCGCGGAGAATGCACCGACAAGGACCATTAAGCCGGTCTTCCTCGACATCGACAGGACAACGGCAAAGAGCAGGTAGAACAGCATTTCGTAATTCAGCGTCCAGCCGAGCGAAAGCACGGGAAACGTCTGCCCGTCGGTGCGTTGCCACGGCAGGAACAGATACGATGCTGCGATATGTCGAAGGTCAATGGCGTTGTTATTGACGAGAGTGCCTGCAGCAACGATTGATGCCAACATCAGCGTCGTGCAAAGCCAATAAAGGGGGGCAATCCGAAGGACGCGGCGTTTCAGGAAATCGCGCGAAACGCCAGGCTCCTGAAAGCGGTTGTTCATCAGGTAATACATGATGAAGCCGCTGATAACGAAAAAGATATCGACGCCCAGTCCCCAGTCGAGCGGATAGATCATTCGAAAACCTGCGTCGCGATCCTCGATTGCCACGCCCATATGCGCGAATGTTACCAAAAGCGCGGCGAAGAAACGCAAGATCTGAATGTTCGCAATATATTTGGGCGGCATAATAATATGTCGTTTCAAACGGAACTGAAATTGGCGGTTAAGGCTTGGTTTCTGGTGCATCCGTGGGTGCGGATATAGCGTTTCTCGTAAGTGTATGAATTTAAAAAAATAAAATTAAATCTTAAGTCGCGCTATGACGATCTACGCGTCATCTATTGCCGACTGTTCGTATTCAACATGGAAAAAGACGAATTGTCCATTCCGTACTGCTTCGCCGTCAGATTAACACTTAGTCGCGTTCTTGAGTGTGTAGCTATGCCCAATCCGCTTCTATGCTCGTTCCGCCAATGCAAAATTGACGGTGTCGGCGAATTCTCGCAGGAAACGTTCACGTGAGAAGCGTGCCGCGTTGTCGATGCAAGCGTTCTTGTCGAAGCGCTCAGAGTTGTCGACGAATTCCTGCACCGCAGCGCAAATCGCGTCAGGCGTCTGCTCCTTGAAATACAGGCCGGTTGGCTGGTTGGACGCACCGAGAGGAACCACGGTTTCCAGAACGCCACCCTTGCCATAAGCGATGACCGGTGTTCCGAGCGCTTGGGATTCGACCGGTACGATGCCGAAATCGTCTTCAGCGGCAAATACGAAAGCTTTCGCCTCGGCCATGTATTTGTGTAACTCGTCATTGCCGAGAAAACCGAGTATCTCAATGTTGGGTGTGGCGATTTCCTTGATGCGTCGCATTTCCGGTCCGTCACCAATAACGATCAGACGTTTGTCGGGCATCTTCGTGAATGCCTCGACGATCAAAGGCACTTTCTTATACGGAACAAGGCGTGACGCGGTGACGAAATAGTCACCTTTCGCCTCGGACGGTGCGAGGTGGGAGGTGTCCACGGGTGGATAGATTACTGTCGAGTCACGACCGTAGCATTTTCGCACCCGGTTACGGATGAACTTGGAGTTGACCGTCATAAGGTCGACGCCGTTTGCGGTACGGATATCCCACATGCGTATGTAATGGAGTATTGCCCGGGCGAGCCAGGACTTCGGCCCGGTGTTTAGCTTCGTTTCCTTGAGATACTGGTGTTGCAGATCCCAGGCATAACGGATGGGGCTGTGAATGTAAGACACATGAAATTGTCCTGGACCGGTAATTACGCCTTTTGCCACGGCGTAGCTCGATGAAATGACCAGGTCGTATTGGCTGAGATCGAACTGCTCGATAGCCAGAGGCATCAGGGGCAGGTAAGAGCGGTACCTTTTTTTTGCAAAAGGAAGCTTCTGAATAAACGACGTGTGGACCTTTCGACCGCCAAGAAAACCGCGATCGCGTTCGTTCATGAAGTCTACCAGGCAATAGAGATCCGCATGAGGATATATCTCAAGAAGGTTGTGAAGGACCTTTTCTGCCCCGCCACGGTCGGTGAGCCAGTCGTGCACGATTGCCGTCTTCATAATGTCCTCAAATCTAGGCGTAATAAAAATAGATTTCCCGCTGTCGCGTAAAAAATACTTGGCGGTTATTTGGGTCGTTGTCGTCTTTCGCGACTGAAATAAAAATGTGCTGAAAGCCGAATTGTGATACTAAAAAAAATTTAAAAAGTGACTGTGTTCGGAACTGTAGTTGTCTTGCTCCTTGGTGCGCTTTGTTCGCAGTTGCGAAAACTTGGCTCCCCCTTATTTCCCGGTAAGATACCGCTCGTCAAGTATAAGCTTTTGTAGGGCTGTTTATAAGTCTTCGCTGAAATTTCAGAGGCGGATTGAGGTGCCAAGTGAAAAACGTCACCACTCTCGGCATTACATGCCGGGAATAGCTGACGTTACGAAAGGTACTTTATAACCTCGCCGCACACCCTCGTTTTCAGCAATGTTTCGGTACCATCGTAGAACATGGGGAAACTCTGAAAGTTCGATCTTGTGACGTGCGAAGCGGGACACCCATGGCCAAAGTGCGATGTCGGCGATGGAGTAACTGCCGGCAACGTAATCGAAGACCGCCAGTCTATCGTTCAAAGTTGCATAGAGCCGGCGTGTATCGAGTGCGAAACGGTCTTCCGCGAACGGCGCGCTTCCGGCGTTATACGTCAAAAAATAATGGGCGTAGCCCAGAGTCGGGCCAAAATTTGAAGATTGCCACATCAGCCATTCTATGACGGAAAGCCGCAATGTGTCGTCGCGTGGCAAGAGGCGACCGGTTTTCTCGGCAAGGTAAAGCAGGATCGCATTCGATTCTGTGAGAACCGTTCCGTTGTTATGATCGACGATCGCCGGGATCTTGGCGCCAGCATTGATCCTCAGATAATCAGGCGAAAATTGCTCTCCCTTTTCAATATCGATCGCATGTACGCAGTAAGGAAGGCCGAGTTCCTCCAACGCAATTGATATCTTCAGTCCGTTAGGGGTGATCCAGGTGTAGAGATCGATCATGGCTCAGTCGAACATCGGTTCGTCCATCCGGAAATCCCGCAAGGACTTCTTTCCGGTCACATCGGATAAATCGTTGTAGAAACCGCGTAATGTCGAGACCAGTTCGACAATACGGGGGTCGGTCACCCGGTAAATCACTGCTTTACCCTCACGCGTCCCGTCTATTACGCCTGCTGCTCGCAATTCCGATAGCTGCTGCGACAAGGTCGGTTGTTGTATCCCGAGTTCGAACTCAAGAGCTGAAACAGAAGCCTCCCGTTCCATCAGGTAACAGACGATCGCCAAGCGGTTGGCATTGGCAATCAATTTCAAAAGGTCGCTCGCTTCGCCGACGCTGCGACAAATGCGATTTGAGATCGGTTTTGTCATTTGAATAGCCGCTTTTCACATTATAAAAACATAGATTGTATTTCCTGAAATTTCAACGTGCTGAATTCCATCTCGATCCGGGAAAGTAAATTGTTTAAAATCGATAGAGAATATGGAATTCTCTTTCCTTTGTCGCTCGCATCCCGCGAAAATGTTCCTCGCAAACGATCTATAAAAAAGTAGATTGATGTCGAAATGAGGTGGCGTCATGAAAATCGGGGTGCATCCCAACAATCTCCATTTGCGGCTCGCCCGGCTTTGGCCAGATGCATTCAAGTCGTTCGATCCTGAATTCGTACTTTACAAGGAAGGACGGGATACAGCGTCCTTGCTTGAAAAGGGTGATATCCACTTCGGTGGAACCGGATCGACCCCGCCAATCGAGGCCGATGCCCGAGGGCTTGGAGTAGCCTATATCGCTGCATCCGCGCCAAGGCCCGCCAATGGTGCGATACTTGTACGCAAGGACAGCCACATCCGCTCTGTTGCCGATCTTGTGGGACGGGATATTTCACTGATTGACGGCTCGTTCCACACTTACCTTCTTGCTCGAAGTCTCGAAGGCGAAGGACTAGGCTTATCCGACGTAACAAGGATCGAAAGCGGTGACAGCGATTCACTGCGAGATCTCGTAGACGGGCGGGTCGATGCATGGGTTACCATGTCTCCACGGCTTGAGAAGGCACTTGGTCACGAGGCTTTGCACGTCCTTGTTCGTTGCGGCTCCACAATTCCGAACCGTTCCCTGTTCTGGACGCTCGGGCATCACGAATTTTCTGCCGAAAAGGTCGCGGCCGTCGCCTTCGAACTTGATCGCATTGGTCAGTTGGTCATGGCGGATGTAAAAGGAGCGGCGACCCTCCTTGCCAACCAACCAGGCAGCGAAGGGGATGCGCAATTCTGGGAAAAAGTGCTGCGCTCTCGAGATCTCTCTGTTGGGCAGGCAACGCCGGAAATCCTTGCTGAGCAGCAGGAGGAAGCCGACACGCTCTACCGACATGGATATTTCAAGTCACCGGTGCAGACCGGGGTGTCGCTCGAAAGCCTTGGAGTAAGAAAGTGAACGTTTTCTGGTACATGTGCGCTCCAGATGGTGCCTATCCCTGGCAGCCGGAAGGTTCCCGCAAGGTTGATCTCGGCTACTACAAGCAGTTGGCGCTTGCTTACGACCAACTCGGTTACACCGGCGCCTTGTTTGCGACGGGAGCCCATGATGTCTGGGTCCTGGCCGGTGCACTCCTGTCCTATACAGAGCGGTTGAAGCTCCTGGTCGCGATCCATCCCGGGCTCGTTGCGCCGACACTGCTTGGTAAAATGGCAGCGACTTTGCAGGAGTTTTCACGCGGGCGGTTGTTGATTAACGTCGTCTCGGGCGATGCGAAAATGCTTGGCGCTTACGGGATGACGATGCCGCATGACGAGCGTTACGACATGGCCGACGAATACCTGCAGATTTGGCATCGGCTGTTTTCTGGCGATACGGTGAATTTCGACGGAAAGTATTTCAAAACCGAGGGAGCAAAGCTTGCACTGCCGGTTGGACAGGGAATTGAGCCACCGCCATTGTGGTTCGGCGGATCGTCCGACAAGGCGATCGAGGTTGCTGCAAAACACGTTGAAACCTATCTTTCCTGGGGCGAGACGCCGGAACAGATCGGAGCGAAAATCGAGATCGTAAAGGCGCGCGCCGAAAAACTCGGGCGTAACCTGGAATACGGTATACGCCTTTATGTTATCGTGCGTGATACGGACGAAGAAGCATGGGAAGCGGCTGCCGACCTTTACAAAAGGATGGACGCAACTGCGATTGCTGCCAACCAGCGCTTTGTCGGGAAAACGGATTCTGTTGGTCAGCAGCGTATGACTGCGCTTCACGGTGGCAACAAGCCACAGGATCTCCGCGATCTGGAAATCGCACCAAACCTCTGGGCAGGCATCGGCCTTGTGAGACCAGGGCCTGGAACCGCCATTGTTGGATCACCTGACACAGTTATCCGCACACTTGAGGCCTATCGCAAGGCGGGCGTGGAGACCTTCATCCTGTCCGGGATGCCGCTGCTTGAGGAAGCGTTTCGCTTCGGCGAAAAGGTTTTACCGCGACTTGACGTTTCGCGAGAGATATCTGCTGCAAAACAGTTTACCTGGTCGACCCTGTTTGATCGTGACCTTACTGCGACAACAGCATCGTGAAACAGAGGTTGCTAAACCGGAAGTCCAATCATGACGGCAACGCCAGTGAGCACTACAACACCGAAACATTTCTCGATTGCCATCATATTGGGTAGAGCGCTCGCTTTTTTTGATGCCCTGCTTGGCGCGGTTGCAGCTGCACTGCTCGCTGCCCTCCTTATTGTCGTCCTGACCAATGTTGCACTACGATACATATTCCATACAGGCTTCATCGGAGCGGAAGATCTGGGTATCTGGCTGCATGTCGCCATGATCGCTGTCGGCGCTCCGCTCAGCCTGAAAAGCGCGCTTGCCATGCGCCTCGATGTGTTCGTGCGATTTTTGCCTGATCGACTTCATCCGGCCACCGAAATGCTAGCTGACGCCTTCTCGTTCGTCGCTGCCCTGATATTGTTGTTTGGCGGATCGGAGATCGCCACGATGCTGGGTGGTACGTCGCCTACACTCGGTCTACCGGAATGGATACGTTTCGGTTTTCTGGGAGCGGGAGGCGGACTTATCCTTACCTATCTTGCCTTGCAGCGTGCCTCGGAAGCAAAGTCACTGCAGGTTATTCTATCACTGGTCATCTCAGTGATCGCCTATTTCGGTTTGCCACTCGTTTTCTTCGATACGACACTTCCCCCGAGCCTTTTCCTGGCTCTGACAGCGGCTCTCGGGCTAATTCTCGCCGCGCCGCTCGCCCATGCGTTTCTCGCTGCAGCCTACGTCGCGATCGCATTTGGCAGTTCACTGCCTGAGCCTGCGATTGTCTCCACGACTGTGACGGGAATGTCGAAATTTCTGTTGCTTGCTATCCCGTTCTTCCTGCTTGCGGGAAGCCTCCTGACAGAATCGGGTGTTGCAAACCAACTCGTACGTTTTGCCGCCTCGATGGTCGGTCATCGCCGTGCTGGTCTTGCACAGACAACCTTGCTGACGAGCGTGCTGTTTTCTGGCGCCTCCGGCTCGTCGGTTGCGAACGCAGCCTTCGGTGCATCGACATTTCAGCCGGAACTCGTGCGGCACGGTTATCCACCCGCGCAGGCTGGTGCGATTATCGCCGCAACATCAGTCCTTGATAACGTCATCCCCCCGTCCATCGCCTTTCTCATTCTGGCAACCGCGACAAATCTTTCCGTCGGTTCTCTTCTCGTAGGCGGTTTTTTCGCCGGTGGATTGATGGCTTTGTGCCTTGCTGTTGCGATCCATTTCAGCGTGCGCACGGTTGATACGTTGCCGAGGGCGAATGGGCAGGAACGCTGGCGTTCTGCCGTCGCTGCAATTCCGGCGTTCGGCCTCGGAATAATTGTTGTCGTCGGTATTCGTATCGGGATCGTGACGACGACCGAGGCTGCTGCACTGGCGGCACTCTATACTCTTTTTCTTGGTTTCGGTTACAGGCTTGGTGCCAAACGCATATTCACAACGTTTCGCCAGTCCGGTGCCGAAGCTGCCGCCATCGGTTTGTTGATCGGTACGGCTGGGCCGTTTGCTTTCCTGCTCGCAGTGGACGATGTGTCCGGTCTTGTCACCGATTTCGTCACGATGCTGGGGGGGAGCAAGATCGCAGTGCTTCTGCTTTCAAACGTGATCCTCCTTGTCGTTGGACTTGTACTGGATATCGGTGCTGCAATTCTATTGTTTGGGCCGATCCTATTGCCGGCCGCCGTTGCAGCAGGGATCGACCCCATACACTTCGGTGTCATTCTCGTGGTCAATCTCATGATCCATGGCCTGACGCCACCGCTCGGGATGCTGATCTTCGTCGTAAGCGGTGTAACGCGTATTCCGGCGACTGCGCTTTTCAGGGCAGTTGTTCCCTATCTTCTTTCTCTTCTCGTTTCCCTCGCGATTCTGTGCGTTTGGGCGGTTCTTTTCTGAAATCGGGGCTTTTGATAACGATGATCAACAGACGTAAACTTCTCAAACTATCTGCAGCCGGTGTGGCGACGTTCGGCGCACCTGGGTTGGTTCGCAACGCGAATGCAAGAACCCGTAACGTTACGGTCGCCTCGCTCTTTGCAGACGACAAGCCGGAGACCAAGATTTGGTTGAAGATCAGCGAACTCGTGGAGGCAAAGCTTCCGGGCCGTTTCAAGTTCAATATCGTTCGCAGCGGAGCACTTGGCGGTGAGAAGGAGGTTGCCGAGGGCGTCCGGCTCGGGTCAATCCAGGCCAGCCTCTCGACCGTTTCTTCGCTTTCCGGCTGGGTTCCGGAGTTGCAGATCCTCGACCTTCCATTTCTTTTCCGCGATGGTGAGCACGTTCGCAGGGTCGTCACCGGAGACACAGGTGCCGACCTGAAAGGCAAGTTGGCGTCACAACAGTTCGTAGCCGTTGATTTTATCAATTACGGCGCTCGTCATCTACTTACCAAAGAGCCCGTGACAAAGCCGGTGGAACTCGAGGGAAAGAAAATCCGCGTTATTCAGAGCCCATTGCATACGAAGCTTTGGAGTGCATTCGGCACAACGCCGGTCGGCATTCCAATCACAGAAACCTACAACGCGCTGGCGACAGGTGTCGCGGATGCCATGGATCTTACGAAATCCGCATATGCCGGCTTCAAACTTTATGAAGTCGTTCCGTACATGACGGAAACCGGACATATATGGGCTTCCGGCGTTGTCTATTACGGCGCGGCATTCTGGAGCCAGTTGGATGACGAGGAAAAGAAGGTGCTGTCGGATGCATCGAGCGAAGGTGCGCTTTACTTCAACCAGCTTATCGTTGAGGACGAGGCAAAGTCGGTCGAGTTGGCGCTTTCGAAAGGCGGCAAGCTTCTGAAACCGGAAGACTATGACGCATGGCAAAAGGGTGCGCAGGGTGTCTGGCAGGATTTTGCGGGGACCGTGGGCGGCATTGATAAGATCCACGCAGTCCAGGCAGCCTGACTAATTGATATAGGCGTTCCCTACGGGGAGCGCCTATACGGTTCTATTCAGCAATATGCAGGTGACGTCGCGCAAACCCAATGAGGCTTTCGACGTGTGAGGCGACGGAGGCTCTTACCGCATCGGCATTCTTGTTCTGCAAGGCGGTGACAATGACAAGATGTTCGGTTGAGTCTGGCGTGAGCCGATCCTTGAGATTGCCAATCTCAAACAGTCTCGTGGTCGACCGCAACCCTCGCAATACCCCCGCCATGACGTCGTTGCCGCAATAGTCAATGATCAGGTTGTGAAGGCGGTCGTCGGAAAACCAGTGTGCATCCGTGTGATAGGCAGTCGCACCCATCAGATCGTCGATCTCGCGACGTACCTCGACGAGCTGTCTGCCAGGGATCGCTTCCATAGCTTGCACAGCTGCTTCCGGCTCAATCAATATCCTCAGTTTCAGGCTCTGGATATACTCACCAATGTCGACCTGCCGGACGACATATTTGCGGCCGTCGCCCTTGTGGACCATGCCTTCGCCTTCAAGTCGCTGCAACGCTTCTCGCAGCGGCGTCCTCGAAACCCCAAGCGTTTCCGCGAGCCTTGCTTCGGTGATGACCTGTCCCCCACGCAGTCGCCGATGACGTATCATGTCGGATACAGCGTTGTAGGCGAGAGCGGCCAGCTTGTGACCGCCAATGTCCGAGGCTGTTTCGGCAGGCTGTTTTTCCGTCTGTGTCACGAGGCTCGTCATCCCTTGTTTGCTTTGGCGGTGTGATTTGTTTTCGTCAGGACGAAGTCTTCCCAAAGACCCATAGCATGTTGCATAGCTGTCATGATCGCCAACACGTCTGGAGAGTGTGAGACATGAATGACGACATCGCGGTCGTGGGGGAAACCAGTCTGGCGGATGACACCTATCGAACGCTTCTCGATGACATTCTGGCAGCAAGGCTGACGGGCGGTGCTGTTGTTCAGGAGCGCCGTCTTGCCACCAAGCTTGGCGTCTCGCGTTCGCCGATGCGTGATGCTTTGGGTCGGCTTGAGGGGCAGGGGCTTCTGGTTCGTAACAGCAAAGGTGTTCTGACTGTCCGTGTCATTACCTTGCAGGATTACCTTAACAGCCTTGCCATGCGCCTTTTGGTGGAGCCATCGGCTGCCGCGCTGGCCAGTGCATCCATGGATGTTTCGCAGATCAACAGCCTGCAAGCTATGCTCGACCGGCTCGACGCTGACGCCGATCCGGATCCCTCGCTTGTCTGGCAATTCGACGATGCGCTTCATAACGGGATTGGTACAGCCAGTGGAAATCCTTTCATGGCTGAGACCATCATTCAGATGCGTCGTTACACGACGATTTTCGAGCGTCAAAGGCGGCTTGCACAACGCAAGCCGGGTATATCCGATCACCACGCCATTCTCGCGGCTCTGAGGGCGCGCGACGCAGATGCTGCCCGTGACATTATGGGGCTGCATCTGGAGCGCGTCCGTGAGGGCGTTCTGAGCACCTACTGACCTCATCCTCTATCCTTGTTGAAGTGTGATGCCTGTTTTTTGGCAGTGCTGAAAAATGGGGCTTGCATCGCGTTTTTTCGCTGTGTATGTAAATGGTATACCAATTGGATGCAATGTTCGCAAGCAGCCACTTGGAACGAAGAAAAATATAACTCCAGAGGAACCAATATGAATTTTCGTCTAGTAACGCTTGCGGCCTTGGCCGTCTTTCAGTTGTCATCGACGGCGTTCGCGCAGACCTGCGCGCCAAAAATTGCCGACGCAGAGCTTATCAAGCCAGGTGCTCTGGTGATGTCTACCAATCCCACTCTTCCGCCATTGCAATTCGTCGATTCCAAGGGTGAGCTTCAGGGAATGCGCGTCGAGTTGGGCAAGGAGATCGCAAAGCGGCTTTGCCTCACCCCTGAGTATGTCCGTATCGAGTTTTCCGCCATGATCCCTGGCCTCCAGGCAGGTCGGTGGGACATGATCAATACGGGTATTTTCTTCACGCCCGAGCGCGCTGCCATGATGCAGATGATCCCTTACGAAGATCAGGCAATCAGCATTTCTGTCGCTCCGGATACGAAAAAGGAATTCAAGTCGAAGGAAGATCTCGCAGGCATGCGTGTCGGCGTTGAGCTCGGTGGTTTCGAAGAGAAGAAAGCACGCGAACTGGATGCGGAATTGAAAAAAGAGGGCAAGGAAGGCCTGACGATCCAGACATTCGACAATTTCGCACTGGCCTTCCAGTCTCTGCGGGCAGGACAGGTTGAGGGTGTCGTTGCGATTGATGCTGTTGCCAAGGAGTATGACAAGCGAGGCGACTTCAAACGGGCAGTACACGGCCTCTATCCGGCTCCAGTGTCGATTGCCTTCAAGAGTCCCGTTCTTGCAGATGCGGTCTCAGTCGTTCTCAAGGAGATGAAGTCTGACGGCTCGCTCGCAAAATTGTTCGACGACTACGGTCTACCGATGGTCGAAGGTGACTACTCCGTCAAAGGTCCGAACCGTTAACATCCGATGAGACAGGCGAGCGTCATTACTCGGGCGCTCGCTATCCACAAGACTGGAGAGGCTTCGACATGTCATTCTGGAACTGGTCAGGTTTTTTTGAATACCTGTTCAATCCCTTCATCCTCGAGGGTGTTGCTACAACGATCTGGCTGACATGTGTCTCGCTGGTCTGTGGTCTTGCACTGGGTTTTATTCTGGCGCTCATGCGGCGATCGCATGCGATGCCGGTACGCGGACTGGCATCGTTCTACGTATGGCTGTTTCGTGGCACGCCGCTTCTTGTGCAACTCATTGTAATTTACACGGCACTGCCGCAACTTGGAATCCGTTTCAGCGTTGTCCAGGCGGCATTGATTGGCCTTGCTCTCAATGAGGCAGCTTATCTGGCCGAAATCATTCGCGCCGGTATCGAGGCGGTCCCGGAAGGTCAATCCCGTGCGGCAAGAGCGCTCGGAATGACGGAGCGGCAGATCATGCGCCGGATCGTCATGCCCCAGGCCTTCAAGGTTATCATTCCGCCGCTAGGAAATTCGGTGAACGGTCTTCTCAAGACGACCTCCGTAACCTCGGTCATTTCCATGGAAGAACTGCTGCGCCGCACGCAGGTTCTGATCCAGGAGAAGTTCATGGTGCTCGAGCTCTTCGCCGTCGCCGCCATATATTATCTGCTACTCACAACCGCATGGGATTTCATCCAGCGGCGTATCGAAAAGCGCTTCGGTCAGGCGACGGCAACAGCCCGCTTTGCTGACAAACGCTGAAATCTCGAAGGACAAGATGATGACGAAGAAATTTCGCGGTGTATTCACTGTGATGATAACGCCGCTCGACAATAAGGGTTCTGTCGATCTTGTCGCGCTGAAGGCTTTTGTAAACTGGCAGGTAGATGAAGGAATTCATGGCCTTATCCCGCTTGGTTCAACCGGAGAATTCCTCTCTCTTTCTCAGGAAGATCGTGACGCGGTAGCGCGCACAGTGATTGAGACGGCTGCAGGGCGCGTGCCCGTTCTCATCGGGGCCGGTGCCGAGGATACCCGGGAGGCAGTACGGCTGAGCCGCCAGGCAGAAGAAATGGGCGCCGATGGCGTAATGGTCATTCCGCCGTTCTATTCTACCCCGACCGATGACGAACTCGTCGAGCACTACCGGGCAATTGCCGCGTCTATCAACATTCCAGTCATGGTCTATAACAATCCAGCGACGGCAAACGTCGATATGAAACCCGAACTTCTGGCACGTATCGCCGAAATCAAGGGTTGCGATTACGTCAAGGAATCGACACTGGAGGTGACGCGAGTCCGCGACATCGCGCGCCTCGCAGGCGAGAATATGACTGTATTTGGCGGCATTCTCGGGTTTGAATCATTTGTCATGGGTGCCGAGGGCTGGGTGGCAGTCGCCTCCAATGTTGCCCCTGGGGTTATGGCGCGTATCTTCACACTCGCTGCCGACGAGAAAAGATATGATGAAGCGCGAGCGCTTTATCTAGAATGGCTACCCGTCATTCAGGCCGTCGGCGGACAAGCCTATGTGGCTGGATCGAAGTCGCTCCTCAATCATATGGGCTTTGCCGCAGGCGAACCTCTGCCGCCGAGGTTGCCGCTTCCCACCGCACAGGACCAGGCGATGAAGGCCCTTGTAGGCCGGTTTAACCTGAAGTTCCCAAGCTAAGGAAAGTTACCTGAATGCCCCTTTCCGCCGGTTCTGCAGAAAAGCTTACGCTTTACATTGACGGTGCTGAATGCCGTGTCGAAGCGGGAGCCAGCATTGCAGCCGCAATGGCGCAATCGGGCCGGCATGGGTTTTCCTGTGATACGAGTGCGAAAGCTCGTGGGCTGTTTTGCGGGATGGGTGTTTGTCACGACTGTCTTGTAACGGTTGATGGTCGCACCAGCCAGCGAGCCTGCATGACACCGGTCTCGCCGGGCATGCATGTGGAACGTCAGCCAGCCCGGCCAGATATCCTTGACGAGCGCCTGAAAGAGATTGCACCGCTACCTCTGGCGGTTGGCGAAAGGCGCATGGATGTGCTCATCGTTGGCGCAGGTCCTGGCGGCCTTTCCGCGGCACTTGCTGCGGCGGAGGCTGGTGCATCGGTTGTCGTTCTGGATGAGCGGCATAGCGCCGGTGGCCAATTCTATAAGCAACCGAACACAACGGTCGCCGCGGACGTCCTCAGAGCGGACACGCAGGCTTCCGATGGTGCCTCTCTGATTGAACGAGCCCGCAACGCGGGTGTTACACTTGTGGCGGGCGTTACTGTTTGGGGCGCGTCGCGCAACGATGACGGTGAATTGTCGGTAGGCTGCTACGGGCCCGACGGTGCGTTTTATGCCGTCCCGGATATGATGGTGATTGCCACCGGCGCTTTCGAGCGCCCCGCACCCATCCCTGGGTGGACGCTGCCGGGCGTCATGACAGCAGGCGCTGCGCAGACGTTGTTGCGCAGCTATGCCACACTCCCTGGCAAGCGGATCGTTGTTGCCGGCAACGGACCACTCAACATTCAGGTCGCGATGGAAGTCCTGAAAGCAGGAGGGCAAGTGGCCGCTCTCGTAGATCGCGCTTTGTCCCCCTTTCATAATCCCGCGGCCGCACTTGCTGTCCTTAGATGCGACCCTGCCTTGGCTCTCAAGGGTATGCGCGAACTCGCCAGACTGACGAAGGCACGCATACCGCTTTTCTGGCGAAGTCGCGTTCTGGCGGTCGAGGGCGACACACAGGTGGAGCGTGTGGCGATTTCAACGCCCACTGGACCCCGTTATTTCGAGGCCGACACTGTGCTCCTGGGTGGAGATTTTACGGCGTCGAACGAGGTTTCAAGGTTGGTTGGTTGCGCGCATGACGTTGCCGCTGACGGCTCACTTGTCGCCCGGTGCGGCAAGGACGGAGAGAGTTCGTTGCCCAACGTTTATATTGTTGGCGAGGCTTCGCGTTTTGGCGGCGCTTACGTTGCGATGTCTGAAGGGCGGCTTGCGGGCCTCGCAGTTGCTCGAAAGCTTGGATTGAGTGAGAGGTCGGACGCCAAGGCTGCAAACAGGCTTCTGCGATCGAGACGGTTTCAGGGCGCTTTGTGGTCGCTATTTGCCGATGGCGCTGAGAAAAAGTCAGAACTCGAAGACAGCACGATCGCCTGTCGGTGTGAGAATATCACTGTCGGTCGCTTGCGAGAAATTTCAGGCAAGGGACCGCCCGACATCGCAACCTTGAAACGCCTGACGCGTGCCGGCATGGGGCGTTGCCAGAGCCGCTATTGTGGTCGAACCTTGACGGAACTTACCGGCAAACCTCAATCGCAGACGCAAGGTTTGCTTGCACCGCAGATGCCCCTTCGCCCGGTGCCGCTTGCAGCCTTATCTGTCGAAAAGGCGGAATGGGGCGGCCATAAGCGCGCACTCTTGCCGGAACGCCCGCCTCTTTCGAACCAGGAGCCATTGCCAAGAACCGAGGTTGGTACACTCGTCATCGGTGCCGGTATAGCTGGCCTTTCCACAGCCTACTTTCTTGCAGAGAGCGGTGACGATGTCGTCGTCGTGGAGCGTGGCTTTCCCGGAGGCCTGGCGTCCGGCGGAAATGCAGGCAGCTTGCATGCGCAACTTCTCTCCTTCGATCATGGCGCTCGTGCTGAAGGCGGCGGTGGTCCTGCCGCCCGCACGCTCTCACTGCAGCGCGATTCCATCGATCTCTGGCTGAGCCTTGAGAAGCGCTTTGGTGTCGACTTCGAGATGAAGATAACCGGTGGACTGATGGTCGCCGAGACGGAGGCCCATCTCCGGTTTCTTGAGGAAAAGACGGCCATGGAACGGGCCTCGGGGATCGATTGTCATGTCATCGGAAAACAGGATCTCCACCGGCTTGAACCAGCCCTCTCGTCCGCGATGATCGGTGCTGCGTATTGCCCTCAGGAGGGGAAGATCAATCCGTTGATCGCGACGCGTCACATGGCAGATGCCGCCATGAAGGCCGGTACGTCCATTTTCGACCGTACCGAAGTGCTTTCAATTGAGGTCGCCGGCAATCGCTTTCTTGTCAAAACGTCACGAGGAACGATTTCGGCTACGCGTATCGTCAATGCAGCCGGCGCGTTTGCGTCGCGGATCGGTGCCATGCTTGGCCTCAACGTGCCCGTTTTCGGTGCCCCATTGCAGATGGTTGTTACAGAGGCTGCAGCTCCGGCAATTTCCCATCTCGTCGCTCATGCCGACCGCCACCTGACACTGAAGCAGGCGGCCAACGGTAATTTTCTGATTGGGGGCGGCTGGACTGCCGGCCTTGACCCTGTTCATAGCCATCCGCGCCCGCTGTTTTCCAGCCTTGAAGGTAACCTCTGGGTGGCTCAGCACGTGGTGCCTGGACTGCGCAAACTGCATGTGATCCGCAGTTGGGCGGCGATGAACATCAACATCGATGGTGCGCCAATCCTCGGCGAACATCCCGCCATGCCCGGTTTCTTCAATGCCGTTACGTCCAACGGCTATACGCTAGGGCCGCTCGTCGGCCAACTCACGGCCGCAATGGTCACCGGCCGTGACCCAGGCCGCGATCTGTCGGAATTTTCCATTTCCCGTTTCCAGTGAGGCGACAATGATCGAAATCACCGAAGTTTCAAAATATTACGGCGAGTTCGAGGTTCTGAAGAACTGCACGACCACCGTCAAGAAGGGCGAGGTTGTGGTCGTTTGTGGCCCCTCTGGCTCTGGAAAGTCGACGCTCATCAAATGTGTCAATGCTCTAGAGCCGTTTCAGAAAGGGTCCATCCGCGTCGACGGAATCGAGGTCGGCGATCCGGCGACAGACCTTCCGGAGTTGCGTTCCCGTGTCGGTATGGTTTTCCAGAATTTCGAGCTCTTCCCGCATCTGACGATCGAGGGGAACATCATGCTCGCACAGCAGATCGTGCTTGGTCGCCATGAAGACGCCGCTCGCAAAAAGGCGATGGAATTGTTGGACCGGGTTGGTCTGACGGCACATGCACTGAAGTACCCCGGTCAGCTCTCCGGCGGTCAGCAGCAGCGCGTGGCGATCGCCCGCGCCCTGGCGATGAACCCGATGGCAATGTTGTTTGACGAGCCAACATCGGCGCTCGACCCGGAAATGATCTCAGAGGTTCTCGATGTCATGACCGGACTTGCCCGTGACGGGATGACAATGATGGTGGTTACCCATGAAATGGGCTTCGCGCGCCGTGTAGCCACCCGAATGATTTTCATCGATCAGGGCGAAATCGTTGAGGATCGTCCCACGGAGGCGTTTTTCAACGAACACCACAATCCGCGCACTGAGGCGTTTCTCAGCAAGATTCTCCAGCATTGACGAAAATTGGAAAGGAGTACGCCATGGGTGAACTCGATCTCATCGTACGCAACGGAACCATCGCAACAGCGTCTGACGTTTTCCGTGCCGATATTGGCATCAAAAATGGGCGCATCGTACAGATCGCCGAACATATTGATGCCGATGGAACGGTTGTCGATGCTGAAGGAAAATTTGTCCTGCCGGGTGGAATAGACAGCCATGTCCACATCTCGCAGCCTTCGGGTGATGGAATTGTCATGGCTGATGACTTCGAAAGCGGCACGCGTTCGGCATTGTTCGGTGGAAATACCACGCTTATGCCCTTTTGCCTGCAAGAGAAGGGAAAATCCTTGCGCGAAGCGCTAAAGGCGTACCACGCTCTCGCTGATGGCAACTGCTACACAGACATCAGCTTCCACCTTATCGTCAACGAGCCAACCGAAGCTGTCCTAGGTCAAGAGCTTCCAGCATTGATAGAGGATGGATATTCGTCGCTGAAAGTCTTTATGACCTACGACGATCTCCGCCTCAGCGATGCCGAAATCCTCAAGACACTGGATGTTGCTCGTGAGACCGGGGCAACGGTCATGGTCCATTGCGAAAATGAAGACGCGATCCGTTTCCTTATCGAAAAACACGAGGCTGCAGGTGATGTCGCGCCGCGTGCCCATGCCACGACGCGTCCAGCTGCTGTCGAGCGCGAGGCGACGCACCGGGCGCTCACACTCGCAGAAATCGTCGATGTGCCGGTTGTTATCGTTCATGTCTCGAACGGGCAGGCGATGGAAGAGATTGGTCGTGCGCGGGCTCGCGGGGTGAAGGTTGTCGGCGAGACCTGCCCGCAATATCTGGTGCTGACGGCAGACGATCTTTCGGGCATGGATTGGGAGGGTGCAAAATTTGTCTGCTCCCCACCGCCACGCGATCTGGCTGCCCAGAATGAGTGCTGGCTTGGTATCGAGAATGGCGTCTTCGATCTGTTCTCTTCTGACCATTGCCCATTCCGTTATGACGACGAGCGCGGCAAGCTCAATCCGAGAGGGCGCCTGAGCTTTCGCCATATCCCGAACGGTATTCCCGGCGTGGAAACACGGATGCCGATCCTGTTTTCCGAAGGCGTCATGAAGGGTCGGATTGATTTACAGCGCTTTGTTGCCCTTACAGCGACAAATCACGCGAAAACATACGGTTTGTATCCGCAGAAGGGAGCCATCGCCATTGGCTCCGATGCCGATCTTGCAATCTGGGATCCGAAAGAAAAACGTACAATCCGCCATGCCGAACTCCACGATGGGGCAGACTATTCGCCCTATGAGGGAATGGATGTCGCGGGCTGGCCGACGACCGTCATTCTGGGCGGACGTATCATGGTCGAGGACGGGGTGCTTAAGGGCAAGAAAGGCGACGGTGTTTATCGCGCCGCGAGTACCCGCCGAAAGGCATGAATAATTTTAAACTGACACACTGGAGACAATAACTAATGAAGCTGAAGGTAACCGCCGGCCCCTACGTATTCGACGCTGTGCTGGAGATGGAAAAAGCCCCTAAAACCTGTGAGGCATTCCTTGCTCGCATGCCATTCGAAGGCCAGATCGTCCACGTGCGCTGGTCCGGTGAAGGTGTCTGGATTCCGCTTGGAGACTATGAGTTTGGCGTCGGATACGAAAACCATACCAGCCATCCGGCCCCTGGACAGTTCATTCTTTATCCAGGCGGTATCAGTGAAACGGAAATCTTGTTGGCGTATGGAGGCGTGGATTTCTCCTCGAAAGTCGGGCAGCTCGCGGGAAACCATTTCATTACGCTGACGTCCAATCTGGACAAGCTGGCGGAACTTGGGCCGAAAGTTCTTTGGGAGGGGGCACACCCGATCCGCTTCGAAGTGGCGGAGTGAGCGTTTGAGAAATGGCGGACAGGGTGATCTGTCCGCCACATAGGCAATTTTTAGTGCGAAACTCCCGAACCGCCAACTGCGACGATCGAGAACGGTTGGCCTTCCACGGGGATCGTGCGCGTTTCTTTCAGGGTCTCGGCGTCCACCACCCGTATCAGCGAGTGGCGTGGATCCGAAAGAGCGATCTTGCCGTCGGCGACTGCAAGGCGCGGGCGCGCGTCACGCCAATGGCCGTCTTTGCTGTAAGGCTCGGTTATCTTCGATTTTCGTACGATAGCCGCCTCAAGAATATCAAGGACGTGCAGATCCCCGTCTTCTGTCAGGATGTAGGCATTGCGCGGGTTGGCGGGATCGAGGATGAAGTCGACACGTCGTGTTGGTAGCTCGATGAGACGGAACTTTTCCTCGCCGTCCGGATCGATGAGAACCACTTTGTTTTCGCCGTAGTTGCCGAGGAAGAACTGCATGGATTTACCCCCAAGCAGCGTACCGGTGTTCGCCTTCGGGAAATGCTCCGGGTATGGGAGCATTTCAAATTCTGGACCATCGATGCCGCCAGGCCGGGCAACCAGAACGCCTTCTTTGCAACCGAATGCAACTAGTCTGGCGGAAGTTGCCTCGCCATGCAGATCCGTGCACTTTGCCTGCTGACCGACTTCTTTTCCGTCCTTGTCGAGGACGCGCACTCCGACACGTGGCGGCAAGGCATCGGGCTTCAATTCAGCGTTCTGACCGGGGACTGATACGAGGACGTATCGCCCCATCGTGACCGCGACACCGTGATGGGCCGCCGTCGTGTCGATCGTTCGGACCTTTGCCTTTCCTTCCAGTAGAGCTGCCTCATCGATAACGTCGGCCTTGCCTCCGCGATCGTAAAAGAGAATCGCGTGATCATCGTGTGGCACCACGTGGAATGGACGTTTTCCTTCGAAAATCACAGGCAGGAGGGCGGTCTCTTCCACATCGAGATCTCGGTGCTCGCCGTGGTCGGATAAGATAATGCCGGTTTTGATGATGTTTACGACGTCTGCGTCCGACTGCGTCGCGAACACCGTCTTTCCGGTGGCACTTGTAGTGAGCGCTGCGTAACCCTTCAGATCATAGCGCGCCAGTTCCTTCCCGTCTTCGAAATTGATCGCGCGGACAATTGGTTGGGAATGGTCTGCGACGAAAAGGCGCCACTCCGTGCGGCTGTCCTGGCTTTCCTCTGCTGATGCATTAAGTGTGACAAAGGGCGCAAACATCAGGGATGACGCAAGCGCAGACATGAGGAAATTGTGAATAGGAGGTGCCATGAGTGTCCTTCCGACAGTTAAGGTCCGATCGCGATAGCGAGGTATCGGCTATGTAGTGTTATTACATTCAATATGAAATGTAATAACATTACGTTTGCGCCGACTGTCAACCCGTGCGGCGCGAGTTGTGGAAAAACGGACTCAAAAATGTTGGAAAATCAGAAAGGCAACGACGCCGTCAACGGGCGGAGCGCCCAGACGCCATTTTAGATAGGCGAGCGGAGGTGTGGCCACGTATGTTCGGCGCGCCAAGGATGCGGGATCACGCCGGCAAACTGTTTTGCCGGCGTGAACTCAAAAATCAACCGATGTCGGACGGGAGAACGTCAGCCGGAATGTTCTGGTAAGAAACCGGGCGCAGGAAGCGACGGATCGACATGGTGCCAACCGAGGTCGCACCGAAGTTGGTCGAGGCCGGGTAGGGGCCGCCGTGAACCATGGCATCAGAGACTTCAACACCCGTCGGGAAGCCGTTGGCGAGGACACGACCAGCCTTGCGCTCGAGGATCGGCAGAAGCTTGCGACCCAGTTCAGCGTCACCCGCATCGAGATGAAGCGTGGCGGTAAGCTGACCTTCGAAGCTTTTTGCCACTTCGATCATTTCCTCGGCGCTGTCGACCGTCACGATCAGGCCGAGTGGCCCAAAGACTTCTTCCGCAAGTGCATGGTTGGCAAGCCAGTCCTTAGCGGAAACGCGGAACAGGTAAGGTGTAGCGTTGCGCAGATTGCAGGTGGTGGTTAGAACGTCGCGAACGCCGTTACCGGCTGCGATGCGGTCGCGGCCGTCGCGATAGGCAGAGGCAATCCCGTCCGTCAGCATGACTTGTGGGCCGACCTCGGACAGCGCAGCACGTGCCGTCTCGGCAATGGCGTCAGCCTGAGACGACAGGACGACAGCGATGCCGGGGTTCGTGCAGAACTGGCCAGCACCCATGGTGAGCGAACCTGCCCAGCCCTTTGCGATGGCTTCGCCGCGTGCGTTGATCGCTTCTGGCAGGAGGAACATCGGATTGACAGAGCCGAGTTCACCGAAGAACGGGATCGGCTCTGGACGCTGTGCACACAGGTCGAACAGGGCGCGTCCACCGGCCAGCGACCCTGTGAAGCCGACTGCCTTGATGCGTGGATGCTGGACGAGGGCAGAGCCAACGTCACGACGGCCGCCCTGGATCAGCGAGAAAACGCCCGGGTGAAGGTTATGCTTCTTGACGGCAGCAAGCACGGCTTCTGCAACGATCTCGCCAGTGCCAGGGTGAGCCGAGTGACCCTTGACGACCACCGGGCAACCGGCAGCAAGTGCTGCTGCGGTGTCGCCACCGGCAACAGAGAATGCCAGTGGGAAGTTGGATGCGCCGAAAACGGCCACCGGGCCGATTGGACGCTGCATAAGGCGAATATCTGGACGGGGCAGCGGCTGGCGATCCGGCAGTGCTACGTCATGGCGGCGATCGAGATACTCTCCATTGCGAATGTGCGATGCGAAGAGGCGCAACTGACCGGTCGTGCGGCCACGCTCGCCCTGAAGACGGCCTGCTGGCAGGCCCGTTTCGGCAGAGCCGATTTCGGTGATTGCGTCGGCGCGGGCTTCGATCTCGTCAGCAATGGCGTCGAGGAACGCGGCGCGCTCTTCCCGGGTGGTGTAACCGTAGCTCCAGAAGGCGTCTTCTGCGGCCTCGCAAGCCTTGTTTACCAGGTCGACCGTACCGACCGAAAAGTCGAATGCTTCGCCTTGAGCCGGTTCACTACGAAACTTTGTTTCCGTTGCGACCCATTCTCCTGCGACGAGATGTTTGCCATGCGGCTTGAAACTCATTGTGCTCTTCCCTGAAAATCGAAACCTGTGTGGAACGTCCACCCGAGACCGTACGACTGGACCACAGGCAGCAGGCAATTTGCCGACCTGATGATCCTTGTCCGGTTGCCCTCTGCCTTAACCCTTGTGGGGCTCTGGCGAAAGACGCTTTGTACTTTATTTGCTCGAAAAGTGTGATTATTTGACGACGACGTACAACAGCCACCGCCACACCTTCCTGCGTATGCCTGCAGGAAGATGAAGCTGATTGGCTGGCCTTTTCCACTTAGATCCGATCCTGGGTGAATATGACGGATGGTGGATCAGGTTGTCGATGTGTCGCCCAGGCCGAAACAGCTGTGCATCAGGGTTCGTTCGATCCCGCGCAATTCCGCCAACCCCTTCAAGCGGCCGATGGCAGGATAACCTGGCTGGGCACCTCGCCTGAGATCGTCGAGGATTTCCTGTCCATGGTCCGGTCGCATTGGTATCTGGTGATCCTGGCGCCCTTCAGCGCGGCGTCGCGATTCCTCCTGGATGAGCGCCGCAATGACCGCCACCATATCCGTGCCCCCTTCCAGATGCTCGTCTTCAAAAAAGGAGCAGGGCACCGTATCGGTGTCGCGCGTTACATTACGCAGGTGAACGAAGTGAATGCGATCAGCAAAGCGTTTGGCGATGAAGGGAAGATTGTTGTCTGCACGTGCACCGAGCGAACCGGTACACAGAGTTACACCGTTTGCCCGGCTGTCGACCTGAGACAGCATGTGGGCGTAATCCGCCTCGGTCGACAAGATCCGTGGCAGGCCTAGCAGGGGCCACGGCGGATCATCGCCGTGGGCGCAAATATTGATGCCGACTTCTTCTGCCACTGGAACGACCTCCGACAGGAAGTCGATGAGGTTCTGTTGCAGTCTGGTACGATCAATACCATGATAGGAGCTGAGTTTTTCCAGGAGTTGTTCTAGCGTATAACCATCTGCGGAGCCGGGCAGGCCGGCACCTATGTTCTTGCCGAGTGCCGCGATCTTTTCATCGGCCATTCCCGAAAACCGTTGTGCAGCCTGATCGTGGAGCCAGTCGGGGTAGTCCGTTCGAGCGTCTGGCCGCTTGAGAATGTGGATATCGAAGGCTGCGAAGTCGACAAGGTCGAACCGCATGGCTCTCGCGCCATGCCTGGTCTCCCACCGCAGATCAGTTCTGGTCCAATCCAGGACTGGCATGAAATTGTAGCACACAGTACGAATACCGGAGGCCGACAATCGGCGCAGCGTTTCCTGCCAGTTCAAGACGTGGCGTTTCCATTCACCTCTTTGGGTCTTGATATCCTCAGAAACAGGCACACTTTCGACCACGTCCCAGACCAGCCCGCCTGCCTTGATCGCCTCATGCCGCTTGCTGATCTCCTCCACCGGCCAGACATCACCCGTCGCTATGTGGTGCAATGCACTGACAATGCCTTGTGCGCCCGCCTGTGCTGCATCTTGAACTGTTACTTTGTCGACCGGTCCGAACCAGCGCCACGTATGTCTCATTGTATGTCCTTCGATGTCATGCTTGGGAAAAAGTGAGCTGCACCTTGCAGGCGCGGGTCCTGTCGCCGGCCTGCTCGAAGGCCGCCGCCGCTTCTTCCAACGGAAAGCTGTGCGAGATGATTGGTCGCACATCGATCTCACGGGATGAGATCAACGCAGCCGCAATTGCGAACTCTTCGTGGAAACGTTGCGATCCACGCCACAGCACTTCCTTCCCGACAAGCGCATTGAGCGGGATGGTGATGTCACCTGTCACTCCCACCTGAACGATGGTACCACGCGGCTTTATTGCGGCAAATGCGCTCCTCAGGGCGGGCGCTGCAGCAGAGCAATCGAAAATGATGTCGAAGTAACCCTTGTTGTCCTGGTAGGGGATGAGGTCTTCGGCATTGGTGGCAACGTTGATCGTACGATCCGCACCCATTGAAGGAGCCCGTGCAAGGGCTGCGTCCGCCAGGTCGGTGACAACGATCTCAGACGCTCCAGCGTGGCGCACGGCCGCAACGGTCAATAGTCCGATCGGTCCAGCGCCGGTCACCAGCACGTTTAGACCGGCGAGGTCGCCTGCTTGCGCGACGGCATGCAGGCAGACCGCAAGCGGTTCGGTGCAGGCCGCTTCTGCAGCCGTGACATCCTTGCCAACGAGAGCGCATTGTTTGGCCGACACAACCAGCCTGTCCCTGAACATGCCCTGTTCATGTGGCATGCGCATGGCACTTCCCATGAACCGCATTTCAAGGCAGTGAATTGGCTGGTCCTTCTTGCAGAAAAGACAATGGCCGCAGGGCTGCGATGGGTTGACGGCCACAAGTTGGCCGATCACCAAATTGCTTACGCCGCTCCCAAGAGCCTGGACATAGCCTGAGGCTTCGTGACCTGAGATGATCGGTTCACGGACGCGCACCGGTCCGAACCCACCATCCTGATAATAATGAAGATCCGATCCGCAGATCCCGCCCGCGGCCATCTGCAGTAGGACTTCGCCTGGTCCTGGACCTGCGACACTTTGAGTTTCTATTTCCAGATGCCGCCTGCCGTGAAGACGTGCCACGCGTGTCTGCATGACTGATGCCCTTCTCTCATGAAGTAAGGAGGGACGCGGGATGGCCGCGCCCCCATTGTCTTAACGGATCAAACCAAGCTGTGTCGGTAACCAGAGGGTGACCGCCGGAATGAAGGTAATCAGTGCCAGGGCAATGAAGAGCGGGATCATCCATGGCAGGATCGCCAACGTTGTCCGTTCAACCGACATTTTGGAGATGCGGGACAGGACGAAAAGCACCATCCCGACAGGCGGTGTAAGGAGGCCGATCATGAGGTTGAGGGTCACGATCAAACCAAGATGGACAGGATCAATGCCGTAACGTGCCGCAACCGGCATGAGAATAGGCACGAGAATGCTGATCGCCGCTATCGTGTCGAGGAATGCTCCCACCACCAGGAGCAGAATGTTGACGATGATAAGGAACGTCCACCAATTGCTGGTCATCGAAAACATGAAGTCTGAAAAGAGCTGGGCCGCCTGGCTGACGGTCAAAAGCCATGCGAAGATTGACGCTGCTGTTACGATGAAAAGGACTGATGCAGTCGTCTCGATTGTATCGAACGTTGCCTTCGACAACGTTTTGAAAGTCATCGTACGGTAACGCACAAGGCCAAGAAAGAGCGACCACAGCACAGCCGCTACCGCAGCTTCTGTCGGCGTGAACCATCCCATCGTCATGCCGCCAATGAGGAGGACAGGTGTCATCAAGGCCATCACTGCCGAGAAGTCATAATACCAGTCGAGTGCAACAAGTACGACAAGTCCAAGCAGGACGGCCACATTGATGGACAGCCCAGCGACGATCATCAGATAAACAGCAACAGGAAACGCGAGAACGATCACAACTTCCATCGATGCTGAAAGGAGCTGTTTGAGTTCGAAGGGCGTATCCGACCCCCAGCCCTTGCGCTTGGCAAAGACATAAACCGTCAGCATCATGAGGACGGTCATGACAACACCGGGTATGATGCCAGCCATGAATAGGGCACCGATCGAGGCGTTCGCCATCATTCCGTAGATCACGAAGGGCAGGGATGGAGGGAAGATTGGCCCAAGCGTTGCCGAGGCTGCAGTCACGCCTACGGCTGCCTCAACCGGGTAGCCGTGATCTTTCATTGCTTTGATTTCGATCGTCCCGATGCCGGCGGCGTCGGCAAGTGCCGTTCCAGACATGCCGGAGAAAACGACGGAGCCAATAATGTTCACCTGAGCAAGACCACCCTTCATCCAGCCGACCAGTGCAAGCGCAAATCGGTAGATACGACTTGTCACTCCCGCGATGTTCATCAGATTTCCGGCAAGAATAAAGAAGGGAACCGCGATCAGTGGAAAGCTCTCCACACCTGCGATCATGCGCTGGGCGGCGATGATGTCGGGCGCGACATCGTAAATGACGAGATAAAGTAGCGACGAGACAGCCATTGAAACCGCAACGGGCGTACCGATGATGAGAAGCAGAAGAAAGGAGCCGATGAGCAGAAGCATAATCTATATTCCCTGTGTGCTGACGGCTTCCTGAGCCTTCTCACGGATTGTCTGTTTGCCTGTGATGTCCTTGATGAAGTTGTGCAGGGCGCGAACGAACATCAGCGCGAAGGCTGCAAAAACGGTGTAGAAAACGATGCCACGCGGGAGGTCTACAGTGACCATGCGCTCGTCGCCGACGATTTCGAGATACCGCCACATAAGCCACGTTATGTAGGCAAAGAAGCTGATGGTGATCAGGTCGACGACAAGCTCCAAGGCGCGACCGACAGGTTTTGACAGGAAACGGTAAATCAGGTCGACGTGAATGTGCCGGAACATGCGCACGCACATGACCGAACCGAGAAAAACCACGACAACGAGACAATTGGCGGCAATTTCTTCCGTCCATGCGAAACTATCGTTAAGGACATAGCGGGTGAAGAATTGCAGGAAGACGCACAGCCCCATACCCCAGAAGACGGCAAGGGTCAGCCAGTCCTCTAGCGCGTAGGGGGAAAGATCAACCGGGCCGACTTCTTCCTCGAAAGCGTGCGCCATTTCTTCGACGCTGACAGGGGCGTGCTGATGGTCAGTCATTGAGGGACTCCAGGCAGAAGGTCTTGATGGAGTGCATCCCGGCCCAGTCGGAGCCGGGATGCTCACATGCATCACTTGATGGCGCGAATTGCGTCCCAGTCGGCTTTTTCGTAGCCGAAGTCTTCGAGCTTCACCTTTTCGATGACGTTCTTCTCGAAGTCTGCCTTGTCGACTTCAGTGACATTGATACCCTTGGATTTGAACTCGTCGACGAGTGCGAGTTCACGGGCTTCGATTGTCTTTGTTGTACGCGCAGCCGCTTCCTGCATGACCTCGGTGAAAATCTTTTTGTCTTCATCCGAGAGGCTTGCCCAGCGTGTCTTGGAGACCAGGGTGTTGAGGTGGTCAACGATGTGACCGCTCAGGACGATGTTTTTCTGGACCTCGTAGAATTTTTTCGCCTCAATCGTCGTCAGCGGGTTTTCCTGTGCCTCCACAGTGCCGTTTTGAAGCGCGAGATAGACTTCTGCAAAAGCGATCGGCGTCGTGTTCGCACCGCAAGCGCGCGGCATCGCGAGATAGGCAGGAACGTCGGGAACGCGCATCTTCAACCCGGCCATATCCGAGCATTTCGCAATCGGCTTGTTCGAGGTTGTATGTCGAGTACCGTAATAGCTGACCGCGACGATGTGGTTGCCCGTCTTGTCTTCATAACCCTTTGCGAGCTTTTTGAAGACGTCACTCTTGGTGTAGGCAATGAGGTGACTCGGATCACGGAAAATGTAAGGGAAATAGGTGACGCCGATCGGCTTGTGATCACGGGCCGCAAAGCTTGAGCCGGAAATGATGATATCGACCGTACCGAGCTTCAGGCCCTGGTTAATATCGGCTTCCTTGCCGAGCTGGGAGGCCGGGAACACGTCGATTTTGTAGCGACCATCGGTACGCTTGGCGATCTCTTCTGCCGCCCAGACCGAGTCCGTGTGGAACGGTTCGGATGTTTCATAGACGTGTGCCCACTTAAGAGCGGTTTGAGCTTGTGCAGCAAAGGTCGACAACAGAATTGCTGCTGTTGCACCCATCAAGGTTGTCAATCTGATTTTCATTCTTAACTCCTCCCGAATTAAAGCCAGATCAGTTGCATTGTCCCGCCACCGCATTCGGTGGCGATCACTCCTCTCCGATCGTTTCCTCCCCGAAACTTTCGGAAAATCTTTTTTGCGACAAGGTCAGGTGCTGCCGCATTGCCTCGCGCGCGCCCTCCGGGTTGTTCGCGGCGATTGCGTCACGGACAACCCGATGCTCATCAACAGCGAGGTTCCAGCTGTGGGGCCCTTCAAAATAGCTGGCGAGCTTCTGGAAATAGGGGGAAAGGCTGCGCTCGTCATAAATCAGGCCCGTAAATCGGTTGAGCGCGGAATTGCCGATTATATCGGCAATAGCTGTGTGGAAGGCGCGGTCTAAGTGAAGTGCCTGCGGCGAATTGTCGACTGAATTGGCCATGCGTTCGATGATGTCATCCAGTCTGGCGATGGCATCAGGACCCGCAATGCGCGCGGCCTCTTCAGCGATCGCGCTCTCGATGATGCATCTCGCCTGCAGGATCTCGAAGGGGCCATGGGCGTCGGGGACCGGGGAAACCTGCTCCTGCGGCCGTCCCGCTGCGTTGACGTAGACGCCTGAACCCATACGAATATGGATATGGCCTTCCACTTCTAGAACAATAAGCGCTTCACGGACCGTCGGACGGGAAACGCCAAATCGTTCGGCAAGATCACGCTCCGCCGGTAGACGCTGACCGTCTACCAACTCTCCGGTTTCGATGAGTAAACGAATTCGCTCCGCGACCAGCCTGTAAAGGCGGCGCGGCTCCAAAGCCACGAACATGATTTCCTCCCGACGCGAAAGTCTCCCCCCTTCGCGCAAGCGGTAAGATTGTCTTACCAATTTAATTTGTGATCGTTCAGCTTGATAAAGTCAATCCGAGAGATGCTAAAAAATTAGATCGATACAAATCATTGTTTTAAATAGGTAATTTAGAAATTCTGACGTATTGTTGTTGTGCGAACGTTGCGGGAAATTGGTCAGGTGGCTAGGCCGTCATACGACTCGTAAGCCTTATGACGGCTGCACCAAGGTGCGTCAGGTGGTGGACGACGTAAGCTTCAGTTTCCCGTCCTCGCTAACGATGAGGCCAAGTTCGGCGTAATCGCCGATCGAGAGATGCGGCGCGTCGATGGGGTGGGAGTGTGTTGTGTTGATAACGACAACAGTGGCTCCCATTCGCTCGCCGGCTTGGATGCCCGCAGGCGCATCTTCAAAGACCACACAGTTCTCGGGCAGTATTCCAAGCATCACCGCCGCTTTTTTATAGCCCTCGGGATCAGGCTTTCCGTCTACAACATCTTCGGCGCATATCATGACTTCGGGCGGTGTCAATCCGGCCGCCGCCAGCCTGCGTTCGGCAAGTGCACGCGCTGCAGAGGTGACGATGGCCCACGTGCCGACAGGGAGTTTCTTCAGGAACTCGGCCGCACCCGGGATCTGGACGATGCCATCTACGTCATCCATTTCCTTTTGCAGTAGGATGGCCGCCTGTTCATCGACATCAAGGCCAGGCACTGCTTCGCGCCGAACGACCTCTGATGCCCGCATGCCGTGGATACGGTTGAGAAAGGCGTTTGGTTCGATGCCATTTGCGACAGCCCATTCACGCCAGACACGTTCCACAACGGCAATGGAATTGACCAACGTTCCGTCCATATCGAAGAGGAACGCGGAATGTTCGCGCGTCAAGGCGGCCTCAGCCTTTGTTACTTTGTTGTGCATGTGAGTTCCTGATGTTCTTGCCTGTTCGTTGGCGGACTGCGCTCCTCTCTATCGTATAGCTCAGAGCGACGGAATCATTTTCCTCGACCAACCCGTCAACCGCAGTCTCTGATGGGCAAGATTTAACCCAAGCCTGGCGCAAGCTTGCCGTCCCAGAATCGGACAATTGATGATACCTCTGACTCGACACGCTTCGTTTCCCTTTGCACGGGTTCAGTGTTTCAGGTTGAGAAGAGATGGGCATTGACTGAGCTTTGTCATGCTCGTTTCAAAATGAAGATATGGAATTAAAAGCAATGGATGAGCCGGATTTTTCGATGTTTTTAAAGAAGCATTCTGGCGCGGCGTTTTCTTAACGACGAGACCATTTCCGCCATAACGTTAACCTTTTGTTAACCATATTAGAGCTACCTGATGTCAACGATTTGTTTACCAAGATGACCAAAGTGCTAACAGACCAGCGTTCGATCCGTATTAAAGGCCGCTCCTTTCTCGCCGTTGTCCTATCGCCTGAGGCGCCCGTCGAGCAGTGGCTGGAGAGGCTTGATGATCTGGCGGCTCGCTCAGCCGGCTTTTTCCTGGCACGGCCCGTCGTACTTGATGTTGCAGATCTCCAGGTCGACAAAGCGGGCCTGAAGGCGCTTCTCGCTGCGCTGACGGAGCGCAATGTCGGCATCATGGGCATTGAGGGTGTGCGTCCGTCGATGATTGAGCCCGGTATGCCGCCTGCCTTGAAGGGCGGCAAGCCTGCATCCGATGTCGAGGTTGAGCCTGTAGCGTCAGCACCTGTTGAGGCTGAAGAGCCAAAACCGCGATCGATCAACGAAGTTCGTGCCGTCGTCCAGTCGCTTGTCATCAACGAACCTGTCAGGTCCGGCCAGTCGATCATGTTTCCGGAAGGCGATGTGACGATTATTGGTTCGGTTGCCTCAGGAGCAGAGATCATCGCGGGTGGCTCTATCCACGTTTATGGGGCCCTGAGGGGCAGAGCCATGGCGGGGTCACTTGGCAATGTTACGTCACGCATTTTTTGCCGCAAACTTGAAGCCGAGCTTCTCGCAATCGACGGTGTCTATAAGGTCGCTGAAGATATAGACGAGAAGCTGCGCGGTCAGCCGGTCCAGCTTTGGCTGGAGAACGATACAATCAAAGCAGAAAAACTCAATTGAGCCAAAATGGCCAGAAAACAGGACAGGAGAGCAATATGGGGAAGGTAGTCGTCGTAACTTCCGGAAAGGGCGGGGTCGGCAAGACCACCTCGACTGCTGCGCTGGGCGCTGCTCTGGCACAGAACAAGCAGAAAGTCGTCGTCGTGGATTTTGATGTCGGCCTGCGCAACCTGGATCTCGTCATGGGTGCTGAGCGTCGCGTTGTCTATGACCTCGTCAACGTTATCCAGGGGGATGCGAAGCTGACCCAGGCGCTTATCCGTGACAAGCGCCTCGAAACGTTGTTTCTCCTGCCAGCCTCCCAGACAAGGGACAAGGACAATTTGACACCGGAAGGCGTCGAATGGGTCATCAACGAACTCAGAAAACACTTCGACTGGGTAATTTGTGATAGTCCTGCGGGTATCGAGCGCGGTGCAACGCTCGCAATGCGCCACGCCGATGTCGCTGTCGTTGTCACCAATCCGGAAGTGTCTTCCGTCCGCGATTCCGATCGCATCATCGGGCTGCTTGATTCCAAGACCGTGAAAGCAGAGCGTGGCGAGCGCATGGAAAAGCACCTTCTGCTTACCCGGTATGATCCCGCTCGCGCCGAACGTGGCGATATGCTGAAGGTTGATGACGTCCTGGAAATCCTTTCCATTCCGCTGCTGGGCATCATTCCAGAAAGCTCGGATGTTCTTCGGGCGTCGAATGTCGGTTCCCCGGTAACGCTGGCCGATGCACGCTGCGCACCGGCGATGGCTTATTTTGATGCCGCGCGACGCCTCTCCGGTGAAGAGATCCCTGTTGTCGTACCAGGTGAGAAGCGTGGTATCTTCTCGAAGATCTTCGCAAGGAGGGCTGCATGAGCATCTTCAGTCTTTTTCGCAAGCAGAAGTCTGCGCCACTTGCGCGCGAACGTCTGCAGGTTTTGCTCGCGCATGAGCGGGCATCTTCAGGGTCCGATCTTGTCGCAATCCTGAGGGAAGAAATCCTCGCAGTGATTTCAAAACATGTGCAAATCGACAACGACAAGGTTCAGGTTCGAATGGACCGGGACGAGCACGTGTCTGTGCTGGAAATCGATGTCGAGATACCCCTTGGGACAGACCTGAAGGCGGCTTGATCGTTCGTTCAGACAACGCCGCCGGTTCATCAATCGGCGGCGTGTCCTTTATTCAGTGGTCGTATCAATCGGGTTTCGGAACGTGGCAGCAAGATCGTCGGGCAAGGGACGCCGGAGGTTCAGTCCATGCGGCGGGATCGGTGCGTTGAACCATTTGTCGTAGATCTTGTCGATCTCGCCACTGGAATAGATTTTAGCCAGAGCGCCATTTACTGTATCTCTGAAGTCAGTGTCACCATGCCGCATCATCAATCCATATGGTTGGGGAGGGGCAAGGTAGTCGCTTGAAATGGTGTAGTCGGCAGGTTTTCCGGTCTCTGCGACGAATGACCTCAACAGTATATCGTCCATAATGAAGGCCGACGCACGACCTTCTGTCACCATGTCGAAGCCACCCTTTGTGCTGTCGTTCTGAAGGACGGCGATGCTCATGTTCTTGCGCCGGTTCAAAGCATTCAATTGACTGATATTGATCGTCCCCGTAGTCACTGAAACGGTTCTCCCGGCGAGATCGTCGACCGTCTGCAGGTTGCTTGAGCTCAGCGCCACATATCGGGTTCCTGTCAGGAAAATGCCGTACGAAAACCAGACGGCCTTACGCCGTTCTTCCGTATTGGTGCTGGCGACACATTCGAGGTCGATCGCTCCGCTATTGAGCATCATCACCCGGTTACTAGGTGTCCGTTCAACGAATTCGATCCTGATGTCCGGGCGGCCGAGCTTTTCTCTGATTGCCTCAGTCACAAGGAGGCAAAGATCGATACTGTAACCGATCGGGCTCGGGGTCGCCGCGAGATAGGAAAACGGCATATTGTTGTCGCCGTAACCGATTTTAATGACACCGTTTCGCGCTATCGTATCGAGGGTAGGGGGCTGTGCTTCGCCGTCAGATGCGAATACTGGTGTGGTGGGGATGATGATTAAGGCAACCCACAATGCCGAACGCTTCATAAGGGGGCTCCAGACACGTGATCCATCGAGATTGAAGTTAAGTGACAACCGGTTTTGTCCCGCCTCGGTCATTCCTGATATTCGCTTGGATTGTCGTAGGCTTGCCTGAGAGTGCTGGTCATTGGGAGCTTCAGGTTCATTCCGTTCGGGGGGATCGGAGAGGTGAACCATTTCGTGTAGAGATCGTTGATTGTCTTACTGGTGAATATCCTCCTCAAGCTCGTATTCACGACTGCTTTGAATGCAGGGTCATCGCGTCTGAACATCAAGCCGTAGGGCTCAGGTGCGCTCAGCGTATCTTCGGATAGGCTGTAGAGGTCTGGATTTTCGGACGTTGCTGCGAGAGCTGCAAGTAAAATGCCATCCATGACAAACGCCGAAGCCTTGCCCGACGCAACGAGCTCGAAGGACTCCTCGTTGGTTTTTGTGGGCATCACTGAAATGTTGAGCCCCTTCTGCCGATTGACTGCGTTAAGTTGCTCAATATTGACGGTACCCGATGCCGACGTGACGGAACGGCCAGCAAGATCCGAAATCGTTTTAAGATGATCGGCGCTCCGGGACAGGAACTGGGTCGCGGTCATGAAATTGGGGTAGGAAAAATCGACCATTTTCCTGCGCTCTGCAGTGTTGGTCGTTGCAGCGCATTCAAGGTCAATTTGACCGGTTTTAACAAGAATAAAACGTGTTGCGGGCGTTGCCTTGACATAGTCGATATCAAGTTTGTTGAGCCCGAGTTCCTTTCGGACATCGTCAGCGATCGTTTGGCAAAGGTCGGTTGAGAAGCCGACAATTTTTCCGTCCGGCAATTGATAGGAGAATGGAGGCTCGGCTTCGCGATAGCCGATCCTGATCTTTCCGGATTTTGTAATTCGCTCCAGCGTGCCGGCGTCGCCAGCGGCATGCGAGACGTTGTTGGGGGCCAAGGACGTCAGGAGGAAAAGGCAAGGCATGAAAAAACGCATGTCATTTTCCTTTTGCTCAGCGCGATTGCGCTTCTTCCGATCTAGTTTCAAATAGCTTGTGCTGAAATTTCATAATTCTCATCTGGAGACCGATCGATATGTCGATGCGCCAGGGAGGGCCAAATGTCTGCAATTCGGTACTTTATGATTTCGGCAAGCGGGGCAGGTTCGGCAAAATAATATCCCTGCGCCTCGTCACATCGAAGGAGCCTGAGCGCTTCGACCTGTGCTGCATTTTCGACCCCTTCGGCGGTCACTTCGAGGCCGATCTGTTCAGCCATATCCGTTATGGTTCGAACGATTGCTGAGCACATTGGATTGCCAGGAAGTCTGGAGACGAACTCGCGATCGATCTTGATTTTGTCGAAGGCTATGTGTGTGAGACTGCTCAAGCCCGCGTAGCCCGTTCCAAAATCATCAAGAGCGAGGCGCACGCCGCGGTCTTTCAAGCGCTTCAGGGCCCTGACGCCGCTGTCTTTTTCCAGGATCGCCGTCTCAGTGACCTCGAGTTCAAGTCGCGCTGCTGGCAGGCCCGATTTGGCGAGGGCGCTGTCGACAATCTCGACTATATCGTCGTGGGACAACTGTACGGCCGAGAGGTTTACGGCGAGGCGGATATCCTCGGGCCAGGCCATGGCATCGCGGCAGGCCTGCGATATGACCCATTCACCCAATGGTTTGATGAAGTTGCTTTCTTCTGCGAGAGCGATGAAGCGCTCCGGAGAAATGACGCCGAGCGTGTTATGGCGCCACCTTGCAAGTGCCTCGTAAGCCGCGATCCGGCCTGTTTTCAGGTCGATGATCGGCTGGTAATGGAGTTCGAATTCGTGGTTTTGCAGCGCCGCCTTCATATCTATCTCAAGCGCATGTTTGTCTTGCGTCGCCATGTCCATGCCCGGCTCGTAAAAGACAAATAGACCGCATCCCATGGACTTTGCACGATAAAGACCAAGGTCAGCGTGCTGCAGGAGCTGGCTGGATGATGTGCCGTGATCCGGCGCGCAGGCAATGCCGATGCTCGTGTCAATGCTCACGGTGGTGCTGCCGAGGCTGAAGTTCTGGGAGACAGCTTCCACCACGCGTCTTGCAAGTGCTTGGCCTTCTTTCTCTTGATCTTCATTGACAGCCTGAATGATTGCGAACTCGTCTCCGCCCAGCCTGCTGACCATGTCATTTGGGCCGAGAGCTGGGGAAATTCGTGCTGCTACCGCCACGAGCAAAGCGTCCCCGGATGCATGCCCAAATGTGTCATTGACGGCTTTGAAGCGATCCAGATCGAGCAGCATCACGTTAACGCGGGTGCCTGTCGAGGCAAGTTGATCGAGGCATGCATCAAGGGTTTTCATCAGGAGCACACGATTGGGGAGCCCTGTTAACGCGTCATGATGCGCCATGTGTTCCATTTGTTGGGCCATGTCACGGATTTGTCGGAGGTGGCTGCGCTCAACAACGGCTTCGCGAAGCGTCTCGATGGCGACCGCCATATCGCCGATCTCGTCACGGCGATCCTGAAACGGCGTTACCATGTCGGTTTTCTCGCGCGCGATTTGCAGTGTCGCCTGGACGAGTATAGGTACGGGTTTCAAAACGCGGCGTGCCATCACGGCGACCAGAATTCCCGTCACGAGCAGGACGGCAACCAGTGCTATCAGCGAGTTATAGAAAAGCTTGCGTTGGGCCCCGTAGAGTTCTTCGGCACCACCGATACTGACGGCAACCGCGCCAATCGGTTGCCTTGTGGTGTTGTTTATGATGGGCAGCAGACCAATGTAGTGCTCGGCGTCGCCTATGGTCGCAAAATCGGCAGCAAACTCGCCGCGTGCTGCGCTGTCCGCAAGTATCGGGCGCGCAATCAGTTTACGTTCATCCTCCTGATTGTTGTCGTCGTAGGCAGCAGCAATTTGTTTGAAACTGGCATCTTTGGCATCGAAGCGGAAAAGCCATGACGGCTTCTTTGTCTGGGCGCTGATAAGGGCCAGCACATCGCTCGGATCAAACCCGGTGACAAGGATGGATTCGTCATCGCCAATTGGCTGAGACGTCAATATGCCGTTGACTTGCCCGTCCGGGTCGGCGTTGACGCTCACATAGGTGTAGACGCTGCGCAGCGTTGCACTGGCAATCTGAGAGTTCAAACGCGCTTGACTTAGCCATTGTTCGCCCGCTGCAGCAACAAACATGTACCAGCCAACCAGCGCACCAACACTGTACGAGAAGACGACACCAGCCAGGAAAATAAACGTAATCTTGTTGACGAGCGAGCGGCGACCGGGCAGACGGGACCGCCTCGGCGTTTTCGCCGAGTCCGGGTTTAGCCCGTGCTGTTTCTCTCTATCCCTATGCCAATAGGCAGGCTCGTCCATTCGCGATATTCCCCCGTCGCGTGGCCTGATTGCGTGTCATGAAAATTCATAAAATATGTATTGGAATGCTGCCTGCTAATTAATTCAACAAAGTTTAGATGTGATTAAGAATTAGCCCATCTTTTTACGATCCCCGCTTGTAAGCTGAAATAATTCAGCGCCCGCGCGCATGACCTAGCGAGCTGTGTCACTGGAGCCTTCGAATTTGTTCTCCGGGGCAAGACCGTGGCCTTGCCAAGGTGATCAGAACCGGCAAGGTGCTCCCGGCATGTCGTTTATCGAGGAATTCAAAATGAGCCATACCGGCAAAAACGTCTCGCAACTCTCCGCCCTGATCCAGTCTGGTGCGCTCGATCCTCAGGAGCTCATCGAGCAAACACTGGACGCGATCGGCTCGTTTGACGACCAATCGATTTTTATCGACCTGACCGAAAAACGAGCTAAGCAGGAAGCAGAGGCTGCTTCACGGCGCATCCGCGAGGGTCGAAGCATGGGGTTGCTCGACGGCATCCCGGTCGCGTGGAAAGACCTTTTTGACCTCGAGGGAAGAGCAACGACGGCCGGGTCGACGGTGCTCGCACAAAACGTAGCTGCAGAGCGCGACGCAGATGTGGTCACTGCGCTGCAGCAGGCAGGTATGGTCTGCGTCGGACGAACCAATATGAGTGAATTTGCGTTCTCCGGACTAGGAATTAACCCGCACTACGGGACACCGCGCAATCCAGCGTCAAAGGATGGTCATCGATTGCCTGGTGGATCTTCCTCGGGAGCGGGCGCTGCCGTCGGTGCCGGACTTGTTCCCGTGGCGATTGGTACTGATACGGGCGGCTCTGTTCGCATCCCGGCAGCATTCAATGGTGTGGTCGGCTACAAAGCAAGCCGCGGTCGTTACTCCATGCGGGGTGTCTTTCCACTGGCGAAAAGCCTCGATTCGCTCGGGCCGCTTACCCATACGGTCAGGGATGCCATCTGGGTCGACGCTGCCATGTGCGGAAAAGCCGCTCCTGATGTGGTCAGTCCGCCGTCACTCAATGATTTATCTTTTGTCGTGCCCGAGACGGTCTTTTTCGATGGCATAGAAGATGGTGTCGCGAATGCCTTTGAAGGCGCACTCGACCGTCTAGCCCGAAAAGGCGTCAGGGTCCGGCGGCAATCGTTTCCTTCCTTCACGGCACTCTTCGATCTGATCAAGGACAAGGGCGCACTTGTAACCGCCGAGGCATTCGCATTGCACAAGGCTAGATTGGAAGGCGCTGAAGCCGAAGGAATGGATCCGCGTGTGGTCGCCAGAACACGGCTTGGAGCCAACATCTCCATGCCGGACTACATTGCGATCAACGATGCCCGTGAGCAGATGATTGCCGAGTTTTCAAAGCTGGTGGGCGAGGATGAATTGCTTGTTTCGCCGACACTGCCGCATGTCGCCCCGAAAATAGAACCGCTTCTGGCCGATGACGACGCGTTTTTCGCCATGAACGGAAAGACTCTACGCAATACCCAAATCGGAAATTTCTTTGACTGGTGCGGAGTTTCGATCCCATGCGGAAGAGGGGACGCGGATATGCCGGTAGGGCTCATGCTCTCGGGACTTTTCGGAAAGGATGAGCATCTTCTAGCGATTGCGCTCGCTGCAGAGGAAACAATTCGCGGATGACGTGGACGGTCATGCCGGGATTAACCGGCATGACGTATTTCTTTAAAGAGCCACTTATCGCGCCGCCCAGTTTGCGCCCCGCCGGAACATGGTCTTCATCTCGGGGACGCCAAACTCCTTGGCTTGATGACCAAGTGCTGAGTAGAAAACTCGACCCTTGCCGTATTTGCGTTTCCAGACAACAGGCATAACCACGCCGTCAATCCACCAGGCATGGTCCCCAGTAAATGTGGTTGTCGCAAGGACCTCGTTGGAGGGATCTACGTGCATGTAATACTGCTCTGATGTGTAGGGGAAATCGGAGATCCCCTCCATCAAAGGATCATCGGGGCGGGTAATGTTGATCTTGTAGTCGATGATGTTGCCGGGGTGTGCCACCCATTGTCCGCCGATCATAAACTGGTATTCGACGCACTCGCGGAAGCTGTCGCCGGCGCCGCCATGGAAACCGGCGATGCCTACACCGTTTTCGACCGCTGCCGTCAGGTTCTTGATCTCTTCCTTTTCGATCTTGGACATCGTGACGATGGGCACTACGAGGCTGAGATCATGGACCGACGGATCGGCAAATGCCTCCGTGCTGTGCTCCACATAGACCTTGAAACCGTCTTCCTCCAGAATATCCTTGACGATCGCAGCGCATTCTTGCGGCTCATGCCCGCTCCAGCCGCCCCATACAATCAGTGCTTCACGCATTTAATTCCTCCTCAGGATTATTTACCGAGCTGGCCGTCGACCAGCGAGATGTCGAGTGGGGCGGGTCGCTCCACACCGGTGGTGATGGATACGGTGTTGCCGGTATCAGACGCGGTCTGGAAAGCCTCCATGACTTCCAGGACATGAAGCGCAAGATCGCCATTGGCACGATGTTGACGGCCGTCGCGGATGGCGTAGGCCATATCTGCCACACCGATAGAACGGTAATTTCCGTCTGCATAGGGCGAGGAGAGATCCTGTGTTTCGAACGCGCCACCTTTTTTCAGCAATTGCACCTCGCCACCGAAATGGTTCGGATCGGGTACAATTAGGGTCCCCTCCGTACCGTAGATTTCGAGCGGTACGTGTTTGTGACCGGCAACATCAAAGCTCATGCCGACCTGAACCACCGCACCGCTTTCGAATGCCAGTACGCCCGCAACATGCGTTGCCACGTGGACTGGGATCTTTTCGCCGTTCTTGGGCTGGCTGGTGATAAGGCGCTCGCTTCTTGGTGTCGTGGCAAACCCTGCGACCTTCGCTACTGGGCCAAGGAGATTGACCAAATCGGTGATGTAATAAGGGCCCATGTCAAGCATCGGACCGCCGCCGACCTCGTAATAAAAGCCGGGGTTTGGGTGCCAGCGCTCGTGTCCCGGGCACATGAAGTTGGCCGTCCCGCCAACCGGTATGCCAAGGACACCCTCATCGACGAGCCGGCGTGCGGTCTGGTGTCCGCCGCCGAGAAACGTGTCGGGTGCTGAACCGATACGCAGCTTCTTTACTTTTGCGGCCTCTGCCAGGCGCTTGCCTTCGGCGAAATTAATGCCGAGAGGTTTTTCAGAATAGGTGTGCTTGCCTGCATCGAGCGCGCGCAACCCGACCTCGACATGCGCTTTCGGGATCGTGAGGTTGACGATAATCTCTATTTCGGGATCGGCAAAAAGCTCATCGATTGAGCGCGCTTTAAGACCAAATTCCTCTGCGCGTGCCTTGGCCGCGTCCGCATTCATGTCAGCAAGACCGCGAATGTCCAAAATGGGAAACGACGCCATAGCCTTCAGATAGGCACTTGAGATGTTGCCACAGCCGATGATGCCGATACCTACACGTTTCATATGATTTCCTCCCGTAAATCAGAATTGGGGACGCTGCTAAAGAGCCGGCCCTGTTGTATTCCACGGCGATTCGTAAAGCTCATAGAGTGCGACAGCCGCCGCTCCCTGTGCCCACAATTCGTCGCTTGAAAGATCGAAGACAAGTTCCGCAACGCCAGCCAGGGACGGTGGGACCGCCGCAGTGTAGCTGTCGCGAATGGCGGCAATGAAGGGCTCTCCCAGTTCAAGGCTAGACCCGGTTATGATGACGCGTGGCGGGGCAAAGAGCGTAACGATATTGGCGAGCGTCAACCCTATAGCTTCGCCCGCGCGTTGCGCTGCCGAGATCAACCCGTCATCTTCCGCTTCGATCAATGCGTGAGCGTGTTGCATGCCGCGTCCGATGCGGATTGCTTCAGCAAAGCGACTATCGACGGGACGTGAGCCGAGAATCGCAGTCTCGCCTGCCTGGCTCGCAAGGCGCACAGCGCCTTCACTGGCGAGATGAATAACGAGATCTCCGAGATTGTGGCTTAAACCGCCTGCGCCTCGAAAAAGCTGGTTCTGGTGCAGCACGCCTAGTCCGAGCGTTTGCTCAAGCGAAATCAGAACCATGTCTTCAAGCTCGCGGGCGTGCCCGAACCAATGATGGGCAAGCGTTATCGCGTGGGCATCGCTTTCAATGATCGTGGTGGTCGTCAGTCGGGCCGTCATCGCTTCGGCGAAATCGACGTTGACCTCCCGCAGGATCGGGCTGCTGCGGATCCTGCCTGTTCGGTGTTCGATGACGCCGGGCAATCCAAGGCAGACCATATCCACGTCTTCCAGCGACAGGCCAGCATCAAGTACACAGCGCCTTACCCCATCCTCTACAAGATCTGCAATAACGCCAATCGGTTGGCGATCGACGCGGATTGGCAGGGAAAGGGTGGAAAGGACGTTTCCGCAGAAATCGGTGACGACAAAGACCATCCGGTTAGCCGCGATTTTAGCACCAACGACCCTCGCTGCATCCGGATTGAGTTCAAGCATGACGCGTGGTCGTCCCCGTGCACTTTCAGCGCGAATGTCACCGATGTGGCGCGTCAGAATAAGACCGTCGTCGAGCAAAGATGCGGTGATGGCGGAAACGGTTGTCGTGGAGAGTTGGGTCCGTTCGCTGATCTCCACCCGTGAGATCGGGCCGTGGCGGCGGATGGTATCCAGTACGCTTAACCTGTTGATCGCGCGCATCAGTTCTGGGTCTGCGGTCTTCATGGGGTCCTGCTGCGCTGTTGATGGGTCTCGAAGATAAATTACATCGGGATGCGGATTAAATAACGTCGCCTGGAGGGGGTGTGTCAAGCTGTTTGGGTAAAAAATTGGCAGGGCGCCTTGACAATGTGCGGCATGTCGGCTGAATTAATCCGCATTGGGGAATAAATGGTGAGGAAATCCCCAGGGAGGATCACAGACATGACTTATTGGCACGCAGGCGCTAGCCTGGGCGGCAGGATGATGTCCTTTGCCGCGACAACAAGTATTACCCTCATGCTGGGTGCGGCGAATGTTTCAGCGGCAACTGTCGTGAAATGGATGCATGTGGAGCTTGACCCGAAGGCTGTGGCAGTTTGGGAGGAGATCGCCAAGGACTACGAGGCGAAACATCCTGATGTCGACGTCCAGCTTCAGTTCCTGGAAAACGAGGCATTCAAGGCAAAACTTCCCACACTCCTACAATCAAACGATGTCCCGGATTTCTTTTACAGCTGGGGCGGCGGTGTCCTCCAGGAGCAGTCTCAGACTGGCGCACTGAAGGATCTGACCGAGATATTCGACGCCGATGGCGGCAAGCTTCGCCAATCGTACAACGGTTCAGCCATCGATGGCCTGTCGTTCGACGGCAAGGTATGGGCCGTCCCCTACAAGGTAAGCCTGGTCAGCTTCTTCTACAACAAGGAACTTTTTGCCAAGTCGGGTGTAAAAGCAGACGACATCAAGACCTGGGATGACCTTGGGAGTGTCGTCAAGAAAATCAAGGACGCAGGTATCGTTCCGATCGCAGGTGGCGGCGGTGAAAAATGGCCAATCCATTTTTACTGGAGCTATCTCGTCATGCGCAATGGCGGCCAGACAGTGTTTGAGGCGGCGCGCAAGGGTGAGGGTGAAGGGTTTAAGGACCCCGCAATCATCAAGGCAGGCGAGCAACTGGCGGAGTTCGGCAAGCTCGAGCCCTTTCAGCCAGGTTATCTCGGATCTACCTGGCCCCAGGCGCTCGGTGTATTTGGCGACGGCAAGGCCGCGATGATCCTTGGTTTCGACAACACTGAAGCCAACCAGCGCAAGAATGCCGGCGATGGCAAAGGCCTTGCTGCCGACAATATCGGTCGCTTCGCATTTCCGGTGGTTGAAGGCGGTGCTGGAAAGGCCACGGATACGCTTGGCGGCCTGAATGGATGGGCGGTGACGAAAAATGCGTCGAAGGAGGCCATCGACTTCGCCACGTTCCTGACCAGTAAGGAAAGTGAAGAGAAGATGGCGGCCGCGGGTATGTTGCTGCCGGTCGCGACTGGTGCAGATGGTGCCGTCAAAAACCCACTTCTGGCCGATTCCGCGAAACAGCTCGCCGGGTCCACATGGCATCAGAACTTCTTCGACCAAACGCTTGGTGCTGCGGTCGGACGTGTCGTCAACGATGTGTCTGTCGAAATCGTCTCAGGGCAAATGACATCGGAAGAAGGTGCGCAGCAGATCCAGGATGCTTTCGAGCTCCGTTGACATCTGCCATCCCTCGATTTGAGAGCGTTGGTCCAGTAGGGCGTTAGGCAAAGCTCTCACCTGATTTTGGGGCGGTTGGCCGAACTTTGTTGGGTCGCCGCATCCACGGGAAACTCTCTATCTGCACTCAAGAAAGCGGATAACGATGACGGACATCTCCATGACTTCTGCACCCACAGCCGTGCGCGTGGCTGCTAAAGCCAAGCACAAGCAAAGCTCTGTTGCCCACGACCGGGCGCTTACGCTTCTTGTTTTTCTCCCGCCGGCGCTGTTGCTTTTCACGCTCTTCGTCATTTTGCCGATGGGCGAGGCCGCGTGGTACAGCCTCTATCGCTGGAACGGTTATGGCACGCCTACCGAGTTTGTCGGCCTTAGGAACTTCCAAGTTCTTTTCGGCAATGCGGCTTTCTCACAGGCGCTTCTCAACAACGGCCTCATCATCCTCATTTCCGTGTTGATTCAGATCCCGCTCGCCATCTGGCTTGCGATGATGCTGGCGCACCGGATTCCAGGCGTCGTTGCCTTTCGACTTGTGTTTTTCCTGCCCTACGTGCTTGCTGATGTCGCTGCAGGCCTGATCTGGCGGTTCGTTTATGATGGCGATTACGGACTGTTTGCAGCGATTTCCAGCTTCTTCGGTTTTGCCAACCCCTATGTTCTGGCGGACAAGGATGTCGCAATCTACGCCGTGCTGGGGGTTATCGTCTGGAAGTACTTCGGGTTCCATATGATGCTTTTCATCGCGGGCCTGCAGTCGGTCGACAAGAATGTCCTGGAGGCTGCCGAAATCGACGGTGCCAGCGGCTGGCAGAAGTTCCGCTACGTCACATTGCCGATGTTGGGCTCGACTGTCCGTCTCTCTGTGTTTTTTGCAGTGATAGGTTCCTTGCAGCTCTTCGATATGATCATGCCGCTCACCGGTGGCGGCCCGTCCAATTCAACACAGACCATGGTCACCTTCCTCTATACCTACGGCGTCATGCGCATGCAGGTTGGGCTTGGGAGTGCAGTTGGCGTCGTTCTTTTCATTATCTGCGTGACGCTCGCCTTCGGTTACAAAAGGATTTTCATGCGCCATGACTGATACATCCACCTCCGTCCGCATGCCGCTTCAGACGAAGCTCTATCTATACGTTTCTTTGAGCTTGATTGCTGCCATCGTGCTGGTGCCGCTTTTGACAACTGCGCTTGGCGGCTTCAAGACGCTGGGCGACCTGCGTGTAAATCCCTTCGGTGTGCCTCAAGAGTGGCAGTGGGCCAACTACGGCGACATCCTGTTTGGCAAGCGTTACTGGCTGCAAATATTCAATTCGCTGGTGATCGCAGTCCTGACGGTCTTCTTGACCCTCACGGTGTCTGCGATGGCTGCCTTCACCTTTGCGCACGTCAAATTTTTTGGTTCATCGTTCCTTCTCAATTACTTCCTGTTGGGGCTGATGTTCCCGGCGGCGACTGCAATCCTGCCGCTGTTCATTCGGATCCGCGATCTCGGCCTGCTCGATACCTACTGGGGCGTCGTGTTGCCTCAGGTGGCTTTCGGCCTGGGTATGAGCATCCTGCTTTTTCGCAATTATTTCCGCAATTTGCCCGAGGAGTTGTTCCAGGCAGCATTCGTGGATGGCTGCGGTTATTTACGCTTCTTCTGGCATATTTCTTTGCCGCTTTCTCGACCGATCGTGGCGACTGTCGGCATCGTGTCATTCGTCGGAAGCTGGAACAGCTACATCCTGCCTCTTATCATGCTGAATTCGGAATCCAAGTATCCGTGGCCCCTTGGGATCATGGTCTATCGCGGCGAATTCGGGACGGAATGGCAGCTTGTTCTCGCTTTTATTACCCTGACCATTCTGCCCACCGTCATCGTCTTTTTCCTTGCCCAGAAACACATCATCGCAGGTCTGACGGCCGGCGCCGTCAAATCGTGACTTGAAAGGAGCATAAATTGGCTTCCGTTGAACTTAAGGATATCCGCAAGTCCTACGCCGCGCTTGATGTCATTCATGGCATCTCTCTCGATATTGCAGATGGCGAATTCATTGCGCTCGTCGGACCTTCCGGCTGCGGCAAGTCTACGTTGCTGCGTATGATTGCCGGTCTCGAAGAAATTACAGACGGCGACATTCATATTGGCGGCACCGTCGTCAACGGAATGACACCGCGCGAGCGCAATATTGCGATGGTGTTCCAATCATACGCGCTTTATCCGCACATGACCGTCGCCGAGAACATGGGGTTTAACCTGAAGCTTGCTGGTCAGCCGAAAAATGTCATCGATGAACGCGTTGCGGAAGCGGCTCGCATGCTTGATCTCGGAAAGTTGCTGGATCGCAAGCCTTCCCAACTTTCCGGCGGTCAGCGGCAACGTGTCGCCATGGGGCGTGCGGTCGTGCGCAACCCTGCCGTCTTCCTGTTCGACGAACCGCTGTCAAACCTAGACGCCAAGCTCCGCGTTCAGATGCGGAGCGAAATCAAGGCTTTGCATCAGAAAGTTGGAACGACATCCATTTACGTCACACACGACCAGATTGAGGCAATGACGCTCGCAGATCGTGTTGTCGTTCTCAACCATGGCCGCATCGAACAGCAGGGGACCCCGCTCGAACTCTACAAGACGCCTGCAAATCTTTTCGTAGCAGCCTTTATCGGTTCTCCGGCGATGAACCTCATTGAATGCGTGGTTGATGGTGAAGGCAACGAACCTGCCGCTCGCCTGAAGGACGGCACGGCCATCCGCATTTCGACGGGCAAAAAGGTCAAGCGCGGTCAATCGGTGACGATAGGTCTAAGACCTGAGCATATCGGCTCGACCACAGGAGGCGATGTAGCTTTGTCCGGTCGGACGGTCCTCGTCGAGCCAACCGGTGCGCAAACCCATGTGATTTTCGAACTCGCAGGAGATCAAGTTACTGCGGTTGTTGACGGTGAACAGCCTGTCCGCGTCAATACGCCTTTCGCTGCCAGCATCAGTCATGAGCGCGTGCACGTCTTTGATCGTGCAAGCGGTATCGCTTTGTGATCTTAACCGCCCACACGTTCTGAGCGAAATATGGTGTTTGTCTCCTCCAGATCGCATTTGGGGGTTGCCAGAAAATAACGAGCGGTTAGCTTGGCGATCGGGAGCCAAAGTGATTTTATCGCGCATCTGTATCGATACAGGAGGAGTTTTTTATGAAGACGATCAAAGGGCCGGGCATTTTCCTTGGCCAGTTTGCTGGCGATGCCGCGCCGTTTAATACGTGGGACGGAATAACCAAGTGGGCTGCGGAAAAAGGTTACCTAGGTGTCCAGGTTCCCACCTGGGCAAGCCAGCTCATCGATCTGAAAAAAGCAGCTGAATCGAAAGATTATTGCGATGAGTTCGCTGGCGTCGCCCGCGCAAACGGCGTGGAAGTGACCGAACTTTCAACCCATTTGCAAGGCCAGCTCGTTGCCGTGCATCCGGTATACGACGAAGCGTTCGATGGCTTCGCCGTCCCCGAGGTTCGTGGCAACCCGAAGGCTCGTCAGCAATGGGCGGTAGAGCAGGTCAAGCTCGCGCTGAAAGCTTCACATAATCTCGGCATTAAGGCGCACGCGACATTCTCCGGTGCATTGGCTTGGCCATTCATCTATCCGTGGCCGCAACGTCCGGCAGGTCTGGTGGAAACGGCGTTTGATGAACTCGCCAAACGCTGGACGCCGATCCTCGACTATGCGGATGAGCAGGGAGTGGACGTTTGCTACGAAATTCATCCTGGAGAAGATCTTCACGACGGCATTACGTTCGAGATGTTCCTGGAACGCGTGAAAAACCATCCACGTGCCAACATGCTCTACGATCCATCACACTACGTACTGCAATGCCTTGATTATCTCGACAACATCGACATCTACAAAGACCGCATCAAGATGTTCCACGTCAAGGATGCCGAGTTCAATCCGACCGGACGACAGGGCGTTTACGGCGGCTATCAGGGCTGGGTCAATCGTGTCGGCCGGTTCCGGTCGCTCGGTGACGGGCAGGTGGATTTCGGTGCGGTCTTTTCCAAAATGGCAGCCAACGATTTCGATGGATGGGCTGTTGTCGAATGGGAATGCGCCCTCAAACATCCTGAAGACGGTGCAAGAGAAGGTTCTGAGTTCGTAAAGGCGCACATCATTCGGGTCACCGAAAAAGCGTTCGACGACTTTGCATCTAGCGGCACTGACGATGCTGCCAACCGTCGTATGCTCGGTTTGTAAGTAATGGAATTGGTGAGGAAATATTATGGCAATTGAAGGAAAGACGACCGACAAGGCGGCAAGCAAGCGCATTCGTCTCGGTATGGTGGGGGGCGGTACGGGCGCTTTTATCGGCGGTGTTCACCGTATGGCGGCGCGGCTCGACAACCGTTTTGATCTTGTGGCCGGCGCCTTGTCCTCGACGCCGGAAAAATCGAGGGCGTCCGGTCTTGAGCTGGGGCTGGATGAAGATCGCTGCTATGGCTCGTTTGAAGAAATGGCCGAGAAGGAAGCCGCAAGGGATGATGGCATTGAAGCTGTCGCAATTGTCACGCCGAACCACCTGCACTATCCCGCTGCAAAGGCGTTTCTGGAGCGTGGTATTCACGTCATCTGCGACAAACCGCTGACCTCCAATCTCGACGATGCCAAAAAGTTGAAAGAGGTTGCCGACAAGGCCGACGCACTGTTCGTCCTGACACACAACTACACAGGCTATCCAATGGTGCGTCACGCCCGGGAACTGGTAGAGAGTGGCGCTCTTGGTGACATTCGTCTTGTCCAGATGGAGTATCCTCAGGACTGGCTGGCCGAACCTATCGAACAGACCGGTGCAAAACAGGCTGTCTGGCGGACCGATCCTGCGCAGTCGGGTGCAGGTGGTTCGACCGGTGACATCGGCACCCACGCCTATAACCTTGGTTGCTTTATCTCCGGTCTCGACGCCGACGAACTTGCTGCAGACGTGCACACTTTCGTCGAAGGACGTCGCCTCGATGACAATGCACACGTCATGTTACGCTTCAAGTCAAAGGGCACGGCGCAGCCTGCAAAGGGGCTGTTGTGGTGCAGCCAGGTGGCCGTCGGGCATGAAAATGGCCTGAAGATCCGTGTCTACGGTACAAAGGCCGGGATCGAGTGGACGCAGGCCGATCCGAACTATCTGTGGTTTACCAAACTCGGTGAGCCAAAACAGCTTATCACCCGCGGTGGAGCGGGGGCCGGAGCTGCGGCTGGACGTGTCACGCGCATTCCGTCAGGTCATCCAGAAGGCTATCTCGAAGCATTCGCAACGATCTACACCGAAGCTGCGCACGCCATCGAAGCGCGCCGTTCTGGCGAAGCACTCGACAAGGCGGTGAATTACCCGACCGTCGACGATGGAGTGAAGGGCGTAGCGTTCGTCACAGCCTGTATCGAATCCGGGAAAAAGAACGGGAGCTGGGTAAAGCTGTAGCACCTGAAACAAATGGACCGGGAACTCCCCGGTCCATTTTATTTGATTGTACCGGTTTAGCTATTCCGGTATTGCGCGGCGATTGATTGGCCGCTTGCACATCAAATTCTCATCCGATGAGTATTGCCCTGATGTCGTTGACGTTCGTGAGCGTGGGACCCGTCACGACAAGGTCGTCTATCGCCTTAAATGCCGTATAGCTGTCGTGGCATACCAGAGATTGGCGGGCATCAATCCCCGCCGCGTGGATGCGCGAAAGCGTATCTGGTGTTACCAGCGCACCGGCCGCATCTTCAACGCCATCAATCCCGTCACTGTCGCCAGCAATAGCCCATATCCCGGCCGCGCCCTTCAACGTCAGCGCAAGACTTAACAGGAATTCGGTGTTACGGCCGCCCTTTCCCGCGGGGCCTTTTCCGATGCTGACGGTTGTTTCTCCGCCCGAAAGCAGCACAGCCGGGCCTTTGATAGGCAAGCCTTTCTTGCTGGCAGAAATTGCTATGCCTGCCATCACTGCACCGACATCCTTGGATTCTCCCTCAAGAGAATCTCCAAGGATCAGAGGCTGAAGACCAAGTTTTCGAGCTTCTTCCGCCGCGGCCTGGAGTGCCAGAGACGGGGCGGCGATGAGGCGAACATCTTCGTCGATCTCACCAGCCTTAGGTGTTTCCTCGCCTTTCTCAAGAACTGTGCGTACGCTTTCGGGCAAATCCAGTCCATATCGCGAAACGATCTCCCGCACGGAGGCGATGTTCGTCGGGTCTGCGACCGTCGGGCCAGACGCAATTTCAGATGGATCATCGCCAGGTACGTCCGAAATCAGGAGGGAGACGACCTTTGCAGGCTTTGCCGCGAGTGCCAGACGCCCGCCCTTGATGCGTGACAAATGCTTGCGAACAGCGTTCATTTCCGAAATTGGCGCGCCACTTGAAAGAAGCGCCCGGTTGACCGCCATCTTGTCGGCAAGCGTCATTCCGTCGCCTGGAGCAACCATGAGTGCCGAGCCGCCGCCTGAAATCAGAGCGATGACCATGTCATCCGGGCCCAGATTTTGAACGGCGGCGAGAATGCGGACTGCAGCTTCCTCGCTCCTCGCATCAGGGACTGGATGGGATGCCTCGATGATTTCGATCCGACCAGCAGGAACCGCATGGCCGTAACGGGTGACGACAATGCCGGAGAGGTCAACAGAGGGCCAGGCAGCATCCAGAGCCGCTGCCATCGCGGCAGATGCTTTGCCGGCGCCTACCACCACACATTTTCCTTTCGGCGGCGAGGGTAGATGTGGATGCAAAACCTTTCCCGGGTCTGCGCTGGAGACAGCAGCCATGAAAATACGACTGAGCGCGTTTCTGGCCTGCAAATCGTTCCAGATAGTCATTGGTTCATGCTCCCGTCGTCGCGAAGGTGAGTGCTCCAAGAGCCAAAAGGGCAGGGAGCGTCTGAATGAAGAGGATTTTGATATTCGCGGTGATAGCGCCGAAGATCCCGGCGACCGCGACACAGATGAGGAAGAAGACTTTGAAGGTCAGTCCGGCGTCTCCTAGGAATAGACCGTACGTCAGCCCAGCAGCGATGAACCCGTTGTAAAGTCCCTGATTTGCGGCAAGCACCTTTGTCTGCCTTGCGAAATCAGCCGTGAGGCCAAATGCCTTGCGCCCGAGTGGTTTTTCCCAGAGCAACATCTCTAGCACAACGATATAGAGATGGATTGCGATGACGACCGCAATGAGAATATTTGCGAGCATGTGCGGCTTTCCTCCAAAAACCTTGTCGAGCGGTGTCTTCAAGAAATACGTCCGACACTCTTGTTTTAACGATGGTCTCACCGGCTGCAAGGTCGGCTGACACTCGTTGTGTGTAAACTTTTGATGCCGGCGAGGAATACTTGACTCTTTCTCAAAATAAGAACAAAACAAGAACAATACAAAAGTCGGAATTGAAACCTGTCATGCCATGCACAAGCGCGCGGAACAGTTGCTCGTTATTGAAGAACTGCGTGAACGGCTGGAAAATCTTGCCGGTGGTTCTGTACGCCGTCACGAAACTCTCCCCTTCGGTCTAGCGCAAATTGATAACCAGCTCCCAGGTGGCGGGTTGGGTCTTGGTTGCCTGCATGAAGTAAGTGGCAACGGTAATGGAGCTCTTGATGGTGCATCGGCAGCTTTGTTTGCGGCGGGTATCGCCGCGCGGCTTTCGGGCAAGGTCTTATGGTGCGTCACACGGCAGGATCTGTTCATGCCGGCGTTGGCGCAGGCTGGATTGTCTCACAACAGGCTCGTGATGGTTGAGTGTCGGGATGAAAAAGGCGTTCTCGACTGTTTCGAGGAAGGCTTACGCTGCAACGGTTTCGGGGCTGTGCTGGGCGAGATTGCGAAATTGCCGATGAATGCTTCGCGACGACTGCAGCTGGCAGCGGAAACCTCCGGCGTGACAGGCATCGCAATCCGGCGCTTCAGACGTCAGGCAGAGGCGACCATGTTCGGCGAGCCGACAGCAGCCGTTACCCGGTGGCGGGTTTCTGTCAGGCCATCGGCTTCGCTGCCGGTACCGGGAGTAGGCAGGGCACGCTGGTTTCTGGAGCTTTTGCGCTGCCGTGGCGGGGAAGCTGCAGCATTTGAAGTGGAAGCATGTGATGCAAAGGGTCGTCTCGCTCTATCTACCGACATGGCCGACGGATCGCTACCGGAGGCGGCTCGGGCATGATGCGCCCTCCACCGACAAACCGGTTGTTATGATCGGAAGGCAAGGCAGCCGCCGTCTCGTTCTGGCGCTGGACAAGGCTGCGAAGGTGGCTGGCATCCGGTTGGGCACACCGGTCAGCAAGGCGCAGGCGCTGGTGCCCGGTTTGATTGTGGAACATCTGGAGGCGGATGCTGATGCACGTGCGCTGAAGGAACTCGCTTTTCATTTTCTGCGCATCTATGCCCCCATCGTTGCCACCGATCTGCCGGATGGACTGGTCATGGATACGACGGGTGCGGATCATCTGCATGGAAATGAAACGCTGATGTTGGGCGGTATGGTCAACCGCTTGCATGCGAGCGGCTTTGCAGCACGCGCCGCGATTGCCGAGAGCTGGGGCGCTGCTTATGCGCTCGCCCGTTTTGGTGGTCAGGAGATTTCCGTCATTCCACAGGGTAAGGCGCGTGAAGCCCTTAATAGCTTGCCGCTTGCCGCGCTACGGCTTGAAGATGAAACGATCCGTGGTCTCAAGGTACTGGGTTTTCGTTCCATTGGGGAGTTGGCCGATGCTCCGCGTGCACCACTTGTATTGCGCTTTGGTCCGCAGCTGGCACGCCGGCTCGATCAGGCATTCGGCCAGGTCGCAGAGCCGGTCAAGCCGGTGCGTGTGCCCGAACTCGTGGAAGTGCGTCGCGTGTTCGCCGAACCTATCGCTGCTGCGGAGACGATAGGTCGCTACACTGAAAAGCTTGTAAGTGGTTTGTGTGCCGCTCTGGAAAAGCGCGGTCTTGGCGCCCGCCGTGTTGACCTCTTGCTCAATCGTGTCGATGGCACATTTCAGGCGATCCGGGCCGGGACATCGAAACCTGTCCGTGACGCAAGGCAGATAGCCCGACTTCTGACGGACCGTATCAATACCATCGATCCCGGCTTCGGTATCGAGACAATGGTCATGACCGTAACCCATGCCGAACCGCTTGTGGCGGGACAGGTACGTACATCTCTATTGTCCGAAAATCGTGCGGATGTTGCTGATACGATCGATGTCATCATCAATCGCGGTCATCGTGTCTACCGATATGCCGCTGTCGCCAGCGATGTGCCGGAACGCTCCGTTGCCCGCCTGCCGGCACTCTGCCCGGAAGATGCAATCGGCTGGCCGGGTCATTGGCCGCGTCCGATCCGGCTTTTTTCAAGACCGGAGCCTATAGAAACTCTTGCGCTGCTCCCGGATCATCCTCCGCGTTATTTCATCTGGCGCGGTATACGCCATCTGGTGAAATGCGCTGACGGGCCGGAGCGGGTTTTTGGAGAATGGTGGAAACGCGACCGGGAAAAATCCGCCGTTCGCGATTATTTCATGGTGGAGGATGAGACGGGAGGGCGCTTCTGGATCTTCCGCTCTGGTGATGGTGAACATACCAATACAGGCTCACAGGCCTGGTTCATTCATGGGCTGTTTACATGAGTGCGCCCCGCTACGCTGAACTTCAGGTCACGACGCATTTTTCGTTTTTGCGTGGGGCCAGTTCTTGCGATGAGTTGTTCGAGCAGGCTGCGCATCTTGGCATCGAGGCGCTTGGTATTGTCGATCGCAATAGCCTTGCGGCCATTCCTCGCGCCTATGAAGCGGCCAAGAATAATGGTGTTCGGCTCGTCATCGGCTGCAGGCTCGATCTCGAAGATGATCTTTCCGTATTGGTTTATCCCATGGATCGCGCCGCTTACGGGCGGCTTTGCCGTTTGCTTTCCATTGGCAAGAAACGGGCAGGCAAAGGCAAGTGCATACTCGAGTGGGCCGATCTTGTTGAATGGGGTGAGGGTCAGATTGTAGTGTTGCTGGCCGACCTTGCAGACGAACTTTGCACCCTTCGTTTACGTCGGCTCAGGGCAGCTTTCGGTGATCGCGCCTATATGGCACTTAGTCTGCGTCGCCGTCCGAATGACCAGATGCGGCTCTATGAGCTATCGAACATGGCGGCGGCTGCAGGCGTGCCGACCGTAGTGACAAATGACGTGCTATTTCATGTGCCTGAGCGGCGTATGTTGCAGGATGTCGTCACCTGTATCCGGCATAATTGTACCATTGATGAAGCAGGCTTCAGGCGTGAGCGCCATGCCGACCGTTACATGAAACCGCCGCAAGAAATGCACCGGCTGTTTCCGCGTTATTCGGAGGCGCTGGCCCGTAGCTTGGAAATTGCAAAGCGCTGCAGGTTTTCTCTCGAGGAACTGGCTTATCAGTATCCAGAAGAGCGCTCGTTGCCGGGACTGACGGCACAGGAGGCGCTCGAGAAACTGGTCAAGGAAGCGGTGCCGAGACGTTACCCGCACGGACTGCCAGATAAGGTTGACAAGGCGCTGAAACATGAGCTCGCGTTGATAGGTAAACTCGAATACGCCCCCTATTTTCTGACTGTGAATGCGATTGTCCGATTTGCCAGGTCAAAAGATATTCTCTGCCAGGGGCGCGGGTCAGCTGCAAACTCCGTGGTCTGCTATGTTCTGGGGATAACCTCCATCGACCCTTTAAAGGTTGACCTTCTTTTCGAACGTTTTGTTTCTGAAGAGCGACGTGAGCCGCCTGATATTGACGTGGATTTTGAACATCAGCGTCGCGAGGAAGTCATTCAATGGGTTTATGACAGTTATGGCCGAGACAAGGCCGCTCTTTGTTCTGTGGTTACCCGTTATCGCAGCCGTGGCGCATTACGCGATGTGGGCAAGGTTTTGGGCCTGCCGGAAGATATGACAAAGCTCATTGCCTCACAGGTCTGGCGCTGGAGCGACGGCGTAAACGAGGGACAGGTGAAAGAACTGAATCTCAATATGGAGGATCGCCGTCTCCAGCTTGCTTTCGAACTCGCCAACCAGCTTGTCGGTGCGCCGCGTCATCACAGCCAGCACCCGGGTGGTTTCGTTCTCACCCATGATAGGCTTGATGAACTTGTGCCGATCGAACCTGCTGCCATGGACGATCGCCAGATCATCGAATGGGACAAGGATGATATCGATATCGTCAAGTTCATGAAAATGGACTGCCTGGCGCTTGGCATGCTCTCCTGCATGAAAAGAGGTTTCGATCTTTTGGAAGCGAGGACGAACAAACGATACGATCTGGCTTCTGTACCCGCTGACGACCCTGAGACTTATGCGATGATTCAGAAGGCTGATACGCTTGGCACGTTCCAGATTGAAAGCCGCGCGCAGATGTCGATGTTGCCGCGTCTGAAGCCCACGGAATTTTATGATCTCGTTATTCAGGTCGCCATCGTGCGCCCTGGCCCCATTCAAGGGGATATGGTTCATCCTTATTTGCGTCGCCGTGAAGGCAAGGAGCCGGAACATTACCCCAAGGAAGAGCTGAGAGCAGTCTTGGGAAAGACGAAGGGCGTGCCATTGTTTCAGGAGCAGGCGATGCGCGTTGCTATCGAATGTGCCGGGTTTTCACCGGGTAAGGCGGACCAGTTGCGTCGTGCCATGGCGACATTCAAGAATGTCGGCACGATTTCCAAGTTCAGACAGGATCTGATCGATGGCATGGTAAAACGCGGCTACGATGCGGATTTCGCTGAACGTATCTTCAAACAGCTCGAAGGTTTTGGCAGTTACGGTTTTCCTGAAAGTCACGCTGCGTCCTTCGCGCTGATCGCCTATGCCTCTTCCTGGTTGAAATGCCATCATCCTGATATTTTCTGCGTGGCACTTTTGAACTCTCAGCCCATGGGGTTTTATGCCCCGGCACAGATTGTGCGCGATGCGCAAAATCATGGAGTCGAGGTCCGGCCTGTCTGCGTCAACAAAAGCCGTTTTGATTGCACATTGGAACCGACAGGCGAGAAAGATGCCAAAGGTGACCCACGCTTTGCCGTACGTCTCGGCATGCGACTGGTGAAAGGGCTTTCGAACAAACATGCTGCAGAAATAGTTGCCTGCCGGGAAGATAGGGACTTCGCTTCGGTCGATGATCTCTGGCGAAGGGCAGGGGTATCGTCATCAGCACTTGTTTGTCTTGCGGAAGCCGATGCCTTCCTACCTGCACTTGAGTTATCAAGGCGTCAGGCACTCTGGGCGATCAAGGCGTTGCGGGATGAGCCGCTACCGCTTTTTGCTGCGGCGGCCAGTCGGGAGAATGCCGTTATTGCTGAATTGGACGAGCCATCCGTGGCGCTTCGTCCCATGACGGATGGCGGCGAGGTGGTGCAGGATTACGGTCATGTCGGATTGACGTTGCGCGAGCACCCCATGTCATTTTTGCGCGCCGATCTCGCTCGCCGCCGCATTGTCACCTGCCGTGATGCGATCCGTGTTCGCGATGGTACCTGGCTTGAAACGGCAGGGCTGGTGTTGGTACGCCAGCGCCCCGGTTCCGCCAAGGGCGTCATCTTCATGACGCTGGAGGATGAAACCGGTATTGCCAATGCCGTCTTGTGGGTCAGGACGTTTGAAAAATACCGGCGCATTGTTTTGTCCGCCGGCATGGTTGGCATTTATGGAAAGATCCAGCGGGAAGGCGATGTCGTACATCTGGTTGCGCACCGGCTGACTGACCTTTCCGAAGCGCTTGCAAGTGTGGGAGAAAGAAACAAGGCGTTTCCCCTGCCACATGGGCGCGGTGACGAATTCCATCATGGGATGCCGCCGGAAGATCGCCGCCGAACTGTCAAGCGCTCGTCAACGGCCGATCAGGAAAATGACGCGGTGGAGCGGATCAAGGTCATCTCGCGAAATTTTCACTAGGGTCATTGGCTCAGGCAGCGTCTTCCACGCTTGCGAAATCCTTCTTTCGGAACTGGCTTGGCGGAGCGCCAACAACACGTTTGAACGCACGACTGAAGGAGGCCTCGGAATCATAACCAAGTTTTTCTGCTGCTGCTGTCACCCGCATTCCTTCACGCAACCAAAGCCGCGCCTGGTGCATCCTCACTCGTACCACGTAACGGGCGGGGCTTTCCCCGACCAAACGAGTAAAACGCTCAGCGAAACTTGATCGTGAAGCGCCCATCAGTCCTGCGAGTTCCTCGACACTCCAGTCTTTGTCGGGCGCAAGATGGATGGCTGCGAGTACCCTCCCGAGCTCGGGGTTCCTGACCGCCGCCAGCCAACCACTGGAATCGCCGCAGCCATGCTCGACCCAGGTTCGAATAAGTGTTGCAGTCAGCACGTCGGCAAGGCGCGCAAGAATACCACCGGCCCCAACACGGTTAAGTTCAACCTCCCGTGTCATCGCTTCGAGCAAGTGGGGAATAGCCGGATCGCTTTTTGCCAAATCGCTTGTCAACATCACATCCGGCATCATCTGCAAAAGCGGATGGAGATGATCCATGTTGAACCGCATCGAAGCGGTGAAAGCCACGGTGTCTCCGCCTGAACTGGCACATTGCATGTCAAAAATGCCTTGGCACACTTCCTTCTTGCCAAATCGATCGAAGGGTGTGGCTGTCACATTCTCACTGCTGCCCAAAACATGCGCGTGTCCACGTGGCAACAGAACGGCATCACCGCATTTCAAATCGAGCCAATCACCGGATGGCTTGTGCAGTTTTGCCTGCCCGACACCAATGAAATGAAATCGCGCAGCCTCCTGTTCGGGAAAGGCAGTCGCCCATGGGGATGCCATACGGCAACGACCATATTCGACACCGTCAAGGCGCAAACCGCGCAACATCTCTGTCAGGGCATCGTTCATGCTGGCCTCAGTGTTTGGACGTTATGTCAAGAAATACGGATTTTCTAGCATGGAAACGCCAGCGTGTCACGCGTAGGTTACGTGCATTCCCTGGTGCGGCAGGAATGACCTCCCGATGATCCCGCCGTGCCTTTCCATCGTCTTCACCCTATTCCGCAAGGGATGCCCGCGATATCTGCGCGGCGCCCGTCAGGAGATTTTTATGACCAGCCGGACGACCAACGAACTTGAATATATCCCTCGCACTCGCGAACCTGACGCGAAATGGGCCGCGGTCTTCTCGCTCTCGCTCGGCGTTTTTGGACTTGTGACAGCGGAATTCCTGCCGGTCAGTCTTTTGACCCCCGTCTCTGCCGATCTTTCGATCAGTCCTGGTATCGCTGGCCAATCCATCACGGTGACAGCACTCGTAGCCGCAGTTGCCGGACCCGCAGTTGTCATCGGTACCCGTAGCGTCGACCGCCGATTGACACTCCTGGGTCTTACGCTCCTTCTCATCATCTCCAGTACGCTTGCTGCGTTCGCAAACGGGCTTTCAATGCTTTTGGTATCGCGGGTTCTCCTCGGTATTGGGCTCGGCGGTTTCTGGGCGATGTCAGGTGCTCTTGCGCTGAGGCTTGTGCCGCTCGACAAGCTGCCGCGCGCGATGTCGATCATCCTCACGGGCGTGTCGCTTGCAACGGTTTGTGCCGCACCGGTTGGGGCATGGATTGGAGCCACTCTGGGTTGGCGTGCTGCGTTCGCGGTTGCTGCGATCCTCGGCGTGGTTGCATTCTTTGCCCAGATATTGACAGTACCTGCTCTCGCCCCGGCCGGAGCACCGAGCTTAGGGACAATGTTCCGTTTGTTGCAGCGGCCGCAATTGCGCATCGGTCTTCTGACGACCATGTTGGTTGTAGCGGGCCAGTTCGCAGGGTTTACGTATGTTCGCCCATTTCTCGAAGAGGTTCCGAAATTCGGTATCGAGGCGATTTCCTTTGCGCTTTTGGCCTATGGGGTCGGTGGCTTTTTCGGTAACTTCTTTGGTGGGTTTCTCGCAGAGCGTAATGCGGCGTGGGCTGTAACCATCGTTGCGATCCTGATCGCTGCATCGGCTTCTGTCCTCGTGATTGCAGGGACCTCTCCCGTCATTGCATCCGTGGCGATCGCATTTTGGGGCTTTGCCTTCGGTGGTTTGCCGGTCACGGTACAGAGTTTTGTAACACGGGTTGCGTCTGACGAAGCAGAGAGTGCCGGAGCGCTGTTGCTAACCACTTTTCAGATCGCCATTTCGAGCGGCGCCGTTCTCGGTGGGCTGCTGATCGATCTTCATGGTGCAACAATGGTGTTCGTTTTCGTCAGTGTATCGACGCTTTTGGGCGCGAGCCTCATGGCTTCGCACCGTGGCGTGGTTCCGCAGGCCGAGGCCTCAAGGGGATAACGTACCGAGCAATCAGAGGGTCCGCACATGCGGGCCCTTTTTCTTTAGGGGGCGTCGATTGCCCTTTGCGTGCGATCTTTGCCGACTTCTATGACGTGTCGCATCGCCTTGATCGCCCCATCGGAATCTCTGGCTGCGATCGCATGCACGATCCGCAGGTGGTTCGAGGCGATTTCGGCAATTGTCTCAGGCGAGGATGCAGGAGACGAAAGCTTGAACGAGATTGCAAGTGCCGCCTCGATGAGTCCACTGGCCGAACGCATGAAGGGATTTCCCGACATATGGGCAACCGCCAAGTGAAATTCGAGATCGACCTTGGCGATGCTTTCCGGCGTGTGATGCTGATTGTCGAATTTCGCGGCAATTACGTAGAGGGAAACAATATCCTCATTTGAAGCCTGAAGGGCGGCGGCTGCCGCGGCCGCCGGTTCCAGCGCCAAGCGGATTTCAGCGAGATGATTGACGAACTCCTGATCTATTCCAGCGTCGCAACGCCAGCCCAGTACGTCGGGGTCAAAGAAGTTCCAGCTCGACCGGTTGAGGACGCGCGTTCCCACTTTTGCCTTGGGTTCCACTAGTCTTTTAGCTGCGAGCGTCTTCATCGTTTCGCGCAGCACCGTTCGTGATACGCCAAAGCGCATCGACAGTTCGGCGTCGTTTGGAAGCAGAGCGCCTTCGGCAATTTTGCCCGAAACGATGGCGCTGCCGAGTTCGGACACCACATGAGAGTGGCTGTTCCGGCGCTTTCGCCCACTTATCGTCGTTTCCAGCAGCCCCAAGTGCGCCTCCGTATGTTTCAGGCCGGATGTGGCCCGGCCAGTCTCCTGTTTGAATACCAGATGATTGCGCGCTGCAACACGATGAAGACGAAAAGCAGAATGCCGATGGCGATTTTCGTCCACCACGATGAAAGTGTGCCGTCAAAAACGATGTATGTCTGGATCAGTCCCTGAATAAGAAGCCCGACAAATGTTCCGGCCACCAATCCGGTGCCGCCCGTCAGAAGGGTACCACCTATGACAACGGCTGCGATTGCATCAAGTTCAACACCGACCGTTGCCAATGAATAGCCTGAGGAGGTGTAGAGCGTATAGACGATGCCAGATAGGCCCGACAAAAAGCCGGAGAGCGCATAAATACCAATTGTCGTGGACCCGATCGGAACGCCCATGAGCTCGGCGGATTGTACATTACCTCCAAGTGCATAGACATTGGCTCCAAAGCGCGTGCGGCTTGCAATAAGGATGCCTGCTGCAAAAACAATGAGCATCAACATTGCAAGAGCCGTCAGTCGGCCGCCGCCCGGGAAGCGGACGTAAAACCCCTGGATCGCATCGATAAAGGGATGGGAGATCGGCACGGATTGCGTCGAGATCAGATAGGCTGCACCACGTGCCAGAAACATACCCGCAAGCGTCACCACAAATGGTGGGATAGACAGGAACCGGATCATCGCCCCCATCAGGCAACCGAACAGAGTTGAGATCGCCAATACTACTGCAAAGGCGAGCACCGGGTGGACGTTATAGGTTCCAACCATGACCGCGACGAAGACACTCGTGAAGGCGATAACAGACCCTATCGATAGGTCGATCCCGCCAGACAATATGACGAAGGTCATTCCGACTGCGGCAATCCCCAGGAAGGCGTTGTCCGTCAGAAGGTTACCGATCACGCGGGTTGAGAAGATTGCCGGATACTGGATGACGCAAAGAATATAGGCGATGACGAAGATCGTCAGAGTGGTGAGGAAGGGAAGATTGCGGCTGTGTATCATCGCGCTGCTCCCTCTTTACCCACGCCGTTGGCAGTATGGGATGGGGTTTGAGGCTTTGGCCTAGAGGTTTTGAGAAAATCGAGAAGGGTCAAAATTGCCGGAGATTGCAGTGTAAGCACGACAATAATGATACCCGCCTTGATAATGAGATTGAATTCCGGCGGAAATCCCGACACCAGAATACCGGTGTTGATCGTCTGGATGATCAGGGCACCAATCAGCGATGCAGTGATAGAGAAGCGGCCGCCATTCAGAGACGTTCCGCCGATGACCACTGCCAAGATAGCATCGAGCTCAAGCCAAAGGCCTGCATTGTTGGCGTCGGCCCCGCGGATATCGGCGGTGACAATCATGCCCGCAATTGCTGCACACAATCCCGATACGGCGTAGGCGAAAAACAGAAGGAAACGGGCTCGCACGCCTGCAAGAGAGGCGGCCCGTCGGTTGATACCGGTTGCCTCAATCAGAAACCCGAGTGCCGTCTTGCGAACCAGCAGTCCGATAACCAACGCTGTCGCTGCCCAGATGATGACAGGCAGCGGAATGCCTGCAAGAGTGCCTGAACCGATCGCGGCAAAGCCATCATTGTTGAAGGTCAGAATGACACCCTCGGTGATGAGCTGCGCGATCCCGCGTCCCGCGACCATCAATATGAGCGTTGCGATGATGGGCTGGATATCGAGAACTGCAACCAACACACCATTCCAGATGCCGCACGCTATGCCGACGGCAAGAGATATAACGATAACAGATGCAATGGAGTGCCCTTCACTGATCAGTGTCGCCGCAACCGCGCCGCAAATCGCAATCACGGCACCAATGGAAAGGTCAATGCCCCTTGTCGCGATAACCAGCGTCATCCCGACAGTCAAAAGCGCAACCGGTGCGGCGCGCACCAGGATGTCGATGAGGCTGCCGTAGAGGCGCCCGTTCTGGAAAGAAACATTGAGAAACCCGGGAGAAATCACCGTGATAGCGGTGAGAATGACAACCAGGGCGGCAATCTGGGGAAACAGTCTTTTCAGGCGGTTTTTGATCGCGTGCATCAAGCAGCCTCCGTTCGTGCTGCATCTGCAATGGCACGCATGATGTTGTCTGCTGTTACATCTGCTCCCGCGAGCTCACGTACATGACGCCTGTCCGACAGGACGACCACGCGGTGTGCTATCGCCGTCAATTCCTCGAGTTCGGACGATATGACAACCAGAGACATGCCTTCTGCGCACAGCCTCTCTATCATCTTCAGAATTTCCGCATGGGCGCCGATATCGATCCCGCGTGTCGGCTCGTCCAGGATCAGTAGCCTTGGATTGGTCGCAAGCCAACGAGCGAGAATGGCCTTTTGCTGATTTCCACCAGACAGAAATTTGATCGGCCGATCCGGATCGGCGGGGCGTATGTCGAGGGACTGAATGAAATCTTTTGCGAGCTCGGATTTCTGTTTTCGGGAAAGTGGTCTGGCCCAGCCTTGCCTCGCCTGGAGGGCGAGCGCGATGTTATCTGTTACAGACAAGTCGCCGATGATGCCGTCGGTCTTTCGCTCTTCGGGACAGAAACCGAAACCTGCTGCGATTGCTGCTTCGGGAGAGGTGATTGCGACCGGCGCGCCGTCGATGATCGCTCTGCCGCTGTCTGGGCGTTCAACGCCAAACAGCAGGAACGCCGTTTCCGTACGACCAGATCCGAGAAGACCGGCGATGCCAACAATTTCGCCCGCCCGCACATCAAGATCGAATGGCGCGACGCTGCCCCGCTTACCGTAATTCTCGAAGCGGATCGATGCCTCGCGCTCTGTGATGGTCTGTTCGGTCGCCTCATGATCATGCGTGATGTGCTGTAACTCACGCCCGAGCATCATTGAAATCAGATCGGCACGCGGAAGATCTCCAATGGCTCGGGTGCCAACGAGCTTACCGTTGCGTAGAACGGTCACCCGGTCGGCAATGTCATACACCTGATTGAGAAAATGCGTGATGATGACGGTGCCAATACCTTGCTTCCGCAATTGCCTGAGGACCCCGAAGAGCATCTCAACCTCGTGCGTATCCAGGCTCGCTGTTGGTTCATCCAGAACAAGGACCTTGCCGGATAGGTCGACCGCCCGGGCAATGGCGATGATCTGGCGTATCGCGACGGAATAGGTAGAGAGTAGTGCGTTGACATCGATCGATAGGCCGTAACGCGAAAGCAATTCCAGCGCACGCCTGCTCATCTCACGGCGGTCGATCATGCCGAACCGTCGGGGCTGGCGACCAAGGAAGAGGTTTTCGGCGACCGTAAGGTTTTCGAGGAGGTTTACTTCCTGGTAGACCGTGCCGATGCCGAGCGCTTGTGCATCGCCAACATTGGCCGGAGAGATCTCCTGACCTTCCAGCAACACCGAGCCGCTGTCACGATGATATACGCCCGTCAGAATTTTAATGAGAGTTGATTTTCCCGCGCCGTTTTCGCCGAGGAGCGCGTGAATTTCACCACGCTGCACCGAGAAATCGACGCCATCAAGGGCTTTGATCCCGAGGAAGGCTTTGCCGATCGCGCGTGCTTCCAAGAGTGTGGCCGGTTCGGACATTTCGCAGTTTCCCAGATGGATCAAGAGTGCGGAACGGCACATCTGTACCGCTCCGCCTGAAGTGGAGCCTGGATTAATATCCTAGCCCCTTTTTCGCCTCGTAGACCTTCATAGGATCATCGGACGACGTGTAGAGCTTGGATTCAGTCTGAATCCACTTAGCCGGCTCCTTCTTGTCCTTCAGATAGGCATCCAGTGCATCGAACGCCGGTCCTGCCATGTCCGGTGTCAGTTCCACCGTTGCATTTGCTTCACCATCTGCCATGGCTTTGAAGATGTCCGGAACAGCGTCGATCGAGACAACCTTGATATCGGTTCCGGGCTTTAGGCCTGCTTCCTTGATTGCCTGGATTGCACCGACAGCCATGTCATCATTGTGTGCGTAGACGGCACAGATATCCTTGCCGCCGCCCTCGGCCTTAATGAAGCTTTCCATCACTTCTTTGCCTTTGGTGCGGGTAAAGTCACCGGTCTGCGAACGAACAATCTTGATGTTGCTGTGCGAGGCAATTGCCTCCTCAAAGCCCTTCTTGCGGTTAATGGCAGGCGACGAACCGGTCGTGCCCTGCAATTCGACCACTTTGCAGTCCTTAGAGCCGACGTCCTTGGCGAGCCAGTCGCCCGCGACCTTGCCTTCATGGACCTGATCGGATGTCACGGCTGTCAGATACAGACTGTCGGGTGCCTCGATCTGGCGATCAAGGAGTATGACGGGGATGTTTTCTTCCTTGGCTTCCTTCAGGACAGCATCCCAGCCGGTGGCGACGACTGGCGCAATCAGGATTGCGTCGACACCCTGAGCGATGAAGCCGCGAACGGCCTTGATCTGGTTTTCCTGTTTTTGCTGTGCATCAGCAAACTTAAGCGTGATACCACGCTTTTCTGCCTGCTGCTTTGTGACCGTTGTTTCTGCCGCGCGCCAACCGGATTCAGAACCGATCTGCGAAAAACCGACGGTGAGCGATTGCGCAGAAACGCCGGATGCAAGGCATACTGAAAGTGCGACAGTGACTGCCGCGATTGCTTTTCTCATCTTATCCTCCCAGAGATGAAGTCAGCTGACACGGCAGTATGAGCATATAGTAATATCTTTGAAAAGTGTTTTTTGAGGCTGTTCGCTCGTGCATGGGTGTAAAGAAGGGGGGGACCAATTAAGATCTAGATAAATCAATAATATAATATGTTAGGGGATCAGAAGTGTACTTCTGTCGAGCGGGGTGGATTTCGCCTGTTTGAAACCTTGACATCAGAGGCTCGGATTTAATAGTAATACAAATAACGGGTGGAGCCAGTTGGGTCCGGGATGAGGAAATCCCGGGGAAAACGGTTTGCCCAGGTGATCCGGAACCAAGCTGCGGAGTGCCGTTATGGTACTAAACATCGAAAAATGTTCGACTAAATTTGAAAGCAGGCGCGTTATGCCTCGTCTCTCTGCCCTCTGTCGGCTATGCCTGATCTCCTTATGCTGATTCCATTTTCTGTGCGTGCAACATAAGCTTGTCGCATTTGATAATATTTTACCGTTGGCCACTTCAGGCTGGAGACCTGCATCATGACTAAATCCGACAATCTACCCGCAACCCAGGGCAAGCTTCGCTCGCGCGCATGGTTCGACAATCCCGCGAACGCGGATATGACAGCGCTATATCTCGAGCGATACATGAACTTCGGTCTGAGCCAGGCCGAATTGCAGTCCGACCGCCCGATCATCGGTATCGCGCAGACCGGTTCTGACCTTTCACCCTGCAACCGTCATCATCTTGAACTCGCAAATCGCCTGCGTGAAGGTATCCGTGAAGCCGGTGGTATCGCCATCGAGTTTCCGGTCCACCCAATTCAGGAGACAGGCAAGCGTCCGACCGCAGGTCTAGACCGCAACCTGGCTTATCTCGGTCTCGTTGAAGTACTTTACGGCTACCCGCTCGATGGCGTGGTTCTGACGATCGGTTGCGACAAGACGACGCCTGCCTGTCTTATGGCGGCGGCCACCGTCAACATTCCTGCCATCGCATTGTCCGTCGGTCCTATGCTGAACGGCTGGTTCCGTGGAGAACGGACAGGCTCGGGCACCATCGTCTGGAAGGCACGTGAGCTCCTGGCTAAGGGTGAAATCGACTATCAGGGGTTCGTCAAACTTGTTGCTTCGTCGGCGCCATCTACCGGCTATTGCAACACAATGGGCACGGCAACGACCATGAATTCGCTCGCCGAAGCACTTGGCATGCAGCTTCCTGGGTCGGCCGCAATTCCCGCGCCTTACCGCGATCGTCAGGAGGTATCTTACCTGACAGGTCTTCGCATCGTCGAAATGGTCAAAGAAGATCTGAAGCCGTCCGACATCATGACGAAGGATGCATTCATCAACGCCATTCGCGTTAACTCTGCCATCGGTGGCTCCACCAACGCTCCGATCCATCTGAATGGTCTTGCCCGCCATGTGGGCGTAGAACTGACGGTCGATGACTGGCAGACCTACGGCGAAGACGTGCCGTTGCTCGTCAACCTGCAGCCGGCCGGTGAATATCTCGGTGAAGACTATTACCACGCCGGTGGTGTACCCGCAGTCGTCAACCAGTTGATGACCCAAGGGCTCATCAAGGAAGACGCTATGACCGTCAATGGAAAGACGATCGGCGATAACTGCCGTGGCGCGATCATTGAAGATGAGAAAGTTATTCGTCCTTACGAGCAGCCGCTCAAGGAGCGCGCAGGTTTCCGCGTTCTGCGCGGCAACCTGTTCTCCTCGGCGATCATGAAGACCAGCGTGATTTCGAAAGAATTCCGCGACCGTTATCTTTCGAACCCCAATGATCCCGAAGCATTTGAAGGCCGCGCTGTCGTGTTCGATGGTCCAGAGGACTATCACCACCGCATCGACGATCCGTCGCTGAAGATTGACGCGAACACCATTCTGTTCATGCGCGGTGCCGGCCCAATCGGTTATCCGGGCGCGGCTGAAGTCGTCAACATGCGCGCTCCCGATTACCTGCTCAAGGAAGGCGTCAACTCACTGCCTTGCATCGGTGATGGCCGTCAGTCCGGCACATCAGGCAGCCCATCCATTCTCAACGCCTCGCCAGAAGCAGCGGCAGGCGGTGGCTTGGCTGTTCTTCAAACGGGTGACCGCGTTCGTGTTGACGTCGGTCGCGGCACGGCAGATATCCTGATTTCCGGCGAGGAGCTTGCCAATCGTTATGCGGCACTTTCTGCTGATGGCGGTTACAAGTTCCCGGATCACCAGACACCGTGGCAGGAAATCCAGCGCGGTATCGTCAGCCAGATGGAAACAGGTGCCGTCCTCGAGCCAGCAGTCAAATATCAGCGCATTGCTCAGACAAAGGGGCTTCCGCGCGACAACCACTAAGAATGTTGCTGTGCATGGTCATCCGTGCACAGCATCACCTCTGACAAGACAATAAAAAACCCGGCAGGAGCGAACCGCCGGGTTTTGTTTTTCCAATTGTAACTTCAGATCACCGGATAAAGCGACCAGAAGAACAGTTCATATTCCTGATCCTTATCGTGCTGATCGGGTTCGTTGTCCGGCTTCGGAGACTTGGGGTTCTGGAATTCTGTTTCGGCCCGCTCGGGCTGCATCGGTGCTCTCCGGCCGATGCCGAACAGGTCAAAGGAAAGCATATTAAATCCTGCTACCATGGCCAATCCCCTTTATCACGCAGTTTAACGTTGTGTTAAGTTTCGCGTTTTGCCACGATTTCGTCAAGATTACGCCGGGGATTTGTCTACTATTTTTAACAAGAACCTATGTGCAGCTGTTCTTTCTTGCGGCCTTTTGATGGAAATTACGTTTTTCCCCGCAAAATCGAGGGGGATTTCACGCGCCGTAGACGGAGGCGATGGCCAACCGACCAGCTTCGTCATCTGATGGCAATCCAACCTGCCGAAGGGCCGAAGAAACTGCGGCGATGTTCGACCTCACAGCTTCTTCTGACGCGCGACGTCCGGTGTGGTTCAGCCTGAACAGGCGTTCGGCACCAGGGCCAACGCCAGCGGTAATGTCGGCGCCTGGCGTAGAGTTCGCTGCGGTGAGGAAGGTGTCCCTGTCAATCCCATCTGGCAGGATAGCCGTAGTGACCAGAACAGAGTTGTCGGGTACGTCAACCCAAGCTGAAGTCGCAAGTGCTTCAAGTGCCGCACGGGTGGCAAGGGTTGCCTGCGCGTGACGCCGATGAACGGCTGGAAGTCCTTCAGCCTCGATTCGATCGAGAGCAGCCTCGAGCGCAAAGAACTCCAGCGGCGCAGGTGTACCTGGGAGAGCTGCTCGTCCGCAGTCCAGCCAGAGCTTCTTCTGATCGAGGAGTGACAGCATGGAATTTGTCGGCGCGCGGTCATGGTCAAGGATTTTCCAGGCTCTCTGGCTGACCGAAATGGCCGAAACGCCGGCCGGGCCGGCCAGCGCTTTCTGTGGTCCGACGACCGCGATATCAATGCCCAGCCTGTCAACGTCAACAGGATGGCCCCCAATCGATGCAACGGCGTCAACGATGGTAAGTACGCCCTTTTGTCTCGCGAGTGCGGCGATTTCTGGAAGAGGATTGAGAATGCCGGTTGCCGATTCTGCATGTACGATAGACAAGACATCATAATCTGCCTTGTCCAACGCTCGTCTCACCGCTTCGATTGTGATCGGCTTGGCAGGTGTGGCGCAGACATTGTCGACGTCAGCGGCTCCTCTTGTCAGCCAGTCGCCAAACCATGTGCCGTAAGGGCTGGTGACAATGTTAAGGGCCCTTATTCCTTCACGCGCAATGCTGGTTGCAACTGCCTCCAGCGCAAGTACGGCCTCAGCTTGAATGAGAAGAACGTCATTCGTGGTCCCGAGAAGGAGGGCCAGTCTGTCAGCAAGGCGTCCGTATCGCTCCGCAGGGTAGGGTGGGGCGTCCAGGAGCGATGAAATATCCATCCGCATGTCATGTCCTTATCTTGTCTTCGACAGCCGCGGCGCTGCGGCAATAAGGGCCCGCGCGGCTGACGATTGGGGGAATTTTATGATTTTGCCGGTGTCCCCGATCTCGACGATGCGCCCGCTCTCCATGATAGCAACGCGGTGACAAACAGCGTGGATGACGGCAAGGTCGTGTGAGACGAAAAGGCAGGCGACTTGGGTCTCGCGCTGGATTTCTACCACCAATTCCAGGATTTGGTTTCTGACCGATATGTCGAGCGCGGAAACAGCCTCGTCAAGGATAAGGAGGGCCGGGCTGAGTGCAAGCGCCCGTGCGATAGCAACACGCTGTCTTTGACCTCCAGAAAGGCTAAAGACCGAACGTTGAGCGTAGATCGAGGGCAAACCAACCCGATCCATAAGTGCGTGTATTTCAAGCGATCGTTTGGCAACAGATCCGCCTTTATGGATGCGTAACGGTTCACCAATGGAGCTTTCGACAGTCGCGCTTGGATTGAAAGCGCTATGCGTATCCTGAAATACCATCTGCATGCGCGGCCGCGCTCTGCGAAGGTCATTGCCTTCAAGTGATAGCCAGTCGTACTTGTCGAAACGGACAGTGCCCTCATCGGCTGTTATAAGCCGCATCAGAATACGCGCTAACGTCGATTTGCCACAACCTGATGGCCCGGCAAGCCCAAGCGTTTCACCGGCCTGCAGGGAGAACGTGACGTCTGCAAGTGCGGCGACTTTGCGTTGAGGGCTCTCGAATGTCTTGCCGAGACCCTCTACCGAAAGTAGGCTCATGGCCTGGCTCCATCAATCAGGGATGGAGTGTCGAAGTCTATGTAGTTCGCGAGAAGCGACCGGGTGTAGTCCTGTGTCGGCGTCGTCAGCACCCGTCCCGCCTGACCGGTTTCGACCATCCTTCCGCGACTGAGAACCGCGATGTCGTCAGCCAGACTGGAAGCAAGTCCAATATCGTGTGTCACGAAAACGAGCGTGCGGTCATCTTCGACTACGAGATCATTTAATAACGAGATAATCGAGGATTGGCTCACGGTATCAAGCGCACTCGTAGCCTCGTCGGTAATGAGAATGGAGGGTTCTGCAGCTATCGCTGCGGCAATTGCAACACGCTGACGCTGACCGCCTGACAGTTGGTGCGGATAGGCCGAAAGCAGGTGCGTGGGGTGCGGCAGATTGACCTTTTCGAGTAGATCGCGCGCGCGCTCCCTTGCTTGAGACCATGAAAGTCCCAGATGACGAACGGCACCCTCTGAAACCTGTTCGCCCACAGTCAAAAGCGGATTGAGTGAAGCGCCCGGATCCTGAAAGACATATCCGATGTCTTTGCCAGACAATGGCGCGTTGGCGATATTGCCGGATGGACCCTTCCATGTGATTTCACCAGTTACCGTGGCGCTGCCTGGTAAGAGGTTGGCAATGGCCTTGGCTAGCGTCGATTTCCCAGAACCGCTTTCACCGATTATCGCCAGCTTCCGCCCTCTGGTGATCGTGAGTGTTACATCTATCAACGCCGGTTCGCCTGTCCGGCTATAGGCAACACTGAGTTGGTCGATATGGCAGAGCGTCGATGTTGCTGTCATGCTAACTTCGCCTTGTTCGCGAGTGCGGTGTTGATCCCTTCACCCAATAGGTAAACGCCAAGGACGGTTATCAGCAGGCCGAGGCCAGGAATAACGGAAAGAAACGCTGCAGATCGCAGCACGTTGCGTCCTTCTGCGATCATCGAACCCCATGTTACGATGTTAGGATCGCCCAAACCCAAAAATGAAAGTGCTGCCTCTGTTAAAATTGCGGCAGCGACAATGATTGCCGCCAGCGCCAGCACTGGGCCCAACGCATTCGGAAAGACCTGACGAAATGCAATCTCCAGGGGATGCATGCCGATTGCTCGTGCCGATTGTACGTAGTCGCGCTCACGTACAGACAAGACCTGCGTCCGCATCAGTTTTGCAGGGTCGGCCCATGCGCCAAGCGCAATCGCCATGATAACCACCGGCATCGAGGCGCCAATCGTACTGACGAATGCAAGCGCCAGGAGGAAGCTCGGTACGATCTGGAATGCATCTGCCAGCCTCATCAGGGCCTCATCGACTAGCCCGCCTGAAAATCCGGCGACGGTACCGATCACCGTTCCGACCGCCAGCGCAGCAAGGGCAGCACCCAGTCCGACGAGCAGCGAGGTTTGTGCTCCGTGAGCGAGACAGGCGATCACATCGCGACCCAGATGATCGGTGCCGAGCGGGAAGGCTGGGTCTTTAAAAGGAGCAACGAGCGGTGCGCCGACAATCGACAGCGGATCGCCGGGAAAAAGCAATGGGGCTGAAATTGCAACAACCGTCAACACCAAAAGGATCGACGCGCCCGTAACGCCCTCAGGGGTCTTGAGCAATCGGGAAAGGAAGCTCATCCCACCTGTCCTCCATTCCCAATCCTGGGGTCGAGCGCGGATAAAACGAGATCGACGGCAAGATTGATCAGGATCACAAACACCGCGCTCACCAAGATGATTCCCATAAGAAGCGGTGTGTCACGACCGCTCACGGCTTCCTGCGCCAATCTTCCGAAGCCTGGAATTGCAAAGACACTTTCTATGACAACGCTGCCACCAAGCATGGTGGCAGATTGCAGGCCAAGAACGGTGATGAGCGGCAACGCGGCGTTTCGAGCCACATGCCGGATGACAATCCTTGATCTCGAAAGGCCCTTCGATTGTGCAAACAATACGAATTCGAGTGGCCAGATTGCCGCCATGGCAGTCCGCATCACTCTCAAGAAAAGGGCGAGGTAGATGAGGCCGAGGCTTGCGACCGGCAAGACGAGATGCCTTGTTACATCGAGCATTCGTGGCAAGCCTGATTTCCCGGAGGCGACGGTTTCGATCCCTGAGGTTGGCAGCCACCGCAACTGCACTGCAAAGACGATTGCCATCACAAGTCCGAGCCAAAATCCTGGCATCGAGTATAGTGCCAGTGACATTGCCGACAGTAACCGGTCGGTCAAGCCACGAGGACGCGCACCAGCGATAATTCCGAGCGCGGTTCCAAACAGGAAGGCGAGCGTTGTGGCACTCGCCATTAAAAGTAGCGTGTTTGGCAGCCGCTCGAGAATGAGGTTGAGAACCGGGCGGTCAAAAGAAACCGACCAGCCGAGATCGAGCCGTAAAACGGAGGTTATGTAGAGCCAGAAGCGCGCGAGGATCGAACCGTCCAAACCATACTGTTGGCGAAGCGCGTCGCGAAGCCCCGCATCGCCACCGCCAATAGAGACGAGATAGGCGTCGACCGCATCTCCGGATGCGTTCTCCATCAGCACAAATGTGAATACGAGGACAATCAACATCACCGGAATTGCAGTGAGTGCTCTTCGCTTCAACAACAGCAATGCACCTGCCATGGCTGAAGCCCTATTATCTGCTGATTGTCGTATCGGCCCAGTTGGAAACGGCCCAGCGCGGATTGCTGGCGACGTTGTGGACGCTATCGCGGGCAACAGTGATGAAACCCCATTCAGCGACATTGATGATTGGTAAGTTAGCAACCACCTGTTTCTGGAAATCCTTATAGAGTTCCGTTCTTGCAGTCGCATTGACGGTGATTGCTGCTTTATCGATCAGTTCATCAACCGACTTGTTTTCGTAGCCGCCCTGGTTGGAGAAGCCAACGCCCGCAGGGATCCCGGAGCGTACAAGGATGGTCGTGGAGATCGCAGGATCACCGCGGAAAACCGGTGGTGCAACAGCCAGATCGAAGTTGTGATCGGTGTAGACAGCCTTTTGATGAGCTGCGGAATCATTGTTTACCAGCTCGGCATCAATCCCGATCTTTTGGAGCGCCTGTCGTAGGTAAGAGCCGAATTGTTTTGTCTCGTTGAAATATGGCGCGGGCAAAAGTTTCAGCGCAAAACGCGTCCCGTCCGCCTTTCGCGCATAGCCCGCTTCATCGAGAAGGGCATTCGCCTTTGCGATATCGAAATCGTAAGAGGCAACGTCATCCGAATAAAACTCGGTAGAGTTCTTGGGTATTGGTCCAGTCGACGCTGACGCGTAACCGAGGAAAATGGTGTCGACGACGAATTTCTTATCGATTGCGTGGGCAATCGCCTGCCGAACCTTGAGGTCAGAGAGCTCTTTACGACGATGGTTGATCTCCACCACAAGCTGGTAGGTCAGCGCTTCGTAGCCATCGGCGATTACCTTGATGCCAGGTACTTTTGAGATCCTCTCAAGGTCTGCAAGCGGCACTGCGGAGAACGCAGCAAGCTGGATCTCGTCTGCTTCCAGTGCCGAAGCTGCAGCGGCACGATCCGGCAAAACTTTGTAGATGATATCATCAAGCAAGGCCTGACTTTTGTCCCAGTAGTTCGCGTATCGGGTGAGGCGATAATATTCGCCGGGTTTGTGTTCCGCAAACACATACGGACCGGTGCCGACCGGCTTGGTGTTTGCGGGGTTGTTCGCAATATCGGTTCCTTCATAGAGGTGTTTTGGTAAGACGCTCGTCACGACCGGCAATGCGTTGCGGACGAGCTGGAATGGGGTAGGGTTTGAGAAGCGGAAAATCGCCGTGTGATCATCCGGCGTCTCAACAGCCTCGAGATTTGCGAATACGAGACGTCCAAGATTTTGCAGTGGCTTCCATACCTGGAGCGCAGAAAAGGCTACATCGGCTGAGGTAAATGGCTTGCCGTCATGCCATGTTACCCCTTCGCGCAGCTTGAAAGTGGCAGTCAGTCCGTCGTCGGAACCGCTCCACTCAGTTGCTAGGCGAGGTTCGAGGCCATCTCTTCCTTTGAACGAGGCTTCTGCAAGCGGCTCGATGACCTTGCTGGAGATGTAAAAAACCCCGTTGGAGGCGACGATAGCTGGATTGAGGTTCTTCGGCTCGGAGTCTGCCGCAACGATCAGTCGACCTCCACCTGCCTGCTGGGCGGCGGCAATCCCGGTGAGCCCAGTTGAAGCCGCAAGGATCAAAGAAGTTTTGAGAAGCGAGCGGCGGGAAATCGAAACAGGCAACATGGACATACTCCGGAAGATAGGAAGCCGGGCGCGGCTGAACAGCATTTGGCTCGCGCCGATCTTATGATCGAGGGATCGCCACTGTCCACGCTAAATCGTTGGTGTTACAGCAATGAATTTACGCAGCTGGGTCATTGGCGGAAACAATATCCTTCGGATCGCAAAAAGTGGGGATACCCATTCGGCGCAACCCGGTGCCTCTTATGATTTTGGAAGCAGTACTTGCATGTGGGGTCGCGATGACGGATTGTCGCCTCCCGCTGAAACCCTTCTGCCCCTTTTCCAAGAGAACAAGATGTCTGCCGTATTCAATCCGCTCGTTGCGTCAATCCTCCCGCCGCCTGTACCGTCAGTTTTTGCGTGGGCGCGCGCCTATGACGGCAGCAAGGGGCCGGCAATCGATCTTTCGCAGGCCGTTCCGGGCTACCCGGCGCATAAGGACATCCTTGGCTGGTTAGCAGAGGCATCAGGTTCACTCGCCTATACCGGTTATGGCCCGATTGAAGGTGAAACGCTTCTGAGAGATGCCTACGCGGAACATGTGGGTGCGATCTATGGCGTAGGCCTCAATGCCGGCAATATTCACATCACGTCGGGTTGCAATCAGGCCTTTATGTGTGCCGCGATGGCCGTTGCGGGCGCTGGCGATACCGTTGCGCTGACAAATCCGTTCTACTTCAATCAGGATACGACGCTTGAGATGCTCGGAATAAACCGGGTTTTGATCGAATGTGCGGCCGAGAACGGATTTTTGCCCAAGATTGAGGACGTCGATGCCGTCCTGTCGAAGGGAGTTAAGGCGTTGGCAGTCGTTACACCCAACAATCCGACCGGCGCGGTCTACTCCGCCAGCCTGCTTGCAGAGATATTTCATGCCTGCAGAAAACACGGCGCGTGGCTCATCCTCGATGAGACCTATCGTGATTTCCTTCCACCAGGAGACGACAGGCCCCATGATCTGATGAAGATCGAGGGCTGGGAAAAAAATCTGATCATGCTCTACAGCTTCTCAAAGTCGTATTGCATTCCCGGTCACCGCCTTGGTGCCATCACGGCTGGTGAAAAAGCCCTTTTTGAGATCACCAAGATCATGGACAACCTCCAGATTTGCGCGCCTCGAGCGCCGCAGGCAGCTGTTGCCAAGGCCATTCCGGCACTTGTCGAGTGGCGGGAAGCGAACAGGTCAGAAATCGCATTGCGCGCTGACGCTCTTCGCCGGGTCATGCGTGAGCTCCCACAATGGGGCCTGGCATCGGCGGGAGCCTACTTCGCATTCGTGCGACATCCGTTCGACGGTGTTTCATCCGCTGCCGTTGCCGAAAAAATGGCACGCGAATTCGGTGTGGTTTGCCTGCCGGGAAGCTATTTCGGCATAGGCCAGGATGGTTTTTTGCGCTTCGCCTTTGCAAACGCCGGGGCCACAACGATCGAAGGCTTGGCCTCGCGCCTCAAAGACTTCTCCATGGCAGGGTGAGGCTGTCGCGCACGGCAGGATCGGCGCGATAAAATTCAATTTAACTAATTAATTACAGGCGCTTGGGGGAAAGCTTGGGCGCTTTTTCTATTCTATGCTGAAGGTATCTGAGAGAAAAAATTGCGTGGTTGGGTCCTAGTTGGAAAGGGGTGGTTAACCTTTATTTTTTATTTCAGGGAGACCGAAATTATGTACGTTTATGATGAGTGTGCACGCTGCCATGAGCTTCTCCCGATCCAATTTTCCGAATTCCGGCAATAGCGCAGGGGAGGGGGGCGTAAGCCCTCATGCCAAACCCAATGATGGGGTTGGGCGTGTCGCGAGCGCACACGCCGATCACTCGACCAGTCTTCCTCGCCAAAATGCAGATGTCGTCGCGGCTGACGCAATAGAGGGGCGTTCCGACATGCCTGGCTGGCAAAATGCTTTTGTATTGGGGCCAAATGTCCGCTTTACAAGGACGCCAGAAAGCGCGTTCTCACGTCGCGGGGCCGTCGAGCCTCAGCAAGACGAAGTAGACATCGGTCCTGCCGAAATTGAGGTCGAAACCGTTGAGTCGGTGATCGCTACACCGGTCGAGGAAGCTGTCGCGCTCGTTTATAAGAAGCCGGAGCCAAGGGTCCCGCAGCCTCCGCGTATCCCCGTTCTCCCGCAGCCCCCACATGCGCAGGGTGCGCGTGCGTTGACGTACAAGTTACGTCGCGAGCTGGCCCTGAAACAACAGGCGGAACAGAGCACAGTGATGGAAAACGTTACTGCCGACGTCGCAATTGCAGACGTGACGGAAGTGGCACCTGTCGTGCCTGTGCAGGACCTACCCACCGACGAGGCCGTCAGCCCCACTATGGTGCTCCCGGCATTTGCAGCGAATTTGCCCGACGAAATCTTCTTCGAGGTGATGGATCTCGATCTTGCGCCCGTGCCCGGTGTAGTGCCCAACCCAGGGCTCTTAACAATTTCGCACCCGATGCCGTTACCTGCCTCTGCGCCGGCGATTGAGCTATCTATAGAACCACCCGTCATCACCGTTCCAGGTGGATCCGCAGTCCGCCTTTATCGCGAAATCGGTGTTCGTGCGGCTGCATCATCCATGTTGCCGCTCGGCAATGTTTCTCCGGTTGAAGTAGAAATCAATGCTCCAGCACCCGAGGCAGCTATTGCTTGCGAGCCGCCGCCGCCGGTCGAGCCACGCTTCGTCGCACGTGCGCCCATTCAAGCGTCGCAGCCGATGTTCCGTGACGCACCGGTCTTCGCCGAGGGCGAATACGAATACCCTTCGATCGAGCTGCTGCAGCAGGCTCGTGTCCAGCAGACAACCACCATGACGCCGGAAGCGCTCGAACAGAGCGCAGGCCTTCTTGAAAGCGTGCTTGAAGACTTCGGTGTCAAGGGTGAAATCATTGACGTCCGTCCCGGGCCGGTCGTAACGCTTTACGAGTTCGAACCTGCACCAGGAGTCAAGTCTTCTCGCGTCATCGGTCTGTCGGACGACATCGCTCGCTCGATGTCTGCTCTTTCAGCACGCGTCGCCGTCGTGCCCGGCAGAAACGTCATCGGTATCGAACTGCCAAATCCGGTCAGAGAAACGGTCTATCTGCGCGAGCTGATTGAATCGGGAGACTACAGCGAAACTCGTCAGAAACTGGCCCTTTGCCTTGGCAAAACGATCGGTGGAGAGCCTGTTATCGCTGAACTTGCCAAGATGCCGCACCTGCTCGTCGCAGGCACGACTGGCTCCGGTAAATCTGTCGCCATCAACACCATGATCCTGTCGATCCTCTACCGCCTTAAGCCGGAAGAGTGCCGCCTCATCATGGTCGATCCGAAGATGCTTGAGCTGTCGGTCTATGACGGTATTCCACATCTCCTGACCCCCGTTGTTACAGATCCCAAAAAGGCCGTCATGGCCCTGAAATGGGCTGTCCGGGAGATGGAAGACCGGTATCGCAAGATGTCGCGCCTCGGTGTGCGCAATATCGATGGCTATAACGCAAGGGCAGCGACTGCGCGTGCCAAAGGCGAAACGGTGTTCTGCAACGTTCAGACTGGCTTTGATCGTGCAACCGGTGAAGCGGTTTATGAGCAGGAGGAAATGGACCTTAGCGCGATGCCCTACATCGTCGTTATCGTCGATGAGATGGCAGACCTGATGATGGTTGCCGGTAAGGAAATCGAAGGTGCGATCCAGCGCCTCGCGCAGATGGCACGTGCTGCAGGTATCCACCTGATCATGGCCACGCAGCGTCCTTCTGTCGATGTCATCACCGGGACTATCAAGGCGAACTTCCCAACGCGCATCTCGTTCCAGGTAACCTCCAAGATCGACAGCCGTACGATCCTCGGCGAACAAGGTGCCGAACATCTGCTCGGTCAGGGCGACATGTTGCACATGATGGGCGGTGGTCGCATTGCTCGCGTTCATGGCCCGTTTGTCTCTGACGAGGAAGTCGAAAAAGTCGTCGCGCATCTGAAGACACAAGGCCGTCCCGAGTACCTTGGTACAGTCACGGAAGACGCTGAAGAGGCTGAGGACGACGCTGAGGACGATAGTGCAGTTTTCGATAAGACCTCTATGGCAGAAGACGACACAGACGACCTCTATGAAAAAGCCGTCAAGGTCGTGTTGCGCGACAAGAAATGCTCGACCTCATACATTCAGAGGCGCCTTTCGATTGGCTATAACCGCGCGGCGTCTCTCGTAGAGCGGATGGAGCAGGAAGGCATCGTTGGTCCAGCAAACCATGTCGGCAAGCGTTCTATCATTGCCGGTGAGCGTGACGCCTATGAGGCCATGGGCAGCGACAGCTAACTGTCCCTCCCGGGTGCGATAGCAGTTGCAAAATCGTGCCCGGTGAATAGCGTGTAGCCCGTTGTCTGAGGAATCGGGAGGGGCTTTTCATGCAATTGGTGGCAGAACCGACAAGCGTATTGTCAAAGCTTTCAGAACTGGACCGCTTTTGCCGTTCGGTCTTGTTAGCCGCCGGTGTCGATACAGAGACGTCCGATGCCGCAACTCGGGCAATGATGCACGGCACGCGCCTTGGCGTTGATAGCCATGGGGTACGCTTGCTTGCGCACTATATAACGGCCTTTGCGGGTGGGAGGCTGAACCCCCGCCCGGAAATCAAGCGAGTTTGCGGATTTGGTGCTGTAGAAACCATCGACGCAGATCATGCTCACGGCGCTCGCGCCACCTTTCATGCGATGGAGAACGCCATCTCGCTTGCCGGTCAGTTTGGTATCGGTGCTATCGCAATACGCAATTCTTCGCATTTTGGACCGGCCGGCGCTTACGCGCTTGAGGCTGCAAAAAAAGGCTTCATCGGTATCGCTTTCTGTAACTCAGACAGTTTTGTCCGGCTCCACGACGGCGCCATGCGGTTTCATGGTACAAATCCGATCGCGGTTGGCGTTCCCGCACCTGACGGTATGCCCTGGTTGCTTGATATGGCGACGAGCGCGGTACCCTACAATCGCGTTCTGCTCTATCGTAGCCTTGGCACGACATTGCCTGAAGGCGTCGCATCGAACGGGAATGGCATCGATACGCGTGATCCCAATACTGCGGAAATGCTTGCCCCGCTCGGTGGAGAGTTCGGGTTCAAAGGCGCTGCGCTTGCCGGTATGGTCGAAATTTTCAGCGCCGTCCTGACCGGGATGAAGCTAAGCTTTGATCTCGCTCCAATGCCAGGCCCGGATTTCTCCACACCGCGCGGGCTTGGAGCGTTCGTGATAGCACTGAAGCCTGAGGCCTTCATTGAACGCAGCTTATTCGACGAAGGCATGAAGCGCTATCTCGAGGTCTTACGAGAATCTCCGGCGCGTGAGGATTGCAAGATTATGGCGCCTGGTGACCGCGAATGGGGAGTTGCCGCAAGGCGTGAAAGGGAAGGTGCTCCGGTTGATCCCGTTACGCGTACTGCTTTTGCAGAACTTGCAGAACGCTTTTCGGTGGAGCCCCCACAATATCGCTGATCAAGCCTAATCAGGCCGGTCTTACGAGCCCCGTGGGTCTGGCGTAACGGCGCCGCTCTGCACGGAATTGCTCCAGGGGCTCAGGTCGTCCAATGAAGTAGCCCTGTGCATAATCAATCTGCAGAGCACGTGACAACGCGAGTTGTTCGCGTGTCTCGACGCCTTCGATGAGGATCTTGTGACCGCGATTGCGGACAAGCCTTATCATATCCTGAAGCATCGCTCTTCCGCGCGGGGTTTCGCTGTCGTGCAGGAACGAGCGGTCGATCTTGACCGTGTCGAAGTCGGTGATACGCAACCAGGAAAGTCCCGCAAACCCGGTACCGAAGTCATCGAGCCAGATATTGATACCGAGTGTTTTCAGGTCGCTGATGCACCGCAGGACATCTGAATGCATCTCCATTTCAAGGCCTTCGGTGATTTCGAAGGCGAGGCGCGAACCAGATATTCCTGCCTCGACGAGGATTGCAGCGACAGATGTCGCAAAACCGGGATTCTTGAGCTGCATTGGTGAAACGTTGACGCTGATCACGCGCACGTTGTCATCCGTCAAGATCTGACGGCAGACGGTGCGGATCGTCCAGAGGCCTAGGTCGTTGATGATGCCGGTCCGCTCAGCGATCGGAATGAACAAGCTTGGTGGAATGGGAGTGCCGTCAAGCAAGCGCAAGCGCATCAAGGCCTCGGCGCCCTCGATTTCGTTCGTCCGCATGTTTTGGATCGGCTGATAGACGAGTGAGACAAGGTTCTCGTTAATCGCGATTTTCAGGAGTGCGGCGATGTTTTCCGTTTCGTCGCTCGTTTGAGGGTCGTTCGGATCGAACAGCTTCATGCAGTTTCGACCATTCGCCTTGGCAATATAGAGAGCCCTGTCAGCCTCGTTGATCACCTTTTCAAGCTTGGCGTCCGGGTTTTGGCGTGTGAAGGAAGCGCCAATGCTGACAGTGACGACGAACGTGCCGTCCCTGCGCTGCTCATGCTCAAGTGAGAGATCTTCGACTGTGTGGCGAATGATCTCTGCCAGTTCACCGACCTGCTGCCTGGACTTGAACGGGACGAGAACGATGAATTCCTCACCCCCGTAACGCCCGATCGATGCGCCGAAATCGGCGATCGCATCCTGCAACGCATTTGCAACCGTGATCAGGCAGCGGTCGCCTTCCTGATGACCGTAGCAATCGTTGTATTTCTTGAAGAAGTCGACATCGATGAGAAGGACAGCAAAACCCTCTGACTTTTTACCCCAGTTTTCCCAGAGAAGTCGTAGGCGCTGATCGACCGCGCGCCGGTTTTCAAGTCCGGTGAGGGAGTCTGTGTGTGAAAGCCTTAGGAGGGCCAGTCCCCGTTCCTCAGCTGCTTTCTGCTGTGCCTTTGCTTCCTGGGCATTGAGGAAGACATGATACCGTTCGCGGTTCAGGTTCCAGTTCACATAGGAGGTGAAGACAAAACAGGAAATGTAGAACGTACCGAATGCGACCTTGTAGAATATGTCCTCAGGAAAGAGGGTCAGTGCCAGAAAATAAGTAAAAAGAATAATGCCGGACGATATCAGCGAGAGAAAGAAGCGGAAACTGAAGAACAGGTTGGCGCCCATCATGAAGATTGCGCCGAACACCATGTAATAAGACATGTTTTCGACGTATTCCGTCAAAAGCGCGGGTACTAGCCAGCCAATGTAACCCATGATCAACGCCGCGGCGCAGGTCAGGTCGAGTGAGGCAGTCTTTGCCCTCCGCCGAAATTGTATTTCAAGGGTTGCCAGCGACGCTGCGCCGACAAGCATACGCGAGACGAATGTGTATATAGTTACGTCGGGGATCAGAATGGCATCGGTGACGACAAAAAGAATATAGACAACAACGGCTATCCAGAGACCCTGGCGAATAGAGCCTCGACGCGTTCTTTCGCCTTCTTGCTGGTATAGAGCAAGAAGTTCCTCGTACAGTTGTCCATCAACCTGTCGATGGCTCTGTAAGCCTGTCACATCTCCGTAGTTGTGCTTCATGCACGTTCCCATGTTGTTTTAGTAAAACTGTGGGCTGGCGCCTCTATCTTCCACTTTCCCGTGTATTTTAGCAGGCGTCTTGAATGCCTCCCAGTTCCTCCCATGGGTACGATCACTCAATGAGCGGCAAACGCAACATACGGTCGCCGCATTAAGTTTTGCTAAATTTTGAAGGTGCATTTTGGCACAGTTCGAGTGTGACCAAAATGGCACGATCAGGGCCAAACAAATTCGTACTATGTGTAAAAGTTGAAAGCGAGTGGCCTTCGCTGTCCCAGAAACGTATGGTTAACAATGCGTTAACGCTGGAGGCTCATGTGAAGCAGATAAAGAAAAGAAATCTGGACGGCCAAAGTCTCATTACCCCCGATACTGTAGCAAAAGAAATTTTCTCGAGCAGAACGGAATCATTCGACGACAATTTTATTGTCGCAAAAGCAGAAATTGCCCTCATTCTCGAAATGGCACAGCAGCAAATTGAAAAGGGTCTTGCCGCCCAGGGAGTAATACACTTCACGGCGGGCGCGCTACATGGTTTGCGCGACAAAATCCACTCAAGCGTGTGGGCCGAACTCATTCCGATCGTTCAGAATCACGCCGTTTCTGATTATTTTCTCGAAGATCCCTTCACCCGCTGGTCGTTCGAAAAACCTCGGGGATACTCGGGGGATGCCCAGCTTCTCGATTTCATCTACGGCCATGAGAGTGTTGCCGGCTTGGTCCGTAATGCCTCGCCGGTTGGGGCTGCTCTTTATGACTACACCAAGGACGCGAGTTCTTCGGTTGCGGTGCGTGAGCGACGCGATATCCTGACACGCTTCGTTGACGAGGCTGCCGAGCGGCATGCAGGGGGTGCGGAAATCCTTACCATCGCATCGGGGCATCTACGCGAGGCGAATAACTCGACAGCACTCAAGGAAAAGCGGATCAAGCGGTGGGTGGCGCTCGATCAGGATCCTATCAGTGTTGGATCCGTGATGCGTGATTTCCACGGCACCTGCATTGAGGCGATTGATGGATCCGTCCGGGATATTGTGTTGCGCTCACAAGAACTCGGTACGTTCGACTTCATCTACGCCGCTGGGCTCTACGACTACCTTAACGACAAGGTCGCCATCAAGTTGACGAAACGGTGCATGGAGATGCTCAAACCGGGCGGGATGTTCCTGTTCGCCAATTTCTCCGAGGATATTGTTGTTGATGGATATATGGAGACCTTTATGAACTGGGCGCTCCTGCTTCGTTCGAAGGCGGATATGTGGAAGATCGTCAACGAAAGCGCTGAGCCGTCGTCGGTTGAGGCGGAGGTTTTCTTCGGTGAGAACCACAACATCGTTTACGCGACGATCCGCAAGAAGGACTGATCGAAAGAAGCATCAGATAGCGGGCGAGGGGGAGCGCCTGCATTTGCATTTCATCCTTTGCCCGTCGGCAACTGAGGCCGCATACGACCTCGTTCAATCGATATTGTCGTTGCCTAATGGTCACACCGCGCATAAGGGTTTTGCAACAACATTTGGGGAATGGAACGAAAGCATGAGCAAATACTATTCGGAAATGGGTGGCTTGCCAGGGCAGAGTGAACTGCTCTCGAGCAAGGCTGTCTTCAAGACGGCTTACGCCGTTATTCCGAAAACTGTGATGTCCGATATTGTGACGAGCGTTTTGCCTCACTGGACGGAAACGCGTGCCTGGATCATCGCAAGGCCGATGACCGGATTTTCGGAGACTTTTGCGCAGTACATTGTCGAGGTCTCGCCAGGCGGCGGCAGTGACCGGCCAGAGCCCGATCAGCGCGCTGAGGCAGCGATCTTCGTCGTCGACGGTGAGATGACAATCGAATTTGATGGCAAGACGCACGCACTCCGCGCCGGGTCATTCGCATTTCTGCCGGCAGGCTCGACATGGAAGCTCCATAATAGCGGGAGCGTCGCTGTAAAATTCCACTGGGTGCGCAAGGCATTCCAGGCTGTAGACGGCATCGAACCGCCACCAGCGATCTTCTCTCATGAAGACGATCACACCATGTCTGCAATGCCGGACACGGACGGAAAGTGGGCGACAACGCGCTTTATCGATCCATCCGACGTTCGGTACGACATGCACCTTAATATCGTAACCTTCGAGCCGGGTGCGACCATTCCTTTCATGGAAACGCACGTCATGGAGCACGGCCTCTATGTGCTGGAGGGCAAGGCAGTCTATCGTCTGAATGAAGACTGGGTGGAGGTGCAGGCAGGAGACTTCATGTGGCTGCGCGCCTATTGCCCGCAGGCCTGTTACGCGGGCGGACCCGGCAGGTTCCGTTATTTGCTTTACAAGGACGTCAATCGTCACGTTAAACTCTGGTGACGGACGTTGCCGACCAATGCCAACTGGGCGCTTGCGCGCAGTTGGTGACGGTCATGAATTGGGTTGGCGCGAAGTCTTTGCTTGCCCATCAAGACGAACGGCAGTGGGGCGTCGACGTGAGAAAGAAGATTGCATCGGATGAGTGAGACAAGCGATACCAATGTCTTCAATCTCGCGCCTGTAGCGATGTGGATCGAGGATTTCAGCGACGTAAAACAGCAATTCGACCGCTGGCGTGCAGAAGGTGTCGAAGACCTACGCGGTTTCCTGCTTGAGGATAAATCGCGGGTGGCGACTTGCTCCCAGAAAATTCGGGTTTTGGACGTCAATCCGAGAACACTCGAGCTTTTCGAAGCAAACGATCGGCAGCACCTTATTGATAACCTCCACCGGATTTTCCGCGACGACATGCTTGAAAGCCATGTCAACGAGCTTTCCGAGCTCTGGGACGGGAAGTCAGAATTCACCAGTAATGCGGTCAACTATTCCATCGGCGGCAAACGGCTCGATATCCAGCTGAAGGCGACGGTCGTTCCGGGGCACGAGGAGACGCTCGCCCGTCTTCTGTTGACAACGGAAGACGTGACGGAGCGTGAAGAAGCCCGACGTCGGGAGCGGTTCAACCGTCATTATGCAGAGGGTCTTTTCCAGCACTCGCCTGTATCTCTGTGGGTGGAGGATTTCTCCCGGATCAAGCGCCTTATCGATGAAGTGCGCGATCGTGGGATCTTCGATTTCCGCGTGTTTATGGATGTCCATCCGGAATTCGTCCGCCAGTGCATGAGCGAGATTAGGGTGATTGACGTAAACCAGGCGACGCTCGACCTGTTTTGCGCTCCGGATCGCCAGGTACTTCTACAGCGACTTCGCGATATCTTCCGTGACGAGATGGAAAAACCATTCCGCGAGCAGCTGATGGAGCTCTGGAACGAGAACCTCAATCATCATCGCGAGGTGGTGAACTACGCGCTTGACGGTTCGATGAGGAACGTGCTGCTGCATTTCTCCGTGTTTCCCGGGCATGAACACGATTGGTCGCTTGTTCAGATTGCCTTGACGGATATTACAGCGCGCAAGAAGGCAGAGGCTTACCTTGAATATCTCGGCAAGCATGACGTGCTGACCAAACTCCATAACCGGGCATTTTATTCAGAGGAAGTCAACCGGCTGGAGCGAAATTCGCTTCGCCCGGTCTCCGCCATCGTTATCGATCTGAATGGGTTGAAGGACGCCAACGATAGTCTCGGGCACGACGCGGGGGACTCGCTTCTCCGTCGCGTCGGCGAGGTCCTGAATGGTGTGGCAAAAGCGCCAAACCATGCGGCTCGCATCGGTGGAGATGAATTCGCAATCCTCTTGCCCGGAGCCGATAAGCAGATTGCAGCATCGGTCGTGGATACGATCAACGAACTCCTGAAAATCAACAACCAGTTTTATTCCAGTGCGCCTCTCAGTATCTCGTTGGGTGTGGCGACCAGCGAGGCAGGCGAAACAATGGAATCGCTGGTTCGGCGTGCCGACATCAGCATGTACGAACAGAAGAAGGCCTACTATGCTGCCGCGCGGGCGCGCCTCGCCGCTGAGCCATCTGATGATGTCAAACAGCCGATCGTCACAGAGCGGAATTTGTCTCTGAAGCGATAGCCTTCACCGCATACCACGAGAAGTGCTGTGAGGCGTTTCACTCTTCTTGGTTCCCAAGAAGCGCGGATTTATATGAATTTTTTCCGTTAATTTCCAACGAGTTCTTGCGATTTTCTCAATTTCGGGTGGCCCGGTCACGCGTGCTCGCTTTACCTTGCGTCAATTTCAAAGGGCCCTTTTCATACCTTGGATGACAGAAGGGCTCTCACTGCTTTCACAAGGCTGTGAGACTTCTGCTGCACTGCGAAAGGTCAATTGTTAAATTTTACATACGTGTTAGAATGTATGTAACAATTTGTGTATTTTTTTGAATTCGGAGCGAATGATGGCGAAGAGAATGGGGCAGGTTTTCGCGGTGCTTTTGGCGGGCGTGGCGCTGGCGGGGTGCAGCGAGGAGACGGCGTCTGCCCCAGGTGCGCCGCCGCCAGGTGTCGTCAAGGTGGTAACGGCACAACAGGAAGAGCTTCCGATCACAAACGACTTGCCGGGTCGCATCGCGCCGACCAGGCTCGCCGAGGTCCGGCCACGCGTTTCGGGAATTATCGTCGAGCGCGTCTTCGAGCAGGGCTCGCTGGTGAAGGAAGGTGATGTCCTCTACAAGATCGATCCAGCTCCGTTCCAGGTTCGTGTCGACAGCGCGGAAGCCACTCTCAGACGCGCACAGGCTGCGCAGCTACAGGCGCGCCAAACCTCTGACCGGCAGCAGCAGTTGCGGCGTTCGAATGTCGCCTCCCAGCAGGAATTCGACAACGCGATCGCCATGCTTGCACAGGCGGACGCCGAGGTTGCGGTCGCTGAGGCTGGCGTTGCCGAGGCTAGGCTCAATCTTCAATATGCCAATGTAACTGCACCGATTTCCGGCCGCATTGGCAGGGCGCTCATTACGGAAGGGGCGCTGGTCAGTGCTACCGGATCCGAAAATCTTGCGACCATCCAGCAGCTTGATCCGATCTATGCGGACTTTACCCAACCTGCGGCTGACCTCATCCGGTTGCGTAAGGCACTCCAGGATGGACAGCTAATGACCGGGCCAAATGAAGCCGAGGTCAATCTCCTTTTCGATAACGGAAGCCGTTATCCCGTCGCAGGCCGGCTTCTGTTTTCCGAGGCCGCCGTCGACGAAACTACGGGGCAGGTGACCTTGCGCGGCGAATTCCCCAATCCTCACGGTGACCTCCTTCCTGGCATGTATGTTCGTGTGCAGATCCAGCAGGGCATCCAGAAAGCGGCAATCGCCGTTCCACAGCAAGCGGTGCAACGCGATGCAGGCGGGCAGGCAAGCGTGCTTGTCGTTAACGCCGAAGACACTGTCGAGCAGCGTCGCGTCAGCGTGGATCGCGCCGTCGGTGACCGCTGGGTTATTTCCGAAGGCATCAACACCGGCGATCGGGTTGTTGCAGAAGGTTTCCAGAAAACGGCGCCAGGCGCCAAGGTCAAGCCGGAGCCATGGACAGATGCCGTTGAGGCAAATGCAGGTTCCGCTGCCCCGGCCACGAACTAACAAAGACTGGCCAAATGGCACGCTTTTTTATTGACCGCCCGATTTTCGCATGGGTCGTCGCGATCTTCATCATGTTGGCGGGTCTGCTTGCGATCCCCATGCTGCCGATCGCCCAGTATCCAAACGTTGCACCGCCGCAGATCTCGGTGTCGACGACCTATCCTGGTGCGTCGCCAGAGGATATTTACCTGAGCGTCACGCGTCCGATCGAAGAAGAGTTGAACGGTGTTCCTGGTCTCATCTATTTCGAGTCGACCTCGGAATCGTCCGGCCGTATTTCGATCAACGTCACTTTCGCGCCGGGGACCAACATCGGCGAGGCGCAGGTTGAGGTTCAAAACCGTATTGCTCGTGTTGAACCACGCCTTCCGCAAGCTGTGACGCAACAAGGTATGCGCGTCGAACAGGCCGGCACGTCGTTCCTGATGATGGTGGCGCTAACCTCCGTTGACGGCAACACGGATGCTATCGGCCTGGGTGATTACCTCAGCCGCAATGTCGTCGGAGAAATCCGTCGCGTGCCGGGTGTCGGCAGCGCTCAGCTTTTCGCTACCCAGCGGTCCATGCGTATCTGGATGGATCCGGACAAGATGCTGGGGCTCAAACTGACGTCAGCCGATGTCATCGGTGCTATCCAAGCGCAGAATTCCCAGGTCGCGGCCGGCCGTATCGGTGCGTCACCCAACCCGGTCGGCCAGCAGATATCGGCGACAGTGAATGTTCAAGGGCAGCTTACATCGCCTGAAGCGTTCGGATCGATCGTGCTTCGTGCCAATCCGGATGGGTCATCCGTTCGCTTAAGAGACGTTGCGCGCGTAGAAGTCGGTGGCGAAAGCTACAACTTCTCCAGCCGCTTGAATGGAAAACCAAGCGCGGCGATCGGTGTCCAGCTTTCTCCTACCGGCAATGCATTGCAGACGTCCGAGGGCGTACGGGCAACGATGGAGGAGCTGTCACAATATTTCCCGCCGGGCATCGAGTTTGAAATTCCCTACGATACGAGCCCGTTCGTAAAGGTATCGATCGAGAAGGTGATTCACACGCTGATCGAGGCGATGATTCTCGTCTTCGTGGTCATGTTCCTGTTCCTCCAGAACATTCGCTACACGATCATTCCGACATTGGTCGTTCCCGTTGCTTTGCTCGGGACCTGCGCGATCATGTACGTCTCTGGGTTCTCGATTAACGTGCTGACGATGTTTGCCATGGTGCTTGCCATCGGCATCCTTGTCGATGACGCCATCGTTGTGGTGGAAAATGTCGAACGCATCATGGCGGAAGAACACCTTTCGCCGAAGGAAGCGACGCGGAAAGCGATGGGGCAGATATCCGGTGCCATCATCGGGATCACGCTGGTTCTGACAGCGGTATTCGTGCCAATGGCATTCTTCCCGGGAGCCGTGGGGATCATCTATCAACAGTTCAGTCTGACGATGGTGGTTTCCATCCTGTTTTCAGGTTTCCTCGCGCTTTCGCTCACACCCGCACTTTGCGCCACGTTCCTCAAACCGATCACCGGCGGACATCACGAAAAGCGCGGGTTCTTTGGCTGGTTCAACCGTGGATTTGACAAAGCATCGCATCGTTACTCGTCTTCTGTCAGTGCAATCATCAAGCGCTCCGGTCGCTTCATGATCATTTACGTCGCGCTTTTGGCCGGGCTCGGCTGGGCGTTTTTGCAATTGCCGAAGTCGTTCCTGCCGAACGAGGACCAAGGTTATCTCATTGTCGACGTCCAGGCGCCGGCCGAAGCAAGCAGTGAACGTACTCTCCAGACTATCCAGCAGATCGAGAAGATCTTCATGGAAGAGCCAGCTGTAGAGCGTGTAATCGCCGTGACCGGGTTCTCGTTCTCCGGCTCCGGTCAGAACGCAGGTCTTGCCTTCGCAACGCTGAAGGACTGGAGTGAGCGTGGACCTGAGGACTCTGCCGCAGCCATCTCTGCTCGCGTCAATGGCAAGCTTTGGGGTCTGCCTGATGCGATGTCCTTTGCCCTTTCTCCGCCACCTATTCAGGGGCTTGGCAACTCAAGCGGTTTCACATTCCGCCTACAGGATCGGTCGGGCGCAGGCCAGACGGCGCTGAGTGCCGCCGGCGGACAGCTGATGGCAGCGGCGCGCCAGAGCCCTGTCCTTGCCGGATTGCGTATTGAGGGGATGCCTGACGCAGCGCAGGTCAACCTCATCATCGATCGTGAGAAGGCCAACACATTCGGCGTGACCTTTAGCGACATCAATGCCACCATTTCCGCAAACATGGGTTCATCCTATGTCAATGACTTCCCGAATGCAGGCCGTATGCAGCGGGTGACCGTGCAGGCCGAGCAGGGCCAGCGCATGAAAACCGCGGATCTGTTGAACCTCAACGTCCGCAATGCCAACGGCGGAATGGTCCCGATGGCGTCCTTTGCGTCTGTCGAGTGGGTGCGTGGGCCGTCGCAGGTCGTCGGCTATAACGGTTACCCCTCGATCCGTATCAGCGGACAGGCAGCTCCAGGCTTCTCGTCTGGCGATGCAATCACCGAGATGGAGCGCCTTGCCAGGGAATTGCCGACAGGTTTCGGCTTCGAGTGGACCGGGCAATCCTTGCAGGAAATCCAGTCCGGATCTCAGGCGCCAGCTCTGATCGGGCTCAGTGTCCTCTTCGTGTTCCTGCTGCTTGCGGCCCTCTACGAAAGCTGGACTATCCCGTTATCGGTCATGCTTGTCGTTCCTCTTGGGGTTATTGGATCGGTCGCGGCTGTGATGCTGAGGGGCATGTCTAACGATGTGTACTTCATGGTGGGTCTCATCGCGATCATCGGCCTCTCGGCGAAGAACGCGATCCTTATCATCGAATTTGCCAAGGATCTCCGCGCAGAGGGTAAGTCTATCTATGATGCGACAGTGGAGGCAGCGCACTTGCGCTTCCGTCCCATTCTTATGACTTCGCTCGCCTTCTCGCTTGGTGTGTTGCCGATGGCAATTGCATCGGGTGCCAGTGCTGCCAGCCAGAACGCGATCGGTACAGGCGTCTTGGGCGGTATGATCTCAGCGACTGTTCTTGCCATCTTCTTTGTTCCGGCATTCTTTGTGTTCATCATGAAGATTTTCGGCGGGAAACAAAAAGACAGCCAGATTACTGCTGACGCGCCATCTCCGGCGGAATAGAACTTAAGGGTTGCGGAGATAAAGAGGACAGGACATTGGCGGTGCGATTACACCAATGTCCAACAAGAAGTACGGCGCGCATACGCGCCGTACTTTTGATGAGGGAGGCGTCACGATGCGACGAACCAAAGCAGAAGCAGAAGAGACCCGTCAGGCGATCCTTGCTGCTGCCGAACTGGTATTCTTCAAAAAAGGTGTGGCGAACAGTTCGCTTGATGAGGTTGCTGCGGCGGCCAGCGTAACACGCGGTGCGATTTACTGGCATTTTTCCAGCAAGGTCGACCTTTTCCTTGGGCTTTACGAATCGGTTTCGTTACCGGAGGCTGATCTCCTAGATCTAGGTGATCCCGATTTGAGCGGCAGCGATCTGTTCGCGCGGCTGGAGCAGGCGTGCTGCAGCTGGCTGGCACTCCTCTCACGTGATGAACAACGCCAGCGCATCATGACGATCACCCTGCGGACAAATTACTCGGACGAATTCGCACCCGTCCTGCGTGCCCAGGAAGAACTTGACAGCCGCCACAAGTCGCTCCTGAAGTCAGTGTTCGAAAGGCTTGAGTTAGCAGGCGCTTTCAATGAAAACTGGACCGCGACATCCGCCTTCGGGGCAATCTACTGGCTCATCAAAGGTATGTGCTCTGACTGGTTGTTGTTCGGGAAGCGCTTTGATTTAGCACAAGAAGGCGCTGTGGCCATTAACCGCCTCCTGAGAAGCTTCAAACGCTACCCCACGGTTTGATCAGTTCTCTGAATACGATGTCGATGGACAATACTGTTCAAATTTAAGTGTATCCGAATAGATGTACGAAATTTGCTTTACGTACCTCAAATCGGGCGCTAGCTTCATTTTCGAGCTTTGGGAGGAGTTCGATAATGATCAAAAATTTTCGGTTAGAAATAGTGTCGACGCCTGTCTGTTGTCTGGGCGGGTGACGCTCCATGGTATCAACGGGTGTTCAGTCCGTACCGCCAGTGGTTGAAACTGCGGGTCTGTCGAAGTCATTTGGCCCTGTCCAGGTTTTAAGAGAAATTAGTCTTGAAGTTCGCGCTGGCGAAGTTCACGCCATTATCGGCGAAAATGGCGCAGGCAAATCAACGCTGATGAAGCTCCTGGCAGGCAATGAAAAGCCGAGTTCAGGCGAGATTAGAATAGATGGCATTCCTGTTTCGTTTACTGGACCGGTCGACGCGGAAGAACGTGGTATCGTTCTCGTCCATCAGGAAATCCTGCTCGCACCAGATTTGACGGTCGCTCAGAACATTTACCTTGGACGGGAACTCTTGAAAGGCCCTGTTGTCGATGACCGTGCAATGCGGGCGGGGGCTCGCGATGCTGTTGCCGGACTGGGTGGTCAGATCGACCCCGATGCGCTTGTGGGCAGCCTCTCGATCGCCCAGCGGCAACTGGTCCAGATTGCCCGCGTTTTGCTCGTTCCCCATCGCGTCGTTATTTTCGATGAGCCAACCGCAAGTCTGACGCCGGTTGAGACAGATGCCCTCCTAAATGTCATTCGTGAAATCAGGGCAAAGGGTGTCGCAGTCCTCTATATTTCGCATCGTCTGCCCGAGGTGAAAGAGATTGCCGACCGCGTGACCGTGCTTCGCGATGGTAAGCTTGTTGCTTCGCACTCGGCCCTTGATTTGGAACCGGCTGATATGGCGAGGCTGATGGTCGGCCGAGATGTCGCGAAGCTTTATCCGGACCGGATCGCAGCCGAAGAGCAGCAAGCCGTGCTGGAGGCGGTCGATTTTACCGTGCCAGGATTTGTGAGCTCGGCCTCCTTCAAGCTGCACAAAGGCGAGATTTTAGGGTTTGCCGGTCTTGTGGGAGCGGGCAGAACCGAACTGATGGAAGGGGTTCTTGGGCTTCGACCGGGCCGTGGCGCGGTTCGACACATGGGCAAGCCCGCACATTTTACCAGTGCCAGGGATAGTCTCGCAGCAGGCATCGTTTATCTCAGTGAGGATCGCAAGGGGAAGGGACTGCTGCTCGGCAAGGATCTCCGGATCAACCTCACACTCGCGTCGCTCAAACGGTTCAGCAGTTTCTTGCGCATCGATAAAACGCGCGAAAATGCTGCGCTCGACAATGCAGTGCGGGATTTTGACATTAGAACGGGCCGCAAAGACCTGCTCGCTGGTCAGCTATCGGGCGGAAACCAGCAAAAACTGCTCCTGGCCAAGATGATGTTACTAGATCCTTCGATTGTCATCATCGATGAACCAACGAGGGGCATCGATATTGGCACCAAGGAACAGATTTATCGCTTCATTGCAGAACTTGCGGAGGAGGGACGATCAATCATCGTTGTTTCATCGGAAATGCCTGAACTGATCGGCATATGCGACCGTATTCTCGTCATGCGATCAGGACGGATAGCTGGAGAGGTCAGCGGCGATAGAATGACCGAGAACGAGATTGTCGCGCTGGCGACCGGCGTTCATAGCGATAAGGTTGCTTGAGGGGGAAAATGACCGAGGCTGCAATCGAAAAAGGCAAGACGCCCAAAACATCGAAAGACTGGGACCTGCGAGCTGTTGCACCATTCGTTGCCCTGGCTTTGCTACTGGTGCTCGGCACCATCGCCAATCCCAATTTCATCGGTATCGACAATCTTCTTAACGTTGTGACCAGGAGTGCGTTCATCGCCATCATTGCGCTTGGTGCGACCTATGTCATCACGTCAGGCGGCCTTGACCTTTCAGTCGGGGCGATGGTTGCGTTTGTCGCAAGTCTGATGATCCTGTTTATGAACAGTGGAGCCATTGCCAATCCGTTGATGATGCTCATCGCGGCAATGCTGCTTGCCATCGCCATCGGAGCCGCCTGCGGGTTGGTGAATGGCCTCATTACCACTGTTGGTCGAATAGAGCCGTTCATCGCGACGCTCGGCACGATGGGGATATACCGAGGCTTGACGACCTGGTTGTCGCAGGGGGGGGCGATCACCCTGCGCAATCCGGAGATCCAGAAATTGTACCAACCGGTTTATTTCGAGAGTTTCGCAGGAATACCCGTGCCAATAATCGTCATTTTCGTCACCGCGGCGATTGCGGCCTTCGTGCTTTATCGTACCCGCTACGGCAGACATCTTATTGCTGTCGGTTCGAGTGAGGATGTCGCGCGTTATTCTGGCATTTCGGTCGCGCGCGTGCGGACTGTCGCCTATGTCGTTCAGGGTCTCTGCGTTGCAATTGCAGTCCTGCTTTACGTGCCGCGTCTTGCCTCGACCTCTGCCACGACGGGTATGCTTTGGGAGTTGCAAGCCATCACTGCAGTCGTCGTTGGCGGAACTGCGCTCAGAGGCGGTGTCGGCCGCATATGGGGAACGATCTGCGGCGCCTTTATCCTGGAGATCGTCGGGAACATCATGATCCTGTCGAGCTTCGTCAGCGAATATCTGATCGGAGCCATTCAGGGTGCGATAATCATCATAGCCATGCTTGTCCAGCGCTCGTTGAGCCGCCGGTGATGTGAGCCGTAGCAAGAAATACAACCGTGCAGTTCTGGGGCAGGCGCGGTGCGTAGAGGAGGAATGCCCTGATCTTCGGAGGAGAGAGAATGCGTAGAAAATTCATTGGTGTGGCTTTTGCTGCGCTCGCTGTGGCGTTCAGCGGAGCGGCCCAGGCCCAGGACAAGAAGGTCACCATTGGTGTTTCGATACCTGCAGCCGACCACGGTTGGACGGCTGGCGTTGTTTATCATGCAGAGCGTGTCGCAAAACTTCTGATGGCCGAACATCCGGGTCTAAACGTCATCGTCAAAACGTCGCCAGACGCTGCAAACCAGGCAAACGCGCTGCAGGATCTTGCTGTGCAAGGACTTGATGCACTGGTCGTCCTGCCTTCAGATCCTGATCCGCTTGTGAATGCGATCAAGGAAATCAAGGATAAAGGCACATTTGTTGCTCTGGTGGATCGGGCACCAAGCGTGAACGACAATTCCATCCGCGACCTTTACGTCGCCGGCAATAACCCGGCACTCGGCCAGGTCGCGGGCGAATATATCAAGAAGACCACGCCTGATGCAGAAGTGGTTGTTATTCGCGGATTGCCGATCCCGATCGATCAACAACGCCAGGATGGCTTTGACAAGGGTATCGCGGGATCAAACGTGAAGGTCCTGGATCGCCAGTATGGCAACTGGAACCGTGATGATGCTTTCCGCGTGATGCAGGATTACCTGACCAAGTATCCGAAGATCGACGTCGTGTGGTGCCAGGACGACGATATGGCTGTCGGTGTACTGCAGGCAATTGAGCAGGCAAAACGCACGGATATCCAGTACGTGGTGGCGGGTGCAGGCTCCAAGGATATGATCAAGAAGGTCATGGATGGCGATAAGCTGATCCCTGTCGACGTTCTCTATCCGCCGGCGATGGTTGCGACGGCGATGGAGCTCACAGCAGGTCATTTCTACGACCAGGTTCCTGTCAGCGGTGAGTACATCCTGGACGCAACCTTGATCACCAAGGACAATGCGGAGCAGTTCTATTTCCCGGACTCGCCTTTCTGAAAACGCTCGGATCCGCGCCAACGAAAACGCCCGCTTAATGCGGGCGTTCTTATTGCTAGAGCTATGTTAGAGACGCGTGCCGTTTCGATCAAACAGATGAAAGTCTTTCATCTGTGCTGCAATCGTAACCGTCTCCCCAATCCGGATCTGTGATCTGCCGGGAACACGGAAAACAATCGTGACGCCGTCGGAAAATGATGCGTGCACGTAGCTCTCTGCGCCGACCAGTTCGACGGCATCGACGCTGACCGTCGCAGTCAGGCCCGGATCGTCAATACTTCCTGCGAGCGTGATGTCCTCAGGTCTGATGCCGAGCGTTGCGGCTTCACCAGATAGGGTCACGGTGTCGGAAAGTGACCAGCTCCCGTTCGAAGATCTGCTGCACTCCAGCAAGTTCATCGAAGGCGAACCGATAAATGTCGCGACAAAGGTTGTCGCCGGTTTTTCATACAATTCGATCGGCGTACCAATTTGTTCAATGCGACCGGCATTCAAAACCACAAGCCGGTCTGCCAGCGTCATGGCCTCCATCTGATCGTGGGTGACGTAAACGCTTGTGGTCGCCAGTGAGCGCTGGAGGCGCCTGATTTCGACGCGCATCTGTACGCGCAGTTTCGCATCGAGGTTAGACAGTGGCTCATCGAAAAGAAACGCAGCCGGTTTTCGCACGATGGCGCGCCCCATGGCCACGCGCTGGCGCTGCCCGCCGGACAATTGCCGCGGTTTTCGATCGAGAAATTGCTCGATCTCAAGTGCCTTTGCGGCTTCCGCAATGCGGCGATCTATTTCGTCTTTTGGGGTGTTCCGGTTCTTCAAGCCATAAGCAAGGTTCTGCCGCACCGTCATGTGCGGATAAAGCGCGTAGTTCTGAAAAACCATGGCTATATCGCGGTCAGATGGTTCAAGGTCATTCACCACCCGCCCGTCAATCATGATCTGGCCACCTGATATACTCTCAAGTCCGGCGATCATGCGCAGCAAGGTTGATTTGCCACAGCCGGACGGCCCGACGAGAACAATCATCTCACCATCGTCGATTTCCATCGAGACGCCTTTGATAGCGTCGATATTGCTTCCATAAACCTTGCGGACATCTCTCAGCGCAATTTTAGCCATTATTTTTCGGTCTCCACGAGGCCTTTGACGAACCAGCGCTGCATCAGCACTACGACAATGATTGGGGGGATGATGGCGAGGATTGCTGTCACCATGACATAGTTCCACGGCGTCGACGCGTCGGTGAAATCCACCATACGTTTGAGACCGATAATGATGGTGTTCATCTTCGCATCGTTTGTGACGAGGAGTGGCCACAGATATTGTGTCCATCCGTAGATGAACAGGATCACGAACAGTGCTGCGATGTTCGTCTTCGATAATGGCAGCAGGATATCGCGCATGAACCGGAAGGGACCGGCGTTGTCTATTCGTGCAGCTTCAACCATCTCACCTGGAATGGTCAGGAAAAACTGGCGGAAGAGGAAGGTCGCGGTCGCCGACGCCATCAGCGGCAATGTCAGCCCAGCATAGGTGTCAATCAGACCGAGATCGACGATCACCTTGTAGGTCGGCAGAATACGCACTTCGACCGGAAGCATGAGGGTTATGAAGATCATCCAGAAAAATCCCATGCGAAACGGGAACCGGAAGAACACGATGGCGAATGCCGATAGGAAGGAAATCACGATTTTGCCAACTGCAATCGCGACTGCAACGACAAAACTATTGAAGAGAAGGCGTTCCAGGCTTACGCCGACCACCCTTTCGACGCCCCCGGCCATCGCATCGCTATAGTTCTCTCCAAGCTGATCGCCAGGCAGAAGCGACATTGGCGGGCGAATGATATCGGTCGACGACATCGATGAAGCGACAAAGGTGTAATAGATTGGAAACGCAACGATCAGGATGCCAATAACAAGCATCAGATGGGCGATCATGCGCGCTATAGGTCGATTTTCGATCATGTGATGTCCTCATCCGTAGTGCACGCGCTTTTCAACGAAGCGGAACTGGAATGCAGTCAGGGCAATGACGATCACCATCAATATGACAGACTGCGCAGCGGAAGAACCGAGGTTCAGGTTCACGAAACCATCATTATAGACTTTGTAGACGAGAGTTTCCGTTGCCTTCGCGGGACCTCCTCCCGTGACTGCGTGAATGATGCCGAAGGTGTCGAAAAAAGCATAGACGGTGTTGACGACAAGAAGGAAGAACGTCGTGGGTGCAAGAAGGGGAAAGACGATCGTCCAGAAGCGCCTGGTACCACGAGCACCATCGATTGAGGCGGCCTCAAGTAATGACTTAGGAATTGCTTGTAACCCAGCGACAAAGAACAAGAAATTGTAACTTATTTGCTTCCACGCGGCAGCAACGACGACGAGCAGCATGGCCTGATTTCCATCCAGCAGCGGATCCCAGACAATCCCGTTGCGTCGAAGGATGTAGGAAAACGTGCCCATGGCAGGGTTGAACATGAAAAGCCACAACATGCCTGCAACGGCAGGTGCCACGGCATAGGGCATGATCAGCATCGTACGGTAGAGGCCCCTGCCACGAACGACACGGTCAGCAGCCGTTGCGAGCAAAAGGGCAAAGCCCATAGATACGAATGCAGTCATGGCACTGAATATAACAGTCACCTGAAGCGAATTAAGATAGCTGCTGTCAGAGAGAACGGCGGAGAAATTAGCGAACCCGACAAAATTGCTACTGAGGCCAAATGCGTCTTCACGCATGGTCGACTGGTAAAGAGCCTGGCTCGCCGGCCAGAAGAAAAAGATTACTGTGAGGATGATCTGTGGAGCGACCAACAGATAGGGCAGAATCTTGTTCGGGAAGACTACGCTTTGCAAGGTGATCTCCTGATGAGGTGAAACGCCGCCCGCACCTGTCAGGAGCGGGCGGATGTGGAGATCAGATCAGTTGCCTGCAGCTTGCTTGATAGCCGCGTCACCACGTTCGACGATCTTGTCGAGTGCTGCCTTGGCATCCTGTTTACCGGCCAGCATCGCCTCGAACTCTTCGTTCATGATGTCACGGACCTGCGGCAGGTTCACGAGACGTACACCCTTGGAGTTCTCTGTCGGCGGATTGCCCATCATCTGCAAAAGCGGGGTCTCACGGGCAGGATTTTTATCGTAGAAACCGGACTTCTTGGTTTCCTCGTATGCGGCAATCGTCACAGGCATGTAGCCGGAGACCTGATGCAGGCGCGCCTGGATCTTCGTCTGGGACAGGAAATGGAAGAACTCGGCAACGCCCTTGTATTCAGCGTCACTTCGGCCTGCAAAGACCCAGAGGCTTGCGCCACCTGGAATGGTGTTTTGCGGGCCGTGGCCTTCATAGTATGGAAGCTGTCCGATACCGTAGTTCATGCCCGTCTTGATGATGTCGCCGAGACCACCCGACGATTCTGTCAGGATCCCGCATTCGCCGGACATGAAGAGTTGTTTTGCTTCGGATGTGCGCCCACCATATCGGAAGGTTCCGTCCTTCGCGAGATCGGCAATTGCCTGGAAATGCTCGACGAAGAGAGGCGCGTTCACCGCGAGTTTAACATCCGTTCCGCCGAGCCCGTTTTCATTGCTGCCATAGGAAACATTGTTCCAGGCCGCAAAGTTTTCGGTCTGGATCCATGTGAGCCACGTCGAGGTGAAACCGCATTGAGAGGCGCCACTGCTCTTGATCTTTTTCGCAGCCTCAAAAACCTCCGGCCAAGTTTTTGGTGGTTTAGCGGGATCAAGGCCAGCTTTTTCGAAGGTGTCCTTGTTGTAATAGAGGATCGGCGAAGAGGAATTGTAGGGGAAGGACAGCATCGTGCCGTCAGGCTTGGAATAATAGGCGACGATGCCAGCCAGATATTCGTCCTTGTTGAACGTGTATCCACCTTCCTTCAGTACGTCGGCAACTGGCTTGATTGCGCCCGCAGCCCCCATCATCACGCCAGAACCGGCATCGAAAACCTGAATGATAGCTGGCGGCTGTTTAGCGCGGAACGCTGCGATGCCAGCATTCAGCGTCTCAGGATATGTTCCCTTGAAAACCGGCATGACTTTGTAGTCCTGCTGGCTCTCGTTAAATTCTTTGGCCAATGCGTCGACGACTTCGTTGTTGGCGCCGGTCATGGCGTGCCACCATTGAATTTCAGTGGCAGCGAATGCGCTTGACGCGATAAAAAACGAAAGCGCGGATGCCGCAGCCAGGCGGCAGCTCATTTTTTTCAAGGTGATTCCTCCCGTTTCGAAAACCATAAAAGATACAGTTATTTACCGCAGCTGATCCTCCTCGATCAGGTTGCGGCCTGTCCTTCTGTGTTAACCGTTTGATTAAAAGCGAACTCCAACAGAAATGCAACAGAAAGCAGAACGATTGAAACGAAAGTGCTCGAGAGAAGATCCGCCCTCAATCTTTCGCAAGCTGGCACATTGCGAGTTTACAGTCCGGCGATCCGCGAAAGATCGTCTTTCGCGCCGGGAGCGGCTGCAATGACTGGTGCGCCTCTTGTCAGCCGGTCGCCCTCGGTTGGGAAGTTGTGGAACCATCCACCGGCCTCGCGCACCAGGCAAAAACCTGCCATGCAGTCCCAAGCGTGCATGTAGGGTTCGTAATAGCCAACAAGCCGGCCAGCTGCGACATAGGCCAGCATCAGTGCACCTGAGCCATTGCGGATAAAGTTTCCACCGGCCTCCAGAAGGCTTTCGACGATGCGAGCAACGAAAGCGGGGGTGACGTGATTGTTGGCGCCAATGCCAGTGACCGAGTTCTGGATATTGCGCGATGGGTCAAGCCTGAGGGTTTTGCCGTTCAAAGTTGCTCCCATGCCGAACGCACTCGCATAGAGTTCGTCGTGGCAAGGCGCCGAGATGACACCGATCACCGGTTCATTGTCGAACAGCACCGCTATGGAAACGCACCAGTTCGGCATCCCGTTGACGAAAGGGCTGGTCCCGTCGATCGGGTCGACGACCCAGGTGTATCCGGAAACGCCTTGCGTAAGCCCGTATTCTTCCCCCAGGAACCCGTCTTCCGGAAAGTTGAGACGTACCCGCTCCTTTATTCGTTCTTCAACGGTCCTGTCCGCTACAGAAACGACATCCTGCAGATCGCGTTTTGTCTCGATGACAAGGTTTTCACGGTTGCGGAAATACTCGAGCGCCAGCTTGCCGGCTTCGTCCGCTATTTCCTTCGCGAGACTGTATCTTTGTTCGAGGTGAGCCTTTGCAATAGACATTTTTCAAATCATCCGCCTGATTATTGTTCGAAAATAAGCGCGATACCATGTGGCTTGAGGCCAATGGCGACCGTTGTTGCCGGGGCGAGGGGGCGTTCCACTTCGGAATCAACAACGAAAAGCTTTCCGCTCGCTGTTTCAACCTCGTACTCGATGTGATCGCCAAGATAGGCCGCATGAGTGACATGCCCGGTAAAATCACCCTTGCCTTCAAACAGGGTCACGGCGTTGGGTCTGACGGCAAGGCGCGCCGGTCCGGTTCTCGCTCGACGGCTCGGGACACGGTGAATCAGGTCCTGGATACGGATGATAGCGCTATCGCCTTCGACGTCCTGGACGTTGCAATCAACAACGTTTGCCTCCCCCATGAAGTCGGCAATGAACGCCGACGCAGGCGCCTCGTAGAGGTCGCGCGGACTTCCTGCCTGTGCAATGTTGCCGTCCTTCATCACGATAATCTTGTCGGATACGGCAAGCGCTTCTTCCTGGTCGTGCGTGACGTAGACAGCAGTGAATTGCAGGCGCTGTTGCAGGTCACGAATTTCCTTACGTACACGCCTTCTCAGACGCGCGTCGAGGTTGGACAAAGGTTCGTCAAGGAGAAGGACCTGTGGCTCGAGCACGAGAGCGCGAGCGACCGCAACGCGCTGTTGTTGGCCACCGGACAGTTCAGCAGGAAGCCGGTTTCCCATACCTGCGAGACCGACGAGCTCCAAGCCGTGTTCAGCCTTCTGTCGCGCTTGTGTTTTCGGCAGCCCCGACGAAACCAGTCCGTATGCGACGTTCTCCAGTGACGACATGTGTGGAAACAAGGCATAGGACTGAAAGACCATGGAGACGTCGCGCTCATTGGCGGGCAGCATTGTGACGTCCTTGCCGCCGATTATGATCTTGCCAGCGGTTGGATGTTCAAGCCCCGCAAGCAGCCGTAACGTGGTGGTTTTACCGCAGCCGGAGGGGCCGAGCAGCGTCACCAACGTTCCTGGTTCAATGGTCAATGACAGATCGTGGATGGCGGTAAAGGCACCGAACTGCTTTTTGACATTCTGGAAGGTTACCGAGCCGGGGCGATTGTTCATGCCGTTTTCTCCAGAGTTTCAGATTGAGCAGACGAAACGCCCGCCACACGATTCTCGCGTCGCAAGCGACGTTCGCCGACGGCGAGCTGGAAGCCGGTGATGACGACGATCATCACGACGATGAGCATTGAGGAATACGCGATTGCCACGCCATATTCGCCGTTCTCGACAAGTCCGACGATGTAGGATGTCGCCATGTTGTATTGCGCGCTAACAAGGAAGATGACCGCGCTGATCGACGTTATGGCGCGGACAAAGGAGTAGACGAGGGCTGCTGTGATCGCGGGTCGCAACAGTGGCAGGATAACGTGTCGGATGGTCCGGAAGCTGTTGGCGCGCAGGGTCATAGAGGCCTCATCGAGGCTCTTGTCCAGTTGAGACATGGCCGCGATACCGCCGCGTACGCCAACCGGCATGTTGCGGAACACAAAGCAGGCAATCAGGATCAAAGCCGTGCCGGTCATTTCCAATGGCGGCAAGTTGAAGGCCATGATGTAGCTGATGCCGATCACAGTGCCCGGAATGGCGAAGCTCATCATCAGTGCGAACTCGAACAGCTCGCGACCCGCAAATTTCTGTCGCACGATGATATAGGCGGTCGCAAGACCGACCGCTGCGGTCAGGGGTGCTGCAATTAGCGATATCTCCATTGTCGTCCAGAACGAGTTCCAGGCAACACCGGTCCAGGCGACGCCGCCATCTACAACAGAGAAGGAAAACGCGCGCCGGTAATGATCAAGGGTAAGTGAATTGTCGAGGCCCCAGGTTTTGACGAAGCCACCGAACGCAATCATTCCATAGACGACAGCCGTGAACGCCATCCAGGGAATGACGATGATATGAACGAGAATAGAAACCGGCTTTGGCAAGGCTGCATGCTGACCGGAATCTCCTTTTCCGGTCACCGTTGCGAAGTTTTTCCCGGCTAGCCAGAAGCGCTGGGCAATGAAAGCCGTGAGCGTAAAGCACAAAAGGATCATAGCGAGGACTGCCGCGCGCGATGGATCGTTTTGTGAGCCGACGACCGCAAAGAAAATCTCGGTTGAGAGGACGCCGTGGCTGCCGCCAAGGACCAGAGGGTTTCCAAAGTCAGCCATGCTTTCGATGAAACCGATCAGAAAGGCATTGGCAAGTCCAGGCTTCATCAGAGGCAGCGACACGGCCCAGAAGGTACGCCAGCGCCCGGCCCGTAGCGTTTGCGAGGCTTCCTCCATCGAAGGACTAACGCCCTCGACAACTCCGATGAGAACGAGAAACGAGATCGGTGTAAACGAGAGCACCTGGGCAATCCAGATGCCCGTGAGACCGTAAAGCCATCGGCTTGGCTCAATCCCGAAGAGATCCGAAAGTGTGGTGGTGACGATGCCCGCTCGGCCGAACAGGAGGGTCAGGGCAAGGCCGATGACGAACGGTGGCGTGATGATCGGCAGAACAGTCAGAAGCCGTAGCCCCTTCTTGAACCGAAAGCGGGTTCTGGTCGCAACCAGGGCAAACGCGAGACCAAGCAATGTCGATGCGCTCGCGGTCATGATCGCAAGAACGAGGGTACGCCAGGCAACACCACAACGCGATCCATCGGTGATGCAGCCAAGGCTCCAGATTGAGCCGTCCGTGACGTTGCGAAAAAAACCATCCGAGTTGAAGGAGCCGTCAAAATCCTGGAAGCCGCCAACGAACATGCTGCCGATCGGATAGAAAACGAAAACCACTACGAGGAAAATGAGGACCGAGATTGTCGCAACGATGAAGGCGTCGCCCTTCATCGCGCCACGTTCAGCGAGACCGAATGAAAAAATAAGGACATAGGAGATTGCAGCGAGTACGGCGCCGGCGCCCATTGATGGCTGGCCGTCAGAAATCTGGCCAAAAAGCGTTTCAGCGATCGTCCAGTTCCAACCGGTGATGCCAATCGCAAGCCCCTGCAAAGCAAGGAAAAGCAGACCGAGAAATCCAGACCAGCACAGGAGCCTGGCACGCAGCGTCGGATCTTTCACAAAGCGTGCAGCACATGAGGCCAGGAAGAGGGCAAGGTTAAAGGCGAGCCACAATTTGCCGTGGAGGGGGATCTGGAGCAGTGCCGGTGATGCGGATGGCGCCAGAGGATAATCTGCAACCCATCGGAAGGCATAAAATCCACTCTCAATGCGATACCATGGCAGCAAGAGAAATGCCGCTAGCCCAAGCCAGAGCGTGAAGTCCAGTCGCCGGTTCCGGTAATCCATATTGCAAGGCCCTTCGATAGCATGCCATGAACGCGCACGTGATCGCACGCTTCCAGATGGCGACGTCAAATCGGGTGGATGGAGGCGCCGAGGTCTCCCAACGGCGCCTCTAAGACCTCAGCGATCAGTTGGCTTTGGCGCCAATTTCGCTATCCCAGCGTGACAGCAATGCCTTGCGTTTTTCGGGGTCGCCATAGACTTTGAAGTCGTAGTCGATCAGCTTGATGTCCTCGAACTTCGGAGCCTCCTTGGGGACTTCCGCGTTCTTGTTTGAAGGGAGCTGGAAGGATTTGGCATCCTTCATATGCGACTGCACCTCGGCGGTGAGTGCCCAGTCATACCAGATTTTGGCGTTTTCCAGATTGCGGGCGCCCTTGACGATCGACATTGAGCCAATTTCGTAACCGGTTCCTTCGCAAGGAGCGACTGCCTTGACCGGGAAACCCTCGGCGATCTGGGCCACGGCGTCGTGCATGAAGACGATCCCAATGGCCGTCTCGCCGCGGGCAGCAGCTTTCACAGGCGCGGACCCGGACTTCGTGTACTGAGAAATATTGGCGTTAAGCTTGCCGAGATACTCGAACGCCTTGTCTTCACCCATGATCTGTACGAGCGAGGCAAGTGCTGTATAGGCTGTGCCCGATGAGTTCGGATTGGCAATCTGGATTTCACCCTTGAAGGAAGGGTTCAACAGGTCCGCCCAGCACTTCGGTTCCGCGTAGCCCTTGGTTTTGAAGATGTCGGTGTTGTATCCCCATCCAAGCGCGCCCGCATAAACTCCGACAGTCTTGTAGCCGGCACTTTCCGCCTGTTTTTTCGCCCAATCCTGAAGTTGGTCGAGCATTGGGGATTTGTATTCCTGCGTCAGATTTTCAGATGCGGCCTGCAAGTGTGGGTCGCCGGTGCCGGCCCACCAGACGTCGGTCTTCGGGTTTCTCGCTTCTGCACGGATTTTTGCATAGGTCTCGCCTGACGACAGACGGACCATATTGACGGTAATTCCCTTCTCTTTCTCGAACATTCCCTTCATCTGTTCGCAGATAACAACATCTGCCGAGCATATGAGATTAAGGTCGCCAGCCGCCAAGGCCGTGCCAGCATGAAAGGCAAAACCAGCCAAAAGACCGGCTGCTGCAATATGCGTTGCACCCATAATTTCCTCCCAGATTTGAAAGGCGCCTCCACGCCTCACGCTTTGCAAGCGTGTGCAAAGAGTTCCTCATGGTAAGCGGGATGTCAATCGTTAATGATATGAAAATCCATAAATGGGACCTCACCTTGACATCATTTTGTTGCACAGCTTTGCAATTTTATGGCATTGCTGATGTGAGGAGCGGTGAGGGGCGATGAAGGGACGCAAGGTTTTTGTGAGCGCGAAGGAAGTGGCCGAGCACGCTGGCGTCTCGCGCTCTGCGGTGTCGCGCACGTTCACGCCCGGTGCCAGCGTATCGCCCGATACACGCAGACGTGTCACGGAGGCAGCGGAGGCGCTTGGATACCATGTCAATCAGCTCGCCCGTGGTCTTATGCGCAACGAAAGCGGGATTGTGTGCCTTGTCGTTTCAGATCTCAGTACGCCCTATCGCTCCTCCCTGATCCGTGCGCTCACGGAACGGCTGCAAGCCGCAGGTAAGGTCGCAATGCTGATCGATACCGACCGGACTGACGGAAGTGTCGAGGCAGCCTTGAAGCAGGCAATCCGCTACCGGGCTGACGCATCTGTCATCCTTTCTGGCATGCCTGACAAATCGATCACGGATACTTGCCTTCGCAACGGGCAGCGTCTCGTTCTCATCAATCGCGATGATCGGCAAGACGGGCCTTTACGGATCAATCTAGATGATCGTGAAGCCGCAAGACGCGCTGTGCTCGCATTCCTGAGGGCCGGTTGTCGCGATTTCGCTTTTGCAAATTCTGCGGCAATGACGCCAAGCCTGATGGCGCGCGAAGAAGGCTTCCTGAGCGCTGCCAGAGAGCACGGCATTGAAGTCAAGGTGGAGCGGTATGGACCGACCTCATATCAGAGTGGTGTCGTGTTGGCGCAGCGTATCATGACCGGTGCCAAGCGACCCGATGCAGTTTTTTGCGTCACCGATCTGGTCGCTTGCGGTTTCATGGATGCGGCACGCCACAAGTTCGGGATCGACGTACCCGGTGAACTTTGCATCATCGGTTTCGATGATATCGAGCAGGGCAGCTGGTCCTCGTACGATCTGACGACCTTTGCACAACCCGTGATCCAAATTGCCGATGCGGCTGTCAGTTGGCTTAGCCGCGAGCCGGATTTGGGCGAAACGACGCCGTCGATCCTGCTGCATGCCGAGCTTCAATGGCGGGGTTCCGTCAGGGCGGGTTGACTGTGTGCTTGACCCTGGACTTTGTTTGCGTCAGGTCACCTTGACGTAACGTGATCATCGGGAAGTGCCGGGATAATGATAACCAGTCTGGGGGTTTATGCGGGTTTGTTTTTCGCCGCGTTCGTGGCCGCAACAATCCTGCCGATGCAATCCGAAGCCGCGCTCGTCGCTCTGATATCTCTGAAATCTTACCCCGTATGGCTGCTCGTTGTCGTCGCAAGTATCGGAAACGTCGCAGGTTCGATCGTGAACTGGCTGCTGGGGCGCGGCATCGAACATTTTCGCGATCGGTCGTGGTTCCCGGTTAATGGAGCAGCGCTTGGCCGCGCTCAGGCCTGGTATCACCGCTACGGGAAATGGTCTTTGCTTTTGAGCTGGGCGCCACTGGTCGGCGATCCCCTCACGGTTGCAGCCGGTATCATGAGGGAGCCGTTCGGGATCTTTTTGTTGCTCGTCACCTTGGCCAAAGTCGGCCGCTACGTCGTACTCGCTCTGATAACGGTGAACGTTCTCTAAGCTCCCGCGTGCTTCTCAAGGTGATTGCCGGTTTAGTGGTATCCCCGAAGACAGACTATGCGGTAGCCATAATTGGTGACGACCACCGCACAGTTGGAAAGCATTATGCGGCATTTCGCTCCCAGGATACGAACGGATCGGGGAGATCACGCCAGTCGTCCGGTTTGAAGGAAGCACTATCGAGCAGGCATGCGTCGAGTTGCGCTCGCAAGTCCTTTTCGTCCATCGGGTCTGCGCCGATAAACACGATCTCCTGCCGTCTGTCGCCCCAAACCGGATCGAGATATGGCTTCATCATAGCAAGAAATTCGGGTTCGCGCGGCCAGCGCTCTTTGGGTACCGCAGACCACCAGAGCCCCATTTTTCCGGTACGAACCAGTGCACCTGCCTGGGAAATTTCGCCGACGTAATCGGGACGTGTTGCTAGCCAGAAGAAACCCTTTGCACGAACGACGCCCGGCCAGGTGCGATCGATGAAGCGTTGAAAGAGAACCGGATCGAACGGCTTGCGTGCGCGATACACAAAAGAGCGTATCCCATATTCTTCAGTTTCGGGAACATGGTCCTTAAATCCATGCAATTCCTTAAACCATAAGGGATGCTCTTCTGCCTTTTGAAAGTCGAAACGGCCAGTCCCCAGAACCTCCGTCAGATTCACCTTGCCGAAATCGGCCTCAAGGAGCTTGGCATCCGGGTTGAGCCCGACGACGATCTTGCGTCCTGCATCGAGCTGTTCGGCAGTTGCCATGGCGACCTTGTTGAGGATCACGACATCGGCGAATTCAATCTGCTCGACCAGAAGGTCAACAATCGTGCGGTTATCGCCGTCACCAGCCGTTTCACCGCGGTCAGACAGAAAATCGGAGGAGCTGTAATCCTGCAGGAGATTGGCGGCGTCCACGACTGTCACCATCGTGTCGAGCCTTGCGACATCTGAGAGGCTGCGTCCATCCTCGTCACGAAAGTCAAAGGTTGCCGCGACGGGAAGGGGTTCCGCGATACCGGTCGATTCGATCAGAAGGTAGTCGAACCGGTCCTGCTCAGCCAACGCCCGCACCTCGGTCAAGAGATCGTCACGCAATGTGCAACAGATGCAGCCGTTGGTCATTTCAACGAGTTGCTCTTCCGTTCTTGAAAGATTGGCGCCACCATCCCGGACGAGGGCAGCGTCAATGTTGATTTCACTCATGTCGTTGACGATGAGTGCGACCCGTAAACCCTCGCGGTTGGCAAGAATATGATTGAGGAGGGTTGTTTTTCCGGCGCCAAGGAAGCCAGACAGGACGGTGACTGGAAGTTTTTTTAACACGATCTCTCTTTTCCTGGTTATTACGCACAGCGAACTGATTTCGTCCTGAGCGCATGTCATTGCAGTAATGTAATAACATAACATAATGCGATCCTGTCAAACTCAATCTGCGGAATTTCTGCCCGCACGCTTCATTTCCAAAATTTAATGTTATTTCATTACATCTCAATTGACCGATGTAATAACATTACATAAATGATGAGGCTCAGTTGAATACCCGACGGAGTGATCGATGGACGATCCTTGCCTCTCATTCAAGGAATTGACTTTAGGATATAACGGACAACCCGCTTTGCTGCGCCTGCATGCCGAGATCTCAAAGGGTTCGCTTACGGCGATCGTCGGCGCGAACGGTTCGGGGAAATCCACCCTTTTGAAGTCGATAGCGGGAATTATCGCTCCGCTCTCGGGCGAATGCCTCAAGGCTTCCGGTGTCTCTGTCGCCTACCTGCCGCAGCAGTCTGCATTAGACCGCAGCTTTCCCGCACAGGTGCGTGATCTCGTTTCACTTGGCTTGTGGCCGAGACGAGGCCTTCTTGGCCGGATCACGTCCGGTGATCGAGATGCCATAGGCGAGGCGCTGGCGACAGTCGGTCTTGCGGGCTACGAGCGCAAGGGGATTGATGCGCTCTCCGGCGGGCAGCTTCAACGCGCGCTCTTCGCCAGGACCATCCTGCAGGAGGCAGATCTCATCCTTCTTGATGAGCCTTTCAACGCCGTCGATGAGAAGACCGTTGCCGAGCTAATGGCTGTCATCGCCGAGTGGATCGGAGAAGGCCGGACCGTGATCACGGTCCTCCATGACTACGAGATCGTTCGTCAGCACTTCTCCACATGTATGCTTCTTGCACGTCGTCTCGTTGGTTTCGGCCCGACCGAGGAGGTTCTGCAGCCCGCCATTTTACGTCAGGCAAGGCGGCTCTACGAAACCGAAGGCGAAACTGCTTTCTGGTGCGAACCGGCCGAGCAAGTGTCCTCCTATCAGAATTTACACTCGGTCAGAGGCTTGCATGCCGCTGTTTGACATGTTTCTCGCTCCCTTCCTCGATTATGCCTTCATGCAGCGTGCGCTGGCAGGCGCCCTGCTTCTGTCTGTCAGTTGTGGTCCGGTCGGAGTTTTTCTCATGTTGCGACGGATGAGCCTGACGGGAGACGCGATGTCTCATGCCATTTTGCCGGGCGCTGCTCTCGGTTTTCTTTTCTATGGCCTGGAGATCTTGCCGATGACCATAGGCGGGCTTGTTGTGGGCCTGACGGTCGCGTTAGGCGCAGGCGCAATTTCCCGCGTAACGATTCAGAAAGAAGACGCCTCGTTGGCTGCGTTCTATCTCATCTCACTGGCGCTAGGAGTTCTACTCGTATCGTGGCGTGGTTCGAGCATCGATCTCATGCATGTACTTTTCGGTACGGTTCTTGCCCTGAACAACGAAGCACTCGGTCTGATCTTGGGGATCTGCGTCATCAGCCTGTCGATCATGGGATTTTTCGGTCGTGCGCTGTTTGCCGAGTGTCTTGATCCGCTTTTCCTGCGTTCAGTCAGCCGTTGGGGTGCGCCGGTTCATTTCCTCTTTCTCGCAGTTGTCGTTCTCAATCTCGTCGGCGGCTTTCAGGCCTTGGGGACATTACTCTCCGTCGGCCTGATGATGTTGCCGGCTGCCGCAAGCCGTTTTTGGGCAAGCCGGGTTTTCCCCATGTGCCTCGTATCGATCGGCATTGGCATGGTTTCATCTTGCGCCGGCCTCCTTCTTTCCTACCACGCGTCCTTGCCGTCTGGACCGGCGATCATTCTCTCTGCCGGTGCGATCTACGTCCTTTCCATTCTTTTCGCGCCACGCGGCATCGTTCGGGATGCCGTTAACGCGATCCGCCTCAAAACCACCTGAAATACAAACTCTCAAAGGAGATATACCCGTGCTTTCAACGTTACGTTTTGCCACATGCGCAAGCATCCTCACGCTTTCGACGATGTTGGCCACACAGGCGTCGGCAAAAGATCTGAAAGTTGTCGCCAGCTTCTCCATCATTGCGGACTTCGCCAAGAATGTCGGCGGTGACCGGGTGACGGTCACAACGCTTGTTGGGCCAGATGGTGACGCCCATGTCTATGAACCCCGGCCGGCAGACGCGGTTGCGGTCAGCAAAGCCGATGTTGTGCTTGTGAACGGGCTTGAGTTTGAAGGTTTTTTGAAAAGGTTGATCGAAACAAGTGCAACGAAGGCACCGGTTGTCGAGATGACAAAGGGTGTTGAACCACTGAAACTCTCTGAGGAACCGGCAGGGCACGCACATCCAGAAGCGGATGAGGCGGCGGAAAACGGTCACGGACATGACCATTCCCACGGTGATGAAGATGGGCATCATCATCACGGCGAATTTGATCCCCATGCTTGGCAATCCGTCAGCAACGCCATCATTTACGTGAAGAACGTTGCCGACGCATTCTGCGAGACAGACAAGGCCGGTTGCGCAACATATACGGCCAATTCGGAAGCCTATGTTGCCAAGCTTCAGGAACTCGAAGATCATGTGAAGACAGAGGTTGCCGCCATTCCGCAAGAGAAACGCACGATCATCACTTCGCACGATGCGTTTGGTTACTTCGAACAGTCATATGGCCTGGAGTTTCTGGCCCCCGAGGGCGTTTCAACGGAATCGGAAGCATCTGCTGCGGATGTCGCCAAGCTCGTGGATCAGGTGAAGGAAGATAAGGCCTCGGCGATCTTCGTGGAAAACATCACCGACAAGCGACTGATCGAGCAGATTGCAAAAGAGACCGGCCTCAAGGTTGGTGGGACACTCTACTCTGACGCGCTTTCGACCATGGACGGCCCCGCTTCCACCTATATCGACATGATCAACAATAATATCGATACAATCAAAGCTGCCGTGCTTTCGCAGTAAGACGGTCATTCGGTAAGCTACCGGGGAGGGCGGCTACAGGGCCGCCCTCGTCATGTCTTCATGTACCGTTTCTTGGCAACTGGTGTGATAGATCAGCAATGCGAACACAGTACTTGTGACCGATTACGGAGCGATCGGACGGTTAACTTAGCCCTTAGGTGGCTGAAAAATTGGCGAACCGGTAATCCTCCGCATAGGATTCGCAATGACCTCTGCATTTAGCGCATGGGTGTGTTGACGTAATCTGCCTGTTAAATCGCCGCGAAAGCGAGCATATAGGGGTCATCAAAGGACGCCGGAACGAAAACGTTACTGACGTCACCAAACCTCAGGAAAGGGTAATGTCATGAACGTAGCACGCTCCTTCAATAACTGGCGCAAATATCGTCTGACCGTCAACGAACTCGGCCGTATGAGCACTCGTGAACTGCACGATCTGGGTATCGATCGCAGCCAGATCGCTAGTGTCGCGCGCCAGGCCGTCGGTATCTGATCTAAGGTACGATCATATCCGATGATGTTTGAAACGCCCGCTTTGCGGGCGTTTTTGCGTTTCCAGGGCCTGCGTTGATCGAGTTATGCGTACTGTGCATGTCTGCGCTGCGTAGTTGTGCCTAGGAAACGCGCAAGAAAATGCTATCTTAAGATCATCAGACGGACACTCCTCCTCCCAGTCCGTTTGGTGAACGGGTCGTCTCTACCTCCTCCCAGAGGCGCCCACTGAACAGCGGTTACCTCCTCCCAACTCGCTGTTCGACCTTTTTAAAAAGCCTGTCGCACCTCCTCCCGCGGCAGGCTTTTTTGTTTCTCAAGACATATTCAATCGAATGCCATCATACCGATAGGTGTGACCGCACGTGTGCCATTCCGTTTGGCGACTGCATAAGCCAGGCATTGTTCGACGGCGTCGAACGGAACAGGTTTTGTAATAACGCCTGCGCCGATCCCGAGATTAACAACCACTTCTGGATTTGCCGTCATGAAAATGACGATCACTCCGTCGTCAGACAGGCGCTTGGCGATCTCTGGACCTGTTTGACCGTCCGCCAGGTTCACGTCCACAAAGGCGATGTCGGCGTCACGACCGAGTGCGACAGCTTGGTCGAGGCGGTTGGCAATGCCGATTACATCGGCGTCGTCTTCCGCCTGGAGAATGGAATCTTCAATGTCCATTGCAATCAGGAACTCGTCTTCGACGATCAGCACCTTGGGCTGTTTCACCATCAAATCGTTTCCGTGCTGGAGAATGTTCGCCAACATATGCTTGCCTCCATTGTGTGCTCTCTAGTCTCGGCAAGAGGCAAACACCTTTCACGGCAGGTCGTTCCAATTTGAGAGAAACATGGTGAATGGAGTGTAAACATTCTCGGTTTTGGGCTATCAACTGCGAAAGCGAAGCAGTTGATTCGGTTTGGTTTTCATCCGGGGGAAGTGGTCGGAGAAACATGCCTGCTACCGGACTTTCGCCTTTTTCCGCAGGCATTCCGGCCCGAACGCGCCGGAATCGAGAAGACTTAGAAAAGAGAACCAGACGATGAGCCAGTCCCCGCACGCCTCTATTGCCCGCAATACGCCCAATATCGCCGTTGTCGGCGTCGGTGGAGGTGGCGGGAACGCAATCAACAACATGATCGCCGAAGGTATCGGTGGCGTTGATTTCATTGCAGCAAACACGGACGCGCAGGCGCTGAAGAAAACCAATGCGCCTCGGTTGGTCCAGCTCAGCTCGGAACTGACAGGCGGTCTCGGCGCCGGTGCCGATCCGGAGGTCGGCCGGCAGGCTGCTCTCGATTCCCTTGACGAAATCATGGATCACCTGAGCGGCTACGACATGTGCTTCATCACCGCAGGTATGGGTGGCGGCACGGGGACAGGTGCTGCGCCGGTGATTGCCGAAGCTTGCCGTGCCAAAAACATCCTGACGGTCGGTGTCGTCACGCTGCCATTCAGTTTCGAAGGCGCTCGTCGCATGCGGGCAGCAGAGTACGGTTTCTCAAATCTGCTCAATACCGCCGATACCGTGATCGTCATTCCCAACCAGAACCTTTTGCGAATTGCGGATGCGGGAACGACATTCGAAAATGCGCTCAAGACCGCGGATAAGGTTCTTTCACTCGGTGTCAGGTGTATTACCGATTTGATCCTGCGCGAAGGTCTGGTGAATCTCGACTTCGCAGACGTCCGATATGTCATGAAGAACGGTGGACGTGCGTTGATGGGGACGGCGCAAGCCAAGGGCGAGAAGCGTGCTTCTGAGGCAGCAGCTGCTGCGATCGCCAATCCACTGCTCGGCGAGCCTTCCCTGAAAGAAGCGCGCGGGGCGCTCGTTTCTATTTCGGGCGGTAACGACTTGACCCTTTACGAGATCGACGAAGCAATGACGCTTGTCCGTGAAGCTGTCAGCGAAGAAACCGACGTCGTGATGGGTGCTTCGTTCGACCCGACCCTCGATGGTGGTTTCAAGATTTCGGTTGTTGCAACCGGCCTGCGGACCTGATCGCCACAAACCGACATTTTCCGAATAAAAAACAACCGTTGCGGATAATTTCGCGACGGTTTTTTTATTTGTGCCGCATGATTGTTTCACCATAAGCGGTGAAGAGCGCGTCGTCAGCGTTGATAACAAAAAAATATGATCGTACACTTTATGTCGACAAAAAGGATTCAAAGATGACGGATACAGGTGCTTCTGCCGAGCGCAAGCGCGGCTCTGGCGTAAAGATGGTCTACGATCTGCTGCGCGACGAAATTCTAGATCTAGTGCTGCCGCCAGGTAGTCCTATTGATGAAGTTCAACTTGCTGAGCGGTTCAAAATGTCCAGGACTCCCATTCGGGAGGCCTTGGTTCGCCTTTCCGGTGAGGGGTTGATCGATACCCTGCCGAACCGGTCGACAATGGTGTCGAACATCGATTTTCTCAACATGCATACCTATTTCGATGCGTTGGTGCTGATGTATCGCGTCACCACGCAGCTTGCCGCCCAGTATCATCGGCCAGAGGATCTCGTCGGTATCCGCGCACACCAGGCGGAGTTTGCTAAAGCGGTCGAAAAGCAAGACGCGCTTGCAATGATATCGACCAATGCAGCCCTCCATCTTGCAATCGCCGAAGCTGGCCGTAATCCGTATTTCATCACGCTGTTCAAGCGCCTGCTTGATGAAGGACGACGCATCCTGCGGCTTTATTACCAGTCTTACGAAGACCGGCTCCCGAAACGGTACGTGGAAGATCATGATGAAATGATTGCCGCGATCGCCGCGCGCGACATTGTTCTTTCAGAGAAACTTGCCCGTGAGCATGCCGAGCAAATTGTGCGGCAAGTGCAGAAATTGCTGGTGCGTGAAGATCGTCTGGAAATATCGCTCTAACTTGTCGATTTCTTGTCGACAAATAAAATACAAGACGATAATGTGTCCTTCGAAAGGGTGGCGCAGGCGCGCGCCCGTAGCCACGAACAGACATTGATGAGGAGCTTGTAATGACGGCCAGCATTTTTTCTGGTGTGATCCCTGCGCTGATGACGCCCTGCAAGGACGATCGTACCCCTGACTTTGACGCGCTCGTCCGTAAGGGCAAGGAACTGATCGCGGACGGTATGTCTGCCGTTGTTTATTGCGGTTCGATGGGCGACTGGCCGCTTCTGACTGATGCACAGCGCATGGAAGGCGTGGAACGCCTGGTGAAGGCAGGCATTCCGGTGATCGTCGGAACCGGTGCCGTCAACACGGCATCCGCAGTGGCCCATGCAGCGCACGCACAGAAGGTTGGCGCGAAGGGACTGATGGTTATCCCTCGCGTTCTGTCGCGCGGTTCGGTCATTTCCGCTCAGAAAGCACATTTCAAGGCGATCCTTGCTGCCGCCCCTGAAATTCCTGCTGTGATCTACAACAGCCCGTATTATGGTTTTGCAACGCGCGCCGATCTTTTCTTCGCCCTGCGCGCAGAACACAAGAACCTCCTCGGCTTCAAGGAATTCGGTGGCCCGGCAGACATGCGTTATGCCGCTGAAAACATCACCAGCCGTGACGATGAGGTCACGTTGATGATCGGCGTTGATACGGCCGTTTTCCACGGCTTCGTCAATTGCGGTGCGACGGGTGCGATCACTGGTATCGGTAACGTTCTTCCGAAGGAAGTCATCCACCTTTGCAATCTGTCGCAGGCTGCCGCGAAGGGCGATGCCGATGCGCGCGCACGTGCGCTCGAACTAGAGCAGGCACTGGCCGTACTGTCGTCGTTCGACGAAGGCCCAGATCTCGTTCTCTACTTCAAGCACATGATGGTGCTGAAGGGAGACAAGGAGTATTCGCTGCACTTCAACGAAACGGATGTTCTGTCCGACAGCCAGCGTGGCTACGTAGAGGCTCAGTTCAGGCTGTTCAACAACTGGTATGCCGACTGGAGCAAGCTTCCCGGTGCAGTGCAGGCCTGCAAGGCAGCCTGATCGCCAGCTGATCGCTCTCTTCGCTTTATGGCTCCGGGCTTTGGTCCGGGGCCATTTGGCATGACGAACGTCAAGGCTGTTTAGCTAAGTCCCAGGCAGGTTGTCACGGACAGTGCCGTGCCGAGGCCCCATTAATATCGTCGCGCAAAAAAAGGCCCGTCATGCGGGCCCTTCGTTTTTTGCGAGATAAGCGGTCAGGAGACCGCATCCAGACCTTTTTCGAGAAGGTGATCGAGGCTCGATCGCTCTGCTTCAGTCAATGTGATCCCTTCACTTTCGGATTTGGCTCTGGCGGCGAAACGGCGGCCTGACGGGAGGCGAGCGCCTTGTCCGACGATCGCTTCGAAAAGGATTTCCGCGCGCTGGAACGGATCTCCGGGGCGGCCTTTTGCAAAGGCTTCCGGCGAGAAGGCAATGATCAATTCACCGTGGAACGGTGCGAGTGTGGTCGTGCCGAGATAGTCGAGAACCTCAGGACTTGTCAGGTCGCCAATCATGATGCCAGCGAGAAGTTCTATCATCGTGCCGATTGCGGACCCCTTGTGTCCGCCAAAAGGCAGCATCGAGCCGTCGAGGGCGGCATCCGGGTCCGTCGTAGGGTTGCCATCGCGATCGATGGCCCATCCCTCTGGCAGTTGCTTGCCAGCCCGCCGGTGCAATTCGATCTCACCGCGTGCCGCAACAGATGTGGCAAAGTCGAAGACATAGGGCGGCTGATCCTTGCGCGGCCACCCGAACGCGAACGGGTTGGTTCCAAGCAGCGGCTTGTTGCCTCCGGTCGGGGCGACGGTTGCGTAGCTTGGGCACATGACAAGACCGGCTAGGCCGTTCGTCGTCAATCCCTCGACTTCTGGCCAGAGGGCCGAGAAATGCGTGCAGTCGTTGATCACAAGCGCTGCGACGCCAAGCCGGCGGGCACGCTCCACCAGGACCGGAAGTCCGAGTTCATAGGCGGGATTGGCAAAGCCGCCCCGGGCGTTGACCTTGACGATGGCGGTACCTTCATCGGGCAGTATTTCCGGCACGGCGTCGGGCTTGACCTTTCCGGCCTTCACGGTGCGCAGCGCGCCTTCAATCCGGAAAATACCATGAGATTTGCAGGCATCGCGCTCTCCCGCGACGATAACCCTTGCAAGAGCCCCGGCCTGGATCGCATTCAGTCCGGCCTTCAGAAAAATCGCCTCAACCCGTTCGCCAAGAGCAGTGATCGTGAGATTCGTTTGACCTGTCATTGTTACCTCTGGAATGTTCTTCGCGTCTTTCTGGATACATAAAGTATACAAAGCTACCTGGGATGCAACGCGCGATTTTCGGAAGGCGAGCGTTTATCGCAGCGGATGTGTCGGGGGCATTGTTAGGAAGTCGGATGGACAAACGGCATGCCGCTGATGCACCAGCAGAGAAGCATGTCTGTTTTCAGAGCGTTAGTTCTGTTTGTTCGAGCAGCCGGCCGCGTCTTTTTCGCAGGTGCAAAAATTCTTTTTGTATACGTGTTGTATTTTTTATGTTGATTTCTCGTATTCTTGAGGAAATAGTGTCCTTGCCTTCAAGGGCAGACCAATTGCTGGGAGCAAATCAAGAATGAGAAAAACGGTCATCTTCGCCGGCCTGCTGGCCGCCGCATCCGCCATGACACCGGCCAAGGCCGACAAGCTCGACGATATCATTTCCTCGGGTACACTGCGTTGCGCTGTTGTGCTCGATTTCCCGCCGATGGGTTCGCGTGACGCGAACAACAATCCGGAAGGCTTCGACGTCGATTACTGTAACGATCTTGCCAAAGCGCTCGGCGTTACTGCCGAAATCGTCGAAACACCCTTCCCAGAGCGTATTCCTGCTCTGATGTCTGGGCGTGTTGATGTGGGCGTCGCCTCGACGTCCGATACGCTGGAGCGTGCGAAGACTGTCGGCATGACCGTTCCGTACTTTGCATTCGAAATGGCTGTCACTGCCAACGACAAGTCGGGTATCAAGTCTTTCGAAGACATGAAGGGCAAGACAGTCGGCGCGACCGCAGGTACGTTTGAAGCAATTGCACTTGAGAACTCCGTCAAGGAGTGGGGTGCTGGCGAGTTCCGTCCCTATCAGACGCAAGCCGATGTCTTCCTTGCGCTGAGCCAGGGGCAGATCGACGCAACGGTTTCGACATCGACTGTCGCACAATCCAACGTCAAGAGCGGCAAATTCGGCGGTATCTCCGTTGTGGGTAAGGCACCCTACGATATCGACTACGTTGCGCTCTTCACCAATCGCGACGAATACGGCCTAATCAACTACCTGAACCTGTTCATCAACCAGCAGGTACGTACAGGTCGTTACGCCGAGCTTTACGAGAAGTGGGTGGGCGGCGAAGCGCCCTCGCTCGCTGTTAACGGCGTCTATCGCTAATCAGGACTTTTTGAAACGGCGCGATCAACATGATCGCGCCGTTGATCGTTTCTGAAAGGTGAGACGGTTATGTTTAATTACACGTTCCACTGGAACCAGGCGCTGAAGGCGTTGCCGCAGCTCTTGGACGGTGCGGTGGTGACGCTCCAGATCGCGATCCTGTCCATGGTGATCGGGCTGGCCTGCGCAATAATGCTCACCCTGTTCCGGTTATCGGAAAATCGTGCCCTTGGCGCGTTTGCCGCGACCTGGGTCGAAATTGCCCGCAACACGCCGGCTTTGTTCCAGATCTACATGGCGCATTTCGGCCTTGGTAACTTCGGTATCCACCTCAGCCCATACACGGCTCTGCTCGTCGGCATCGCCTTCAACAACGCCGGATATTTGGCGGAAAATTTCCGCGGTGCGTTGAAAGCCATCCCGGATACCCAGACCAGGTCTGGCCGATCGCTTGGGATGACGTCGATGCAAACCTTCCGGCTGATCATTCTGCCCCAAATGCTGCGCGTCGCGTTCTTGCCGGCCACCAACCAGATGGTTTGGGCAATCCTCATGACCTCGCTTGGCGTGACTGTGGGAATGAATACCGACCTTGCGGGTGTTACCCAGGCGCTGAATGCCAAGTCATTCCGTACCTTCGAATTTTTCGCACTTGCAGCAGTCATCTACTACGTGATTGCCAAGATCGTCACGCTCGCCGCCAGGGTTCTGGCATGGCGTCTGTTCCGTTACTGAGAGAGGTGAGCCATGTTCGAAACCGCTCTCACCTGGAGTGATCTCGCCTTTCTTGCCAAAGGGGCAGGAATGACCCTTGCCGTTACGGCAGTTGCCGTTACGGCAGGTACGGTCATGGGGATTGTCTTCGGTATTATCCGCGTTCAGCTCGGTGCATATTGGTCGTTGCCTTTGACCTTCGTGCTTGATGTGTTCCGCTCTGTGCCGCTGCTCATCCAACTCGTGCTCGGCAATGCGTTTCAGTCGATCGCCAAGCTTGGCTGGCCGCCTTTCACCACGTCCTGTGTCGTGCTGTCACTTTACACCGCAGCCTATTGCACAGAAATCGTCCGCGGCGGTATTTCCTCTGTGCCGTCCAATACAAGGCGTGCCTGCCGATCTCTCGGCATGACGTGGTCGCAGGACATGCGTTATATCGTCCTGCCGCTTGCCACCCGCGTGTCACTCCCGTCGTGGATCGGTCTGACACTCGGTGTCATGAAAGATTCTGCACTTGTGCTGTGGCTCGGCCTGATCGAGCTTTTGCGGGCCTCGCAAATCCTTGTCACCCGCCTCCAGGAACCGCTTACAATCCTTCTGATTTGCGGTGCCATCTACTTCATTATCAGCTTCCCCATCGCCCGGTTCGGCGGGTATCTCGAAAGACGGTGGTCCCCCAATGATTGAGATCGAAAACGTCCGTAAATCCTTCGGCCCACTGGAGGTTCTGAAGGGGATCAACCTCACCGTCAGCAAAGGCGAGGTAGTCACCATCATCGGTGGCTCCGGCTCTGGAAAGTCGACACTTCTCACCTGCATCAACGGTCTAGAACCAATCGACAGCGGCAAGATCGTTATTGACGGGACCGAGGTTCACGCCAAGACGACGGACCTGAACAGGCTACGCCGTAAGGTCGGCATCGTGTTCCAGCAGTGGAACGCCTTTCCCCACCTAACGGTCCTGGAAAACGTTATGCTGGCACCGCGAAAAGTGCTCGGGATTTCGAAAGAGCAGGCAGAAGAGATTGCAGTCAAGCAACTCACCCATGTCGGTCTCGGCGAGAAACTGAAAGTCTATCCGAACAGGATGTCTGGCGGACAGCAGCAGCGAATGGCAATCGCCCGCGCGCTTGCGATGTCGCCAGAATACATGCTGTTCGACGAGGTGACATCGGCACTGGATCCAATGCTCGTCGGCGAGGTTCTCGATACCCTGAAAATGCTTGCTGAAGAGGGGATGACGATGATCTGTGTCACCCATGAAATGGCTTTCGCGCGCGATGTGTCGAACCGCGTCGCATTTTTCCATCAAGGGGTCATGGCCGAGATTGGAACGCCCGAGGAGCTCTTCGGGTCACCTCAACAGGCAGAAACACAGAAGTTCCTCGCGAGCGTTCGTTGATGACCAGTCCCGATGTTCTCGTCATTGGGGCGGGTGTCGTTGGCCTGTCTGCAGCAATCGCCGCACAGGCACGCGGCCTTTCCGTTATAGTCGTTGACAGGCAGGGGCCTGCCGCCGGTGCTTCCGCCGGGAATGCCGGGGCGTTTGCCTTCACGGATATCCTGCCGCTCGCCTCGCCAGGTATTTTGTGGAAGGCTCCTAAATGGCTTATGGACCCCCTTGGCCCACTCAGTGTTCCACCAGCTTATGCTCTGAAAATCGCGCCGTGGATGTTCCGGTTCTGGCGGGCATGTGCTGCCTCGCGGGTCGAGCATTCTACCGCCGCGCAGACGGCAATGATGGATCTCTCCAGAGCTGAGCTTGAACCGTTTTTGAGAAAAACCGGCACAATCTCCATGCTGCGCAAGGAGGGAAACCTTCAGGTCTATGAAAGTGAGGCTGAGTTTGAAGCTTCATTGGCCGGATGGAAGGCACGAGCCCGTCACGGCATTGAGTTCAGGCACCTCAATGCTGAACAGATGGCCGAAATCCAACCGGGTATTGCGCCAAGGTTTATCAGCGGTACCTTTACGCCAGGCTGGTATTCAATCGCAGACCCTGAACTCTATACACTCGCTCTCGCCGAACATTTCCGTGCCACCGGCGGCACGATTGAAAAGCTTGACGTCACTAGCCTTCGTTTAGAGGGTGATGGGGTCGAGGCTACAGGCCTGGATGGACGCAAGTTGAGAGCCGCAAAGGCCGTGGTTGCAGCAGGTGCTTTCTCCCATAGAATTGCCCATTCCCTTGGCGAAAAAATACCGCTCGAAACCGAGAGGGGGTATAATACCACGCTGCCAGGCGGGGCGTTTGACCTTCGTACGCAGATTACCTTTGGCGGGCACGGTTTTGTCGTCACGAGACTGACGAGTGGCATTCGCGTCGGAGGCGCGGTTGAACTCGGCGGGCTGGAACTGCCGGCTAATTTTGCACGCTCGGAAGCCCTTTTGAACAAGGCCAAGGCTTTCCTTCCTGGACTCAAAGCGGATGGCGGCCGGCAATGGATGGGGTTCCGTCCATCCTTGCCAGATAGCCTTCCTGCAATCGGTCATGCACGGCAGTCAGACCGTGTTGTCTATGCCTTCGGCCACGGACATCTGGGCCTGACACAATCGGCGGGTACGTCTCATATTGTTGCAGACCTGCTGACCGGCCAAAAGCCACCGGTGGATCTGGCACCATTCTCGCCACAGCGGTTTTGACAGGAGCATTTCGATGGTCGCGCGCACTTCAGATATTGTAGCTGCACAAAGTATTCTTCGAGGCTCAGCGGAAGGCCGGGTCATTGCGACAACCGAAGCGCTCAGCTTCTGGGGTGGTGTCGATCCAGCCACCGGCAAGGTCATTGATGTGCATCATCCGCTGCATGATCAGAGCCTTACGGGCGCTATCCTTTTCATGCCGACAAGCCGCGGCTCATGCACAGGCTCGGGGGTCCTGCTCGATCTGATCCTTACCGGCCGCGGGCCTGCTGCCCTGGTATTTTGCGAAGCCGAAGAGGTCCTGACGCTTGGTGCGCTGATTGCTGGCGAAATGTTCGGCAGCCCCATGCCGGTCGTGCGCCTCGATCAGCAGAGTTTTGAGAAGTTCTCTGGGGTAGGGAAAATCCGGATTGACGGTCATTCCATATCAGGTGGTGAATTCTCGCTACCTCTAGCGCCGCCAGCAACGGGCGAGCTTGACCTCGCGACAGACGACAGTGCCATGCTCGATGGCCGCGATGGGGTTGCTGTTCAACAGGCGATGCGCATCATTGTTGCCATGGCTGCACAGCAAGGGGCCACAGGTCTTGTCGACGTGACCCAGGGGCACATTGACGGCTGTATTTATGCGAGCCCTGCCAACTTGACCTTCGCGGAGAAGATGGCCGAAATGGGCGCGAAAGTCCGCGTGCCCACAACCATGAACGCGATTTCCGTAGACAAGTCGAATTGGCAGTCGCAGGGCGTGCCGACGACATTTGGCGATCCTGCTGCGCGATTGGCCGACGCCTATGTACGCATGGGTTGCCGTCCGACTTTTACCTGCTCACCCTATCTCCTCGACAGTGCCCCGAGGATGGGTGAATCAATCGCCTGGGCGGAATCGAATGCCGTCATCTTTGCAAATACCGTGCTGGGCGCACGTACCGCCAAGCATCCGGATTTTCTAGACCTCTGTATTGCACTGACCGGACGTGCCCCGCTCTCCGGCGTCTATCTTGAGGAAAACCGGCGTCCTCAGCGCATTATCGATGTCTCCCTGCCAGTTAACATCGATGACGCGTTCTGGCCACTCGTCGGTTATCTCGCAGGCAAGGCTGCTCCCGATTGTATCCCCGTCCTTCGTGGCCTTAGTGAAGGGCACCCGTCGAAGGACGATCTCAAGGCGCTATGTGCCGCCTTTGGAACAACATCGGCGTCACCGATGCTCCATATCGAAGGGGTCACCCCCGAAGCCTCGCTCCCACCCGTTGCGGGGGCCGATTTCGTGACGATTACCGATCGTGACATGGCCGCTGCCTGGAGGTTGCTGAATGAAGGGCCGGAGGACGTTCAGCTCGTGGCGATCGGCAGTCCGCATGCCTCGCTTGCCGAGTGCCGTGCGCTCGCGGATGCATTTGCCGGCCGAAAGCACCATGCGGGTGTCGCAGTGATCGTTACCGCTGGCCAACAGGTAATCGATGCGGCAAAAGATGAGGGCACGTTCCAGCGGCTTGTAGAAAGCGGCATCCAGGTCCTTCCCGATCTCTGTTGGTGCTCGATATCGGAACCGGTTTTCCCAACGAAGACACGCGCCCTGATGACCAATTCCGGGAAATACGCGCATTACGGTCCAGGCCTTAGCGGTCGTGCCGTCCGGTTTGGATCTCTTGCTCAATGCGTCGATGCGGCGTTGACAGGACGTGCCAACGTTTCTCTTCCGACCTGGCTTTCATAAGGAATTTCTCATGCGAAGCATAAAAACCGTTCATGTGATCTCCGCTCATGCGGAAGGCGAAGTGGGTGATGTCATCGTCGGGGGCGTTCTGCCACCGCCTGGTGACACCATTTGGGAGCAGAGCCGTTTTATTGCCCGCGACCAGACACTGCGAAATTTCGTGTTGAACGAGCCGCGCGGCGGTGTCTTCCGCCATGTCAACCTTCTGGTTCCCCCAAAGCACCCCGATGCGGATGCCGCATTCATTATCATGGAACCGGAAGATACGCCGCCCATGTCCGGGTCGAACTCGATCTGTGTCTCGACTGTGCTTCTCGATGGCGGGATTGTGCCGATGCAGGAGCCAGAAACACACATGGTGCTTGAAGCACCAGGCGGTCTTGTCCGGGTCCGTGCCGAGTGCAAAAATGGGAAAGCAGAGCGGATCTTCGTTCAGAACCTGCCGAGTTTTGCCGATCGGCTGGATGCGAAACTTGACGTCGAGGGACTTGGAACCTTGACTGTCGACACAGCCTATGGCGGCGACAGCTTCGTAATCGTGGATGCCGAGGCGCTGGGATTTAGTCTTAAACCTGACGAGGCGCATGATATCGCCCGGCTCGGCGTCCGCATCACCAATGCCGCGAACCAATCGCTTGGCTTCAGTCATCCGGAAAATCCCGACTGGAAGCATTTTTCGTTTTGCCTTTTTGCAGGCCGGGTGGAGCGAACTGCAGAAGGATTGAGGGCAGGAGCTGCTGTAGCGATACAACCGGGCAAGGTCGACCGCTCGCCAACAGGCACTGCGCTTTCGGCACGCATGGCCGTGCTCCACGCACGTGGGGAAATGAAGCAGGGTGAGACCCTGACAGCCGTCTCCGTAATCGGCTCAACCTTCAGCGGGCGCATTCTCGGCGAAACGATGGTCGGTGATCGCAAGGCCGTTCTGCCTGAGATTTCAGGCCGCGGCTGGGTGACGGGAATTCATCAGCACATGCTCGATCCTTCCGATCCATGGCCGGAAGGTTATCGTCTCACCGACACGTGGGGTGCGCGTTAATACGCCAATCGCATTTGATGCGTGGCGGTCTGTCTACGGCAAGATGGACAGACCGCGAGCGCACCTTAACCGGCAACGTGCTTGGTTGTATCCCGAATGATCAATTCGAAGCCAACATCGATACGGGCGTTTTCCGGGGATGTCGCATCTTTCTCCGGCTCCAGAATGGATAAAAGCAGTTCACCAGCCCTGCGACCGATCATCTGGGCATCGACGCGGATGGTCGAGATCGCGGGAAAACACTGTCTGCCAATATCGAAGTCTCCGAACCCGAGGATCGAAATCCTGCCGGGAACATCTATGCCGCGGCGGTGACATTCCATAAGTGCGCCAACGGCAGAAATGTCAGATACCGCGAAAACAGCCTCAATGTCGGGTGCCCTTTCGAGAAGGACACCAAGCGTCTTGCCACCGTGGTCGTAAGAGACCGGGGCATGGCCCTCGCGTGTTATGAATTCATCAGAAAGGCCTGCCTCCCGCAAAGCAGCGCCAAACCCAAGCAGTCGCGCCTCACCACGCCAATCCTTGACATCACCATCTGCCCTTGAGCCTAAAGCACCGATGCGGGTAAAACCGAGCGACATGAGATGCCTGGCCGCCGTTCGTCCAACCTCATAGTTAGAAAAGCCGACAGCGTGATCGATAGGGTGCTCCGGCACCTCCCAGATTTCGACGATCGGAATGCCCGCACGCACGAGAACTTCACTCGCGGCTTTTGTATGGACAGTGCCAGCGACAACGATTGCGTCTGGCCTACGCTCCATCATTGTCTTGATGACGCGCTCCTCCTCCTGCAAGTCGTACATCGTGTAACCGATCAGCAACTGGTAGTCTGCAGCGCGCAAGGCATTGGCAAGACCCTGTGCGCTGTCAGCAAAGTTTGAGTTCGTCAGTGTCGGCAGGATGGCGGTGATGAAATTCGTCCGTCGTGACGAAAGCGAGCCTGCAATCCGGTCCGGAACATATCCGAGCTTTTCAATGGCCTTCATCACCTTCAGCCGAGTCTCTTCAGAGACAAGCGAGGGATCGCCGAGCACGCGGGACACGGTCATCTTCGAGACGCCCGCAAGTTTGGAGACGTCATTCATCGTTGCTTTTTTGGATGCGACTGTCGCAGCGGCCAAGGGCGTGTGCTCCACCAAGGCATGTCTCCCGAATATGAAACGGCTTTCGGCTAGACATACACGAAGACTAAGGGAGAAAGCACGTCACGTCGGATTATGCAGACGCAACGTGCACCGGTTTTTATGCGACGCGGCTATAGACGAGGTGATAGAATCGCCCGTCACACATGCTCATCATCTCATCCGTCAGGACACGGCCCTCCAGTCTGACCGGGGATACGAGTGCCTCCTCAACTGCCTCCATCGAGGGATAGTCAATTTCCTGAACCATGATGATCGGTGTTGCATCCGGATCTGTGCGCTGCGTACGCATAACCCGGACTGCCTGTGCATTCGGCATCCTCTTCCAAACCGGCAAAAGACGCTCTTCCACGATGCGGAAAAACTCGTCCTCTCGTCCCGGGTGAATTGTGCCTTCGAAAATGGCTGAGCGCGTGTACATGGTTCCTCCCAAAATTGAACAGAGCGTGATAGCTGAGTTCGTACTTGCAATGATACCGATAACATGCATTATTCATCGTGCCAAGAACGGGGAAGGGTGTCGATCGGAGGAAAATCGATATCGTGTCGAAAACAGGCTGAAATCGGGGATTATTCGCTTATTTCACATCTTTTCGTCCGCTTGGGAGGAGTTCTATGGCGAGGGAAGCCTCGATGTTATCGAGAACATTTTGCCGGTCTTTCTTGGCGCCGTTCGATGGTTGGACGGGGCTTTCAGGGTTGGAGGAGAAACCATGAGTATTTCGAGATTTTTGAAGAACGTCACGATTGCAGTTGGTGTTGCAGCCGCTTCGCTTGCTGCGACGACATCGGCGCATGCCGTCTCTATCAGCGATATCATGTCGCGCGGCTCGGTGAAGATCGGTGTTCTGACAGGTGCACCGCCAATGGGCATGGTCGATGAGAAGGGCAACCCGTCCGGTTATGACGTCGATGTTGCGAACCTCATCGGAACATACCTCAATCTTCCCGTTGAACTCGTTCCGCTGACGCCGCCGGCACGTATTCCGGCCCTCCAGACGGGCAAGGTCGATTTCCTGGTGGCGACACTGGCTCCAACCGGTGAACGTGCGAAGACCGTCATGTTCACGCAGCCCTACAGCGCCTTCAATATGGATATTATTTCCGGTCCGGATCAGAAGTTTGAAAATCTGGAGAGCCTGAAGGGCAAACGCGTTTCGGTGAACCGTGGTTCGTCTCAGGAAACCGCTCTTCGCAAGGCTAATGTCGAAGGTCTCGAGGTTGTCGTTTACGAAGACGACTCCACCAGCGCGCAGGCGCTTCTCGCCGGACAGGTTGACGCGGTTGCGTTGCCATCGACAGTCGGTGAAGCGATTATCAAGCAACGTCCTGAGGCCGGGCTGCAGGTCGGATTTACGTTCTTCCAGCAGGGCAATTCGATGGCCACCAAAATCGAAGACTTCGAACTTCGTCAGTGGCTCAACACGTCCATCTACCTCATGAAAATGTCCGGTGACCTCGACCGTATTTCGATGAAGTGGACCGGTCGCGCAATGCCGCAACTGCCGAACTTCTGATTGAGCCTTTCAGCGTGCCCGCCGGATAAAAACCTTCGGCGGGCCGGGAAATGTCAACGGAGTGGTGCATGTCCTATACGTTTCAATTTGGCGCTCTCGCCCAATATCAAAACGAGCTCCTGAACGGCATATGGCTGACGATCAAACTGTCGGTCCTGTCGATCGTGCTCGGCTGTGCATTTGGTATTCTTCTGGCCTCACTGCGCTCCATAAATGGCGGTATCGTCCGCGTACTTGTGGATGCCTACGTCGAGATCATTCGCAATACACCTTTCCTCGTGCAGCTCTTTATCGTCTATTTCGGCCTGCCGGGGCTCGGGGTTCGTGTCGGTGCTGACACGGCTGCCCTGATCGGCATGACGATCAACCTCGCTGCCTATTCAACCGAGATTATCCGGGCCGGCATCGAGGCTGTCCACAAGTCGCAGATCGAGGCAGGTGAGGCTCTGGGTTTTACAAAATTCCAGATCTACCGCCATGTCATCATTGTCCCGGCGATCGCCAAGGTCTATCCGTCGCTTTGCAGTCAGTTTGTCCTGATGATGCTGGCATCCAGCATCTGCTCGGCGATTTCGACCCATGAACTTGCAGCCGCTGCGGCCTTCGTGGAATCGCAGACTTACCGTTCCTTCGAAGTCTACATCGTCGTCACACTCATCTATCTCGCGCTCGCTCTTTGCCTGCGGCTTGTCCTTGCCCTTGTTGGCATGTGGCTGTTTGGCCGCCGTGTTGCCCGAAGGACGATGACCGCTTTGCCGGAGGTGCAGTCATGACACTTAGAACTTTCGGTCTCAGCGAATTCGGATTCCTTCTGACCGCCCTGCAATGGACCGTACTCTTGACGATCCTTGCACTTGTCGGTGGAGGCATTGTCGGCTTCCTGATTGCTCTTGCCCGTACGTCCGATATCAAGGCTCTACGCTTTGCCGCCGGTACCTACATCCAGGTCATTCAGGGCATTCCGGTGCTGATGATCCTGTTCTTGTCCTACTACGGGCTGAGCCTTGCAGGATTTGAGTTGCCGCCCCTGATTGCGGCTGGCGCATCCATGACGGTTTATGCCTCGGGCTACCTTGCAGAGATCTGGCGTGGCTGCATCCAGGCAGTGCCAAAGCAACAATGGGAGGCCTCGGAATCGCTGGCGCTCACAAGGGCACAGCAATACCGATACGTCATCCTGCCGCAGGCCATGCGCATCTCCTTACCCCCGACCGTCGGCTTTGCCGTCCAGGTCGTCAAGAATACGTCAATCGCATCGATCATCGGTTTCGTCGAATTGGCAAGAGCGGGGCAGTTGATCAACAACGCTACGTTCCAGCCCTTCCGCGTCTTTGTTGCCGTTGCGGTTCTTTATTTCATCGTCTGCTACCCGTTGTCCCAGCTCTCTCGTTGGCTGGAAAGGAGGCTTCATGCCGGAAGTAATCGTTGAAAACGTTCACAAGAGCTTCGGTGCGCTCGAAGTGCTCAAGGGTGTTTCGCTCTCTGTCGGTCGTGGTGAGGTCTTTGCTCTGATCGGCCGTTCGGGCTCTGGGAAAAGTACGCTCCTGCGCTGCATGAACGGTTTGGAAAAAATCAATTCCGGCCGCATTGAAATAGCAGGTCACGCACTTGGCGAGGACGCCAAGGCACTGCGCAAATTACGCACTGACGTCGGGATCGTGTTTCAGAGCTACAATCTCTTCCCGCATCTCACGGTTGGCGAAAACATCATGCTCGCCCCCCGCATCGTCAAGGATGTCGCGAAATCGGAAACACAGACGATCGCCCGCGAAGTGCTGCAGCTTGTTGGCCTTTCGGAGAAGTTCGATTCCTATCCGGACCAGTTGTCGGGGGGGCAACAGCAGCGCGTTGCTATCGCAAGATCGCTCGCCATGCGTCCCAAGGTGATGCTCTTTGATGAGGTCACATCCGCGCTCGATCCAGAGCTCACGGAAGAGGTTCTGACGGTCATGGAAAACCTCGCCAAGGATGGGATGACGATGATCCTCGTTACCCATGAAATGGCGTTTGCCCGTCGCGTCGCAACTCAGACCATCTTCATGCACAAGGGCACGATCTGGGAGCAGGGGCCCTCCGCCGAACTCTTTGCCAATCCGCAAACGCCGGAACTCCGGCAATTCGTAAAGGCCGATGTGAAGTAACATCGGCGCAAAAGGAAGACTGATGACAACCGAAATTTTGCAATTGTGCCCGCTGATCCCGGCCCTGGAGAAGGAGCTCGATGAACGCTTCACCGTTCATCGCTACTTCGAAGCGGAAGACAAAGCGGCATACCTCGCTGAGAAAGGTGCCGCGATCCGTGGTGTCGTCACCGGGGGGCATATCGGTCTGCCGGCAGATATTGGCGCCGGCCTGCCAAACCTCGAGATTGTTTCGATCAACGGCGTCGGTTTCGACAAGGTTGATCTTAAAGAAGCAAAGCGCCGTGGTTACCATGTCTCGAATACGCCGGATGTTTTGACCGCCGACGTTGCTGACCTCGCACTCGGTCTTATTCTCGCACAGGCTCGCCAGCTCCCGCGTGCGGATCAGCATGTCCGGACCGGTGCATGGTTGAAAGGCGATATGGGGCTTTCAACGCGTGTCACTGGACGCCGTTACGGCATCTTCGGTCTTGGTCGCATCGGTCAGGCGATTGCAACACGCCTTGAAGGCTTTGATGCGCGCATTTCCTACACCGCCAGAAACAAGCGCGATGTCGCCTACGAATACCATGCGACAATCGAGGAACTCGCGGCCAACTGCGACGTACTGGTGATTGCGGCTGCCGCAACCGCCGACACGCGCCACATCGTCAATGCCGGTGTCCTGAAGGCACTCGGTCCGCAGGGAACCCTCGTCAATGTAGCCCGTGGCTCTCTGGTGGACGAAGCAGCACTTGTCGACGCTCTTAAGAACGGCGTGATCGGTGGCGCAGCGCTCGATGTGTTCGAGGATGAGCCTCGCGTACCGGAGGCACTTTTTGCGTTCGAAAACGTTGTGCTTGCTCCCCATGTCGGTAGCGGAACACATCAGACGCGTCGTGCAATGGCGGATCTCGTTCTTGCCAACCTCGACGCCCATTTTGCGGGTAAGCCGATCCCCACACCGGTCCTTTAACAAACGGGTCGCGGCAGGACGATCTCTTGCCGCGCTTCACGCATTCGTTGCCTTAGAATCTGCTGCAACTATAAATATTTGCGCCCTGCGAGGCGTAAACTGGTAGCGCCTGTTCACATTTACATAATACCTGTATTCTTACTATCCGGCCCATATGATGTGAGCGGTGAGGCGGAGCGTGTGAGTTCCAATGATGTGAAATCAACCTTGGATGATCAGGCGTCGGTTTCACGGCGTGACGACGCTATCGTGGATGCCAATAGCTTTGGACCGGTGACGGCCGAGCGCGTGACAACAGCTTCCGGTCGCCATGCACTGCTTGAAGCCATGATCGATCACGTGCCGGACCTGATCTATGCAAAGGACAGGGAAGGGCGCTTCCTGTTTGCCAATCGGGCCGTCGTCACAAACAACGGGTTTTCTTCTGTCGAAGAACTTATCGGTTTGACCGATGTCGACATCCATGGCGAAGCCGCAAGTCTTGCGTTGATCCCGGACACTGAAGAACGCGTCATGCGTACCGGTGAGCCTGATCTTGGCTTCGAGCAGCGTGCGATGCGCGGCGGGGTCGATCGCTGGCTGATGATGTCGCGGGTGCCTTTGCGAGATACCAACGGAAATGTCGTCGGTGTCGTCGGTGCTTCTCGCGATATTACCGAAAAGAAAGCCTCGGAACGCCTGTTGCAGGCGCAGGCACGTATTCTACAAATGATCGTTGCCGCGACCGATATCGACCACTTTCTGGCTGAGTTTGTTGAAGCCATCGAAAGTCTGGCATCGGGGCTCAATTGCGTCGTGCGGGTCTACGATGCCGCGCCAGGCGAGCGCACGCTCTACGCCTCTGAAACAAGCACGATCTCGATGGATCTTGTCGATACGATCTCGGTTGTCGACCAGCTATCCGGTATCGCCGTTCTAGGCGAAGGATCGGTTTTCGGTTCCGAAATTCCTGCGAGCGACGGTGCGCCACACGGTTTTGTCTGGTGTATGCTGCCTGACCGCAACCCGGATGCCGGGCTTGTCGAGTTTGTAGCAGCCGCGGGACGCATGGCAGGGCTCGCGATTGATAGAAAGCGTGCCGCGGCACAGATTCTCTTCCTTGCCGACCACGATATGCTGACGCGTCTGCCCAACCGCCGATTTCTGGATACGAAACTCCCTGAGATCCTCGAAAGCGCGTCGAAAGCATCCAAGCCAGTCGGGATTGGCTTCCTGGACCTCGATAATTTCAAGCAGATCAACGATACACTCGGCCACAGTCTGGGCGACGAGCTGTTGGCGAAAACAGCCGAACGTATTGCTCGTGTCCTGCAGCGTGGCGATCTCGTTGTACGTGTTGGCGGCGACGAATTTGTCATCGTACTCGAATGCCGGCAAGATGGGTTCGAACCGAGGCTCGAAGAGATAAGGACTGCTGTTTCCAAGCCCGTTCGTGTCGGAAACTACGATATGAAGGTGACCTGCAGCGTGGGTATGGCGCTCTTTCCAGAGCATGGTGAGACAACTGCAGAAATTGTCGCTGCTGCCGATCTCGCCATGTATGGCGCAAAACACGCGGGTCGCGACAGTATCGTAACGTTCTCGCCCAAAATGGCGGAAGATCTACGCAAAAAATTCACGCGTATCGAAGAACTGCGCACAGCACTCGAATTCGATCAGTTTGTTCTCCACTATCAGCCTCAGGTCAATCTCGATACAGGCGAGATCTTCGGCGTGGAAGCGCTGGTGCGCTGGCAGCATCCATCCGAAGGGCTGCTCGGTCCCGGTGAGTTCATTGACCTTGCAGAGGAAACCGGGCTCATCGTTGAGCTCGGGGAGTTGGTGCTGAAGAAAGCGTGCCGACAGGCGAAGTTGTGGCGTCAATTGGGGCTTGCTCCGGTAAAAATGGCTGTCAATGTCTCGCCTCGGCAGTTCCAGAGCGGGCTCGTGGCGAAAATCAGGGACGCGCTCGACGAGACCGGTCTTGATCCATCGTCGCTTGAAATCGAAATCACGGAGACACTCATTATCCAGGATGTCGATGCATCCGTCAGGATCATGCGTGCCATCAAGGAGATGGGTGTCAGTCTCGCGCTCGATGATTTCGGAATGGGCTACTCATGTCTTGGCATGCTGAAAACATTCCCGTTGTCGTGCATAAAGATCGATCGATCGTTTCTGACCAACTTGCCGCACCAGTCCAAGGACGCCGCTATTGTTTCGATCATGATCCAGCTGGCGACCTCGCTGGATATTGATGTGATCGCTGAGGGCATAGAAACAAAGGAACAGGCAGATTTTCTGCGTGAGGCTGGATGCCCCTATGGTCAAGGGTACTTGTTCAGTCGGCCTGTAGAGCCAAAAGCAGTGAGTGAGATGTTGTGCTGATTTCCTGCCGACGACTCCCGATGATCATGCTTTAACTGTCCCCGACACGTGATAGTCTGTGACGATCTCCGAAGTTGTTATACCGTGCTGCTTCTTTTCAAAAACGTCCGCGTGATTGCGTACGTGTGAAATTTGGCTGTGAACCCATAAACCTGTGCGCGGGCTGCTTGTGAGATTACGTTGCGGTGTCCTCAGCCGAGCTGGCCGCGACGGCCGCCGTCGATATGACCCTTACTTCGCGAGATCATCTCGTCGCAGCGTGTTCAGAGCCCGACGTTTCAGTCTCTCGACTTACGCCGGAACACGGCTTGAATACCAATCTTATCCGGAAAGTGGATAAAGCAGACCAGAGAGAAGCGCCGTCTGTCCTTGGTTTCTGGCAGCGATTTATTGCCGAGGGCTGGACCATTGGGTAAACTTGGACCTGAGCGTTGGGGCCTCTACGTTTCGCAGATCCGCGGTGCCAAATCGCGCTGTGAGGGCTTGCGTGATCTCGGCGACGTCCTGCAGGGCCTTTTGACCATCCGGAGTGCTGGAGAGCTGTTTGATGAAGTCTGGCCTATCGTCGTGGGTGAGGGCATCCAACGCCCTGAGGATGGCTTCAGTGTGTGGCGAGATCCCCGGCACGATCGTTTCGTAGCCGATATCACCATCGGGTGATATGCCTTTTGCCAGCAGCCCCTCGGCCTGCAAAGCCGATCGGATTGCATCGTTGATCGCCCTGACATCGACGCGGCGATGCGCAAGTGCAAATGCGGGAGGTGCGAGGGCTTTCCTTCAGATCGGCAAGATAATCCCGCACCAGTTTATCCCGTGCAGCCTCCCGACCTTCTGCGAACAAGACAGCGCCACGTTCGGTATAAGGGGCAGACCGCCAGCGGTGCGATGGGTGGCAAAGGCTCTGGATGCCAGCCGTTGCCAGTCGGCTGTCTGACGGTGGATATCTGTCAGCTCGGTAGCACCGATCCGTTCGGTAGTGGCCCGGAACGGCGACCCTGCACCGATCGCCTGCAGCTGTTCGTGATCGCCGACCAGAACGAGTTTGGCACCGCGTGCCTGAACCTCCCGGACAAACCCGGTCAGCTGTTTGCTGCCGATCATGCCGGCCTCGTCAAGGGTGCGTGCGGCAATGCGGGAGGATGCCGACAGACCGGCGGCCGCCTTGCCGGCAAGGGCTGCACCATGAACGCGGTATCCCTGCAGTTCAAAGGCACGCCTTGCGGCCGCCAGCATGGTTGACTTGCCGGCACCTGCAAAGCCGATCACCGCGACGATCTGCTGTGGTCCGGTGACGTGGCGCACGGCCTCCTGCTGCTCGTCGCTCAGACCTGATCCGGCCAGTTGCCGGTTCTCAACCGTGATCGCCCGCGCAACGGCAGTGTCGCTGACAGCCTGGCCATCCTGTTCTGCCTGGAGTTCGACCAGTTGCGATGATGCCATGACGGTGCGGAAGGCGTCGGGGTCGAGGGGCTGACGACTGAGAGAAGTGCGAGTAGCGCCAGACCGCGAATGGCCACATGTCGAGGACAGAATGCGACGATTTCTGATAGCTGGAGTTTTGACGATGGCACTGGGCGGTAACGCGTCAGCCACGGTGTTGGGTGCGGTGGAACGTGGCGACCATCTCGGACTGGAGCAGGCGTTGGCAATGGGCAGCTCTGTCGAGGAGAAAAACGCACAGGGCCAAACAGCACTTCTGGTGGCGGTCTGGAAAAACGATGTCGATGCCGCGCGTCTGCTCCTTGCTGCCGGAGCTGACGTGAACGCCAGGGACAGCATTCATGATAGCCCATTTCTCGTGGCCGGAACTCAAGGCCGTGTGGACATTCTGCGTATGATCCTCGCGCACGGCGCCGATCTAACGAGCACAAACCGATTTGGCGGCACCGCTCTGATCCCTGCTGCGGAGAAAGGCCATCCTGATGCCGTCGACCTGCTGATTGCTGCAGGGATCAATGTCGATCATGTCAACAGGCTTGGATGGACTGCCTTGCTCGAAGTTGCGATCTTGACGGATGGTGGTCCGACCTCCCAGCGCATCGTTCGTTCATTGCTGCAGGCGGGAGCTGACGTGGACATCAAGGACTCTGACGGAAAGAATGCGTTGGCCCATGCCCAGGCGCGTGGGCTGTCGGCAATCGCCACGCTGCTTGAAACAGCGAAAGCAAAAGACTGAGCATAGGTGTGATGCATTCGTTGTGCGGTGGATGTCTCATCCCTGTTGAGGTTGCCCGAGACGATTTTCCCAACGCAATCGTTCCTGCAGGATAGCGTCAGCAACTATTCTGGTGACGTCTTTTTCTCCGCGTGTGAGGTGCTTGGCGGTGATCGCCCAAGCCAGCATCAAGATTTCTTCGGTAATATCGTCTTGTTTATCGGGCATGCGTACTCCTCGTGGGAGTGTTTTAATCACGCGATTATTGTCCGAAACTTTCGTCTGTAAGTTGATATCTCTCTTGAGGTCGGTTGTTTTCGGGGTGAGCGCGTCTGAGCGATCCATTTCATTGGCATGGGTCCGTTGCCATTTGAGTGCGCTCTCACGGTCGGGCCTCCAGGACCATGTTGAACGGTCCTGTAAATGCGCGCCTGACGTTTTTGAATCCTCCTGATCGAATGACGTCGGAGAGCCTGGCTTCTCCTGCCTGTGCTCCGAGGCCTTCACCAACCTCCTGATCCAGCGATGTCGGTACGCAGATCATGGTCGATGCGTTGTAGTAGAGCCTGCCGACCGGGTTCATGTTGTCAGCCGGGCGGTCACCTGCGATTGGCTCTACAATCATCCACGTTCCATCATTTTTGAGGATTCGCGACATGTGCGCAGCGCATCCACGCGGATCTCCCATGTCGTGCAGGCAGTCATAGCTGGTGACGAGATCGAAATTGGTGTCCATGATGTCTTTGGCGGTTGCTGCGACGAATTTGACGCGATCGCCAACGCCATGGTCTCGGGCATGCTTGTTGGCTTCGTCGATCGATGGCTGGTGGAAATCGTAACCGATGAAGGTTGCATTCGGGTACGCCTCTGCCATGAGAATGGTGGAGAACCCAACACCGCATCCGACGTCAGCCACTTTGGCGCCTTTGCCGAGTTTTTCCTCGACTCCTTGAAGTGCGGGTATCCAGGAGGGAACGATATTGTTTACGTAGCCTGGGCGGAAAAATGCCCCGGTCGCACAGAACAGGCAACCGGCAGTATCACCCCAGCGTACGCCGCCGCCGGTCCGAAACGATTTCTCGACCTTTGGTTCTCCCTCGATCATGGCGGCTGCCAGATCAAAGGCGCCTTCCAGGTAGACCGGGCTATCCTTGTTGACGAAAACCATTGCCTGTTCGGGGGAAAGACTGAAGGTTTCAGAAGCGCTGTCGTAATCTATGTATCCGTTTGCAGCCTGTGCCAGGGCCCATTCCCGCACGTATCGCTCTGAAAGGTTGCCAGCTGCCGCTGCCAGGCCCGCTGATGTCACGGGACCTGAGCGGTGAAGCGCGGCAAAGAGCCCCAGTCGCAGGCCAATCCTGACGGTTGGCACGCTAAAGGCGCCGCCGAGATCGCCCAGTATTTTTCCAATAAAAGAGTTGAGTTTTGCTTCGTCGAGCTGTGTCATCGCATTCCCCCCAATTGATGTGTTGGCGGGCAAAGGCTGGCGACAGAAATCCGCGTCAGTGAATGCTCGTGTGAAACGTAATATAGCCGGACACCCCGGAATTGTCACGTAAACGGGCGTCGTACATTCCGGTTAGGGAGGAGCTTTGAGGGTCACCCACACGGGCGATGGACTGGTGTTTTCAGAGGTCGTAAACTGCTGTTAGGAGAGGCACTTCATTCTCGGGGAGGAAGCGTATGCCTATCTTTATGGACCGGCACGATCTTGCCGGAGTTTCGGCTGCAGATATCGCTGCAGCTCATCTCAAGGACCTTAACATTCAGGATCAGTACGGCGTCAGGTTTCTGACCTACTGGTTTGATGATCATCGTGGTACGGCGTTTTGCCTGATGGATGCGCCGGATGCGGAAACGGCTCAATGTGTGCATCGGGAGGCGCACGGGTTTATTGCCAGCGAAGTCGTGGAAGTCGCACTTTCGGCAGTCGAAGCATTTTTGGGGCGAATACAGGATCCCGTGGGAAGCGGCACCGGTTCAAGAGACATGGATTCGGGTCACCGGGCGGTACTCTTTACGGACATTGTTGGCTCGACGGAAATGACGTCCCGCCTGGGTGATCTCATGTCAGCTGAACTCATCAGGGCTCATGATGCGCTTGTGAGAGGATGCCTTGCGCGACGCTCAGGACGGGTGGTGAAACACACTGGTGATGGCATCATGGCGGTGTTTTCGACGACGCCATTTGCGGTTGATTGCGCCATTGATATCCAGCGCGCCTTTCAGCGCTATAACCGGGACAATGGAGAACCCATCCACGTCCGCATCGGGCTGGATTGCGGTGAGCCGGTTGAAGACAGCAATGATTTTTTCGGCACGACAGTCCAACTTGCGGCCCGGCTTTGCGCTGTGGCAGATAGTGATCAGATACTCTTCTCGGACAGGATTTTGCAGGAATATGGCAGCGTTAACGTGGCTGTGGAGGGCAATCACTTCCGGCTGAAGGGTTTTGCTGAGCCGGTTCTAGCCTACCGCTGCGAGTGGCTGAACTAGTTTGGTTGCTACGAACGTCACAGGACATAGCGTACAACCTACTTAAGCTCACGAAAAGCAGGGCCAGCGCCAAGCGCTGGCCGTAAATGCATTAAGGCCCTTTGGGGCCTTTTTTCATGGAAAGTAACTGTATTTGATCCCGAGATTGGGTCTATCTGTTGGTGGTAGCAGCGCATCAATGAGTTTCGCAGCAGCCATCAGATTAACATACGGTTTGTAGGTGGGGTCGTAACCGCCTTTTGCCATGGGATAGAGCATCAGGTCTGCTATTTGCAACAAGGCGGTTGCTTTTGTGCGGCTCTTGGGTTCGCCCATGGTCTAACGATGGGAGTGCAAGGGGTAAGTACTCCCATGCTTGTCGCAAAACGTGCGATGGCGCTGCTTTACTCTTTGATTAGGATGCCACCAAGGCCAAAGCAATCCATCCGGTCACGGCTTGGCGCATCAAGTTCGTGATCAGGATCACGACTTCCTGTGTCATCGGGGCGGGGTGCGGAATCGGAAATCATTAACAGCAAGAATCACATTCGTGCGGTGTGTCTCCAACTGCAAATGGGGGTATCCCGTGCCTATTTGCCTTATAGCCGTGTCAGCAGGCGGCTCCGAAGCAACGTTGTGGTTGAGGTCTAGATCTGCGCAGACAGGGATTTTGTTCGGCTACTATGCTAACCGGAGAGTGAAACTCTTGCCGGTTTTGGTCTGCGAGTATAATAGAAATTTATTTCTTTAGGGCGTTAGCAAGTTTGTTTATATATTTTATTTGTTCTTTTCGATTGGAACATTGTTCTGTTTACGGGGAAGGCTGTCGCGATGATAATATATATATAAAGAGCTCCAGCGGGGCGAAATATATAAAATATAGATTGATCGGAGTGCGACCTGCTTTTAGCGGATTCGACTGGAATGGGGTGAGGTAGCCAAAACCGGCTGATCCTGCTTCCCAATGAGATCAAACTGATAATTTTACAGTAGATTTTGACACGAGTCTGGCAGAATGCTGCAAATTTGATTGGTATGAATTAGCCTGGATCTGACAAGAGGAGTGATTTTCGTTGTCGGACTGGCCTTATAATAACTATATCAAGATATAGTTATTATAAGG
>NZ_JBIVYN010000007.1:0-376558 GCF_044772305.1 Agrobacterium sp. NPDC090273
ACATTGAAATTAAAGGGTATTTTCAGGTTTCGGACATGGAGGCCCGTAAACGTGTTCCAATACGCCTTATACTGGCCCTCGCCCATGAAACATGCGATAGGAAAAAGGCCTAAGCCCGCGCAGGATGCGGGCCACAGGAGCGATATTGTCGAGATTGGAAAGCCCGTGCGTATCCTTGAAGAAGCCGTCATACCCGAACTGCCCAACTATTATCGCGGCAAGGTCCGTGAGAATTACGACCTGCCTGATGGAAACCGGATCATCATATCGACAGACCGTCTAAGCGCGTTCGACCGTATTTTGACCTGTATTCCATATAAGGGACAGGTTCTGACCCAGACGGCGCGGTACTGGTTCGAGCAAACCAAGGATATCTGCCCCAATCACGTCGTCAGTTACCCCGACCCGAATGTGGTGATCGGCAAGCGTCTCGAAATCCTGCCTGTGGAGATCGTCGTGCGCGGCTATCTGGCAGGCACCACAGGCACGTCTATCCTGACGCTTTATAAGAAGGGGCAACGCCAGATGTATGGCATTACCCTTCCAGATGGGTTGAAGGACAACCAGGTCCTGCCTGAACCGATCATTACCCCAACAAGCAAGGCCTTCGATGGCGGTCACGATGAACCGCTGACACCCGACGAGATCGTCGAGAAGAAACTGTTGACGCAGGACCAGTGGAATACACTTTCCCGCTATGCACTTGCGCTCTTCAAGCGCGGACAAGAGGTTTCGGCAAAACACGGCCTCATTCTCGTCGACACCAAATACGAATTCGGCACTGACGAGAACGGCACAATCATTCTGGCGGATGAAATCCACACACCAGACAGCAGCCGCTACTGGATTGCCGAAACATACAATCAAAGCTTCGAGAATGGTTCCCGCCCCGTAAGTTTCGACAAGGACTTCGTTAGGGCCTGGGTGGCCGAACGCTGCGACCCTTATAAGGATGACATCCCGCAAATTCCCGAGGATCTCGTTCTGCAGACCTCGAAGGTCTATATTGACGCTTACGAGCGCATCACCGGCCAGAGTTTCGTTCCTGACGATAACGGCGCAACGCCTCTTGATAGAGTGCGCAAAAATCTGGAGCCGTATTTCCCCGGAGCCTGACCGTGAGCAAACCGAGCGGACAAACGCGGAAAAATGACAAGAACAACGGCCGCCCGGCAATTCGTCGGGCGCGTCGTTCCGCAGAGGAAACGCGGCGCGACATTCTCAACAAGGCCGAAGAGCTTTTCAGAGAGCGTGGCTTCGGCGCGGTTGCGATCGCCGATATCGCCGCCGCACTTTTGATGTCGCCTGCCAATGTCTTCAAGCATTTCAGTTCCAGAAATGCCCTGGTCGATGCAATCGCCTTGGAGCAGATCGGCCTCTTCGAGAGAGAAACCCATCTGCTCGACAAAGACCACCCCCCCGTCGAAAGACTGAAACACCTTGCTCGTACGCTGATGGCAAAACATCATCAGGACCTGAACGACAATCCCTATATCTTCGAAATGATTCTGCTGACGGCCAAGCAGGATTTGAAATGTGGCGACTATTACAAGACGATGATTGCCAACAGGCTCGCCGAAATCATTCAAGACGGTGTCGCCGACGGTACCTACCCCATTGCCGAACTATCAACAGAACCAGAAACGGTTCTGCACGCTCTCACGAGTGTCATTCATCCTGTCCTCATCGCCAGGGAAGGCATCGACAATTTGGCAACACGTTGTGATGAACTCGTCAAATTGATCGATGCGGGCCTGCGTAATCCGCTTGCCAGGTGACGATTCTCAATTTACGTCACCTTCTCGCGACAGCTTGCGAAGATGAGGCACCTGCGCTTCTATGAAGATCACGCATCGGACAAAAAGAGCGCCGGTTCGTCTTCTGAAGAAGCAGCTTCGTTTTCGTATCCGCATTCATGCCGTCGCAAGCCAAAGAACTCAGAGTTCGACTGATACGCAGGGAAGAAAGATGAGCCGACGTAAATTACCTATTTTCGTTTCTCTGTGCATGGCTGCGATCCTGGCGGGATGCAGCGACAGCGGTGAGAACAAGCAGGCGGCAGGTCAGGCCAATGAGCGCCCACCGTCTCCCGTAAGCGTCATTCCGATGAAAGTCAGTGAATATCCCCTGACGACGGTCCTTCCCGGTCGCGCCAGCGCCTTCCAGACGGCAGAGATCCGTCCTCGTGTCACCGGCATCATCCGCGAAATTCCCTTCAAGGAAGGTAGCGAGGTCAAGCAGGGCGATATTCTCTATCAGATCGACGACGATACCTATCTGGCGGAAGTCGCGCAGGCCAAGGCAACCGTTGCCAAGGCCGAAGCCAGCATTCCGAGCGCCCAGGCAAACCTGAGCCGCTACGAGCGCCTGGTCAACAGCGGCGCAACGCAAATCGAATATGAAAATGCCAAGGTCACTCTGCTGCAGGCTGAGGCCGATGTCGCTCAGGCCAAGGCAGCTCTGGAAACCTCCGAGATCAATCTCAATCTTACCAAGGTCCGGGCGCCCTTCGACGGCATCACCAGCACCACCGCGTTCAGCATCGGCAACGTCGTCACCGCCAATCAGACGACGGCTCTGACAACATTGCGTCGGATTGATCCGATCTACATCGAACTGATGGAATCGAGCACCAATCTTCTGCGGCTGCGCAATGCCATCGCCTCCGGCCAGCTCGGCGGAGACGCAAAAGCCACCGGCATTCACCTGACGCTCGAAGACGGCACCGAATACAAGCAGGACGGCAAGATCGACATGTCCGATATGGCCGTCAGCGAAACGACGGGCAGCTTCTCGATCCGCGCTTTGTTCGACAATCCGGATGACCTCATTCTCCCCGGAACCTATGTCCGCGCGACGCTGAACATCGGCAAGGAAAAGGGCTATCTCATTCCGCAGCGCGCCGCGAACCGGGATGCCAGCGGCAACCTGACCGCCAAATTCGTCACAGCCGAAAACAAGGTGGAAACACGCACCTTCGCGTCCAGCCAGCAATCCGGCAACGCCTGGCTTGTCACCGAAAACGTCAAGGATGGCGACAAGCTCATCGTCGACGGCTTCCAGTGGATCGCCGACGGCGCAACCGTCGCACCCGTTGAAGTCACCATCGATGACCGGGGCATCGTCGTGCAGCCGGCCCAACCGGCCGCCGCTCCCTCGAAATAAGCATAGGCAGAGAACCTTTGTTCAAAGCTCGAAAAAGATAAGGCAAGGACTGCCATGGCCCATTTCTTTATCCGGCGCCCCGTTTTCGCATGGGTTATCGCCATCGTCATCATGCTTGGCGGTGCCTTGGCCATCGCGACGCTTTCCATATCGCAGTATCCGGACATTGCGCCGACGACGGTGCGCATCAGCGCTACATATAACGGTGCAAGTGCAGAGACAGTCGAGAAATCGGTGACGACAATCATCGAAGACGGCATGACCGGTCTTGATGATCTCACCTATATGACCTCGTCATCCTCGACCGGCAGCTCCGAAGTCACACTGACGTTCGGAAACAGCATTCTGCCGGATATTGCCCAGGTTCAGGTGCAGAACAAACTGCAGCTGGTCCAGTCGCAACTGCCGGATACCGTGCAGCAGCAGGGTATCCAGGTCAGTCGCTCGACGTCGAGCATTCTGATGGTTGGCGCATTGATTTCAACAGACGGGAAGCGCAACTCCGCTGACCTCGGCGACGTGTTTTCCACCCGCATCGAAGACCAGATCAAGCGTCTTGAAGGCGTCGGCAGCATCAACGTGTTCGGCTCCGAATATGCGATGCGTATCTGGCTGGACCCATTCAAACTCAACAAATATCAACTCACCACCGCAGATGTAACGAGCGCAATCGAAAGCCAGAACACGCAGGTCTCGGTCGGCTCGCTCGGAGCGCTGCCGGCCGTAAAGGGCCAGCAGCTCAACGTGACGGTGACGGCACAGAGCCAGCTCACGACGGTTGCGGATTTCGAATCCGTCATCCTCAAAGTCGAGAAGGACGGGGCGACCGTTCGTTTGAGCGACGTCGCACGCATCGAAATCGGCCAGGAAAGCTACGGCGGCGATTCCCGATCCAACAGCCGCCCGGCGGCAGGTTTCGCGGTCAATCTCGCAACCGGCGCAAACGCCCTCGACACGGCGGCCCGCGTGAAGGATGCTTTGACGAGGGTTGAAGGCTCTCTGCCAGAAGGCGTTTCGATCGAATATCCCTACGACACGACGCCCTTCGTCAAATTGTCGATCGAGAAGGTGGTTCACACCCTGATCGAAGCGATCATCCTCGTCTTCGTCGTGCTTCTGGTGTTCCTGCAGAATCTCAGGGCAACATTCATCCCGATGATCGCGGTTCCCGTCGTTCTGCTTGGAACCTTCGGCATTCTTGCCCTCACCGGCTATTCGATCAACACGCTCACCATGTTTGCCATGGTGCTGGCGATCGGTCTTCTCGTCGATGACGCCATCGTCGTCGTTGAAAACGTCGAACGTATCATGTCGGAAGAGGGCCTTTCGCCTGTCGAAGCAACGGAAAAGTCGATGGGTGAAATTACCGGCGCAATCGTCGGTATCGCCCTCGTCTTGACTGCCGTGTTCATTCCGATGGCCTTTTTCGGCGGGTCCACCGGCATTATCTACCGCCAGTTCTCCGTGACGATCGTATCGGCAATGTTGCTTTCGGCCGTTGTCGCTATCGTGCTGACGCCAGCGCTTTGCGCCACCATGCTGAAGCCGATCGACCATCACAAGAAACAGCGTGGACCTGGCGCGTGGTTTAACCGCGGCTTCGGGAAAACCACTGACGGTTACGTTTCGACCATTGGTTATCTTCTGAAGCGTCCGCTGCGTGTCATGGTGCTTTTCGTTGCCATCATTGGCGGTTGCGCATGGTTCTTCACGAAACTGCCAAGCTCGTTCCTGCCGCAGGAAGACCAGGGCGTTTTGCTGACCATCGTACAGACGCCAACCGGCTCGAACATCGAGCGGACCAACGAAGTGGTCAAACAGGTCGAGGCCTATTTCCGTGAAAAGGAAGGCAACAACGTTGAATCCGTATTCGGTGTGCTTGGCTTCAGCTTCACCGGTTCCGGCCAGAACAACGCGATGGTGTTCACCAAGCTCAAGGACTTTTCCGAGCGCACGGCGCCGGATCAGCACGCAGCAGCGATTGTCCAGCGCGCGATGGGAACATTCTTCGGTTTCCGCGATGCGCAGGTATTTCCGCTTCTGCCGCCGGCAATTCAGGGCATGGGAACGTCCAGCGGCTTCTCGATGTACCTTGTCGACAGCGGCCGTAACGGTACTGACGCCCTGACAGCAGCATCGAAGGAACTGATCCAGCTGACCAACGGCAACCCCAACATCAGTTCGCTGCGAAGCAACAGCCGTGACAACGAATCGCAGATGAAGATCATTCTCGATCAGGAAAAGATGGGGGCCATGAGCGTCGATCTTGCATCGGTGAATCTCATGCTGTCGACGATCTTTGCCGGACGCGATGTCAACGACTTCACGCTGAACGGCGAGTTGAAGCCGGTCTACGTGCAGGGTGATGCCCCCTATCGCATGCAACCAGATGACCTGAAATACTGGTATGCCCGCAACACGAATGGTGAAATGGTACCGTTCTCGTCCTTCAGCGAAGTCACCTGGATCAATGCACCGCCGACGCTTGCGCGGTTCAACGGCACGGGCGCCATTTCGCTTGAAGGAACCGCCGGACCGGGCGTTGCGTCTGGTGACGCGATGAACGAGATGGAGCGTCTGACAGCAAGCATGCCAGGTGGTTACACCGTCGCGTGGCAGGGCATTTCCTATCAGGAACGTTTGTCCGGCTCACAGGCACCGATGCTCTATGCGCTTTCGGTCCTGATCGTCTTCCTCTGCCTTGCCGCCCTTTACGAAAGCTGGTCGATCCCGTTCTCGGTCATCATGGCCGTGCCGGTCGGCGTGCTGGGTGCATTGGGTGCTGCGCTGCTCTTCGATCAATCGAACGACGTTTATTTCAAGGTTGGCCTTTTGACGACCATCGGTCTCGCCGCCAAGAACGCCATTCTGATCGTCGAGTTTGCGAAGGAGAGGCAAGAGCACGGGCTTAGTCTGGTGGATGCGACGCTGGAAGCTGCGAAGCTTCGTCTGCGCCCAATCATCATGACCTCGCTGGCCTTTATCCTCGGTGTTGTTCCTCTTGCAATCGCAACGGGAGCAGGATCGTCGGCCCAAAATGCGATCGGTATCGGGGTGCTGGGTGGTATGCTTTCTGCAACACTCCTCGGAATTTTCTTCGTTCCGTCGTTTTTCGTGGTCATTCGCCGCCTTTCTAGGCGTTAACAAAACAAAAATGGGCTGTGCCAATTGTAAATACGCTGCTAGAAATGTTGCTGATTTGGCAGATGCTCGTTTCTACGGCACATGAGCGGCTTTGTTCGCTTCGTCATGACGCTGCATTCGGTAAGCCAACCGGAGAATTGGGAAAAATATATGCTGTCTATTCGTGCTACCATTCCCCTGACAATGCTTTTGCTGTCTGGCTGCGTTGTCGGACCAGATCACAAAACCCCGGAAATTCAGCTTCCCGGAAAATATGCAGAAGGTGGAAAAACCAGTAACGGTGACATCAGCAGTGTTGCCTGGTGGACGGGGTTCAACGATAGCCGCCTGAACGGCTATGTCTCGACCGGTCTTGCGCAGAACCTCACGGTCCTGCAGGCCCTCGAGCGCATCAATCAGGCCGAGGCCAACGTTGTCGCAGCCGGCGCCGGTTCGCTTCCAAGCCTCACGGCAAGTGGCCAGCACACCACAAGCCAGACCAAGGGCAGTTATCGCGACGTTCCCGTCACGAACGCCTCGTCCGGTGGCCTGAGCGTTTCCTGGCTGCTTGACCTGTTCGGTCAGTACCGTCGCGCCAAGGAAAGCGCCAATGCCTCGCTCGACGCCGCCTATTCCAACGTCGACACCCAGCGTCTGACGCTGATTTCGGCAGTTGCCGCCGCCTATATCGACGCTCGCTACTATCAGGAGCGCATCGCGATCGCGAAACAGAACCTCGGTTCTCGCCGCGAAACGCTCGACCTGACCAAGCTGCAGCTCGAGGCAGGTGCTGCATCGCGCCTCGACGTTGTGCAGTCCGAGGGCCTCGTGAATTCGACATTGTCGGAAATTCCGGGTCTTGAGACGAATTTCCGTCGCTCGGCCCACCGCATCGCCACCCTGCTCGGCATGCCGGCTTCGTCGCTTCTCACGGAGCTTCAGAAGGGTTCTCGCCAGCCAGTTGCCCGCAGCGTCCCGCGCACCGGCATTCCGGCAGATCTCATTCGCAACCGTCCGGACATCCGTGCGGCCGAACGCGAACTGGCAGCAGCCGTTGCGAGCATCGGTGTTGCCGAATCGCGACTTTATCCGAGCATCGAGCTCGGCGGCTCCATCACGCCAAGCTACAACTTCATCAGCGGCGGCAGCCGCGGATCGGCAAATAGCTGGTCGTTTGGTCCGAGCATCGTCCTGCCGATTCTGGATGGCGGCACCATCCGCGCCAACATCGATCTGACGAACTCGCAGGCTCGCGAACAGTATCTCGTCTGGAAGGCGACGGTTCTGAACGCTGTGGAAGAAGTTGAAAACGCGCTGGCTGCCATCAATCGCGATCAGCGGACTGCCGATGCGTTGCGCAAGACGGTTGCCTCCTATCAGGAAGCCCTGCAGCTCTCGACCGCGAGCTATCGTGACGGCGCATCCTCGCTGCTCGACGTTCTCGATGCGCAGCGTCAGGTTTCCACCGCTCAGGCAAGTCTTGCTCAGGCCGTACAGCAGACCGCCCAGGACTATGTTTCTCTGAGCGTCGCTCTCGGTGGTGGTTATGCCTATGGCCAGACCGCACCGAAGAAGGTCACGGAAACACAGACTGTCGCAAAGGGCATGTAACAAGCCTTTCGCAACAACAAAAAAACCCGCGCTTTGCGCGGGTTTTTTTATGCCAACACATCCGTCAAATCAGGCAATAAAAAAGCACCGGTTTCCCGGTGCTTTTTGCATTTTCGGATCTGGATCGGCGCATCACCTCAAATAGCGGAAACGCTCCGAATGCGCCCGCGAGCACACATCCAGTGATCAGTTCTTGGCGCGCTCAACGTAGGAGTTGTCTTCCGTCGCGATCACAACACGAATACCGGCATCGATGTGCGGCGGAACCATGGTGCGAATACCGTTGGAGAGAATTGCCGGCTTGTAGGATGAAGACGCGGTCTGGCCCTTGACGACCGGTTCGGTCTCAGAGATTTCCAGCGTGACGTGGCGCGGCAGTTCGACGGAAAGCGGAAGGCCTTCGTGGATGGAAAGAACGCAGGTCATGCCTTCCTGGAGGTAAGCCTTCTGGTCACCCATCGTATCAACATCGACAACGACCTGATCGTAGCTCTCAGGGTTCATGAAGTGGAAGCCTTCGCCGTCTTCATAAAGGAACTGGAAGTTCAGGTCTTCAACAAACGCGCGCTCGACCTGTTCGGTGGTGCGCCAGCGCTCGGAAACCTTCACGCCATCGACGATGCGGCGCATGTCGACCTGCGTAACCGGGGTACCCTTGCCAGGGTGAAAGTTCTGGGCAGTGAGGACGACGTACAGCTTGCCGTCGACGTCGAGAACATTGCCCTTGCGGACGGATGAGGCGATAACCTTGACCATATGAGCTCCTTGTAACTCGATGAAATGCGTCGTAAAGGACTGCGCGGCTGCACCGACCCGGTAGACGTTTTGTCTTTTTTCTGGGGCGCAACTACCTTAAATCCGTGCGAATTGCCAGCCTTCTACAGCAATTCCGGGAAGAGTGCCTAGCGCTTTTCGGTCCAGAACTGCTTTAAATGGTATGATCGCACATGTAGCGGAGAAAAATCTCTGCAATGCCGCCGCCGCAACGACGGAAAAGAAGACAGGAAAATGGATTCAAGCAAACAGAAAGTATCGTCCTGGTGGAGGCCTGATGTTCATGCAGACCGTCGCGCCTTTCTGATCGGACGAAATGCGATCCAGTCTGCCTTCCGCGGTTATTTTGCCCGCAAGGATTTTCTCGAAGTCGATACTGCGACCCTGCAAATCTCGCCCGGAAACGAGACTCATCTACACGCTTTCACGACACAGGGCATCACCACAAGTGGCGACAAGGCCGCACTTTACCTTCACACCTCGCCCGAATTCGCCTGCAAGAAATTGCTTGCAGCGGGTGAAAAACGCATCTCCTGTTTCGCCCATGTTTATAGAAACCGTGAGCGCGGCCCCCTGCACCATCCTGAATTTACGATGCTTGAATGGTACCGTTCCGGCGAGACATATGAAACGCTGATGAATGACAGTGCCGAACTTCTTGCACTTGCAGCCGAAACGGCGAAAACCAGAACCTTCACCTATCGTGGCCGCAGCGTCGATCCGTTTCTGGCGCCTGAACGCTTGAGCGTCGCGGAAGCGTTTGAGCGATATGCAAGTATCGATCTTCTCGCAACGATCAGCCGGAATGGTGAAACCGACGCCAGGCACCTCGCCGCGAACCTCATCAACGCAGGCATCCGTGTTGCTGACGACGACACCTGGGCGGACATGTTCAGCCGTGTCATCGTCGAACGGGTGGAGCCTGAGCTCGGTTTCGGACGAGCCACCATTCTTGATGAATATCCAACAAGCGAAGCCGCCCTCGCTCGAAAATCGCCGGCAGATGCACGTGTTGCAGAACGCTTCGAGCTTTATGCCTGCGGCGTGGAACTCGCTAATGCCTTTGGCGAATTGACCGACGCAACAGAACAACGGCGACGCTTTGAAGCCGAAATGCTGGAAAAGCAGCGCGTCTATGGAGAGATCTATCCGCTCGACGAGGATTTTCTTGCTGCGTTGGACATCATGCCGGCAGCAAGCGGAATAGCGCTTGGTTTTGACCGCGTGGTTATGCTGGCAACCGGTGCGCCGCGCATCGATCTCGTTATGTGGGCACCCGTTGCGGAATATGGGCAATGACTGCAGCCGAAACCATCAAGACACCCGAAGCGCTGTTTGATGCAGGTCTGATAGACGCCAGTGCGCTTGATGGCCTGCGAGCAGTGGCACAACGTTATGCCGTGGCAATCACGCCCTCGATTGCCGCGTTGGTCGATCCGGCTGATCCGGCCGACCCGATTGCATTGCAGTTTGTTCCGACCGAAGCCGAGCTTCTACAGCTTCCAGAAGAACGTGACGACCCGATCGGCGACAAGCCGCATAGTCCCGTCCACGGCATCGTCCACCGATATCCGGACAGGGTGTTGCTGAAGGCCGTGCATGTCTGCCCCGTCTATTGTCGTTTCTGCTTCCGCCGTGAAACGGTCGGCCCGCAAGGAAGTGGTACGATGAGCCCGGACGAACTGGATGCAGCATTCGACTACATCAGATCTCACCCGGAAATATGGGAAGTAATTCTGACGGGTGGCGATCCGCTCGTGCTATCGCCACGCAGACTTTCCGGTCTGATGCAGCGACTGCGCGACATTCCGCATGTCAAAATCGTTCGTTTCCATACGCGGGTGCCGGTTGTTGATCCGGCCCGTATTGACAGCGCACTGATCGATGCGCTGAAGGGGAGCGGCAAGACGACCTATGTTGCACTTCATGCAAACCATGCGCGTGAGCTCACAGATGTGGCAAGGGGAGCCTGCGACCGTTTGGTGGATGCTGGAATTGTCATGATCAGCCAGACGGTATTGCTGCGGGGCATCAATGATGACCCAGCGGTTCTTGCGGACCTTATGCGTGCCTTCGTCGAAACCCGCATCAAGCCTTATTACCTGCATCATCCGGATCTTGCGCCCGGCACCAGCCATTTTCGGCTTAGCATAGAAGACGGGCAGCGAATCGTTTCCGCGCTGCGCGGGCGAATCTCTGGTCTGTGCCAGCCGACCTATGTTCTCGATATTCCCGGCGGATATGGCAAAGCCGTTATCGGCGAGAATGCGGCGAAAAAAACACCAGAGGGTTGTTACTCAGTCTCTGATTTCAACGGAAACGATCATATCTACCCACCCATGGACGGGAACGGCAATTAAAAAGCCAATCAAAAGCCCGCATTTCCGGGCTTTTGAAACCTGACGTTTTCAGAAACAAAAATTTCACATTTCCGCCCATCTCCTGTCATCATACAGAAAAATATTCTACCTATAACAATTGGCATTGATTTTAACGCCGATCCGGACTATCTGTCGTTTGAACTGGAGAACGAGTATCCTGATATTCCGGGTCAACACCAACACAGGGAGTGTGTCATGTCGAAATATCCGCGCATCGTCGCAATCCTTGGTCTTGAATCCCGGGATGGTGGATTTAAATCCACATGTTCCCGCTGCTGTCGAATGTGACTTAACCGTCTCAATCATCTGAAAATTCAGTTCGACAACATGCTGTGAGATATAGCCACAGCGGGAGTGTATTATGCAGAAGCAAGTTATTGAATTCGCTGGCGAACCGGTCGGCATCGTTATTCCGGACAATGACCGGTTGAAGTTCATTGCAGTCAAGTTTCACGTTCATGATCTGGACGAACAGAAATTTGACAGCGCCGACGACGTACGCATTGCAATCCGCAATCTCGTGCGCGAGCGGAACTTCGCCGCTGTCGCTTGATGGAATGCATTTTCCGACAGTTTAAAAACCGATCAGAAAAACAAAAGCGCGCCCGATACTGATATCGACGGCGCGCTTTTTTGTTGTAACGCGTTTCGGCTTCAGAACGCAGTGAACGTCAAGGTGGTCAAAGACCGCACGATGCCGGGAATGTTGACGATGTTCTGGTTGATGAACTTGCCGATATCTTCCTCCGGCCCGAGATAGATTTTCAGCATCAGATCATATTCGCCGCTCGTCGAATACAGTTCGGAAACGAGTTCGGTCTTGTAGATGGCGTCGGCGACATCGTAGGTCTTGCCGGGTTCACATTGAAGCTGAACAAAGATTGGCTTCACGGACGTCTCCCGTGGTTGGATTCGCAATAAATGGCTTTACCCTGCGGGCATGCCGCACTATTGGCGCACCCGCATTCGTCTTGCAAGACCGTTCCGAGCCCGCCGTAAAAAAGTGTGCGACCATTTTGACCATAGTACGTAGAGCTGCGTCAGCCTCGCGACACGCCGCGCAATTGAATATCGCCCTTTTTTGCCTGGCCGACGATCCAGTTCCTAAAACTTTCAAGCGGCAAATAACCTGCCCTGTCCGACATGCAGGCCAGATAATAGGCCTCTTCACTTTCAAGCGTTCCTGAAACTGCTTTGACCAGTTTGCCGGTTTGCATCTCATCTTCGATCATGAAGGAGGGAATGAGTGCCACTCCAACACCGAAAGACGCCGCCTCGGCAATCGTCGTAAACTGGTCAAACAGCATGCCATGCAGATTGTCGAAACCCACATCATGGCTTCGGAACCACTTTTCCCAGGCATCGGGACGGGTCGTCATGTGCAACAGCGGCACATTCAGCAAATGAGCCGGGTCAGAAAGACCATGTCGTTCCTTGAAGTCAGGGCTACAGACCGGCACCACGCTTTCATGCATCAGGAAAACGAGTTCCGCCCCCGGCCAATGCGGCAAACCGAAATGAATGGCCGCATCGACAGTTTCGGTCCTGAAGTCGAACACAGACGAGCGCGTCAGGAGATTAACCGATATTCCCGGACAGGCCGCGATGAAATCGGGGAGGCGCGGCACCAGCCAGCGTGTCCCGAAACTCGGCAGAACTGCAAGATTGAGCGTGCCACCGTCGGGATTGGCGCGCAGATTGAGCGAGGCGGTGGAAATGCGGCGCAAAGCCTCGCGAATTTCGCGTGCATAACCCTCCCCCGCGCGGGTAAGCCGGATCGTCTGGCGTTCGCGTAAAAAAAGTGCCACGCCAAGCTGCTCCTCAAGCGCGAGAATTTGTCGACTGACCGCTCCTTGCGTCAGCCCCAGTTCCCGAGCCGCCGCCGACACGCTGCCGATACGCGAGGCAGCCTCGAACGCCGCGAGAAGAGACAATGACGGCAAAAATCTACGCGGCGGAAGAACCATATTCCCTCACGGAATGAACTCTTGACGATATGTCGATATTCACCATGCGCGCCCGGCTGTAAAGTCTTCGGAACAAGGGCTTATCACTCATATATAATCAGCATGGATAGGCCCAAAAAATGGTGGAACGATGTACAACAACCCCCGCTCTCATGGCCTTTGGGAAAAGACCGCGCCCCAGCCCCCTGCAACCTCTTCATTGACGGAAACGGTCCATGCCGACGTCGTCGTCGTTGGAGGCGGTTTCACCGGCCAGTCAGCAGCACTTCATCTGGCGGAAAGAGGTGTGAACGTCATTCTTCTCGAAGCAAAACAGATCGGCTTCGGGGGCGCTGGCCGCAATGTCGGCCTGATCAATGGCGGCATGTGGGTCATGCCTCAGGAACTGCCGGGGGTTCTGGGCCCGGTCTATGGTGAGCGCCTTCTCAACCTGTTGGGCGATGCGCCGCTCACTGTCCGAGACCTGATCGAAAAACACGACATCGCCTGCGAGATGGAAAAGAACGGCACCCTGCATTGCGCGGTCGGCGAAAAGGGGCTGGCGGAAATCCACGCCCGATGTGAACAGTGGGCAGCGCGCGGCGCACCGGTCCGGGTTCTCGACGCCGACGAGACCGCAAAGCGTATCGGCAGCCCGGCCTACTCCGGTGCGCTTCTCGATACCCGCGCAGGCACACTGCAACCGCTTGCCTATGTCCGCGGCCTTGCAAAGGCTGCCGCGAAGGCCGGGGCACGCATCTTCACCGAAAGCCCTGTCATCGCCACGGAACGCGACGGAAACCGATGGGTCGTCAAGACACCGCAGGGCGCGGTCTCATCCGACTGGATCATCGTCGCAACCGAGGCTTACAGCACGGGACCTTGGAAAATCGTGCGGGAAGAGCAGGTCTACCTTCCCTACTTCAACCTTGCCACCCGGCCACTGAGCGACAATCTGCAAAAAAGCGTCCTGCCAAACCGCGAAGGATGCTGGGATACCAAGGAAATCCTGTCGTCTTTCCGGATGGACAAGGCCGGCAGATTGGTGTTCGGCAGCGTTGGCGCCTTGCGTGGAACGGGTACAGCCATCCACAGGAGCTGGGCAAGACGATCGCTGAAACGGCTCTTTCCGCAGCTTGCCGACATCGAGTTCGAATGCGAATGGTATGGCCAGATCGGCATGACCGACAACGCACTGCCGCGCTTCCACAAATTTGCAGACAAGGTCGTGGGCTTCTCCGGCTATAACGGCAGAGGCATCGCACCAGGCACGATTTTCGGCCGTACGATTGCCCACCATGTCCTGGGTGACATTTCCGAAGACGACCTGCCCTTGCCTGTGACCGATCCTCAAGCCCAGCCATTTCGTGCGCTGAAGGAAAGCTACTACGAAGCAGGCGCACAACTTGCCCATTTCGCCGGCGAGCGCTTCTAAAAATCGTCACACACAATAAAGCCGCCTGACCATTGGGCGTCTCCATTGCCAAAAATAGCAGCTCTGCGTATTGATTTCATGGTTGAGTTGAGGAGGAGAATCTTCTCAACCTGACCTTGCCTTGACGGATATGGAGCCACAAGTCGAACTTGGCGCGTTCTGATGGAGGAAACGGCGGGACCACAGACCGAATGGAACATCCAGAGTGGTCATTTAAAGTGAAGATATTCAGAATATGCATCTGATCGATCAGAGGCAAAATCACGGTCAGAGATGCAGCCGATACGACATCGATTTGTTGATCGTGTGGCCCTGCTGCCTGCCATCTGCGTGGTACTGACGGTATTATATGTATTGGGGGACTTTTAAGTGATTGATTACGTTGCGGGCCTGCCCGCATTTTTGGGATATTTCTTCATCGGACTTGCCGCATACGCTGCTTTCGCTGCCATATACACCCGACTGACCCCTCATCGGGAGGCGGAGCTTATCCAAGAGGGAAACCTTGCAGCCGTTATAGCTTTTCTCGGCGCACTGATCGGTTTCAGTCTGCCGCTTGCATCTGCAGCAGCCCATTCTGTCAGCATCGTCGACTACGTCATCTGGGCCGTAATTGGCATCGCCGCCCAAGTGCTCGCTTTCTACATTGCCAATTTCACGATGAAGAACCTCCATGACAAGATCACAAGCGGCGATATCGCAGCCGGATTGTGGGGTGGCGGTGTGGCGCTCGCGATCGGCATCCTCAATGCCGCCTGCATGACGTATTGAGGAGAGAAAATGCGCAGACGTTTGAGCGGGCACACACGCCCAATCCTCATTTTCGGCTCCCTCGCCGCATACGCTTTGTTTCTTCACAACTGTACCAAGACCCCGCCCTACAACGTCATGTTCACCTCCGTGGATGAGTGCGTTTCCTCTGGCATGGATACGCGGGTCTGCCAGACCGCCTATCAAGATGCCATGCAGACGCATCTCACAAACGCTCCGCGTTTCGATGGCATGGCGGCCTGCGAGGATGAGTACGGAAAATTTCAGTGCACTGAGCAACAAGGGCTAAAGTCGAGCGGGACGAGCGGCGGCTCCTTTACGCCGTTCATGACCGGATATTTTCTGTCTTCCACGATCAAAAACATCGCTGACTATAACAACTACCGTCGAGAGGAAAACGAAGAGGAAAGCAGCTCTTCCGGCGGCGCAGGTATCAGCGCTTCCCAACCGGTCTATCGCAACCGCACTGGCCAGACGGTAACACCGATGATGACGGCAAACCGCGCGCACAGCGATACTGAAATCACAACAACGCGCGCCACCCAGATGGTCAATGTAAAAACCCAGAGCGTTTCGCGTGAAGGTTTCGGCGGACGTTCATTTAGCAGCAGCGGTTGATATGAAACGCATAGCCATTACGGCCCGACCCGACTGGCGCGAGAAAGCGCGCGCCGTCGGCTTTGGCTTTCATGAAATGTACGGCGAACCCTATTGGGTCGATGACACCGCTTACGTCTTTTCGTTTGAAGAAATCGAGACAGAAATCGAGGCCCCAAGCCAGGAATTGCACGATATGTGCATGGACATGGTCGGCGACATCGTCACCAGTGAAGAGATGCTCGACAGGCTGGCCATACCGCACGACATGCGCGACGTGGTCCTGCGATCCTGGCAACGCGGAGATCGCCATCTCTATGGACGGTTCGATCTGGCGTATGACGGATCGGGGCCGGTCAAACTGCTCGAATACAATGCGGACACGCCGACATCCATATTCGAGGCAGCCTATTTCCAATATGATTGGCTGACAGATCAAATCTTGAGCGGCCAACTGCCGGACAGTGCGGATCAATACAATCTTCTGCAGGAAAGCCTGATCGAGGCTTTTGCGCAGTTCTCCAAGGAACCGATTTTCCATTTCGCTGCCGCGACCCGAAATGAAGAGGATCGCGGCACGACGGTGTACCTGATGGATTGCGCCCTGCAGGCAGGTCATCGCGTCGAGCTTATCGACATCAACGACATCGGGATCGACGCGAAAGGGCGATATACCGATCTTCAAGATCAGGTAATCGATCGCTGTTTCAAACTTTATCCTTGGGAACATATGCTGCGCGAGCCCTACGCCCGCCAATTGGCAAAATCCGGCGACGTGTTCATCGAACCGGCCTGGAAATCGGTTCTCTCCAACAAGGGGCTACTGCCGCTTTTATGGCAACGGCATCCCAATCATCCCAACCTGTTGCCGAGCTTCTTTGCCGACACCCCGGCAGCAACAGGCCTGATGGATTACGTGCGCAAACCGCTTCTTTCCCGTGAGGGAGAAAACGTCACCATTGTTCGCGAAGGACACGACGTGATCGAAGCTCCTGGCGAATATGGCGAGGAGGGCTTTATCATACAGGCCTATTCGCCACTTTTCGAAAGCGAGGCGGGCTACGCCGTGCTCGGAAGTTGGGTGATCGGCGACCGCGCTTGTGGTCTGGGCGTCCGTGAGGATCAATCACGAATTACCGCCAACTTGTCCCGCTTCGTACCGCACGTCATCATCGACTGATTTGATCAAAAGCGGCCATTTTCCATCCTGATCCTGCAAAGACGTCTCGACGTTTTTACAAGATCGATATGTTCTTGAAAATATAATGATGGCGATGTACGGCTAGCGTTATATTCACGAAAATATCTCGATACCGGGGAATGATTATGAAGCTTCTGCGCCGCACTTTTTTCAGATCTGTTGCTGCCGCCACATCCATGGTGCTGGCCGCGTCATTTGGCGCCCTACCGGCCAACGCCGCCGAAAAGGTGACTGTTTTTGCAGCCGCGAGCATGAAGAATGCTCTTGATGCCATCAATGGCGAATGGGCCAAGGAGACCGGCAACGAGGCCACGGTGTCTTATGCGGCAAGCTCTGCACTTGCCAAACAGATCGAAGCCGGCGCGCCTGCCGATATCTTCATTTCCGCCGATCTCGCATGGATGGATTACGTTGCAGACAAGAAGCTGATCGACACCGCGACCCGCTCCAACCTTCTTGGCAACCGGATCGTTCTCGTCGCTCCTGCCGACAAGGCCAAACCCGTTGAGATCGGCCAGGGCTTTGATCTTGCCAGCCTGGTTGGCGATGGCCGATTGGCGATGGGCGCCGTGGATTCCGTTCCGGCTGGAAAATATGGCAAGGCTGCACTGGAAAAGCTTGGCGTGTGGGCGTCAGTCGAGAAGAAAGTCGCGGGCGCTGAAAGCGTGCGCGCCGCACTGCTTCTCGTTTCGCGCGGCGAAGCACCTTATGGCATCGTCTACCAGACAGATGCTGCCGCCGACCCGGGCGTGAAAATTGTCGGCACCTTCCCTGAAGACAGCCATCCGGCAATCATCTATCCGGTCGCTGTACTTTCGGAGGCCAAGTCCCCGGCGGCCAAATCCTATCTCGAATTCCTGAAGTCGGAAAAAGCCAAGCCATTCTTTGAACAGCAAGGCTTTACGGTTTTGAAGTAAGGTGATCGCCGTGGCTTCCGAACAACGGCAGCCACGGCTTTTCACGACGACAGGATATGCATTTGGACTGGTGGACGCTCAGCCCTGAAGAATGGACTGCAATCAGGCTCAGCCTGCGGGTGTCCGTGGTCGCAATGTTCGCAAGCCTGCCACTGGGAATTCTCGTGGCGCTTGCCTTGGCGCGTGGTCGCTTCTGGGGAAAATCCATCCTCAACGGCATCGTACACCTGCCACTCATTCTCCCGCCCGTAGTCACGGGCTTTCTCCTCCTCGTGCTGTTTGGCCGAAGAGGCATGATCGGCCAGTTTCTCGATACCTATTTCGGCATTGTCTTTTCATTTCGATGGACAGGTGCCGCACTCGCCTGCGCGGTCATGGGATTTCCATTGCTGGTCCGCTCCATCCGTCTTTCGCTTGAAGCGGTAGACGGCAAGCTGGAAGAAGCAGCGGCGACGCTCGGTGCCAGTCCCTTGCGTGTCTTTCTCACCGTTACATTGCCTCTGATTTTACCAGGCATCATTGCCGGCATGATCCTGGCCTTTGCCAAGGCAATGGGCGAATTTGGTGCGACAATCACCTTCGTCTCGAATATTCCAGGGGAAACCCAGACACTCTCAGCCGCCATCTACACCTTCACTCAGGTTCCCGGCGGCGATTCCGGCGCGCTTCGCCTCACCATCGTCTCCGTCATCATTTCCATGCTGGCGCTGCTCGGTTCGGAATTTCTGGCGCGGATCATCGGCAAAAAGGTGAGCATGGAATGACGCTCTCGGTTAAAGTTCGCCACCGCCTTGGTTCTTTTGCGCTGGACGCATCCTTTGAATCGCAGAGCGGCGTCACGGCTTTGTTTGGGCGTTCCGGCTCCGGAAAAACGTCGATGGTCCGAATTATCGCGGGTCTTTTACGGCCGGAGAACGGGCAAGTTTCGCTTGATGGCGAGGTTTTGGCAGACAGTGAGAAGAAGCTGTTCGTGCCCGTCCACAAACGTCGCTTCGGCTATGTTTTTCAGGAAGCACGCCTGTTTCCGCATCTCAGCGTGGCGCAGAACCTCAATTACGGGAAATGGTTCACGTCCGCCAAACTGACGACGGCTGACGACCGCCGCATCATTGAGATGCTCGGTATCGACCACCTGTTGCAGCGGCATCCGAACAAACTGTCCGGGGGCGAAAAACAACGCGTTGCGATCGGGCGCGCGCTCATGTCATCACCGCGACTGCTGTTGATGGATGAGCCGCTGGCGTCTCTCGATGAGGCGCGCAAGGCGGAGATCATTCCCTATCTGGAACGGCTGCGTGACGAGATGAACATTCCGATTGTCTATGTCAGCCATTCGATCCAGGAAGTCGCACGCCTGGCCGACAACATCGTGGTCATGAAAGACGGCAAGATCGAAACGCAGGGCAAGGCGGCCGATGTTCTTGCCCGTCCCGCTCTTAGTGTTCATCTTGAAAGGCGCGAGGCCGGCAGCATTGTTTCCGGCCGTCTGGACAGCTTCGATGCACAGCATAACCTTGCTGCCGTGCGCCTCTCGAATGTCGTCCTGCAGGTTCCAGCCAAGTCCGGAACGGCTGGAGCAGCGGTGCGTGTCCTTATCCCCGCTCGCGATGTCATGCTGGCAACAGTAAGACCGGAAGGCTTGAGTGCCCTCAACATTCTCGAGGGAACGATCGCCGATATCACGGCCTCCGGCGACGGGATGGTTACGGTTCAGGTTGACTGCGGCGGCAACCTGATCCAATCGCGCATCACCGATCTGTCGCGTGATCGTATGCAGCTTGAACCGGGCAAACCTATCCACGCGATCATAAAATCGGCGGCTCTTGATCCCTATTGATCGCATCGCCCGCTTCAAGATTGCGATTGGCCTCCAGCCAGTCTAGATCGGCGCGTAAGGCATCGTTCATACGCAGTTCCATGGCGCGATACCGCTCCAGGACTTCAACGCCAAATGGGGTCAGGGACGCGCCGCCCCCCTGCTTGCCGCCGCGCTGCGATTCGATCACAGGCTGCCGGAACATGTGGTTCAGAGCATCCACCAGCAGCCATGCCCGTCGGTAGGACATGTCCATTGCCCGCCCGGCAGCAGAAATCGATCCCGTGTCGGCAATAAGCTCCATCAGCTCGATCCTGCCATGACCGAGGCGATCGCCAGGTGGAAAATCGATCCGAAGAACCGGCTTCAACGGTAAAGATGCGTTGCTCATGGCCCTGTGCTCCGGTGAACATCGCGAAATGCCTTTTGGGCACCGGCAACCGGAAGAGCCGTCGCTTCATAAACGCCACGCGCCACGGCGCGTGCCATGGTGATTGTCGCAAGGTGGCAGAGTTCTGCGAAGTGAACACCGGCCTGAAGTGTTTTTTCACCCGTTGCGGCAGAAAACATTGTGTCGCCATCGCTTGGCAGATGAGCTGGCAAAACGGCACGGGCAAGGCCATCATGCGCCATGATCGACAAACGATGTGCCTGTGCTTTTGTCAGCGCGGCATCGGTCACCACAGCCCCAATGGTTGTTGCCGTCAGGTTCACACCCTTCAAACGAAGCGCAGTATCGTGCGTCGCGAATTGCGTAGGATACCCAAAAGCCCCAAACTCGCCGTCCGTTTCAAACGGCGCGGACCAGAAATGGTGCCCCTCCCCGACAGTTGCAGAACCAAGTGCATTGACCGCAACAATCGCCGCAATCTTGTAGCCGCCGGAACTCATGGCGCTGGCCGAACCAAGACCGCCTTTGAAGGTAGCAGTCGTTGCCCCCGTCCCGGCACCGACTGTGCCAAGATCAAACGGTCCCGTGGCAGCAGCCTTGAAGGCCGCGTAACCCATGTCGCGATAAGGAGAATTGAGGCCCCAATCCTTGTTCCCGCCGTTCAATAGATCCATCAGGATCGCCTGCGGTACGATCGGCACCCGCGTGGTGCCGACCTGCAAGCCGCGACCAATCTCGCGCAAACCGGCCTGAACGCCACCTGCCGCATCCAGCCCGAATGCTGAACCGCCGGAAAGCAGAAGAGCATCCACCGTCTCGACCGTCATAGACGGGTCCAGCAAGGCTGTGTCCCTGCCGCCGGGCGCGCCTCCCAGCACGCTGCCAGAGGCAACAGCCGGTCGATCGAACACGATGGCGGTCACACCCGAGCCAAGTTGAAGGTCGGTGACGTTCCCGACTGAAACACCATCGATATCGGTGAGAAGATTATGCATTGCGGCGTTGTTCCCTCTTTTATGCCGGTATCCCGCCACGACTGAAGAGTGTCAACGTAAAACCAGCCTTCCGGAAAAACGACGATCAGGAAAACACCGCCGTACCGATGATCGGCGTTGAGGGCACGGCCATGTCCCTTGGCTCAAGCGGCCCGGCTTGAAACGCATCACGCCCGGCAGCGATCGCACGGGCAAATGCCTGCGCCATGAGGACCGGATGAACTGCACCCGCAACCGCTGTATTGAGCAGGACCGCATCATAGCCCAGTTCCATCACCGTAACCGCGTGGGACGGGCGACCAATCCCGGCATCGACGATCAATGGTACGTCAGGAAAATGCGCCCGCATCGATTTGAGTGCGGTCACATTGAGAGGCCCCATGGCGCTTCCGATGGGCGCGCACCAGGGCATCAGTACCTTGCAGCCGGCATCCAGCAGTTTTTCCGCCACGACTAGATCGTCGGTGGTATAGGGAAAAACCTCGAAGCCCTCGTCGCAGAGGATTTTCGCGGCCTCGACCAGGGCAAAGACATCTGGCTGCAAGGTATCGTGATTGCCGATGACCTCAAGCTTGATCCAGTTTGTCGCGAACACCTCGCGCGCCATTTTCGCAGTCAAAACCGCTTCCTTGGCGGTATGGCAACCCGCCGTGTTGGGCAGGATGTGGCAACTAAGGTCACGCAGCAGTTCAAAAAACTGCCCGCCCTTCTTGCCGCCCGCCGTTTCCCGGCGCAACGAAACTGTCAGGATTTCCGTGCCACTTGCCCGGATAGCCTCTTCAAGAATGGCAGGCGATGGATAGCGGGCCGTACCAAGCAGCAGACGGGAAGAGACTTCGCGATCGTAAAACGTCAACATTCCGTCAGCCCCCCTGCATCGGCGAGAGAATTTCGATACGGTCGCGATCCTTCAACCTGCACGCGGCACGCTCGTCCGAATGGATGAGGTCGCCATTGACCGCCGTCGCCAGCCATTCGCCTTCATACTCAAGATCGGCAAGCAGTGCTGCCAATGTGTCTGCGGCGAAATCAAGCTCCTCGCCATTCACCAGAAGTTTCATGTTGTTTGTCCTTTGCAGATAGATCACTGAAGACGATACGCGCAGCTTCGCGCGCCATCGCTGGCGACAAAAGAAAGCCGTGCCGGTGCGCACCGTTGACGAGAATGGTCCTGCCGCTTTCGCTGATCTTCGGCAGGTTATCGGGAAATGCAGGGCGGATACCGGTGCCTGTTTCGAGTATCTCCGCTTCGGCGAAAGCCGGATGAATGGTGTAGGCAGCATTGAGGAATTCCATCGTCGAGCGGACCGAGATCGGTCCGGTATGCTCGGATTCAATCATCGTTGCCCCGACCATGAAGCGCCCGCCTTCACGCGGCACAATGTAAAGCGGGATACGCGGATGCAGCAGGCGGACAGGGCGGGCCAGCGAAACATCCTGTGTGGCGAGATAAAGCATTTCGCCACGAACACCGCGAAGCCGGGGAAGCCGACCAACCCCCGCATGGCCGACACAATCGACCACACGGTCGAACGTATTTTCCTCCAGCTGGCCCATGCCCAGATGGAAGGCGACACCCATGCCCTGAAGGCGCGCATGAAGAGCTTTCAGCGCAAGGCGCGGATCGAGATGGCCTTCTTCCGGAAAATACAGCCCGAAACGGAAACGCCCCGAAAGATCGGGCTCGAGAGCTGCAATCCCATCCTCATCCAGCCATCTGTAGCCACTGGTTCTGGAGGCAAAACGCGAAAGCTCGGCGCGATCGCGCGCCGGCGCAACAACAAGCGTGCCATTGCGGAAAACGAGGCCGGGGGTGGCCCGCTCCCACCAGTCCAGTGCAGACTGACCAAGCGTTAGTACAGCCTCTTCTGCACTCTCGCGTTCACACCAGGGGGCCAGCATTCCGCCTGCATACCAGGAAGCGCCGCGAAACGGTTCGGCAGCGGCATCCGCAACCTCGACCGAAGCACCCGCCAAAGCCAGTTCGAACGCCGCGGTTAAACCCGCGACGCCCGTTCCCTTGATCAGGATACGCATGCTAAGCGCCAGTCGAAGGATCGACAGGCAGATAGAGCTCCCCACCCTCCTGGAACCTGGCCGCCATTGCTTCCAGTCCTTCCTTCTGCGCCTCGGCGCGGATGTCATGCGAAATCCGCATGGAGCAGAATTTGGGACCACACATCGAGCAGAAATGCGCGACCTTGTGCGCCTCCTTCGGCAGCGTTTCATCATGGAAGGAACGCGCCGTGTCGGGATCGAGCGAAAGATTGAACTGATCTTCCCAACGGAACTCGAAACGGGCGCGCGACAACGCATCGTCACGCACCTGCGCAGCCGGGTGTCCCTTGGCGAGATCGGCTGCGTGGGCGGCAATCTTGTAGGTAATGACACCCACCTTGACGTCATTGCGATCAGGCAGACCGAGATGTTCTTTCGGTGTCACATAACAAAGCATTGCCGTGCCGAACCAGCCGATCATCGCAGCGCCGATACCAGACGTAATGTGGTCATAACCCGGAGCAATATCCGTCGTCAGCGGCCCGAGCGTGTAGAACGGTGCCTCGCCGCAGACTTCAAGCTGCTTGTCCATGTTCTCCTTGATCTTGTGCATTGGCACATGACCAGGGCCTTCGATCATCACCTGGCAATCCTTGGCCCAGGCGATTTTGGTCAACTCACCCAGCGTTTCCAGTTCGGCAAATTGCGCCGCATCATTGGCATCGGCAATTGACCCCGGACGCAGACCGTCGCCGAGTGAGAAAGAAACATCGTAGGCGCGGCAGATGTCGCCGATTTCCTCGAAGTGTTCGTAGAGGAAACTCTCCTTGTGATGATGCAGACACCACTTGGCCATGATCGAACCGCCACGCGACACGATACCGGTAACGCGGTTGACGGTGAGCGGAATGTAATGCAGCCGGACGCCGGCATGGATTGTGAAGTAGTCTACGCCCTGCTCCGCCTGCTCGATCAGCGTATCGCGGAAGACCTCCCAGGTCAGGTCTTCGGCAATGCCATTCACCTTTTCCAGCGCCTGATAGAGCGGCACAGTGCCAATCGGCACCGGCGAATTGCGGATGATCCACTCTCGGATATTGTGAATGTTGCGACCCGTTGAAAGATCCATAACGGTGTCGGCGCCCCAACGGATCGCCCAGACCATTTTTTCGACCTCTTCCGCCATCGAGGACGTAACGGCCGAATTGCCGATATTGGCGTTGATCTTCACCAGGAAATTGCGGCCGATGATCATCGGCTCCAGTTCGGGATGATTGATGTTGGCGGGGATGATCGCCCGGCCCGCAGCCACCTCCTGACGAACGAATTCCGCACTGACGTGATCAGGAACATGCGCGCCGAAACTCTCGCCGTCACGCACAAGCTTTTCCCTGGCCGCCTCACGCCCAAGGTTTTCCCGGATGGCGATGAACTCCATTTCCGGCGTGATGATACCGGCCCGAGCATAGGCAAGCTGGGTGACGGCCTTGCCGTCTTTGGCCCTGAGCGGTTGATAGCGTAACGGAAATTCAGGCGTCAGGCGGGTGCCAGTCGCAAAACCGTTGTCCTCCGGTTTGACGTGACGTCCGTCGTAAGCCTCGACATCACCTCCGGCCAGCGTCCAGTCGCGACGCTGGCGTGGAAGGCCACGCTCAATGGCGGCGATGTGGGAAGGGTCGGTGTAGAGGCCGGAGGAATCATAGACTGTTACTGGCGGTTCGCCCGCTGTCGGATGGACCGCAATCTCGCGCATAGGCACGCGAATTTCCGGATGCAGGACGCCTTGCCTGTAGACTTTCGTGGAGGCAGGCAGCGGCCCGGTGGTGACGACGGGCGGGGTAGTCTTGGCAACGATATTCATCTTGAGGCTCCAAAGTTTGACAGTGGAGACCCAGTTCGAGCCGGAATGATGGAAAATACCGCAAGGTGCTGCATGAACGTCAAGCGTCAGCAAACCCTTTGGTCTTTGCACCGTCCCTACGCCAGTATGAACTGGATCAGGTTCAACGGGTCACTGCGCATAACAGCAGAATCTCAGCCCCTTGCGGGACACCCCTGGTGAATGACCGAAAGAAAATGCACATCCCCGCTTTTGTCAAGGAGCGATATCGACACTTGGCAGCATCGACTGTTTGTCGCATGCTGCTGTTAGTTGCAGTTAACCTAACGGTTTAGTTGAATGTTATCGTTTGGAATGTAACCATAACATTCAAAGCGTCTAATATGACTTCATGGGAGACACGTCCAAATGAACGCGACTATTCGTGAAATACTGGCAAAGTTCGGCCAGCTTCCCACCCCTGTCGAAACGATCGCCGATGAGGCTGATCTTTACGCGGCGGGGCTTTCGTCTTTTGCGTCAGTACAACTGATGCTCGGCATCGAAGAGGCATTCGATATCGAGTTCCCCGACAATCTTCTCAACCGCAAATCCTTTGCGAGCATCAAGGCGATCGAAGAAACGGTCAAGCTCATCCTCGACGGAAAAGAGGCCGCCTGATGAACGTCACCGTGGCGCCGATAGATGAAGCTCTGTCCGCGCGTGCGGGCAAAGTCGCGGCGATTGCCGCAAAACATGCCGATGATGTCGATGCTGCCGGCCGGTTTCCCCATGAGGCCGTAGCAGCACTGCGGCACGAACGGCTGCTGGGAATTCAAATTCCTGAAAACCTTGGCGGCGAAGCTGCCTCCCTGCAGGCGATCGCTGATATCTGCGTCCGCCTGGGACAGGCATGCTCGGCAACGGCGATGATTTTCGCCATGCATCATATCAAACTGTCGAGCCTCGTTGAGCACGGCGAACAAAGCGACTGGCACGCGGCTTTCATGCGCCGTGTTGCGGGCGAACAACTCCTGCTCGGATCGGCGACGACGGAAGGCGGCATCGGCGGTAATCTCCGCAACTCCATCTGCGCAATCGATATCCAGGACGATATCTGCCAGCTGGAAAAGGACGCCACCGTCATTTCCTACGGTAGCGACGCCGACGCCATTTTGATCACCTCGCGCTCGCATTCTGACGCCGCACCCACCGATCAGGTGATGACGGTTTTCCTGAAAGACCAGTATACGCTCGAGAAGACCCACGTATGGGACACGCTCGGCATGCGCGGCACCTGCTCCGACGGCTTCCTGTTTCGCGGCAAGGCGCCGGCCACCCAGATTTTTCCGAAACCATTTGCCGAGATCGCTGCACAATCGATGCTTGCAACATCGCATCTGCTGTGGAGCGCGGTCTGGTACGGTATCGCTTCTGACGCTGTCTTGAGAGCGCAATCTTTCGTACGCGCTGCGGCACGCAAATCGCCAGGCACCGCACCACCAGGCGCCATCCGTCTTGCCGAAGTCTCGACCAAGCTGCAGGTGGTGAAATCCAACATCATCGCTGGCATCAAGGCCTACAATGATACCAAGAGCGATCCGGAAAAGCTCATGTCCATGGCCTTCGCCGTGGCCATGAACAATGTGAAGATCTGCTCTTCGGAATCCATTCTCGAAATCATCGACCACGCCATGCTGATCTGCGGCATCATGGGCTACAAGAACGGTACGCCCTACAGCCTCGGCCGGCATCTGCGCGATGCGCATTCCGCGCGCCTGATGATTTCCAATGACCGCATACTCGGCAATTCCGCCAACCTCCTGCTCGTTCACAAGCAGGACACCAGCCTCTTGGGATAAGACCATGGACATGCAGACATCGTTTGTTGATCGACTGTTTGAAGAGGGCCTGCTGATCGAGACGGGCGTGGATGGTCTTTATGGCCGCAGCGGTCAGTTCGAAGACGTCATCGCCGCGTTCGAGCGCCTGATTGACCGGACCGGTGGTCCGGATGGTGCAGAAGCGATCCGCTTCCCGCCGGGCATCAACCGCGCCTATTTCGAAAAAAGCGGCTACATGAAGAGCTTTCCGCAGCTTGCAGGCACGGTTCACTCCTTCTGCGGCTGCGAACTGGACCATGTCAGCCTGCTGAAGACGATGGATGAGGGTGGCGACTGGACGAAAGACCAGAAGGCTACCGATATCGTTCTGACACCGGCCGCGTGCTACCCGCTTTACCCGACGATTGCCAAGCGCGGCAACCTGCCGTCCGGCGGTGGGCTCTACGATATCCAGTCCTATTGCTTCCGCCATGAGCCGTCCAAGGACCCGGCCCGCCAGCAGCTTTTCCGCATGCGCGAATATGTTCGCATGGGCACCGAAACGGATGTCACGGAGTTCCGTCAGATCTGGATGGATCGTGGTGTCGCGATGATGGCTGCCGTTGGCCTCGACGTAACGATTGACGTGGCAAACGATCCGTTCTTCGGCCGCGCTGGCAAGATGCTTGCCAACAATCAGCGCGACCAGAACCTGAAGTTTGAGCTGCTGATCCCGGTGACATCCACCACCAATCCGACGGCCTGCATGAGCTTCAACTACCATCAGGACGCCTTCGGCCAGAAATGGGGTCTGAACATCGACAGCGGCGACGTTGCGCATACGGCGTGTGTTGGCTTCGGCCTCGAGCGCATTGCGCTTGCATTGTTTGCACATCACGGTCTCGACGTGAAAAAATGGCCTGAAAAGGTCGTGAAGACGCTCTGGGGCTGACCCGCGATGAAGCAGATATTTCCTGGCCTCGATCCTCAGAACTACACGCAGCATCCCCTGCATTCCTCAGAGAGAATGTGGCCGGAAACCAATTGCTACGTCGATTTGTGGATCGAAGTGCTGGCGTCCCGAGGCCTGCCTCCGGAAGCCATGCTTGGCTTCACGCTGGCTCAGGATTTCGAAGGCGACCAGTTCACCTTTTTCAAGGTGCCGCTGGAAGACCTCGAAACACTATACGACATCCGCGCCACAGAACTGGCGATCTTCGATCAGGTGGAAAACCACGTAGAGGCACAGCTTCAGCGCGGCCGCATCTGCCTCATCGAAATGGACAGTTTCTACATGCCTGATACCCATGGTGTGGGCTATCAAAAAGAGCATGGCAAAACGACTATCGCCATCAATCGGCTCGACAGAGACAAGCGCGAGCTGGACTATTTCCACAATGCCGGTTTTTTCCATCTGGCAGGTGACGACTTCGACGGTCTGTTCCAGCACCATCTGCAGGAAACCGACCCGCCTTTCCTGCCCTATACGGAATTCGCGAAATTTCCCGAGAGCAACAATTCTGAAACGCACATCCGCAAGACGGCTGCGCGCCTGCTCAAACTGCATTTTTCCAGGCGTCCATCCGCCAATCCGGTCGGGGCGTTCTCGGCCGTATTTCCGGCTCAGGTGGAAAAAGTGGCCGACAGGCCCTTCGGCTTTTTTCACAAATATGCGTTCAACACGTTACGACAGCTCGGCGCCAATTTCGAACTGGCGGCAAGCCACCTCGAATGGCTGGATAGGGATGGCTTCCAAGAGGCATCGCAACACGCTTTGCGCATATCGGAGGTCGCCAAGACCGTTCAGTTCCAGCTGGCGCGGGCTGTCACGCGCCGCAAATTCGATGCGCTTGCAACTGTTCTCGATCCCGCCGCAGATGCATGGGATGCTTTGATGCAGGCCCTCGACAAGAAACTGTCCGATGCCAGCGAGGCCGCGTGAGAGTGAGCCTTCCGGGAGAGACGGCGACCCTGTTGAGTGAAGGCTGGACGCTGACGCTGACATCAGCGGATGCCTATGATCTCCCGTCGGACATTCCGGCACACCTTGAAAGCCTGCCAGCCGACGTTCCAGGTACAGTCGCGCAGGCACTGGAGGTCTCAGGCGAGTTCGATCGCTTTTCCCCAGAAGCCCTGAACGACAAAGACGCATGGTATCGCCTGACCCTGATTTCGGAGGTTAAGGGACGCGCGATATTGCGTTTCGATGGCCTGGCGACCGTCACCGAGGTCTTTTTCAACGGCACATTGGTCGCCGCATCCCAGAGCATGTTCGAGGTTCTGGAGATCCCGGTTGAATTGACTGGGGCGGACGAGCTGGCGATGTGTTTCCGGGCCTTGTCCCCGAGGCTTGAGAAGACCGGCCCCCGCGCCAGATGGCGCCCCCAGATGATGAATTCACAGGGTTTGCGGCTGATCCGCACAACGGCACTCGGTTACATGCCGGGCTGGTGCCCTGAAATTCATGCAGCCGGCCCCTGGCGTCCTGTCAGCCTCACAAGGCAACCGCAAATCCATTACTCCATTCGTTCTTCTCTGGACGAAGCAGGAACCGGAACGCTCAGCGTCGCTCTGGAAACGGATAGCGACGTATCGTTGGCGCGTTTGATATGCGGCGGGCACGCAGTCGACCTGAATACAGATGCAATTGGCAGGCTTTCCGGCGAGTTGGCGATACCAGAGGTCACATCATGGTGGCCACACACACATGGCGAACCGACCCTCCACGAGATCGCTTTGGAGCTGGATGGCAAGCGCATCAGTCTTGCAACGACAGGCTTTCGACGGATTGACATCGACCACGGCAAAGATGGCAATGGTTTCGGACTGCGGATCAACGGAGAACCTGTGTTCTGCCGCGGTGCCGTCTGGACGACAGCCGATATCGTCCGGCTGCCCGGCGGGCGCGCGGATTACGAACCATGGCTCAAACGGGCTCTGGACGCCGGTATGAACATGATCCGCATTGGCGGTACCATGACCTATGAGACCGCGGAGTTTTTTAAACTCTGCGACGAACTCGGCATCATGGTCTGGCAGGATGCCATGCTTGCGAACTTCGACTATCCGGCCAAGGATGAGGCGTTTCGCGAGCACGTAACGACCGAGATATCGCAGCTTCTTGACGCCACCGCATTGTCGCCTTCGCTCACCGTCTTTTGCGGTGGCAGCGAGATGTATCAGCAGGGAGCGATGCTGGGCCTTCCCGAGCAAATCTGGAAAGGTCCATTGACGGAAGTGGTCCTTCCCGACCTTTTGAAAACAAAGCGCCCTGACATCGCTTACGTGGCGAATTCGCCGTCGGGCGGCGCATTGCCATTTTTTCCCAATTCTGGCGTCGGCCATTATTACGGCGTCGGAGCCTATGGCCGTCCTCTCGACGATGCGCGCCGTGCTGACGTTCGTTTTGCCGCCGAGTGCCTGGCCTTTGCCAATATTCCCGAGCAGGAAACGCTGGACCGCCATCTTGCCGTCCAGCCTTTGCATGATCCGCGATGGAAAGCCCGAACGCCGCGTGACCGGGGTGCCTCCTGGGACTTCGAGGATGTACGCGATCACTACCTGAAACTCCTTTACGACGTCGAACCGGATGTCTTGCGCCGCGAAGACAGCGCCCGCTACATGGACATGTCGCGCGCTGCAATTGCCGAAGTCATGGAAGCAACCTTTGCGGAGTGGCGTCGTCCGGCATCCCCTTGCCAAGGCGCCATGGTCTGGACTTTCCAGGATATCCTGCCCGGCGCAGGCTGGGGATTGATCGATGCCACGGGCCGACCAAAATCCGTTTGGTACGGGTTGAAACGTGCCTTCCGTCGGCTGCAGGTGACGCTGTCAGATGAAGGCACAAATGGCCTGGACGTCAATATCGTCAACGAAACCGCCCAAACAACTCAAGTCATGCTGGAATTGACTTGCCTGCGGGACGGCACGCAACCGGTCGTGCATGCCAAGCGGGCCTTCGATCTTGCGCCACGCCAGAGTCTCGTTGTCCCGGCAACAGACCTGTTCGGAGCGTTTTTCGACACAACCTATGCTTATCGCTTCGGCCCTCCTTCCCATGATGTGACGCTCGCGCGGCTACGCGACACGACAAGCGGACATGTGGTGACAGATGCGTTTCATTTTCCACTTGGACGGAAAAGAGCACTGCACCCAGCATCAATACAGATCACCAAAAACAATATTGGTGGAATCTGGTGGCTTGAGATCGAAACCGATCGTCTGGCGCAGTCGGTCCATATTGCTGCGGAAGGCTATAGCCCCTCCGACAACTGGTTCCATCTGGCTCCGGGTGAAGCAAAGCAGGTCGAACTTCGTGCCAACGTCGATACCGATGCTGCCGAACCAACTGGCGAAATCATGTCGCTCGGCTCAAGCCGCCGCTTTTCCTTCTAGAGCATTCCCTGCAGAAGCAACCGATCAGGGTTGAGATGCAAGACGCGTCACGGTCTCGAGGTAGACCGCGCGGGCTTGAGGTGTGGAAAGATTATGGTCGGCATCGGGAATGATCGTCACGGACGCATTCGCATAGGCACCCAGCCCCCGGCCATCGGAATCGAAGTAATAACGGAAGTGTTCGAGCCCATCGTCATTGTCGCTATAGAGCAACGTGACGATCGTGCCCTTTGCTCGCAATGTTTCGAAAGCCCGATAAACCGCCCGACCCTCCTCACTGTTGGCTCGAAAAAGGCGTGCGGTTTTTGTCGAAAGCTTTTTCGCCGTCGCTTTGATGATGTTCAGCACAGCACTTCCAACGTCGACATCGCCGCTGAACAGGCGCTTGAACGTCGCCCCTTGCAAAAAGCGCTGGCGATATTCGCCGAAAGAGCGCGGACGTTTGTGCAGCGCCTCATCGACAGAGCGGCCTTTCAGCCAATGGAAAACAACCGGATTGACCGCAACGACAGCGCGGATGCGATCATCGGCAAGGGCACCGTTAAAGGCCAGATAGGCACCGCTGCAGCGCCCGGCGGCGACGATCGGACCAGCGATCTGCGCCGACAGAAAATCGAGAGCTGCGACGACATCGTCGTTCTGTCTGACGTCGTAAAGCACCTGTTCTGGAACGCCCTCAACCGGCGGACTGTCGGCGATGTTCGCGGCATCAAACCGCAAGGAAGCAACGCCATTTCTCGCGAGTTCGCGTGCCATCGTTACCGAAAGTCTGCCCCACCCCGCATGTCTGTCATAGGCAGCCCCCAGAAAAAGGACCGCAGACGATGCGCGCGCGTCAGCGGGTTTGCAGAAGACACCGAACAGACGTCCGTTCTCACCAAACTGGACGGGTTTTTCGATAAATCCATGTCCTCTTTGACCCGCGTTGGCGAGCTGTTCCCCGGCATATCCGACACCGTCACTCGCTTGCGCCTGCGACAGTGTCCAGTCCACGATACGGCTGACGACACTGTCCGGGATCTTTGACAAGGTCGGACTGGAAACCAGATCGTCATAGCCTGTGAATTCGTCTTCTTGCACGTCGCCAGCAAGCGTTTGCAAATGGCGTGCGAAATCGGCATCCGTCACGCGCCCTGGACGCGTCAGAACGAGCAGCCGCCCGGCAGGAACAACAGTCGGGCTGGAAAGATTGGTCTTCTTGACCCTCTCTGCAACGACGGCAGGCATCTCCATGCTGGCGATGGAACCGGGTGTCGCCAACCGCTGCTCGGGACGAAGGCCCAGACCGTCATCGATCATCGACGACCACATCGCAGTTTCACGCAGATAGGCACGCCCTGAAACGACAGGAGCAAGCAGAGCCATTCCGCTTACGCTCGTCTCATCCGCAAAAGCCTGCATGGCAATCAGGCAGCCGAGGCCCTGCGCAACAATGACAATGCTTGAGACACCCGAAATCTGGCGGAGACAATTGAGAGCAGATCTGGCGTTGGCGGACCAATCGGCGTCCTTGCCCACATCTTGAGGATCGAGCGCATCACCCGCGCCATGGTAGTCGAACCGCAGGCTCGCAATGCCGACAGCACCAAGCCGCTCGGCAATGACCCGCTGGAATTTGCGGCTGCAGAGTTCTTCCATACCCCAGGGGCTGACGAAGAGAACCGCAGTATTTTTTTGGGTATCACCCAAGGCTGGATGAAAAATGCCGACACAACCATCAAAAGAAACTGGCTGCGCTTTCATACCGCCTGTTCGCTCTGAAATATTTATCGTCATTGGGCCTGCCACTTTTTGCGCCGATGCCTGGCTCAACCATACACGTTTACAGATACATCAAAGGTCTTAACACCAGTTCTACGACAACGACATCCTCGAAGGCACAAGCGTCGCTATTTTGCTCGAAACCCCCTCGAGATGCTGATAAATAGCAACTTGCATACTATCTGTAGGAGGGACCTTCGTTGTCTGGCAAACCAGTGCCGGAGCGTTGCGGGAACTAAACGACGGGTTTCACCCGAAAAATCATAGAAGTCTTTTATGGAACAAAGCCTTACGCGTTACATCTGGACGCATACAAAGCGGCATCAGCTCTTCATTCTGATGATCGTCGCTCTTTCGATGATTCCTTATTTCCTTGCCTTTGACCTTCCCAAGCAGATCGTCAACGGCCCGATTCAGGGTGACGGCTTCGAAGGCGCGAACGCGACTCAGCCGTTCATGAACATCACCGTCGACTTGCCCTATTGGGGTACGATCACGCTGTTCGACGGGCTTGAGCTCGACCGCATGTCAATGCTGATGGCCTTGAGCCTGACGTTTCTCGCGCTGGTCATCGTCAACGGTCTCTTCAAATATTACATCAACACCTACAAGGGTCGGCTCGGCGAACGCCTGCTGCGTCGTATCCGCTACGAGCTGATCGACAAGATTCTTCGCTTCCCACCCAGCCATTTCAAACGCGTCAAAGGCGCTGAAATCTCGAGCATGGTGAAGGATGAGGTTGAGCCTTTGGGCGGCTTTACCGGCGATGCCTTCGTCCAGCCAGCCCTGCTGGGCGGACAGGCTCTGTCTGCGCTTTTCTTCATTCTTGTACAGAATTTCTGGCTGGGCCTGATTGCCGCTTTCATGGCCGCCATTCAGGTCGGCATTATCCCCAAGATGCGGCGCCGGCTTATCGAACTGGGGCGCCAGCGTCAGCTCAGCGCTCGTCAACTGGCCGGCCGTATCGGCGAAATGGTCGACGGTATTGGCACCATCCATGCCTATGACACGTCGAACTACGAGAGAGCCGACGCATCCCACCGGCTCGGCGATATCTTCAAAATCCGCTACGATCTCTACCAGTGGAAGTTCCTGGTCAAGTTCATCAACAACTTCCTGGCACAGCTCACGCCGTTCTTCTTTTACGCCTTGGGCGGATACCTGACGCTGAAAGGCAGTCTGGACGTCGGCCAGCTCGTGGCCGTGATCAATGCCTACAAGGAATTGCCGGGACCATTGAAGGAACTGATCGACTGGGACCAGTCGCGTCAGGACGTTCAGGTCAAATACGAACAGGTGTTCGAGCAGTTCAACGCGCCCAACATGATCGATGAAAAGGTGCAGAAACTTTCTGCCGTATCGACCACGGCACTCACCGCCCCGATCGTCATCACCAACCTGACGCTGGAAGATGACAGCGGCAGCAGACTGCTTGAGCAGGCCTCGTTGAAAATCGAACCGGGAGAAGTGATCGCGATCGTCGGCGGCTCCGGCGGGGAGGCACTTGCGGACGCCGTTGGACGTACTCTGTGGCCAGCGAGCGGCAAGATCACCATTGATGATGTCGACATCCTGGAGTTGCCGGAAGCCGTCACCGGCCGCCGGATTTCCTATGTCTCGTCGGACAGCTATTTCTTCCACGCCAGCCTCGCGGACAACCTGCTCTATGGCCTGAAGCATTCGTTGATCGCCGACAAGGTGTATCAGGGTGCGGAACTGGAACACCGAAAGTGGGAAATCCGCGAAGCCAAGATGGCTGGCAATCCGTCGGTCGATATCAACGGGAACTGGATCGACTACGCGTCCAGTCCCGCCGGTGACGACAAGCCGGAAAATCTCTCAAAGGCCGTGCTGGCGGTTCTCGATGCGGTGGATCTGTCGCAGGATGTCCTGGAGTTCGCTTTGCGCTCGTCCATCGACCCGCTGCATGACCTGAATCTGGCGGCACGTATCGTGGAACTTCGCCACATCCTGCGCTCCGAACTTGAAAAGGAAAATCTGAGCGGTCTTATCGCGCCTTTCGAGCTCAATAGTTACAACAACGAAGCAACTGTGGGCGAGAACCTGCTGTTCGGTACAATGCGGGATTCGTCGCAGACGATCCGGACAGTCATTGAGAGCGATTACTTCCGGACGCTGATGCGTGAAACCGGCCTTGTCGAGACATTGTTCGACATGGGTCACACAATTGCTGAAAACATTGTCGAAATCTTCTCCGACCTGCCGGGCGACCACCCGTTCTTCCAGCAGCTCACCTTTATGACGCCGGATGATCTGCCAATCTACCAGCAGATGTTGCAGCGCCTTCAGGGCAAACATTTCGCCGACGCCAATGAAAGTGAAAAGCGTGCAATGTTGCGCTTGAGCTTCTTCTATGTCGAACCGAGACAACGTTTCGGTCTGTTGACGCAGGAGATCATGGACCGGATCATCGAGGTCAGGCACATGTTCCATGCCAACCTGCCCGATGAACTTAAAAACATCATCGAGATCTACGATCCATCCAAATACATGAGCGCCACCAGCCTCATGGACAATATTCTGCTCGGCAAGATCAGTTACCGATATTCGGATGCATCGAGGCGCATCACCAAGATCGTCGCCGATGTCATGCGCAAACGTGGCGTCTACGAACGCGTTCTGGCCGTTGGTCTGGATTTCAACCTTGGTTCCGGTGGCAAAAGACTTGGGCCCCTGCAACGCCAGAAGCTTAATCTTGCTCGGGCGCTGATGCGCAAATCAGACTACTACATCTTCAATCGCCCGCTTCCAGGTCTCGATCATCGACTGCAGGAGGAAATTGTTGAGAGAGTCATCACATTCCTGAAACAGAACAACAATAACCCGTCCATCGTCTGGGTTCTGTCTAACGCTACACTCTCACGAATGTTCGATCGCGTTATCGTTGTACACCAGGGTTCTATAACTGCTGATGGAAGTTACGAGACTCTTGCGCAAGAAAACGGTACATTCAAGGAAATGGTCGCAACATAAAGTTAAGAGACGTGACCGAGGTGGAACGAAATCAGGATAAAGCGATGCTGTTTAAAGACGAAATACAAATGCTGAAACGAGTGCCATTCTTTTCGGAGATGGAACCGTCAAAGCTTAAACTTCTGGCTTTTGCATCGGATCGCGTATCCTACCACAGTGGTGATGTTCTATTCCGGCAGGGTGATGTGGGCGACGCCGCCTATGTGCTTCTGACCGGTAAAGTCGATGTGCTCATCGATTCTCCTGCCGGCCCCATCAAGCTGACGGAAATGACCGGGAACGCAATCGTTGGCGAAATCGCCATCCTCTGTGACAGCGTCAGAACGGCGACGGTACGGGCGTCGACCAATGTCGAAGCTCTGCGTATCGGCAAGGAACAGTTTTTCAAGCTGATGTCGGACTTCCCTGATATCACCATCAAGGTCATGCGCGTCCTTGCCGAGCGGCTTACGCAAACCACGGCGGAACTGAGCAAAGCGCGCACCATGGCGAAAACATAAGTGGCAATTCCTTGCTACCGTCACGCGCGATCTTGAAAAAACAGACGTCGCGCCATTGCAATATACATGAAATGCTGGATGAATAGTGAGACGTCTGCTGTGGGGCAGCAGACATAGGTAATGCGTTTACAACGGGCCTCCAGGGAGGAAAGCTTGCAAGGCTCCGTTGTGGTTTGGGGTGTATCATGGTGTTCGGTTCCGACGTAGCGGGTCGGGAAAATGATGAGAATTTTCGGATAAAGATCTGGGGAGCGCGAGGAACACTCCCCGTTTCAGGTGAGGATTTCCGGAAATATGGAGGCAATACGATCTGCATCGAGGTTCGATGCGGAAATCATGTGCTTTTGTTCGATGCAGGGTCCGGACTTCTGCCAGCCGGCCTCGCGCTGCGTGCAGAAGGCGTGACGGACGTCAACCTGTTCTTCTCACACTGCCATTACGACCACATTGTCGGCTTCCCCTATTTCAAGCCTTTCTACAACAGCGCCAATGATGTGAAGATCTGGTCCGGTCATCTGGCCGGCACGAAAACCACACGCGAAATGCTCAAGGAATTCATGAGCCCACCGTGGTTTCCCGTTCCGCTGGAAATCTGTTGCGCCAGAATTGCGACCCGGGACTTTCTCCCTGGCGATACCCTGGACGTGCGCCCTGGCCTCTCCATTCGCACCGGAATGCTCAATCATCCAGGCAATGCGGTTGGCTACCGTATCGATTGGGCAGGTAAATCGCTTGCGATCATAACGGACACCGAACATGAGCCGGGTACCTTTGACGAGACGGTGCTTGATCTCATCAAGGACGTCGACCTCTTCCTGTATGACGCCATGTTCACGGACGAAGAGATGGGCCTCTATAAAGGCTATGGCCATTCCTCATGGCAGCAGGCAATCCGCCTCGCCAAGCTTGCCAATGCAAAGAGCGTCGGGTTCATCCATCATTCGCCAACACGCAGCGACGAAGAACTCGATGACATCGAGAAACAGGCGAAAGAGCAGTTCGACAGTGCATTTGCGGCGATGGATCATCAGATCATCGAACTCTGACGGAAAATTTCGCTCCATCGACCTGGCCGTCTCCATCCTTCGGAACAATCCGTGATACGAACACGTACAAGTGACAATAAGTGTGTGTTCCCTTCCACGATGTTGCCGCAAGCCATTGCGCAATAACGCAGAACAACAGTTCGTCGCGATGACGGGTGCTTACGCAATGAATGATGGGGGAACCGCGAGATTGGAACAGGCAACGTCACACCGACAGACCGCATAAAGGGATTTCCATGATCCGCTTCGTGCCGGAAACCGCGCTCAGACATGCCCGGATAGGCTCTGGCCTTGTCATGTTCGCGTTTGTCTGCAGCCATCTTTCAAATCACGCTCTTGCGCTCGTATCACTGGAAACCGCAGAAAAAGGGCGCAAATGGTTCAGCCTGCTCTGGCTGAATCCAGCAAGCAGCATTCTGCTTTACGGCGCGCTTCTCGTTCATTTGGTGCTCGTCCTTCGCTCCATTTATCTGCGCCGGACCTTGCGGATGCCTCTGCGTGAAGCATTGCAGACTGGTCTTGGTTTGCTAATTCCCTTCCTCATCATCGGTCATGCCGTAAACATCCGTTTTTCCAGAATACTTTACGGCGTCGATCTCGGTTATCCAGACATCATTCGCAGACTGTGGGTCGAAAATCCCGGTGCTGGTGCATGGCAGAGTTTTGCGCTGCTGGTGATTTGGACACATGGCTGTATCGGCGTATTTTTCTGGCTGCGCTATCGGGACTGGTACCCAAGATTTTCAGGTTTCTTCCTGACCTTTGCTGTCATGCTCCCGATCCTCGCCCTCTTGGGTTTTGCTGATGCGGGGAGACTGCTTGAAGAGGAGAGCGCCAGGCTAAGCCTGCCGCCGGGGCTTGCCGAATACAGCCAGCATCCGGAATATCAACGCTCGCCAAGCCAGATGGAAAATCACATCAAATCCATCACGACAGGTGCACAGGCGCTCTTCGCATCAGCGGTTGCCGTTGTGATTGCAATGCGTGGCCTGCGCGCGTGGCGGCAGCGAACCGGCGCCATCGAAATCCGTTATGAGCATGGCGCGCAGGTGCGTGTACCTGCTGGACTGAGCATTCTGGAAGCAAGCCGGATTGGCGGTATTCCGCACTACTCCGTTTGCGGAGGAAAAGGACGTTGCTCGACCTGTCGGGTCAGAATTCTCGATAGCAAGGGGCCTTTGCCACCTGTTGGCGACATCGAAAAGAACACGTTACGGCGTATTCATGCCGATTCCGATGTGCGGCTTGGCTGTCAGTTGCGCCCGACCGACAATCTCAGTGTCGCGCTCCTCGTATCTCATAATCAGCAAAGCGATCTCCCACCCGATACGCAGACAACACGGCCAGGCCGGGAAGAGGAGATCGCGGTTCTGTTTTGCGACATCCGCAATTTCACCTCGCTATCGGAAGCGAAGCTCCCTTACGACGTCGTCTTTTTGCTGAACCGCTACTTCACGATCGTCGGGCAGGCTGTCGAACAGGCAGGCGGACGCCTGGATAAATTCATCGGCGATGGCGCCATGGCGCTTTTTGGTGTCGAGGGAAAAACCGAAGATGCCTGCCGCAATGCGATGAAAGCAGCCGCCACGATTTTACGGGAACTGTCGCTTCTGAACGAGGGATTGGAAAGACAGTTTTCCGTAAGGCTGGAAGTGGTCATCGGCATTCATTCAGGCCCGACCATTGTTGGCGTCATGGGCTATGGTTCAGCAAAAACCCTCACCGCCATTGGCGACACCGTCAATGTGGCAAGTCGGCTGGAATCGAAAGCCAAGGAGCTTGGTGTGGCAATTGTGGTCTCTGAACCGGCCATTATTCAGGCCGGTCAGGACATCGCCGATCTGCGCAACGAAAAGATCGCTATCCGTGGCAGAAACTCGCAACTGAAGGTCTTTCTCTTGTCAAAGGAAGAGAGCGAGCGGTTCCTGTAAAACCGCCGCACGTATCAGATCTTGCGGTAGAGAAAATAACGGTCGGTGGGCACGCTGTCCGGCACCGGAAGCGGTTCAAGGGCCGGATGCTCGAGTGGCAGGCCACTGATGGCGATGCCGCTCGCACCCAGCAGGCCAGCCGCAAGCTGGGGAAGCCAGGTCAAGGTTATCGCGTCTTTTTCCGGATATCCCGTACCAATATCGGCATGTACTAGCGCAGCCTCCGAGCCGATATAGGCGGGAGCGGTTTCCGATATCTCGCCAATCACCATGTCCTCCGCCACCGGAACGGACGAAGCATGCGCGCCCATCGCCCTGTCGAAAGCGATGATACGACGCTCCGGGAAAAGTTCGCGCAGGTGATTGAACGTCCGCCCATTGCCAAGACCAACCTCCATGATCGCCCCGTTGCGTGGCAATTCGAGGTCGTCACGCACGTGGTTGAGAATATCCCGCTGTGCGGTCAAACGGCGAATGAAACTGTCGAGTCTGCTCATGCGATATCCAATGGAACGAGAAATGGGAGGACGATCAGGCCTTGAGGATATGTTTTGCGGCGATGCCCCGTCTTGCAAAGACGTTTCGGGTATCGATGATCAGTGGCGACCACTCCACGAGCGTCGCATAGTCCACGTCGTCGTGATCGGTCGCGATAAGCACGGCATCGAAGGCACCGATGACTTCCTTGCGCCACGCGACCGACTGCATGCCCATCAAGGCGCTGTATTCGCGCGTTTTCGGGATTTCAGCCACGTAGGGATCGTAATAGAACGGTTCGCCGCCACGCTCATGGATCAGCTCGATCAGCTTCAGAGACGGGCTTTCGCGAATGTCAGGCACGTTCTTCTTGTAGGCCAGTCCAAGCACCAGCACTTTGGAACGGCTCAATGCCTTGCCGGCATGAATATCCAGCGCCTCCGCAACGCGACCGATCACATGCCGGGGCATGCCGGTGTTGATTTCGCCCGCCAGTTCGATGAAACGCGTCGGCAATTCATACTCACGCGATTTCCAGGTGAGGTAGAAAGGATCGATCGGAATACAGTGACCGCCGAGACCGGGGCCTGGATAAAAAGGCATATAACCGAAAGGTTTGGTCTTGGCCGCATCGATCACCTCCCAGATGTCGATGCCCATTGCCTCGTAGACGACCTTCAGTTCGTTGACGAGCGCGATGTTGACCGCTCGGAAAACGTTCTCGGTAATTTTCACCGCTTCAGCCGTCGCCGTCGTTGACACGGGAACGACTTTTTTCACGACCGCACCGTAGAATGCCGTCATCAGCGTTCCCGCTGCTTCACCATAGCCGGCAACGACCTTCGGGATCGTCGATGTTTCAAAATCCCGATTGCCGGGGTCCTCGCGTTCCGGCGAAAAACCTATGAAGAAGTCGACGCCGGCCATCAGCCCGGATGTCTCAAGTATGGTTTTCACCACTCCATCGGTCGTACCGGGATAAGTGGTTGATTCCAGCACGATAAGCTGCCCCACACGAAGATGTGCAGCGATGTCACGGCAGGTTTTTTCGACGTAGGAGAGATCCGGTTCACGATATTTCGTCAGTGGCGTCGGCACACAGATGGCGATCACATCGCAATCAGCCAATTTCGAAAAATCGGATGTTGCAACAAACCCATCGTCTCGGCGCACCTCTTCCAGAACATCGTCCGAGACCGCCTCAATGTAGCTTCGACCCGTGTCGATCGCGATGATTTTACTGGGGTCGATATCGAACCCGGTGACCTTGTAGCCCGCCTTGGCGATTGTCATCGCCAGCGGCAGGCCGACATAGCCAAGTCCGATCACGCCTGCTCTGGCGCGCTTGGTTTCAATGGTGGTGAGCAAATTCTGGAAGGAGACCGAGGAAGTCAAAGCGTGTTACGCTCCGCGCATTGCAAAAAGATGCCTTTCAGTTGGGCAAGAATGGACAAGCTGTCAAGGCTCGCGGCCCTCAAATTACGGTTGACGCAGTGACAGCGGCCGACGCAAAACCATGCAGATGAAAATCGCTTTTTATTCGCCGCTGAAATCTCCCAATCACCCTGTCCCTTCCGGAGACCGGTTGATGGCACGCCTTTTAATGAAAGCAATGGCGATGGGCGGCCATGAGGTTTGTGTCGTTTCGGAGCTGCGGAGCTTCAACAAGCACCCCGACGCCCTCAGTCGAGCGGAGATAAATGCTGCGGCAGAACGTGAAGTGGCACGGATTTCCGGTGTGTGGAAAAACGAAGGAAAACCCGATCTCTGGTTTTGCTATCATCCCTATTACAAGGCGCCCGATCTCTTGGGACCAACGCTTTGCAGGGAATTCGATGTTGCATACGTCACGGCCGAAGCCTCTTATGCTCCCAAGCGCAATGCGATGGGATGGCAGGACATACAGGATGGACTTCTGTCCGCATTGGCAGATGCTGCCGTCAACATCTGCTTTACCGCACGGGATCAGGACGGGCTCTTGCGGGCCTCACCGGCCGTTCACACAGCAATGTTACCTCCCTTCATCGAAACCGGGGCCTACCGTGAAAACGAGCCAACGCCCGTAAAGGGAAAACTGATTGCAGTCGCAATGATGCGAGCGGGCGACAAGCTCAACAGCTATCAAGCGCTTGCCAATGCGCTCGTGATGTTGCCAAACGATCTGGAATGGACGCTCGACATTGTCGGAGACGGACCCGAACGCGAACAGGTGCAGGCCATGTTCCGACCCGTCGACGCTCGGCGGCTCGTATGGCACCGCGAAAAATCCGCCACCGAAATCCCCACCCTTCTCTCCAAGGCATCGGTCTATGTCTGGCCGGGACATGGTGAGGCTTACGGGCTTGCCTATCTCGAGGCGCAAGCAGCAGGTCTTCCGGTTATCGCAGAGCAGACGGCCGGGGTGCCGGAGGTGGTAAAATCTGGAATGACCGGACGATTGACGCCCGCAGGCGATACGGGCGCCTACGCAAAAGCGATCGAGTCCCTGCTGACCGATGAGACAAGTCGTCGGATTTTGGCCGACGGCGCTCGCCGCTTTGTCATGGAGGAACGATCGCTGGAGAAAGCTGCCGAACGATTAAACGACATTCTTTCGCAAACGAAGGCGCAGAAACCATGAGTGTGGAAAAGCTTGTTGCTGCCCTGGACGCATGCGCGAAGCGTGGTGTCACAGCCGATCTCTGGCTGAGAGATGACGACGCGGTCGAACCGACGGCAAAACTCGATCGATTGCTCTGTCTCTCCGAAGACTTTTCGGTGCCAATGACCCTCGCCGTCATTCCGGTTGCCACGTCGGAGAAGTTGTCGACCTATCTCGATGGTGCACATCTTGCGACTGTTGCCGTCCATGGCTGGTCCCATACCAACTATGCGACGAAGGAAGAAAAGAAGCAGGAGTTGGGGCGCCATCGGGAAACGGCCGCCGTTGTCACGGAGCTACAATCCGGACTGCGAAAACTACGCGATCTGCATGGAGGACGTTTCACGCCGATGCTCGTCCCACCCTGGAACCGCATCGATGCCGGTGTCGTCAGCGGACTCCCGCAAATCGGCTATCGCGCCCTTTCCGTGTTTGGCCCGGAAAAGGCGACAGAACCGCCATCTCTGAATACCCATGTCGATGTCATGGACTGGCATGGCACGCGCGGCGGACGCGACCACGACACCCTGTTCGCGGAAACTGCCACTCGCATAACAACAACAATGGAAGATGGTGGGACGACAGGTATCCTCACCCATCATCTGGTGCACGACGAAAACGTCTGGCGATTTTTGACGATGCTCCTGGAAGTCACGACAGATCACCCGGCATGCCGCTGGCGTTCGTCCGCCAATCTTATCGAAACGCCTTCACCATGATTTCCAGGCAATCAGCAATCCTCCATCCTCGTCCTGAAGGCCGGCCCTGACAGCTTCTACCTCGTCAAACGGCGCACGATCGGCCATGGATGCAGCAACGAAATCTGCTGGTGCCAGGCTGATACTTCCTGCCCGGGCGATAATCGTGAAGATCAACGGTCCCGTCGCCCACCAGGCCGGAGCACGCGGCATATCCCTGACAATGCCTGGAAAGGCGTCGAGAAGCTTGCGAAAGGCAGGATGCCCGGCAGGTGCCGCAATAAATGAATTGGCCAGGAGAACGCTGCCTTTTCCGGTCTCGCGTGGTGTTTTTTCATCGAAAGCTATAAGCCCGATCATCGGTAAAACGGCATCGAAGCTCAAATCATCGCGCGCCGGATACCAGTCGCAATCGAGATAGATACCGCCGAAACGGTCCAGCAGCTTGTAGCGAGCAACATCGACGGCACCGGGATAGTCGCGTTTGTCCAACATAGTCTTGAAGGTCGCGTCGGCAAAAACACCTTCCCGCTCCAACCCGTCCTCGCGCCATAAAAAATATTCATAACCGTTCGCCCGCGCATGAGCCTCCCATGCGACGGTCGATACCGGTGGAGGTTTATCGCCGATCCATATTTGGTGGATAATTTTGGGGACCGGCTGCCGACTTTTTTCCGCGACGGTGCGACGCTCCTCCACTGAAAACTGCGCGTATTTTGCGAGCGTCGAAGGGGGCGGTACCAGCGTGTACTGATAGCCGATCTTGGCAATCCGGTCGCCCTCGGCCTTGGCAAGGCGCAGACGGGCAGCATGCAACCTTCGCGGAAGCCCAAGCACGGTCGGCTCACCCATCAGGTGCCCATCCTCAACCGCAACGAGTGAAGACAGGATCGCATGCGCCTCGGCATACTTGCCATTGCCCTGCAACTGTCGGGCCTTATCCAGCAATGTGTCGTAATATTTCTTGTCCGACATTTAACCCTGTCCCGAAACACTTATTCACATATCGCCAAACCGAAGCCGCCAGGCAAGTCGCCGATTTAAGAAGCCGGCTTCGAATTCGCAGCATATACAGGCGTTTCAAGGGCATAGACAGACACAAAGCCCTACGATAACGTGACGTTAGAGCCTTGGATGAACTTCGTCGCAAGGCAATACTCAAGAAGACGACAGGGAACCTTTTTGGCATGAGCGCAGGCGCGGATTTGCTCCGCATCGAAAACTTGCAGGTGTCGTTTTCTCTCATGGGAGGAACCATCAATGCGGTAAGGGGCGCCAGCCTCCGTATTCTGCCGGGCAAGGTAACGGCGCTCGTCGGCGAATCCGGTTCCGGCAAGTCCGTGATCGGCCAGACCATCATGGGTATCCAGGCCAAAACCGCACGCGTGACGGGTCGCGTCCTGTTTTCCGATCCGGCTCTTCCAGCGCAGGCGCCAGTCGATCTGCTACAACTGCCGAAAGACGGCAGGGAAATTCGCGCCATACGTGGTAACCGCATCGGCCTGATCTTTCAGGAACCGATGACATCGTTTTCAGCGCTGCACACAATCGGTAACCAGATCGATGAAGCGCTTAGAATTCACAGTGTCCTGACGCCAGCGCACCGTCTCGAAAAAATGCACGAGACGCTTGATCTCGTCGGCTTTTCCAATCCGGCCAAGATCTGCAACATGTATCCGTTCGAGCTTTCAGGGGGCATGCGTCAGCGCGCCATGATCGCGATGGCACTGATCTGCCGCCCTGCGCTATTGATCGCAGACGAACCGACGACGGCTCTGGATGTGACCATCCAGGCCCAGATCTTGAAATTGTTGCGCGATCTGCAGAGCCGACTGAACATGGGCATGCTACTCATCACCCATGATCTCGGTGTTGTCGCCAACATCGCCGACGAAGTTGCCGTCATTTACCAAGGCGAGATCATGGAGGCTGGTCCCGTCGACGACATCTTCAGGGCTCCCAGCCACCCCTATCTCAAGGGGTTGATGGCTGCCGTGCCGCATTTCGACATGAAACCCGGCCAGAGGCTGAAAGCACTTCGTGAAATCACGGTCGATCACGAAAGTCTGGTCGGCAAGAAGAAAGTCGCTCAGAGCGACAAAGCACCTGATACGATTCTGACGGTCGACAACATCAGCAAGACCTTCACGACGCGCAAATCCAGCTGGTTCCGCAGTGGCAAGGCTAACGCCACCAAGGCGGTCAGTAGCGTCAGTTTCGAGATTCGCCGGGGCGAATGTCTCGGCCTCGTTGGAGAAAGCGGCAGCGGCAAAACCACTGTCAGCAAGATTCTCATGCGCGCCGTCCGACCGGACGAAGGTTCGGTAACGTTTCACAGCCGAGATGGCGACATCGACGTCCTGAATGCACAGGACGACGACCTCAAGCAGTTGCGCTCCAAAATCCAGATGGTGTTCCAGGACCCAATTTCGTCTCTGTCGCCGCGCATGACAGTGGGAAATATCCTGAGTGAACCTCTGGAAATCCATCGTCGCGGCGATGCGAAATATCGTGCGGAGAAGGTGCGTAATCTTCTCAAGGCCATCGGCCTTGGCGAAAGTGCCCTTAATCGTTATCCGCACAGCTTTTCAGGTGGCCAGCGCCAACGCATTGGCATTGCAAGAGCTCTGACACTCGGCCCTGAGCTTCTCATCTGCGACGAGCCGGTTTCCGCCCTCGATGTGTCGGTGCAGGCGCAAATTCTCAATCTGCTGAAGGATTTGCAGCAGGATCTCGGTTTGACCTATCTCTTCATCTCCCACAATCTGGCGGTCGTCGACTACATGGCAGACCGCGTCGCCGTCATGTGTGAAGGACGCATCGTCGAGCTCGCGCCACGGGAAATCTTGATGCGGTCGCCGGTCCACCCCTACACTAAATCTCTGCTGGCTGCGGTTCCGTTCCCCGATCTGGACCGCCCTCTCGACTTTCGCACCATCGGCAAGATCAGCGCGACGGGCAAATTCGATTGGGGCAAGCAGTTCCGCGATGAGGGCGAAGGAACGATGATCTCCGCAGATCTGGGCGAAGGCCATTTCGTGCTCGCCAACGGCAGCGCCGATATCCGAGAGTTGCGACCTTGATTACCCGCCGCACAACACTTGGCCTGCTGGCCTCCGTTTTTCTGCCGTTCACGGCACGAGCAGCTTATGTCGACCCTGGCTTTTTCAAGGGAAAAAAGGATAAGGGCGAATTGCCGGATGTTTCCGAGCGTTTGCCGAAAAATCCCCGCATCATCAACATGAAAGAGCTTGGCCGTGAGCCGGGTAAACATGGCGGTTCAGCACGAATGCTGATCGGCGGGCAGCGAGACATCCGTCTGATGCCGATCAACAGTTACGCACGTCTTGTCGGCTATGACGAGAACTTCAATTTCCAGCCGGATATTCTTGAGAGCTACGACATTCAGGAAGAGCGGATCTTCACGTTGAAACTGCGAGACGGCCATAAATGGTCTGACGGCAGTGACTTCACGACGGAGGATTTTCGTTATTTCTGGGAGGATGTTGCCCTCAACCGTGAAATCCACAAGGGCGGCCCGCCGATCGAATTGCTTGTCTATGACAAGCCGCCGCTCATCGAAATCATTGATCGCCTGACCGTTCGTTACACCTGGGAAGGTCCTAACCCGGATTTCCTGGCAAAGCTTGCCGCCGCCTCCCCCGCGCGACTGTGTCTGCCGGCCGCCTACATGAAGCAATTCCACGTCAAATATCAGACGGCGGAAAATCTCGCGAAGCTCATCAAGAAAAACAAGACCGATGACTGGAGCGGATTGCACATCAAAATGTCGCGGCAGGTTCGTCCGGAAAACCCTGCATTGCCGACACTCGACGCATGGCGCAACATGACATCGCCACCGGCCGAACAATTCGTGTTTGAGCGAAACCCCTATTATCATCGTGTCGATGAAAATGGCCTGCAACTGCCCTATCTCGATCGTTTCCTTCTGAACGTGACGTCATCAGACATCATTTCGGCAAAAACGGCATCTGGAGACAGCGACATCCAGTTCCTTGGCCTCGATTTCACTGACTACACCTTTTTGAAGGATGCCGAAGAGCGCTTCCCCTTGAAGGTCAATCTCTACAAACGATCGCAGGGTTCACGCATAGCCTTGTTGCCGAACCTGACCTGTGGCGATGCGGTCTGGCGAGAGGCGTTCCGCGATGTCCGCGTGCGCCGCGCCTTGTCGCTGGCGATCAATCGGCACGAAATCAACATGGTGTGCTTTTACGGCCTGGCGACCGAGAGCGCCGATACCGTGCTGCCTGAAAGTCCGCTCTATCGCCCGGAATTCGCCAAAGCCTGGAGCGAATTCGATCCCGCGCACGCCAACCGTCTCCTGGATGAAGCGGGCCTCGACAAACGCGACAGCAAGGGCATGCGGCTCCTTCGAGACGGTCGTCCAGCCCACATCATCGCTGAAACCGCCGGTGAAAGCACCCTCGAGACCGATGTGATGGAACTCGTCACCGATCACTGGCGGCACGTCGGCATCTCGCTTTCGGTGCGCCCGACCCAGCGCGACGTTTTCCGTAAACGTGCCATGGGTGGCGAGGTCATGATGTCCGTCTGGATGGGCATGGACAACGGGGTGCCAAACGCCGACATGTTGCCCTCTGGCCTTGCGCCGACGGGCGACGACCAGTTGCAATGGCCCGTCTGGGGCGTGCATTATCTGTCCGGTGGACGAGAAGGCACGGCCCCCGATCTGCCTGAGGCCGCGCAGTTGCTGGCAATGTTGAAGGAGTGGCGACGCACGGTCTCCGACGAGGACCGCAAGCGTATCTGGCTTGAGATGCTGGAACTCTATTCACAGCAGGTTTTCTCGATCGGCCTCGTCAACGGAGCGCTCCAACCGGTCGTTCACGTCACGCGCATGCGCAATGTGCCGGAGAAAGCCCTGTTCGGTTACGAGCCAACGTCCTATCTCGGCGTCTATATGCCGGATGCCTTCTGGTACGACGGAGACGCTTGATATGTTGCGGTACATTCTCAAGCGCATCCTCGTGATGATCCCCACCCTGATCCTGATTTCGATGTTGGTCTTCACCATCATCGAGTTGCCTCCAGGGGATTATTTCGAAAGTTATGTCGCCGAAATGCGCGCCATGGGCGAGACGGCCAACATGGCGGAAATCGAGGAACTGCGTGTCCGTTACGGTTTCGACCAACCTGCGCCGATTCGTTATCTGCGATGGGTCAGCGGCATGCTGGTCGGCGATTTCGGCTATTCTTTCGAATATCAGCTTCCGGTCAACGAAGTCGTGGGCGACCGCCTGTGGCTGACGGTTCTGGTGTCCTTTGTCACCATTATCGTTACATGGCTGATCGCGTTCCCGATCGGCATCTACTCCGCTACCCACAAATATAGCTGGGGTGATTACGGGCTGACGTTTTTGGGGTTGCTGGGCATCGCCATTCCCAACTTCATGCTGGCGCTGATCCTGATGTATTTCGCCAACATATGGTTCGGCATCTCCATCGGCCATCTGATGGATCGTGAATATCTCAATCAGGCGATGAGCTGGGCCAAGTTCAAATCAATCCTTGAACATCTGTGGATTCCCGTCCTGATCATTGGAACGGCGGGAACGGCCGGCATGATCCGGCGCCTGCGCGCCAATCTGCTGGACGAGTTGCAGAAACAATATGTCGTCACCGCACGCGCCAAGGGGCTTCACCCTTTCAAGGTATTGATCAAGTATCCGCTCCGCATGGCTTTGAACTTCTTCATCTCAGACATCGGCTCGATCCTGCCGGCCATTATCTCCGGTGCGGAAATCACCGCCGTCGTTTTGTCGCTGGAAACCACCGGTCCGATGCTCATCAGAGCGTTGCAGAGCCAGGATATGTATCTTGCCGGCTCGTTCCTGATGTTCCTGGCTTTCCTGACGGTGATCGGCGTTCTTGTCTCCGACATCGCGCTTGCCATACTTGACCCGAGAATCCGCTTCGGAGGCGATAACGTCAAATGACTTCACCCGCCCCGACTCCCATTCCCAAGCCCGGCGAACCGCTTCCGCACTATGTGTCGGCAGCGCCATTTGATCCCTATAGTGTCGAGCCTGCGACGTCGGGGCTGGCGGCCTTCGGAAAGGCATCGCAGTTTCGCCTGATGTGGTGGCAGTTCCGCCAGCACAAGATCGCCGTATGGTCCGGCGCGTTTCTGGCTGTCCTTTATCTCTCGATCCTGATCTGCGAGTTTCTGGCACCCTATAACCTGCACTCGCGCAACATCGACCATATCTACGCCCCGCCACAGCGCGTCCATTTCTTCAATGACGGCAAGTTTGTTGGACCGTTCGTCTACGGTCGGGAGATGACGCTCGACATGGAAAACCTGCGGCGCGTCTATCGGGACGTCCCGACCGATGTTCAGCCGCTGCGGTTCTTCTGCCAGGGCGATACCTATCGCTTCTGGGGATTGTTCGATGGCAACAGACACCTCGTCTGCCCGGCAGAAGGCGGCGAAATGTTCCTGCTCGGCACCGACAGGCTTGGTCGTGACGTCCTTTCGCGCATCATCTATGGCGCACGTATTTCGCTGACCATCGGCCTTTTGGGCGTCGCCATGAGCTTCGTTCTCGGGATTGTGATCGGTGGATTGGCCGGATATCGCGGCGGTACGTTCGATCTCATCGTGCAACGCCTTATCGAAGTGCTGCAGTCGATCCCCAGCATACCGCTCTGGCTGGCATTGGCGGCGATCATGCCCGTCACCTGGAGCCCGATTCTCGTCTATCTCGGCATTACCATCATCCTCGGCATGCTGGACTGGACCGGGCTGGCACGCGCGGTGCGCTCGAAATTGCTGGCGCTTCGCGAAGAAGACTATGTTTTAGCAGCACAATTGATGGGTGCGGGAACGACGCGCATCATTGGGCGACACCTGATACCAGGCTTCATGTCGCACCTCATCGCATCGGCCACGCTGACGATACCGGGCATGATTCTTGGCGAAACCGCACTCAGCTTCCTTGGCCTGGGCCTGCGCCCGCCGATCACAAGTTGGGGAATTCTGCTCACGGAGGCGCGCAGCGTCAGCGTGATTGCGCTATATCCGTGGCTTCTCATTCCGACGATCCCGGTCGTTCTCGTCATTCTGGCCTTTAATTTCTTCGGTGACGGACTACGTGATGCCGCGGACCCTTTCAGATAAAATGGAACACGCCTTGATAGACTGCCCTTCCGCCATCGCCTTTTCCGTGAAAGGCACCAAGAGGTGTGGCCCATGACCTCCCGCCTGAATGATGCGCGCATCCTGATGTACAGCCACGACTCTTTCGGGCTCGGACACCTTAGACGGTGTCGGACGATCGCCCATGCGTTGGTGGAGGATTATCGCGGCCTCAACGTTCTTATCATTTCGGGCGCAACGATCGCCGGCGCCTTCGACTATCGCGCTCGCGTCGATTTTGTAAAAATCCCGAGCGTCATCAAGCTGCGCAACGGCGAATACACATCCATGGATCGACACATCGATCTTCAGGAAACCCTGAAGATGCGCCGTTCGATCATCTACCACACAGCCGAAAGCTTTAAGCCGGATATCTTCATCGTCGACAAGGAGCCGATGGGCCTTCGTGGCGAAGTCGAGGAGACACTGGCCTATCTGAAGCAGCAGGGAACCAAGCTCGTCATCGGTTTGCGTGACGTCATGGATGCGCCGCAACTTCTTGAAGCCGAGTGGAAACGCAATGACGTGATGAACAAGATCGGTCATTTCTATGATCACGTCTGGGTCTACGGACCACCGGATTTCCACGACCCGCTGACTGGGCTGGACGTTCCACAGACCGTGCGCAGCAAGATGGACTTCGTCGGTTTTCTGCAACGCTCCAGAACACAGGCGGAAACCGTCTCGCATAAACCGGATGGCGATTATCTTCTCATCACGACAGGCGGCGGCGGTGATGGCAGCGAACTGATCGACGACGTGATCAATGCCTATCATCACGACAAGGATCTGACCCACAAGGCACTCGTGGTGCTCGGTCCCTATATGCCGGTTGATCAGCGCCAGCGTTTCGTCAGCCTCGTCGCAGACATTCCGCATATTGAGATCATCGAATTCGACAACCGCATGGAAGACCTGGTTGCAGGTGCTCAGGCCGTCGTATCGATGGGGGGCTACAACACAGTCTGCGAAATCTTGTCATTCGACAAGCCGGCTCTGGTCGTGCCGAGAACCATCCCGCGCGAGGAACAGTTGATCCGTGCCAGCCGCGCGTCGGAACTCGGGCTTTTCGACATGCTTTTGCCGGAAGACGCCGAAAATCCGGGAAAGATGGCTGCGGCTCTCAAAGCGTTGCCCTATCGTAATCCGCCTTCCGTCAATTCGCAGAACCTCAAGCTCGACGGCCTCGAAAACATTTCGAAGCGCATTGCCGAATGGCTGCACCCGGAAAGCGAAAAGACGCCGGCTGTCCAGACGGCATGACCGACCGGTTCGATGCGTCGACCTGAAAGAGACACGACCAACGTGACAAAAAAAGAAAAAATCGTGGTGCTGCTCAAGGGTTACCCGCGGCTGTCCGAGACCTTTATTGCGCAGGAACTTCTGGGGCTGGAAAGGGCCGGGCTTGAGCTGGAACTGGTGTCCATGCGCCGCCCGACCGACAAGAAGCGTCATCCGGTGCATGATGAAATCCGCGCACCTGTCACCTACCTGCCTGAGTATCTGCACGAGGAACCCTTGCGCGTTCTCAAAGCACTCTGGGCGTGCCGAAAAAAAGTCGGCTTCGGCAAAGCCCTTCGCCAGTTCTGGCAGGACTTGCGCCACGATGTCAGTCGCAACCGCTTCCGGCGTTTCGGCCAAGCGGCGGTTCTGGCTCATGAGTGGCCCGTCGACGCTGGATGGCTGCATGTGCACTTCATCCATACCCCCGCTTCGGTTGCCGCTTATACCCACCTGATCACCGGCACGCCGTGGACGATTTCCGCCCATGCCAAGGATATCTGGACATCCTCCGATCGCGATCTGTCCACCAAACTGAACAGCGCCCGCTGGGCCGTTACCTGTACCGCCAGCGGCTTCCAGCACCTTCTTGGGCTGTCCGGAAAAAAACAGAATGTGCATCTGAGCTATCACGGGCTGGATCTGACCCGCTTCCCGCATTTCGATGGTCCGCGTCCGATGAGAGACGGCTCGGACGCAAACGATCCGGTGCGTGTTCTAAGCGTTGGCCGCGCAGTCAAGAAAAAGGGGATCGATGTGCTTTTGCGAGCGCTCTCCTCCCTGCCATCAGAGATCCACTGGCATTTCACCCATATCGGTGGCGGTGATGAGCTTGCGTCGCTCAAACAGCTTGCCGATGAACTCGGCGTCGCCGATCGCATCGTCTGGACAGGCTCAATGGATCAGAAACAGGTGCTGGAGAACTACCGCCAGGCAGATCTGTTCGCGCTTGCCTGCCGCATCACCAGCGATGGCGACCGTGACGGGCTTCCCAATGTCCTGGTGGAAGCAGCCAGCCAGTCGCTGACGTGCATTTCCACCAATATATCCGGCATTCCGGAGTTTTTTGTTGATGGGGAGAATGGTCTGCTGACAGAACCTGAGAATCCAGTGGCCCTCGCCAATGCTCTGCAACGGGTGATCACCGATCCGCAATTGCGCATCAGGCTCGGTGAGGCAGCGGAACACCGGGTTCGCACGGCCTTCGATCACAGAACCAGCATTGCGGATCTCAAAACACTCTTCGAAAGCGAATGGGAGAAGGCATCGTGACGACGACTGAACGGCCTCCCCGCGTCTTTTTTTATGTCCAGCATCTGCTCGGCATCGGTCATATCGCCCGCGCCAGCCGGGTTGCCAATGCGCTCCAGGCGGATGGTTTCGATGTGACGCTTGTGACAGGGGGCATGCCTGTTCCCGGTTTTCCAGGTGACGGAATACGCCATGTCGAGCTACCACCGATCGCCGTGAGCGACGGTAGTTTTTCCGGTCTTGTCGATGCGACGGGAAAGCCAGCAGACGACGCTTTCAAAAAAGATCGGACCGACATGCTGATCGGCGCCTATCACGGCGCCAAACCGGATATCGTCATCATCGAGGCTTTTCCGTTCGGGCGCAGGCAGGTTCGCTTCGAACTTCTGCCGCTGCTGGACGAGATCGAGGACAGCGAGCCCAGACCACTGGTCATGACCTCGCTTCGCGACATCCTGCAGGAACGTTCGAAACCGGGGCGGGACGAAGAAACCGTCTCATTGGTGAAGAAACATTTCGATGCGGTACTCGTGCACGGCGATCCGAATTTCGTGCGGCTTGAAGATACCTTCCCTCTCGCTGAACAGATCAGCCACCGCGTTGTCTACACCGGCCTTGTCGCTCCGCTAGCGCCACCACCGCCGTCGGAAAAATTCGATATCATCGTGTCTGCGGGTGGTGGTGCTGTCGGTGCAGCACTCATTCAGGCAGCCCTAGAGGCAGCGCCAAAAGTCAAAGGGATTGAAAAATGGTGCCTGATCGCTGGGCCCAACATGCCCCAGGCTGATTTCGAGGCAATTACCGCAAAGGCCGGGGACAACATCTCCGTTTTTCGATTCCGCAAAGACTTTGCAAGTCTGCTTGCCGGCGCGCGACTTTCCATTTCCCAGGCTGGCTACAACACGGTCTGCGATGTCCTTCAGGCAAAATGCCGTTCCTTGCTCATTCCCTTCTCGGCAAGTGGCGAGACGGAACAGAGTGCCCGCGCGGAACGTCTGCAAAAACTTGGGCTCGCGCATGTGCTGGAAGAAAAAGACATTACGGCACAGTCGATGGCCGATGCCATAGAAAGAGCTTTGGCGCTGCCTGCTCCGGACCTCGTCTCCCTCGATCTGGATGGCGCATCGGGAACAGCTAGGGCGTTGCGCCATCTCTATGACGAGCGTTGAGAATATCCCTCAATGCCCGGACAGTCGCCTCGTCCGTCTGTTTGCGTTCCGGGCCGGCAAAACCGAGCTTTGAGACCTGGCTTTCAGGATCGTAAGGCTGGGCGGACGAACATGACGCATGAATCTCTGTTATCGGAAGCCGGTCCAACAGCGCTGGCGTGATTTGAGGACGAACCCCCGCACCCGGCATGATGACAATCCGGTCGCCTGCCATGTGGCAAAGCCGCTCCAGCATATCGATACCCTCCAGGGCCGATCTCGCACCTCCCGATGTCAGGATGCGCGAGAACCCGAGATCGACAGCCGCCTCCAGTGCCTCACTCATATCAGGCACCACATCAAAAGCGCGGTGCAGGGTCAGATCCAATCCCTCGGAGTGGCGGCAAAGGTCTTCGATCAACGGCACGTCAAGCGCGCCGTTTTCACGCGATGCACCGAGAACGACGCCGGAAAGACCAGCGCGTCGAACGGCATCAATATCGTGTTTCATCTGATCGGCATCTTCACCGCTAAACACGAAATCCCCGGCGCGCGGCCGTATCATCACGCTTACCGGCACATCATACCGGGCCGCCAACTGCAAAAGACCCGATGACGGCGTGACACCGCCACCCGAAAGGGCTGCGCACAATTCGATGCGGTCTGCCCCACCTTTCACGGCGGCGGCCAGCCCGGCAGCATCGTCTACGCAAATCTCGAGAATCATCGACACCTCTTTCGTTGTACCGCCGTTATCGGCGACGGCCCTTCCCATCAAGTGCATAGAGCATGTAAATGCCGCCCAGACCGAACATCGCCCCGAGAATGGAGGTGCCGGCATAGTTGGAGAACAATGTTCCGATCGCAAAGATCAACGCACCAACGCCCGCACTGAGGAATATGTTCACGGCAATCAGCGAGCTTCCAAGTCCCGGCCGGTCAGCGATCAGTTCCTGCAGATAGGTAATGGGTATGCTGATGATCGCGGCAGCACCAAGCGCGCTGATACCGGTCTGGGCATAGATGTGCCAAGGCGCGCTGGCCAGTCCCTGGAAGACCAGGTAGATGGCGTAGAGTACGGCACCTGTCGCAAGGGTGATCGTCTGCGGCAGCTTCTTCTCGATCCATCCCCAGAACAGGATGAAGGCGATTTCCAGCGCGGCTACGATACCGGCTACGATACCGATGTCTGCCACCGTACCGCCGGCCTGCCCCGTGATGATCAGAGGCCGCACGGAATCGTTCAGATGCAGCATCGAGCAAATCAACGCGATGGCAATGACGCGCAACAACACCCGGCGCGAACCAACCTCAGCCAGCGAGGCGCGCAAACCGAAACGTGCCTCATTTCCAACCGAAATTGGCGTGGCGGTGCGCGGCAGATAGAAGGCGACCAACAGGAAACAGACGCCTGCACAAATGCCCGAGAACAGGAAAGACGACATCATGTTGCCGGTGTTCACCAGGAATATGCCAACGATGCCGGGCACGAGAACCCAGGATAACGAAATCGTTGCCCGCATGATCGAGTTGACGGCGATCATGTCATTCATGGAGAGGTCGCGGGCGTCAGCGCGAACATGCGCAAAAATCAACGAATTCATGGCGCCGAAAATCGGCAACAGAACGAGTTTCGCCGCCACGAACGCGGACGCATTGGCAGCGAGATAGACAAGAAAATAACCGCTTACGCCAAACAGCGCGATGAACAGCATCGGCTTGCGATATTCGCCGAGCCTGTCTGCCACGATCCCCATCAGCACGCTGGCACTGACATTGATGACGGCGGCAAACAACATCAACAGCGAGTATACAGTATTGCTCAGTCCGATCTCGCGAATGCCTATGACCGCCTGATAGGGCGCGGTTGCAGCATTCGAAAAACCGAAGAACAGAATGGCAAGCGCCCCGATCCGGATCGACGGATTGCTGATAACGATGGAAAGAGCGGAGCGCATAAAAACTCACGAAAGATGATCCGCAAATCCGGATCGATACGAGGGCATCTTTCCCGACGCGCTGTTATCGCCAGCGCGCCGAGAGAACGGGTTCCGGGCTATAATCGAAAGACATGCTCCATGGGAAGATGGCTCCTTGCCGCCGGTGGTTCGGAAGACTTTCAATATCCTGATTGATGACGCCGTCCGTCAGTGCCATCAGATTTGGATTGGCGATTGGTGCGAGCTCCGGTGAGAGATAACCCGATTTCACCACAAGCAACTTCGCCTCTTTGGGGTCGAAACCAAGCCGCGTAAAATCGGACAGCATATGATACGGTCTGCGCCGCGCAGCGAGGATGACCGTTATGCCTCCAATGGCAACAACAGCCTGGCGCTGCTCGTCCGTACCCGGGTCATCGAGTTTCAAAACCAGCGCTTCGACGCTCACGGATGGACTTTGAGGATCGAGGCTACCACCGATCTTCAGGCTCACAGATGCACCTTCGCCTGCCGCAAAACACGCCTCGACAGCGGGCTTGTCCGTAATACCGCCCATCAACGCGCCCTGCCAGTTTCTGGCAATGAGCGCAGCCAGCACATCAGCCCGATCTCCCACCCCACCGCCGGTCGGGTTGTCACCGGAATCAGCCAGAATGATTGGCGTAGTCACTGTCTTTGCCGCAATGTCCAGAATGGCGTCCAAAGGCTCGGTCACCGGTCCGAACTCGAAGTCCTGACGCGCATCCCAATAAGCCTGAGCAATCTCGACGGCGACGGCCTGCGCCTCTTGCCTGTTGGTGCCCGTTACCACTGCGCAGGCTGTTGCCCGAGGCTCATCCGCCCAGACATAGCCGATCATGAAATTCGCATCCCAGATGCCGGGTCGGGCATCATGTTGCGGCAACACCGCATAGAGACCCTTGGCAGGTTCATCTTCCGTCGAGGTTTTTTCACCCGGAAGGAGAACCGGGATCTTGGCCCATGCGACGCCGGGCTTCTCACCCGTTTTCAGGGCTTTCAGCAACATGGACCACGCCCGCACCATGGTTTCGCGCACGTCGATATGCGGTGCAGTACGGTAACCCGCAAAAATATCGAGCTGATCGATGATCCGCTGACTGACATTGCCATGCAGGTCATAGCTGGCAGACACGATCACATCTGGCCCGACAACGGCGCGGGCACTAGAAATCCAGTCACCCTCGGCATCGTCCATGCCTTCAACATTCATGGCGCCATGCATGGCAAGATAAAGCCCGTCAACCGGCAGGGCCGCGCGAAGCCTTTCAAGAAATTCCGCCTTGAAAGCCTCATAGGCCTGACGCGAGACAGGACCGCCGGGAACTGCCCGTGCATGCAGGAGCGGCAGAACTTCCGCACCTCCATCACCCAGAAAATTGAAATACTCGGCCTCGACCAGATCCTGACCGCGGAAGACACGAAAATCCTCCGGCCTCATCAAAACCGGCGAAGACGTGCTGCATTCGGTGTGAATGCCACCAACGGCAATACGCATGGCGCTCCTCCTCAATAGACCGGGCTAAGAGGAACGATCGCGGCAAACCGCAGCCAGTCCTTTTGTGCCTTGGGTGTCCACGCCGCTTCCGCAATAGCCGGGAGGCGCGGGAAAACGAGGTGATTGAAGTAGGCGCGATTGAGGAAATGCTCCGACCAGATGCAGGCCTGTACGCCCTTCATGCGGTCCTTCAGCTCTTCCGGAAACTCGCCCACCGCCTCATAGGCATAGGTGTGCGACGGGGGAACCGTTCCAGCCCAGCTTGCGCCCGGCTCCTGCCAGGCCTCGTCCTGCACCATGTCCAGATAATAGGCTTGTCCCGGCGTCATCACCACGTCGTAGCCCTGCTTGGCCAGCGCAAGGCCGACCTCCGGTTTCTGCCAGGCCATCAGAAGTGTGCCTTGCGGATCGACACCGCCGCCGTGGGAAACTTCGTCCCATCCGGCAAGCTGACGGCCGCGCTCATGCAACATGCCCTGAATGCGCTTCATGAAATAGGATTGAATGCCGAACGTGCCGTCCAGCCCTTCCTTCTCCATCAGAGACTTTGCCAGCGGCGATGCCAGCCACGATCCATCCGCAACCTCATCGCCACCGATGTGGATGAGACGCGATGGAAACAGCTCGACCATTTCATCGAAGATCTTGCCCAGAAACTCATACGTCAACTCGATGGCCGGGTTGAGTGCGTTGTTGGGATACCCCTGCACAGAACGATAGCTATCGGGCGCCTCCTGGCCGTCCGTCAATTCCGGATAGGCCACCAGGGCTGCAGTGCTGTGGCCAGGGATATCGACCTCGGGAATGACTTCGACGTTCAATGCAGCCGCTCGCGCCACAACGTTGCGGACATCATCCTGCGTATAAAAACCGGAGACCGGTTCGGCGCTGTTGCCAAGCTGCGGCAGAAGCTGCGTGTCCGGACCACGCGTCGCACCCACCGTGGTCAGCAACGGGTAAGCCTTGATTTCAAGACGCCATGCCTCGTCATCCGTCAGATGCCAATGGAAACGGTTCATGCGGAACCAGGCCATGATATCGATCAGCCTCAGCACATCATCCGTGGGATAGAACTGGCGCGACACATCCAGATGGCACCCACGCCAGCTATATCGCGGCGCGTCGCTGATGACACCGGAGGCCGGGAAACGGAATTTGGCGTCGCTGCGCGCGCCATGCAGCAACTGGGCAAGCACCGTCAGAGCATATTGGAGGCCGGCAGCAGCAGAATATTCAACGGTTACACTGTCAGCAGCAAAGGACAGCCGATAACCTTCGGCTTCCAACCCACTATGCTTCTTGAAATTGAGTGGCTTGCCTTCATGCACGGGTGCAAGACTGAGCGGCGCATGACCGACCGCGAACAGTCTGCGGAAAAGCGAAAGCACGCCGTCCACAGCAAGAACTTCGTCCGTTGTCGCTTCCTTCGCCGGGAAAAGCGCCACCGGGAAGGTTTCGCCGGGTTGCACCTCAACATCAGCAGGCCATGGCTGCATCGAAAACGGCAGATCGAGCTTTCCTTCCGGCAACAGGACCGGCGGCGGCTCGCTGTGGCGTCCATCCAGCATCAGATCGGCAACCTCGACGATACGATGTGTGCCGTCTGCAAGGCTGACATAAGCGGATTTTGCGCCATCCGTGCGGTGGCGGGCCGGACGCAGTAGACCATCGACCACAAACCGCCAGGATTTTCCGGCCTCCAGAACGAAACCCGGCGGCGGTGCAAACTCGTGGAAGTTAGCATTCCGGCGCAGATAAACGGCATTCTCACAAACAGGCTTGTCCACAGTGCGCGTCAGAGAGGTGTAGACAACACGGAAATCGCTCAACGGTTCGGAAGAGAGGTTGAACAACGTGAAGGTAAATCCACCGGACGCGTTGTCTTGCAGCGGATGCCAGGAATTTTCGAGACGGTAACGTGTGAGCGCCATGATGCTCCCCTTATTATTGCAGATTGAGCCTAGTTCTGGCCCGGGTCAGTAATGTTCGGATTGCGAAAAAGTGTAGGCGAGCGGTGCCTGCCCGGCGGTCAAACCGCAGTCCACAGGCAGGCAAACGCCGCTGATGGCCATCGCTTGCGGACCGGCCAGAAAGGCGACAGCATTCGCCACATCTTCCGGTTTCACGATGCGGCGCAACGGATACCAGTGCTTCGCCTCTTCGAAGACTTGCGGATTGTTGGCCGCCCGCGCTTCCCATGCCTGTGTTCGAACAGTGCCAGGGGCAACGGCGTTGGAGCGGATGCCGAATTTTCCGTATTCGACGGCAATCAGCTTTGTCAGGTGGATCAGGCCTGCCTTTGCAGCGCTATAAGCCGGATGACCGAAAACCGACATCCCGTTCACCGAGGCGACGTTGACGAGCGCACCCTGCGTTCGCTTCAAAGGCTCCTCAAAAGCCCTGAAACACAAGAACGGCGCCTCGAGGTTGAGGGCGTTATCCTTGCGCCAGATTTCCGGCGTTGTGTCGTGCAGACTGACAGCGCGAGCCGCGCCGGCATTGTTGACCAGTGTTTCGACATCGCCAAGCAAAGCTACGTCGGCTGCCAGCCTAGCGAGATCCACCGGATCGGTCACGTCACAGGTTTTGGCAACGAAGTTGGAGCCGGAAAGCAGGGAAAGCGCCTTATCAAGCGCTGCAGCATCAATATCCACCAGCACAACGGTCGCATGGGTCACCGATAGCTGTTCAGCAATTGCGCGACCAATATCACCAGCCGCACCCGTTACCACGGCGACGTGGCTTCTGCTGTCTGTCATGTCCTAAAGCTCCTCTGGCGTTAACCGCCCCTCTCAGTCGCCAAGCAATTGCCGGTCGTCCTTGTCGCGGTGTTCCACGAGCTGCTGCTTGATGTGACGCAAGGTCACCATCGACCTTTGCTGGTTGTGATAAGCTGCCAACGTCGCGAGAACGTCGACGGCAGCCAGATAGGCATAACGCGACGAAGTGGGGCGGAAGATATTGTTTCCTTCGGGAACATTGACCCCGACAACGATGTCTGCAGCGTCGGCAACCGGACTGTCGCTCTGGGTCAACGCAATGGTGGCGACACCCATCTCGCGCGCCAGCCTGAAACATTTGACCAGCTCCATGTTCCGGCCCGAGAAGGATGAACCGATAATCACATCGTCCTTGCGTGCGGCAGCGGTCATCATCAGTTGCATGCTGTGATCGGCGCTTGTCGCAACACGGAATCCGAGGCGAAACAGGCGGTTTTGAATCTCGTCCGAAATCATCGACGAGTTGCCGCCCGAACCAAAGGCATAGATCATGCCGCTATTGGCAATCCTTGCTGCGGCCTGATCCGCTATCGCAGGATCGAGCGTCTTGTGAAGCAGGAAAAGCGCGTCTTGCGCCTTCGCCAGAACTTCCTCGGTAACTTCGGAGGGACCAGTACTAGTCGCCTCCGAGGTCAGATAACGGATACCGACATAGGCCGTCTTGGCAAGGCTGACCTTGAACTCGGAGAAACTCTGACAACCAAGGCGCCGGCAGAAACGTGTAACGGTCGGCGGAGAGACTTCGGCACGCGCTGCAAGCTCGATGATCGAGGCATTGACGGCAAATTCGAAGTCCGAAACCAGAATATCGGCGATGCGTTTCTCCGACTGGGAAAACTGCGCCTTGTCTTCTTGAATTTTTGCGAAAATATCCATGATCATCGGTCCCCGTTACGCCAAAATCAGGCTTTGGCCTCGTTTCCGATGCACCGCAAATCGGCATGCCAGTCAACCGCCCGAATTCTTGATCCAAGGTTCGTTTGCCCAATTGACGGCAAGGCTTTCGCTCCCATTACGAAAATTATTTTCTTTGTTGATTGATATGAGAGCATATGCCAACAATCTCCACCAGAGAAATCTACGAAATATGAAAATAATTTCAAAAACGGACTGTCGTCATGCGTGATCCCTTCAAGAACCCCTTTCCCGAAACCGATTTCGCCCGTCACTCCATCTGGGAGATGTTGGTGACGCGTGACATCGACGCTTTTCTCGCTGCCGACTGGGACAAGGTCGCCGATGATTTCGTCGAAGACGGCTTTCTCGGCATCAATGCCAACCGCGAGACCAATCCGGACAACTGGCGCCTGTCCTTCCCCTCGCTTGTTGCCTACCGCGACGAATGGTTGAGACAGGCACAGGATTTCCAGAAGGAAAAGTTTGCCGAAGATCCACGCACAGCCATCTTCACGACGACGACGCTGGAAGAGATCGAGGTTGAAGGCGAAACAGCACTCGTTCGCAAGAAGTTCGATGGCGGCTTGCGAAAAGCAGACGGCAGTTTCGACACCATGAAATGGCAGACGCTTTATTATTGCCGGCTGCACCAGGGGCGCTGGAAAATCAGCGGCTTCACGGGCTACATGCCGAACCCTATGCCGTAAGGGCAAAGACGCAAAACGCCGGGCCGAAAACCCCGCGTTTTTTTTGCGTTTGACGCCTGCATCTGAAGTACGAAATGCGGCCTTGGCAACAGGGGCGGATGTAAGTGAAAATCCCATGATCCGCCCTCCTGTCGCTATTGAATGAGCTTGAGCACGGAGAGATCGACACGCCGGTCCAGGGCGATGCCGCTATCGTCAAACAGATGGCAATCGGATGCCTTGATACCTGTGACGATCGGCTCGTCGACAACCACCGGTGCGGAGCCAGACAGCAACGCACAATAGTTTTCTCCGGTCGGAGAAACACCATAGGCAATGGTGTTCACACCGAGCCGCTCGATCACGCTTGGCGCCACCGTGATATTGAGGTCTGCAGGTTCAAGACCGGTGTGTTCTGGGCGAATTCCAAGCGTCAATTGCGAACCTTCGAGACCGGCACGCGGTTCGACCGGAACAGTGATCCGCTGGCCCTGATAGTCCACAGTGACACCATCGGCATCTGCCTTCACGCAGGTCACCTTCAGGAAGTTCATCTTGGGGTTACCGATAAATCCGGCAACGAAAAGATTGGCGGGTTTGTGGTAAAGTTCCAGCGGCGCGCCGACCTGTGCAATCTCGCCAGCATTCAGCACCACGATACGGTCAGCCATGGTCATGGCTTCCACCTGGTCGTGGGTCACGTAGATCATCGTCGCCTTCAGCGTACGATGCAGATTGGTAAGCTCGATACGCATGTCCGCGCGCAGCGCCGCATCGAGGTTGGACAGCGGCTCGTCGAACAGAAAGATTTTCGGTTCACGGACGATCGCGCGCCCGATTGCAACGCGCTGGCGCTGACCGCCAGAAAGCATTCCCGGTCGCTGTTCAAGGCGCTGATCAAGCTGCAGGATCTTGGCGACGCCTTCGACCTTCTCCTTGATCTTGCTTTCTTCCATCTTTTCGACACGCAGCGGAAAGGCGATGTTTTCGAAGACAGACATATGCGGATAAAGCGCATAGGACTGGAAAACCATGGCAATGCCGCGTTTGACGGGTGGCAGCTCGTTGACCTTCACACCATTGATGACGACGTCACCACCAGAAATGTCTTCCAGACCTGCGATCATCCGCAGCAGCGTGGACTTGCCGCATCCCGAAGGTCCGACAAAAACGACGAACTCACCATCCTTGATGTCGAGCTGAACGCCCTTGATGACTTCGAAATGTCCATAATTCTTGCGGACGTTGTTGAGATAGAGTTGACCCAAGACTTGCCTCTCCCGTCACCAGCCAAAACACGGCTGCGTTCAGAGACGTTCCAGAACGAACAGGGCCGTTCGGACCGAAACCGTTTGAAATAAGACGGAAACCTTGCCCCTTCTGATGAAGTGATGATGTTTCCGCAGCGAAATTGGGGGAACTGCGGGCTTTACGACAAGCCCGCAGTCATCAGCGCATTTGGCTTACTTGTATTGCTCGAGCGCACCCGATGCCTTCTTCACGGCATCTTCCGGTGTCGCCTTGCCCGTGACGACGGACTGTACCATCTCGATGATGACGTCCTGGAAGCCCTTGTAATCGGTGAAGAGCGGCTCAGGACCACCATAGGCGATACCGTCGACGAGCGGCTTCCAGAAGGGGTCCTTGGCAATGAATTCGTCAACCTTCGGCGATGGACGCAGCGGCGTCAGGCCGGCGCCGCCCTGCAGTTCATATTCGCCCTGTGGACCGGGAGAGGTAATGAACTTGGCGAATTCGGTCGCTTTTTCCTCAACGCCCGTACCCTTGAAGATAGCAAGGCTGTCGGTGATGAGCAGCGTGCCAGACCCCTTGGCTTCCGGACCGAGCGGAAGTGTTGCGATACCCCAGTTGATCTTGGTGGCCTGGAGACGCGTAGCGGCACCGGAGCCTGCCTGGATCATGCCGACCTTGCCATCGAGGAAGATCGCGCGGATTTCGTTCTGCTCGTAGGCAGTCGGACCTTCGACGGAGTAAGGCGTGATGTCCTTGTAGGCCTGCAGTGCTGCCAGAACCTGCGGGCTGTCGACCGTGATCTTGTCGCCGTCGATGACCTTGCCGTTATTGGTGTAAACCCAGTGCATGAACTGGTGCATGGTGTTGTCGAAGGTCTTTGCTGGCAGACCGTAACCGGCCACACCGGTCTTTTCCTTGATCTGCTTTGCGAACGCAATTTCTTCAGCCCAGGTCTTCGGCGGCACTTCCGGATCAAGACCGGCCTGCTTGAACAGATCCTTGTTCCAGTAGAGAGCCTTGGTCGAGAACGCGACCGGAACGCCCCACTGGGTATCTTCGAACGTCACCGTGTCAACGATGTTGGGGTAATAGCTTTTCTTTTCCTCTTCCGTCATCGGCACCGGAACGATGAGATCGTTCTGCGCGAACTGCTTCAGAGTGCGCGAACCGACATAGGCCATGGCGACCGGCGTGCCGGCAGCAGCCAGCGTGGTTGCCTTGTCCTGGCACTGTGCCCAGCCGACGACTTCCGGAACAACCTTCCAGCCTTCGTTCTTGCCTTCCCATTCCTTGATGTACTTCTCATGGATGGGGTCCATCTTGTCGCCGCAATAGATCCAGCTGATTTCCTTGTCGGCAGCGTGCGCCGTCACCGTGCCAAGCGCGGTTGAACCGGCAAATGCGAGAGCGCAGAGCGCCAATCCGTAATGTTTCAGTGCCATAAGTAGTCTCCCATTCTCTGGTGGTCGTTCCGGTTGTTGTTTATTTCACCGCGCCGGCGGTCAGACCGCTGACGAGATATCGTTGCATGAAGAAGATCACGACCATGGCCGGCGCAATGCCGACAAAGCTGGCCGCCATCAACTCATTCCAGATGACTTCCTGACGACCGAAATAGGCAAACAGGCCAATAGGCAGCGGCATAAATTCGGTCTTGGAATTGAAGGTGAGGGCGAAGATGAACTGCTGGGCGTAAGCGCCGATGAAGGTGGTGATCGACACCACGGCGATGCCAGGCATGGCAAGCGGCAGGATCACACGGCGGAACGTGTAGAAATAGCTGGCGCCGTCCACATAAGCGGCTTCTTCAAGTTCGCGTGGAATGCGCAGCATATACGTTCTGAGCAGCCAGATGGCGGTTGGAATCAGGAACGCCGCGCCTGGGATGATCATTGCGAAATAAGTGTTGAGGACACCCATGTTGCGCATCAACCGGTAGAGCGGGATCAGGAGAACCGCACCTGAAAACATGTTGATGGCCAGAAACGCGCCCAGCAACTGCCCACGGCCGCGAAACTTGAAACGGGCGAAGGCGTAGGATGCGGGGACCACCAGAAGCAGCACGATCGCCGTCGAGATGGTGGAAATGAAGAAGGAGTTGAAGACGTAACGGGCGAAGCCCGGAACGCTGACCCACATGGTCTTGTAGGCTTCGAACGAGCCGTTTTCCGGCCAGAAACGATATGGCGAGGAAAACAGCAGGCTGAGCGGCTTCAGCGAAACCAGAAAACCCTCGACAAACGGTGCCAGCACGAAGGTCAGGAACACGGCGATACCGCAATAGATCCCGACGATTTCATACCACTTGTAGCGGTTGATCATCGCATTCTTGTCGGTCATCGGGTGGCCTCCTGAGAAATACGGCTGGTGACGCGGAAATAGAAGAAGGTGAAAATCGACAGGAAGATGCAGATCAGCACGGCACGCGCGGCACCTTCCCCGTATTTGTAGGAACCGATCGCGGTCTTGTAGGTGTCGATAATCATCGTTGTCGTCTGACCGGTCGGACCGCCCTGCGTCAAAATCCAGATGATGTCGAAAGAGTTGAACGTCGAGATCAGCGAAATCATCGACATGGTGATCATCGCAGGCAACATCAGCGGCAGCGTGATGCGGCGGAAACGATACATACGGCTTGCTCCATCGGTCCACGCAGCCTCGTAGAGATCCTGCGGAATGGCCTGTATGGCTGCCAGAAGGTAGAGCGTCACCATCGGCACGCCGATCCAGACGTCTGTCACGACTGTCGCCCAGAATGCGGTATTACCGTAGGCAAGAAATGCAACCGGTCCATCGACCAGGCCGAGGTTCTGCAAGACGCCAGAGATCATGCCGAACTGGCCGTTATACATCCAGCCCCACATGAAAATGCCGATCGCCATTGGCACGATCCACGGCGGCATGGTCAGGATGCGGAAAAGTGCTCGACCTGGAACGGCCGAGTTCAGCAAAACTGCTCCGAACGTGCCGATGATCATCTTGATCGAGACGGAAAAGAACGTCCAGATGAAGGTCCGGGTGATGACTCCGGCAAAGGTCTCGTTGAAAATCTTCTCGTAGTTCAGAAACCCAACCCAATTCGTCGTCTTGCGAAGCGACGCATCAGTGAAGGAGAGAATGAACGTATCAACCAGCGGGTAGGCAACGATAACCGTTATATAGAGGAGTGCCGGAAGAAGGAGAAGCCAGGCGAAGATGACCGCGCTACGTTTCGCTTCCATCGCCCGTCCCCTTACGCGGATTTCGCCGTGGGCGCTTTTACCTGCCCATGGAGCGCGAGATCATACTCTTCCCAGACTGGCTTCAGGTCCACGACCTTGCGGCCATGACGAGCCTCATCCATGGCAAGCGCCAGAATGCCAGCCTCGATTGCATCAAGCGCCGAAACCGGAAGCGGCGTCCCATTCACCACATGCGCCACGACATCAGCGGCCATCTGTTCGTCGGCACCATAGTGCTGCGACAGGGCCGTTGCTGCGGAGTAGGTCTTCGAAACGGTTTTCTCGTTGGTGCGGGCATTGTGTACATTGAGGAAGCCACGCACGAAATCACCTTCCGCCATGCCCTTTGCGCCCATGACGCAGAAACGGCGAAAATCGTCCGGCACATTCAGATTGGTATGGAAAGCCAGCGAGGCACCATTTTCATATTCGACGATTGCCGTCTGATAGTCGATAATATCGCCATCGCTGTCGAAGACCTTGTCGGACCCCATCCAGCCACTTGGCTTGCGATGATAGACCTCCATGTCATTGATGCCGTCGTTCTGCGGCGCATTGGCTGGCGTAAAGCTTTTGCGCCCGCCGAAACTCGACACGAAACGTGGCCGCGCCCCGACAACACCGTTGTAAAGATCGAGGTCATGGCAGCATTTTTCCAGCATGAACGAACCGGAATAATGCTCGTAACGCCGCCAGTCGCGCATGAAAAACGCGCCGTGATAAGGCGGAATATGTTCTGAAGCCTCGATGGAGACGACCTCACCCAGCTTGCCCTCCGCCTGAGCCGCGCGCAGATCGCGGTAAAGTGGCGAATAACGCAGGACGAGGCCAACCATCAGCCGCTCATGCCCATGCTTATTCAGCAGGCGAGCAAGCTCGAGGCTTTCAGCAATACTGACGACAATCGGCTTTTCGGTGAAGATCGTGCAGCCGGCTTCAAGCCCGATGCGGATGTGGTCGAGATGCATATGGTTGGGAGACCCGATCATCAGCAGATCGAAGGTCTCGTTGGCGATCAGCTCTTCGGGAGTATCATAAACCCGACCAGCGGAAATTCCCTTTTCCTGCAAGCCAGGAAGGCCAGCAGGGGCAGGATCGACATAGCCGACGATTTCGAAATCCTTGTCGATTTCACTGAAAACGTAGCCCAGATATCCAAGACGGAATCCGAGTCCGATAATTCCCACTTTCATGAAGCTGTTCCCTGCTTTACCGTAATTAATTTTCGCAATTGCAGCCATTTCTGCGTCGGCCGTTCAATCAACTGCGATAATTTTGATCCATCATGAAATTAATTTTCAAGATGGTCAAATCAAATTCTAGACTTCCAGCTCTTGGCCCAGATTTTTTCACGGCCGCCCAACTCAATGGACAAACCTCAACCGAGGGCCAATACAAAAACAATACCAAAAAAATGCCACTCGTCCAGAGAGGAAACGCAAAGTGGAAATTTTTTTTGGTTAACGCTGAAATATCATCGAAAACGGCGTAAAAAAGCTCGAAAGCGATGAAAATTCTTCATAGCTGAACGGATTTTTGCAAATGGTTTGATTTTGGTATTGTCGGTGGTATCACCTGTGATATAGCGAAACCAGCCAAGGACTGGCGACAGAGGGTGACAGATGAACGAGGCAGCCTTGAATCTCGACGGCCTGCAATCAGGAAGCGGCGGACCGCTTTATCTGAAACTGCGCCAGACGATTGAAGACGCGATCAATGGCGGCCGCCTGAAACACGGCGATGCCCTCCCCCCGGAAAGAGATATTGCCGAAAACGCCAGCGTAAGCCGCGTGACGGTGAGAAAGGCCGTAGACGATCTGGTTCGCGATGGCCTTCTGGTACGCAGGCATGGCTCGGGCACGTTCGTTGTGAAGCCGATAACACGCATGCAGCAACCCCTGACAAAGCTGACCTCGTTTACCGAGGACATGCGTCGCAGGGGTATGACAGCCAGCACGCGATGGCTCGACCGGGGACTTTTTTACCCCACCGGCGATGAGATGATGACACTCGGCCTCTCCCATTCCGCCATGGTGGCCCGGTTGACCCGTCTTCGCCTTGCCAACGACCAGCCAATCGCGCTGGAAGTCACGACCCTGCCGGACGACATATTGCCTGAACCACAACAGGTGGAAAACTCGCTTTATCTGGTGCTGGAACGAAACGGCATTCGCCCTGTCCGCGCCATTCAGCGCATCTCCGCACGCACTCTGACAGACGAGGAAACATTGCTCCTGGGTGTTCCGCCCGGGTCCGCCGCTCTTTCCGTGCAACGCATGGCCTATCTGGAGAGTGGACGTCTCATGGAAATATCACACGCGCTTTACAGAAGTGACGCCTACGACCTCGTAGCGGAACTGACGATAGCCTCCGACTGAAACAAATCGATCAAGGACCAAACCGATGACAACCCTGATGCGCCAGGAAATCGACGAGATTCCCGATGCAGTTGCTCGCCTGCTGGACAATGCCTCGACAGAATTTCAGGAGGCAGGGCGAAAGTTGATGGCCCGGGACCCGGCTGTCATCGTTACCATCGCCCGTGGATCGTCAGACCATGCCGCACATTTCCTGAAATATGCCATCGAGTTACAGACCGGCCTTCCCGTTGCCTCTCTCGGCCCTTCGCTCGCCTCGATCTATCAGACAAAATTGCGGCTGGAACGGGCAGCAGCGATCGCCGTCTCGCAGTCGGGCAAAAGCCCCGATATCGTGGCGCTGGCAGAAAGTGCCCGCAAAGGCGGCGCACTGACATTTTCCCTCGTCAACACCTTGCCCTCTCCCTTGGGCGATATGGCCGATCATGCGATAGACATTCAGGCTGGACCGGAAAAGGCTGTCGCAGCAACCAAATCCTTCGTCAATTCGATTGTCGCAGGCTTGGCAATCCTCGCAGCGTGGACGGAAGACAATCTGCTCGCGAAAGCCGTCAGCGCGCTCCCGCAAAATTTTGCCAAGGCCATCGCGCTTGACTGGAGCCACATCGGCGAGGCCGTCAAGAATGAGGAATCGCTCTATATGCTGGGCCGTGGCCCGTCGTTGGCAATTGCTGCTGAAGCCGCGCTGAAATGCAAGGAAACCTGCGAGTTGCACGCGGAGGCCTACTCCTCCGCTGAAGTTATGCACGGTCCGGTGTCTCTGGTGTCGCCGAAGTTCCCGGTCATCGCGTTTGCCGCACGCGATCGCGCCGAGGCATCTGTCACGGAGATTGCCAGCGGACTTGGCAAGAAAGGCGCAAGCGTCTTTGTCACGTCCACCAAGGGATCACCGGCCACATCGTTGCCATTCGTCGAAACCAATCATCCGCTGACCGACGCGCTGTTGCTGATCGCACCATTTTACGGCTTCATCGAGCAGCTTTCACGTGCACGAGGCTTCAACCCGGATGCGCCCGTCGCACTGAAGAAGGTAACGGAAACCCAATGAGCAGCATGAAAGCGCTGGTTGGCACCCGCATCTTCGATGGCACGACGTGGCATGAAGGCAAGGCCCTGCTGATTGATGGCGGACGGGTATCGCAAATCATCGACAGGGAAGCTTTGCCCTCGGGGACAATATCGATCGATGCCGCAGGCTTTTTGATGGTACCGGGGTTCGTTGACCTGCAGGTCAACGGCGGCGGCAGTGTGATGTTCAATAACCAGCCGGATGTAGAAGGCGTTGCCCGCATCTGCGCCGCTCATGCCAAATTTGGTACGACGGCCCTGATGGTAACGTTGATTACCGACCGGCCAGACGTCACAGCAAAAGCGGCGCAGGCAGGGATCGCAGCCTGGAATGACAAAGTTCCGGGCTTTCTCGGGCTGCATTTCGAGGGGCCGCATCTCTCGGTCGCACGCAAGGGCACCCACGATCCCAACCTGATCCGGAAAATGGAATCAGGCGATCTGGCCTTGCTGACCGCCTCAAAGGCAGACCTTCCTTATATCTTGACGACGATCGCCCCGGAGAGCGTTTCAACCGAGCAGGTCAGCGCGCTTCGGCAAGCTGGCATCATCGTCAGTCTTGGGCATACCGAAGCCGGATTTTCTGTTGCGAAAAATTATGCGGATGCAGGCGCCTCCATGGTCACGCATCTTTTCAACGCCATGAGCCCGCTTGGTCACCGCGAACCCGGCCTCGTCGGTGCGGCAATTTCAAACGGCAAGCTGGACTGCGGTCTCATCGCCGACGGTTTCCATGTCGATCCTGCCGCAATGGGAATTGCTTTGCGCGCAAAAAACGGTCCGGGACGAATCTTCCTCGTGACCGACGCCATGTCCACCATCGGCACGAACGATGACGGCTTCGAACTGAATGGCCGCCGGGTTTATCGCAACGGCGGACGCCTGACATTGGCCGACGGTACGCTTGCTGGAGCGGATATCGACATGCTGTCCTGCATCCGGTTCGTCCACGAAAAATTGCAGATACCCCTTGAAGAAGCCTTGCGAATGGCGTCCACCTATCCAGCGCAAGCCATCGCGGCATCAGGAAAAGGCGAGCTTCTGCCTGGTTTCGATGCCGATTTTGTCTTGCTCACGCCAAGCCTTGATATCGATTCGAGCTGGATCGGCGGGGAAAAGATCTTTGACGCGAACACTTCCGGGATGTGAATGATGATCGTTTGCTTCGACATCGGTGGAACGACCATCAAGGGCGCGGCTGCCTACGCGCCAGATGACATCAGGCCGGCACCCCGCATCCCTACTCCAAAAACCAGTTTCGAGGATTTTGCCGCGCGCTTGAAGGCGGTCATAGACGCAAGCGGCACGACACCGGACTGTGTGTCGCTGTCGATTGCCGGGGTCATCGATGCGGAGACCGGCAAGGCGACGGTCGCCAACATTCCAAGTATCCATGGCAGGCGGTTGAAAGATGATCTGGAGAAGGCACTCGGCCTGCCAGTCATCGTTTCCAACGATGCCGATTGTTTCGTGATGGCCGAATCGGAGATCGGCTCTGGCAAGGGACACCGCGTTGTTTTCGGCGTCATTCTCGGAACGGGGGTCGGCGGTGGACTGGTGATCGATGGCAAGCTCATCAACAGCGATGGTGGTTTTGCCGGGGAATGGGGGCATGGTCCGGTTGCTGCGACACTTGCCGGCAATCCCCCCGCCACTTTGCCGCGTTTCGAATGCGGCTGCGGGCTTACCGGCTGTGTCGACGCCATTGGCAGCGCCCGCGGCATGGAAAAACTGCATCAGCATCTGTATGCGAAAACGATGAGCAGCGAAGAGATCATTGACGCCTGGCAGAGCGGCGATGCTGAAGCCGCGCGGACCATCGACATTCTCATCGACATCCTTGCCTCGCCTCTCGCCATGGTCATCAATGTCACGGGCGCGACCATTGTGCCGGTTGGAGGTGGGTTGTCGAACTCGAAAGAATTGCTCGCGGCGCTGGATGAGGCCGTCAGAGCCCGTATTCTCAGACGATTCGACCGCCCTCTGGTCGTTCCGGCCATATGCCGAATTGAGCCGGGGCTTATTGGCTCCGCCGTTCTAGGGTTGAAATTTGCCGAAAAACCGGAAATCGCCTGACCCCGGCCAATTGTTCAGCGTGCCAGTTTCTCTCGTCTGAAACCAAGCCCGATGAGCCTTCCGGCAAGATGGGCAAGCAAAGGAAACCGGGCGATGGTGCGAACAAAGCCCGACGGACCCTTGGCTTTCTGCGCATCGCTCTGATCTTTCTTGCGGCGGCTGCGCATCATCAACTGTAATTTTTGCGTCGCCTTGGTCGGGAAGGACCGCCGCACCTCAATGGCAGCCAGTGCCTTGTCTGGCACAGCACCGTCAAAACCAAGCGCCGGGATCAGAATATTGGCAGCGGCAACCGCATCCTGGATCGCCAGATTGACGCCAACGCCGCCTATCGGAGACATCGCATGCGCTGCATCCCCGATGCAGATCAGACCCGGCCTCCACCATCGTTTAAGGCGATCGATCCTGACACTCAAAAGGTGGACATCACTCCAGTCTCCGATCTCCAGCAACCTCTCCGCAGGCAGAGGGCACACCTTGGCAACAGCATCTCGAAAAGCATCGAGCCCTCTGCTTTTCATCTCGGCAAACGTGCCTCTGCGAACCACGTAGCCGCACTGCCAATAGTCACCACGGTCGATCAGGACAAAACCCTGTTGTGGTCCCGCATGCCCCATCGTTTCCCTGGGGTCACCGGTTTTTTTTGAAAGCCTCAGCCACAAGACCTCGGTTGGCTGACCGAAACTTTCAACCTCCAGCCCGGCCTTGTCGCGAACAATGGAGTTGCGCCCGTCTGCACCGATAACAAGGTCCGTTTCCACCACGAGTGCGCCATCTGGTGTTTCAACCTCGAGCCCTGACACCCGACCGTTCTGCTCGACAATGCCGCAAACACGAGCATTCATCATCAACCGAAAACTATCGTATTGGCCGGCCTTTCCGGCCAGAAAACTCAAAAACTCCCATTGCGGCATGAAGGCGATAAAACGGTTCTTGACCGGCAGACGCGAGAAATCGGCGATGGTGATTTTCTCACCACCGATCTCGGCATGGAGTTTGGGGGCACGTGTGTGCGGAAGCTCGAGAAACTCGCGGATGAATCCAAGCTGCTCGACAATATCGAGCGTGGACGGGTGGATCGTATCACCACGAAAATCGCGTAGAAAATCGCCATGTTTTTCGATGACGGCAACATCGACGCCGGCTCTTGCCAGCAAAAGCCCGAGCATCAAACCCGCTGGCCCTGCCCCGGCAATCGCAACCCGTACCTTGATGCGACCCGCCCGCCCGGCATCGGCCTGCGCCTGCGGATTTGCCTGGTTCATTCCATCCACTGGAGAGCCCCCTCTCGCATCAAACATTCATACTGGCAGCGGCACATTTTTTGGCTGCGGCCAGCCGTTGGCGTCGAAACGAAAGAGCTTTTCGGATCGCGCAAAAATAAAAGCGTAAGCAACCGCCGTCCACAAGCCGAGCAACAGCCCCGCAGCGACATCGCTTGGATAGTGCGCCCCAACGATGACACGCGAAATGCCGATGACAAGCGCCAACAACAGGAACACCCAGCGAAACCGGGGCATCAGCATCGCGAACACGCCGAAAAACGCGCCTGCGGCCGTGGAGTGCCCGGAGGGAAAGCTCTCGTAGAGATTGTCGCCGGTGAAGGGCGTGAGACTGTAAGCGCCCAACTCCAGAAGCAATTCAGGCCGTGCACGGCCTATCAAAAACTTCAGGGCATGAACAAGAACGCTGGCAGTTATGATGGTCAGAAAGAAATAGGTGAGAAGCCGCCACGCTGCCTTCAGACGTCCCGAATAGGTTCTCGCCTGGAAAATGCGGGCGGCGATGTAGACGCCGATAGCCAGAACACCGGAGGAATACAGCATCCATCGGAAGGTACCGAAATCGGTAACCGCCCTGTTGAAAGACACCACCGCACCAGGAAGGGCCTGCGCCCGCTCGGACAGCCGCGGGTCGAACGGCATGAAGACACACACAAGAATAAGGCTTGTGGCAAAGATCCAACCACTGGAAACAAGGAAACGTCGCATTCAGGTCCTCTTATCGTTTTCAAGCATATGGCTTTACCGTGCCCAAAAACAATAGCAGGGCTTTGTGCTTGTTATGGCCGGGTTTCACTTGTAGAGCCTAGAAACGGATGATTGAGACTGTCGACGGGCTGAACATGACGAATGCCAAGAACACGCCACGCAAATTGACGATTTTGGGATCGACGGGTTCCATCGGCACCAATACGCTGGATGTGGTGCGGCAGCTTGGCGGCCGTGATGATTTCGAGATCATGGCGCTGACCGGTGCTGGCAACATCGAACTGCTGGCAGAACAGGCGCGCGAATTCGGCGCCAAACTGGCTGTCACGGCAGACGAAGACAGGTACGACGACCTCAAATCCGCCCTCGCAGACACGGATATCGCGGTTGCAGCCGGCAAAACGGGTCTTGAAGAAGCCGCGTCAATGGACGCTGGCTGGGTCATGGCGGCCATTGCCGGAACACCCGGTCTGGCTCCGACGCTCACGGCGGCGCGACGCGGCGCAGATATTGCCCTGGCAAACAAGGAATGCCTCGTTTCGGCAGGCGACGTTTTTCTGCGTACCGTCAAGCAGGGGGGGGGCAAACTCGTTCCCGTGGACAGTGAGCACAGTGCCATTTTCCAGTGCCTGACCGGAGATCACAAACAGGCTGTCGAACGGATCGTCCTGACCGCATCAGGCGGACCATTCCGTACCTGGACACGAGAACAGATGGCCGGTGTCACTGCGGATATCGCCCGCGCTCATCCCAACTGGTCGATGGGACTGAAGGTTTCCATCGGCAGTGCCTCTATGTTCAACAAGGGGCTGGAAATGATCGAGGCAAAATACCTCTTCGATCTCAGACCCGACCAGGTGGAAGTCATCGTCCACCCACAGTCCATCATTCATTCGATGGTCGGTTATACCGATGGCTCCTACATCGCGCAGCTTGGATCGCCGGATATGCGAACCGCTATTGGCTACGCCCTGACCTATCCGGCACGGGGTCAACTGAATGTCGAACGGCTCGATTTTTCACGGCTTGCACGCCTCGATTTCGAAGCGCCCGATGAAGAGCGCTTCCCCGCACTTCGGCTGGCCCGTACTGCGCTCGAACGCGGTGGACTGCAGGGCGCTGTGCTGAATGCGGCTGAAGAAACCGCCTTTCACGCTTTCGTCGATGGCAATATCGGCTTTCTCGATATGGCTGAGATCGTTGAACGTGTCATGGAGCGCATGAATGACGGCCGCTCTGCCTCAACAACGGAAGATGTTTTTTCGGCAGATGCCGAAGCGCGCCGTCATGCGCAGGAATTGATTTCCGCCAAAGAAAAGGCCGCTTGAAGCGGCCATTTTCGTCTTTTCTCTTTATCGCGTCTCAGGCCACGGCACGCGCCAGCGCACAGTGCGACCAAAGCTGATGCAGCGCGCCGACAAGATGCTCGATATCGGCATCGCTGTGCAGCGGCGTCGGCGTGATACGCAGGCGCTCGGTCTTGCGCGGTACGGTCGGATAGTTGATCGGCTGAACGTAAACGCCGTGGCTGTCGAGCAGAATGTCCGAAATCCATTTGCACTTTGCCGCATCCCCGACCATCACCGGTACGATGTGGCTGGGATTGTCCATGTGCGGGATACCGCGTGCGTCGAGAAGTCCACGCAGCTTGCGAACCCTCTCCTGATGGCGGGCACGTTCGAACGGGCTTGCCTTCAGATGCTGTATCGAAGCGACCGCACCGGCTGCGAGCGACGGCGGCAACGCCGTTGTAAAAATGAAACCCGACGCGAAAGAACGGATGAAATCACACACTGCGGCAGAGCCGGCAATATAGCCGCCCATGACACCGAATGCCTTTCCGAGCGTACCCTCGATGATCGTCAGACGATCCATAATGCCTTCGCGTTCCGCAATGCCACCACCACGCGGACCATACATGCCAACCGCATGGACTTCGTCCAGATAGGTCATTGCGCCATACCGGTCGGCGAGGTCACAAATCTCTTTGATCGGCGCAATATCGCCATCCATCGAATAGACGGACTCAAAAGCAATCAGCTTCGGCGCAGCCGGATCGGCAGCCTTGAGCTTTGCCTCAAGGTCTTCGAGGTCGTTATGCTTCCAGATCACACGCTCGCAACGGCCATAACGAATGCCTTCGATCATCGAGGCATGATTCAGCGCGTCGGAAAAGATGATGAGGCCAGGGATTTTCTGACCGAGCGTTCCGAGCGTGGCCCAGTTGGAGACGTAACCCGAGGTAAAGATCAGCGCCGATTCCTTGCCGTGCAGATCGGCCAGTTCGCGCTCGAGAAGAACATGGTAGTGGTTGGTGCCAGAAATATTCCGGGTGCCTCCCGCACCCGCGCCACAGTGGTCGATCGCCGCTTTCATCGCTTCGACAACTTTGGGGTGCTGACCCATACCGAGATAGTCATTGGAGCACCAGACGGTCACATCCTGACGCTCGCCATTGGCGTTATAACGTGTCGCACGGGGAAAATTACCCTGATGACGCTCGATATCCGCGAAAACACGATAGCGGCCTTCAGAGTGCAAACTTTGCAGTTCCGCCGTGAAAAATGCCTCGAAATCCATTCCATGCTCCAGAATTGATCGCTGTGTTCTCTGCCTCGTGACCGAAACCGTCAACCCCGTTCAGCAAGTTTAGCCACGCCTGCGTCAATTCGCCGTTGTTTTGAACCATTCCAATAAAGCTCTTATACGCCGAGATGGGAAGTGCAAACTTGATCCACATCAAAAAAGCGCGAGATTTGGAACCTTTGGCGACAAAGCCCGTTCTATCGAACGCAATCAATTTACGCGTAAAGGAAAGCCGGTACAGACAAGGCTTCCCTAAAGCGAATCGAATTGATAGTTATTTGTGGCGGTCGGAAATTGCAGTCGCCGCAGAGATAAATATGGGACGCCTACCGAGCCACAGAGCTCATTGTAACGTTGGAGAGAGTTTCATGAAAAAGGCAATCATATTTGCGCTGGTCGGCCTGTCGCTTGCAAGCTGCACCCAGACCGAAAAGGGAGCTTCGATCGGCGCCGTTTCCGGTGCGGTCATCGGTGGCGCTGTAACGGGTAACGTCCGTGGCGCAGCAGTCGGTGCAGCGATCGGTGGCGTAGGTGGCGCCCTTATCGGTAACGCTTCTGAACCAGGTTATTGCTACTATCGCGACCAGTACGGTCAGCGTTACACGGCTCGTTGCCGATAATTACAAGACGCAATAGCGTTGCACAGAAGCCCCGGTTCTCCGGGGCTTTTTGTTTTTAAGGCGGTAAATTGGAGTCCGAGAGTCCTCAAAGCGGTTCATTTATGATTAAATTGCAACGTTAACGGAGAGGAAACGGGTTGGAGCGAAAATAAATGCTCAACCATAAAGCAGCTTATGCGAAAAACACGAACTGCCCCGAAGACAAGTATTGCGTATCGGAAAGTCGGCACCGCTTTGGCGGTTGCTGTCGCGCTAGCTGCGTACCCAGCCCTCATCCGTGATGCCTACGCCTTCAAACTGTTCGGGATACGGCTGTGGGGATCGGATGAGCCGGAAGTCGAAGTCACCAATCCCGTCAGCTATTCCGTCACCTTGAACGCGCCGGATGCGGACAAAAGCCTCCGCAGCAGCCTTGAGAACAGCTCTCTCCTTCTTGCAGACAAGGACAAGCCTGCTTCAGGCGATCTCGGCTTGCTGATCAAGGCCCGCGATGATCGCGACCGTCTGATCGCAGCACTTTACGAAAACGCGCGTTACGGTGGCATCGTGAGCGTCACGGTTGCCGGCACGAATGTCGATGCGCTGCCGCCAAACCCTGTCTTCGATCATTCTGCACCGGTTCCTGTGGTCATCACTGTTACACCCGGCCCGGTGTTCACACTCGGCGCTGTGAGACTCGAGGGTGACGTGACCGGGCGCAATCTTGAGGATTACGGCCTGACGACCGGCGGCGATGCCGGTTCGCTCGCAATCATTCGCGCTGGCAACAAGCTGATCGACGATCTCAAGGCTGAAGGTCGCCCACTGGCGAAACTGACGAAACGTGAAGCGGTCGCAAACCACGCAACCAACACGGTCGACATTACCATGGGAGCCGAAGGCGGGCCGATTGCACCGCTTGGTGAGGTTGCCGTCAAAGGTGAAAAGACGGTTGATGGCGATTTCATTCGCCGCTATTCGCGCCTCAATGGCGGCGAACCCTATTCGCCTGAGAAGCTGCGCAAGGCCTCGGACAGACTGCGGCAGCTCGGCGTGTTTTCCAGTCTGACAATCAAGGAAGCGGGAACCCTTGCGCGCGACGGGTCCATCCCGTTGACCATCGAGGTCTCGGAAGGCAAGCACCGCTATTTCGGCGTTGGTGCGCAATACTCCACCACTGAAGGCATCGGCCTGCAGGGTTATTGGGGACATCGAAATCTTTTCGGCAAGGCAGAATCGCTTCGTATCGAAGGCGCTGTTTCGCGCCTGGGTGAAGCCTCCAGCGTCGAGGGCATGGACTATTCGGCCGGCATTACCTTCACCAAGCCGGGCATGTTCAATCCCCGTACCACCTTCAAGACCAGCCTTATCGCCAAGACGGAGCATCCGGATACATATGAGGCACGGTCCATTACCGGTGCGGCCGGTTTCAGTTACGAACTGAACGATACGGATACCGCATCCGCCGGCCTCGAGGTGCAATGGACGGATACCGAAGATGCCTTTGGTAAAAACCAGTACCTGACGACATCCATCCCCCTTGAATTCGTCCGGGATACCCGTGACGACAAGCTCAATCCGACAGAGGGCTTCCGCGCCTCGATTGCGGCCAAACCAAGCTACGAGGCGCTGAACGGCACGTTCTTCTCATCCTTCGAAGGATCTCTGACAGGTTACAAGGGATTTGGCGCCGAAGACCGCCTGGTCATGGCCGGAAAACTTTCCGGCGGCGTTCTGGTAGGCGGCAGCGAGCTGCAGGACATTCCCACCACCCGTCGCTTCTACGCTGGCGGTGGCGGATCGGTTCGCGGTTACAGCTATCAGGAGATATCGCCCTACAATAATGCAGGCGATGCAACGGGCGGCAGATCCTACATCGTCAGTTCGGTGGAAGCTCGTATCAAGCTGACCGAGACGATCGGCATCGTGCCGTTCATCGATGCGGGCGTTGTCTCTCCTGACATGGCGCCGGATTTCTCTGATATTCGCGCAGGTGCCGGTATTGGCCTGCGTTATGCGACCCCCTTCGGACCTCTGCGTCTCGACGTCGCCATGCCGCTTAAGAAATATGAAGACGGCAACAGTTTCGGTATTTACGCCGGCATTGGCCAGTCTTTTTAGGCATCGCGGTCGAACGACCTTAAAACTGAGTGTAGATTACCTTTTATGACGATGTTGATTCGATTGTTGAAGTGGCTGGGATACATCGTTTTATGCGGTGTTGTACTGCTATTGCTTGCCGTTCTGTTCGTCGGCTTTACACCGATCGGCGCGAGAATTGCTGCAGACCAGGTTTCTTCACTCGTTTCGTCACCGGACCAGAAGATTGAAATCTCGCCGCCGCGCGGCCTGCTGACCGGACGTCTGCGGCTGGACAACGTCACCCTTTCCGACCGTCAAGGTGCTTACGCGCGCGTTGATGACATTGCCGTAGACTGGTCGCCGCTGTCCTTGCTTGCCGGCACATTTCATGCTGACATGGTTTCGGCGCGCTCGATCGAGGTGGATCGCAAACCGCTTCCTGCGGCAGAGAAGGCAGAAACAAGCTCCAGCGGTTTCTCACTGCCAATCGAAATCGGCGTCGATAATTTCAATTTCCCGGATATCAGCCTTGCAGAACCATTGCTTGGGCGTTCTTTCGACCTTCGCGCCGAAGGCAGCTTGAAAGCCGCAACTGATGACATCAGGCTTTCTCTCGCAGCAAACCGACAAGATCTGCAGGATGCCGAAGTCAACGCCGACATCGCCTTCCTGCCGAACGAGAATGTTCTCAAACTCAAGGCGGAACTGAGGGAGCCCCAGGGTGGCCTGCTGGCAACGCTGCTATCGCTTCCAGATGCACCTGCGGTGTCAATCGATCTCAATGGCGAAGGTCCGCTTTCCGACTGGACCGGCACACTGAACGGCAATGTCGCTGGCAATCGCGTTCTTAATCTTTCCGGCCACCACGTACTGGCCGCGGATGGTGCGCGCCGCATCGAAATCACCGGTGGCGGACAGCCCGACTTGCTGCTCCCCCCTGATTTCCGTCAGCTCTTTGCAGGCGAAACAAAGCTCGACGCAACGACAACACTCTTCCCGCAGGGCCGGATAGAGGTTGGCAACAGCACACTGGAAACAGGTGCCCTGCTTTTGACAGCATCGGGCAACATTGACCCTACTGGTCAGAACGATCTCAACGCCAATCTCATCGGCATGGCTGGACCGGTCGATTTTCGCTGGCCGATTGAAAATGGCGAACTCCAGGCTCTGATTGACGGGATTGATCTTTCCTTGCGTGGCAATGCCGACGCAGCAAGCCTCAACGCATCCGCGTCGATACGCAGCCTGTCTTTGCCACAGGGAAAGCTGGATGCTGTCAAGCTGACAGCAACCAGCAATGACCTCAATCTCACGGATCGCAGTGGTACGGTCGAAACCGTGTTCACCGTCGCTCAATCGTCGTTCACAAGCCCGGACATTGATCGGGTCGTGCGGGCGCCCGTGACCATCAAGGCACCTTTGACGATCAGCGAAACGGCAATCGGTTTCGATGGCGCGACATTGGAAAGCGCCAGCGTCGGTGGGACGATCAATGGAGCATTCGATCTTTCCGGCAAAAGGCTGTCGTCTGCGGTTCAACTTTTTGCACTTCCGGCAACACTTCCTGAAGCGCTAGCCTCCAAGTTTGACACCACCATTGCGCTGAAGGGCGATATCGATCTTGTCATCGGCGGAAGCACAAGCGTTCGCAATCTCGACCTGAAATCCGGGACGCTGGAAGCGGCTGGCGATGTCAGTCTGGAAAATGGCTCGATCCGAGCAAACCTCACCGGACGCTTGCCGCAACTTCAGAAGCTGACGCCGCAAGCGACAGGAACAGCCGACTTCACGGTCGATGCCAGCGGCGCGTTATCTGCACCCGACTTCAATATCGGCATCAGTTCGGAGAGTGCTGTTCTCGCTGGGCGTAAACTTGAAGCACTGAAACTCAACGCAAGCGGCAAGGCAGACGCTTCAGCCCCCCAGGCAAAGCTGACGGCAAGTGGCAGTCTCGATAAACAGGCGATCAATGTCGATGCAAACGTCGTGCAGACGGAAACGGGAACGGCGATACCGGAACTGAATGTCGCGGTCGGGAAGAACATTCTGAAGGGGCAATTACAGTTTTCGCCTCAGTTTCTTCCAGAAGGCAACCTGTCGTTTGATTTCCCGGACCTTTCCCTGCTCGCGGCTCTGGCCGCACAACAAGCCGCTGGTGACGTTGCGGGCAACATCGTTCTCAGCAACGACAATGGAAAGATCGCCGCAACGATCAAGGCGAATGGCGGGACAATCAGGCAGGGCACGACCACGATTTCCAAGCTCGCTGCCGATGTAACCATCGATGACCTACAGGCGCTGGCAATCAATGGGACGGTGAAGGCAGACAGCATCAATGCCGGTGCGGCCGCGATCTCCGGGCTGACCGCAACCGTCGCTCACACGGGAACAAGCACCGAATTCAATCTCAACGGTCGCTATGACAATGCCCCCATTGTCGCGAAAGGTAGCGCCGAAACCGGCGGCTCTCCGATGACGGTCCGGATCGATGAGTTCTCTGCAGCGCCAAAGGGTATTCCGGTCCGTCTCGAAAAGCCGACCAGCATCGCCATCCAGCAAGGCACGGCGCGAATTTCAGACCTTGCAATCGTCACCGGTCAAGGGCGCATTGAAGTCAACGGAACCGCAGGCTCCGCTCTCGATCTGAATGTTGATATCCGCGCGCTGCCTGCCAGCCTGGCCAATGCGTTTGCCGCCGGGCTGGATGCCGCCGGTAACATTTCCGGCACTGTTACGGCCAAGGGCGCCGCATCCGATCCGGCAGTGACATATGACTTAAACTGGGCGGATGCTGCAGTATCCCAGACCAGGGCAGCGGGTCTCGCACCGCTTGGTATCAAGGCCAACGGCCGTTTTGCCGGTGGCAACCTGCAGATCGACACCAATGTGACCGGCCAGGGCGGCATGGCACTTTCCGGTGGCGGTTCGCTCGGCATCTCCGGCAACCGACCGATTTCCATGGCCTTCTCCGGCAATTTGCCGTTTGCTGCCCTTGCCGCACAGACTGCCGCACAGGGTCTCGATGTCAGTGGAACGGCCGCAATCGACGTGAAGATCAGCGGAAGCGCGACATCGCCCGTGATAACCGGTTCCGTCACGACCGATGGCACCCGTGTAATCGACGTGCGCCGGAACCTGACGTTGAACGATGTCGGCGCCACTATCACCTTCGACCGCGACCGCGCCGTCATTTCGCGCCTGACTGGCAAACTGGCCGGCGGCGGTACGATTTCAGGCGCCGGTTCGGTTGGCATAACGGGAGGCTTTCCTGCCGATCTGACAATCACGCTCAACCGCGCCGGTTATAATGATGGTACATTGGTCACAACCGTTGTCAGCGGCACAGTGACGCTCAAGGGGCCATTGCTCAGCGGCCTGGTTCTTGGCGGCAATCTCACGCTGGACAGAAGTGCGATCACCATTCCCGAACGGCTTCCGGCGTCACTGACCGAAATCGATGTGAAGCACAAGAACGCTCCCCCTCAGGTCCGTGCCCAGAACAAGGCACTTGGTGCAGACCAGGGCGGCAGTGGCAGTTCCTCGACCATCAACCTCGACCTGCAGGTCAACGCGCCGAGTGGTATTTTTGTCCGTGGCCGCGGTATCGACGCAGAACTGACCGGCAATCTGACCATTCGCGGCACGGCTGCGGTGCCGGTTATTTCCGGCGGTTTCGAAATGCGCCGTGGACGACTGGAAATTCTGACGCGCCGCCTGGACTTCAATACCGGCAACATCACGTTTGGCGGCGGTCTGGTGCCTGTCCTGGATATGGAAGCGCAATCGTCCGTTGGATCGACAACAGTGACGGTCGCTGTGACGGGCAATGCCAATGATCCGGCATTCGTTTTCTCGTCCTCACCGGTTCTGCCGCAGGATGAAGTGATGGCGCAGTTGATCTTCGGACAATCCATGTCGAAACTGTCTGCCTTGCAGATTGCCCGACTGGCGGATGCCGCAGGACAATTGGCCGGAGGTCGCTCCACGTCCCTCTTCGACAAGCTGCGAAGCAATCTCGGCGTGGACGATCTCGACATCTCGACGGACTCGGAGGGACAAGCTCGCGTTTCGGCCGGCAAATACCTCAACGAACGAACCTATCTCGAGCTGCAACAGAGCGGCGATTCCGGCGCCAAGGCGATCATCAACCTTGACGTCGGCAAGGGCGTCAAGCTGCGTGGTGAGGCCGGTGGTGACGGTGAAGGGGCGGCCGGCATATTCTACGAGAAGGAGTATTGAGACCCTTCGCATTTAGGTTTGCGAAACGATCTTGTGTTACGAATCTCCCTTATGAAGCCGGAAGTCTCCTCCCGGCCGTTCAGGCACCAGGCAGAACGCCAAACTCCGCATATGCAAGTGTCGGTGCACTTGCTCTGGCCTCCTCAGCGAAAATTGGGAAGAATTCTGATGGCAATGATTAACTCCACCAACTTTGGCGGCGAGACGCTGGAAATCATCGCATTCCGCCTGCACGATCAGGAATTTTGCGTCAAGACAACGACGATCCGCGAAATTCGTGGCTGGGCGCCGTCGACCCCGATCCCACACGCTCCTAAAGACGTTATCGGCGTCATGAACCTGCGCGGCTCCGTTATCCCGATCATCGATCTCGCACACAAGCTGGGCATGAAAAGCACCGTCGCAAACGAGCGTAGCGCCATTGTTGTCGCAGAAGTGCACAACATGGTCATCGGCATGCTTGTTGACCGCGTTTCCGACATACTGACCATTCCTGCCAACCAGGTTCAGCCGGTTCCGGAGATTTCCGCCTCGTTCGACAAGTCCTATTCCGAGGGCATCATCGCTAACGAGCATGGCATGATCTGCTTCCTCAACCTGGCAAAGATGTTCAAGGGAACGGAAGCGGAAGATCTCGCGGCCTGATCCGAAACAAAATCATATCAAAGTAGTTTTCAAAGCAAGCGTAGCTCGGTGCCGATCTTGATATCTGAGAAGAACAGAGCCTGCGTTTCCTGAACAATAAAGCCACCGGCGGCCCCGCTCGGTGGCTTTTATTTTTATTTCCCTCAAATCAAATAAGAACATTTTAATATTATTTATTTCTAATATTGAAGAGCCAAACGAAGTCACACAAAACGATACGAACAACGTTACTTCATTTGCTCGAGACGAAAAGGGAATTCATCTTTTTCAACACTCTACAGCGGTCCGCAGAGCGACAGACTGTACCGTGTGGCCAAATCTGGGGGACGTCCAATGCTGGGGCTTGGGAAAAGTGCAGACAACAAAAACGTTCTTGATGCAATATCGAAATCGCAGGCTGTCATCGAGTTTGACCTCAAAGGCAATATTCTGACGGCAAACCGCAATTTTTGTCAGGCGCTCGGTTACGAGCTTTCGGAAATCGTCGGAAAGCATCACCGCATCTTCTGCGATAAGGAACTGGCCGCGTCTCATGAATATCAGGAATTCTGGGCTTCGCTCGCACGGGGCGAGTTTCAGGCGAACGACTACCGCCGCATCACCAAAAACGGCTCGGTAATCTGGATCGAGGCATCTTACAACCCGGTCTTTCGCTCCGGCAAACCGTACAAGGTCGTGAAGATCGCGACAGACATTACCGCAAAGAAAATCAAAGCCGTTGAGGATGCCGGAAAGCTTGAAGCGCTTTCGCGCTCGCAGGCGACGATCGAATTTTTCCCCGACGGCACCATCATCACGGCAAACCCGAACTTCTGCAACGCGGTCAATTACGATCTGAAGGAGATACAGGGCAAGCACCACCGCATGTTCTGCGATCCGGCCTATGCTGCCTCCCCTGCCTATGCCGACTTCTGGCAGCGCCTGGCAGCAGGAGAATTCATCTCCGACGAGTTCGTGCGATATGGAAAAAATGGCAAGGAAATCTGGATTCAGGCCGCTTACAATCCCGTTCTGGATGAAGCCGGAAAAGTCGCGAAGGTGGTCAAGTTTGCGACTGACGTAACGCCGCGTATGAGCGCAATCACTGTACTTGCAGGCGCGCTCCGCGATCTCGCCGACGGCGATCTGTTGCAAAGACTTGAGCAGACATTCGTGCCGAGCATGGAGCAGTTGCGAAAAGACTTTAACGAAGTCGTGGCCAAGCTGCAGACGACCATGCAGACGGTTGCCCACAACGCTTCGACCATCGCATCCGGTTCAAGCGAGATACGGATGGCCGCCGACCAACTCGCGCAACGAACCGAGCAGCAAGCCGCATCTTTGGAAGAGACCGCTGCTGCTCTCGAGGAAATCACCACGACAGTGGCCGACGCCAGCCGACGCGCTGGCGACGCAGGAAAGCTTGTCTCTGATACCCGAGACAACGCCGACAGCTCCGGCAAGATCGTTCAGCAAGCCATTTCGGCCATGGATGAAATCTCTCGCTCATCGGGTGAAATTACCAACATCATTGGCGTCATCGATGACATTGCCTTCCAGACCAACCTTCTTGCGTTAAATGCAGGTGTTGAGGCGGCACGTGCAGGCGAGGCCGGCAAGGGCTTTGCCGTCGTGGCGCAGGAGGTGCGTGAACTTGCACAGCGCTCGGCCCTCGCCGCCAAGGAGATCAAGTCGCTGATCAACAAGTCACGCGAACAGGTCGCAAATGGCGTGGATCTGGTGGGCAAAACGGGCAGCGCCCTGCGAGACATCCTCTCACAAATGACGGAGATCGACACCAATGTCGCCGCGATCGTCGAAGCTTCGAGAGAACAGGCCAACGGTCTCGCCGAAATCAACCAGGCGGTAAACGTCATGGATCAGGCGACACAGAAAAATGCGGCGATGGTGGAAGAAACCACGGCAGCAAGCCACGGACTTGCCAAGGAAGCTGCCGATCTGCACCAGCTCCTCGCCCAGTTCAAGATCGCACAGGAACAGCAAATCCGCGTCATGCAGTCGGCAGACATCAGGAAAGTGCCGGCTCCAGTTGCTAGGCTTGCCCCTCAGCCGAGATTTGCAGCGACCGGCACATATGCCAATGTCGCCGCCGATTGGACGGAGTTCTGAAAGCGGAGCGACTTAAGCGGATAGAATGAGCCTGTCGGCGCGGGTGAAGACTTCAAAGTCTTCACCGCGAACGATAGCCACCAGCGTCATACCTGCCGTCTCAGCCGTTTCGATGGCCAGCGCCGTCGGAGCAGAAATTGCGATCAGCATCGAGCTGCCGAAGATCGCTGCCTTCTGAACCATTTCGACGGACAGACGACTGGTAACAACGACAACGCCTGTAGCCCCAGAATAGCCGGCATTGATCGCAGCGCCGACCAGCTTATCCAAGGCATTGTGACGCCCGACATCCTCTCGAACAGCAACCAGTCCCTTGCCCGGTACATAGAAGCCCGCACCGTGAACCGCGCGGGTCTGTTGATGCAAAGGCTGCCCATCATTCAACGCCTTGATCGCTTCGACCAGTTCACGGCCTGGCAGCTTGAGGCCCACAGCGCCGACATCGGGAATGGGCCGAACCGCCTGTTCGATGGATTCAATTCCGCAGAGACCACAACCAACCGGGCCGGCCATATGCCTACGTCTTGCCCTGAGAACATCGGCCTTCTCGTCCTGAAGTCCGACCTGCACATCGAAACCCTGGCCGGCATCAACGACCTCAATGGTGTCGATCTCGTCGCGTCGCGATATGATTCCTTCCGTCAGGCTGAATCCGACAGCGAAGTCCTCAAGATCGGCAGGGCTTGCCATCATCACCGCATGGGTTGAACCGCCATAGGAAAAAGCCACAGCCCTTTCCTCCGGTACCGATCGATGACCGATATCGACAGATCCGCCTTTGGATGCGGTTCTTAGAACACGTCGATAACTCGCTTCCGCAGACATTCTATGGGCTCATTTCTCTCTGAGACGGGACGGACGCTCGCCCGGAACTTCAGTCCGCGGCAAAGCCCCGTGCGCTTGGCTACAGACAAACGACATTGCTGCGACGATAACTCGCGTCAAGCGCCTGTTCGACCATACTTAGGTATCAGAAACAAAAAAGCGGCCACTAGGACCGCTTTTTTGTTTGAAATTTTTTGTGGGCAGTCATTCCTTGGAACCCGCCCGGTTCTTTCAAGCCGCGACGAGAACCTCATGCAGGTTCGTCAGCTCGTAAAGATGCTTTTCAAGCTTCGTCAGATGATCGTGGTGGTGATTACCTTCATCGATCTCGGCCTTCGCAGCGTCGATGCGCTTCTGCAGCGTATCAGGCGAAATATCGTCTGCGGAAACAGCCGATTCCGCCAGAAGCGTGCAGCCCGTCGGCAGAATGTCGGCGAAGCCACCGAATACGACGTATTTGTGCTTCTCACCGGAGGCAAACGTTACGCTCACGATACCCGGCTTGATCGTGGTCATCGTCGGTGCGTGGTTGGCCATCACGGTCATCTCACCGAGCGTAGCCGGAATGACGACTTCCGTAACCGTCTCGGAAACGAGCAGACGTTCCGGGGAAACCAGTTCAAACTTGAAACTGTCAGCCATGGCTATTCACTTCTTTTCAATTACGCGGACGGTCAAATGTCATTATATGCAAACCACGCTAACAAGATGTTTCGCATGAAGCATACGGAGGCGCACAGAAGAACCGCGCGCCTCGTATTTCAGTATCAGGCAGCTTCAGCCAGCTTCTTGGCCTTTTCGATGGCTTCTTCCATCGAACCAACCATGTAGAATGCAGCTTCCGGCAGATGGTCGTACTCGCCGTTGACGAGACCCTTGAAGCCCTTGATGGTGTCTTCGAGAGCAACCAGCTTACCCGGAGAACCGGTGAAGACTTCAGCAACGAAGAACGGCTGCGACAGGAAGCGCTCGATCTTACGGGCGCGAGCAACGGTCAGCTTGTCTTCTTCCGACAGTTCGTCCATGCCGAGGATGGCGATGATGTCCTGAAGCGACTTGTAGCGCTGCAGAGTCGACTGAACCTTACGGGCAACTTCGTAGTGCTCTTCACCAACGATCATTGGGTCAAGCATGCGCGACGTGGAGTCGAGCGGGTCAACAGCCGGGTAGATACCCTTTTCTGCGATCGAACGCGACAGAACGGTCGTTGCGTCCAGGTGGGCGAACGATGTTGCCGGTGCCGGGTCGGTCAAGTCGTCGGCCGGAACGTAAATGGCCTGAACCGAGGTAATCGAGCCCTTGGTCGTCGTCGTGATACGTTCCTGCATCTGGCCCATGTCGGTTGCCAGCGTCGGCTGATAACCCACAGCGGAAGGAATACGGCCGAGAAGAGCCGACACTTCCGAACCAGCCTGCGTGAAGCGGAAGATGTTGTCCACGAAGAACAGAACGTCCTGGCCCTTGTCGCGGAAATCTTCAGCGATCGTCAGACCGGTCAGAGCAACACGAGCACGCGCACCCGGCGGTTCGTTCATCTGGCCGTAAACCAGCGCAGCCTTGGAGCCTTCGCCACCGCCATGCTTGTTGACGCCGGATTCGATCATTTCGTGGTAAAGGTCGTTACCTTCACGCGTACGCTCACCAACACCGGCGAATACCGAGTAACCGCCGTGCGCCTTAGCGACGTTGTTGATGAGTTCCATGATGAGAACGGTCTTGCCAACGCCGGCGCCGCCGAACAGGCCGATCTTACCGCCCTTTGCGTAAGGAGCGAGAAGGTCAACGACCTTGATGCCGGTTACGAGAATCTGGCCTTCCGTGGACTGCTCAACATAAGCAGGAGCTTCCTGGTGGATGGCGCGCAGGTTCGTCGTGTCGAGCGGACCAGCTTCGTCAACAGGCTCGCCGATGACGTTCATGATGCGGCCGAGCGTCTGGTCACCAACAGGAACCGAGATCGGAGCCCCGGTGTTCGTTACGGACTGGCCGCGAACGAGACCTTCGGTGGAGTCCATAGCGATGGTGCGAACAACGTTCTCACCGAGGTGCTGTGCGACTTCGAGAACCAGGCGGTTGCCGTTGTTGTCCAGCTCGAGCGCGTTCAGGATCGGAGGCAGTTCGCCTTCGAACGCCACGTCGACAACAGCGCCGATAACCTGGGTAACCTTGCCCGCGCCGTTGACCGCTGCGGTTTTCTTGGGGGTAGCTGCCTTAGCCATTATCCTTACCCTCTTTCCTTACCTCAGAGCGCTTCCGCGCCCGAAATGATTTCAATGAGTTCCTTGGTGATCTGAGCCTGGCGCTGACGGTTATAGGAAAGCGTCAGCTTGTTGATCATCTCACCGGCATTGCGCGTTGCATTGTCCATCGCGCTCATCTTGGCGCCCATTTCACCGGCAACGTTTTCGAGCAGAGCACGGAAAACCTGAACCGAGATGTTGCGCGGAATAAGATCTTCGAGAATGGAAGCCGCATCCGGCTCGTATTCGTAGACCGCATTCGCCGCCGCCTGGTCTTCTTCAACAACCGGCGTTGCTGCCGGGATGAGCTGAAGGCCGGTCGGAACCTGGCTGATAACGGACTTGAACTCCGAGTAGATCAGCGTGCAGACGTCAAACTCACCTGCGTTAAACAGGGAGATGACCTTCTTGGCGATCTGATCGGCGTTCTCGAAACCGACTCTCTTCACATCGCGCAACTCAATGCGCTCGATGATGTTCGATGCAAATTCGCGACGAAGGCTGTCGTAGCCCTTCTTGCCGACCGTGACGATCTTGACCGTCTTGCCTTCGGAAACCAGCTTGCGAGCGTGATCGCGAGCAAAACGGGAAATCTGCGAGTTGAAACCACCGCAAAGGCCACGTTCAGCCGTGCAGACGACGAGCAGATGCACGTCGTCCTTGCCGGTACCGGTCATCAGCGCCGGAGCAACGTCTGCCTCAACCGCCTGGGCGATGTTGGCAAGCACGGCGCTCATGCGCTGAGAATAAGGCCGGGCGGCCTCCGCAGCTTCCTGGGCGCGCCGAAGCTTCGCCGCGGCGACCATTTTCATCGCCTTGGTAATCTTCTGCGTCGCCTTTACGGAGGCAATGCGGTTTTTCAGATCCTTTAGTGAAGGCATCCGTTATCCGTCCCAGTCAAGAGCTCAATTACGAGAAAGACTTCGCGAAGTTGTCCAGAGCGCCCTTGAGCTTGCCCTTGGTGTCGTCGCTGATAGCCTTTTCCGTGCGGATGGTGTCGAGGATCGCCTTGCCTTCAGAACGGAGGTAGGAGAGCAGACCCTGCTCGAACTTGCCGATCTGAGCGACCGGGATCTTGTCGAGATAACCGTTCACACCAGCGAAAATCACCGCAACCTGTTCTTCCGTCTTGAGCGGAGAGAACTGTGGCTGCTTGAGAAGTTCCGTCAGGCGTGCACCGCGGTTGAGGAGGCGCTGCGTGGAAGCGTCGAGGTCCGAACCGAACTGCGCGAACGCTGCCATTTCACGATACTGGGCGAGTTCACCCTTGATCGAGCCAGCAACCTGCTTCATGGCCTTGATCTGAGCGGCAGAACCAACGCGCGAAACCGACAGACCAACGTTAACAGCCGGACGAATGCCCTGATAGAACAGGTCAGTTTCAAGGAAGATCTGGCCGTCGGTGATCGAGATCACGTTGGTCGGAATGAACGCCGAAACGTCGTTACCCTGAGTTTCGATAACCGGCAGAGCCGTCAGCGAACCTGCACCCTTTTCGTCGGAGAGCTTTGCAGCGCGCTCGAGAAGGCGGGAGTGAAGATAGAAAACGTCGCCCGGATAAGCTTCGCGGCCCGGAGGACGACGCAGAAGAAGCGACATCTGGCGGTAAGCGACAGCCTGCTTGGAAAGGTCGTCGTAACCGATCAGAGCGTGCTGACCGTTGTCACGGAAGTATTCGCCCATGGTGCAGCCAGCGAACGGAGCAAGATACTGCATCGGGGCAGGATCGGAAGCCGTTGCGGCAACGATGATCGAGTACTGCAGAGCGCCACGCTCTTCCAGAACCTTCACGAACTGAGCGACGGTCGAACGCTTCTGACCGATAGCAACGTACACGCAGTACAGCTTGTCGCCATCAGGACCGTTGTCGTGAATGGCCTTCTGGTTCAGGATCGTGTCGAGAATGATCGCGGTCTTGCCGGTCTGACGGTCGCCGATGACGAGCTCGCGCTGGCCACGACCAACAGGGATCAGGGCGTCGATAGCCTTGAGACCGGTCGACATAGGCTCATGAACCGACTTACGCGGGATAATGCCAGGCGCCTTGACGTCAACGCGAGCACGACGGGTCGCATTGATCGGGCCCTTGCCGTCGATCGGATTGCCAAGCGCGTCAACAACGCGACCGAGCAGCTCCGGACCAACTGGAACGTCAACGATAGCGCCGGTGCGCTTTACGGTGTCGCCTTCCTTGATGTCACGGTCAGAACCGAAGATAACCACACCAACGTTGTCGCTCTCGAGGTTGAGCGCCATGCCGCGGATACCGCCAGGGAACTCGACCATTTCACCGGCCTGAACATTGTCGAGGCCGTAAACGCGAGCAATACCGTCACCAACGGACAGCACCTGACCGACTTCGGAGACTTCCGCCTCGTTGCCGAAATTTTTGATTTGATCTTTCAGAATTGCGGAAATTTCCGCGGCGCGGATATCCATCAGCCAACCTCTTTCAGTGCAAGCTTAAGGGTGGAAAGTTTGGTGCGAAGAGACGTATCAATCTGACGCGAACCGACCTTGACGATCAGGCCACCAAGGATCGACGGATCGACAGTGACGGAGACCGCCACATCCTTGCCGGTTACGCTCTTCAGCGCCGCTTTCAGTTCAGTTTCCTGCGCTTCATCGAGCGCATGAGCCGAAGTCACTTCGGCGGTGATTTCGCCGCGATGAGCGGCAGCAATGGCGCGGTAAGACCGGATCATGCCCGGAACAGCGAACAGGCGGCGGTTGTTCGCAACAACCTTGAGGAAATTGACCGCAAGACCGGCGATGCCAGCCTTTTCGCAGATCGCCGAAATCGCCTTGAGCTGATCCTCGGCAGAAAATACCGGGCTCGCAACCAGACGCTTCAAATCGTCACTTCCGTCGAGAAGCGCGCCGAACTTGTCGAGATCGGACCCGACCGCATCAACCGCACCCGCTTCCAAAGCAAGCTCGAAAAGCGACGACGCATACCTTTCCGCTACACCGGATGTTCCATGGGAGGTATCTGCCACGGGCACTTTTTCCCTGCTAATCGTCCAAGATCATCAACGAAGGGGTTCCTCCGCATCAAATTCTTGAAATCGTTTCAATTTCCCCGAAAAAGACTGGAATTCCCCCCTGTCTTTTCCCAATTTCGCGGTCCGTCTAGCATAGGATGCCGGGACTCGCAACACGCGTAATAACGGAAAGCGCGGTTTGGACAAGGGGGAAAGCGCTTAAATTTTCGGATTTCGGCGCGGATGCGCGTCTGTTGCGGCAGAAATGCCAAACTGCCCGCTTCAAACCAGCCCGAATACATAGCCCAGCGAGAGCGCCGACAGCAAAAGATGCACAACCAGAAGTATGAAATTCCGCACTGTTGCTCCTCCGTCGGAGAGGATCGACAGGATGCCGCCGAAGACAGCAAGTGTGAAGGCCGCGCCAAATGCGAGATAGACCATCGGCTGTGCGAGCAGCAATGCAGCCGCGCCCAGACCAAGGTAGAATCCGGCGAGTGAGGAGCGGACCAGCATATAACCGTCCTTGCGCTCACTTGCGGACTGAAGGCCGAACACGCGGAGCGTGACACCTGGAGCAAACATGACGACGAGGCCGATCAGCACCGAAAGCGCAGCCGCGCCAAATGCCAGTTGCTCGCCAAATTCCGTCGGAAAATAAAACTCCATCTTGCTCCCCAAATCACCTGTGCCCCGTTGCCTTATGGCATGGTCACGACCGCAGGAAAACGGTTCCGGTACGAAAGTTCAAAGGAAACTTTGCGGATCGATATCCAGCTGGACATGAATACTGCCGCGCTCCTTCGGACCATTCGTCAGCAGGGTGCGCAGGAAAGATTGCATGTCGGAGTTACGACGACCATGCACCAACAGTCGGAAACGGTATCGGCCACGGATCAGCGCCAACGGTGCTTCTGCTGGACCGAGAAGCATAATGCCTGTCGCTTGCGGTGCGGCGGCGCGCAGTCCACGCGCATGCGTTTCGGCCTCCGCGCGGCTATCGGCCGATATGATGACGGAGGCCAGACGCCCGAATGGCGGCAACATCGCCTTTTCCCTCTCGACGATCTCGCGTTCGTAAAATGCCGAGGCATCCCCGGAAACGATCGCCTGCATCACCGGATGCTGCGGTTGATAGGTCTGCAGGAGGCCATGACTCTTCAAACCGGTTCGGCCGGCTCGGCCTGTCACCTGAGAAAGCAACTGGAACGTCCGCTCCGCAGCGCGGGGATCTCCGTTGGCAAGTCCGAGATCGGCGTCAACGATACCCACGAGCGTCATCAGCGGGAAGTTATGCCCCTTGGCGACAAGCTGGGTTCCAATGACGATATCCGCTTCGCCCTTGACGATCGCCTCCAGCTCCAGCCGCAACCTCTTGACGCCCATAAGGTCGGAGGAAAGGACAATGGTGCGGGCCTCGGGAAAATGTTTCTCCGCCTCCTCGGCAATGCGCTCCACGCCCGGGCCGCAAGCGACCAGATGATCGAAGGTCCCACATTCGGGGCAATGGTCGGGTGTTGGTTCGTTATGGCCGCATTGGTGGCACTGTAACTGATTGCGAAAGCGGTGCTCGACGAGCCAGCTTGAGCATTGCGGGCACTGGAAGCGGTGCCCGCAGACACGACAAAGCGTCAGCGGGGCATATCCGCGCCTATTCAGGAAAAGCAGAGCCTGCTCACCCTTTTCAATGGTTTTGCCAATTCCACGCAACAGAACCGGTGAAAGGAAACCACCCCTTTCGGGAGGATGCCTGCGCATATCGACAAGGTGCAGATCCGGCATGGCGGCATCGCCGAAACGGGTATGCAGATGGATTGTGTTGTAACGGCCCGAACTCCCGTTGACCTGGCTTTCCACCGACGGCGTTGCGGACACCAGAACCACAGGAAAATCGGCGATCCGCGCCCGAACGACGGCCATGTCACGCGCATTGTAAAAAACCCGGTCCTCCTGCTTGTAAGCCGGATCGTGCTCCTCATCGACAATGATGAGACCGAGATTGTCAAACGGCAGAAATAACGCCGACCGTGCACCCGCAACAACCTTCACCTCACCGGTGACAGCCTGTCGCCAGACCTTTTCACGCATGCGGGGCGAAAGATCAGAATGCCATTCCGCCGGTCGTGAACCGAAGCGATCGTGAAAACGATCCAGAAACGCCGCCGTCAGGGCGATTTCCGGCAGGAGAATAAGAACCTGCTTGCCTTGCCTCAGCGTCTCGGCAACCGCCTCGAAATAGACCTCCGTCTTTCCGGAGCCCGTCACACCATCGATCAGCGAGACGGCAAAGGTGCCCTTTTTGACGTCATCTAGAATTTCAGACGCAGCTTGCTTTTGCGGGCCTTCCAGACGCGGCTCGACATAGTCTGGGTCAGGTTCGGCCACAACAGGAGGAGCCGGCAAAAAGATCGTTTCAAACACCCCCTGTTTGACAAGACCATCCACAACACTGGTGGACACGCCAGCAGCGTGTGCGAGACCGCTTTTCGTCCAGCCATGTCCTTCCGCCGCCAACTCCATGACCCGCTCACGCGCCGGCGTCAGTCGTTCCGGTCGGCCTTCAGTCAGACGCAATCCTTCGATCATCGGCTCCGGATCAAACGCGGCCGGAGCACGAAGTGCCATACGCGCAACGAGACCGGGCGGTGAAAGCGTATAGGCCGAAACCCAATCGACAAAGCGACGCATCTCCGGCTTCAGGGCGGGGCAATCGAATGTCTTGGTAATTGGACGCAGCTTTTTTGGGTCAACCTTGCTGGCATCCCCGTCATCCCACACGACACCAATGACCTGTCTCGGACCAAGCGGTACCTGCACGACGGAGCCGGGCTCCACTACCATATCCTCAGGTACAGAGTAGCTGTAAGGACCTGGCGCAGGCATCGGCACCAAAACAGGCACTGAACGCACCAGCGACGGCGGATCGAACAATGCGCCAAACAGATCGGACGAATCTTTTGCCATGATGTGGCGACCATGCCCCGGTCGAGTGAAAAAGGAAACCGCCCGGATGTAATAGGCGTGAGCCGCGAAGTCCACGCCTTAACCAAATGCTGACCATAAACGGCTAGATTGGGTCACGGAAATGGAGATCGCCGTGAACGAAATTCTCACTTTCGCCGACACCACCTTGCTGAAGGAGCGCGAGATCTGGTTGGCCGCCATCGCCGGCGAACGGCGTCTGTCGGACAACACGGTCGAGGCCTATGAGCGCGATACCCGCCAGTTTTTGATATTCATGACGGGCTATGTCGGCAGACCGACGCGGGTCGCCGATATTGCCGATCTTCGTCCTGCAGATCTTCGCGGTTTCCTGGCAAGCCGTCGAAAGGAAGGTGCCGGCGCCCGCTCTCTCGGCCGCCATCTTGCGGGATTGCGATCCTTCCTTCGGCATCTGCAAAAAAAGGGCCTGGTGAATGCGGCTGGCGCGACCGCCATGCGCGCGCCTAAACAGCCCAAATCCCTGCCCAAACCACTGACTGATCGACAGGCACTTAAAATCACCACCGCTCAAGCGCAGCTTTCGGACGAACCGTGGATTGCCGCGCGCAACGCCGCCGTGCTGGCGTTGCTATATGGCTGCGGGCTTCGCATCTCTGAGGCTCTCGACCTGACGCCAGACGATCTCACGACGCATGCGCGTAGCCTGCGCATAACCGGCAAGGGCAACAAGACACGTATCGTCCCGCTTCTCCCGATCGTGCTTGAGGCCGTTGAAAGCTACAAAAAGCTTTGCCCTCATCATTTTCCAGCCAATGAGCCGCTTTTCCTTGGCGCCCGTGGCGGCAAATTGCAGCCTGCTATTATCCAGCGGGAAATGCAGAAACTCAGGGCAGCGTTCGGGCTGCAAGAAAATGCCACCCCGCATGCACTACGCCATTCCTTCGCCACCCATCTTTTGGGCGGCGGCGGCGATCTTCGAACAATTCAGGAGCTGCTGGGCCATGCCAGCCTGTCGACCACGCAAGTTTATACCGGCGTCGACACGGCGAGACTGCTGGAGATCTACGATAGCGCTCACCCGCGCGCCTGAATTAAGACATGCTTAACCATAAGCATTAACCAGACATCCAAGCCGCCGGTCTATAAGCGATCCAGAACCGGATAACGCCCATGCATAGTCTGAACAAACCCCAAAACCTGACACTGGCCCTCATGGGAAAAGCGGGAGATGCCGTCCTCTGGCTGCTCGCCTTGCTGCATGTGACTGCCCTTGCAATCCTTCTGATGACCCTGCTGTCACTTGGTGAAGCGGAGGCGGCCCCACAGGAAACAAGCTGTGGCGGCGCCGATATTCTTGTCACCATGCAGAAGAACGATCCGCAACGATACCAGGCGATCGAGCAGGAAGCCGCGGCCATTCCGAACGGCAAAGGCACGTTCTGGCGGATTGAAAAGTCAGGGGCTGAGCCATCCTACCTTCTGGGGACGATGCATGTGACCGACCCACGGGTTCTGGAGATGCCAAACGGCGCGAAAGCAGCTTTTGAAAAAGCTGGCGCTGTGATCGTCGAGTCTGACGAAATCGTCGACGATCAGAAAGTCGCGGTGTCGCTGCTGAGCAAACCAGAACTCACCATGTTTCTGGATGGCAAGTCCATCACCGACATCCTTTCCCCTGAAAATGCTGCCCGGCTTGAGAAGGGACTGAAAGACCGCGGCATTCCGCTGAATGCCGTTTCGCGCATGAAACCATGGATGCTGTCGGGCTTCGTTGCCCTTCCTGCCTGCGAGTTTACGCGCAAGGCTGCTGGCGCTTCCTTCTTGGACAAGAAGCTGGCCGAGGATGCTCTGAAGAATGGCAAACGCCTCATTGGCCTCGAAACGATGGTCGAGCAACTGACGGCCATGTCGGAACTTCCGATGGAGTTTCATCTGCAGTCGCTGATCGAGACGCTGGAACTGGGTGACCGGATGGACGACGTCATGGCAACCATGACAGATCTCTACGTCAGTGGCGACATTGGCATGACCATGCCGATGCTCAAAAGCCTCGATACGAAGACCGCAGGAACAAGTGAGCAGGGATACGCCGCTTTCGAACAGCGGATCATCACCGACCGCAATCACGTCATGGCAGAGCGCGCAGCCCCCGAACTTGAAAAAGGCAATGTCTTCATGGCTGTTGGAGCGCTGCACCTTCCCGGTTCAGAAGGCGTGATCGAGCTGCTGCGTGCCCAGGGCTTCAGGGTTACGCGCGTCGAGTAGGTTTGCCGTCTTCCCGAATGACAGGCATGACATTCACGCATATCGGCCGCATCGTCGCCGGTACGATGCGACGATGAAAAGGCCCAACCGCCAGCAAATAGAGGCGTCCCAACAGATTGTTACGCCGAACGAGCGTTGTTACATCGAGATACCTTCGATCCGCTCCTTCTCTGATGTCGACAACGATGCGGAAATTCAGGTGACGGTCATCGAAACCAAGGACGGTACGTTGCGGTGTCGATGACACAACAGGAAAACCACCTGCCGATGCGCCAGCCACAAACGCGACCGTTTTCAAGCCCGCAATAGCGACGATCCGGTTTCGAAGCGACATCAAGGCGCTGATCCATCTAGGAGGATGTTCCAACAGCATCTGGCTGACTTGCAAGGAGTCGGCATCCGCCGAAATCAGCTCCCCACTGAAACGATCCAACCAGTCGGCTTTTGCAAGAATTGTCTCGACGTCACGCATATCAGCACCCCTCGATACGAGAGCGCCTACGCGGCCGAAAATTTGTTTCTATTTTCGGCCAGGCACTTCAGAGGGTAGATTTCACGTTAGGCAGTGCGGTGCCAAGGTGACAAACCGTCGCTTACCCATGTGTCATGCGCTTCACCACATCCGTCTTCCAATAGAACTGGTGGACGAGGGCTCCGGCAATATGCGCGACGATCAACACCCACATCAGCACCTTGAACGGACCGGAATGCAATTGCCCAGCCGCCTGCACTCCGAAGTAGTAAGCAGCGATGCCGGACAAAGGCAGGATAAAAAACAGCGCATAGAAAGTGAAATTCGCGATGGACGCGGCAATCTTTAACAGGCGGGGCTCATTTTGCGGATGCGGAGGAACGCCCTGCACGAAACGAAGACAGAGCCTGAGAAGTGCAAGCCCCAGAATGGCAAAGCCGACATAGGCGTGGATATTGGCGGAGAAGATCTGATCGGACGTCAACGCCTCCCCTCGCCTCATCAGTCGGTAGGCATGCTCCATGCCATCCGGAAACAAAAGATTGAAGAAGATCAGGAGTGCCATCGCCCAATGAAGGACGCGCTGTGGCATGGAAAAGGAAACTTGACTGGAAGATGCCATTTTATTGCCTTTTATCAAAAGGTTAGACACGCTTTCAGTGCAAATATGAAAAACCCCGGCCTGCATGGCAAGCCGGGGTTATCCGAATGAATAAAATTTAATTCTGCCGATTACATGTGAATCGGCTTGAAGAAAGTTGCGAGAGCCGCTTCCTTGACCGCTTCCGACATCGTCGGATGTGCGTGGCAGGTGCGACCGAGATCTTCCGAAGAGCCACCGAATTCCATCAGAACAGCAATTTCGTGGATCATTTCGCCTGCGCCGAAGCCGACGATATGACCACCGAGAACGCGGTCGGTTTCCTTGTCGGCAAGGATCTTCACGAAGCCGTCCGTAACCTGCATAGCGCGCGCACGGCCATTGGCAGTGAACGGGAACTTGCCGACCTTGTAGGCAACGCCTGCAGCCTTCAGTTCCTCTTCGGTCTTACCAACGGAGGCGACTTCCGGCTGTGTGTAGACGACGCCCGGAATGACGTCGTAATTGACGTGACCATGCTGGCCAGCGAGAATTTCCGCCAGCGCGACGCCTTCGTCTTCGGCCTTGTGTGCCAGCATCGGGCCTTTCACAACATCGCCGATAGCGTAGATGCCGGGAACGTTGGTCTTGAAATGACCGTCGATTTCGACGCGACCGCGGCTATCAAGAGCAACGCCCGCTTCCGCGAGGCCGAGACCTTCGGTGTAAGGCTTGCGGCCGGTGGAAATCAGCACAACATCGGCTTCCAGCGTTTCAGCCGCACCGCCCTTGACCGGCTCAAACACCACTTTCGCGCCGCTCGCACCCTTCTCGACAGCCGTTACCTTGGCACCGAGCTTGAAGTCGATACCCTGCTTGGCAAACAGGCGCTGCGCCTGCTTGGAAACTTCACCATCCATGCCGCCGAGGATGTTGTCGAGATATTCAACGACCGTAACCTTGGCACCAAGACGACCCCAAACCGAACCCAGTTCGAGGCCGATGACACCGCCGCCAACGACGATCAGCTTTTCTGGAACCTTGGAAAGCGCAATTGCGCCGGTCGAGGAAACGATGACCTTCTCGTCGATTTCGACCTGAACGCCAGGAATACCGGCAACATCGGAACCGGTCGCGATGACAATGTTTTTCGCTTCGATTTCCTGGGTCTCGCCCTTGTCGTTGGTCACGGAGACCTTGCCGGCGGAAACGACCTTGCCGGTGCCCTGGAAAGCGTCGATCTTGTTCTTCTTGAACAGGAACGAGACGCCATCGACGTTGGCTTTCACCACGCCGTCCTTGTGCGCCATCATCTTGTCGAGGTTGAGCTTCGGTGCAGCGACTTCGATACCGAGCGAATCGACGCCATGAGCAACGTGCGCGAAGGTTTCGGAAGCGTGCAGAAGAGCCTTGGAGGGAATGCAGCCGACATTGAGGCAGGTACCGCCATAGGTCGCGCGCTTTTCAACAACAGCCACCTTCAGACCAAGCTGGGCTGCCTTGACCGCGCAGACATAACCGCCGGGGCCTGTACCGATTACAACTACATCGTATGCCATATTCGTGTTCCTGATTGATTGCGGACAGACAGTGTGCGCTGCCCAACTTCGTTTGACCTGAAAATCAGGCCGCTTTTTCCGTTGCGAGTTTTATACCGAGAGCGATGAACACCACGCCGCTGGTACGATCGATCCACTGGCTGGCGCGGGCAAATGCCGCGCGCATGCGCGGCGTGGTCATGAAGAGGCTGACGCCAACAAACCAGGCGATCAGGCAACTGGCTATCACCAACCCATAGCCAAACTTGATGGCAACAGGGGTATGGGCATGAACCACCGTCGAGAAAATCGACAGAAAGAAGAAAACCGGCTTCGGGTTCAGCGCATTCGCGGCAAAGCCCAGCGTGAAGGCTTTCAAAGCCGTCTGCTCGCTTTTTCTGGCAGAGCCGCTGATCTCATCCTCTGCAGCAGGCATTTCGGTCTTGCCGGCCCGCAGCGCCTTGATCCCGATATAAATGAGATAGGCGACACCGAGCCACTTGACGATATTGAAGAGATAGATCGACTGGGAAATGATCAGACCAAGTCCGAGGATCGTATAGGTGACATGGAACATCAGCGACGTTCCGACACCAAAGCTGGTGATGATTGCCTGCCGACGTCCATGCACCATCGCCTGACGCATGACCATTGCAAGGTCTGCACCGGGAGAAACGATGGCGAAGGAGAAAATGGCCATCAGGGACGCAAGTTCGATCAGATACTGATGCACGGACTATTCTCCACCAACCATGAAAACGGGGGCGACGTTACCGCAGCCCCCCGCTCGGTGTGCTTTTTAGAGATCGAGAACCAGACGCTCCGGATCTTCCAGGCTTTCCTTGACGCGAACGAGGAAGGTTACGGCTTCCTTGCCGTCAACGATACGGTGATCGTAGGAGAGCGCAAGATACATCATCGGACGGATGACGACCTGACCGCCAATGGCAACCGGACGCTCCTGGATCTTGTGCATGCCGAGGATGCCCGACTGCGGTGCATTGAGGATCGGCGAAGACATCAGCGAACCGTAGACACCACCGTTGGTGATGGTGAAGGTGCCGCCCTGCATGTCGGCCATACCGAGCGAGCCGTCACGTGCTGCCTTGGCGAGACGGCCGAGTTCCTTCTCAACGCCAGCGATGGAAAGCTGGTCGGCGTCACGGATAACCGGAACAACAAGACCCTTGTCCGTGCCGACAGCCATGCCAACGTGACAATAGTTCTTGTAGATGATGTCGGTGCCGTCGATTTCTGCGTTAACGGCTGGGAGTTCCTTCAGGGCGTGCGTGACAGCCTTGGTGAAGAAGCCCATGAAGCCGAGCTTTACGCCATGCTTCTTTTCGAACACGTCCTTGTAGCGGTTACGCAGATCCATCACCGCAGACATGTCCACCTCGTTGTAGGTGGTCAGCATTGCAGCCGTGTTCTGGGCGTCCTTGAGACGCTTCGCGATCGTCTGACGCAGACGCGTCATCTTCACGCGCTCTTCACGAACGGCATCCTGCTCAGCAGAAACCGGACGAGGAGCTGCCGGAGCCGGCGCGGCGGCAGGTGCGGAAACGCCCTTGGCGACAGCGGCCAGAACGTCACCCTTGAGAACCTGGCCACGCTTGCCGGAACCATCGACCTGGTCAGCAGAGAGGTTGTTTTCAGCAAGCAGCTTGCCAGCAGCAGGTGCTGGCGGCATGGAGCTGGCAACAGGTGCAGCAGCGGCGGCGGCAGCCGGTGCAGGTGCGGCAGCCGGTGCGGGCGCAGCGGCAGTCGCAGTGCCAGCAGCGCCTTCGGCGATCTGACCGAGCAGAGCGTCGAGACCGACAGTCTCACCGTTCTGGGCAACGATTTCCGTCAATACGCCGGAAACGGGCGACGGGACTTCAACGGTAACCTTGTCGGTTTCCAGCTCCACCAGAGGCTCATCGGCCTTTACGGTGTCGCCGATCTTCTTGAACCAGGTGCCGACGGTCGCTTCGCTAACGGACTCGCCGAGGGTTGGTACGCGGATTTCAGTGGCCATGATCTAGTTCCGTTATTCAGGTGTCTTTTTCAACGAGGGGCGGTGCGGGAGAGTTTTCACTCTCCCAGCGCGTCTTCCAGGAACGCAGCAAGCTGCGCCAGATGCTTGGACATAAGGCCCGTCGCCGGAGAGGCGGCAGCCGGACGGCCCGTGTAGCGGACCTTCTGATACTTGGCGTCGATATGAGCCAGAACCCATTCGAGATACGGGTCGATGAACGACCACGCGCCCATGTTCTTCGGCTCTTCCTGGCACCATACCATCTCCGCATTGCGGAAGCGGCTCAGCTCGTTGATGAGCGCCTTGGCCGGGAACGGATAAAGCTGCTCGATACGAAGCAGGTACACATCGTCGATGCCGCGCTTTTCGCGCTCTTCCAGCAGATCGTAGTAGACCTTGCCCGTGCACATGACGACGCGACGGATCTTCGAGTCCTTCTGCAGCTTGATCGGACCGTCCTTGATGACTTCCGCATCGTCCCAAAGCAGGCGATGGAAGGAGGACTCACCGGCAAGCTCGGCCAGCGAAGACGTGGCGCGCTTGTGACGCAGCAGCGACTTCGGCGTCATCAGGATCAGCGGCTTGCGGAAGTCACGCTTCATCTGGCGGCGCAGGATGTGGAAGTAGTTCGCCGGCGTCGTAACGTTTGCGACCTGCATGTTGTCTTCGGCGCACATCTGCAACCAGCGTTCCAGACGAGCCGAGGAGTGTTCCGGACCCTGACCTTCATAGCCGTGCGGCAGAAGGCAGACGAGACCGGACATGCGGAGCCACTTGCGTTCACCAGACGAGATGAACTGGTCGAACACGACCTGTGCACCGTTGGCGAAATCACCGAACTGGGCTTCCCAAAGCGTCAGTGCATTCGGGCGAGCCAGCGAGTAGCCGTATTCGAAACCGAGAACGGCTTCTTCCGAAAGCATCGAGTTGATGACTTCGTAACGGGCCTGCGTCGGCGCGAGGTTTGCAAGCGGAATGTAACGCTCTTCGGTCTCCTGATCGTAGAGAACCGAGTGGCGCTGCGAGAAGGTACCGCGTTCGCAATCCTGACCGGACAGACGGATCTTGTGACCATCGACGACGAGCGAACCGAAGGCCAGTGCTTCCGCCATGGCCCAATCGAGACCTTCGCCGGTCTCAACCATCTGCGCACGGTTTTCCATGAAACGCTGGATGGTGCGGTGCGCCTTGAAGCCGTCCGGAATGGTCGACAGCTTACGGCCGATTTCCTTGAGCTGCTTCATCGGAGCGCCGGTCTTGCCGCGACGCTGCTCATCGGCATTGTCAGCGGCACGCAGGCCGGACCACTGACCGTCCAGCCAGTCGGCCTTGTTCGGCTTGTAGCTCTGGCCGGCTTCGAATTCCTGCTCGAGATGCGCGCGCCAGTCGGCCTTCATCTTCTCGAATTCGCCTTCGGTCAGGAGGCCTTCAGCGATCAGGCGCTCGGCATACAGTGTCGAGACGGTCTTGTGAGCGCGGATGACCTTGTACATCTTCGGCTGTGTGAACGCCGGCTCGTCGCCTTCGTTGTGGCCGAAGCGGCGATAGCAGAACATGTCGACCACAACAGGCTTGTGGAACTTCATGCGGTATTCGGTGGCAACCTTTGCCGCATAGACAACGGCTTCCGGATCGTCACCGTTGACGTGGAAGATCGGCGCTTCGATCATCTTGGCAACGTCGGACGGATAAGGCGACGAGCGCGAGAAGCCCGGGTTCGTCGTAAAGCCGATCTGGTTGTTGATGATGAAGTGCATGGTGCCGGCAACGCGGTGACCACGCAGGCCGGACAGGCCGAGGATTTCAGCAACGACACCCTGACCTGCGAAAGCAGCATCGCCGTGCAGCAGCAACGGCAGAACCTTGGCGCGCTCGGACAACGGAATGATGTCGCCGTCCCAGACCTTGGCAAGCTGGTCCTGCTTGGCACGGGCCTTGCCCATGACAACCGGGTTGACGATTTCGAGGTGCGACGGGTTTGCTGTCAGAGACAGGTGAACCTTGTTGCCATCGAACTCGCGGTCGGAGGAAGCGCCGAGGTGGTACTTGACGTCGCCCGAACCTTCGACATCATCAGGCTTGAACGAACCGCCCTTGAACTCGTGGAACACGGCGCGGTGCGGCTTGCCCATAACGTTGGTCAAAACGTTAAGACGGCCACGGTGGGCCATGCCGAGAACAACCTCTTCGAGACCGTCCTGGCCGCCACGCTTGATGATCTGCTCGAGCGCGGGGATCAGTGATTCACCGCCATCGAGGCCGAAGCGCTTGGTACCCTTGAAACGAACGTCCAGGAACTGCTCGTAACCTTCAGCTTCGATCAGCTTGGAAAGGATGGCCTTCTTGCCTTCGGCTGTGAAAGCAACGCCTTTATCCGGACCTTCGATACGTTCCTGAATCCAGCCTTTTTCTTCCGGGCTGGACATGTGCATGAACTCGACACCGATGGTGGAGCAGTAGGTACGCTCGAGAATATCGATCATCTCGCGAACGCTGGCGTATTCCAGACCGAGCACGTTATCGATGAAAATCTTGCGGTCGTAGTCGCTCTCCTCGAAGCCATAGGACTTCGGAGACAACTCGTTATAGTCTTCGACGGGTGCAGCAAGACCAAGCGGATCGAGCTTGGCATGCAGATGGCCACGCATACGATAAGCGCGGATCATCATGATGGCGCGAACACTGTCGCGCGTCGCCTGAAGCACTTCCGCTTCGCTGACCGGCTTGCCGGTCTCGGCGCTCTTGGCCTCAGCCTTCGCCTGAACCTTTTTCTCGACAGCCTTTTCGACCGTGGCCCAGTTGCCGTCCAGAGCGGAAACCAGATCGCCATTGGCCGGAATGGGCCAGTTCGAACGCTTCCAGGACGCGCCCTTGGCGGCCTTCTTCACGTCGTCAGGGTTTTCGGCCAATCCCTTGAAAAAGCTCTGCCACTCCGGCGACACGGAAGAGGGATCCTCTTCGTACCGGGCATAGAGCTGCTCGATATAGGCCGCATTCGCGCCGTCCAGAAACGACGTGATCTGAAACTGCTCGTTCGCTTCTTGCCTTGCCATTGTGTTTTGCGGACGCGCCGTCCGCCTCCTCGATGCCGTTAGGGCCGTTAGCCGGCCTGCCGCTTTAATTGTTTGGTATGTCGCCGCCGAAGCGGCCAGTCATTTCGTGCAAATCATCGGGTAGTCTCATCGCATGAAGCGCGGGACCACCCGATGCAGTCTCATGTGGTCTTAGCCCTTGAGGACTTCAACCAGTGTCTTGCCAAGGCGCGCCGGCGAGGGCGAAACCTTGATGCCTGCTGCTTCCATGGCAGCGATCTTGGACTCTGCGTCACCCTTGCCGCCGGAAACAACTGCACCAGCGTGACCCATGGTACGGCCCTTCGGAGCAGTACGGCCCGCGATGAAGCCGGCCATCGGCTTCTTGCGGCCCTTCTTGGCTTCGTCGATGAGGAACTGTGCCGCATCTTCTTCAGCCGCACCGCCGATTTCGCCGATCATGATGATCGAAGTGGTTGCTTCGTCAGCCAGGAACATTTCCAGCACGTCGATGAACTCGGTGCCCTTGACCGGGTCACCACCGATACCGACGGCCGTCGTCTGACCAAGGCCTTCGTTCGAAGTCTGGAACACAGCTTCGTAGGTCAGCGTGCCGGAGCGCGAAACGATGCCGACAGAACCCTTGCGGAAGATGGAGCCCGGCATGATGCCGATCTTGCACTCTTCCGGCGTCATGATACCTGGGCAGTTCGGGCCGAGAAGACGGGACTTCGAACGGTCGAGGCGAGCCTTGACGCGAACCATGTCCGCAACCGGAATACCTTCGGTGATGCAGGTGATGAACGGGATTTCCGCATCGATCGCCTCGATGATCGCGTCAGCGGCACCTGCCGGCGGAACGTAGATCACAGACGCGTCTGCACCGGTCTTTTCCTTGCCTTCGGCAACGCTTGCGAAGATCGGCAGCGTTTCGCCCTTGGAGCCAGTCCAGTTGGTGCCGCCCTTGGAAGGGTGGATACCGCCGACCATCTGCGTGCCGTAATAAGCAAGCGCCTGCTCGGTGTGGAAGGTGCCGGTCTTGCCGGTCAGACCCTGAACAAGGATCTTCGTGTCTTTATTGACGAGAATAGACATTAATTCAGATCCTTCAAAATTAGCCGTTCACCGCGGCAACGATCTTCTTGGCCGCATCGTCCAGATCGTCGGCTGCCGTGATAGCGAGACCGGATTCGTTCAGGATCTTCTTGCCGAGTTCCACATTGGTGCCTTCGAGGCGTACAACGAGCGGAACCTTGAGGCCCACTTCCTTCACCGCGGCGATAACGCCCTCGGCAATAACGTCGCACTTCATGATACCGCCGAAGATGTTGACGAGGATGCCCTCGACCTTCGGGTCAGCCGTGATGATCTTGAAGGCAGCCGCGACCTTCTCCTTGCCAGCGCCACCGCCGACGTCGCAGAAGTTTGCAGGCTCTTTACCGTACAGCTTGATGATGTCCATCGTTGCCATGGCGAGACCGGCGCCGTTGACCATGCAGCCGATGTTGCCGTCGAGCGCCACGTAAGCGAGGTCCCACTTGGAGGCTTCGATTTCCTTGGCGTCTTCTTCGGTTTCGTCGCGCAGCGCCTTCACGTCGTCGTGACGGAAAAGGGCGTTGCCGTCGAAGGAAACCTTGGCATCGAGAACACGCAGATGGCCATTTTCCATGACGATCAGCGGGTTGATTTCGAGAAGAGCCATGTCCTTCTCGTTGAACGCCTTGTAGAGGATCGGGAAGAGCGACTTCGCATCTTCAGCAGCAACGCCGGAAAGCTCGAGAGCCTTGCTGATGGCAGCGACATCAGCCTCGGTTACGCCAGCTTCCGGGTCGATCGCGATGGTGTGGATCTTCTCGGGCGTGTCGTGAGCAACGGCTTCGATGTCCATGCCACCTTCGGTCGAAACAACGAAAGCAACGCGACCAACAGAGCGGTCTACCAGCAGCGAGCAGTAGAGTTCGCGAGCGATGTCAGCGCCGTCTTCGATGTAGAGACGGTTGACCTGCTTGCCGGCGTCGCCGGTCTGCGCGGTAACCAGCGTGTTGCCGAGCATGTCCTTGGCGTGAGAAACAACTTCCTCGATGGACTTTGCCAGGCGAACGCCGCCCTTGGCGTCTGGGCCGAGTTCCTTGAACTTGCCCTTGCCGCGGCCGCCAGCATGGATCTGGCTCTTGACCACGTAGAGCGGGCCAGGAAGCTGCTTTGCAGCAGCTTCGGCTTCTTCGACCTTGAGAATGGCAACGCCTTCAGCAACCGGCGCACCGTAGCCCTTGAGGAGAGCCTTGGCCTGATATTCGTGAATATTCATGGAATAATCCCTGTTTGAGCCGCTTCGGCTATTACTTCAGCGACGGAGCGATGTTGACGCAGGCTTCGCAAAGACCTGCAACGGCACCGACGGACTTCTGGAAAGCAGCTTCCTCGTCCTTGTTCAGTTCGATTTCGATGATGCGCTCGACGCCACCGGCACCGATGATGGTGGGTACGCCGACATACATGTCGTCAACGCCGTACTGGCCGGAAAGGTAAGCTGCTGCCGGCAGAACGCGCTTCTTGTCCTTGAGGTAGGACTCAGCCATTTCGATTGCCGAGGCGGCCGGAGCATAATAGGCAGAACCGGTCTTCAGCAGACCAACGATCTCGGCGCCGCCGTCACGGGTGCGCTGAATGATCTGCTCGAGACGCTCAGCCGTGACCCAGCCCATCTTGACGAGGTCCGTCAGCGGAATGCCGCCAACGGTGGAGTAGCGAGCAAGCGGCACCATCGTGTCGCCATGGCCGCCGAGCACGAAGGCAGTGACATCTTGAACGGAAACATTGAACTCTTCCGAGAGGAATAGACGGAAGCGCGCGCTGTCGAGAACGCCAGCCATGCCGACGACCTTGTTCTTCGGCAGGCCAGAGAACTTCTGAAGTGCCCAGACCATTGCATCGAGCGGATTGGTGATGCAGATCACGAATGCGTTCGGGGCATATTTCTTGATGCCGGCGCCGACCTGCTCCATGACCTTGAGGTTGATGCCGAGAAGATCGTCGCGGCTCATGCCCGGCTTGCGAGCAACGCCTGCGGTGACGATGCAGACATCAGCGCCTTCGATGGCGGCGTAGTCGGAAGCGCCCGAGAGCTTTGCATTGAAACCTTCGACCGGGCCGGACTGGGCAATATCCAGACCCTTACCCTGCGGGATACCATCAGCAATATCGAAGAGGACGATATCGCCCAGTTCTTTCAGGCTGGCGAGATGTGCCAGCGTACCGCCGATCATGCCAGAACCAATAAGTGCAATCTTTTTGCGAGCCATCGAATGCTTCCTCTCGAGCTTCAATTCAATTTCACCACACAAAGTGGGAGGGCAAAATTGTCGCACCCCGATTAGCCCTATTGACCAGAATTGGCAACAGATTCTTTTGTGGCGAGTATTTTCAATCGTTTAGATGCATAATTTCTTACGTAAACGTAAGAAATTGCGTCACAAGAATGTCAAACTCGCTGCCGTTTTTCGTGGTGGAGAGCCAGATAATCCGCACTTCGCATTTCGAAAAGCCGCGAGGCGGTGCGATCGAATTCGAAACCTTCCGTGCCCTTGCGTTTGCCCAGAAGGTTTTCGGGCATAGCCGCCGCAGACGCAAAAAGCCGGACGCTGTGGTCGTATAGAGCGTCGATCAGGATGATGAAACGCTTTGTCTCATTGCGCTTGTCGGCATCGAGCAACGGAATGTGATCGACGAATACGGTATCGAAACGGTTGGCGATCGCCAGAAAATCGGAAGCGCCGTGTGGCTTCTCGCAAAGATCGGAGAAGGTAAACCGTGCAACACGGCCGGCAGCCTTCGGAACCAGAATGGAACGGCCCTTCATGGGGATTTCGGTGGGTGCAACCAGATGCCCCGCCGTCATATGCCGCCAGGCCATGTCCATTGCCTGATCGGCAGCGCCATCAAGCGGCGTCACGTAAACGGGCAGGCTCTCCAGCTTTTCCATTCGGTAGTCGGTAGGACTGTCGAGCGACACCACCTCGACATGTTTTTTGAGCAAATCCACAAAAGGCAGGAAAAGGCCGCGATTGAGACCATCCTTGTAGAGATTGTCAGGCACGACATTCGATGTCGTGACCAGCGTACAGCCATTGGCAAACAATTCGCTGAAAAGCCGCGCCAGGATCATCGCGTCAGCAATGTCCGTCACGGTGAATTCATCGAAGCAGAGAAGCTCCGCCTCAGCCAGAATTTGCGCTGCCACAGGGGGGATTGGGTCGGCCTGCTTGGTTTCACCGTTTTTCAGCTTCTGCCGATGTGCATGCACCCGGTTATGTACGTCCGCCATGAACTCATGGAAGTGGCAACGTCGCTTGGCCGCGACAGGTGCCATTTCATAAAACATGTCCATTAGCATTGTCTTGCCGCGCCCGACGCTGCCATAGACATAAAGTCCCTTCACAGCCGCTGAAGGCCCGGGCTTACGTGCAAACATCCAGCCAAGAGCACTTTTTTTCTTGGCAGGCTTGCGGGCCTTGAGATCTGTGAGGATACGATCGAGATGGGCTGCAACACCCAGCTGAGCAGCGTCCGCCTGCAAGGTGCCGGCTGCTGTCAGCGCGTTGAGCTGTTCAACGACACTATGATTGTAATCGGGCAATGGCTGCATGAGGACGCGCCCTCGGTGCGGACGCAAGGCTGCGTCCGCCAAGAAAGGGATTATCGGCTAAGGCTGAGCGGTTGACCGCTGTTCGTCGTACCGTCGAAACGTGCATCGGCACTTTTGTAAACGCGACCGATGGTGTTGCCGGAACGGTCCTTGAAGAGGACCATCTTGCCGGAAACTTCCCATGAGCCCATTGCCGTAAGTTCGCCTGCGCAGCCACGGGTGCCACCACGCGAACCGCTACCGAGGTTGGTGAGCGTCAGGAACATGTCGCAGCTTGCGCCTGCATTTGAAACGCGCCAGTTGCCGACCATGGATTCCTTGGTCACGTCAAGAGCGGCGGGCGGCGGAGCAGCCGAAGCGACATTGGTGCCACCGGGCGCCGCCGATGTCGGAGCCGTCGGGAACTGGCTGCCAGATGCGCCGCCGGGCGGAGGCAGGGCGCCAGACTGAACGGATGGAACGGGCTGTGCCTGAAGCGGCGGCGTGTAACCAGGGTTACCGCTGTTGTTGTTGTAATCGTAGGAGGTGCGCTGGCAACCGGCAAGGCTCATCACAACGGCGAGACCTGTTACCATATATCTGAATTGCATATCAAACTCCCGATTCTCTCGCTTCCGGAAAGACCATGTTCGAACAAGAAGACCGAATTATTACTAAAGCCTTATCGTAAGCAAGCGACGGCAACGATAATTGCCGTTTTAGTCGATTTTTACCGAAATTTCTCATCATTCGGTTGCGAAAAAAGGCCGCGGTTTTGCCCGCGGCCCTGATATTCCTGATTGCCGGAAACCGCCGTCAAACGCGACGCTCGACCATCATCTTCTTGATTTCTGCGATGGCCTTGGCGGGGTTCAGCCCCTTCGGGCAGGCCTGCGCACAGTTCATGATGGTGTGGCAACGATACAGGCGGAAAGGGTCTTCGAGGTTGTCGAGACGCTCACCGGTTGCCTCGTCGCGGCTGTCGATCAGCCAACGATAAGCCTGCAGCAGAACAGCCGGGCCGAGATAACGGTCGCCGTTCCACCAGTAGCTGGGACAGGAGGTCGAGCAGCAGGCGCAGAGAATGCACTCGTAAAGGCCGTCAAGTTTCTGACGATCTTCATGGCTCTGTTTCCATTCCTTGGCAGGCGTCGGGGAAACCGTCTTCAGCCAGGGTTCGATCGAACGATGCTGGGCGTAGAAGTTGCTGAGATCAGGAACGAGGTCCTTCACAACCGGCATGTGCGGAAGCGGATAGACCTTTACGGTACCGTTGATCTCATCCATGCCCTTGGTGCAGGCGAGTGTGTTCGTGCCATCGATGTTCATCGCGCACGAACCGCAAATTCCTTCGCGGCAGGACCGGCGCAGCGTCAGCGTCGGATCGATGTTGTTTTTGATGTAGAGAAGCGCATCGAGAACCATCGGGCCGCAATCCTCGACATCGATGTAATAGGTATCGATGCGCGGATTCTGACCGTCGTCAGGGTTCCAGCGATAGACCCGGTATTCGCGAACATTCTTGGCGCCGTCCGGCTTCGGCCAGACTTTGCCTTCGTTGATCTGAGAGTTTTTGGGGAGAGCAAGTTCAACCATGTCCAATTCCTCTCAAATCAGTAGACGCGCGCCTTCGGCGCGATCTTCTTGGGATCGATGCCATCGGCGATCAGTTCGGTGTGAACAGGGCGGTAGTCGAGCTTCACGTCGCCTTCCGGGCTGACCCAAGCGAGCGTGTGCTTGCGCCAGTTGACGTCGTCACGACCGGCAAACGGGCCGTCCACGAAGTCTTCACGCGCATGCGAACCGCGGCTTTCCTTGCGGGCTTCTGCGCCGTAAACCGTGGTGATGGCGTTGGCCATCAGGTTATGCAGTTCCAGCGTTTCGACCAGATCGGAGTTCCAGACCATCGAGCGGTCGGTGACCTTGACATCCGGCAGTTCCTTCCAGATCGCCGAGAGCCGGCGGCAACCGCTCTCAAGCGATTCCTGTGTACGGAACACCGCAGCGTCGTCCTGCATGGCGCGCTGCATCTTGTCGCGCAGAACAGCGGTTGGCGTTGCGCCATTGGCGTAACGCAGGCTGTCGAAGCGCTCCATGATCTTGTCACAGGCTGCAACGTTCAACGCCGGTACCGGCGCTGCACGGTCAATCACCTCTGCAGCGCGGATTGCCGCCGCACGGCCGAACACAACGAGGTCGATCAACGAGTTGGAACCGAGACGGTTAGCACCGTGAACCGATGCACAACCGGCTTCACCCACAGCCATTAGGCCGGGAATGACACGCTCTGGATTGCTGCTGTCAGCGTTCAGCACTTCGCCCCAATAGTTGGTCGGAATGCCACCCATGTTGTAGTGAACCGTCGGCAGAACCGGGATCGGCTCGCGCGTCACATCCACACCGGCAAAAATCTTGGCGCTTTCGGAGATACCCGGAAGGCGCTCGTGCAGGATCGCCGGATCGAGGTGATCCAGATGCAGGAAGATGTGGTCCTTGTTCTTGCCAACGCCACGGCCTTCGCGGATTTCCATGGTCATGCAGCGGGACACGACGTCACGCGAGGCAAGATCCTTGGCGGAAGGCGCGTAACGCTCCATGAAGCGCTCACCTTCGGAGTTGACGAGATAACCGCCTTCACCGCGTGCACCCTCGGTGATCAGGCAGCCTGCGCCGTAGATACCGGTTGGGTGGAACTGAACGAATTCCATGTCCTGAAGCGGAAGGCCCGCGCGTGCGATCATGCCGCCGCCGTCGCCCGTGCAGGTATGCGCAGAGGTCGCCGAGAAATAGGCGCGGCCGTAACCGCCGGTGGCCAGAACGACCATCTTGGCGGAAAAACGATGGATCGTGCCGTCATCAAGGTTCCAGGCGACGACACCGGTGCAACGGCTGCCGTCATCCGACATGATGAGGTCGAGCGCGAAATACTCAATGAAGAATTCCGCGTTGTTGCGCAGCGATTGGCCGTAAAGCGTGTGCAGGATGGCGTGACCGGTACGGTCGGCTGCGGCGCAGGTGCGCTGCACCGGCGGGCCTTCACCATAGTTCTGCATGTGGCCGCCGAACGGGCGCTGGTAAATCTTGCCTTCGGCGTTACGCGAGAACGGAACACCATAATGCTCAAGCTCATAGACCGCCTTGGGCGCTTCCATGGCGAGATACTGCATGGCGTCGACGTCGCCGAGCCAGTCAGAGCCCTTCACGGTGTCGTAAAGGTGCCACTGCCAACAGTCGGGCGTCATGTTGGTCAGCGAAGCGGCAATACCGCCCTGAGCCGCGACCGTATGCGAACGCGTCGGGAAAACCTTGGTGATGCAGGCCGTGCGGAACCCCTGCTCGGCCATGCCGAGCGTGGCGCGAAGACCAGCACCGCCGGCACCAACAACAATCACATCATAGGAGTGATCGACATAGGTGTAGGCCTTGCCATTCTGGGAAGGTGAACTTGGAGATGCCATGACCGGATTATCCTGCGAATGCGATTTTCAGAATGGCGAAGACGCAAAGGCCGCCAACCAGAATCGCGAAAAACGTATTGAGCATCAGAAGAACGAGCTTCGGGACCTCGGCGTGAATGTAGTCTTCAATGATCACCTGCATGCCGAGCTTCATGTGGATGAGGCCGGAAACGACCACCAGACCCATGATCACCGCAACAAGCGGGTTCGACAGCGCAGCGGCGACGTCCGCATAGGGAGCGCCAGCATACTTGATCAGGAAGATCACGAAAAAGATCAGCAGAGGAACGTTGGCAACAGCCGTGACGCGCTGACGCCAGAAATGCTCTGTGCCTTCCTTGGCGGAGCCAAGACCGCGGACCTTGCCGAGAGGTGTACGCATATCCATGAAAATATCTCCTCAGCGCACGATCAGGGCGATAACCCAGATCAGCGCGGTCAGACAGATCGACACGACGAAGGAAGCCTTCGCAAGCTTGGTCGTGAAGTGCTTGTCGAAACCGTGCCCCAGGTCCCACATGAAGTGGCGCAGACCGCCCAGCAGGTGATGAACAAGCGCCCAAGTATAACCGATCAGGATGAGCTTGCCGATGATCGTGCCCATCGCCCAGTCGACCCAGGCGTAATAAGCCTCGCCGGTCGAAATGGCGATCAGCCACCAGGCGACGAGTAGCGTGCCGAAATACAGTGCGCCGCCCGTAATACGGTGCACGATGGATGCAGCCATCGTCGGAATCATCTTGTAGACTTGAAGATGCGGCGACAAAGGCCGATTATTTGTCGTGTTCGCCATCAGAACCTCGCGGCGTTTTCCCGTGCGCTCGCAACTGCGAACGCCCCCAAGCAACAGCACATGACGAAAGAATGTGCATTGCACCAACCGCGACGTTTAATCGCATGGGAACATCACCACAAGCAGATTCCACGGTCGATTCGAATTTAATCGATTGGGGCGGACGATTTTTTGCAAAAAAAGTGTCGCAAAAATAAAAAGTCGAGCGTTTCCAAGATCACCAGCCCGAAATTTTTGACCTTTACGTAAATCAAAAATGCTGTAATTTACATTTTGTTAACTAAAAAAACCGGAGAAAAAGGATCATGTTACTGCGTCGAATCGCCGGCTTCTCCCTTGCATCTACAAGCCTCATTTTCACGATTTTGCCTTCCGCGTCAGCAGAGAATTTCAGCTATCGCCATTATAATCGGCACCAACAGCAGCAGACCAGCTTTTCAACCGATGGTCTGCCCTCCACGCTCCCCGGCGGCACCTACAGCGGTGCTATTGCCGCGCTGAGAGTCCGTGGCAACGGCAACTACTTTGCCATTGGCGGTGGTTTGTCCTCTGGAAACAGACCCGCTTCGATCGGATTGCAGCCTGCCCCGAGAGCCAAAATCATCAAGGTGGATGCCGTAACGGCGAACGAAGCCTGTGCCTGGGAGCATGGCGTCTGCGTGATCCGCCCATGAGCGACCTGCTTCAATCCGTTGAAAAACTCTCTCTGCGCCGAACTCAGACAAACCGCCAGACGGTTGTCTTCTTGATTTCGCTGTCTTCCAGCGCACGCGTCACCGGCACCTGATAGGTTGCCATTGCCTCAAGGCGATCTTTCGGAAGATAAGCTCGGCCGGGATCACCGACCAGAACGGTAACGCCCTGTGTCGCCAGATGCCTTAACCAAGGCACCAGCAGATCAGCGAAAGAACGGTCATAAAACACGTCACCGGCAAGCAGCACCTCGGCGCCGATGTCCTGACCGATGAGATTGGCCGCCGAAAACGCAACATCGACGCCGTTCAGCGCAGCATTCAAAGCCACCGACGCTCCCGCCCAGGGATCGATATCGACAGCCTCCACCGCTGCAGCCCCGGACATCGCGGCTGCAATGGCAACCATGCCCGAGCCGCTTGCGAAATCCAGCACGCGCTTTCCCCGCACACTTTCAGGATGATCGATAACGAAGCGGGCAAGTCCCTGCCCGCCCGCCCAGGCAAAGGCCCAGAAAGGCGGTGGCAAACCGATCTCCTCCAGCTCCTCTTCCGTCTTCAGCCACAGATCATGGGCCTCTGTCGCCAGATGGAGCTGCAGTTCCGGCACATGCGGAGGGCGCATGATGCCGGTGTTGTCGAGGATGAAACGTTCGGGATCGGTTTTCACGCCTTCAGCATCATTCTGGCGAAAGAGGAGGATTGTCGAGACCACCCATGCGGCAGACCTCGAAATATTCCTCTTCGGTCACCGGCTGCACAGAAAGCCGCATCGAGGTGACCAGCGACATGTTGGCAAGCTTAGGATTCGCCTTCACGTCCTTCAGAGAGACGGACTTCGGCATGTCGCGGACAGCCTTGATATGTACACAGTCCCAACGGGCATCGCCTTCCGCAGTGGAATCCGGCCGCGACAGCTCGCAAACCTCAACGATGCCGACGACATCCAGCCCCTCATTGGAGTGATAGAAGAAGCCCTTGTCGCCAATCTTCATGGCGCGCATGTTATTGCGCGCCTGATAGTTGCGAACGCCGGTCCACTCCTCACCCTCTTCGCCCTTGGCTTTCTGCTGCTCCCAGGACCATTTGAACGGTTCAGATTTGTACAGCCAGTAATTCGCCATCGCCAATTACGCTCCCGGATTGTTGAAGACCCAGTTGTAGGGCTTTACATCAACGCTCTCGAACAATCCTGCCTTAGCATAGGGGTCGGCATCGGCCAGCGCCTTGGCAGCATCGACATCCGCTGCTTCGACGATAACCAGGCTGCCATTCGGCTTGCCGTCGCTATCCAGAAACGGGCCGGCGATCTTCAGCGTGCCCTCGGCATTCAGCTTGTTCAGGTGCTCCAGATGCGCCGGACGCGTATCCATGCGCACGTTCAGATGGCCAGGCTTGTCCTTGCAGATAAAAGCAAACAGCATTCTCGTCTCCTCATTTGGCCTGCCAACCTTATTCGGTGGTGATCGGCCGTGTCATCAATTGTTGCATGGCGCTTGCCACGTCCAGATTGCCGTCGATGATGGCTGCAACAGCTTCCGTCACGGGCATATCGACTGAATATTGTGCGGCAAGTCGAGCCGCGACGGCAGCTGCAAAAGCGCCTTCTACCAGACCACCGGACGCGTCCTTGCCTTCATCGCGGCCGAGCGCGATACCGAAACGCAAATTTCGTGATTGATGGCTGGTCGCCGTTAACACCAGGTCGCCAAGCCCCGAAAGACCACGCACCGTATCCGCCTTGCCGCCCATGGCAACAACGAGACGCGACATTTCCGCAAGCCCGCGAGAAATGAGTGCAGCGCGGGCAGAATCGCCAAGCCCGGCGCCCTCAACGATCCCGGCAGCAATGGCCAGCACATTCTTCAAGGCGCCGCCGAGCTGTACGCCGATACGATCGGCGGATGCATAGAGACGGAACGTCTTGCCGCTGATGGTTGCTGCCAGCCTCTCCGCAACAGCCACCTCTTCGGCGGCAATCGCCATTGCGGTTGGTAGTCCACGGGCGATATCGGCAGCAAATCCAGGACCGGAGAGAACCGCGACCGGATGGTGCGGCAATTCTGCTTCAAGAAGCTCAGTCAAAAGCCGACCAGAGGCGCGATCGATGCCCTTGGCGCAGGTGACAATGACGGCATCCCTGGCAAGATAGGGGCCATAATGTCGTGCTGCATCCGCATGCGCTTGCGACGGCATGGCGAAAAGGACGATACCGGCATCGGCGAGCACATTTTCTTCTGCCGAAAATGCCAGCGCATCCGGCAGACTGACACCCGGCAACGCCGCCTCATGCACCCTGTCGGATCGAAGATCGGCCATCAGCGCCGGATCACGACCAAGCAGCGTGACGTCATGGCGGTTTTCCAGCGCGACGACCACGGCCAGCGCGGTTCCGAAGGCACCTGCGCCAATCACGACGATTTTTTCACGCTGCATCAGGCCTTGGCTCCTCTTTTGCCGAACCCGATCAGGGTTTCCGCATTGGCATCAAGCGGCCAGCGCGAACGCGGTTGAATATCGAGCGAATCCGGCTTACGGCCATCGGCCATACGTTCCAGACCCGCCCAGGCAATCATCGCAGCATTGTCGGTACAGAGATGGTGTGGTGGCGCAACGAAGCGGAACCTGTAGCTATCGCACAGCGCCTGCAATGTGCTTCGAATTTCCTGATTGGCAGCAACCCCGCCAGCCACCACCAATGCCGGTTCGCCAGCGATATCCGTAAACTCCTCGCGGAACCTAGCAAGCCCACGGCCGATACGGTCCTTCAGGGTACGCGATACGGCCTTCTGGAACGAAGCGCAGATGTCGGCAATGTCCTGATCGGAAAGCGGCGCAATGGCCGTCGCTGCCTGCCGCACGGCCGTTTTCAAACCGGAGAAGGAGAAGTCCAGCCTTGTTTCGCCGACCATTGGACGGGGCAGCGAAAATCGGTCCGGATTTCCTGTCGCTGCAGCTTTCTCGACGGCAGGTCCACCTGGATAAGGCAGCCCCAGAAGTTTCGCCGTCTTGTCGAAGGCCTCGCCCAGCGCATCGTCGATGGTCGTGCCCCAGCGTTCATATTGCCCCACGCCACGAACAAGAACGAGCTGCGTGTGACCGCCGGAGACCAGCAACATCAGATAGGGAAAAGACAGACCATCGGTCAGACGCGCCGTCAGCGCGTGGCCTTCCAGATGGTTGATCGCATAAAGCGGCTTGCCGGCCGCCTTGGCAATCGCTTTGCCGGTCATCAAACCGACGATCAGGCCACCGATCAAACCTGGCCCGGAGGTGGCGGCGATGGCATCAACATCGGCCAGGGTCACGCCTGCCTGCTCGAGTGCTTCCTCGACAAGCGTGTCGAGCGCTTCAACGTGAGCACGTGCAGCAATTTCCGGCACCACACCGCCATAAGCGCTGTGTTCGTCGAGCTGCGACAAAACGACATCCGAAACGATCTCTCCACGCCCGTCGGCATGGCGAACCACCACGGATGCAGCGGTTTCATCACAGCTCGTCTCTATGCCAAGGATACGAAGAAAGGAGGCCATCAACCTGTTCGTTCATTGCGATCAAAGGGAAACTTAGGTACGGAAACACCCGGTAACAATGGATAGACGCGGATGCAAACAAAACCTTTCCGAATCGGCACACGCGGCAGCCCTCTGGCGCTAGCGCAGGCCTATGAAACCCGGAACCGTCTGATGTCAGCGCATGCACTGCCGGAAGACATGTTCGAAATCGTCGTCCTGTCGACCAAGGGTGACCGCATCACCGATCGCGCTCTATCCGAAATCGGTGGCAAGGGCCTGTTCACCGAGGAGCTGGAAAACCAGCTTGCCTCCGGCGAACTGGATATTGCCGTCCATTCGTCCAAGGACATGCCAACGATCTTGCCTGAAGGGCTGCACCTTTCCGCATTTTTGCCGCGCGAAGACGTCCGCGACGCCTTTATCGGCCGCACCGCGCCGAAACTGCTGGAATTGCCACAGGGCGCCGTCGTCGGTTCGGCCTCGTTGCGGCGTCAGGCCCTGATACGCCGACTGCGCCCGGATCTGAACGTCATCGTTTTCCGCGGTCTGGTCGATACGCGCCTGCGAAAACTTGCGGAAGGCGATGCCGATGCGACATTGCTCGCCTTTGCGGGATTGAAGCGTCTCGGAAAAGAGGCGGTTCCGACGGAAATTCTCGATCCGAAGGAATTTCCTCCTGCACCCGCGCAAGGGGCGATCTGTGTAGAAAGCCGCATCGGCGATACGCGCATTGATGAATTGCTGGCCGCGATAAATCACAAGCCGACATTTGATGCGGTGACGTGCGAACGCGCGTTCCTCGGCGCGCTGGACGGCTCTTGCCGCACTCCAATCGCCGGCCTTGCCGTTTGCGATGATGGCGAACTTCATTTCCATGGCCTGATCCTTACGCCCGATGGCCAGACAAGCCACAGCGTCGAGATATCGGGCAAATGTGCGGATGCCGCATCGCTGGGTCGAAAAGCCGGGGAAGACGTTCGCTCCAGAGCGGGCTCCAGTTTCTTCGAAGGGTGGAGCTAGGCTCATGCGGATCGTCGTCACCCGGCCGGAACGTTCCGGCGAGAAGACGGCGGCAAAGCTGAAGGCGCTGGGCCACGATCCAGTGCCTTTGCCCCTGTTCCATCCGATCCACCATGGCGACCTGGCCGAGGCGGCTCTCGCCGCGCCAAAATCCGCACTCGCAGTCACCAGCGCCGAAGCGATCCGGGTGCTGAAACCGCTCGGCACGTCACTCACCCCGTATTTCACGAAGCCGATCTTTGCTGTTGGCGAGGCAACCGCTGACGCCGCAAGGCAGGCAGGTTTTCAAAACATTTTCACCGCTGCTGGCGACGGGAAATCGCTGGCAACGCTTGTGGTGGAAAATCGCGCCCTGTTGTCGCGCAGCGAACCACTGCTTTATCTTGCCGGCACACCGCGTGCCCCTTCCTTCGAAGCAGGACTTCAGTCAGCCGCCATCGCATTTACGGTGGCCGAGTGCTACGAAATGCGGGAGAATGATTTTAGCCCTGACATCTGGGATGCGGCGCTTGTCTCTGCAAAAGTGGATGTGATTCTGCTTTATTCGGCCGAGGCGGCGCAGGCTTTTTTTCGCATCGCAACAAAACCGCCTTATGCTTCAGCGTTGGCGGGCACACGCTTCATCTGCATGAGCGAAAACGTGAAAGCCCATATCCCCGATGCTTTTAGCGCCCAGACCCGCACGGCAGCGACGCCAAGCGAGGCTACAATGTTAGAAATCTTGCACGCCATCGCAGGAACCTAATTCCCTCTCGCCTCTTTCCTTTGCCGTCATCACTGACTAGGTTTAGACTATTGCAGGCAGAAATGAGGTTGTCATGGTATCGGGAAAGCCGCCACGCCACTCCAAGTCCAAAGCCGAGCCAGTCACGATTGATCTGGACGCAAAGGATGTGACGGAAATCGGCAAGGAAAGCCCACCGACGCCGGAGGCTTCAGTCTCCACCGACCAGACCGAGACGCCGAAAAACGCTCCCGCCGATACCGCCGGGACGGAAAACGTCAAATCTGAAGCGCCTAAACCCATCTGGGATCAACCGGTCAGGACACCGATCGAACCACAACCCAACGTCGGGACGACGGAAGGCGTAAAGGTAGACGGGCCGAAGCCGGAGGCCACTGCCAAACCGGTTTCGAGTGCAGAACAGAAACCGGAGCAAGCCAAGACAGAGCCGCCAAAACCACAAGCGACGAAGCCGTCGCCCGAGACGAAAAGCTTTGGCGCCACGACACCCCCACCGAAAAAAGGCGAGCCGGGCCGTTCGAACAATTCCGGCTTGATTGCAGCGGGTATCGTCGGCGGCCTCGTTGCCCTTCTTGCGGCGGGCAGCATGCAATATGCCGGTTACCTGCCACCATTCTCCGGAACGAGCAGCTCTGCCGAAGAACTGAATGCGCTGAAAACACAGATTGCCAACCTGCGCGAGCAGGTCGCCAACACGCCAGCAGCCACGACCGATACATCCGCCCTGGAGCAGCGCATCGCGGCCCTTGAAAGTGGCGGCAGTGCCGATACCTCTGCGCTGTCTGAAAAAATCGCCGCGCTGGAAACCGCGTTGCAATCGCAGACGTCGGCGCAGGGTTCGGCAACAGAAGACCTGACGCGACGTCTTGGGGAAGCTGAAGCGAAGATCAACGAACCACGTGACGATATCGAAGTCGCCCGTGCCATCGCATCGGCAGCGTTAAAGGCGGCAATCGACCGTGGCGGTCCTTTCCTAACCGAACTCGACACACTCGCCAAGGTGACACCAGATGACCCGGCCATTGCGTCCTTGAGATCATTCGCCACGACAGGCGTTCCGTCCCGCGCCGAGCTGCTTCGAAACTTCCCCGATGTCGCCAACACCATGCTGTCGGCCATCAATCAGCCTGATCCCAATCAGGGGATCGTTGAGCGCCTGACGGAAAGCGCCTTCTCGCTGGTCAAGGTCCGCCCCGTCGGAAACATCGAGGGAGAGACCCCTGATGCCGTCATTGCGCGTATGGAGAACAAGCTTCGCAATGGCGATCTCCAGGGCGCAGCGCTTGAATGGGATACCTTGCCCGATGCGGCCAAAACCGTATCCGCCGACTACAAGAAATCTCTGTATGCACGCATTAACGTCGAGAATCTGGTGGGTGATACGCTGAACCGCGCCATTGGCAGCACTGGCAAGCAGGGGTAAGGGCATGACCAGAATTTTGACTTTCGTCGCTATCGTTCTGGCTCTTGGTTTCGGTTTTTCCTGGCTGGCAGACAGACCTGGCGTCCTGTCGATCGTCTGGCAGGGACAGCTGATTGAGATGAGCCTGATGGTTGCGGCATCCATCGTCGCAGCACTCGTTGCCGTCGTCATGCTCGTCTGGTGGGTCGTCAATGCGATCTGGACCTCACCGAATGCAGCACGGCGTTATTTCAGGGCCCGCAAGCGTGATCGCGGCTATCAGGCCTTGTCGACGGGCCTGATTGCGGCTGGTGCCGGCAACGCGCTTCTCGCCCGCAAGATGACGGCGCGGACGCAAGGCCTGCTTAACGCCGACCAGGAACCTTTGATCCATCTGCTTGAAGCACAGGCAGACCTCATCGAAGGGAAATACGACGCCGCACGCCGCAAGTTCGATGCGATGGCGCAGGACCCTGAAACACGCGAATTGGGCCTTCGTGGTCTCTACATCGAAGCCCGGCGACAGGGCGCTCATGAAGCAGCCCTGCAATATGCCGAAGATGCCGCCGAAAAAGCACCCTATCTGCCCTGGGCAGCGCAGGCGACGCTGGAAAACAAATGTCGCAACAATCAGTGGGATGACGCTATCCGTCTTCTCGATCAGCAAAAAGCAGCAGGTGTCATCGAACGTGGCGAAGCCGAACGCCTGAAAGCCGTACTCTTGACGGCAAAAGCCGGCGAAAAGCTCGAAAGCGATCCGGTTGGCGCTCGAGACGATGCCAAGCAGGCGTTGAAGCTGGCGAAAACACTGGTTCCCGCTGCTCTCGTTGCGGCGAAATCCTATCTGCGCGAAGACAACCTTCGCAAGGCCGCTTCTGTTCTTGAGCCGGTATGGAAAAGCAGCCCGCATCCGCAAATCGCCGAACTCTACGTTCGGGCCCGCAGCGGCGACACGGCAATAGACCGCCTCAAGCGCGCCGAGCGACTGGAAAGCCTCAAGCCGAACAACATCGAGTCGCTGTTTGCGGTGGCGCAAGCCGCCCTCGACGCCAAGGAATTTGCCAAAGCGCGCACGAAGGCCGAAGCCGCAGCGCGTATCGAGCCTCGGGAAAGCATTTTCCTGCTGATGGCGGACATCGAGGAAGCGGAAACCGGTGATCAGGGGCGAGTGCGCTACTGGATGGCGCAGGGACTGCGTGCACCACGCGATCCGGCCTGGGTTGCAGACGGCATCGTCTCGGAAAAATGGCTTCCAGTCTCGCCTGTTACCGGGCGCCTGGATGCGTTTGAATGGAAGGCACCGTTCGGCCAGCTCGAAGGACCAGTCGAAGACGTCGGCATCGACCATGCTTTGGCAGCGGCTCCTGCAAAGTCGGAACCTGCGCCGAGAATTGTTGTCGAAAATGAGCCTCCGCGCAAAGACAACGACATCACGGTTACCCAAAAACAACCCGAGACCGTGGAGATCAAACCCGCTGTGGTGGCCGTGAAGGAACCAGAAAAGGCGCCAGCGCCTGCACCGGCTGCGCCAATCAACGGCGATGCTGAACCCGTTCCCTTTTTTGGCGGCGCACCCGATGATCCGGGTGTGAAAAAACCGGGCAGCGAACCGGAAGCCAAAACCAGGCTCAAACTTTTCTGAGAGCACAAGGACAGATATGCTCAACCGTATCCAGTCGTTTTTCCAAACCCTTGTTGGCCCGCACACCGACGACTTCAGCCCCGATGATTTGAGAGTAGCTGTTGCCGCGCTCTGTTTTCAGGTGATGGAGGCAGACGGCACTGTTTCAAAGAGCGAGCGGAATCGTCTCCGCGAGATCCTTCAGGACTATTATCACCTGGACTCCGGAAAACTCGACGCCCTGCTTGCTGCGGGGCAGGAAGCAGGCAAGGAAGCCGTCGATTATTATCGCTTCACAATCGATATCCGCCGTCACCTCGATGAGGATCAGCGTATCGAGCTTATTGGTATACTGTGGGATATTGTTTACGCTGATGGTGAGCGAAGCGAGATGGAAGACCACGTGATCTGGCGTGTTGCCGATCTTCTCGGTGTTTCTGCTCGTGACAGGGTTCTGCAACGTCAGCAGGCAGCCACGCGGTCATTGCCTTCTGAAGAAAGCGAAAACGACGAAGATGCTGTTTGACCCCTCCCGGCAACAGAGAAGACAACCATCGATCCTCATCGTTCTGCATCAGGAGCGTTCAACGCCGGGGCGCGTCGGGCAGATGCTGTTGGAAAAAGGCTACAGGCTCGATATCCGGCGCCCCGCGCTCGGGGACGACCTGCCGACGACGCTGGAAAAACATGTCGGCGCCGTCATCTTCGGTGGACCGCAGAGCGCCAATGACCACCATGATTATGTAAAGACCGAAATCGACTGGTTGAAGGTGCCTCTGAAGGAAAACAAGCCATTCCTCGGCATCTGTCTCGGTGCGCAAATGTTGTCCAAGCATCTGGGCGGCAAGGTTGAGGCCGACAAGGAAGGCAAGGTCGAAATCGGCTGGTATCCGCTGCATCCCACGGAACATGGCCGTCTGCTGATGCCGCACTGGCCGAAAATGGTCTATCATTTTCACAAGGAAGGTTTCGAGCTTCCACGCGGCGCAGAATTGCTTGCCGCTGGCGACACCTATCCGCATCAGGCTTTCCGCTACGGAAAAAATGCCTGGGGACTGCAGTTCCATGCGGAATTGACACGCGCCATGATGCATAGCTGGGTGGTGCGCGGTGCGCAGCGTTTCGGCATGCCGAACGCACAGGTGGGCAGTCAGCATCTCGAAGGACGCATGTTGTTCGACACGCCGCTTCGCGCGTGGCTCGGCAACTTCCTCGACCTGGTTTTTGAGGGCAAGCCGCAGCGCTGATGAGGCGAAGCGCTTTTAATCCTTCGGCAGGTCCAGACTGTCGATTTTCCGCAACTTGGAAAAACCGAGCGCCCATATAACCGCAACGGCGAGCGTTCCGGCACCGCCTATGACGACCGCCGGTACAGCCCCGAAGACATGTGCCATCGTACCGGCGCGGAATTCGCCCAATTCATTGGATGCACCGACAAATACGGAATTGACGGCGTTGACACGCCCACGAACCTCATCCGGCGTCCAAAGCGCGATCAGTGTTTCACGCACGTACACGGACACCATATCGGATGCGCCCATGACAACCAGCGCCGCGATAGAGAGCCACGCTGTGTCAGAAAGGCCGAAGACCACCGTCGAAACCCCGAAAAATCCGACGCCGACAAACATCAGCAAACCCGCATGGTGACGGATCGGTTTGAAAGCGAGAATGACGGCAACGACAATCGCGCCGATACCTGGAGCAGCGCGCAGAAGCCCTAGTCCCCATGGCCCCAGTGTCAGCACTTCCTTGGCGAAAATCGGCATCAGAGCAACCGCACCACCGAGCAGAACTGCAAACAGATCGAGCGAAATCGCGCCGAGAACCACCTTCTCCTGCGCTATGAAGCGGAAACCCGCCAGCATGCTCTCAAGGCTGACCGCTTTTGCGGGGCTGCGCTGCTCGGGCTTGCGGATGATAAAAGCAAGAATGGCAGCAAGCGCAAAAAGGGAAAATGCCACCCCGTAAGCCAGGGAGGCACCCACACCGTAAAGCAGGCCACCAACCACAGGACCAAGAATGGAGGCCATCTGCCAAGACGACGAATTCCACGCCACCGCATTTGGCAGATCTTCAACCGGGACAAGATTGGGTCCGAGCGACTGAACAGCAGGCCCCATGAATGCGCGCTCAATACCGATTACCACCAGGATGGCGAAGACCGGCCAGGGTGCGAAGGTATGGGTGAGCGTCAGACCAAGCAAAGCAGCGGCGCACACGGCAGCAACGATGAAACCAATCGCCATGATGAGTCGGCGATTGTGCCTGTCGGCAACCGTACCGGTAACGAGGATCAGAAGCAGCGATGGCAAAAACTGAAAAAGACCGATCAGACCGAGGTAGAAGGCATTTCCCGTCACCTCATACATTTGCCAGCCAACTGACACGCTGACGATCTGAAACGCAAACGCCGCGAAAAACCGGGCCGTGAAGAAACGACGGTAGGAACTATGCCGGAATGCGCCGAAACGGTTTTCGGCAGAAATCAGTGACATCGGCTGAGCGCTCTCGATAATATGAGGGCTTTCCCATAGAAGGATATCACAAGAATCGCCAGCACTGTTTGGGCAACACTTGCCGGTTAACGCGCCAATGTCTAAATGTCTTGCAACGAAGACACGGAGATATTGATGCTTGCCCTGTTTCAGACAATCGATCTGGCCCTGAACCTCTTTGTATGGGTGCTGATTGCCAGTGCTATTTTTTCCTGGCTCTATGCCTTTAACGTCATCAATTCCCGAAACCAGTTCGTGAATGCGATCGGCAGCTTCCTTTACAACATTACGGAACCGGTTCTGCGTCCCATTCGTCGCATCCTGCCCAATCTCGGCGGCATAGACATTTCGCCGGTGATCCTGCTGCTGATCATCTTCTTCATCCGCTCCTTCATGTGGAACACGCTTTATCCAGCGCTTGTCTGAAGCAGAGTGCCCGAGAGCGTTGATCGCGATATTCAGCGCCAACAACAAAAAACCTCCGGATCGATGTCGAGCCGGAGGTTTTTTTATCACTTGAGAAACTGGGCTAATCAGCCCTGCGTCTTGTAGCGCTCGATGGCTTCAACGATCAGCTTCTTGGCAACGTCGACATTCTGCCAGCCGCCGATCTTCACCCACTTGCCGGGCTCCAGATCCTTGTAGTGTTCGAAGAAGTGCTCGATCTGCTTCAGGGTAATTTCCGGCAGATCCGTGTAGTTTTCGATCTTGTCATAGCGGCGCGTCAGCTTCGGCACCGGCACGGCGATGATCTTCTCATCCTTGCCACCGTCATCTTCCATGATCATCACGCCGATCGGACGAACGTTGATGACGCAGCCCGGAACGAGCGGACGGGTGTTGCAGATGAGAACGTCGATCGGATCGCCATCATCAGACAGGGTGTGCGGCACAAAGCCGTAGTTACCCGGATAAGTCATTGGCGTGTAGAGGAAACGATCAACGATCAGCGCACCGGCGTCCTTGTCCATCTCGTACTTGATCGGCTGACCGCCAACCGGCACTTCCACAATAACATTCACGTCTTCCGGCGGATTCTTGCCTACGGAGATTGCATCAATACGCATTCGCTTCCCTCATTTCGACGGGTTGGGTTCGGTTTTCGATAATGGGAAAGTCGTGGCATTGCAACATGGCTTTAAAAGGATCAGGCAGAATGCCTCATCCTTCGCTGTCAGGTTATCCACGATTTTTGGAAATGAAACGGAGGGCGGCAAGCCACCGGCAACATCCGTTTCGCTCAGTTCCAGACGAAACCGATCTTGCGCAACGAGGTGCCGCCGAAATCTTCCATGCCCTCGGCAATGTCACGCCCGCCATGCGAACGGAAAAAGCGATTGGCGACATCACTGTCTTCAAGGCACCAGACAACAATCCCCTGGCAACCAAGCGACGTCAGCAGTCTGCGCGCCTCGGTAAACAGCAGCGAACCGAGGCCGATTCCCTGATATTCCGGTCGGAGATAAAGTTCGTAGACTTCACCATCATGCGGAAGGCCGCGCGCGCGGCTAAGGCCCAGCGTCGCATAACCGGCGACCACGCCGGCCACCTCGACAACAAGCATCGTGGCTGAGCCACGGGTTGCCTTCTTCCACCACAATTCGCCACGACGCTCGAGCATCTGCGTCAACGGCTTGTGCGGGATCAACCCGGCATAAGCCTGTTGCCACGACAGACGGTGCGCCTCTGAGATGGCGCGCGCATCATGCGCTTCGGCACGGCGAACATCTATGGATAACGTTTTCATAACGCGATTCTGGCCCCGACTGCGGAAACTTGCCAGCCATAAAGGTTAACGGCACCAAGCTTACCCACAGCCTATTCATGTGGACGACCAGAAAAAATTAACGCATCCTTAACCTTTAATACAAGCCGCTTTCGACTCATCCCCAAATAAAAAACCCGGCACGAAGGCCGGGTTTTCAAGATCAGTCGCGATTGGCGATTAGACGGCAAGCTTTGCCTTCTCGAAACGCTTACGGTCGTTAGCATCGAGGAACATCTTGCGCAGACGGATCGACTTCGGCGTCACTTCCATCAGTTCGTCGTCCTGAATCCAGGAGAGGGCGCGGTCGAGCGTCATGCGGATCGGCGGCGTCAGCTTGACGGCTTCATCCTTGCCAGCGGCACGAATGTTGGTGAGCTGCTTGCCCTTCAGCACGTTGACTTCGAGATCGTTGTCGCGCGTGTGAATGCCGATAATCATGCCGGCATAGACCTTTTCACCTGGCTCGATGATCATCGGACCACGATCTTCCAGGTTGAACATGGCGTAGGCAACAGCTTCGCCGGAACCGTTGGACAGCAGAACGCCGTTGACACGGCCAGCAATCGCACCCTTGAAGGGCTGGTAGTCGTGGAACAGGCGGTTCATGATCGCCGTGCCACGCGTGTCGGTCAAGAGTTCGGACTGGTAACCGATCAGACCACGCGTCGGGGCGAGGAACTTCAGACGAACGCGGTTGCCACCGGACGGACGAAGCTCGGTCATTTCAGCCTTGCGCTCGGACATCTTCTGAACGACGACACCGGAATGCTCTTCATCGACGTCGATAACGACTTCTTCGATAGGCTCGATGGTCTGACCGTTTTCGTCCTTGTGCATAACGACGCGCGGACGTGAAACGGCAAGCTCGAAGCCTTCACGACGCATGGTTTCGATCAGAACGGCAAGCTGCAATTCGCCGCGACCCGAAACGAAGAACGAATCCTTGCCTTCGGCTTCTTCGATCTTCAGCGCAACGTTGCCTTCGGCTTCCTTGAACAGACGATCGCGGATAACGCGCGACGTTACCTTGTCGCCTTCCGTACCAGCCAGCGGCGAGTCGTTGACGATGAAGGACATGGTGACCGTTGGCGGGTCGATCGGCTGCGCCTTCATTGCTTCGTTGACCGAAGGATCACAGAACGTATCGGCAACCGTACCCTTGGAAAGGCCGGCAATAGCCACGATATCGCCCGCATGAGCTTCGTCGATGGCGGTGCGTTCGATGCCGCGGAATGCGAGGATCTTCGAAATACGGCCAGTTTCAACGGTCTTGCCGTCTTGACCGAGAACCTTCACGGCCTGGTTCGGCTTGATCGAGCCCGAAGCGATACGGCCGGTGATGATACGGCCGAGGAAGGGGTTGGCTTCAAGGATCGTACCGATCAGACGGAACGGACCTTCTTCAACGGTTGGCTCAGGAACGTGCTTCAGAACCAGGTCGAGCAGCGGAGCAAGACCTTCATCCTTCGGGCCTTCCGGGTTGACGTTCATCCAGCCATCGCGGCCCGAACCGTAGAGGATCGGGAAGTCGAGCTGTTCGTCGGTAGCATCCAGATTGGCGAAAAGGTCGAAAACTTCGTTGATGACTTCTTCATGGCGGCCATCCGGACGGTCGATCTTGTTGATCGCAACGATCGGCTTGAGACCAACCTTGAGAGCCTTGGACACCACGAACTTCGTCTGCGGCATCGGGCCTTCAGACGAGTCGACCAGAACGATTGCACCGTCCACCATCGAGAGAATACGCTCAACTTCACCACCGAAGTCGGCGTGGCCGGGGGTGTCGACGATGTTGATACGAACACCTTTCCACTCAACCGAAGTCGCCTTGGCGAGAATGGTGATGCCGCGTTCTTTTTCCAGGTCGTTCGAGTCCATCACGCGCTCTGCAACGCGCTGGTTGTCGCGGAAGGAGCCGGACTGCTTCAGAAGCTCGTCAACGAGCGTCGTTTTTCCATGGTCAACGTGCGCGATAATCGCGATGTTGCGAAGGGCCATATGATAAATCTCTGAGGTTGGGGCGCTAATCGTATGGGGTGCGCCAATTTAGTTTGGCGCGCTCATAACCTTTTTTTTGTAAATGCGAAAGGGGGGCTTTGTCATAAGCCCCCTGCGCCTAGGTTCTAGCTGAGAAATGTGACGGTCTTTATGCAAGCCCGCGTTTGGCGAGCATCGCATCCGGACTGGGCATCTTGCCGCGGAAAGCGAGATAGGCTTCCTCAGGGTCAATCGACCCGCCCACGGAATAGATATTGTCCTTCAGCTTGCGCGCCATTTCCGCGTTGAAGGCATCGCCGGTTTCCTCGAAAGCGGCAAAGGCATCAGCATCCAGCACCTCCGACCACATGTAGGAGTAATAACCGGCGGAATAGCCATCACCCGAGAATACATGCTGGAAATGCGGGGTTGCATGCCGCATTACAATCGATTTCGGCATTTTCAGCTCGTCCAGCACCTCACCCTGTACCGCCATAGGATCAGCCACCGCATCGCGCGTGTGGAAGGACATGTCGACGATTGCCGAAGAGGTAAACTCGACCGTGTTGAAACCGGCATTGAATGTCTGCGCGGCCAGCACGTTGTCGAGCAACGCCTTGGGCATGGGCTCGCCAGTCTGGTAGTGAAGCGCGTATGTCTCCAGAACTTCCGGAACGGTCAGCCAGTGTTCGTAGAGCTGCGACGGCAATTCCACGAAATCGCGGGATACACCCGTCCCCGAAACAGAAGGATACGTCACATCAGACAACATGCCATGCAGGGCATGACCGAATTCATGAAACAGCGTCCGGGCGTCATCGAGCGAAAGCAGCGCCGGTTTGCCTTCGGCGGGTTTTGCGAAATTGCAGACATTGTATATGATCGGCAACTCACCGACAGCGCCGTTCTTGAGCGGCAGCTTGTGCTGTGATTGGAACGAACTCATCCATGCGCCGGAGCGCTTGGATGGGCGGGCGAAATAATCGCCGAGGAACATTGCCTTCAGTTCGCCGCTGCCATTGCGGATTTCAAAAACCCGCACATCGGGATGATAGGCCGCGACACCTTTCGTTTCGACCGCGCGGATACCGAAAAGCCGGTTGGCAACATCGAAGCAGGCGTCGATGATTTTTTCCAACTGCAGATAAGGCTTGAGCTCAGCCTCAGAGAAGTTGAACTTCTGAGCGCGGAGCTTTTCCGCATAATGACGCCAATCCCATGGCATCACGTCGTGGTTTTTGCCTTCCTCCGCAATGATTGCCGAAAGTTCAGCCTCTTCTTCACCAGCGCGGGCAACGGCCTTTTCCCAGACCTGACCAAGCAATCCATTCACCGCATCGGGCGTTTTCGCCATGGTGTCGTCCAGCTTGTAGGCGGCAAAAGTCGCATATCCCAGAAGCTTCGCCTTTTCTTCGCGCAGCTCCAATGTCCGCTTCACCGTTGCACGGTTGTCAGTTTCGCCACCGTTTTCACCGCGTGCCACCCAAGCCTTGAATGCCTGCTCGCGCAGATCACGACGCTCGGAGAAGGTAAGGAACGGCTCGATGATCGAGCGCGACAGCGTCACAGCAAATTTTCCATCCTCACCATGCTCGCGCGCGGCTCCTGCCATCGCATCGCGCAGGAATGCAGGAATTCCGGCGAGTTCCTCTTCGGAGGACAGCAGAAGCTTCCAGTTCTTTTCATCAGCCAGGACATTTTGTCCGAATTTAGCGCCGAGCCCGGCCAGTTCCTCGTTGATCGACGCAAGCCGTTCCTGGCTCTCCTTCGGCAGCTTCGCGCCGGAGCGGACAAAGCCCTTCCAATGGCGTTTCAGAACACGCTTTTCCTCGCCTGTAAGGCCGAGATCATTACGCTTCTCCCAAAGGGCATCAATACGCTTGAACAACGCCTCGTTCATGCCGATCCTGGAATAATGGCGCGACATTTTCGGTGCGATCTCCCTCTCCAGTCCTTGAATGACCGGATTGGTGTGTGCACCTGCCTTATTCCAGAAGAGTGCCGAGACCCGCGAAAGATCGTCTCCGGCGATTTCGAGTGCAGTGATAGTATTCACGAATGTCGCCGGTTCGGAGTTATCGGCAATCGCATCGATTTCCTTGTCGTGCACAAGAAGTGCCGCATCGAAGGCTTCGGCGAAATCCTCGTCCCTAACAGCTTCAAACCTTGGCAGCCCATTCGGGCCATTCCAGTCTACGAGTGCGGGATGGGGAGCGGCTGCGGATGCCATTTCGTATTCCTCATGCGATTGCTGCTTTGCATCATATGGGCATGCCTTCCCCATCAATTCAATACGCGGGATTTGATGTGGAGGACGATGACCCGACAGGTGCCGAATATTGACCATATCAGCGATGACATGGTTACATTTCCATCCATATCCCATGATGGAGATATGTATTATGGAGATTTATTCCTTAAGGTCTGCCAGCAGTTTTTTCTTCAGAGAAGATTCCAGAAACACCAGGGCCGTGGCCACCCCTGATTTTGAACAGACCACGCACAACGAAACGACCGCGACGTTTGAAGATTCCGTAAAGCGCGTCGATTTTACCAGCCTGAGCCCGCGGGAAGTGCGGGAATTTGCCCAAGGTTGCTACGACACCGGCAAGATCAGCCATGACACATGGGTCGAGCTCTCGTCCGACTTGCCAATGCAAACGCTGAACGCCAATGGCGAAGTTGTCGATACCAGCAATGTCACAGATGATACTCAGTTCGATTTTGTCGGCTACTTCTCGGACCGCCTTGAAATAGCGCGATCGATCGGCACCGTCGAAGAAACGGACAAGATAGAAAACGTCTTGTCCTTTTTCGCGTCGGCTTGAAGTGTTGCGGTAAAGGAATATCGCCCGGTATATTGACCGGGTCGGGAAATACTTTGTCCATTTACGACAAAATCTGTCATATGCCATTGATTGTCGCCGGGATTTTAGTAAGGCTGACTTACGAAAAGGCGGATCATGGGCACGAAACTCGAAAAAGATTCATTGGCTTTTCTGCTCAACAGCAGCGCACGCCTGTTGAATACAGCTTTTGAGCGCCGCATCGCCGATGCCGGTCTTGGACTGACACCCGGCGAAGCGAGGGCGCTGCTGACGGTTGCCATCATCGACGGCAGCAAGCAATCCGACATCGCCGCACGTCTTGGTATCGAGCCCATGACGATATGTGCCTATATCGACAAACTTCAGTCTCTCGATCTCGTCGAGCGCCAGCAGGACCCTAATGATCGCCGGTCAAAGCGCATCGTGCTGACGGAAAATGCAGACGAGATGCTGAAAGCCGTGAGGCAGGAAATCGACCAACTTCTGCGTCAGGCCACGCAGGGTTTGAGCGAAGCCGATATCGCTACATTCCGCAATTGCCTTCAGGCCCTTCGGGAAAATCTTCAACCGGAACAGCCGTCCCAGAGCGGTCAGTAAGACATGTCATCAAAAACCATCATGTCCAGGCGGCGCACGGCCATGCTCGGCGCGCTCTTGACCGCACTCGGCCCGATCTCCATGGCGATCTATACGCCGGCCATGCCGGAGCTGGTGCATGGCTTTGCCACGACGGACTCCGCTGTGAAGATGAGCCTCTCGCTTTATTTCGCGGGATTTGCCTTGGCACAACTGATTGCCGGTCCCGCCTCTGATGCGTTCGGACGGCGCACGGCAAGCCTGATTTTTCTGTCGATCTTTCTGCTCGGTAGTGTACTCGCCATTCTTGCCCCGACGATCGAGTTTTTGCTGCTGGCGCGTCTGGTGCAGGGCATTGGCGCCTCCGTCGGCATGACCGTTGCCCGTGCCTTTGTACGTGACCAGTTTACGGGCGCCGAAGCCTCCAGCATCATGAACCTCATCGGCATCATGCTTGCCATTGGCCCCGCAATGGGCCCGACGATCGGCGGCCTGTCGCTCGCCGCTTTCGGCTGGCAATCAATTTTCTATCTGCTGGCCGGCCTTGGCGTCATCGCCATTCTATCGGTTGTTTTCTACCTCCGGGAGACAACAATTCCGGACAAAAGCCGCATACGGCCGACGCGGCTTCTTTCCGCCTATCGGGAACTGCTGGGGCAACCACGCTTTCTGCTAGGCGCACTCGTTCTCGGTGGCTCGATTGGCGCCCTCTATGCGCAAGCGACCATGCTGGCCTTCATCCTCATCAAGGATGTCGGCCTGTCGCCGACAGCCTTTGGTGTCGGCATGCTGATGCAATCCGGCTCCTATTTCTTCGGCTCGATCGCCCTGCGCTACATCGCACCGAAGCTCGGGGATCGGCATTCAACCGTTCTCGGCCTCTGTTTTTCAGGCACGGGCGGGCTTCTCATCATGCTGTCGGTGTTTCTCCTGCCGCCGTCCTTCCTATCCATCATGGGGCCGGTTGCCGTAGCAACCGTAGGGATCGCGCTGCTCACCCCTTCCATGGTCACCGCAACACTGGCCCCCTTCCCGCACATTGCCGGATCGGCGTCGGCCATGATGGGCTTCATTCAGATTGGCTCTGGCTTTATCGGTGGAGCAGCCGCCTCGCTGATCAATTCGCCGCTGACGAGCTTCGGTATCATCATTCCCGTCATGGAGTTCACTGCCGTCGCGAGTTACATCGCCTTCCGCGTCATCTCCCAAAAGAGCGCATGAAAAACCCGCGGACCAGAAGATCCGCGGGCTGACGTAGTAATCCCAAAATCGTCTCGACGATCAGCCGAGAAGATTGCGCTTTGCTAGCGTGCGAAGGCGCAGCGCGTTCAGCTTGATGAAACCTGCGGCATCCTTCTGGTCGTAGGCGCCGTGGTCGTCTTCGAAGGTTACCAGAGCGTCAGAATACAGCGACTTTTCGCTTTCACGGCCGGTTACCATGACGTTGCCCTTATAGAGCTTCAGCGTCACTTCGCCTTCGACATGCTCTTGGCTCTTGTCGATCAGCGCCTGCAGCATCTCACGCTCCGGCGAGAACCAGAAGCCGTAATAGATAAGCTCGGCATAACGCGGCATCAGCTCGTCCTTGAGGTGAGCAGCACCGCGATCGAGCGTGATGGATTCAATGGCGCGATGTGCGGCAAGCAGGATGGTGCCGCCGGGCGTTTCATAAACGCCGCGAGACTTCATGCCGACGAAACGGTTTTCAACGAGGTCGAGACGGCCGATACCGTTTTCGCGACCATAGTTGTTGAGCGTGGCGAGCAGGGTTGCCGGCGACATCTCAACACCGTTGATGGAGCAGGCATCGCCCTTGCGGAAACCGATCTTGATAACGGTAGCCTTGTCTGGAGCGGCTTCCGGCGAGATGGTGCGCATATGCACGTATTCCGGCGCTTCCACTGCAGGATCTTCCAGAACCTTGCCCTCGGAAGACGAGTGCAGCAGGTTGGCATCCACGGAGAAAGGCGCCTCACCCTTCTTGTCCTTGGCAACCGGAATCTGATGCTCTTCAGCGAATTTCAGGAGATCGGTACGGCTCTTGAACGACCAGTCGCGCCACGGAGCGATGATCTTGATATCCGGGTTGAGCGCATAGGCAGAGAGTTCGAAACGAACCTGGTCGTTGCCCTTGCCGGTCGCGCCATGCGCGATCGCGTCAGCACCGGTCTTTTTGGCGATGTCGATAAGGTGCTTGGAAATCAGCGGACGGGCAATCGATGTGCCGAGCAGATAGACACCTTCATAAACGGCATTGGCGCGGAACATCGGGAAGACGAAGTCGCGCACGAACTCTTCACGGACGTCCTCGATGAAGATTTCCTTGATGCCCAGCATCTCGGCTTTCTTGCGCGCAGGCTCAAGTTCTTCACCCTGGCCGAGATCAGCCGTAAAGGTGACGACTTCCGCGCCGAGTTCCGTCTGAAGCCATTTCAGGATGATCGAGGTGTCGAGACCGCCGGAATAGGCAAGAACGACTTTCTTTACGTCTTTCGGGAGTGCCATAGTGATGTCCATCTGCATGATGGCGGCATGGGGTATGCCGCCATTTCCTTGGGATTTCGGCACTTTTACAGTGCAACCCCGAAGGTGTGAAGCGCTTTTCCCAAAAAGACATGCGCCAAAACAAAGAATTGGAGAACCGAAACCCGGGGAACGGTACGGCTGGACAGGCCGAAGCTTGAGTGGGGGCTGGAACGAAGGAATTGTCACATGCATTATGTGTTTCGCGCCGTAACATCCACGGACGCGAAACAGAAAGCGTGAATGAAGCCACTCAGGGCTCAAGAAACGTTGCAAGCCGCTGGAAACAGCAGGAAACGACGGGAAGGAGAAACCGATGACGATCATCCACCCAGCATTCAAGGAAGACAATGTTGCCGTCATTACCGGCGCCGCGTCAGGCATCGGTCTTGCTGCGGCGCGTAAGTTTGCCGGCTTTGGCATGAGCGTCGTGCTCGCCGATCTCGATGGAGACAAGCTTGCCGAAGCACATGCCGAGGTTCTCAAGCTATCCAAGGATGGCGAGGCGCAAATTGTCACCGTGCCGACCGACGTATCGAAGCTCGATGAACTTGAAGCACTCGAACGTGCCGTCATCCAGCGTTTTGGGCGCGTACATGTTCTGATGAACAATGCCGGAATTCAGCCGGGAAGTGCGATCTTCGGCCCACAAGCCAATTGGGAAAAGATCATCAACGTCAACCTGATGGGCGTGGTGAACGGCAGTCGGGTTTTCGGACCGGGTATGGTCGCGCATGCTGAGCCGTCACTCATCATCAACACCGGCTCGAAACAGGGCATCACCACGCCGCCCGGCGATCCGGCCTACAATGTCTCTAAAGCCGGCGTCAAAGCCTTCACCGAGGCGCTGCAACATGAACTGCGGAATATCGCCAGCAGCGCTGTTTCTGCGCATCTGCTCATCCCGGGATATGTTTTCACCGGTCTGACCGCCAATGGCAGAACGGAAAAACCCTCAGGTGCATGGACGGCCGAACAGACGGTCGATTTCATGGTCGACAGTCTTGGTAATGGCGATTTCTATATTCTTTGCCCAGACGGAGAGGTGGACCGCCCGACGGACGAAAAACGCATTCTGTGGGCCGCCTACGATATCGTTCAGAACCGTCCGCCGTTGTCGCGCTGGCATACGGAGTATTCGGCCGAATTTACAACGTTCCTCAAGAACTGATTTTTTGAACCTGCCGCGCCTTGAACCGTGCGGCAGGCGCGCTCTGTTCCTCCTTTGCCCCGAGGATTCAAAGGCATTGGCAGAAGCGCGAAATCGCGTTAATCAACAGCATCTCCAGTTTTTTCAGGTGCCGTGATGGATTTCGTTCCAAGCCTGCCAACTCTTGCTGCATTCACCATCGCCATCCTGCTTCTGGCCGTAACACCCGGCCCCGACATGACGTTGTGGATCAGCCGATCCCTTCGGGAAGGCCGGAAGGCCGGTTTCGTGACTCTTGTCGGCTCCAACATCGGCATTACGGTACACACCCTGCTGGTCGCATTCGGCGTCGCAGCACTGATCGTTGCGTCACCAACCGCCTTCATGGTTCTGAAGACAGGTGGGGCCGCCTATCTCGTCTGGCTGGCCATTCAGGCAATCCGCAAAGGTTCTGATTTCGTGATGGTGAAGACCACGGGCGCAAAACCTCAGGCGTCCCTGAAGTCTGCCCTGTTGAACGGCATATGGGTGAACCTGCTGAACCCCAAGGTCATCATTTTCTTCATGACCTTCCTCCCGCAATTCGTCAGCGCCTCTGACCCTCACGTCACCGGCAAACTGATCTTTCTTGGCATCTGGTCAATCATTGTCGCGCTTCCGATCGGTATCGGCATTGTGGTTGCGGCGGATTCCCTGTCGAGCTGGCTGCAAAGCAACCGCAAGGTCCTGCGCGGGCTCGATTACACGATTGCCGGTGTCTTCTCGCTGTTTGCCGTCAAGATCTTCCTGACACAGGCAAAATAAAAGGCGCCACAAGGAGCGCCTTTTAATCCGTCAGCCGATCAACAGCTCATCGTCATCCAGTTTCTGTCCGCGGATCTTGCGGAACATCTCGATCAGATCTTCCACCTGCAAGCCCTTGCGGCTTTCGCCGGAGACATCGAGGACGATCTCGCCGGCGTGCAACATGATCGTACGGTCACCATAGTCGAGCGCCTGGCGCATGGAGTGCGTCACCATCAGGGTCGTCAGCTTGCGCTCGGACACCACTTTGCGGGTGAGTTCCATGACAAATTCCGCCATCCCCGGATCGAGCGCGGCGGTATGCTCGTCAAGCAACAGGACATCGGACCCGGAAAGGGTTGCCATAACAAGCGAAACGGCCTGTCTCTGACCGCCAGACAGCAAATCCATCCGGTCTTTCAGGCGATTTTCAAGGCCGAGGCCGAGCGAGGCAATACGGTCCTTGAAGAAGTCGCGGCGTCCACCGCCAAGCGCTGGCATCAGCCCGCGCAGTTTGCCGCGTGCCGCTGCCAGAGCAAGGTTCTCTTCAATGCTCAAAACACCGCAACTGCCTGCCAACGGGTCCTGGAAGACACGTGCCACCTGACCGGCCCGGCTCGCCGTCGGCTTGCGTGTCACATCCACACCGCCAATCGTGACCTTTCCCGCTGTTGGCAGGACATCGCCAGCCAGCACGCCGAGCAACGTGGATTTTCCCGCGCCGTTCGAACCGATGACCGTCACGAAGGAACCTTCTTCGATGGTCAGATCAATCTTCGCCAGCGCCTGCTTCTGCAAGGGCGTCCCCTTGCCGAACACGACCTGAATATCGGACAGAGAAATCATGATGCGGCTCCCCCGCGGCGCAGACGCGGCAAGATCAGCGCAACGGCGACCAGCACGGCTGTAACGAAATTGAGATCGGAGGCTTTCAGGCCCAGCGCATCGCTCGAAAGCGCGAGCTGGATAGCCAGACGGTAGGCAATCGAACCAAACACACAACCGATCAGGGCAATGAGAATGCCACGCGAACCAAACAGCGTTTCACCGATGATGACGGCAGCAAGGCCAACCACGATCGTGCCGACGCCGGATGTCACGTCAGCGAAACCGTTGGTCTGCGCAAACAGCGCTCCGCCCAGTGCTACGAGCGCGTTGGAAAGCGCCATGCCAAGATAGATCTGATTGCCGGTCTTCACGCCTTGCGCCCGCGCCATTCGGGCATTGGCGCCGGTAGCGCGCATGGCAAGGCCCGCATCGCTTTCCAGAAAACGCCAGACAACGATGACGACGACCACCGCCAGTACACCAACGAACAGCGGCCGAACCAGGTATTCGGAAACACCGAGCCCATAGAACGGTTCGATAACCGTTTCCTGGTTGAGCAGAGCCACATTTGGCTTGCCCATGACGCGCAGGTTGACGGAGAACAGCGCGATCATGGTCAGGATCGAGGCGAGAAGATTGAGGATCTTGAAACGGACATTCAACAGCGCCGTCACCATGCCAGCCGCCGCGCCCGCCAGCATGGCAACACCCGTGGCAAGCCACGGGTTCAATCCGGCAATGATCAGCACCGCCGCAACAGCAGCCCCAAGCGGGAACGATCCGTCGACCGTCAGGTCCGGAAAATCGAGTACGCGGAAAGCGAGATAGACGCCGATAGCGACAAAGGCAAAAACCAGCCCAAGCTCGACGGCACCCCAGAAAGCGATTTGGCTCACAAGAAAAGTCCTTGGTTTACCCGCCGCACAAGAAACGGTTGCGGCTGGGGATAGCAGAAGGGCCGCTTTAAAGCGGCCCCGCAGGGATTAGTCGATGACCTTGGTGGCGCGTTTCGTGACGCTTTCCGGGAAAGTCACACCAGCCTTTTCAGCGGCGGTCTTGTTGAGAACAAGATCGGTACCAACAGCAACCGTCGCCGGAATATCGCCAGGCTTTTCACCCTTGAGGATGCGAACAACCACGGCACCGGTCTGTTTGCCTACGTCGAAGTAGTTGAAGCCAAGAGCCGCAATGGCACCGCGCGCAACCGAATCCGTGTCAGCGGCATAAAGCGGGATCTTCGCTTCGGACGCGACGCCCGCAGCAGCCTCAAAGGCCGAAACGATGGTGTTGTCGGTCGGAACGTAGATCACGTCCGCCTTGCCAACCAGTGCGCGGGTCGCACCCTGCACTTCGGCAGACTTCGTGGCGACGGATTCGACAACCTTGAGACCGGCCTTCTCGGCTTCAGCCTTCAGCATTTCCAATGTCGAAACGGAGTTCGCCTCGGCGGAATTGTAGATGTAACCGACGGTCTTGGCGTTCGGCGTGATTTCCTTGATCAATGCCAGATGCTCATTCACTGGCAGCGCATCGGAAAGACCGGTGACGTTGCGGCCGGGCTTGTCCATCGACTTCACAAGCTGCGCACCGACCGGATCGGAAACGGCAGTAAATACGACCGGAATATCCCGCGTGGCAGCAGCCACGGCCTGTGCGGATGGCGTGGAGATCGGTACGATCACGCTCGGCGCATCGCCAACGAACTGGCGGGCGATCTGTGCTGCCGTGCCGGGATTGCCCTGCGCGGACTGGTAGACGAACTTCAGGTTTTCACCTTCCTTGTAACCGGCTTCCGCAAGGGCTGCCTTGACGCCATCACGAGCGGCGTCAAGTGCCGGATGCTCAACGATTGCGGTGACGGCAACGGTTACGTCTTCTGCCTTGGCCGGCATGGCAAGGGCGGTAGCAGCCGCCAGTGCCAGAATAAGTGCGCGCATGGGTATCCTCCGATTGTTTTCGTTTCTTTGCCTTCTTTAGGAAAGCAGCAAGTCGAAATCAATCACGCAAGCTCTATGGCAACCATCAATTCTTCTTTTGCAAGAAAATCAGTCGTCAGCGCCATGATTGGCGATCATCATTGCTTCGAAGGCAAGACGTTCGGTTTTGCGCATGCGCTCGGATTCGGACTTGAGCTGGCCGCAGGCCGCCAGAATGTCGCGCCCACGCGGAGTACGGATCGGCGAAGCATAACCGGCCTGATTGATGAAATCGGCAAACTTCTCGATCTGCGCCCAATCGGAGCACTGGTAATTGGTGCCGGGCCACGGATTGAACGGAATGAGGTTGATCTTGGCAGGCACGCCCTTCAGAAGCTGAATCAGCATCTTGGCGTCTTCCAGGCTGTCGTTCACATCCTTCAGCATCACATATTCAAAAGTGATGCGGCGGGCATTCGACAGGCCGGGATACTTGCGGCAGGCCTCGATCAGCTCCTTCAGCGGATACTTCTTGTTGATCGGCACCAGCATATCGCGCAGCTCGTCGCGCACGGCATGCAGCGAAATTGCCAACATAACGCCGATTTCATCGCCGGTCCGGAAGATTTCCGGCACGACACCGGATGTCGACAGCGTCACACGACGCTTGGAGAGCGAGAGGCCATCGCCATCGGTCGCAATCAACAGCGCGGTCTTTACATTGTCGAAATTGTAAAGCGGCTCGCCCATGCCCATCATGACGATGTTGGAGACCTTGCGACCTTCGCTCGGAACATATGCACCGACAGGCGTCGAACCATCGGGAAAATCGCCAAGACGATCGCGTGCCAGCAGTAGCTGAGCCAAGATTTCTTCAGCGGTCAGGTTGCGCACCAGACGCTGCGTGCCGGTGTGGCAGAAGGAACAGGTCAGCGAGCAACCAACCTGGCTGGAAATGCACAGCGTGCCACGGCCCTCTTCGGGAATGTAGACGGTTTCCACTTCGACAGGACGGCCAGCACCGCGCGGCGGGAAGCGCAGGAGCCATTTGCGCGTGCCGTCGTTGGAGATTTGCTCCTCCACGACTTCAGGGCGAGCAATGGTAAAGGCGGCCTTGAGTTTCTCGCGAAGCTCCTTGGCGACATTCGTCATGTTGTCGAAGTCTGAAACACCACGCACATAGAGCCAATTCCACAACTGGCTGACGCGCATTTTCGTCTGCTTCTGCGGTACGCCGATTTCCATCAACGCGTCCGCCATCTCCTCACGCGTCATGCCGATCAGCGAGGGTTTTCCGGACATAAGGTCGCTATTGGCCACAAGTGGCGTTTTGACTGCCAGTCCGGCAGTGGCTTCCATTACGGACATCACACTATCCCATCATCCAATGCATCGCCGGACCAGCCTTCTGGGAAGGCGGAAAATCGTCGGCATGTCGTGAAATTCAAAAGGCGGACAACGCAACACGCTTCCGCCTTATCCTGTTGCCGCGCCTTTACCATCAATACGGCAAAAACGCAAATGGCCGATCCTGAAGACCGGCCATTTCAAACGTTGAGGAAGCTGAAAAACTTACTTGCAGCTTTCGATCTGCTTCAGGGCAGCGGAAATGCCCGACAGAGAATAGGAGTAGGAGGTGGCGGTACCGCGTCCGGACGTTGCCTTCACGGTCATGCTTTTGCCACCCTTCATCGCGGCAACAAGTGCCGGCTCTTCAGCAGCGTTTTCAACCCAGGCAGCCTTGTCCTTGGTGAACATCACGAAGTTTTTGTTGTCGATGGTCACATTGACCTTCGAGCCCTGCTTCAGCGAGTAACCCACCATGGCCTGCGGCTCATAGGAAATGTTTTGGCCAGGGCGCTGCGAAACGATGAAGAAAATATCACCGTGATCGACGCTAGCGGGCTCCTTGGCGGTTGGAATGGACAGAACGTAGCAGACGGTGCTGTTGCCCGATTTGTACGAATACGCGCCCCATGCATTGAACTGCTGGATACGCGTGGGCGACTGTGCAGATGCTACGCCAACGCTGGTCAGCAAAATGGCTACTGCGGTTGCTACACTTCTTACAAACATAGAATTTCCTGCCGGGTTATTATCTTCCATTGGCCCGAAGCGGCTGCGGGCTCCGTTTTCAGAACGGCCACTTTCAGGTGCGGATCGTCTTTTCTCATTGTGGTCAGGAAGCGGTTACCAAACCGTCAACAGCACGCATAAAATGCCGAAAACGTCCTGTGGTGTTACAGATCGGCGACTCCCAGCACCCTGAGCGGAAGGACGTGGCACGACCTTCCGCTTCGTGTATGACACACAAATTCAGGCAAGAATTTGTCAGCTATCGGGCTCTGCGGATTGGGCACATCACAGAGGCGTTACCCTTGCTCCTGCTGTCGTTTCAGCATGGCGTCCGCGGCCTCGTAATGCTCCATCTTGATATGAGCACGGATCATGGCAAGGGCTGCGGTGACAACCGCAATGTCATCCGTAAACCCGATGACCGCCAGAACATCAGGAACCACATCCATCGGCATGACGAAATAGGCAAGCGCAGCCAGGATAATACCTTTGGCCTTCAGCGGCGTGCTACGATCGACCGCGCAGTAATAAGCGGCTGCCGCGTCGCGAGCGAACGGCACCTTTGTCATCACCCGCTTCATTTTCGGCCAGAACTTGGCGCGGATCACGCGCTCACGTTCTTCCTGCTTGTCGGGTTCGCCGGGCAGGAGAATTTCACCGATTTTCACATCATCCATGATCGACGGTCCTCCAGTCACGGATATTATATGGGGACCGAAGTCTGGCGTTCAATTCCCTCGCCCGGCCGCAGCTTTCTGCATCGCCTCGGCCAAAAGGAAATCACGCTCCGTCACACCTTGCGAATCGTGGGTGGTCAGGCAAACCTTCACACGCGAATAAACGTTCGACCACTCCGGATGATGGTTGAGCTTCTCTGCAACGAGAGCGCATTCCGCCATGAAGCCGAAAGCCTCGGCAAAACTGGAAAACTTGAACGCTCTAACAAGGGCCGCGCCATCCTCCCGCAACGTCCAACCTTCGAGTTTGGCCAGTTCTGTTTTGATGGCGTCCGGTTCAAGTCTGGGATATTTCATGGTGTACCTCCTTTGTCGGCGTCTTGCTTCATCAGGAAGCTTGGAGGACGCCTCGTTTATCAGATCGGCTTATGGGTCTTATGAAACGCACATCCGTTCTTTTTGTCTGCATGGGCAATATTTGTCGCTCTCCGTTGGCCGAAGGTATCTTGGTACATCAGGCATTTGTGCAAGGCGTGATGGATCGGCTCTTGGTGGATTCGGCCGGGACGGGCGGATGGCATGCGGGCGATCCGCCGGACCCGCGCTCCATCGCGATTGCGAAAAAACACGACATCGATATTTCCGGACAACACGCCAGACAGGTCAAGCAAGCTGACTTCGCGACATTCGATCTTGTTCTCGCCCTCGACGAGAACAATCTGTCGAAACTGCTGCAAATCTGCCCCGAAGCGCAAAAGCACAAGGTCCATCTGTTCCTTGGTTTTGCATCCGGTCGCCATGAAAGCGTCCCCGACCCCTACTACGGGGGCGAGGACGGGTTTCTCAATGTCTACAACATGCTTTTGACGGGATGCAGCTCGTTGCTCGAGAAGCTGGAACTGGACCGCGCTTCGTGAAGCGGAAACGCTTCCTCCACGATGTATGGGCCGCCGCCAACCGATTCCTTCGATGACATCAGAACAAATCGACCGATCCCGAAGGGAGAGGTGCGGAAGTTTCCGCGTCCAGAAAGATAATGGACCACATCATCAAGTCTTGAATTGCGCAACCTTGCCAACGTCACATGCGGCATGAACTTGCGCGGATCGGGTGGGAGACCGATCTTCTGGCAGATTCGTTCGATCTCTGCCTGCAGCGCATTCATTTCCGGTGAGGGGGAAACGCCAGCCCAGATGGAATGCGGCTTCTTTGAACCGAAGGACCCCATTCCGGTCAGGTTGATCTGGAATTCCGGACGGTCGATCCGGTCCAGCCGGTCAACGACCTCATCGGCGGTTCGCCCGTCGATATCACCGATAAAACGCAAGGTTATGTGATAATTCTCCACATCGATCCACCGGGCTCCCGGCAGACCACCGCGCAACAATGAGAGGCTCATGGCCGCATTGCGCGGAATTTCGAGGGCGGTAAACAGTCTCGGCATGGCGAGCTCCCCGAATCTCTTGGCAGAACAAGCATAGCGAATCATGCAATGCGGATTGGCGCAAGTGCTTATTTTTTTTGCGCACTGATTGTCGTGATGAAGCTTTCGACAGCCGGCAAAGATTTCTCCACCATCACCGCCACGCCTTTGGCGTTTGGATGCATCTTGTCATCCAGTTTCAATGCGTCATCCAGCACCACGCCATCCAGAAAGAAAGGGTAAAGCGGGAGATTGTGTTTTTCCGCCAGACGCGGGAAAATCGGGTTGAAGCGATTGGCATAATCCTCACCCATATTCGGAGGTGCCATGATGCCGACGAGAAGGACCGGTATGTTTCGGCCTTTGAAGGCGGTAATGAGCGCCTCGAGGTTCTTTTCCGTTTGATCGGGCGGGATACCGCGAAGCGCATCATTGGCGCCAAGCTCCAGAATGACGCCGTCCGTACCATCAGGAACAGACCAGTCGGCACGTGCGAGGCCGCCTGAAGAGGTATCACCTGAGACACCGGCGTTGGTGATGGCAATATTGGTGCCCTTGGCTTTCAACGCAGCTTCGAGCTGCGCGGTATAACTCTCGGTTGGCGGCAGTTGATAACCTGCCATCAGGCTGTCGCCAAACCCGACGAGTTGGAGGGTGCGATCCTGCGCTTTGGCGGAGACCGCGGCAAATGTTGCGGCGCAAATGACGATGAAGTGAAACAGGGCAGCTTTAAATCTCATTACGGCTTTCCTAATTTGGTTCGCATTACTCGAAATTCCGTCTGGGTCCGCACCGCCAGACCGCTTTGTCATCCTATATAGGAACGCGAATTGTGACGAAAAGCATCATAGAGCTCAAGAAAGCCGACCTCACCCTGGGCAATGCCGCCGCCTCCGTTCACGTTCTCAAGAACATCGACCTGACGATCGGCGAAAGCGAGGCCGTCGGCATCGTCGGTCCTTCGGGTTCGGGTAAATCAACTTTGCTGATGGTGCTAGCCGGCCTGGAAAGGCTGGACAGCGGCGAAATCATTATCGACGACACGGCACTGCACAAATTGAGCGAAGATGCGCTGGCGGACTTCCGCGGCCGCAATATCGGTATCGTGTTCCAGTCGTTTCATCTGATCGCCAATATGACCGCCCTCGAAAACGTTGCCGTGCCTCTGGAACTGGCAAATGTGCCAAACCCCTTTGATATTGCCAGACGCGAACTTGTCGCCGTTGGTCTCGGTGAGCGCCTGAACCACTATCCAGGCCAGCTTTCGGGTGGCGAGCAGCAACGTGTCGCCATCGCCCGTGCACTGGCTCCTTCCCCAGCCGTCCTGATCGCCGACGAACCGACAGGTAATCTTGATACGGAGACCGGAAAACAGATCGCCGACCTTCTGTTCGCCAAACAGGCCGAACGTGGCATGACCATGATCCTCGTTACCCATGACCCATCCCTTGCGGCGCGCTGCTCGCGCCAGATCAAGGTGCGCTCCGGCCAGATCGAAGGCGACAGCGCCAAGGCAAAAGCTACTGAAAAGGTCATGGCATGATCCCGTCGGCTGCGCACATTCAGAATGCATTGCGGCTTGCCCGACGCGAAATTCGCGGCGGTCTGCGAGGTTTTTACATTTTCCTGGCCTGTATAGCGCTCGGAACGGGCGCGATTGCTGCGGTGAATTCCGTTTCCCGCGCCGTGACCGATGCAATCGCTACACAGGGGCAGTCCATTTTGGCTGGCGATGTCCGCTTCGAACTGCGCAACCGCGAAGCGAGCGACGAAGAACGAGCCTATCTCGGCAATCTCGGTCAGGTCGCCATTTCCACGGGATTGCGGTCGATGACACGTCTGGCAGACGGTTCCGCCCAGACGTTGACGGAAGTGAAAGCTGTCGACGGCGCCTATCCGCTTTACGGCAGCTTTGCCGCTGATCCGGCCCGCCCGCTTCCGGAACTTCTCGAAAAGAATGGCGACACCTATGGCGCCGTCGTTGCGCCACTTCTGCTTGAACGCCTTGGCATCAAGGTCGGCGACGAGGTCCTGCTCGGCACCGTCAAACTGAAGGTAACAGGCACTGTTGTGGATGAACCGGACGCGCTTTCCGATGGTTTCGGTTTCGCGCCGCGCTTGATGCTCAGCCGCGATGCACTGTTTGCATCCGGCCTTATCCAGACCGGCAGCCTGGTCGAGCATGCCTACAAGATCAGGCTGAATGACCTTTCCAAACGAGCGACGATTACCGAAGATACCAACAAGACCTTCCCCAATGCGGGCTGGTCCATTCGCACCAGTGATCGTGCCGCACCTTCCCTGACCGAAAACGTCAATCGCTTCTCCCAGTTTCTCACATTGGTCGGACTGACAGCCCTCATCGTCGGGGGCGTTGGCGTGGCGAATGCCGTGCGGGCGTTTCTCGATTCAAAACGCACCACGATCGCATCCCTGAAATGCCTTGGCGCACCCGCCTCGGTGGTGACGATGACTTATCTCTTCCAGATCGTCTTCATTGCCACTGTCGGCATCATGGTCGGGCTCGCCTTCGGTGCAATCGCCCCATTGGTTGCAATGCGTTTTCTGGAAGGTGTGCTCCCTGTCCCTGACGGTCTGGCCTTTTATCCGAAGGCGCTCGGGCTCGCCGCCCTGTTTGGCATCCTGACGACGCTTGCATTCGCGATTTTACCGCTCGGCCACGCGCGCGAAGTTCCAGCGACGGCACTCTTTCGCGAACAGAGCTTCGATGAGAGCCGCTGGCCGTCCTGGCCCTATCTCGCGGCAACTGGCCTGCTTCTCGCGACGCTTGCTGCTCTTGCAATCTTTTCAGCGGAAGACCGCTTCATTGCATCTGTGTTCCTGGCAGCAGTCGCATTCGCATTCGTTGTCCTGCGCGCCGTGGCTGCAGGCGTGAAAGCGATCGCCAAACGAAGCCCGCGTGTCCATTCCGCTGCATTGCGCCTTGCAATCGGCAACATTCATCGGCCCGGCGCCCTGACACCCTCCGTTGTTCTCTCGCTGGGACTTGGCCTGACGCTGCTAGTCACGCTCACACTGATAGACGGCAACTTGCGGCGCGAATTGACTGGCAGTCTGCCGGAACGGGCTCCGAATTTCTTTTTCGTCGATATTCAGGGAACCGAGCTGCAGGGCTTTCGCGACCTTCTCAAACGGGAAGCTCCCGAAGGCAATCTTACTGAAGTCCCGATGCTGCGCGGCCGCATCCTGGCCCTGAACGGTCAGGACGTGACGAAGATGGAGGTTCCGCCTTCCGGACGCTGGGTTTTGCGTGGCGATCGCGGCATCACCTACTCCGAGGACCTGCCGGAAAACGCAGAACTGACGGAAGGGACATGGTGGAACACGGACTACAGCGGGGAACCGCTGGTATCGTTCGCAGCCGAGGAAGCGGCTGAACTGGGTCTCAAGATCGGCGATACCGTTACCGTCAACGTTCTTGGCCGCAGCATCACGGCAAAGATTGCCAATCTGCGCAACGTCGAGTGGGAATCCCTGTCGATCAACTTCGTCATGGTCTTTTCCCCAAATACCTTCCGCGGTGCGCCACACGCCTGGCTTGCCACGCTCGCCGACCCCTCTGCAACGCCTGAGCGTGAGGGGCAGATATTACGTGCTGTTACCAACGCCTATCCAACGATCACCAGCGTTCGCGTGAAGGATGCGCTTGATGTGGTCGACAAGCTCGTCGGTCAGCTTGCCACGGCCATCCGTGCCGCGGCCGCCGTTGCTCTCGTTGCTTCGGTGCTCGTTCTTGCCGGAGCACTGGCGGCAGGAAATCGCGCCCGGACGCATGATGCCGTTATCCTGAAAACCCTGGGCGGCACACGTTCAATGCTGATCCGCGCTTTTTCTTACGAATATATGATCCTCGGCCTTGCCACTGCGGTCTTTGCACTTCTCGCAGGCGGTGTCTCCGCGTGGTTCGTGATCGCCCGCATCATGAAACTGCCCTCGAGCTTTTTGCCTGACGTGGCGGTTGGCACGCTCATTGTTGCCCTCGTCATGACGGTTGGCATCGGGCTTGCCGGAACGTGGCGTATTCTCGGCCAGAAGGCAGCGCCGATTTTGCGTCAGGCAGGGGAGTGATTGTGAATCTGCGGCGCTTAACTTTAGCGATTAATTCTTTGTAATAATCGCCAAAACGTGAGCGATTTTCGCGTCTATGGTGTCTTTTCGGTCGCAAAAGGTCTTGTATCGAACACGTTCTGCCATCATATTCTGAGGTAGGCTTGCTGTGGCTCCGCAGCGGCGCCAGGGAGCGATCCCGACACCGTAGCAATCACGGAGCTCAAAAGAGGAAACAATGGCTGACTTCAACAACTACCAGAACCGCATGGCGCAGAACCGTGCACAGACTGGTGCGATGATCGATGAAGGTCTCCGCACCTACATGCTTAAGGTTTACAACCTTATGGCGCTGGCTCTGGTCATCACCGGCATCGCGGCCTTCGGCACCTACACGCTGGCTGCCTCGAACCCGGCTTTCGCCCAGATGCTTTACGCGTCCCCGCTGCGCTGGGTCGTTATGCTTGCACCGCTGGCGCTGGTCTTCTTCCTTAGCTTCCGCATCCAGAACATGAGCGTTTCTGCTGCCCAGACGACCTTCTGGGTCTATGCGGCGCTGATGGGTGTATCGCTGTCGTCGATCTTCCTGGTCTTCACCGGCCAGAGCATCGTTCAGACGTTCTTCGTCACGGCTGCTTCGTTCGGCGCTCTGTCGCTTTACGGCTACACCACGAAGAAGGATCTTTCCGGTCTCGGCTCGTTCCTGATCATGGGTCTGTTCGGTCTCATCATCGCTTCAATCGTCAACATCTTCCTCGCTTCCTCTGCTCTGCAGTTCGCGATTTCCGCAATCGGCGTACTGATCTTCGCAGGCCTAACCGCCTACGACACGCAGAAGATCAAGGAAATGTACTTTGATGGCGACGACGTTGCCGTGGCTGGCCGCAAGGCAATCATGGGTGCGCTGACACTCTACCTCGACTTCATCAACCTCTTTACGTTCCTGCTGCAGTTCCTCGGGAACCGCGACGACTAAGGAACCCCGTTGAGGTTCGACATAAGAAAGGCGGCCAAATGGCCGCCTTTTTCGTTTACACGTTTCGTTGTGAACGCAGCCGCAGTCCTCTGACGAGGAACAGGTGCTTTCATTTAATCAGTTTAAGAACCTTGTCGAAAACCTTGAGAACCTGTGGCAGTTCATGCCCGCGCTTGAGAATGCGTCCATCCGTATTCAGAACGCAGTAGGCTCCCTGTTTCGCCGCAAGCTTGGGATTTTTCTCGATGCGGTAAAGCGGCATCTCACCGGAGCGCTTGAAGACCGAGAACACCGCCTTTTCCTTCAGGTGGTCGATGGCATAATCTCGCCACTCACCTTCACCAACCATGCGCCCGTAAATGCGCAGGATCGCATCCAGTTCACGTCTATGGAACGTGACCGGTAAGGGGTCCTTGTCTCGCTTGTATTCACGAAGATCTACGACGGTGGAATTGTCACGTGCGCTGGTCTGCACCTGCTGCACATCCGGTTGATCGGTCATCCAGTACCTCCGATTCCACCCAATCTCATGGCTCAATGTGAAGCCGCTGGCGTGAAATTGCAAGTCTTGGCCATTTCACGGTCCGTTTGATAGCGAAATACCTTGAAACCACGGTAACCATTTAGGCAGGCAATTTGGTACCTGCTGCCGTATTTCGGTCAAATCATGGCCCGAATTGGGTGGAATAGTTTTATCGTCAATTGATGCCTAGGCACCAAGATGACCCGGTCCGGTGCATTGACCCTTTACCCCCAGCCCCCAATGCCCGGACCGGATCTCCAATCGCCCAGAGGCGATTATGGTGTTTCGTCTCCCATAAGCATGCTCGCGCCAACGATCGCTGCCGGATCACCGTTCGCATTCGCCGTCTGTAGCAGAACGGCGCAGCCGCCCTTCTTGACCTTGGCAACGACGCTGGCTGGAAGCTTGACCGTCATTGGCGAACCATCCCACATGCCGACCGTCTGAACATCGTAGACGCTGTGCCAATAAGACATTTTCTTGCCCTGGTTTTCACCCTTCTGCACATCCACCGTTTGCTCACGGGTGAAGTAGGCGACCACGACATCGGCCTTGCCACTGCCGGCGCCAATATCGATCTCCACCTCATCTCCAGCGAATTTTGAGCTGACAGGTACGGTCAGACCAGCACCGGTGCGCTTGAATGCGTCAAGCTTATCGTAGATACCGGCAACATCAGCGCCTTTGACGTGATCACGACCGTTCAGGATTGCCTGCGGGGTGTAGACGCCATTGCGTCCAAGTGCTCGCATATAACCGTATTGCCGCTCGGTATTCTCCTTCGACGCCAGTGAATCCGTCCAGCCAAGGTAATTCCAGTAATCGACATGGTAGGAAAGACCAACCACGTCGCCCTTGCGGATCATCTTGCGCAATGCCTCATCAGCAGGGGGGCAGGATGAGCAGCCTTGCGATGTGAACAACTCGACGACGCCCTTCACCGCCTCCTGCGCATGCGCAGAGGTGACCATCAGCGTCCCGAGAACACAGAGCGAAAGGCGGAATTTCAACGGCATTACGAAAACCTCTATCCGGACGAATATCCAGACGAATTGATGCGATCAATATGTGTCGGGATGCAAGCCGGAAAATAACGTCGAACGACCTTCAATAGAAAGTCACGAAGGGGTGAGCGCTCTTCACAAATTACGTGCCCCTGAAAACATGAAAAAACGCCGAGATGTCTCCCGGCGTTTCTCGTATCGGTGCCTTGTTGATCAGGCTGCCAGATCGCGAAGAACGGTCTGCAGAATGCCACCGTTGTTCATGTAGATAACTTCGTCCAGCGTATCGATACGGCAAAGAAGTGGAACGTCCTTCACCGTACCGTCACTGTAGGTGATCGTGGCGATCTTCTTTTCACGCGGCTTGATCTCGCCTTCCAGACCGTCAATCTCGACGATTTCATCGCCCTTGAGATTGAGACTTGCCCAGGTCGTGCCTTCCTCGAAGACGAAGGGAACCACACCCATGCCGACCAGATTCGAACGGTGAATACGCTCAAACGACTGGGCGATGACGGCTTTCACGCCGAGCAGGTTGGTACCCTTGGCGGCCCAGTCACGGGACGATCCGTTGCCGTATTCGACACCGGCGAAGATGACGAGTGGCACACCCTCTTCCTTGTACTTCATGGCAGCGTCGTAGATCGACATCTCTTCCTTGGATGGATAGTGGATCGTGTATCCGCCTTCCTTGCCGTTCGGACCGAGCATGTGGTTGCGGATGCGGATATTGGCAAAGGTGCCGCGCATCATCACTTCATGGTTGCCACGACGCGTACCATACTGGTTGAAGTCGGCAACGCCCACTCCATGCTCCGTCAGGTAGGCACCGGCTGGCGAGGCTGCCTTGATCGAACCGGCCGGAGAGATGTGGTCGGTGGTGATCTTGTCGCCGAACAGGCCAAGCACGCGCGCGCCCTTGATGTTCTTAAGGCCGGAGCCGGTCTTGCCCATGCCAACAAAGTAAGGCGGGTTCTGAACGTAGGTCGACTGGTCATCCCAGGCATAGGTCTGACCCGCAGGTACCTGCACGGCCTGCCAGTTTTCATCGCCCTTGAACACATCGGCATATTTGGTTTCGAACAGTTCACGCGTGACATATTTCTGGATGAAGGACTGAACTTCCGTGGACGTCGGCCAGATGTCCTTGAGGAAAACGGGATTACCGTCCTTGTCCTCGCCAAGCGGCTCCTTGGTCAGATCCTTCTGCACCGTGCCAGCCAGCGCATAGGCGACGACGAGCGGCGGAGACGCCAGATAGTTCGCCTGAACATCAGGCGAAATACGGCCTTCGAAGTTACGGTTACCGGAAAGAACACCCGCAGTGATCAGCCCCTTGTCGTTGATCGTCTTGGAGATCGGCGCAGGCAGCGGACCGGAATTGCCGATGCAGGTGGTGCAACCGAAGCCGACGAGATTGAAGCCGAGCGCGTCGAGGTCAGTCTGCAGACCGGACTTGGCGAGATATTCGGCAACGACCTGCGACCCGGGGGCAAGCGACGTCTTGACCCAAGGCTTGGACTGCAAGCCCTTGGCCACGGCATTGCGGGCAAGGAGACCTGCAGCAATCAGCACCGAGGGGTTCGAGGTGTTGGTGCAGGAGGTGATGGCAGCAATCGCTACATCGCCATGACCGAGATCGAAATCCGTGCCCTCGACGGCATAACGCGCGTCAATCTGGCCGGGCTTCTTGTAGTCGTTTTCGAGCGCCGTAGCGAAGTTCGGCGCGATGGTTTCTAGCGGCAGACGCCCTTCCGGGCGCTTCGGGCCGGCCATGGACGGGACGACATCGCCGAGATCGAGTTCCAGCGTATCGGTGAAAACGAGGTCGGAACCATCATTGTCGCGCCACATGCCCTGTGCCCTGGAATAGGCTTCGACCAGAGCGATGCGCTCCTTGGTGCGGCCAGACATGTTGAGGTAGTTCAGCGTCTCTGCGTCAACCGGGAAGAAACCGCAGGTCGCGCCATATTCCGGACCCATGTTGCCGATCGTGGCACGGTCGGCGACCGGCATGTTGTCCATGCCAGGACCGAAGAATTCCACGAACTTGGAAACAACGCCCTTCTTGCGCAGCATCTGCACGACGGTCAGCACGAGGTCGGTCGCTGTAACGCCTTCCTTCAGCTTGCCGGTCAACTTGAAGCCGATGACTTCAGGCAGCAGCATCGATACCGGCTGGCCGAGCATGGCAGCTTCCGCTTCGATACCGCCAACGCCCCAACCTAGAACGCCAAGACCGTTGATCATGGTCGTGTGGCTGTCGGTTCCGACGCAGGTATCCGGATAAGCGAAGGTTTCGCCGTCTTCTTCCTTCGTCCAGACGGTCTGGCCGAGATACTCGAAGTTGACCTGATGACAGATGCCGGTGCCAGGCGGCACGACGCGGAAATTCTTGAACGCCTGCTGGCCCCATTTCAGAAAGCGGTAGCGCTCGCCATTACGCTGGTATTCAAGCTCGACGTTGCGTGCGAAAGCCTGCGGTGTACCAAACTCATCGACGATCACGGAGTGGTCGATAACAAGGTCGACGGGAACGAGCGGATTGATCTTTTCCGGGTCGCCACCCAGCGCCTTGATGCCGTCGCGCATTGCCGCAAGGTCAACCACAGCGGGAACGCCGGTAAAGTCCTGCATCAGCACGCGCGCCGGGCGGTAGGCGATTTCGTTTTCGGTCAGGCCCTTGTTGTCGAGCCATTCGGCGACAGCGAGGATATGCTCCTTGGTTACCGACTGACCGTCTTCGAAACGCAGCAGGTTTTCCAACAGGACTTTCATGGAATAGGGCAGCTTGGAGACGCCCTTCAAGCCGTTGGCTTCAGCCTTCGGAAGGCTGAAATAGACATAGTCCTTAGCGTCAACGGTAAGGACAGAGCGACACTGGAAACTGTCAAGAGATTTGGCCACGGATAAAACCCCGCTTCCTCTGATAGCCAACACGCGCGTGCGGACACCCGTGCATCAAAGTGCACATCAGGATGCGGGTACGGCCATTTCCGCTGTCCGCACGTGAAAGTCGCATTTTGCAACATTCAGGTCCGGCGCTATATGGTGATCACGCCGGCCGCTGGCGTGGTTGATATCCATATAGATAATTTCTCCGAAACGTGCCAGACCGGAAGCAGTGCTAAATTGATTTTTTTATATCGGATGACCAAAATCTTGAACGAGACCGGATCATGCTGCTGACTGCGGAAAACCTCAGCGCCCGGCGTGGGGAAGATTTCATATTTATGAATATTTCCCTCAAGTTAGTGTCCGGAGACGCCCTTATCCTGACCGGACCGAATGGCTCGGGAAAATCCACGTTACTGCGTGTTCTGGCCGGACTTTTCAGCGCCGAATCGGGCTCCATAAAAATAGCCGGCGAAGGAGTTCCAAAAGACGCTCGCCCATCGGAAGCAAGCCACTACCTTGGTCATCGCAACGCGATGAAACAGGAGCTCACGGTCTCTGAAAACCTCCACTTCTGGAAGGACTTTCTGGGCGATTTCAGTGGCGGCACGTCACTGGACATTGGCGAAGCCGCCGAGGCTGTCGGTCTTGCCGGTATTACCCATCTGCCATTCGGTTATCTCTCGGCCGGCCAGCAACGACGCTTTGCCATGGCGAAGTTGCTGATCGCCTGGCGCCCCATCTGGATATTGGACGAACCAACCGCCGCCCTTGATGCCAGCGCAGACCGAATGTTCACGGGACTGGTCAAAGACCATCTCGGTAAGGGCGGCATTATCATCGCTGCCACGCACCAGCCCCTCGGGCTCGACCATGCCCAGGAACTGAAAATGACGGGATTTGCCGGAACGGAGCTCGCCTGGTGATGACCGCCCTTTTCTTTCGCGACATGAAACTTTCCATTCGCGCCGGCGGCGGCGCACTGATCGGCGTGCTGTTCTTCCTCACCGTGGTTGCCGTCATTCCCTTTGGTGTTGGACCGGACCTCAACCTTCTATCGCGTATCGGGCCAGCCATTGTCTGGATCGGTGCGTTGCTGGCAGCCCTTCTTGGTCTTGACCGTTTGTTTCAGGCAGAACGCGACGATGGCTCTCTCGACCTCTTGCTGATGCATGAAAACCCGTTGGTGCTGACGGTGTTCGTAAAATGCCTCGCTCACTGGACGGCAACCAGTCTGCCGCTCGTGATTGCCTCACCATTGCTCGGCCTGTTCATGAACATGAGCGAAGTGGCAATCGGTGCGGTCATGGTGACCCTGCTTGTCGGCTCTCCCGCGCTGACCTTCATTGGTGCGGTTGGAGCCGCTGTTGCCGTCGCGCTGCCGCGCGGTGGACTTCTCGTCTCCATCCTCGTATTGCCGCTGGCGATTCCTGTGTTGATTTTCGGCGTCAGCGCATCCTATGCCGCTGTCCAGGACCCGGCACCGTTCATGCCGCCGTTTCTCATTCTTTGCGCGATCACATTATTTTCAGCCGTCATCGGCCCTTTCTTTGCCGCGTTGGCGCTGCGCAATGCTATGGATTGAACCGCCGCCATTGACAGGGATCAATTGCGGCAAAAGCCTTATCGGGTTACAGAAAAACCATGAACCAACAGACTTTCGCCATCACCAAGTTCAGCGACCTTGCCAACCCTACCCGGTTTCTGGCGCTGGCGGCCCGTATCCTTCCGTGGCTTGCGGCCTTGTCGGCACTCTGTCTTGCCGCGGGCCTCTACATGGCCTTTACGACTGAAGGGGACTATCAGCAGGGTTATACCGTTCGCATCATGTATGTTCATGTGCCTGCGGCTTGGCTGTCGATGATGTGTTACACGGTCATGGCGCTGTCGGCGATCGGCACCCTGGTCTGGCGCCACCCCTTGGCCGACGTCAGCCATAGGGCAGCCGCGCCCATCGGTGCCGCATTCACGCTGATCGCTCTCGTCACGGGCTCTCTCTGGGGCAAACCCATGTGGGGTACATGGTGGGTCTGGGATGCACGACTGACATCCGTCTTCGTCCTGTTTTTGATGTATCTGGGGCTGATCGCGCTCAATCGCGCTATGGACGATCCTTCGAGGGCTGCGCGTCTGAGCGCTGTCCTGATCCTTGTCGGCTTCGTGAATATCCCCATCATCAAGTTTTCGGTTGAATGGTGGAACACACTTCACCAGCCAGCCAGCGTCATTCGCATGGTCGGCTCCGCAATCGATCCGACGTTCCTCTGGCCGCTTTTGACAATGGCCATCGGCTTCACCCTGTTGTTCTTTACGTTGCACATCGCCGCCATGCGCAACGAAATCTGGCGGCGCCGTGTTGCTGCCCAGCGACGCCTTGCAGCCCGCATGGTCAATCGGGAAGGATGAGGCAATGACACACACCTTCTATATCGGCATGTCCTATGCGGCGACTGGCCTTGTGGTTCTTGGCCTTATCATCTGGGTGATTGCAGATGGCAAAGGACGCCAGCGAGAACTGAGGGAACTGGAAGCGGCAGGTGTTCGCCGCAGATCAAAAACCGGGCCTGCGAGCGACGCATCATGACAAACGTCGACCAGGATACCAAACCGCCACCAAAGAGCCGGTCACGCTACGTGCTGGCGCTTCTACCCTTGTTACTGTTTGGCGGTTTCGCGCTCGTCGCAGGCAAAATGCTCTATGATCAGGATGTCAATGGCCTGGATGTCAGCGCCATTCCGTCCGCTCTGATCGGCACCAGGGCACCAACGCTCGCCTTGCCTCCGCTGGAAGGGGCGAACGTTCCGGCTTTGACTGATGCGGCCATCAAAGGAAAGCTGACGCTCGTCAACGTGTTCGCATCCTGGTGCATCCCCTGTCGACAGGAACATCCGATTCTGGAGGAACTGTCGAAAGACGGCCGCATCAGCATCGTCGGCATCAATTACAAGGATAAGTCCGACAACGCCCTGCGCTTCCTCGGCGAACTCGGCAATCCCTATTCGGCAATCGGCATTGACCCCAACGGCAAGGCAGCGATTGACTGGGGCGTGTACGGCATTCCTGAAAGCTATCTTGTCGCTGCCGATGGCACGATCCTCTATAAAAAGGTCGGCCCTTTCGATGCACAGAGCCTGCAGCAGGGTCTTTTCCCAGCCATCGAGGCGGCTGTCAAAAAGTAACGTTCCGCAGCTTATCGGCGCCTATTGATTCTTGGAGATGATCCGGATTGTCTGCGGTGCCGCTGCGGGCGGATGCTCACCTTCGAGCACCACCTGATCACGCCCGCCTCTCTTGGCAGCATAGAGGCTGTCGTCAGCACGCTTGATGGCATCGTGAATGGAGTGGTCACCACGCGCAACAGCCGACACCCCGAAGCTTGCCGTGATCCGGGTTGAAATCCCCCGGCTACTCCAGTCAATTCCGGCAAGTTCAGAACGCGCAGCTTCGGCAAAGGTGCCCGCCGTTTCAGCAGCGCAATCCGGCAGGAAGGCGATAAACTCCTCTCCTCCAAAACGTGCAACCAGGCCATTTTCCGAAATCGTACGCTTCAGCAAGTCGGAGAGACCGATCAGAACGATATCGCCGGCGGCATGTCCAAAGCGGTCGTTGATCTGCTTGAAATGATCGATGTCACAGGCGATTACCGCACCAACAGGCGCTCCTTCCCGGAAATCCGGAATGCGACGTTCGAAACCACGGCGGTTCAGCACATCCGTTAACGGATCATGTTCCGCGGCATGCAGATGCCTGTCCACGATGACAGATATCTGGCTTGCAAGGACGGCAAGCGCCATCAGAAAGCCGAAGATACTCGCAGCGACCTGCATGTAGAAGGCATAGTCGGACTCGAAGAATTCCCCCAGTTCGACCATGGTCCCGTGCGGGGTCATCACGATCAGCACAATGATCCTGAAAATGGTTTCAAGCACAACCAGCGACACAGCCGCCATCAAGACCTTGTCAGCCAATACCTGAGGGCGCTTTCGCACCATCCAGACAGGCCAGGCCAGCAATATGGCGACGACAGTATCGCCAATCACCAGTTCGCGTTTCAGATCGGGTGTGACAAAGACATGGAAGGAAACGAGCACGAAAGCCAGGAAGACGATCGACAGCCGGGCTTTCGTGTAGGTTGGCCGCTGGAAATGCACCAGCAAAGCATGGCCGTAAAAGAAGAAGGCGGAGAAAAACAGAAGGTTGGAAAGAATGGCTTGCACTTCGAACGGCAAGGCACCCAGCACCAAAGGTGTCGCAAAACCGGCGCAAGCAGAAAGATAGCCGATACCCCAGTACAACGACGAGGCATGACCGATCCTCTGCAGGAACAGAAATATCACGCCGAATGTCAGCATGATGAAAGGAAGCAGGTAGGCGAAATTATCTTGCAACGTCTTCTGCCCGAAACCAGAATCTTGGGTTTGAAACCAAGGACGCTATCAGTTGCCAGTTAAGAAAACCTGCCCCATGCGGGAAGATCCGGCCCATTATGGCTCAAGGCGGGATCATACCATTCACATTTGCGGGAGCGCGCTCTGCCATTCCTTGATAGCCTCAACCGGCCAGACAAGCATGACGACATTGAGTGTCAGGTTATCGCGGATCAGCCAGCCAGTGAATATTTCGAAGAAAATGGCAATGATGACGGTCAGCCAGACCGGAACACGGGCCGCGAACAGAAAGCCGAGCGCCATGAAGATCGTGTCCATGGCAGAGTTCAAAATGCTGTCACCGGTGTAACCAAGCGCCATGGTCGCAGTACGATAACGATCAATGATAATAGGCGAGTTTTCGAGAATTTCCCACGCCGCCTCAACCAGAACCGCGAGCGAAAGCCGCATGATGAGCGGCTTCTTGCGAAACAGCAGCCAGGCGAACCAGTAAAACAGGAAGCCATGAATGATGTGCGAGGGAGTGTACCAATCGGCAAGATGTTGCGAATTTCCCGGCGTATTCACACCTGGCTCGAACAGCTTGATGTAACCGCACTCACAGATCGGAATGCGGCCCATGAAATAGAGAATGACGATCTGCAAAAGAAGAAGCCCGGCAGCAACACCAAACCACTTCAGCGCGCTCGAGCGGGAAGCCGGCATCTCCGCAACTGTCATTTGTCGTCCTTGTTCAGCGGCTCAAGCGAGTGACGCATGACGAGCGGCATCTGTGCCATGGTGAAGATGATCGTGATCGGCATGGTACCCCACACCTTGAACGCGATCCAGGTGTCGGTGGTGAACATACGCCACACGACCTCGTTCAGTACCGCCAGGAACAGGAAGAACACGCCCCAGCGCAGGGTCAGCTTGCGCCAGCCTTCATCCGTCAACTTGAATGCCGAGTTGAAGACGTAACCCAGAAGCGACTGTCCGAAGAACAGCCCGCCCAAAAGGATAACGCCGAACAGCGCATTGACGATGGTCGGCTTCATCTTGATGAAGGTATCGTTCTGCAGCCAGAGCGTCAGGGCGCCAAACACCAGCACCACGATACCGGAAATCAGCGGCATGATCGGCAGCTTGCGAGTCAGCAACCAGGAGATGCTCAACGCCAGCGCCGTGGCAATCATGAACAGGCCGGTAGCGATGAAGATCGGGCCGCCGAATTCCGTCAGGACCGGGAAATGCGTCGCAAGCCATTCACCACGCGAATTGGCAAAGAAGAAAACAAGCAGCGGGCCAAGCTCGAGCACAAATTTCAGCAGCGGGCTGATCTCCGCCACCATCTTTTCGCTTTCCTTGGAATTGCTTTCGATATCCATACTCAAACTCCCGCGATGGCCTTGGCGAAATCCTCCGCCTCGAACGGCTCCAGATCGTCCACGCCTTCGCCCACGCCGATGAAGTAGACCGGCAGCTTGTGTTTTGCAGCAATGGCAACGAGGATACCGCCTCGGGCCGTGCCATCCAATTTTGTCATAATCAGGCCCGAAACGCCCGCGACGTTGCGGAAAATTTCCACCTGGTTCATGGCATTCTGACCGGTGGTCGCATCAAGCGTCTGAAGAACGGTGTGCGGCGCATCCGGATCGAGCTTGCCAAGCACGCGCACGATCTTCTCAAGCTCCGCCATCAGTTCGGCCTTGTTCTGCAGACGCCCGGCTGTGTCGATAATCAGCACGTCGCTCTTTTTCGCCAGCGCCTGCTCATATGCGTCGTAAGCGAGACCGGCGGCATCAGCACCGAGCTTGGTACCGATGAACTCCGAACCCGTGCGGTCTGCCCAGATCTTCAATTGTTCGATGGCAGCGGCTCTGAACGTATCGCCCGCCGCCAGCATGACCTTGAGGCCGGAGCCGGAAAGCTTGGCAGCCAGCTTGCCGATGGTCGTCGTTTTACCGGTGCCGTTGACACCCACGACCAGAATGACATGCGGCTTGTGAGAAAGATCAAGCTCGAGCGGTTTGGCGACAGGGGCAAGAACCCTGGTAATCTCGCCGGCCATGATACGCGCCACGTCTTCGCCACTGACATCCTTGCCGTAACGCTCCGAAGACAGGGCACCAGTAATGCGCATGGCTGTCTCGACGCCGAGGTCAGACTGGATGAGCAGATCCTCAAGCTCATCAAGCGTGTCCTCATCCAGCTTGCGCTTGGTGAAGAGTGCCGAAATCTGGCTTGTCAGCTGTGAAGAGGTGCGGGCAAGCCCGGCGCGCAGACGTTGAAACCAGGTCAGCTTGGCCGCCGGAGCAATGTCCACGGGTTCGACACGCTCGCTGGCCGACGAAAAACCCTTTGGCAGGGATGGCGCAACGGCCGGCAGAGAGGTCTCCTCGACTTCAGGCGTGTCATCGATATTGGTCTCTGGCGCCAGATCGGCGCTTTCAACAACCTCGACAGGCTGAACAACCTCGGGAAGCGGCTCGGGCTGGAGGGCTTCCTCTTCTGCCGCAGCCTCGGCCTCAAGCAGCGAAAGCGGCACCATGCCAATCTCACCAACCTGTTCGCTACCGGGCAGAATAGGCGCGTCCTCCTCCTCGGAAGCCGCCTCGTCTTCGTTCAAATCGACAGCGACGTCATCAGGTGAAGGGCCACCGGCTGTCTCCACCTCGACGGCAAGGACAGGATCATCCGCGAGCGGAGCGGTCGCTTCGGCTTCATGCAGGACCTCTTCAAAGGATGAAAGCGCGTCATCTTTGGCGGGCGCAGAATCGTCGAGCGGCTTCTCGCCTGTCTCGGCCTTATCCTTACCGAATGAAAAGACTTTCTTGATGAAGCCGAGGGCCATGAGTGTTCCGTGTCTTGTGAGCGTCAGGCCGCATTCGCAGCCAGAAGCTCCATGCTGAGATGTTTGCCGTTGTGGCCCGTAATCGCAACCTGCGCAAGCGTGCGCGGCATCAGTGCAGGTGCTTCGACGAGCGTGAAATTGTCGGTGTGGGCAAAACCGTTATTCTCCACGAGGATCGTCTGCACAGAACCGACCATAGTCTCGAGATGGGCATGCTTCAACGCCTCACCGCGTTCGCGCAGTCGGGCAGCCCGCTCCTTGATCAGGCCGCGATCAAGCTGCGGCATACGCGCCGCCGGCGTTCCGGGACGCGGGCTGTAGGGGAAAACATGCAGACTGGAAATCCCGCACTCTTCCGCGAGCGTTGCAGCGTTTTCCGCCATTTCTTCGGTTTCGGTCGGAAAACCGGCAATCATGTCGGCCCCGAAGGCAATGTCTGGCCGGAGCGCCCGCACGTCGCGACAGAAACGGATTGCATCGTCGCGCAAATGGCGACGTTTCATACGCTTCAGGATCATGTCGTCGCCATGCTGTAGCGAAAGATGCAGGTGCGGCATGAAGCGCGGGTCGTCGGCAATCAGGTCCATCAGATGTTTGTCGGCTTCGATGCTGTCGATGGAGGAAAGCCGCAGGCGCAGGATTTCCGGCACCTGTTTCAAAAGTGTTTTTGCCAGATATCCGAGCGACGGCTCACCCGGCAGATCAGCGCCGTAACTGGTTGCATCTACCCCTGTCAGAACGATTTCGCGATAACCGCCTTCCGTCAGCTTGCGGGCCTGCTCCACCACCGCGCCCATCGGTACGGATCGGGAGTTACCGCGGCCATAGGGAATGATGCAGAAGGTGCAGCGATGATCGCAGCCATTCTGCACCTGAATGAAGGCGCGGACATGCCCGTCAATATGCTTGACCATCTGCGGCGCTGTCGCCTTGATGCTCATGATATCATTGACGCGTAGCTTCTCTTCGGCCGAAACGCCAAAATCGGGAAGGGAGCGGTAAGAGGCGCTTTTCAGCTTCTCTTCGTTGCCAAGCACGGCATCGACTTCCGGCATGTCGGCAAAAGTCTGTTTTTCGGTCTGCGCGGCACAGCCTGTAACGATGATGCGTGCATGCGGGTTGTCGCGTCGCGCACGACGGATCGCCTGACGGGCCTGCCGTACGGCTTCGCCTGTGACAGCACAGGTATTGACGAGAACAGCGTTGTTGAGCCCGGCCTTTTCCGCCTCCGCCCGCATCACTTCCGATTCATAGGTATTGAGACGGCAGCCGAAGGTTATGACCTCGACGCCGCTCATATCGCCCCCTGCTCGGCAGCGGCATCGCGCTGCCATGTACCCGTGGCAGGATCAACCGACCCCGACCATTCCCATTCAGCGGGACCTGTCATGATGACATGATTATCTTCGCGCCATTCGATCGTCAGCGGCACGCGGATCGGGCTGGAAGCGACATCGATGGTCACCGACTTTCCGGTACGACCTGTTCGGGCGGCCGACACCGCCGCAGCACACGCAGCCGAACCGCAGGCAAGTGTAAGCCCTGCCCCACGCTCCCAGGTCCGCGTGCGCAGGGCGCTATCGGATGTGACCTGCGCCAGTGTGATATTGGCCTTCTCAGGAAACATCGGGTGGTTTTCGAGAAGCGGCCCGATGCGCTCGAGATCGAAACTCATCGGATCACGATCCACCCAGAACACGGCATGCGGATTGCCCATCGACATCACGGCAGGCGAATGCAGGATCGGGTTATCGATCGGTCCGATCTGCAATTCGATGCGGCTTGTGTCGTGGAACTCTTCCGAAAGCGGAATATCCTGCCAGCGGAAACGCGGAAGCCCCATGTCGACGGAGATCATCCCGTCTTCATGTTCCACGGCATTGAGGATACCCGCGACCGTCTGGAAGGTGAAAACCTTCTTCCCTGTTTCCGAGGCCAGCGCCTGCACCACACAGCGCGTTCCGTTGCCGCAGGCCTGCGCCTTGGTCCCATCGCAGTTTAGAATATCAATATAGGCGTCCGTTCCACTTGTGCGCGGGTCGTGAATGGCCATGATCTGGTCGAACTGCGTCGCCGGATCGGTATTGAGCGCAACCGCAGCCTCAGCACTGACCATATCCTTGCGGCCGCGCATGTCGACAACCAGGATCTTGTTGCCAAGCCCGTTCATCTTTGCAAATTCGACCGTATCCGCCATCGTTCTGAACCTGAAAACCGCTAAAAATGGAAACGCGCACCGGATCGATCCGGTACTTTCGCCCTATATGGCGGAAAAGGCAGTAAATTACCAGACCGGGCGCGCCGAAACGCCTAGGACGAGGTGACTGGCACATCGAACACTTCGCCGGGACGCATAGGCCGGAAACGACCGTCTGCAACCCCATGTTCGCTCAGTGCCGCCTTGAGTGCAATGACCGGTGCATCGATGGCTTCATCAGTGAGCTGAACCGTTCCCCAATGATGACCGCAGGCATAGGCAGCGCCGCAAATCTTCATGCCCTCGACTGCCTCTGCAGGGTTCTGGTGCTGGCCTTTCATGAACCAGCGCGGTTCATATGCTCCGAAAGGCAGGTTGGCGAGACGGAAGCCGCCGTGCTTCTTGGCCATGGCATGATAGTTGAGACCATTATGAAAGCCGGTATCGCCAATGTGATAGATCTTGCCACCCGGCGTTTCGATGACGAAGGCCGCCCAGAGCGCCATACGCCGATCGTTCAGCCCGCGCGCTGACCAGTGATGGCAGGGCTCGAAGTGGATTTTCACATCCGGACCGACAGCAACAATATCGCCCCAGTCCCCCGTCGAAATCCGTGCAGCCTCGACGCGCGTACGGATGATCGCATCGTTTCCAAGCGGTGCGACAAACAGAGGCTTGTGGTTCACATGCAGTCGATGAAGCGTTTCAAGATCCATGTGGTCGTAGTGATTGTGCGTTATCAGCACCACATCGATCGGCGGCAAGTCCTCGAAACGGATACCGGGAGCATTGACGCGTTTTGGCCCAGCAAAACTGAAAGGGCTGGTGCGTTCCGACCAGACAGGATCGGCGAGAATGTTCAGCCCCGCCGTCTGAATGAGAAAGGAAGCGTGGCCGACGAAGGTAATGCGTAAATCCTTGCCCACGACCCGTTCGCTGGGTTTTGCCAGGGGAAAAGGGCTCGGATAGTCTTCCGGCCAGGTGGATTTCTGGCCGTTGAACCGCCATTTCATCAGATCGAGAAAACCGCCTGGCGGCGCACCGCCGGGATTGAAGAAACGCACACCATCGAAATGGTCGGACGCCGGACCGGAATAATAGGCGCCAGCATTGGAACGGCTTGCAAAAAGCCCGCCGCCTGCCAGAGCAAGCGTGCCGATTGCAGCAAGGCGGAAGAAGTTTCGACGTTTCATAACAAAAGCTATAAGAAGCCTCATGGCCGCGTTCAAGGCACATTGCGCCGCATAAATGCGCCCTCACGAAGTCGTCACTGCGGGCGCATGTCAGCTAAAATGCCTGCACGCCTTGACTTTCGCCCGGCTTTACTGTTTATCCGGCCCGATTAGCTGGCAGTTTCAAGACTCCAAGCCACCGACCGGGACCCGAAAAGGTATAAAGAGATCCCGGAGGTCAACACCCGACAGCGCGATGCGCCCTCGGGTGCTTTTTGGCTTTGCGTCTTGTTTTTGACAGCAAAAGCACCGACGTTTCGGAAACCCCGGAACGAAGAAGGAAAAGACGATGTTTGAAAGCCTCCAGGACCGCCTTGGCTCCATTTTGAATGGACTGACCGGCCGTGGCGCACTGACGGAAGCCGATGTTTCCGCAGCTCTGCGCGAGGTTCGCCGTGCGCTTCTTGAAGCAGACGTGGCGCTTGAAGTCGTTCGTTCCTTTACCGACAAGGTGCGTGAAAAAGCGGTCGGCGCAGCCGTCCTGAAATCCATCAAACCTGGCCAGATGGTCGTCAAGATCGTTCATGACGAGCTTGTCGAAATGCTGGGCACAGAAGGCGTCTCCATCGACCTTCATGCCGCAGCCCCCGTCGTCATCATGATGGTGGGCCTTCAGGGCTCCGGTAAAACCACAACCACCGGCAAGATTGCCAAGCGCCTGACGGATCGCGAGAAGAAGAAGGTGCTGATGGCATCTCTCGACACGCGCCGCCCCGCCGCACAGGAACAACTCAGACAGCTTGGCGTCCAGACTGGCGTCGATACGCTGCCGATCATCGCCGGCCAGTCTCCGACCGACATCGCCTCGCGCGCAGTACAGGCCGCGAAGCTTGGTGGCCATGACGTCGTGATCCTCGACACCGCAGGCCGCACCCACATCGACGAACCGTTGATGATGGAAATGGCCGAGATCAAGAAAAAGTCCAACCCGCACGAAATTCTGCTGGTAGCCGACAGCCTGACAGGTCAGGACGCCGTCAACCTCGCGCGCAATTTCGATGAGCGTGTCGGTATCACCGGTCTTGTTCTGACCCGTATGGATGGCGACGGTCGCGGCGGCGCGGCTCTGTCGATGCGCGCCGTTACCGGCAAGCCAATCAAGCTGATTGGTACCGGCGAGCGCATGGGCGAACTCGACGAGTTCCATCCGCGCCGTATCGCCGACCGTATTCTCGGCATGGGCGACATCGTTTCGCTGGTCGAAAAGGCTGCGGAAAATATCGACGCCGAGAAGGCGCGGGCCATGGCCGAAAAAATGGCCAAGGGCAAGTTCGACCTGAACGACCTCGCCGACCAGCTTCGCCAGATGAAGAAGATGGGCGGCATGGGCGGCATCATGGGTCTGATGCCCGGCATGGCCGGCATGAAGGACAAGATGGCCTCCGCCGGTCTGAATGACAAGATGTTCGACCGCCAGATCGCCATCATCTCTTCTATGACCAAGGCAGAGCGCGCCAACCCGGATATTCTCAAGCATAGCCGCAAGAAGCGCATCGCCGCCGGTTCCGGCACCGACGCTGCCGAGATCAACAAGCTGCTCAAGATGCATCGCGGCATGGCCGACATGATGAAAGCCATGGGCGGCAAGGGCAAGGGCGGCATCATGAAACAGATGATGGGTGGCCTTGCGGGCAAGATGGGTCTTGGTGGAATGGGCGGTATGCCCGACCTGTCGAACATCGATCCCAAGCAGTTGGAAGCGCTGCAGAAACAGGCAGAAGCTGCAGGCCTCGGTAAGCCTGGCGCCATGCCGCCAGGTCTTGGACAGGGCTTGCCCGGCGGACTTCCCGGCTTGGGCAGCAAACTGCCCGGTCTTGGTGGACTTCCGGGCCTGCCCGGCTTTCCGAAGAAGAAGTAAGGCAGGGGGACATCATGACCACGACCGAAGTGAAGGCCCAGCTTTCAGAATACCGCCAGTCGATCGACAACATCGACGCCGCACTGGTTCACATTCTTGCCGAACGTTTCCGCTGCACCAAGGCAGTGGGCGTATTGAAGGCAAAATACAATTTGCCGCCGGCAGACCCGGCGCGCGAGGAATACCAGATCGATCGCCTTCGCCGTCTGGCAAAGGACGCCAATCTGGACCCGGATTTCGCCGAGAAGTTCCTGAACTTCATCATCACCGAAGTCATCCGGCATCATGAAGCAATCGCCGCCGAACATGGCGGCAACGAAAAAACCGCCTGACCGGCGGAAAACACCTCAAGGAGTAAATAACATGGCACTGAAAATTCGTCTCGCCCGCGGCGGTTCCAAGAAGCGTCCGTACTACCAGATCGTCGTTGCTGACGCCCGTTCGCCGCGCGACGGCCGTTTCCTCGAAAAGGTTGGTTCCTGGAACCCGATGCTTGCAAAGGATAACCCGCAGCGCGTTGAGCTGAAGGTTGACCTTATCAAGGAATGGATCGCCAAGGGCGCACAGCCGACCGACCGCGTTCTGCGCTTCCTCGCAGAAGCTGGCCTGGCTGAGCGCGACGCTCGCAACAACCCTGAAAAGGCAAAGCCGGGCAAGCGCGCTCTGGAGCGCGTTGCTGAGAAGAAGCAGAAGGCTGAAGACGCCGCTGCTGCTGCCGCAGAAGCTTCTGCTGCAGAATAATCTGCAAGCGATCGCTTGAAGAGCGGGTGGCGTGGTTTACCGCGCCGCCCGTTTTTGGTTTATTGTGCTGTGAAAACGCCATAAACCGAAGACGATAAACACCAGATGACGGACGGCCCGATGGCAAAACTGGAAAACCCGGTTCTCATGGCAAAGATTGGCGGCGCGCAGGGCCTGCGCGGCGAAGTGCGAGTGAGTTCGTATACGGACGATCCAATGGCGTTGGGCGACTACGGCAATCTGGTCAGCGCCGATGGCCGCGTCTTCGAGATACTGGAAGTTCGCGAAGGCAAGAACGTCGTGGTCATCCGCTTCAGAGGCGTCAACGACCGCAATGCCGCCGAAGCCCTGAACGGGCTGGAACTCTTTGTCGATCGCGACAACCTGCCCGACGAAGAGTTGGATGACGACGAATTTTATTACGCCGATCTCGAAGGGCTGGAAGCCGTCGATGCCGAAGGAAACAGCTATGGCGCGGTCAGTGCCGTATTTGATTTCGGTGCAGGCGATCTGCTGGAACTGAAGGGTGCCGGCCGACGCCCGACGCTGATCCCCTTTTCGGAAGCCGCAGTTCTCGAAATCGATCTCGATGCCGGAAAAATTCTGATCGATCCCATGGCGGCAGGCCTGATCGACAATCCCGACGACAAGGACGAAACCGGCGTTTCGCCGTTCGGCAAGAAATAATCCATGACCTTCAAGGCTACCGTCCTGACGCTCTACCCGGAAATGTTTCCGGGCCACCTTGGCTATTCTCTGGCAGGCAAGGCCCTAGATAAAGGGCAATGGTCACTGGAAGCGGTGCAGATCCGCGAGTTCACGACGGACAAACACCGCAGCGTCGATGATACACCTGCTGGCGGTGGTGCCGGGATGGTGCTGAAACCGGACGTTCTGGCCGCAGCCATCGATCGTGTATCCGAAGGCGATACGCGCCCGCGCCTACTGATGAGCCCGCGTGGCAAACCCTTATCCCAGGAGCGCGTTCGCGAACTCGCCGCTGGTGAGGGCGCAATCATTGTTTGCGGTCGCTTCGAGGGTGTCGACCAGCGTGTGATCGATTCGCGCGAACTGGAAGAGGTTTCCATCGGCGACTACATTCTGTCCGGCGGAGAACCGGCGGCCTTGACACTTCTCGACGCGATTGTTCGGATCTTGCCGGGCGTCATGGGCAACGATCTCTCAGGCGTTCATGAGAGCTTTGAAGGCGGATTGCTGGAGCATCCGCATTATACCCGACCGCAGATATGGGAAGGACGCGACATTCCTGCCGTTCTGACCTCCGGCAATCATGCCGCCATCGATAAATGGCGGCAGGCTCAAGCGCTGGCGCTGACAAAAGAACGTCGTCCGGACCTGCTGGACAAGCCTGCGTCTCAGGCCGACAGGAAATAATAGCCCGTCAACACCAGCCCGACGGCAATGACAAGCCATCGGATGATCCATTGCGGCACCCGCCTTGCCGCGTGAACACCAGCATAACCGCCAAGTGCGGCTGCCGGAAACATGATGAGTGCCGCCCACCACGACACGACGCCACCACTGACGAAGATCGTAATCGCGATGATGGCAATCACCACCGACAGCAGATTTTTCAGCGCATTGAGATGATGATAACTGCCGCCGGACGTGACGCCCAGAATGGCGAGCATCATGATGCCCATACCGGCCCCGAAGAAGCCGCCATAAACCGATGCTACCCCCTGGAAGACAAGGCTCGGCAGATTGCCTGGAGAGCGCTCATCGCTCGATCTCGGACGCAGCCACGGCCCCGCCGCAAATACTGCTGTCGCGGCAAGCAGCAGCCACGGCACCAGTTGGCGGAAAGAAGGGTTATCAAGCGACAGGAGAAGTAACGCGCCGGCCAGTCCACCCACCACGGAAACGGCTGAGAGCAAGATTGCCTCGCGCCAGTGTTTGCGAATTTCCGGGCCATAGGCGATCACAGAGGTGATGTAACCGGGAAACTGCACAATGGCGGACGTGGCATTGGCAACGATTGGCGGCAAACCGGCAAGTGTCATTGCCCCGAAAGTCAGAAATGTGCCGCCACCGGCAATGGCATTCACGACGCCCGAAAGAAAGCCGGTCGCGAAAAGCAGAAGAACGATAAAAATGGACATGGCCCCTCCCAAGGTTCTCATGCCATAAAGGCGAAGCTCGATCCCGACAACCGCCTCGATCAACGAGCGGAAGATAAAATATTGTCACAAAAGGGATGACAAAAGGCGCGTCGTCGTGTATGTGCCCGCGTGGAAATGGGAAAACTCCCTTAACCGCAAGCAAAGAATGGCGAACCCGCTCCTGCCGAAAGGCACGATCCCGAGGCTGTGACCGAAGGATGAGATGTTGAGCGCTCTGGCTGTTTCAGAAGAAATTAGAGGTTAACATGACCAACATCATTCAGCAGCTGGAAGCCGAACAGGCTGCCAAGATCGAAGCCAAGCGCACCCTGCCAGACTTTTCTCCGGGCGACACGGTTCGCGTCAACGTTCGCGTTACGGAAGGTAACCGTACCCGCGTACAGGCTTACGAAGGCGTTGTTATCGCCCGCTCCGGCGGCGGCCTGAACGAGAACTTCACGGTTCGCAAAATCTCCTACGGCGAAGGCGTTGAGCGCGTATTCCCGGTTTACTCTCCGCTGGTTGAAGGCGTTGAAGTCGTACGCCGTGGTAAGGTTCGCCGCGCGAAGCTCTACTACCTGCGCGACCGTCGCGGTAAGTCTGCACGTATCGTTGAAAACACCGGTACGCGCGCTCGCAAGCTGAACGAAGCCGAGCGTCAGGCTATTGCCGACGAAAAGGCACGTCTGGAAGCTGAAAAGGTTGCAGCAGCACAGGCTCTCGCAGCCGAGAAGGCAGCAGCCGAAGCCGCAGAAGCAAAGGCAGCGGAAGAAGCAGCAAAGGCTGCTGAAGGCGCAGCAGAATAAGATTTCCCATTACGGGATTTTTTCGAAAAGGCGGTCTTTGGACCGCCTTTTTTGTTGCCCGCTCTTTACTTGCCCCAGCCGTCGCAACCGTGCATTTTCGAGAAAACTCTTTCAGGAGATGCCTCGTGACCACCAGACGCCTGTTCCTCGCCACCCTCGCCGCTCTGAGCACCGCTCCTCTTCTGGCGCGCGCGGCCGAACTGCCCGACCTCAAGGGGCGTACCGTTGTCGTGGTGACCGAGAATGCCTACCCGCCGCTGCAGTTCATCGATCCGAAATCAGGCGATGCGATCGGCTGGGAATACGATGCCATGAAGGCGATCGCCGAGCGGCTGAACTTCAAGCTCGAATACCGGAATATCTCCTGGGATGCGATGATCCAGGCCGTGTCGGACGGGCAGTACGACATCGGCATGACCGGCATCAGCATCAAGGATGAACGCAAAGCGAAGGTCGATTTTTCCGACCCCTACATGCGCTCTGAAATGTTCATGCTGGTGCGTTCCGCCGAAACGCGCTTCACCGACGCAAAGAGCTTTGCGGCCTTTGAAAAAGGCCTGGTCGGGGCACAGGCAGGAACCACCCCCTTTTATACGGCCGTCTACGATATTCTCGATGGCAATGAACAGAACCCCCGCATCAGGCTCGTAGAAACCTTCGGCGCCAGCGTCCAGGCTTTGATGACGGGCGATGTCGATCTCGTGCTCACGGATGGCGTGGCGGGCAAAGGATATGTGGAAGTCTCGAAAGGCGCTCTGAAGCTGATCGGCGATCCATTGGGGGGCGATGATTTCGGCTTCATCTTCAAGAAGAGCTCCGATCTTGTCGCGCCCGTAAATGCGGCCATTGCGGCTCTGAAGGCCGATGGCACCTTAGCGGCTCTCGATAAGAAGTGGTTCCTGGATTACAAGCTCGGCGAATGACCTGAGTCGGCGATGTGATGGGGACGAAATCGTTTTGAGTGCCGGACAGACGAAGAATGACGAGGATTTTCCGTGGTGGCTGATGGCGATCCTTGCCATTGGCATCGGGCTTGCGGCCCTAATCGCAGTCAATGACCTTTACACCCAGGTTTTCACCACCGTCGCGAAGGGTATCGGTATAACGATCTTCGTGACGCTAGTCGCCTTCGTCCTCGCGACACTTCTGGGCCTTGGCATTTCACTACTCAGCATGGCCGACAACATCGTGTTGCGACAGTTCGCTCGATTTTACATCGAAGTGATCCGCGGCATACCGGTTCTCGTCCTGCTCTTTTACATCGCCTTTGTCGGCACGCCGGGACTTGTCAGTCTCTATAATTGGCTGACTGTACCTCTGGCTGAGAGCGGATTGCTTGAGCCCTTGTTGGTGCGCGACGTCTCGCTGACATGGCGTGCAATCATTGCTCTGGCGATTTGTTATGCCGCCTTCATTGCCGAAATCTTTCGGGCAGGCATTCAGTCGGTATCATCCGGGCAGATCGAGGCTGCGAAAGCGCTCGGTCTCAATCGCTATCATCGTTTCAGACTGATTGTGTTGCCACAGGCATTGAGGACAATCTTTCCGCCGCTTTCGAACGACTTCGTCGCCATGGTCAAGGACAGTTCGCTCGTTTCGGTTCTGGGAGTCACCGATATTACCCAGATGGCTAAGGTCTATGCAGCAGGTTCGTTCCGCTTTTTCGAGACTTACTCGATTGTCGCCTATGTCTACCTGCTCCTGACGATCGGCTTGTCACTGATCTTGCGGCGCGTTGAAAAGGCTTTGCGCTCGAAGCAAGGCTGAGACGTGGTGCGACAGCCGGGAAACCCGGCTGGCGCATTTTCGTTTGTCAGGCGGTTGCCCTGTTTTCGCTGGCTATCGTGCGCGTGGCGATAATGACCAGCACGCCCGCAACAGCAAGGCAGAAAGCCAGGAAGAACATCGGTGCGATGGTGCTTCCAGTCTGATCCTTGATCCACGGCACCACGTTCTGTGCGACGAAACCGCCGAGATTGCCGACCGAGTTGATGGCCGCAAGACCGGCAGCAGCGCCAGCTCCCTTGAGGAAGCGACCAGGCAGGCTCCAGAACACCGGCTGGCCGGCGAAAATGCCTGCAGCAGCAATGCAAAGGAACGTGAACTGCAGCACCGGAGTGGTCAGCAAAGCCGACATCAGAAGGCAGGCCGCACCAATGAAGGCAGGACCGACGATATACAGCGTCTTATTCTTGGCACGATCCGCAGCAGCCGGAATGACATACAGCGAGATTGCGACAGCGATCCACGGAATGATATTGATGAAACCATTGGCCGTGTTGGAAACGCCGAAGCTCTTGACGATGGTCGGCAGCCAGTAGCTGAGCCCGTAGGCGGCAAGCGGGAAACCGACATAGCAGAGCGACATGAACAAGACGCGCGGATTGATCAACGCCCTGAAACCATCATCGGCGTGTTCTTCCATACCGGAATTTTCAGACGCGATACGGTTCTTCAACCAGTCCTTCTCGTCCTGCGTCAGGAACTTCGCCTTGTCGGGCGTATCGTCCAGATAGAAGAGCGTAAAGATACCGGCGATAACCGCAGGAACGCCAGTGGCAAGGAACACCCATTCCCAGCCTGCATATCCAAACAGACCGTCCAGATCGAGCAGCATGCCGCCGAGCGGCGCGCCGATCGCATTGGCAAGTGCACTGAAGATCATGAACAATCCGACCATACGGGCGCGGTAATCCCGCGGGAACCAGACAGTCAGCAGATAAAGAACACCAGGGAAGAAGCCGGCCTCACACGCTCCCAAGAGGAAGCGCAGGATATAGAACATCGTCGGGCTGCTTGTGTAGGCAAGCGCGATCGTGACCAGACCCCAGGAAATGATGATGCGTGCGAACCAGCGGCTTGCACCGAAGCGCGTCAGCAGCAGATTGCTCGGAACTTCGAAAATAAAATAACCGATGAAGAACAGCGAAGCGCCGAGCCCATAGGCATATTCGCTCAATCCAAGATCGTCCACCATTTGCAGCTTGGCAAAGCTGACGTTCTGACGGTCGATGTAAGCGATAAGATAGAGAACGCCAAGAAACGGCATGAGCCGCCAGGTGATCTTCGAGATAAGGGACTTTTCAGATACCATGTGCTTTCCCTCCCTTCGATTCCTCGTTCGAAATGCAGATGATAAGGCGCTCCGTCTATATGTGCAGCGCACAACAAGCAAGTTGCAATGCAGCAATCACCCCGCAATACAGGGGATTTCAAGGCATTTCGCGTAAAAAACTGGCATTTCGTGGCGATAAAATCGGCACTCTCGCCCCTCGGCCTGATATTGCCGTAGCGTCCGCGATCTGGTATGAAGGTAACCATGGAATCGAAATTCGGATGTCTCGCGCAGAATATCTACGTGCTGCAGGACCATAAGCGTCTGCCAGCCCGTTTCTTCGCGCGCATCGCCGGGGCGCTCAACAGCCGACTTAGGCTCGCCTGACAGCATCTGCTGTCCACCTCATATCGATCCACAATTTACCTTTTGAATGACAAGGCAAAGAGCCATGAGCGCACCGCGTACCCTGTATGACAAGATCTGGGACGACCACGTCGTCAACCGCGACCCGGATGGGACCTGTCTCATCTACATCGACCGTCACCTCGTCCACGAAGTGACGTCGCCGCAGGCCTTCGAAGGCCTGCGTATGGCAGGTCGCCCTGTCCATTCGCCGACCCGCACTCTGGCTGTCGTCGACCACAACGTTCCAACCACCGCCGATCGTCTTGAGGGCATCAAGAACGAGGAAAGCCGTATTCAGGTCGAAGCGCTGGCGCAGAACGCCAAGGATTTCGGCGTTGAATATTACTCCGAACGTGACAAGCGCCAGGGCATCGTTCACATCGTTGGCCCTGAACAGGGCTTCACCCTGCCTGGCATGACGATCGTCTGCGGCGACAGCCACACCTCCACCCACGGAGCCTTTGGCGCATTGGCGCATGGTATCGGCACCTCGGAGGTTGAGCACGTTCTGGCGACCCAGACGCTGATCCAGAAAAAAGCCAAGAACATGCTGGTGCGTGTCGACGGCAAGATACCGGAAGGCGTGACGGCAAAGGACATCATCCTCGCGATCATTGGTGAAATCGGCACCGCCGGCGGTACCGGCCACGTGATCGAATTTGCCGGCGAGGCGATCCGTTCCTTGTCCATGGAAGGCCGCATGACGGTCTGCAACATGACGATCGAAGGTGGCGCCCGCGCTGGTCTCATCGCACCGGACGAAACGACGTTCGAATATATCAAGGACAAGCCGCGCGCACCGCAGGGCGAAACGCTGGAACAGGCGATAGCCTACTGGAAGACGCTGAAGTCGGATGAAGGTGCGCACTACGACAAGATTGTCGTGCTGGATGCCGCCAGCCTGCCACCGATCGTTTCCTGGGGCTCGTCGCCTGAAGACGTGACATCCGTTCAGGGCACTGTTCCTGATCCCGACAAGATTGAAGATGAGAACAAGCGTGCCTCCAAATGGCGCGCTCTGGAGTATATGGGCCTGAAGCCCGGCACCCGCATGACGGATATTCCTGTCGATCGTGTCTTCATCGGCTCCTGCACCAATGGTCGCATCGAGGACCTGCGCGCTGCGGCAAAGATCGTTGATGGCCGCAAGGTCGCGCCGACAGTCTCCGCAATGATCGTCCCCGGCTCCGGACTGGTGAAAGAGCAGGCGGAAAAGGAAGGTCTGGACAAGATCTTCCTCGATGCCGGTTTCGAGTGGCGCGAACCGGGCTGCTCGATGTGCCTTGCCATGAACGATGACCGTTTGAAGCCGGGCGAACGTTGCGCCTCGACATCGAACCGCAACTTCGAAGGCCGTCAGGGCTACAAGAGCCGCACACATCTGGTTTCCCCCGCCATGGCCGCGGCGGCGGCCATCGCTGGCCACTTCGTCGATGTTCGTGAATGGCAATAAACGTCGAAGCCAAATCAGACTGACAAAAAACCCCGGAGCGATCCGGGGTTTTCTTTTTGGTTATTCCGAAATGATCTTCACCCGCTGGCCGGGCTGGAGAGTGACTGTCGCGCTCAACGCGTTCAGTACCCTGAACATGTCAAGCTTGCGATCCGTACCCATCATGCGCGCCGCCATCGTTGCCACTGTCTCACCAGGTTTTACGGTGATGACCCGTACGCGCAGCGGTTTCAGCGAGGCAATCTCCTGTGGCGTCATCCGCCGGAAACTGCTGCGCAGAACGTTGGCAACACTGTCAAGCTGCGGGCTGCCCTTTGGCACGGCCGTCAGAAAACGGAAGATCTGTTGGCCGACACGGATGACGGTCACATCGAAATCCCACTTGTCGGCGGACGCGCGGGCCGTTGCAGCCTCGAGCCCATTGACCTGAGTTTCACGAACGGTTTCCGGGATGAGGCCTGCCACCCAGCCACTCGTGAGATAGTTCGCAAGACTGGTCTGCTTGGGATCGGCAACGCCATCAAAACGGATGGCCATGTCGCCAGGTCCGGTCGCCAGAACGGCTTCCACCTTGTTATCGATCACGAAGCCTTCCGGAACATCGAAACGGATGCCGAGCGTGCCGTGCAGGAATGTCTGCCCACGGACGTAACCTTCCTGCGGGCTATCGCCATAAAGCAGCCCATCGATGCCATCGAGGAACCAGTCGCGGCCACGATCACCAACCTGCCCCTCCTGGCCAAAGGCGCGGGCATGGCGCCGCGCCAATTCGATACGTTGTGGCGTATTCGGGTGGCTGGACAGGAAGTCGAGGCTCTGGTCGCTGTCGGGATCAGCGGAGGTGAAGCGAGCGTAAGCGGCCATCGAGTCAAGGAACCGGGGCGACGCGAAAGGATCGTACCCTGCCTCGCCCAGCATGCGCACGCCGATAACATCAGCCTGCAGTTCCTGCTGACGGGAAAATGCTGCAAGTCGCAGCTTGCCACGTGCCAGCGCCTGCTTGCCGGCGAGGTCGCTGGACAGCACCTCGGCAACCACCCTGCTGGCAATAACCTCCGCTTCTTCACGACGCTGACGCTCGATCCCGTGATTGGCGGTGACATGGCCCATTTCGTGCGAAAGCACAGCCGCTACTTCCGACGCGTCATTGGCAAGCGCCAGAAGACCACGCGTCACGTAAAGATAGCCACCCGGCAATGCAAAGGCATTGATCGCCGGCGAATTGAGGATTGTGATGCGATACGATTGCTGCGGATTTTCCGATACCGCCGTCAGCGCACCGGTAATGCGCGCAACCAGCCGTTCCGTTTTGGCATCGTGATATTCACCACCGTAACTCGCCACGATGCGGGGATGCTCACGCGCACCCATCTGGGCACGCGGGTCATTCTTTTGCACCTCTTCCACGGTCTGCGGATTGTCGGACGGCCGCAACGTAGATTGGTAAGCCGGGCTGAACAGAGACTGGCAGGAAGATAGAATGACGGAGGATGCCGCAAGCACAGAAAAAACTTTGGCCGCTCTGCCGAAACGCTGAACGCCTGAACCGGAGAACAAACCCCTCTGTGCAGTCACGCAATTTTTCATTCTGTTAGTCTGCTCCTAACGTTCCTGATCATCCGTTAATTGCAGACCAGAATATCATATTCCCCTCGACCAGCACATGAATGCCGCAGAGGTAAAAACGATCCTTCGCACCCGGACTATTTTTGAAGAAAGCAATAGTTACCGTGTTCTCGGACAACAACTTGAGTCTCGCAAGTGCAAATTAGCGTCATTGAAGTCGTGTGGTAAAGCGATTGCCAGCGGGCCGCGTCGAAAATAAGGCGATCATCCATTCAGGAAGCCCTCAATGACCTTCACATTTTGTGTGGCAAAGAAATCATCGACCGAACCCGAGTAGAGAACGCTGCCCTGATCAAGAAAAACCACATCCTGAGCCAGCTTCTTCACGTCCTCGATATGATGCGTGACAATAACGACGGTATGTTGTGTTTCGGCTTGCAGTTTAACAAGCAACGACACCATCCCGAACCGTAAACCCGGATCAAGCGCGGCAAAAGGTTCATCAAGAAGCATGACAGGCTTTTCGCGCACGAGCGCGCGTGCCAAAGCCGCTCGCTGCCTCTCCCCGCCCGACAGTGTGTTCGGCATGCGTTTTCCGAACCCCGCCAACCCAACGCGCTCAAGCGCAAGGTCAATTTCCTGCCTGTCCTTTGCCTGCAATTTCAAAGACGGACTGACGCCAAGCGCAACATTGGTGAAAATGTCGAGATGCGCAAAAAGGTTGTTGTCCTGAAAGATCAATGAAACGGGACGTTCGGAGGGATCGAGCATCTTTACGTCCTGCTCATTGATCAGCACCCGGCCGGTGTCCGGCATCTCGAAGCCGGCAACAAGGTTGAGCAAAGTCGACTTGCCGGAACCCGAGGCACCGACGACAGCCGTAATCCGTCCTCTGTTGAAACTGCAGTCAAACTGAAAGCTCTGCGACCCGAGTGTTAAGCTCACTTCATCCAGCCGAATCGCCAGATTTTCCGTACTCATGCGCTTCCCTTTGATGATTTGGAACTCGGCACACCGCCAGCCGCAAGCAAAAGGCAAACGAGACCGAGAATGAAGGCGTATCCCGCCGCATCATTCGTCCGATAGCTGCCCATATTGCTGTAAACCAGCCAGGGTAAGGTCACAAAGTTCTCCGAACCGAATAGGGCAACCGCGCCAAGGTCGCCAAGCGACAGTGCCATTGAAAATGACATGGCCATGGCAAGAGACCGCCACAGGACAGGCATGTCGATCAGACGCATACGCGAAAAAGTTGCGATGCCAAGGCTTGCCGATAGCCGCCCGGTGCGGGCGCGGTGCGTCGCAATGGCTGGCTCCAGTACCCGCATGACAAGCGGCAGGGCCATCAGCATGTTGATCAGGGCGACGAGCAAGGCGGCAAACAGATTGACATCGCCCAGTGGTCTCAAAAGCAAAAACCAGCCACTTCCGAGGACCACAGGCGGCACGAGAAGGACGAGTGAAGAGCCTGCTCCATAAAGTACCGAGACGAACCGCAAGGGCGCCGTAACTCTTCGTTTTGAAGAAATCGCCTGCCGCGCAGCAATCAACGCAACGCAGCAAAGCACGGCAAGTGTCCCCGACAGCAGCGCGATGAAAAAGCTGGTGGTCGCGGCCCGCACAAAGACCGGCGCCGAAACAAGCCGGATCAGATCGGCACTGAGCCCGGAAGCAGCGACGGCCGCAAGCGGCAAGCCGACCAGAAGGATCACGAAAACAATGGCCGCTCCGTCCCAGACCCGGGCAGCGATACCGAAACTGTCAAAACGACGGATCGGTCGTCCCAGGGATGCAATCTCCGCGTCCTGCGAGGGAAACAGGGAAAGCAAACCAAGAAGAACGGCCGTCAGGGTGATCTGCATCAGCGAAAGGGCAATCGCGCGCTGTGGATCGAAATCAAATCTCAGCGCCTGGTAGATGGCCACTTCGAGTGTCGTTGCCGCAGGTCCACCTCCCAAAAGCAGAACAAGCGTAAAACTGGTGGCGCATAGCATGAAGATGAGCCCGGCAATGCCCGGCACGAGGCGCACGACTGCAGGCCACTCGATGAAGCGAAGCACCGATAACGAGCCCATACCGAGGCTCGACGCCATACGCCAATATTCTGCGGGCACGCGCTCCAGCCCCGCCAGCATCAACCGAACGGCCAACGGCAGATTGAAAAAAACATGCGCAACGAGAATGCCAGAGAGGCCGTAGATGCTGAATGGCTGCTCTTTGCCGAGTGACAAAAGCGCGGTGTTCAGCGCACCTTGCCTGCCCCAGATCGCGATGATCCCGAAGGCCCCGACAATTGCTGGCAGACCCATCGGAACCGCCAGTAGCCTGATTATCCAGATACGGCCGGGAAAACGTCTTTGCCGGGCCAGCGCCAGCGCCACCGGCAGACCCAGAATGATGGAAATAAGGGTGGACAGCGTAGCCTGATAAAGCGTGAAACGGAGGATGCGCAGCGTATAGGCATCCAGAATTCCCGAAGCCGACGTTCCAGCATCAAACGAAAGCAGCGCGACGACGGCAAGCGCCATGAACAGAAAAACGGCGGTAAACGCCGCCGTTCCTCCAATCATCGACCATCTGTAGTCGCGACGCAGCATCATCTGTTCGCCTGAACTTCCCTTAATTGACGCTCATGGCCGCAAGCCACTCATCGATCCAGGCCTTGCGATTTTTCGCCACCTCGGCAGAGTCCATCAGAAAGGTCTTTTCCGGCTGCACCAATTTGGAAAAAGCTTCCGGCAACGGCTTCGAAGTAGCGGAAACTGGCATCATCCAGTTGTTTTCCGGAATGGCGTCCTGAAAACCCGGCGTCAGAGTGAAGGCAAGGAACTGTTTGGCAAGCTCCTTCTCCGGCGCGTTTTTCAGGAGGCCTGAAACCTCGATCTGGATATAATGCCCTTCAGAAAACGCTGCGGCCTGATAACGATCGGTGTTCTCCGAAACCATGTGATAGGCGGGCGACGTGGTGTAGGAGAGCACCATCGGCACTTCGCCCTTGGTAAAGAGGCCGTAGGATTCCGACCAGCCCGGCGTCACCGTCAAAACGCGGTTCTTCAGTTTTGCCCAGGCCTCCGGCGCCTTGTCGCCATAGACCGACTTGACCCAGAGCAGCAGACCGAGGCCCGGCGTCGAGGTGCGCGGGTCCTGGATCGCGATCTTTTGCGACGGATCGCCGTCAACCAGATCCTTCAGGCTTTTGGGCGGGTTCTTGATGGTCTGCGTATCATAGATAACGGCAAAATGGCCGTAGTCATATGGCACGAAAACATCGTCCTTGTAGCCGCCCGGTACTTTCGCCGTGGACACATCAATGTCGCTTGCCTCGAACAGGCCGGTCTGTTTGGCTTCCGCCACGAGATTGGTGTCGAGGCCGACCACAACGTCAGCCTTCGAGCCAGCGCCTTCCAGTTTCAGGCGGTTGAGCAGCGCCACACCATCAGCAACCCCGACGAAATTGACCGTGCAGTTGCAGATTTTTTCGAAAGCCTCTTTCACCTTGGGGCCTGGACCCCATTCTGAAACGAAACTCTCATAGGTGTAGACAGTCAATGTCTTTTTCTCTTGCGCCGCGGCAACACCCGGCAACAGCAGAGATACGGCAACAATGGAGTTCAGCAAGAAACGACGACGCACGCGCACCTCCTAAAAAACGAAAAGGGGATCAGGCGCTTGCGTGAAAGCTGTCTAATCCCTACGCCGGTATGAACCGGATCAGGTTCTTCGGGTTGGCGAACCTCTCAGCCTTGTCTCCAGAAAGAAGACAAGACACCCCGTTAGATCAAAGCAAGGATGTAAACCTGCCGCTGTCGCTTGGCAAGACGGCCTGTTATCAGGCCTGCTCCGTCATATGCACGAGTTCCCAGACATGGCCGTCAGGGTCCTGAAAGCTGCCGGCATACATGAAGCCATGATCCTGAACCGGCTTCCATCTGCTGCCACCCGAGGAAAGTGCCGCCGTAATCGTACGGTCGATCTCCTCACGGCTCCCTGCCGAAAGGCAGGTCAGCACCTCTGTACTGCTCGTCGCATCACAAATATCGCCATTGATGAAATCCCGAAAACGCTCTTCCTGCAAAAGCATCACGAAGATGTTCTGCTCGACAATCATGCAGAGCGTACGATCGTCAGAATATTCCGGATTGAAGCTGAACCCGAGCGCCGTAAAAAATGCTCGCGATCTCTCGATATCCTTGACGGGCAGGTTGACGAAAATCATCCGCATGGTCCGAACTCCTCCATTGGACTCACAGGAAAAGCCAATTTGCTTCCCCTGTCAAAGTCAGAGCAGACGAAACCGTTCCCGGAATTCCGCTTTTATCCTTCAAGCTCTTCGCGCAGCATCTCCAGCTCCAGCCACTCTTCTTCCATGGCTTCCAGCTTTTCGCGCAGCTTGGTCATTTCCTCCGCCAGCTTGTTGAAGGCGGCCGGGTCTTTGGTGAACAGGTTGGGATCGGCCATGCGCTCTTCGCGCCTGGCGATTTCGCCCTGCGCTTTCTCCATTTCCTTCGGCAGATTTTCCAGCGCGAACTTCTGTTTGAAAGAGAGCTTTGCCTTGCCCTTTGCAGGTTCCGCAGACGAAGAGGCAGACGATGTGCTCTTTGCCTTTTCCTGCTTTTCCGCTTTCCGTTTTTCCTCGGCAGCACCTTTTCGCTGCGCCATCATATCGGAATAGCCACCGGCATATTCGATCCAGCGGCCATCCGGCGCATCGGGATTTGCCGGTGCGATGGTGGAGGTGACGGTACGATCGAGAAAATCACGATCGTGGCTGACAAGAATGACCGTCCCGGAGAACCCGGCGACGATTTCCTGAAGAAGATCGAGCGTTTCGATATCGAGGTCGTTGGTCGGCTCGTCGAGGATCAACAGGTTGGTCGGACGCGCGAGAATGCGCGCCAGAATGAGGCGGGCGCGTTCACCACCCGAGAGGTTACGGATCGGCGTACGGGCCTGTTCCGGCTGAAACAGGAAATCCTTCATATAGCCCGTCACATGCTTCAGCTCACCGTTGACGATCAGGTTGTCACCGCGGCCGTCCGTAAGATAATAGGCGAGAGTGTCTTCCGGGTTCAAATCCTCGCGCTTCTGATCGAGCGTCGCAATCTCCAGATTGGTGCCGAGCTTGACCGTTCCGCCATCAGGCGCAAGCTGCCCCGTCAACATCTTGAGGAGCGTCGTCTTGCCTGCGCCGTTCGGCCCGACCAGGCCGATACAGTCACCACGATGCACACGCAGTGAAAAGGGTGCGACGATGGTGCGTTCGCCATAGGACTTGGTGATGGCGTCCGCTTCGATCACCAGCTTGCCGGATTCACGCCCTTCGGTCACCGTTGCCTGGACTGAGCCCTGCGGCCCTTTGTGCCCGCGATAGGACGCGCGCATGGCCTGCAATTCACCGACGCGACGCATGTTGCGCTTGCGCCGTGCTGTCACGCCATACCGCATCCAGTGCTCTTCGCGCTCGATGGCCTTGCCGAGCTTGTGCTGCTCGAGTTCTTCTTCTTCCAGAACCTTGTCGCGCCATTCCTCGAAATGCGCAAAACCGCGATTGAGGCGCCGAGACTGGCCGCGATCCAGCCAGACAGTGGCATTGGACACCTTTTCGAGAAAACGGCGGTCGTGCGAAATCAGTACCAGTGCACTTCGCGTCTGCTGCAGCTCGTCTTCCAGCCATTCAATCGTCGGCAGGTCCAGATGGTTGGTCGGCTCGTCCAGCATCAAAATATCCGGCTGAGGCGCCATGACACGCGCGAGCGCCGCACGACGCGCTTCACCGCCGGAAAGGTTTTGTGGATGCTCCTGTCCCGTCAGGCCGAGATGTTCGAGAATGTAGGTGACGCGATAAGGGTCGTCGCCCGGCCCGAGCCCCGACTCGGCATAAGCCTGAACCGTATCATAGCCGTCGAAATCAGGTGCCTGTTCCAGATAACGGATGGTGGCGGAGGGATGACGGAAAACCTCACCTGATTGCGCTTCGACCAGGCCGGCGGCAATTTTCATCAACGTCGATTTGCCCGAACCGTTGCGCCCGACAAGGCAGATACGATCACCCGGCTCCACCTGCAGGTTTGCACCGTCAAGCAACGGCGTCACGCCAAAGGTGAGTTTGATATCGTCGAGTTTAAGAATTGGGGGTGCCAAGGTGTCAGGCTCCGGTCAGATCATAGGGTCGGGCAAGCACGATAGCTTTTCCGCTTTTCAGCGAAAAATGCGCCGTACCGCCATTTGCGACGTTGGAAATAGTGCGGGATGAACCGAAAGCAAGCGCGAACTCCGTTAGCGGATAGCGCACATTGGCAATGTTCAGCCCCTCAAGTATGGAAATACCGGCAACGGAAAACAAGGAACCGGCTGGCAGATCGAGATCAAGCGCGCCAGGAAGCAACGGATAAGCTTCCTCGTCACCGGATGTCAAAACGACATCGAAACCACGCTCGGCAAGTGCGACGGCATACAGGAAATGCTGAAGCGCATGATCACTCCTTGCCCCTCCGAAAGCGCCGACCAGCACAAGCGAACGAGCCCCACGGGCAATCGCCTCTGAAACGGCAATCTCGCCGTCGGTAACAGCTTTTGCCGCTGGATATGGTTGCCGTTCAATGCCCGGCCATTCGTCGAGAAGACCCGGCTCAGCGGAATCGAAATCCCCGACCCAAAGTTCCGGCGACAGCTCAAGCGTTTTGGCATGGCGCATGCCACTGTCTGCAGCGATGACACGCGTCCCCGACACCACCGTTTTCAGGCGATCCGTGACGGTGACATTTCCGCCAAGCAGAATGGTGAAGCGTTCTGTTTCCATGCCTTGCCTTATCGCAGGTAGGAGCGAAATGGAAAGGCTGAAACCCGCAGAAAACCGCCGATATTGATTTTCCGCCTCGACAGGATTATGTAATCCGCCAGTGGTGATTTGCCGACCGGCTTGCAGCCACTTTAAAGAAGTCGCTAAAGGGTCGAGGAAAAAGGCAATTTCCTGGAGCCGGTTGCGATTTCGCTACCGGTTTTTTTGTTTTCACGGCCTTTGGCGGCCTGAAAGTGAGAGTTTCAACATGCCGATCAAAATTCCAGATACCCTGCCCGCTTTCGAAACCCTCGTGCATGAGGGCGTACGGGTCATGACCGAAACGGCGGCTATCCGGCAGGATATTCGCCCGCTCCAGATCGGACTTTTGAATCTCATGCCGAACAAGATCAAAACCGAACTACAGATGGCTCGCCTCGTTGGCGCCTCACCGTTGCAGGTTGAGTTGTCGCTGGTGCGCATTGGCGGTCATCGCGCGAAAAATACGCCGGAAGAGCATCTGCTTTCCTTCTATGAGACGTGGGAAGAGGTTCGCCACCGCAAGTTCGATGGCTTCATCATCACGGGCGCTCCCGTCGAGACGCTCGCCTATGAAGACGTCACCTATTGGAACGAGATGCAGAAGATTTTCGAATGGACGCAAACCAACGTCCATTCGACACTCAATGTCTGCTGGGGCGCGATGGCAGCCATCTATCACTTCCATGGCGTGCCGAAGCATGAGTTGAAGGAAAAGGCTTTCGGCGTTTATCGTCACCGCAATCTCAGCCCGTCTTCCATTTATCTGAACGGGTTTTCCGACGACTTCCAGGTTCCGGTGTCACGCTGGACGGAGGTGCGTCGCGCCGATATCGAAAAGCGCGCCGATCTGGAAATCCTGATGGAATCGGAAGAAATGGGCGTGTGCCTGGTGCATGAAAAGCAGGGCAACCGGCTCTACATGTTCAACCACGTCGAATATGATTCGACCTCGCTTTCGGACGAATATTTCCGCGATGTGAACGCCGGGGTTCCCATAAAGCTGCCGCATGACTACTTCCCCCACAACGATCCGGAACTGACCCCGCTCAATCGTTGGCGAAGCCACGCGCATCTGTTTTTTGGAAACTGGATCAACGAGATATACCAGACGACCCCCTACGATCTCGACGCTATCGGAGAGCTTGCCGCATAAAACGCGATTGCACATCGTCGCAAAATAACGCAACGTCCGCCGGTCATTACAAGCGGGGAGAGCAGGAATGGGCGATGTGCCGGCACGGGAAAATTTCGGTTTCACAGCAACCGGAGAAAAGGTCGAGCGTGTCACCATATCCAAGGGCGGACTGACCGCGAAGGTCATCACGTGGGGCGCAGTCATTCAGGATCTGCGCCTCGACGGCCACCAGCCGCCACTCGTTCTCGGCTTCGACAAGTTCGAGGACTACAAGTACTCCTCTTATTTCGGCGCGACGCCCGGCCGCAATGCCAACCGTATCGGTGGCGGCAAGTTCTCGATCGACGGCCACGAGTACCAACTCGAGTTGAATGAAAAAGGCGTTACCCATCTTCACGGTGGCAGCGACGGCTTGGGCAAACGCAACTGGATGTTGATGGAGCACGGCGAAAGCCATGTTGTTCTGGAAATCATCGATCCGGACGGCCGCGCCGGTTATCCCGGTAACTGCACTGTCACGGCGACCTACACGATCCTCGACGGCGGCGTGCTTTCTGTCGTTTACGAAACAACCACCGACAAGGCGACCATCGCCAACATCTGCCAGCACTCCTATTTCAATCTGGACGGTGCTGACACGGCACTTGGCCACGAGATCGAAATTGCCGCGAACTATTATCTGCCGACCAACGAACAGCAGATTCCGACAGGTGAAATCCGCCCCGTCGATGACACGGTTTTCGACCTTCGCCACCCGACACCGATGCGACGCAAGGACAATGGCGAGCAGGTTCTGTACGACCACAATTTCTGCCTTTCGCCCGAGCGCCGGGCCAAGCGCAAAGTAGCGCGCGTCTACGCACCGGCATCCGACATCGCGCTTGAAGTACACACGACTGAGCCCGGTGTGCAATTCTATTCCGCCTTCAAACTCGACGTTCCGGTTCCGGGCCTCGACGGCCGGACCTATGGCCCCTTTGCCGGTTTCTGCCTTGAAACGCAGAACTGGCCGGACGCCCCCAACCACGCCGATTTTCCGCATGCCATCCTGCGCCCAGGCGAGACCTTGCGTCAGGAAACGGATTACATTTTCAAGAAGGGCTGACTGGCTTAGTCCAGCACACAGCCGACATAGGCGCCGGATGCGCGGGCGCGTCGTTCGATAACGCCCGCGAGCCGTTGCAGGCCACGCCCTGGCTTGCTGGCGACACGGTCGATCGGATTGGGCAATGAGACCGCGAGAAGCGCCGCCTGCCTCTGGGTCAGCTTCGAGGCCGGCACCTTGAAATGATGCTGGGCGGCCGCTTCGATGCCGTAGATACCTGGGCCCCATTCGGCAACATTGAGATAAATCTCCATCATCCGTTTTTTGGACCAGACGAAATCGGCGACCACGGCAAGCGGCAGTTCCAGCCCCTTGCGCAGGAAAGATCGTCCATTCCAGAGAAATAGGTTCTTTGCCGTTTGCATCGGAATGGTGCTGGCACCACGCGTTGAAGCCCCCTCCAGCGCATCCGTCACCACAGATTGCATCTGGTTCCAGTCAACGCCGCCATGGAAACAGAATTGCCCGTCCTCGGACATCATCACCGACTGAACAAGACGTGGAGAAATGTCCTCAATTGGCACCCAGCGCCTGTCGTAACCCTGCAAAGTCACAAGATCGGCAAGCATCAACGTTGAAACGGGCCGCATGAAAGGAAGCGCATAGACGGGAATCAGCAGGTAAGGCAGGATCAGCAATGCCAGCAAAAACATGACGAAACGCTTTGCCAACGTGCGAAAATCCACCTTCGGACTGCTCCGGTCTTCCGCCAGCACGGCGTAGTCTGCGTCGCTTTCAGGCGTGCTGCTCAATGTTTCCCCCACCCAGGCTTATAAAAACCTTTCATATTCCATTGCCATGTTCAAGGCGAGTCCGCTCAAATGGGTTCCCGCAAGGAATCACGAAAAGGTTTGCTTGCCGACGTACGGCATGCCAAAGAGCGCCACATGGACGCTGCAATGACGACTTTTGAAACGAAGCTGCGCGACAGCGCGGCAAAGACCGAAGCCCTGCTCGGACGCCTGCTCTCAAGCGACGTGGGCCCGGACGAAATCGCTCGCCCTCAAAACCTTCTCGACGCCATGCGCCATGGCGTGCTGAATGGCGGCAAACGGTTGCGGCCTTTTCTCGTCATAGAAAGTGCGGCGCTACTGGGCGGCAACGACGAGGCAGCCCACCATGTCGGCGCAGCACTCGAATGCCTTCATTGCTATTCTCTGGTTCATGACGATCTGCCGGCCATGGACGATGACGATCTGCGTCGCGGTCAACCGACAGTTCATCGCAAATTTGATGAAGCCACCGCCATTCTCGCCGGCGACAGCCTTTTGACACTGGCGTTTGACATCATCGCCTCGGACAACAATCCGCTGCAGGCAGATCGCAAGGCTGCACTTGTGCTTTCACTGGCGCGCGCTGCCGGAATAGGTGGCATGGCAGGCGGGCAAGCGCTGGATCTTGCCGCTGAAAAGGAAGCACCTGATGAGGCGGGCATTGTCACGCTTCAAGCGATGAAAACCGGTGCGCTTATCCGCTTTGCGTGTGAGGCTGGCGCCATTATCGCCGGGAGCAACGCGTCTGAGCGGCAAAGAATGCGTCTTTTCGGTGAGAAGATTGGTCTTGCCTTTCAGCTTGCTGACGACCTCCTGGATCTGACGGCCGATGCTGCGACCATGGGCAAGGCGACCGGTAAAGATGCAGCACGTGGCAAGGGCACGCTGGTTGCCCTGCGCGGCGAAAACTGGGCACGTCAAAAGCTGAGTGAGCAGGTAAACGAGGCGGCAGAGCTTCTCTCGCCGTATGGCGCCAAGGCCGATATCCTCGTTGCGGCAGCGCGGTTCATCGCCGAACGCAAGAGCTGAGCCGGAAACTCCGGCCCAGCGTTTTCATCGATTTCTCAGCCCTTGAGCGGCGAAATCAGAACTTCAACGCGGCGGTTCTGCGCGCGGCCATCCGGTGTCGCATTGGATGCGATCGGCTGCGACGGACCGAAGCCGAGCGTCGAGATACGGCGCTGGTCGACACCACGCGCACCCAGATAATTCGCGACAGACGCCGCACGGCGTTCAGAAAGCGCCTGGTTATGCTGCAGGCTGCCGGTGGAATCTGTGTGACCGTTGATGTCGATGAGGGTGCGGTTGAATTTGTTCAACACGATACCAACCGAATCGAGCGTCGCGTAGAATGGCGGAATGACCTGGTCCTGGTCGGTTGCGAAGGTGATGTTCGACGGCATGTTCAGAACGATGTTGTCGCCGCGACGGGTGACAGACACGCCGGTACCCTGCAACTGCGCACGCAGTTCCGATTCCTGCGTATCCATGTAGTTGCCGATCGCACCGCCAGCCAGCGCGCCGATACCGGCGCCGATGAGTGCGGCGTTGCGACGACCGACCGGCGAGCCACCAACGGCAAGACCGCCGAGCGCACCGACGACGGCACCGATACCCGCACCGCCGGCCGTGTTGGACATCTTCTGCTCGCCCGTATAGGGGTCAGTGGTCGTGCAGGCGGAGAGATAGGTCCCGCAAAGGGCAACAATCGCGATTTTTTTTATCATGTGTTTTGATGCTCCGAGAGGTTCAGGAGGTATGACAGAGGGATTCCGGCCTTTTCACGGTACTCTTTACTCCGCCGCGTCTTTCCGGCCAAAACGCTTTTCGATGTAGTCGATCACAAGCGCTTCAAAATCGGCGGCAATGTTAGGGCCGCGCAGGGTGAGCGCTTTCTGTCCATCGATGAAGACCGGAGCCGACGGCGTTTCACCGGTTCCGGGCAACGAAATGCCGATGTCGGCATGTTTGCTCTCACCCGGGCCGTTAACGATGCAGCCCATGACCGCAACGTTGAGCGCTTCAACACCGGGGTATTTTTCACGCCAGACCGGCATGTTCTTGCGGATATCGTTCTGGATATTCTGCGCCAGTTCCTGAAACACCGTGGACGTGGTGCGGCCGCAACCGGGACATGCCGCAACAACAGGAATAAACTGACGGAAGCCCATGACCTGCAACAGTTCCTGAGCAACCTGAACTTCGCGGGTGCGGTCACCATTGGGTTCCGGTGTCAGCGACACGCGGATCGTATCGCCGATACCGTGCTGGAGCACGTAACCCATAGCGGCGGACGAGGCGACGATACCCTTGGAGCCCATACCTGCTTCGGTCAGGCCAAGATGCAGTGCGTGATCGGAGCGTTCCGACAACATCGAATAAACCGCGATGAGGTCCTGTACCTGGCTGACCTTGGCCGAAAGAATGATACGATTGCGCGGCAGCCCGATGTCTTCAGCCAACTCGGCGGAAATCAACGCAGACTGAACAATCGCCTCGCGAGTCACCTGGCGAGCGGAGAGCGGAAACCCCTCTTCCTTGTTCTTGTCCATCAGGGCAGTCAGCAGCTCCTGATCAAGCGAACCCCAGTTCACGCCGATACGTACGGGTTTATCGTAACGGATCGCCATCTCGACGATCTCGCCGAACTGCTTGTCTTTCTTGTCCTTGAAGCCGACATTGCCGGGGTTGATGCGGTACTTCGCCAACGCCTCCGCACAGGCAGGATGGTCGGCCAGAAGTTTGTGACCGATATAATGGAAGTCGCCGACAAGCGGTACGTCCATGCCAAGACGCAACAGGCGGTCGCGGATTTTCGGCACTGCTGCAGCACTTTCGTCGCGGTCGACGGTGATGCGGACGATTTCCGAACCGGCCCGGAACAACGCCGCCACCTGCTGCACGGTAGCGTCAATGTCCGCCGTATCGGTGTTGGTCATCGATTGGACGACGACAGGCGCGCCGCCGCCGACGATAACACCACCCACATCGACAGCAACAGATGCGCGGCGGGGCTTCGGGTCGAAATCGGCGTGTGACGTCATTTTGGTCTCTGAGCTTGCGGCAAAATATGGCTATTGAGGTGAAACAAGGGGGAGGCCTTGTCAACACCCAACGCACGTGAGCTTCTACTTTACCGCAATCGTGGCAAAATTCGAGACGACTATTCCCGTCCAGCGCCGTCGGCATGCCGTGCAAGCTTCGAAAGCAGCAAGACGACAACATGCAGCAGCGGTAGACCTAAGAAGACAACAGCAAGACCGGTGTGCTCGGCAATGAACCCGATGGCCGAGGGCGCTACGAGAATCCCCGAATACCCCATGGTCGTGACGACAGACAATCCGATCCCAGGCGCCAGGCCAGGCATGTTACCGGCGGCAGAAAAGGCAATCGGCACCATGTTGGAAATGCCGATCCCGGCCACGGCAAAACCGATGATTGCCAGGGTCGAATTTTCTGCAAGGCCGGCGGTCAACAAACCGATGATCGAAATCGTCGAGCAGAAACGCAAGGTGTTGACGGCGCCGAAGCGGTCCCTGACCAGATCGCCGGCAAAGCGCATGACAGCCATGGTCAATGAAAACGCAGCGAAGGCAAAACCGGACTGCGAAACGGACGCACCCAACTCGTTGCGCAGATAAAGGGCGCCCCAGTCAAGGATTGCGCCTTCCGGCACCATCGAAAACAAAGCCATCAGACCGATGATCCAGGGCAACGGCGTCAGCGGCAAGCCGCCCTTCGGCCGCTCTTCTTCCGGGTGTGGACGATCAGCGAGAGTGCGAGGCCAGGCAATGACGAGGAGGACCAGTGCGACCAGCGTCAGCGCAACCGCATGGCCGTGCACGCCGATGGCCGTGATCAGAAAGCCGCCGAAGCCCGCGCCGATCAGACCGCCGAGACTCCAGAATGCGTGACAGGAGGACATGATGGCCCTGCGCATGTCCCGTTCCACGGCAACCGCATTGGCATTCATGGCAACGTCCATTGCCCCCGTCAGACCGCCGAACAGGAAAACGGCAATGACACCGGCCCAGATCGTGTTGGCCCAGGTGATGAACAGCAGCGTCGGAAGAAAAAGCACCGCCGAAACGAGAGACACGGTGCGCGATCCGAAACGCGCGATCTGTGAACCGGCAATCGGCATGAACAGCAGTGAACCGACCCCAAACACCAGAATGACCAGACCCAGCGCACTTTCGCTCAGCGAGAGGCGGGTTGAAAATTCGGGGATTTTCGGTGCCCATGACCCCATCATGAAGCCGTTCATCAGGAACAACAGCGAAACGCCGAGCCGGTGTCGCGTGAAGTACGAAGAGCGCGCCGGTGTGGGTGCGAAACTCGCAGGACCGTTCATCTAAAAATCCTTCAAACGTGAGCGCGGGCGGGTTAAGCCGCGTGGGTATCGGCAAAACGGATATTCACGCCGTGCGCCGCAAGCGCATCGGCAGTCGTCTGCTCAATGTCGCGCTCCAGCGCGAGACAAAGAGAAGGCGTCAGATCATGCACATGAAAAGCTGCCTTGTGGCCAAGCTTTTCCGTCGTGATAGCAGCAACAACCTGCTCACTGGCACTGCAGGCGAGCCGCTTGAACACGGCATCCTCAAAGACATCGGCGGATAATCCCGAACTGAGCGTCATGCCGCAAACACCGAGGACACAGAGATCAGGCCGCATCAATTCGAGCTGTCGCAACGCCATGGCGTCAATGGCGGCGCCGACCAGCGGATCGACCTTGCCACCGATCAATACCAGTTCAATGCCGGCTCGCCCCGTCAGTTCTGCAGCAATGGCTGGGGTGTTCGTGACAACAGTCAGCTTCAAATCAGCGGGGATTGCCCGTGCAATGGCAAGATTGGTCGAACCGGCATCGATAAAGACAACCATCCCTGGTTCAAGAAGCGGCACGACCGCGGCGGCAAGACGCTCTTTGCGATCAGCATCTTCTGCCATGCGTGTTTTCAGCGGCACCGTCGTGCTTTCGGCAAGCAAGGCGCCGCCGTAAACGCGCTGGCATTCACCTCTGCCCGCCATATCACGTAAATCACGCCGGATCGTATCTTCGGACACACAGAAACTCTCCGCGAGATTCTGCGCCAACACACGACCGTTTTGCCGTAATTGAGAGAGAATGAGCGCCTGTCGCTCACTGACAAAATGTTCGTTCATTTCACTTCACGGATAAACATGTAAAAACGTGCACAAACATGCATATTTGAGTTTTCTCAGAAGCGCAACAGCAAAACGCCCGCCAAAGGGCGGGCGCAATGCGTCGTCAGATGCAATGTCGCGATGACGGCATTAGCTTGCGTAGGTCACAAGCAGATCCTTTGCGTCGATCTGATCACCCTGGCGGACGAGGACTTCAGAAATAGTGCCCTCACGCTCGGCGTGCAGCGCCGTCTCCATCTTCATGGCTTCGATGGAAAGCAGCACGTCTCCAGGCTTTACGGCCTGCCCCGGATTGACGAAAACGCGGCTGATGACACCCGGCATCGGTGCGCCGATCTGGGCAGCGTTGCCGGGCTCAGCCTTACGGCGTACGGCCGAACCTGTCGCTCCATGCGCCCGGTCTGGCACCTTGATGCGACGCGGCTGACCATTGATCTCGAAGAACACCGTCACCATGCCCTTGTCATCAGTGCCGGATGACGCCTGGTTGACGATCACCAGCGTCTTGCCGCGCTCGATATCGGCAAACAACTCTTCACCGTCTTCCATGCCGTAGAAGTAGGCATGAGTCGGCAGCACAGAGACCGGGCCATAGGTTTCTGCCGTCAGGGCAAAATCGGTGAACACCTTCGGATACATCAGGTAAGAGGCAAACTCGAAGTCGTTGACCGAACGCTCGAGCTTTGTCTCGATCGTCTTGCGTTCGGCATCCAGATCGGCGTCGGCAAGAAGCGAACCGGGACGCACAGTATAGGGTGCATCTCCCTTCAACGCCTTCTTCTGCAGCGCTTCCGGCCAGCCGCCCGGCGATTGGCCAAGATCACCCTTGAGCATGGACACCACGGATTCGGGGAAGGAGACTTCCTTGTCCGGATTTTCGACGTCGGAAACCGTCAGATCCTGGCTGACCATCATCAGCGCCATGTCGCCGACAACCTTGGAGGATGGCGTGACCTTGACGATATCGCCGAACATCTGGTTGGCATCGGCATAGGCCTGCGCCACCTCGTGCCAGCGGCTTTCGAGGCCAAGCGAACGCGCCTGCTCCTTGAGGTTGGTGAACTGACCACCCGGCATTTCATGCAGATAAACTTCGGATGCCGGTCCCTTGAGGTCGCTTTCAAACGCCGCGTACTGGTTGCGGACCGCCTCCCAATAGAAAGAAATACGACGAATCCATTCTGCATCGAGACCCGTATCGCGCTCGGTGCCGGCAAGTGCCTCGACGATGGAGCCAAGGCACGGCTGCGACGTGTTGCCGGAGAACGCATCCATGGCGGCGTCGACAGCGTCCACGCCCGCGTCCACAGCCGCAAGAACGGTCGCGGCGGAAATGCCGGACGTGTCGTGCGTGTGGAAGTGGATCGGCAGGCTGGTCGCCTCACGCAAGGCCTTGAACAGAACCTTGGCAGCCGCAGGCTTCAGAAGACCCGCCATGTCCTTGACGGCGATGATATGCGCACCGGCCTTTTCCAGTTCGGCCGCAAGCCCCGTATAATATTTGAGGTCGTATTTTGGACGCCCGGAATTGAGGAGGTCGCCCGTGTAGCAGATCGCCGCTTCGCAGAGCTTGTTCTCTTCGGCAATCGCATCCATCGAGACGCGCATGTTCTCGACCCAGTTCAGGCAGTCGAACACGCGGAAGAGATCGATGCCACCCTTGGCCGCCTGACGAACGAAGTACTTCACCACGTTGTCGGGGTAGTTCTTGTAACCCACGCCATTGGCGCCGCGCAGAAGCATCTGCAGCAGAAGGTTTGGTGCACCCTCACGGATGAGGGCCAGACGCTCCCATGGATCTTCCGTCAGGAAGCGCATGGAAACGTCGAAGGTCGCACCACCCCAGCACTCGAGCGAGAGGAACTGCGGCAACGCCTTGGCGTAGGCGCTCGCCACACCAGCAATGTCGTGGGTCCGCACACGCGTCGCTAGCAGCGACTGGTGCCCGTCACGCATGGTCGTATCAGTGACGAGAACGCGCTTTTCATTGCGCATCCACTCCGAAAAGCCCTTGGGGCCAAGCTTGTCGAGAACCTGCTTCGTGCCACCCGGCGTCGGGGCATCGATATAGGGCACGATCGGCTTGGCTGCCTTGTCCGATGGCTTTGCGCGACCCTTGGTTTCAGGATGACCGTTGACCGTGACATCGGCCAGATAGGTCAGAAGCTTCGTTGCACGGTCCTGGCGCTTGACCTGCGCGAACAGCTCCGGCGTGGAGTCGATGAAACGCGTTGTATAGGTATTGTCGCGGAATTTCGTGTGGCCGATGATGGCTTCCAGGAAGGTGAGGTTTGTCGCAACACCTCTGATACGGAATTCGCGCAGGGCGCGATCCATGCGGCTGATTGCCTCTTCAGGTCCCGGCGCCCAGGCGGTCACCTTGACCAGCAGCGGATCGTAGTAACGTGTAATCACCGCGCCCGTATACGAGGTACCGCCGTCAAGACGGATACCGAAGCCGGAAGCCGAACGATAAGCAGTGATACGGCCATAATCAGGAATGAAGTTATGTTCGGGGTCTTCAGTCGTAATACGGCACTGGAGCGCATGACCGTTGAGGCGAATGTTTTCCTGCTTCGGAACACCCGATTCTGCCGTGCCGATGGCGGCACCTTCGAGAATATGGATCTGCGCCTTGACGATATCGATACCGGTCACGACCTCGGTGACGGTATGCTCGACCTGGATACGCGGATTGACCTCGATGAAGTAGAACTTGTTCGTATCCGCATCCATCAGATATTCGACAGTGCCGGCACCGATGTAGTTTGTCGCAGCGGCGATCTTCAACGAGTAATTGGCAAGTTCCTGTCGCTGTGTTTCGCTGAGGTAAGGTGCCGGAGCACGCTCCACAACCTTCTGGTTGCGTCGCTGGATCGAACAATCGCGCTCAAACAGATGAACGACATTGCCATGTGTGTCGCCGAGAATCTGGCTTTCGACGTGGCGCGCGCGCTCGACCAGCTTTTCGAGATAAACCTCGTCCTTGCCGAACGCCGCCTTGGCCTCACGTTTGGCTTCCGTCACTTCACGTGCAAGGTCCTCTTTCTTGCGAATGGCGCGCATGCCGCGACCACCACCGCCCCAGGACGCCTTCAACATCACCGGGTAGCCGATCTCTTCAGCCATTCGCTCCACTTCGGCGATATCGTCGGGCAATGGATCGGTGGCCGGTACAACGGGGACGTTGACCGAAATGGCGAGATTGCGCGCAGCAACCTTGTTGCCGAGCTGACGCATCGTGTCGGCCGTCGGTCCAATGAATATGATTCCTGCCTTGTTGCAGGCCTCCACGAATTCAGGGCTCTCCGACAGAAGGCCGTAACCGGGATGGATCGCATCCGCACCGGACAACTTCGCGACCCGGATGATCTCCTCGATCGAAAGGTAGCTTTCGATTGGTCCCATGTCTTTCGTCAGGTGCGGCCCCCTACCGACCTGATAACTCTCATCCGCCTTGAAACGATGGAGAGACAGCTTGTCCTCCTCGGCCCAAATCGCGACCGTTTTTATTCCAAGCTCATTCGCTGCCCGGAAAACACGGATCGCTATTTCAGAGCGGTTGGCGACAAGTAGTTTCGAAATTTTCAAGACTGTCTCCCCAGAAACAAAAGAAGTTTTCTGCTGCACCGCGAAATTAAGCAGCAAAAAACGATCTTGGAAAGACCATTTCCGACCGGAAGCGATCGCTCCGGCCCTCTGGGGGCATAGAATTTTTAAATCGATTGAAAAACTTCGGCCAACTTCACGGTGCCAAAGGCGTGGCTTTAGAGATCAGGCTAACTGAGCAGTCCACGCCGAAATGCAAGCGCAACGGTATGCTGGCGATTCTTCGCGTTAAAGCGGCGCTGAATCCCGTTGATGTACCAGTCCACGGTATGACTTGAGATCGAAAGCTGCCGCCCGATTTCCGTCGACGTCATGCCCTCAGCCATGAGCCTCAGCACCTCCATCTCTCTTTTGGTGAGTTCGGGGGAAGACATTTCAGGAAGATTGAGAATGGCGTTGGCCTGTCCGGAAAGATCAAGCAGACGCCAGAATACGGCACGCATGGCGGAATCGAACAATTCGATATCCGCCGCCTTCAATTGCCGGTCCTCGCCGCCAATGAAAACCGCGCCGATGAAACCCGCACGTCCGTGCACCGGAAACGCGTAACCGCCCTGCAGTCCATAACGGCTGGCGTCGTGGAAAAAGCTGACAGCACGTTTGCGATGCATGGCGCGAGGCAGTTCACCAAGCGCATCTTTCCAATGAAATGGCTTGTGCACCAGGCCAATCAGTTTCTTCACCGGATCGACCAGGCTGTACTTCTTGGCGCGATAAACGTCCATCCAGCCGTCGGGGAGGTTTTGAGCGAGGACATATCCCCCTGAGGTCAGGTCGCCGGCCATGCGTCTGCTGACAAGGAAATAGTCGAAACCATACTCCTGCAGAAGAGCGGCAAACTCGGACTGGACATCATCCACGTTCGCGATCTGATGACATTTGGCAATGAAATGAACGATATTATGCATAAGGACGCATGCCCGAAGCTGGCAGTGTTGACGGATGATTGTTGGACATGGTCCCGCGATGACGTCATGTTATTCGGGCGCCGGTCAGACGAGATTGCGCCGAACGTCGTTATCAATCACTGAAACGATACCGCAAAATCTTGTTAGGGCAACTGCGAACCGTTTTACGCGCGCATCGTTTGCTTCAAACAACGGTGAGACGTTTGTTAAGCCGCCATTCAGACAGAAAGAGCGATAATCCCGCCAGTTTCGCCGTCTATCGAGACGCAAGGGTTTGAAAGTTAACCCATCAACCGCATGAAAAAGACGCACGGATTGGATTGAAAATTTGACTTTGTTTCAGGTTTACACGCGCGCCCTGCGCTATCTGACCGTCCACAAATGGCGTGTGACGGTTGTCGTCGTTGCCAACATCATCCTGGCGGCCATCACCATCGCCGAACCCGTGCTGTTCGGGCGCATCATCGATGCCATCTCGTCAGGCTCCGACGTCACGGCCATTCTTGCGCTCTGGGCGGGCTTTGGCGTGTTCAACACAGTCGCTTACGTCGCTGTCGCCCGTGAGGCGGACAGGCTGGCACACGGTCGTCGCGCCACGCTTTTGACGGAAGCCTTCGGCCGGATCATCTCCATGCCGCTGTCGTGGCATCACCAGCGCGGCACATCGAATGCTCTGCACACGTTGCTGCGCGCCAGTGAAACGCTGTTCGGCCTGTGGCTGGAATTCATGCGCACGCACCTGGCAACCTTCGTGGCCCTGGTGCTTCTGGTGCCGACCGCAATGTCGATGGATATGCGCCTCAGCTTCGTGCTGATCGGCCTTGGCATCGTCTACTGGTTCATCGGCAAATGGGTGATGGGCCGGACGAAAGATGGCCAGGCATCCGTCGAAGAACATTATCACAGCGTCTTTGCGCATGTGAGCGATTCCATCAGCAACGTTTCGGTTCTGCATAGCTACAATCGTATCGAAGCTGAAACGAAGGCGCTGAAATCATTCACAGAAAAGCTCCTGAGCGCCCAGTATCCAGTTCTCGACTGGTGGGCTTTTGCCAGCGCCCTCAACCGCACAGCATCGACCGTTTCGATGATGATCATTCTCGTCATCGGCACCATTCTCGTGAAGAACGGTGAATTGCGTGTCGGCGACGTTATCGCCTTCATCGGCTTTGCAAACCTGCTGATTGGTCGTCTCGACCAGATGCGTCAGTTCGTGACCCAGATTTTCGAAGCCCGCGCCAAGCTCGAGGACTTTTTCGTTCTGGAAGATTCCGTCAAGGAGCGCGAGGAGCCGGGCAATGCCGGCGAACTCACCAACGTTTCCGGCACCGTGGAATTCAAGAACATCAACTTCGGTTTTGCCAACACCAAACAGGGCGTTCATGACATCTCCTTCACGGCGAAAGCTGGCGAGACGGTTGCCATCGTCGGTCCGACAGGTGCAGGCAAGACCACGCTCATCAACCTTCTACAGCGTGTCTACGACCCGAATTCCGGTCAGATCCTGATTGATGGCACGGATATTTCCACCGTCACGAAACAGTCGCTGAGAAACTCGATCGCGACAGTGTTCCAGGACGCCGGACTGCTTAACCGCTCGATCAAGGAAAACATCAGACTTGGCCGTGAATCGGCGACCGATGCAGAGGTGATCGAAGCGGCGGCAGCAGCGGCAGCAACGGATTTCATCGACAGCCGCATCAATGGCTATCTGACCCAGGTGGGTGAACGTGGTAACCGGCTTTCAGGCGGCGAGCGCCAGCGAATTGCCATCGCACGCGCCATTTTGAAGAACGCGCCAATCCTTGTTCTGGACGAAGCGACCAGTGCGCTCGATGTGGAGACGGAAGCCCGCGTGAAGGCTGCTGTCGATGCGCTGAGAAAGAACCGTACGACATTCATCATCGCGCACCGCCTTTCGACAGTCCGCGACGCCGACCTCGTGCTGTTCCTCGATCAGGGCAGGATCATCGAGAAGGGTACGTTTGATGAACTGAGCCAACGTGGCGGACGCTTCACCTCGCTTCTGCGTGCCAGCGGCCTGCTGACGGATGAAGGTGGCAACGGACAGCCGAAGGCCATCGCGTCCTAAACAGCTCCAAGAACAAAACAATGCTCAAAGGGGGCGGACAGGCAATGTCCGCCCTTTTTTGTATCTGGCTGAGGTGACACGTCGGGTTGATCCACGATACGCAATCAACACCACAGTCAGCCTATCAGCAGCCCTCTGCTGAGCCAATGAACCGGACGTCGCCAACTCTCCATCCCCTTAATTGATCACCAGAGGATGCGTGGCTGGCAGATCCGCAGACCAGAGGCAGAGCCGCTTTCGGAAACATGCCCGTGTCACAGGATATCGAAGCCGCCGTTGGGCGCGACGCGCGCACTTAGCGACGTCGATCTGAAAGCAGGCGGTAACCGCCGAGCTCCCGAACTTTCTGCCTCCCCCCCGTACGGATTAACGAAGCTCGACTTTTTGTGGCAATAAAAAAGCCCCTGCTGATCGCAAGGGCTCTTGTTGATCCGGCCTTCAGACTCGAGCCATCGCTCAGGCGATCTTTGCCATACCGTTCTTTGTGGCCGCTGCCTTACCATCGACAGATACGATGACATCTCCAGAGCCCGCCTTACGGCTGACGACGATATCCCGTGTCTTGCCGTCCAGCGTGATCTTGACCGAGAAGCCGCTCCAGTCGTCCGGCAGCGCCGGTGCAATGTGCAGTTTGCCCTCGACACGGGTAATGCCGAGGATACCTTCAACAGCCGCGCGATAGAGCCAGCCGGCCGACCCCGTATACCAGCTCCAGCCACCACGTCCCGCGTAGCCATCGCCACCGTAAACGTCAGCCGTCACCACGTATGGTTCAACGCGATAGGTCTGCGAAGCGTCACGGTCCAGCGCGTGATTGACCGGGTTGAGCAGCTTGAAGCACTTCCAGGCATCGTCATGACGACCCTGCTTTGCGAGTGCAAGAACCACCCAGGTTGCCGCATGCGTATACTGGCCGCCGTTTTCACGCACGCCCGGCGGATAACCCTTGATGTAACCCGGGTCATGCGACGTCTGCGAGAAAGCCGGTGTGAACAGGCGGATAATGCCCGTCTTTTCATCGACCAGATGTTCGAGCACGGCATCCATTGCCTGACGCGAACGACCTTCCTCACCCTCACCGGATAGAACGCTCCAGCTCTGGCCAAGTGAATCGATACGGCACTCCTCACTGGTGGCAGAACCGAGCGGTGCACCATCATCAAAGTAGCCACGACGGTAATAGCTACCATCCCAGCCGGCTGTCTCGAGTGCCGCACGCAGCTTGTCGCGATGGGCTGACCACTTTGCGACATGCGCGTCGTCGCCCCGTTTTTCGGCAATCGCGATGAAATCGCGCAACGCACCGGCCAGGAACCATCCGAGCCAGACGCTCGTGCCCTTGCCGCCAACGCCGACGCGGTTCATGCCGTCGTTCCAGTCACCACCCAGAATCAGCGGCAGACCATTTTCTCCGGTTCTCTGGATCGCCAGGTCGAGCGCCAATGCTGCATGGTCGTAAAGACTTGCAGACTTTTCGCTGGTTTCCGGCTGGAAGAAGGCGTCGTGCTGACCCGGCATCAAGGCCGATCCCTTGAGGAACGGAATGCTCTCATCAAGAATGGAGGCATCTCCCGTCGCCGACAGATATTGGTTGACCGCATAAGCGAGCCAAACAACGTCATCGGAGATGGTCGTGCGAACGCCCGCGCCAGTCAGTGGCAACCACCAGTGCTGCACGTCGCCTTCGACAAACTGGCGCCCGGCTGCTCGCAGGATCTGGCTGCGGGCAAGATCCGGCTTGTAGAGGAGGAACGCCAGTGTGTCCTGAAGCTGATCGCGGAAGCCGAAAGCGCCGCTCGACTGATAGAAAGCCGTTCTGGCCAGGATGCGGCAGGCGAGCGCCTGATACGGCAGCCAGTTATTGACCATATGGTTGAAACCGGAATCCGGCGTGGTCACCTGGAGCTGACCGGTAAATCCGTTCCAGAATGCCCTGCTCTCTTCGAGCGCCATCTGGAAGTCAGCGCGCCGCGCATCCTTCACCAGCGACTGGGCTTCTTCTTCGCTATCGGCATCACCAAGGACAAACATCATGTGACGTTCTTCGCCCGGCTTCAGATGAATTTCCTGCATCAGTGCTGCGCAGGGATCACCATCCACCTCGGTGTTACCAGCCAGAGCCGCACCGGAAACAACACCTTGAGGAGCCTGTATGGAACCATACCTGCCAATGAATTCGCGACGGCTGGTGGTGAAACCGCTTGCCTCGCTATCCAGTGTCAGGAACGAGGTCCGGGCATTGTAGTCGATGCTGTATGGGTTCGATGCGAAAATCGCACCGCTTTCAGCGTCATGCCTGCTCAGAATGAACGGGGCAGACTTTTGACCATTGTTGCCAAGAATCCATTCCACATAGGAATAGACCTTCAAGCGTCGGCTCTTCGTGCCCTTGTTGCGAACAATGACCTGCGAATATTTGAGTGGCTTTTCGCGGTCGACCGTTTGCGTAACCTCGATCTCAACCGTGTCGGCCTTGCCGGTGAACACGGAGTAGCCGAGACCGTGACGTGTTTCGAAAAATGCTTCCGGATCACGCGAGAGGGTTGCAAACGGCGTATAAACCTTTCCGGTTTCGACGTCGGATACGTAGAACGCCTCACCCGTACGATTGATGACCGGATCATTGCTCCATGGCGTCAACTGGTAGTCGCGCGAATTGCGGCTCCAGGTGAAACCCGCGCCTTCGGCCGAAATATGGAAGCCGAATTTTTCGTTGGAAATGACGTTGATCCACGGATGTGGTGTCGACTGGCCGCCATGCAGACGCACGACATATTCCTGACCGCTCTTGGCAAAGCCGCCAAAACCGTTCCAGAAATCCAGATCGTCCGCATCCTCGACCGGTTCGGCAACCGGGAAAGCCGGTGCAGGCAGACGCGCAAGCGCTGCTTCGGCGCCGCCGTCCGGACCGCGATGTGCAGCAAAAAGCGACACGGCGCGGTTGATCTGGTCGACAATCTTGCCATTGCGAACGTGCAAAACCACACGCGACGCCGCCAGCAAAGCTGCCCAGGTTTCCTCATCCATCAGGTCACGGCGTACAGAGAAGACATGCGGTCTTCCACCGTCTGCCGGATTGATGCGGCGCTGGCCTTCGGAAATATGATCCAGCGCATGCTGCATATCCTGCGCGTAGGACGCTGCGCGCTCATTGACGATGACGAGATCGAAGATCACACCACGCGAACGCAGATATTCGTGCGCGCTCAAGGCTTCGCGAGCGATGTCCATATCCATGTCATCGTTGATGCGCAGCGAGAAGATCGGGAAATCGCCCGAGATCGCCAGCGGCCAAAGCGCGCGTTGCGAGGTGAGACCGGTTTTCAGCGTCTCTGAGTCGGCACGCAGATGCATGTCCGGATAGGTCAGATAGCGACCAAGATGCTGGAATGCCGCAGCCTGCTGCGATGTGACGCCAACATGGCGCATCTGTACCTGCGTACGCGTCCAGGCGTGAACGAGTTCATGCGCGAAGGCGTCCGGATGGCGGTAACGATCGATTGCCTTGTCGACTTCCTCACGGCTTGGCGCCGCAATCGTCCAGAAAATAACGCTGACTTTCTTGCCGGCAGGAACGCGAACGGTCCGACGCAGCGAAAGTACAGGATCAAGCGTGAAACCGTCGGTGCTCGAAAGCGTGGCACCGCTTTCGAAAGCGGCAGCTTCCGCCAGCGAACGGCCACGACCGATAAACTTCGCGCGGTCGGTTTCGAACTCGGTCGGACGCGATGGGCCTGCATTGTCTGCTGCCAGATGCGCGATGACCGTGCCCGGATCACTCGGGCCGCGGCGATTGCGCCATGCCCGGATAACATCACCACGACGACCGATTTCGGTCTGCACGAACATACGTGAGAACAGCGGATGCGCATTGTCGTCATCCTCGGACGCAATGACCGGCTCCATATAGGACGTCACTTCGATGTAGCGATCTTCCGAACCGACATTGAGCAGTGTGACGCGACGGCCTTCGGCATCGTGTTCAGTCGCCACGATGCATTCAACGACGCTTTGCAGATCGCCGACGGCCTTGTGGAACTCCGCCTTGTCGTCAGTAAAGACCGTTTTCGTCTTTTCACCTTCGATCACGCGCGGTTCTGCGGTCGCACTCCACCATTGTCCCGACGACGTATCGCGCAGGAAGATGAAGGTTCCCCAACGATCCTCGGTCGGATCGGCCTTCCAGCGGGAAATCGCCTGACCATTCCACTTGGAATAACCGGCACCGGTGGATGTCAGCATGGTCGAGTAATGACCATTCGACAGGAATACCACTTCACGATCGCGAACAGCAGGATCGGCAATGGTACGGACTTCCGCACGCAAGAGATCCGCCTGCTCCTTACCGGGTGTCTCCGGCTCGTATTTGGCGCTCATCACCGGCACTTCTCGCGGTGCCTTTTCCTGCAGAAGCAGTTCCGCCGCCTCAATGACCGGGTCGGAATGGAACAGTTCGCGCAGCACGCCGTCGAAAGCGACGTTGGCAACGGCCGCAATCGACATGCCATGGTGGTGTGCATAGTAGTTATAGACCACCGCGCAGACCTTGCCGTCCGGCACGCGGGTCGGCGTGAAGTCGACCGCATCGTGGAAACCGTACTGGCCAAGCGCGCCAAGTTTGCGCAGCTTGTCGAGGTTTTCCAGCGCGCCTTCCGGATCGTACTGGCTGGCGAGGATCGACGCATAAGGCGCAATGACGGCGTTCTGGCCGAGGCCACGCTTGAGACCAAGCGTCGGCACACCGAAGTTGGTGTACTGATAGTTCATGTTGTGATCGCGGGCGTTGAACGCCGCTTCGGAAATACCCCATGGCGTGCCGAGGCGGCGGCCATGGTTCATCTGTTCCTTGACGATCAGATTGTTGGTCTGGTTGAGAATACCACCCTGACGCTCCTGCATGACGAGAGGCGGCATGAGGTATTCGAACATCGAGCCAGACCAGGACACCAGGGCACCCTGAGCGCCGATCGGCACGACCTGACGACCAAGGCGATACCAGTGCTCGGTCGGCAGATCGCCCTTGGCGATGGCAAACAGGCTCGTCAGACGGCACTCGGACGCGAGAAGGTCGTAGCAGGCTTCATCGAGTTCCTTGCTTTCGACCCGGTAACCGATCGACAGAAGACGGCGATCCTTGCGGTAAAGGAACGTGAAGTCCATCGAGAAGGCAAGGTTGCGGCTACGGTCGCGCAGCGACGCCAGACGCTGACGAAGCGGTTCCATGTTGGTGAGATCGATCGCGCTGTCGGCAATATGCGCCTCACAGCATTCCACCAATAGCTGCGCCCAGCGGGTAACCTCGGTGCTCTGCGACGACTTGACCTCGTGGTCCACATTGGTGGCGAGTTTCTGGATGTCGCGCGCAAGAACCGCAAGATTGATCACACGGATCGAAGCGAACTCATGCTCACGCTTGACCGAAGCCAGAGCGTTCGAGAAGCCGATAATGCGCTCTTCCAGCCGGCGATGCAGCGGACGGAGGTTCTTGCGGTCATCCGGCAGCGCCTTCAGCGTCTCGCGCAGAATACCGGCAACATCGCCAATACCGTCAAGATTGCCCTGAAGATGTGCGGAAGGTGCTTCAGCCCAATCGCGGCAGGCCGACGAAACGGCAATCAGGTGACCCGCAAGGTTGCCGCTGTCGACAGCGGAGACGTAACGCGGACCAAGCGTCTGCAGTGTGTCCGTATGATACCAGTTGTAGAGATGGCCGCGATATTTCTCCATCTTCTCAACGGTCGTGATCGTATTTTCGATCCGCTCGATGGTTTCAGCGAAACTGATCCAGCCAAACCGGCGTGCCGAGATTGCCGACAGCAGATAAACGCCGATGTTGGTTGGCGATGTGCGCGAGGCAACGATCGGCTCCGGCGTTTCCTGGAAGTTGTCCGGCGGCAGATAGTTTTCCTGCGGCGTCACGAAGGCTTCGTAGTAACGCCAAGTCCGGCGCGCGATCTTGCGCAGTTCGAACGAAACATGTTCCGACACGAACATGCGGTCTTCGGTTTCAGCCGATTGGCTGACGTACCAGGCGACGGCAGGCGACAGAACCCACAACAGTGCGAAAGGAATACCAATCAGGAATGCGTTATCGCCAGGCAGCGCTGCAAACAGCAGGCCGAGAAGCGCAACGACCGGAGCATGCCACATCTGTTGATAATAACCGACCACGCTGCTCTGTGCGCTGGATTGCATCGAGGCAGCGGTACGCCATTCCAGCATCAGCTTGTGGCTGACCAGCAGGCGATAAAGCGAACGCGCGATAGCATCTGTCATCATGCAGGCGGAATCGGCAATGAAGACGATGCGCAGCGCGACCTGAGCGTTGGTTGCCCGGATCTCAGACCAGATCGTGTGGAAATGCGCCTGTGGCACGATATCCGTCGAACGCGGGACTAGACCGGAAAGAAGCGAGAGCGTCGGTGCCACGAACAGCGAAAAGATCAGCAGGATCTGCCAGATCAGCGCGCCAAGCGGGTCCATGAAGTACCAGCCCAGTACGGACGCGAAGAACCACGCAATTGGCGTCAGAGAACGACGCAGGTTGTCGACCATCTTCCAGCGGCCAATTGCGGTCACGCCGCGTGCCCGATCGAGGATGTAAGGCAGAAGCTGCCAGTCGCCACGCGCCCAGCGATGCTGGCGCGAGACTTCAACTTCGTAGCGGGTCGGGAAATCCTCTACCAGCTCGACATCGGTTACCAGCGCGCAGCGCGCAAACGAGCCTTCGAGAAGGTCGTGGCTGAGAATGGAGTTCTCCTCGATGCGACCCTTCAGCGCCGCTTCGAAGGCATCCACGTCATAGAGGCCCTTGCCGGTGAACGTCCCTTCAGAGGTCAGATCCTGATAGACGTCAGACACCGTGAAGACATAGGGGTCGATCCCACGGTTGATCGAAAAGACGCGCTGGAAGACGGAGGCATCCTTGCCGGTTGTCAGCGACGGCGTAACACGCGGCTGCAGCAGGCCGTAACCTTCCACGACGCGTCCCGAGACCGGATCGATCACCGGACGGTTGATCGGATGATGCATCTTGCCGACCAGCTTGGTCACAGCGTCGCGCATCAGGCGCGTATCGGCGTCCAGCGTCATGACGTACTTAACGTCGGCCGGCACGACATTCGCGCCGCCGAGGAAGGTTGTATCCTTGTCGCCGCGCAGCAGCATGTTCAGTTCATGCAGCTTGCCGCGCTTGCGCTCCCACCCCATCCAGCAGCCTTCTGCCGGGTTATAGAGCCGGCGGCGGTGCAGCAGATAGAATCGCGTCTTGCCATCAAAGGCATAACGGCTGTTCAGTGCAGCGATCTCGCGCTTGGCGTATTCGAGAATTTCGATATCGTCGCCGGACTGCTCCTGCTGTCCGTCGCGCCAGTCGCTCACCAGCGAGAAATAGATTTCACCATGCGGGTTGGCGAGATAATGCACCTCGATGTTGCGCATCATTTCATCAACGCTATCGCGGCTGGTCAACATGCAGGGCACGGCCACCAGCGTTCGCGCATCGTCCGGAATACCGTTCTTGAATTCGTATCCGACCAGGCGGAACGGCTTCACAAAGAAGGTCACCAGCGTGTTGAAGAGACCAGTTGCGCCTTCCGAAGCCGGCAGGGCGAACATCAGCAGGAACGCGGTAACCACATACCAGGGCATTCCAGCTTCAGCCAGGAACCAGCCCACGGCCCACATTGCCACGGCCGTAATCAGAAGAACCGGCGCCGCGATCGACAGCCAGTTGAACCGGCGCATCGATCTTACGATGTGCTGGGAGACCAACGGCCTGTAGGCGATCTGCTTTTCAAGCTCGAATCGGCTTTGCCCGACGAGCACGGAGCCGACATTGACGCGGCTGTCTGACCCCGCAACAGGTTGAAGCGTACGCGCCATTTCAACAGCAGCGCGGGCAACCTCCACTTCGGTTTTCGGCGAGCGTCGCGCCAGAAGTTCGATTGTGTTGCGATAGGTGTTGCGCGAACCGAAATCGAGCGTTTCGTAGTCGGTTTCCTCGCGGAGAACCTTGTCGATGTGGCTGACTTCCTCAAACCAGACCGACCACTCCGTATCGTCGATTTCGCGCAGGCTCTTGACGATGTTACCCATCGTCACGTTGCCGGAGGCCAGACGGTTGTGCTCAGCCATCATGACGTTTTCGGCGTCGGTACCGGCAGCATGCAAACGTTCTTCCAGCCAGGCCAGTGCAAAACCCGAGGTCTGAGAGCCATTTCTCAGGCGATAGAGGAACTGGGTCGCAAAGGTCGGATCATCGACCAGCGAATTGACCTGACCAAGCAGAGCAGCCGAGGCTTCCGCATCGTTGAGACGGATAATCTCGTCGACAACCTCATTCGCCTTCTGGCGCATGCGGCGCGAACGCTCGACGCGAATAGAAATACGGCGGAGATTTTCGATGAGAACAAAACGGATGATCGACGGCAACGCCCACAACTCGCCGATCTGCAGCGTCTTGGACGTCTGATAACCGTCCACCAGTGCCGTCATGTTTTCGCGCGTCACAGTGCTGTGCGTATGCGCCACATAAAGCCAGCCGAGCGCCATGACACGGGGTATGGTGACGCCACCAACCGTCATCGTCGGCAATTGACGATAGAACTTGCGCGGGAAATCGCGACGGACTTCCTGGATCGCTTCTTCGATCACGTAGTGGTTGTCGAGAAGCCACTCCGCGGCGGGCGTAATCGTCGCACCGTTTTCCGCGTCAACCGCGGTGGTACGATAGACGCGCAGGATTTCCTTCTCGTTTTCGCGATGGCGTTCGAAGAAATCGAACTCCATGAAACCGGGGAGGCTGTCAGCACCGTCGCGCGAAAGCGCGGCACCGGCCTCATACAATTCTTCGATCGTCATGTAGGAAGCACGGATCGAATCGTTGTGATCGATCTGTTTGGCTTCGGAATCACGGGCGGCGGCAGGCGGCGTAATATGAAATGACATCGGCTCGTATTCTAAAACGGTTTAGGTGCGTTGCTCGTCTTGCTCGGCATTTGCATCATATTGCTGAAAGCATCATGAAAACAAAACCGCAGTTATATGTCGCGTTCTTCATGAACCTTTGCTGAACCGGCAAAAAACGTGGCGCATTCCCGCGCCCGTTTCACCGCTCAGCCTAAAGCCTGCTGCATGCAGGGCTGAAGCACTCAAATTCCATAGCTGGCGGATATTCGTGAGAAAAACCGGAAAGGACGAGCCGCAAAACTTGGTCGTTCCATACGGATTTCGCATGCTCCCCCAAAGCGAAAACAACGTCAGCAAGGCGGCTTCCCCTTTTCCGTCTTCCCATTCCGGCAAAAAGCGGGATTGCCCCGTATTCTTGCCACCGAAAAGACGTAACGCCTTGCATCGCCAACCAGTTCCATGCCACCGGTTTCGGGCCGATGCAAGCGATGTTTCCAGGCTTTCGATCCAAACCGTAACACCGTCAATTTTAGGCCCACCGGCCTACCCCTATTCGGCATTTACGCGCTCGCAACATTGCTGTTATGGAAGGGTCTAAAAGCAAGGTAACGGAACCGCACGATGACCAGACAAACCGGAAACAGCAGCGCATTCGCCAACCATATGCCAGAGGTGGTCGCGATCCGGCATCATCTTCACCAGCATCCCGAAATCGGCCTTTCCGAGCACCAGACGTCAGACTTCATTGCCGACCAACTTGTTGCCATGGGCTACGACGTCACACGCGGCCTTGCCGGCACCGGAGTTGTCGCCACGCTGCGCAATGGCAGCGGGACGCGCACGCTCGGCATTCGTGCAGACATTGATGCCTTGCCCATTCATGAAGAAACCGGCGCCGACTACGCCAGTGAAAATCAGGGCGTCATGCATGCCTGCGGACATGACGGCCACACCGCCATGTTGCTCGGTGCGGCTAAAATCATCGCTGAACGCAAGAACTTCGACGGGACGCTGCATCTGATCTTTCAGCCGGCGGAAGAAAATTTTGGCGGCGCCCGCATCATGATCGAGGATGGCCTTTTTGAGCGCTTCCCCTGCGACGCTGTCTTCGCCCTTCATAACGATCCCGGCCTGCCTTTTGGTCAGTTCGTGCTGCGTGAAGGTCCGATCCTGGCAGCCGTCGACGAATGCAGGATCACGGTGAATGGCTACGGTGGCCATGGTGCAGAACCCCAAGCTGCAGCTGACCCCATCGTGGCAGGTGCCAGCATCATCATGGCGTTGCAGACGGTGGTTTCCCGCAACATCCATCCGCAACTCTCCGCTGTTGTGACCGTGGGGGCATTTCACGCCGGGATCGCAAGCAATGTCATTCCGGAAACCGCAGAAATGCTGCTGACAATCCGCTCCTTCGATCCGGGCGTTCGCGACGAACTCGAAAAGCGTATCCGCTCCATCGCCGAGGGCCAGGCCGCGAGCTACGGCATGAGCGTGACCATCGAGTACGAACGTGGTTACAACGCCACGATCAATCACAAGGCTGAGACTGACTACGTCAATGAACTGGCAAAGCGATTTGCCGGAGCCGAAAACGTCGCCGAAATGCCACGCCCTTCGATGGGCGCTGAAGATTTCGCCTATATGCTGGAGAAACGGCCAGGTTGTTATTTCTTCCTCGGAACGGCCCGTACCGATAACGATCCGCCTCTGCATCACCCGAAGTTCGACTTCAACGACGAGATTCTGCCAATCGGAACCTCGTTCTGGGTCGAACTGGCGGAAGATTACCTCAAGCGCTGACATCAAATGAAAAAGGCCAGTCGGAGGAGCGACTGGCCTTTTTCTTCGGTTTCCCGGAATATGGGAGGATCAGGGAACGAAGCCGAAAATGACTGCTGCGACAAAAGCGAAACAGACGCCGACCAGCGCAGTGTGAACCGTGTCACGCCAGTTGCGCTGTGCGTGGGATTGCGGAACGAAGTCTTTGACTTTTCCGGTCTTGGAATAAGACATTTCGCGCTCCTTTGCCTCATTGATCCACCGAGGTGGCCACTCGCTTATCTTGGTAAAGATTATCGCTATTCCCCACTATTTCAGTAGAGATAAAATTCCATAAGATTGGCCCAAAGGGAAAAATCGGATTGCGACTTGCCTGTCGAAACGCATCAATCTACCCATGGCGCGATATAAACGCTTTAGCGGGAATTCGGTTCGAGCCATCAAAAAACGGGAAGCCATGACCGATATAGATGCAGTCATCATTGGCGCCGGTGTCATCGGACTGGCCACGGCACGCGAGCTGGCAATGCGCGGCTTCTCCGTTATCATCCTCGAGAGCGAAGCGGAGTTCGGCTCAGCAACGTCCTCCCGCAACAGCGAGGTTATTCACGCAGGGCTTTATTATCCGCAAGGAAGCCTCAAGGCCCGTCTTTGTGTCGATGGAAAGCATCGGCTATATGCCTTCTGCCAAAGCCATGGCGTCGCCCACCGTCGTTGCGGCAAGCTGATCGTCGCCACTGACGATGGGGAAGCAGACCTGCTTGTCGGCCTCAAGAACAAGGGCCAAGCCAATGGTTGTGGTGATCTGGAGCTGATCGATAGGCAAAAAGCACTTCTGCTTGAACCCGCCTTGTCCTGTACGGCTGCGCTGTTTTCCCCGTCGACGGGAATTATAGACAGTCATGGCTATATGCTCGCACTGTTGGGCGACGCGGAAGATCATGGCGCGGCGCTGGCCCTCAACGCGCCTTTTCTTGCTGCAGAAACGGTCAGCAACGGCTTCCGTGTCCATGTCGGTGGCAAGGAGCCGATGAGCCTGACGTGCCGGTTCCTCGTCAATTCGGCTGGGCTTTTCGCGCCGTCAATCGCCGCAAAGATCGATGGGCTACAGCATGACACCGTCCCGATGGCGCGTTATGCAAAAGGAAGCTATTTTGCGCTTTCCGGCAAACAGCCTTTCTCACGGCTCATATACCCCGCGCCGCAGACGCATGGCCTTGGCGTTCATCTCACACTCGATCTGGCTGGGCAGGCACGCTTTGGTCCCGATGTCGAATGGGTGGACGGCATAGAATATGCCGTTAATCCCGAGCGTATGAGCGGTTTTGGCGAAGCAATACGACGTTATTGGCCGGGGCTGCCAGAAAATGCGTTGATTCCCGCTTATTCCGGCATCCGTCCAAAGATTTCAGGTCAGAATGACCCCGCCATGGATTTCCGGATCGACGGCCCGGAAGCACATGGGCTTCCGGGCCTCGTCAATCTCTTTGGTATAGAAAGTCCGGGGCTCACAGCCTCGCTGGCCATTGCTCACGATGTCGCCGGGAAACTGGCCTGACATTCAGCCAAAACGGGAAAGCGCGTTTGCCATGATCGCCGGATCGACGTTGCCACCCGAGGCAACGGCAATCACGATATCACCCGTCAATTCGCTTCCATGGAAAAGCGCGGCGGCAAGCGCCACGGCTCCACCCGGTTCCACAACGATCTTCAGTCTATTGAAGGCCAGAACCATGGCGCGAAGCGCTTCGTCCTCGGAGACGGCAATTCCCTCTCCGCACAGACCCGCCATGAGCGGGAAGGTGACGTTTCCAGGCTGTGGTGTCATGATCGCATCGCAGAGCGAGCCGGATGTGCTGGCATTGCGTTCGATCTTGCCTGCTGCAAGCGAACGCGCGACATCATCAAAGTGCTCCGGTTCGCAGGTACGGACCTTGTACGTCGGAGCTTTGGCATCGAGTGCAAGAGCAATGCCCGAGGTCAGCCCGCCGCCGCCACACGGGACAAGAACCTCAGCCGCACCGATGCCCAGTTCAGCACCCTGTTCGGCGATTTCAAGACCTGCTGTCCCCTGCCCGGCGATCACCAGCGGCTCGTCGAATGGCTTGATGAGCGTCAACCCGCGCTCGCGTGACAGCCGGTCGCCGATCGCGTCGCGATCTTCGTTCGCTCTGTCATACAAAACAACCTCGGCACCATAGGCACGTGTGTTGTCGATTTTGATCTTCGGCGCATCGGATGGCATGATGATAACCGACGGCACCCCATGCAGACGAGCGGCCAGAGCAACGCCCTGAGCATGATTGCCGGAGGAAAAAGCGATCACGCCTTTGGCTCGCACATCCGCAGGCAGACCTGAGACCGCCGACCAGCCACCGCGAAACTTGAAGGAACCCGTCTTCTGCAGGCACTCTGCCTTCACGTATAATTTGCGGCCAGCAATCTCATCCAGAAAATGCGACGACAGCAACGGGGTACGCACTGCGTTTTTGCCGATACGTTCGCGCGCCGCTTCAATCATCGCAATATTCGTCATCTTTTTTGCTCCCGTGCTGCTGATTTGCAGTTGCGAACATTAAGAGGCCGAATTGCGTTACGAAACCGCCTGAAACAAAAAAATCCCCGGCTTGGCCGGGGATTTTTTTCGATCAATATCAATGGTTATGCCGCGGCATCTTTTCTGCAATCCTGCGGAAATCGGCTGCGCCATCCAGAACTGCACCGTCGGAAAGCTGTGTCACCGACTTTCGGTAGATGCGCTGCCATGGCGTCGCATCGGCCGGAACGGCCGGAATGCCGTCCGCTTTGCGTGCTGCGATTTCTTCGTCGGACACCAGCATGTTGCACTGGCCCTGGTTGAAGTCGATGCGAATGACATCGCCTGTCCTGAGCCACGCCAGACCGCCGCCCGCCGCACTTTCCGGAGAGGCATTCAGGATCGATGGGCTGTCTGCGGTTCCTGACTGACGTCCATCACCGATTGTCGGGAGGCTGGTGATCCCCTTTTTCAAAAGCGCATCCGGCGGCTGCATGTTCACGACTTCAGCCGACCCTGGCCAGCCGAGCGGACCCGCACCTCTGATAACAAGAATGGTACGTTCGTCGATATCAAGTGCCGGATCGTTGATCCGGGCGTGATAGTCCTCCGAACCGTCGAACACCACGCATTTGCCTTCGAACACGCCTTCACGGCCTGGTTCGCTGAGATAACGCTGTCGGAACTCCGACGAGATCACGCTTGTCTTCATGATCGCGAAGTCAAACAGGTTCCCCTTGAGCACCAGGAAGCCGGCACGTTCCTTGAGCGGCTGATCATAAGGCAGAATCACGTCGCGGTCGGATGATTCCCGGCCTTCAAGGTTTTCCGCCATGGTCTTGCCGGTCACGGTCGGACAGTTTCCGTCGAGCTTGCCCGCTTTCAGAAGTTCCCACATGATCGCTGGCGTTCCGCCTGCGCGATGATATTTTTCACCAAGCCATTTACCGGCGGGCTGAACATTGGCCAGAAGCGGAATGTCGTAACCGTAGACCTGCCAGTCTTCTTCACGAAGTTCGACCCCGGCGTGTTTCGCCATCGCGGCAAGATGTGGCTGCGCATTCGTCGATCCACCGATGGCCGAGTTGACGCGGATCGCGTTGAGAAACGCTTCGCGTGTCAGGATATCGGACGGCTTGATGTTATTAAGCACCAGTTCGACGGAACGAATCCCCGTGCGATAGGCCATCTGGCCGCGTTCGCGGTAAGCCGCCGGAATTGCACCGCAGCCGGTCAGTGACATGCCGAGCGCTTCCGCCATCGCATTCATCGTGGATGCGGTACCCATGGTGTTGCAGTGACCGACCGACGGTGCAGATTCCAGCGCCGCCTGCAGGAATTCCTCGCGGGTAATTTCGCCGGCACCAAATTTGCGGCGCATACGCCAGATCACCGTACCGGAACCGACGAGATCACCCTCGTGGTACCCGTCGAGCATAGGGCCACCGGAGAGCACGATGGCCGGAATGTCGACCGTGCTCGCCGCCATCAACGCCGACGGCGTGGTCTTGTCGCAACCCGTTGTCAGAACGACACCATCAAGCGGGTAACCGTAAAGCACTTCCACTAGGCTGAGGTAAGCGAGGTTTCGATCAAGCGCCGCCGTTGGGCGTTTGCAATTCTCGAACATCGGATGGGTAGGAAACTCAATCGGAATACCGCCAGCATCGCGAATACCGTCGCGCACACGCTTCACGAGTTCGACGTGAACGCGATTGCACGGCGTCAGGTCGCTACCGCTCTGAGCGATACCGATCACCGGTTTGCCAGAGCGAAGCTCTTCCGGCGTCACGCCGTAGTTCATGAAGCGTTCGAGATAAAGTGCAGTCAGGTCAAGGTGATCAGGATTGTCAAACCAGTCCTGTGAACGCAGGCGTCGCTTCTGTGTGATGTCGTTGGCCATGGCTGATCTCAACCCTGTTCCCGGTTGTTGAGTTTTTCGAGATAGAGCAGGATGCCGCTGTGATCGATATCAGCTCCGCCGTCGCCGACGAAATCATCAAATTCGCGGGTAACCTGCTGTGTCAGAGGAAGCGTCAGAGACAGATCCTTTGCCGTGGCAAGCACACCGTTCAAATCCTTGAGCTGGAATTTCGATGGACCACCGGGCACAAAATTGCGCTTGACCATCCGCTCGCCGTGCAGCTCGAGAATACGGCTTTCGGCAAAACCGCCACGGATCGCATTACGAAAACCTTCGCGCGATGCACCACCAGCCTCGACCAGCATCATCGCCTCAGCAACGGCGCCAATGGTGATGGCGACGATCTGCTGATTGGCAAGTTTGCAAAGCTGCCCGGCACCCGAAGGGCCGACATAGGTCAAGCGTCCCATCGGTGCAAAGAGATCGGCAAGGGAAGAAACGACTGCTTCGTCACCACCCGCCATAATGGCGAGCGTGCCTGCAGTCGCACCCGGCACACCGCCGGACACCGGCGCATCGATGTGGCGAATACCCAGCGCTTCCAGCCGCGACGCATGTTCGCGTGCAATCGGTGGAGCGATGGAACTGCTGTCGATCACGACAGCACCCTTTTCCAATGCCTCGGCAACGCCCGTTTCAAACAGGACTTCACCAACCGCCTTGCCGTCGCTCAACATCGTAATGACGACATCGGCGCCCCTGGCCGCCTCAGCCGGCGATGCTGCAACCACTGCACCATCGGCAACAAGCGCTTCGGCCTTCTCGACGCTGCGGTTCCAGACCTTGACGGCAAACCCCGCGCCCAGCAAGCGCCGGGCCATCGGACCGCCCATCAGGCCGGTTCCGATGAACGCGATAGACTGTTTCTTCTCCTCCCCGGCAACACTCATTTCAAAGAGCCCCCGAGTTCGTCTTCGATATGAACCTGAATGATTTCTTCGAACGAGCTTTCTGCCGTGAAGCCCAGTTCGCGGGCACGCTTGGCTTCGAAGCCGGGAGCCCAGCCTTCGCACATGCGCATGATCATTTCATTCGGTTCGCGACGGATGAGGGAAACAGCTTTTTCACCAGCAACCTTGCGAAGCGCTTCGATCTGTTCGCCAACAGTTGCGCTGAGCCCCGGCATGGAAAGATTGCGACGCGGACCGACCTTTTCAACGTCGATCGTCGCGCCGTGAATGAGGAAGCCGACAGCCGAACGTGGCGATGCGTGCCAGTGGCGAATGGTTTCCGGAACCGGCAACACCGCTTCCTGACCAATCAGCGGCTCGCGCAGGATATTCGAGAAGAAACCGGATGCGGCAGCATTCGGTTTGCCGGGACGGATGCAGATCGTCGGCAGGCGAATACCGATGCCGTCAAAGAAACCGCGACGGCTGTAATCCGACAGCAGCAGTTCGCAGATTGCCTTCTGTGTACCGTAGCTGGTGAGCGGGGTCGTATGGAATTCATCCGGGATCGGATAAGGAAGGGGCGCACCGAAAACGGCGATCGACGAGGTGAAAACGACGCGCGGCTTGTAGCCGTCCTTGCCGTTGGCAATCCGGATGGCGTCGAAAAGGTAACGCGTGCCATCAAGGTTGATGCGATATCCCTTGTCGAAATCCAGTTCGGCTTCACCCGACACGATAGCGGCAAGATGGAAGATGACATCAGGACGACCTTCCACCAGCTTCTCGGCTTCGCCGGGCGCGGAAAGATCGGCCGCACGCGTATCGACTACACCGGAAAAACCGGCAGGCGCATCTGCCTGGAACACGTCGATCAGCGTGAATTTTTCGATCGGCTTACCGCCCAATGCGCCGTCCTTGACGAGACGCTGGGTCAGCTTGCGGCCAACCATGCCGGCAGCTCCGATGATTGCGATATGCATATTTATCCTCCTCATTGATCCGGTCACTCTCCCGGACCGAAAAACACCTCTGACTCGCTATCGAGACAGCAAGCCGATAAATTAGCTTGTAAGGTTGTCTGATAACCTTATATGATCCGCTTGAAAATAGTATTTTTTAACAAACCGGCAAAAGCAGGCACGAATACGGCCTGATGCGCGACCTTGAGCGGGTGGCATGGGAGAGGGTGGAATGCAGAACGTGATCGAGAACGACCTGACGGAAGTGCGGTTCTCGTTGAAAAACATGCTGGGAGAAGGAATGCTTCTGACGGCAGAGGAGGATATGGCCCGTTACTGCCGTGACTGGCACGGGGACGTGACGAGTTCGGCGGTCGCCGTCATTCGTCCGCGTTCGACGGAAGAAGTCTCTGCTGCCGTTCGCGCCTGCGCTGAATTGAAACTTGCCATCATTCCCCAAGGCGGCAACACCGGATTGGTTCTGGGCGCAACACCCGACGCACCTGCAGGACAGGTCGTCATCAGCCTCGAGCGCATGAATGCCATCCGCACCATCGACAGCGACGATTTTTCCGCAGTCGTGGAAGCCGGATGCATCCTCTCGGAATTCAAGGACGCCGTCGAAGACAAGGGCATGTTCTTTCCGCTGTCACTGGGAGCCCAGGGTAGCTGCCGCATCGGGGGCAACGTCTCAACCAATGCCGGCGGTATCAACGTGCTGCGCTACGGCATGACGCGCGAACTGGTTCTCGGCCTCGAAGTTGTTTTGCCGGACGGCACGATCTGGAACGGCCTGTCCACATTGCGCAAGGACAATCGCGGCATTGATCTCAAGCAACTGTTCATCGGCGCGGAAGGAACGCTTGGCATCATTACCGCCGTTGCGGTCAAACTCTATCCGAACCCTGAACACGTCGAGACAGCGCTGCTGGGCCTTAATTCGCTCGATGACGCCATCAAGCTTTATCGCCGCGCGCGCCGTGAATGCTGTGACCTGATGTCGGCTTTTGAATTCATGCCGCCGGTGGCTTTCACACTGGCGATCGAAGCCATTCCCGACCTCAAGATGCCGATTGCTGCGGATTATCCCGCCTATGTGCTGATGGAGATTTCCGGTTCGGGCCTGGTCGACACGGCCGATCTGATGGGACGTTTCCTTGAAGGCGTCATGGAAGACGGGCTGGTGCTGGACGGCGTCATTGCCTCATCTCGTGCGCAGGCGCAACAGCTCTGGCTGTTCCGCGAAGGCATGAACGAGGGCCAGGCCCTGCGCGGCTCGCATATGCGCACTGACATTTCCGTGCCGCTTTCGAAGCTCTCGGCCTTCGTGGCCGAAGCTGAAGCCGAACTGGCGGATCGCCTGCCGGAATGCCTTGCCGTGTCTTATGGGCATGTCGGAGACGGCAATGTTCACCTCAACGTTCTGCCGCCGAACGGCTCGACGCCGGACGAACGAACGGCGCTCATCTACAAATCCAAAACCATCGTCAATGAGGTGCTGGATCGTTACGTCGGCAGCATCAGCGCCGAGCATGGCATCGGCCGCCTGAAGCGCGGCGACTTTGAAAGCCGCCTGTCCGACGTGCAGCGCCAGATGATCACCAACCTGAAATCCGCGTTTGACCCGGATTTGCGCATGAATCCCGGTTGCCAGATCAGCCTTTCGGCGGATAGCTAAGTAAAAACGTGGACGGCTCCACCAAAAAGCCGTCCACAAAACCTCTGCAGGCGAAGGAGGAAGTCGCGGGCAGAGGTGAAGATAAAAGCAATAATTCCGCGAAACGGGAGCAGGCATGACGCTGGAGTTCAATCAGATACATCGCAACGATCACCTTCCCGGCCGCATTGCCGCGGAGATCGCCCGCGAAATCAACGATTCGAAACTTGGACCGGGTGACAGGTTGCCCACCGAGCATGTACTGGCCAGGACCTTTGGTGTCAGCCGATCGGTTATTCGCGAAGCCATTGCGCAATTGCGCAATGAGGGTTTTGTTGAAACACGGCAAGGTGTCGGCGCGTTTGTCACCGATCCCAGGCAGCGCCTTTCCATTCGCATCGAACGGTCCCGGCTGAACGACCCGGAAAACTTCAGGGATCTCTTTCAGCTTCGCATGCCGCTGGAGATTGAGGCTGCCGGCCTTGCGGCGCTTCATAGAAGCCCCGAACAATTGACGCGGCTTGCAGAGGCCTTGCAAGGAATGCGGACAGCCGAAGACTGGAGCAAGGACGGCGTGGCGGCGGATCTCGACTTCCACCGCATTCTCGCCGAGGCGACTCAGAATGAATATTTCCTGATGTTTCTTGGCTTTATTGCCGAACGCATCAGCTCTGCGATCAATATCGCGTTCTCCCGTGCAATATTTGGCGAAATCCTCGAAATCACCATCGCCGAACACGTTGCCATCTACGACGCGGTCGCCGCTTCCGATGCCACGGCGGCCAAAAACGCTATGCGCAAGCACCTTATCGGCGCAGCAAGTCGAGTGAACCTGGAACTCGACCTATTCTGAGCTGTAACGCAAAGCTATCGGACAGCTTTGTCGGGTTTTCATGATCAGGGCGACAAACAACGCGAATTTTTGTCTAGTCGACCGCTAGACTCGCTGCAAAAGTCATACTAAGAAAGATCAATATAGCTTGTCAGACATCCAGACAATAAGACCACATGGAGGTGGTCGTCGGGGTTCTGAAGTGGAGGACATACATGACCGTTGCTGGGCCAATCAACGCCACAGATATTTTGCCTGAAGATTTTGCGAGCGCCCTGCTGGTTGGTCGCGTCTGGTCAAAAAGCGAAGATGGGCCCTGCCCCGTGCTTCTGCGTGACGGCGTGCTTTATGATCTCACCTCGCTTGCTCCGACCATGGCCGAGCTTCTCGAAAAGACCGATCTGGTCGATCTGCTCGCCGACGTCAGCGGTTTCGTCGCACTCGGCACGCTTGACGCATTTCTCGACGGTTCGGCCGGTGAACTCCTCGCTCCGAACGATATTCAGGCGGTCAAGGCAGCTGGTGTAACCTTCGCCGACAGCATGCTGGAGCGCGTCATCGAGGAGCAGGCCAAAGGCGACCCGTTGCGCGCCCAGGAAATTCGTGTGCGTCTGGCGCCGGTTCTCGGCGACAACCTCAAGGGCCTCGAAGCCGGCTCCGAAAAAGCTGCCGAAGTGAAAAAGCTGCTTCAGGAAATGGGCCTCTGGTCGCAGTATCTCGAAGTTGGCATCGGCCCCGATGCGGAAATTTTCTCCAAGGCACAGGCCATGGCATCCGTCGGTTGCGGCGCCCTCATCGGCGTTCACCCGAAGTCGCAATGGAACAATCCTGAACCGGAAGTCGTCCTTGCCATTACGTCGGATGGACGCATCATCGGCGCAACATTGGGCAACGACGTCAATCTGCGTGATTTCGAAGGACGCTCCGCCCTGCTGCTCAGCAAGGCGAAGGACAACAATGCGTCCTGCGCAATCGGTCCCTTCATCCGTCTTTTTGACGGAAAGTTTAGCATCGAAGATGTCAAGCAGTCGCAGATCTCGCTTCTCGTCGAAGGCACGGATGGCTTCACGATGACGGGCGTCAGCCCGATGCAGGCAATCAGCCGCTCGCCGGAGAATCTGGCTTCGCAACTCTTGAACCGCAATCATCAGTATCCCGATGGCGCGGTATTCTTCCTCGGAACCATGTTTGCACCGGTCAAGGACCGGCATGGTCCCGGTCTCGGCTTCACCCACGCCAAGGGCGACCGCGTGGAAATTTCCACGCCGAAGCTCGGCAGGCTTATCAACTGGGTTACCACCACCGACGAGTGCCCCGAATGGACGTTCGGCACCACGGCTCTGATGCGCAATCTGGCCAAACGAGGGCTACTCTAAAAATTTCTTCGGGAGGGGAAAATGCAAAAGACAATCAATCTCTTTTACCGGATTCTCGAAATCATTCTCGTCTTGCTGCTGGCCGGCATGTCGATCATGGTCTTCGTGAACGTTGTCATGCGTTACACGATGAATTCCGGTATCAACGTGTCGGAAGAGTTGTCGCGCTATTTCTTCGTGTGGCTGACCTTTATCGGTGCCGTTCTCACGTTTCGCGAGAACAGCCACATGGGCATTGAAACGCTCGTCATGTTCCTGTCGCGACGCGCACGCGTCTTCTGCATGATCATCTCGAACATCATCATTCTTGTCTGTTCCGCCATTTTCTTCTGGGGAACCTGGAAGCAGTCCGGCATCAACGCCAGCATGCACGCCCCCGTAACCAAGCTCTCGATGATCTGGGTCTACGGCGTTGGCATGTTCACCGGCGGCCTGATGTTCATCATCGCGCTCGAACGCCTCTACCGTTATCTCACGGGCCGCGTGACCGATGATGAAGTCGCCCAGTTTGCGGGCGAGAACCTGACGATCGAACAGCTTTCGGAGCGCTGATACCATGACACTTTTTGTTTTTGTCGGCTCTCTGCTGGGAGCCATGGCGATTGGCGTTCCCGTCGCATTCTCGCTGATGTTCTGTGGCGTCGTGCTCATGGCTTACATGGGCATGTTCAACACTCAGATAATTGCTCAGAACATGATCTCGGGCGCTGATACCTTCACGCTGCTGGCTATTCCCTTCTTCATTCTTGCCGGCGAACTGATGAACTCCGGCGGCCTTTCCCGCCGCATCATCGACTTCGCGATAGCTCTCGTCGGCCACATCCGCGGCGGTCTTGGTATCGTTGCAATCGTTGCCGCCATCATTATGGCCAGCATTTCCGGTTCGGCAGCAGCTGATACCGCAGCACTTGCGGCGATCCTGATCCCGATGATGGCAAAAGCCGGTTACAATATTCCGCGCTCCGGTGGTCTGATCGCCGCAGGCGGCATCATTGCTCCGGTCATCCCGCCGTCCATGGCCTTCATCGTTTTCGGCGTCGCCGCAAACGTCTCGATCACGCAGCTCTTCCTTGCCGGTATCGTTCCGGGCATCCTGATGGGTATCTCGCTGATCATCGCCTGGCTTATCGTCGTGCGTAAGGACAATGTTCAGCCGCTGCCAAGAACGACTGCGAAAGAACGTCTGGCTGCGACGGCTCGCGCCGGCTGGGCGCTCGGCATGCCGGTCATCATCCTCGGCGGCATCAAGGCCGGCATCATGACCCCGACCGAAGCCGCTGTTGTGGCCGCCGCCTACGCTCTGTTCGTCGGCATGGTGATCTACCGCGAACTGAAGCCTGCAGACCTCTTCCATGTTCTCCTGCGTGCCGCGAAAAGCACATCGATCATCATGTTCCTGGTCTGCGCCGCGCTGGTTTCCGCATGGCTTATCACCGCTGCCAACATTCCAAACGAAGTTGCAGGCTATATCGAGCCGCTGATCGACCGACCGATGCTCCTGATGGTCGTCATCATGATCCTCGTCTTCGTCGTCGGCACCGCACTCGACCTGACGCCGACCATCCTGATCCTGACACCTGTTTTGATGCCAATCATCAAACAGGCAGGTATCGATCCGGTCTACTTTGGCGTACTCTTCATCATCAACAACGCCATCGGCCTGATTACCCCTCCGGTTGGCGTCGTGCTGAACGTCGTCAGCGGCGTGGGACGCATTCCGCTGGGCAAGGTAACGATCGGCGTTTGGCCGTTCCTTGTAGCCGAAACCATTGTCCTGGCGTTGCTCGTCATCTTCCCGGACATCGTTATGGTTCCGCTGCAGTATCTCCGTTAATCCGCAATCCGCTTCTCGCTCACAAATCCAAGGGAGGATATTATGAGAAAGCTTCTTCTGACCACCACTGCAATCGCTTTCGCCGTTGGCGCAGCAGCACCTGCGATGGCTGAATTCAGCAGCCGCAACATCCGTGTTTCGAACGGCATCAATGCCGACCACCCGGTCGGCAACGGCATCAAGGCGATGCAGGCCTGCCTCGACGACAAGTCGGGCGGCAAGCTGAAACTGACGGCATTCTGGGGCGGCGCTCTCGGCGGCGATCTTCAGGCAACGCAGGCTCTCCGCTCCGGCGTTCAGGAAGCCGTTGTGACGTCCTCGTCGCCGCTCGTTGGCCTGATCCCGGCTCTCGGCGTGTTCGACCTGCCGTTCCTTTTCTCCAACGCTCAGGAAGCTGACGCCGTTATGGACGGTGAGTTCGGCAACATGATGAACAAGAAGCTGGAAGAGCAGGGTCTCGTAAACCTGGCTTACTGGGAAAACGGTTTCCGCAACCTGTCCAACTCCAAGCACGCTGTTAACAAGTGGGAAGATTTCTCCGGCTTGAAGGTTCGCGTGATGCAGAACAACATCTTCCTCGACACCTTCCAGAACCTCGGTGCCAACGCAACGCCGATGGCTTTCGGCGAAGTCTTCTCCGCACTTGAAACCAACGCCATCGACGCGCAGGAAAACCCCTACGTAACGATCGACACGTCCAAGTTCTACGAAGTCCAGAAGTACATCACGGAAACGAACCACGCTTACACGCCGTTCCTGTTCCTCTTCTCCAAGCCGATCTTCGACAGCTACGCTCCTGAAGAGCAGGCTGCCCTGCGCGAGTGCGCGGCCGTTGGCCGTGACGAAGAGCGCAAGGTCATCCGCGATCTGAACCAGAAGTCCCTGGAAAAGATCAAGGCTGCCGGCCTCGAAGTGAACACGCTGTCGGCTGAAGAGCAGGCCCGTATCCGCGAAAAGTCGATGGTCGTCTACGAAAAGCACAAGGCTGAAATCGGCGCTGACGTCGTTGACGCCGTTCTCGCGGACCTGAAGAAGATCCGCGGTCAGTAATCGCACTGACCTAGAATGAAAAACACCCGGAGGTTCCGCCTCCGGGTGTTTTTGTTTGTGCCATTGGCAAAAAGAAAGGCTGCCGAAGCAGCCTTTTCAAGACAGTTGGACGATCAGGACGCCGCCAGCCGGTTCTGCCGGTTGGCGATGAGATCTTCGACCACCGCCGGATCGGCAAGTGTCGAGGTGTCTCCGAGCGCTCCGAAATCGTCTTCGGCGATTTTTCTGAGAATACGGCGCATGATCTTGCCGGAGCGTGTCTTCGGCAGACCGGGTGCGAACTGGATCTTGTCAGGCGTGGCGACCGGGCCGATCTCGTTGCGCACGTGTTTCACCAGTTCCTCGCGAAGCGCATAGTCACCGTTCTGTCCGGCCATCAGCGTCACATAGCAATAAATGCCCTGCCCCTTGATGGCATGCGGATAACCGACAACCGCCGCTTCCGAAACCAGATGGTGCGACACCAGCGCCGATTCCACTTCCGCTGTGCCAAGTCGGTGGCCAGACACGTTGAGCACATCGTCGACGCGGCCGGTAATCCAGTAATATCCGTCCTCGTCGCGACGGCAGCCATCGCCGGTGAAATACTTGCCTTTGTAAGTGGAGAAGTAGGTGTCGATGAAACGCTGGTGATCGCCATAGACACTGCGCGACTGACCGGGCCAACTGTCGGTGATGCACAGGTTGCCGTCGGCCGGGCCTTCCAGAACGTTGCCTTCCGCGTCGACAAGCTGTGGCTGTACGCCAAAGAACGGTCGTGTCGCCGATCCGGGCTTCAGATCGGTCGCGCCCGGCAGCGGCGAAATCAAAATACCGCCAGTCTCCGTCTGCCACCATGTATCGACGATCGGGCTCTTGTCCTCACCGACGACGTGGTAATACCACTCCCAGGCTTCCGGGTTGATCGGCTCGCCCACTGTGCCGAGCAGACGAATGCTGGAGCGCGACGAGCGCGTGACAAACTGGTCGCCCGCGCCCATCAGCGAACGCAACGCTGTTGGTGCCGTATAGAAGATATTGACCTTGTGCTTGTCGATCACCTCCCAGAAACGTCCCTGATCCGGAAAGTTGGGCACGCCCTCGAACATCAGCGTCGTCGCGCAGTTCGCCAGCGGTCCGTATACGATATAGGAATGCCCGGTCACCCAGCCAACGTCGGCCGTACACCAGTAGACCTCTCCATCCTTGTAATCGAACACATATTCGTGCGTCATCGAGGTATAGACGAGATACCCGCCCGTCGTGTGCAGAACGCCCTTTGGTTTGCCGGTGGAGCCGGACGTATAAAGAATGAAAAGCGGATCTTCCGCCCTCATCTTCACGGGCGGGCAATCCGGTTTCACGGTGGCAATTTCCTGATGGTACCAGACATCGCGGCCGGGTGCCCAGCCAGTCTTGCCGCCGGTGCGGCGGACAACCAGAACCTTGTTGACGATGACATATTGCTTCGCCGCGATGTCGATCGCCTTGTCGGTATTTTCCTTCAGCGGGATAGGCTTGCCACCACGCACGCCTTCATCGCAGGTTATAACAAACGTCGACTGGCAATCGACAATGCGGCCCGCCAGCGCTTCGGGAGAGAAACCACCGAAAACCACGGAATGAATGGCGCCGATACGCGCGCAAGCGAGCATCGCATAAGCTGCCTCCGGGATCATCGGCATATAGATGGTAACGCGGTCACCCTTTTTGACGCCATGCTTCTTCAGGACGTTCGCGAGACGGCAGACGTAATCATAAAGCTGATTGTAGGTGATCTTCTTGTCGATATAGGGATTGTCGCCTTCCCAGATGATCGCGGTACGTTCGCCATGCGTCTTCAGATGCCGGTCGATACAGTTGTAAGAAACGTTGGTAAGACCGTCCTCAAACCACTTGATCGGCACGCGCCCGCGAAACGAGGTGTTCTTGACCTTGGTATATGGCTTGAACCAGTCGATCCGCCGGCCGTGCTTGTCCCAGAACTTTTCCGGGTCCTCGACGCTCTCCTGATACCATTTCTGGTAACGCTCGTTGTCAATGAGCGTACGGGCCTTTGCCGACTTGAGCACCGGATAGATTTTGGCAGACATGAACTCCTCCTGGAACCAGATATGTCTTGTTTTCTGCCCAAGACTCCCACCTCAGACATGTGTTCAATTCATAGCAGTTCAACTTCGTACGGCAATTAGACAAAGGTCATTTGTTGCACAAAGAATTGCAATTCTGATGCAATGCAGCTATAGAGCCTCCATATCCCGGAAATTAGTGGTTAGTACCCACGGCCCGCGACACCGGCGCGGACGGACAGAAGGATTGTATCTATGGCTCAACAATTGCTCATGCCAAAGGCGACCGCCGTATGGCTGGTTGATAACACCGCGCTGTCGTTCGATCAGATCGCTACGTTCTGCAAGCTGCATCCGCTCGAAGTGAAGGCAATTGCCGACGGTGAAGCCGCGCAGGGCATCAAGGGTCTCGACCCCATTGCAACCGGACAGCTTTCCCGTGACGAGATTGTCCGCGCCGAAGGCAATCCGAACCACAAGCTGAAGCTTTCCGAGCCGAAGGTTCGCGTACCGGAATCCAAGCGCCGTGGCCCGCGTTATACGCCGGTTTCCAAGCGTCAGGACCGTCCGAATGCCATTCTCTGGCTGGTCCGTAACCATGCTGAACTGAAGGACGCGCAGATTTCGCGCCTCGTTGGTACGACCAAGTCCACCATCGAGCAGATTCGCGATCGTACGCACTGGAACTCGGCCAACCTTACGCCGATGGACCCGGTAACGCTCGGTCTCTGCAGCCAGATCGATCTCGACCTTGAAGTCGAACGCGCATCGCGCGGCCGTCCGCTGCCAACCGCAGAAGAGCTGGACAACACGCTGCAGCCTGCAGCCGCGACCGAAGGCCTGAACTACAGCTTCCAGCGTGAAGAAGAAGAGCAGATCGACGCCGACGCCGTGTTCAGAAAGCTGAGCTCGTTGAAGTCGACCAAGACCGACGAAGATGAGGACGATCAGTACTGATTCGTTTGCAGTCATCGGATTTACAAAACCCGGCTTCAAAGCCGGGTTTTTTGTTGAAGGCTCAGTTTTCTTTGTTCACTCAGCGTCAGCGAGAACCGAAAATCGCTGAGCCGACACGAACACTGGTTGCGCCAAACTCCACGGCTGTCTCGAAATCGCCGGACATGCCCATGGAAAGCTTCTCGAGGCCACACTGAGCGGCGAGCTTGGCCAAAAGCGCAAAATGCGGGCCAGGATTTTCATCTGCGGGGGGGATGCACATCAGCCCTTCGACCGGCATCTTCAATTCGTCACGACAAAAAACAACAAAGGCTGCCGTTTCACGTGGATCGATACCGGCTTTCTGTTCTTCAAGCCCCGTATTGACCTGCACATAAAAACGAAGATGTCGTCCCTGCTTTTCGCATTCTGCGGCAAGGGCACGAGCAATTTTTTCCCGATCGACACTCTGGATGACGTCGAACAGTTCCACGGCGTCTGCTGCCTTGTTGGATTGCAGCGGTCCGATCAGATGCAGTTCGATATCAGGGGTCTTCTCTTTCAGCGCCGGCCATTTGCCTTGCGCCTCCTGCACACGGTTCTCACCGAAAACGCGCTGACCACAGTCGATCACCGGCTCAATCGCCTCCGCGTCAAAAGTCTTCGAAACGGCAACAAGCGTAACATCATCCGCCTTGCGACCAGATTTTTCAGCAACATCCGCAATCCGGTGCCTGACATCTTCAAGGCGCGCTTCGATTTCCATTGGAGGACCTTCGTTTGAACCGTTTTCAACGCTAACTAGACGCCTGCAGCCTTGATGCCAAGCAGGTTTCGCACCATTTGATGAGCGCTGGCCAAGTTTGAACGTCCTAATGCCCCGCCAAACTTGACGCCCCGGTCGTTTCATGGTGAAGGTCAGCGCAAATTTTTCCCCTCGATACCCGGATTTCTAAAGACATGGCCATCGAACGTTACAATCCTCGCGACGCCGAGCCGCGCTGGCAGCAGAAATGGAACGAAGACAATGTTTTCGTGACCGACAACAGCGACCCGCGTGAGAAATATTACGTTCTAGAGATGTTCCCGTATCCATCGGGCCGCATCCACATGGGCCATGTGCGCAACTACGCCATGGGCGATGTTGTTGCGCGTTACAAGCGCGCGCGCGGTTTCAACGTTCTGCACCCAATGGGCTGGGACGCTTTCGGCATGCCCGCCGAAAACGCTGCCATGCAGAACAAGGTTCATCCAAAGGACTGGACCTACCAGAACATCGCCACGATGCGCGGCCAGCTGAAGTCCATGGGCCTGTCCCTGGATTGGACCCGCGAATTTGCCACCTGTGACGTCGACTACTACCACCGTCAGCAGGCATTGTTCATCGACTTCATGGAAAAGGGCCTGGTCTATCGCAAGCAGTCCAAGGTCAACTGGGACCCGGTCGACCATACGGTTCTGGCTAACGAACAAGTGATCGACGGTCGCGGCTGGCGCTCCGGCGCTCTGGTCGAACAGCGCGAACTGACGCAATGGTTCTTCCGCATTACGGATTTCAGCCAGGATCTGCTGGACGAACTGGATACGCTGGACCAGTGGCCGGAAAAAGTTCGCTTGATGCAGAAGAACTGGATTGGCCGATCCGAGGGCCTGTCGCTGCGTTGGCAGACAGTTGCAGCAACAGCGCCCGAAGGTTTTTCGGATATCACCGTTTACACCACACGCCCGGACACGTTGTTCGGTGCATCGTTCATCGCCATTGCCGCCGACCATCCGCTGGCCAGGGAATTGTCCGCAAAGAACCCGGCCATCGCCGAGTTCTGCGATGAGTGCCGTCGTCATGGCACCTCGCTCGCGGCTTTGGAAACGGCCGAGAAAAAGGGCGTGGACACTGGCGTGAAGGTCGTTCACCCGCTGGACCCAACTTGGGAACTGCCGGTCTACATCGCCAACTTCGTGTTGATGGACTACGGCACCGGTGCAATCTTCGGCTGCCCGTCCGGCGACCAGCGCGACCTGGATTTCGCGCGCAAGTACGGCCTGCCGGTCGTTGCGGTTGTTGCGCCTGAAGGCCCGGATCAGGATAACTTCACTGTTGGCGACACAGCTTATGTCGATGACGGCGTGATGATCAATTCACAGTTCCTGAACGGCATGAAGACGGCAGACGCATTTGAAGCGATCGTGCAGAAACTGTCCGCTCAGACCTTGGGCAACGCGCCGCAGGCAGAGCGCAAGGTCAATTTCCGCCTGCGTGACTGGGGCATCTCCCGCCAGCGCTATTGGGGCTGCCCGATCCCGGTCATTCATTGTGAAGTCTGTGGCGTCGTTCCGGTTCCGAAAAAGCAATTGCCGGTCAAGCTGCCTGACGACGTGACATTCGACGTCCCCGGCAACCCGCTGGATCGTCATCCGACATGGCGTCACGTTGCCTGCCCGCAGTGCGGTGCAGACGCACGTCGTGAAACCGACACCATGGATACTTTTGTCGATTCGAGCTGGTATTACACGCGCTTTACCGCACCGTGGGAAGACGAGCCGACCGATCCTAAGGTTGCCAATCGCTGGCTGCCGGTCGATCAGTATATCGGCGGCATCGAACATGCGATCCTGCACCTGCTCTATTCGCGCTTCTTTACCCGTGCGATGCGCGAGACCGGCCATGTCGACGTGAAGGAACCATTCAAGGGCCTCTTTACGCAGGGTATGGTGGTGCATGAGACCTACAGCCGCGGTGAAGGGACTGCGCGCGAATGGATCGCACCTGCGGACCTGCGGATCGACGAAACGGACGGAAACCGTCGTGCATTCCTGTTGTCGTCTGGCGACGAGGTGAAGATCGGCTCGATCGAGAAAATGTCGAAGTCGAAAAAGAACGTTGTCGATCCGGACGACATCATCGCATCTTATGGCGCTGACACTGCCCGCTTCTTCGTTCTGTCCGACTCTCCGCCGGACCGTGACGTCATCTGGTCTGAATCCGGCGTTGAAGGCGCACACCGCTTTGTACAGCGCGTCTGGCGCATCATCGGCGAGGCCGCCGAAGAGCTGAAGGCCGTCACAGGAAAGCCTGCGACGGACGGCGAAGGCTTGGCTGCCTCAAAGGCTGCGCACAAGACGCTGAAGGCGGTTCAGGAAGATCTGGACAAGCTGGCCTTTAACAAGGCCATCGCCCGCATCTACGAACTGGTCAACGCCCTGGCCGGCCCGCTCGCCGACGTGTCGGCTGGTGGCAAGTCAGAGGACGTCAAGGCAGCGGCGCGCGATGCCGTCGAGATTTTGATTCGTATGATCGCGCCAATGACACCGCACCTGGCCGAAGAATGCTGGTCCGTGCTTGGCAATGGTGGTCTTGTGGCGCAGAGCCCCTGGCCGACGTTCGTTCCCGCGCTGGTCGAGGAAAACGACGTCACCATGCCGGTGCAGGTCAATGGCAAGAAGCGTGGCGAATTGACAATCGCGCGCGATGCGGATCAAGATGCCGTTCGTGCGGCCGCCCTTGCGCTGGATGCCGTCAAATCTCTTCTTGCCGGCGGCGAGCCCAAGAAAGTCATCGTGGTTCCGCAAAGGATTGTGAACATTGTTGTCTGACGCATTTTCGAGATGGAGCCGCACTGCGGCGGCACTTTCCGTCGTGCTGGTGGCTGGCGTTCTTGCCGGGTGCCAGGCCCGGCCGCTCTACGGCGAAGCGTCGGGAACGAAAGAGAGGCTGGCGGCTGTCAGCTTCGCTCCTGCGCATGACAGAATCTCCCAGGAAGTTCGCAACAACCTGATCTTCCTGGCTTCTGGCGGCGCTGGCGAACCTGCTACGGCTCAGTACAATCTCAAGATGACAGTCAGCTCGAGTGCGACCTCCACCGAAGTCGAAAACTACGATCTGACGTCGCGAACCAACAACAACTACGATGGTCCCTACCCGGGCCGCGTGGTGATGAATGGTCAATACGTGCTGACGCGCGTGTCCGATGGACAGATCCTGCGCTCTGCGCGCCGCAGCGTGACCGCACAGGTCGATCTGCCGCAGCAGGAATTCGCAAAGATCCGTGCGATCCGCGACGCAGAAAACCGCGCAGCACGCGAACTGGCTGAAATCATCCGTACGGATATCGCCGCCACGCTCGGCCGCTGAGACCGGGCGCGATGACGGAAATAAAGTCTCATGAATTCGAGCGCTTCGCCGAAAACCCGGCGGAGCGTTTTCGCATTTTTGTGATTTATGGCCCTGATCGCGGCCTCGTCTCGGAACGCGCAAGCCTCATTGCCAAGAAAACGGGCATCGATCCCGATGATGCTTTCGCGTCGTTGAAACTGAGTGCTTCCGATCTTCAGGGCGATCCGGGCCGGCTTCTCGATGAAGTCAATGCCATCGGGCTTTTCGGCGGAGAGAAACTCGTCTGGGTCAAGAACGCGGCGGCCGAAAAAGCGCTCGTTGATGCGCTTCAGGTTCTTGCCGAAACACCGCCGGAGGCAAGCTTCCTGATTATTGAAGCGGGCGACCTCAAGAAGGGAACGGGACTGCGCAAGATCGCCGAGCCCGCCCGGTCGATCGCCGCGATCCCCTGCTACGCCGACGATGCCCGTGCTCTTAATGCGCTGATCGACCAGGAACTGTCCGGAGACAATCTGCGCATCGCACCCGCTGCACGCCAGCGCCTCATTGAATCGCTCGGCGGCGACCGCATTGCCTCCCGCAATGAGATCCGCAAGCTCGCACTTTACGGCCGTGGCATGGAGGTGATTGAGGAAGACGACGTGATGGCCATCATCGGCGATGCCAGCGCGATTTCGACCGACGATGCCGTCGATGCCATCCTGAAAGGTGATCGAAACGCCTTTTTCCATGCGACGCAGAAGATCATTGCGTCGAAAACGCCAATTTTCCTTGTCCTTCAAGGCTGCCTGAAACAGTTTCAGCTTCTGGACCAGATGCGCGCGGAAATGGATGAGAAAAAACTGCAGGCCGGACAGGTCATGCAGACACTTGGACGGCACATTCATTTTCGTCGTAAACCGGTGATCGAAAGAGCGCTGCGCACGTGGCAACCAGCGGCGATCGCCAGGGAAATGAACCGTTTGCAGGCGGCTATCCTGCAAAGCCGCCAGCGACAAAGCCTGGAGGAAAGCGTGGCCTTGCTGACGCTGCTCGCAACGACGCTGCAATCGGGTCGATCCGGATAAAACAAAAGCCCCGGCATCAAGACCGGAGCTTCTGAAATCATCTGATGTGGTGCTTAGTCGCCCTGACCGGCTTCAGCGGAGAAGTAAAGCTCCAGCTTGCCTTCCACGCCATCCATTTCCTTGGCTTCCGGCATGGGATCGCGCTTGACGGTGATGTTGGGCCAGACGGCGGCATATTCGGCGTTCAGCTTCAACCACTTGTCGAGACCTGGCTCCGTATCGGGCTTGATGGCCTCGGCGGGACATTCCGGTTCGCACACGCCGCAGTCGATGCATTCGTCAGGATTGATGGCAAGGAAGTTTTCGCCTTCGTAGAAACAATCGACGGGGCAGACTTCAACACAGTCGGTATATTTGCAGCGGATGCAATTATCGGTCACGACATACGTCATGATGAACTCCAGAATATGCAGGCCGGGTCATTGGGCTTCGGAACACAAGCCGTCGCCCGGATTTTCAGACAGGGCATTTTCGCATGTGACGTAATGCGTTTGTCACCCAATGGCAAGGATAAACAGTTCTGAATTGGGAGCGTACGTAGACGCTTATTCTAATCGCGGTCTTCGCCAGCGTCTGAAATGAACTTGTCGAGCGCACGGCGCTCTTTTTTCGTCGGGCGCCCGGAGCCCGGCAGTCGCATTGCCTGCTCGAGATGCGTTATCCGCTCTCCCGGCTCGCGCGGCGGCGTGATGTCGTCGTAAAGGAGCTTTGCTTCCTCGAAAGGCCCACGGCGCTCTCCGCCACCTTTCACGATCAGCACGCGATCCATCCGCTCGAAGCGAATGTCCAGCCTGTCGCCCGCCTTGACCATGTGACTGGACTGACGGATGACCGTATCGTTTACCCGTACCAGACCGGACTGGATATAGCCCTGTGCAACCGATCGGGATTTGGCCATGCGAGCAAAGAACAGCCACTTATCCAGACGCTGGCGCGTACTTTCCGGTGACTGTTCCTTGCTTCCCATAGACTTACTTCTTCAGCTGCTCCTTGAGAGCAGCGAGCTTTGCAAAGGGTGAATCCGGATCAAGCGGCTTTTCCTTACGCGGCGGCTTGGCCTCGAAACGCTGGCCCTGCTGGGGCTTGCCACCACGATCGTTGCGATCCGGCCTGTCCTTACGCTCGCCGCGATCATTACGATCGTTGCGGTTGCCGCGATCAGGACGACCACCATCGCGCTTACGCTCGCCGTCACCACGATTGGCTGCCTCACGGTTGTCGCGACGGCCTTCGCCACGACGCTCGCCCTGCTCACGTCCACCCTGTTCGCGCCCCTGGCCACGATTACCCGGACGGCGATTCTCGCCACGCTGGTTTTCGTTGCGGCCACCTGGACGCCACAACAACACAGGCTTCGGCTCGGCAACTTCGCCAGCCGATGCATCGGCTGCAGGGGCTTCCGCAACGGCAACCTCTGCCGCCGGTGCTTCGGCAACAGCTTCACCCTCGGATGCATCCTGCGGATCGGCGTCGTCGTGGGCAGCCTCGGCTGCATCCACTGCACCAGCGTCGTCGGCCTTGGCAGGCTCACCGCTCTGACTTGCGAGGAACGCCTGCGCTTCTTCCGCCGTCACCTGATCAGCACGGTAGCCAAGACCCTTCAGGATCTCTTCCATATCGTCGAGCGTTGCACCGAGAATGGACAGCATGGCCGTCGTCGTTGTGAAACGGCGACCGTCATAGGCACCCTCCGGCCGCGACTGCTGGCCCGGCTTCCACTGCAGCAACGGACGGATGAGGTCCGCCAGACGCTCAAGAATATCGATACGAACCGCACGCTTTCCAAGGAAACGGAAGCCAGCAAGCTTGTAGAACATGCGTTCGAAGCTCGGGTCGGTAACAACGGAGGTACGGCCTGCAGCCAGAACAGGGATCAGGTCGCCATAACCAGGCTTGCCCAATCCATCATTCTTCAAGGCCCAGAGCAGCGTCACCAGTTCTGCCGGTGCGGGCTTGAGAAGCGCCGGCAGGAAAACGTGGTACGCACCGAAACGCACACCGTAGCGGCGCATTGAGGCGCGCATGTCCTGGTCCAGCGACTTCACCTCTTCGGCGACATCACGGCGGAACAGTACGCCAAGATTTTCAACGAGCTGGAACGCCAGTCCCTTTGCCAGACCCTGAAGGTCTTCGGCGCGGGAGATATCGTCGAGCGGCTTCAGCACGGTCGCAATCTGATGATTGACGAAACGTTCGACACGCGCCACCGCATGGTCACGGGCATTACCGGTCAACTGATCGTCAGCCAGCAGGATGACCCGCGGCTTCATGATATTGTCGCCCGCAGCAAGACGCGCCACCGGCTCGCCCAACCAGCGCACGAGGCCATCGGAGCTTAAAGCAAGGTCGCCATTGCCGCTGGCATGCAGACGCGCAGCACGCGCCTCGAATTCTAGCGCAAGCGCCTTTTGCGCCGCAGACTGTACGGCCTTCTGATCCGGCCCTTCCGTTCCCGGTGCCGGCGTAAACCGGAACCCGGCCAACTGGCCGACGTGATGACCTTCTACGAAGACATCACCATTCACACTGATTTCAGCTTCAAGCATCGCATTCTCTCTCAGGCGCCTCATGAGCACAGATGTCCTGCGATCAACAAAGCGTTTCGTCAACCTTTCATGTAGCGCATCGGACAATCGATCTTCGATTTCCCGAGTCTTTTCTTGCCAGTGTGTCGGATCGGCAAGCCATCCTGGGCGGTTCGATACATAAGTCCATGTTCTGATCTGCGCAATCCTCGCAGACAGCGTATCGATCTCTCCATCAGTGCGGTCCGCCCGGCGCACCTGTTCGGCCATGAAATCTTCATTCACAGTACCGCGTTTGACGAGGTCGAAATAGAGTGTCGAGATCAGATCGGCGTGCTGGGCAGGCGCAATGCGACGATAGTCCGGAAGCGCGCAGGCCTCCCACAACTTTTCCACCCGTTCGGGGCTGGTCGTAACTTCGATGATCTCGGGATATCGCGACAGATACTCAAGTGCCTGCTGGTCAATGGCTGGGAGCGCACGCGACAGTCCCTGAATGGTCGGCGCGGCATCCAGGCTCAAACGCAGATTGCCGATCGACGAAAAATCGAAATTCTTGGTTCGCCATTGCAGCACTTTGACGGCATCGAACTGATGCGTCTCAATGCGCTCCACTAGTTCATCATCGAAAGGATCGACACGGCCGGTAACGCCAAAGGTCCCATCCCGGAGATGGCGACCGGCACGACCGGCGATCTGACCCATTTCAGCCGGATTGAGATTGCGAAACTGATAACCGTCGAATTTGCGATCCTGCGCAAAAGCGACGTGATCGACATCAAGATTGAGCCCCATGCCGATAGCGTCGGTCGCAACGAGATATTCGACGTCGCCGGATTGATAGAGACCAACCTGCGCGTTGCGCGTACGCGGTGAAAGCGCGCCGAGAACAACGGCCGCGCCGCCGCGCTGCCGGCGCACCAGTTCGGCAATCGCATAGACCTCATCGGCGGAAAACGCCACGATGGCCGTGCGTTGCGGCAAACGGGTGATCTTTTTCTGACCCGCATAAAAAAGTTGCGACAAGCGCGGGCGCTCGACCACAACAATGCCCGGCAGCAGTTTTTCCAGTATCGGGCGCATCGTACCGGCGCCCAGAAGCAGTGTTTCTTCCCGCCCCCGCAGATGAAGCACCCGATCGGTGAAAATGTGTCCACGCTCCAGATCACCGGCGAGCTGGACCTCATCGATCGCTACGAAGGCAGCATTTGTCTCGCGCGGCATCGCCTCGACGGTACAGACAGAATATTTTGCCTTGGGGGGAGCGATCTTTTCTTCGCCGGTAATCAGCGCGACATTGACCGCGCCCACTTTTTCAACCAGGCGCGTATAGACTTCCCGCGCCAGCAATCGCAGTGGAAGACCGATGACACCACTACCATGCGCGACCATACGCTCGATGGCGTAATGCGTCTTACCGGTATTGGTGGGGCCGAGAACGGCCGTGACACCGCGGCCGCTCAGGATCATGGGGCGAAAATTCAACGTACTGTCCGCGAAATCGACTGCTATTGTCCGCCGCACGCCTCGTTACCAAGGATGCGACTGCACTGAAACACACATGGCAACAGCGACGGCGAAAGGCAATAGCCCGTCATCAATGAAGTCGCGGAACGTGCAACGCCTGTTAATTTTCCATAATAAATTCATACACTTATTACAAAAAAAGAATCCGGCGACGCACTCTTTTGATTCGGGTACGGAACAGTTTGAGAACGAATCGAATACGAATCGCTGACTCGAGCTGATTCATTTTTTGTTCACGGCAACATATGGACAGGAATCGAAAACGGCATACCAGATTGTGAATCCGGATAAGTGCGCGCATTCCGAAGGGTACTTTAAGTATCGAATCCGGGATTCGGGCTGTCAAGCGCCTCTTCGACATCCCCGTCAAACGTGACGAAAGAGCCGCCTTAAAGCGCCTGCCCGGCGAGCAGGCGCGGTGCGTTTTTATCGGTGGTGCCAGCGGCCTGTCCAATGAAGTAGGATTTCAGCCCCGGCAGGCGATCAACAACACCAAGACCGAAATCGCGCGCGACGCGAATAGGACCGACGTCATTCGAGAAAAGCCGGTTGAGAACATCCGTCGTTATCCCCATGCGCAACGTATCGAAACGTCGCCAGGCCTGGTAGCGTTCCAGAACATTGACAGAGCCGATATCTAGCCCCAGCCGGTCCGCTTCAATGACCGTTTCGGCAAGTGCGGCGACATCCTTGAAACCAAGATTGAGCCCCTGGCCGGAAATGGGGTGGATACCGTGGGCAGCATCGCCCGCCAGAGCCAAGCGCGGAGCGATGAAGGCCCGCGAAAGCGTCAGTCCCAGCGGAAATGCGTTCCGCCCACCCACAGGACGGATAGAACCGAGTTTATGCCCGAAGCGACGTTCGAGCTCTTCCTCGAAGACAAGGTCGTCGGATGCAATCAGGCGGTTGGCATCCGCCGTCCGTTCAGTCCAGACCAGCGACGAACGATTGCCCTTGAGTGGCAGAATGGCAAAAGGACCAGCCGGCAGGAAATGCTCCTCGGCGCAGCCGTTATGCGGGCGTTCATGCTCGACCGTGGTAACGATGCCGGACTGGTCATATCCCCAGTGAACCGTTTTTATGCCTGCCATATCGCGCAGCGCGGAGCGAACACCGTCACAGGCAACCAGAAGCTTCGTGTCTACGGATGTACCATCCGACAACGTCACCGACGTTGACTGTGGGCCAGCAGAAAAACCAGAAACGCTAAGACCATGACGGATTTCGACGCCAAGGCGTTGACACAGACCGCGCAGCGCTCCAACCATCGCAACATTCGGGATCATGTGGGCAAATGGCTTGCCTTCTTCGACGGCACCATCAAAGGTCAGAAACACCGGACGAACCGGATCAGCCGTCTTTGAATCGGTCACGATCATCTTGTGGATCGGTTGCGCTTCGGGTGCGATTTCATCCCAGATACCGAACACATCGAGCATGCGTGTTGCCGCCGCGATAATGGCGGAAGCCCGGAAATCCTTCTTCCAGACATCCTCCGGCGCCGCCTCGACCACCTGCACACCAAGATGTGGCGCAGCCTGCTTTATTGCGACAGCAACGGAAAGTCCGACATACCCGCCTCCGGCTATCACCACGTCAAGCATTGCGCTTCTCCTCAAATCCTTGTGCACACATCATGGTCACACTATAGACGATGTGACGTATTCCTACAGCCGGAGCAGGCCGAAAAAATGTCGCATCCTTCGCAAACGTCAGATCCCATGGAAAACCTGATCGCCACACTCGACCTCGAGAAGCTGGAGGAAAACCTTTTTAGAGGCGAGAGCCCTCAGATCGGATGGCAGCGTGTTTTCGGCGGCCAGGTTATTGCTCAGGCGCTGATCGCGGCTCAGAGGACGGTTGATGAAGATCGCTTCATTCATTCCTTGCATGCCTATTTCATGCGGCCTGGCGATCCGCTTGTGCCCATCGTCTATCAGGTCGAACGCATCCGCGACGGATCGAGCTTCTGTACGCGCCGGGTGGTCGCCGTGCAGCATGGAAAGGCAATCTTCTCCATGTCCGCTTCATTCCAGATTTACGAAGATGGCTTCACCCATCAGATCAAAATGCCGGACGTGACGCCGCCGGAAAAACTGATGAGCGAAGAGCAGATGCAGGCAGCATTCCTTGCCAAGGCGCCGGCATCGATTCGCAAATACTGGGCGAACAAGAGGCCGATCGAAATCAGACCGGTTTCCCTGACCCATTACATCTCCAGGGAAAAACTGGAGCCGCACCAGGATATCTGGGTCCGTGCGGTTGGTAGCGTCCCCGATAACCCGCATTTTCAGTCAGCCATTCTTGCCTATCTCTCAGACATGACACTGCTCGACACGTCGCTCTACGCACATGGTACAACGATTTTTGACCCGGCAATCCAGGTGGCAAGCCTCGATCATGCCATGTGGTTTCATCGTCCGACCAAACTGGACGATTGGCTTCTCTATACACAAGACAGCCCCAGCACATCAGGTGCGAGAGGCCTTACCCGCGGCAGCATTTTCACCCGAACGGGTGAGCTGATCGCATCGGTCGCCCAAGAGGGTCTGATTCGCAAAAGAGCAAATGATTAAATAATGTGCTTTTTCTCAAAATCGCACATTTTATAGACGCAAAATGCGGCATCAAATGCCGCTTTTTCAGACGTACGTCATATAATTTTTATATTTCAATAACTTACCTATACCACTAAAACTGGCACGCCCTTTGAATGTATGTCGTTAGTCGCTGTTACTGATCTGCCAGCGGCAAGGAGAGTCGGCTCCGTGCCGAGGACAAACAAAGGATGGGAAACCAGATGAAAATTGTGATGGCCATTATTAAGCCGTTCAAGCTGGACGAGGTGCGCGAAGCCCTTACCGCTGTCGGCATCCAGGGCCTGACCGTGACCGAAGTGAAGGGTTACGGACGCCAGAAGGGGCACACCGAAATTTATCGCGGCACGGAATATGCAGTGAGCTTTCTTCCCAAACTGAAGATCGAGATCGCTGTCGCCTCGGACGTAGTGGACAAGGCCGTCGAAGCAATCGCGTCCGCTGCCAAGACCGGTCAGATCGGCGACGGCAAGATCTTTGTCTACTCTATCGAACAGGCCGTGCGCATCCGTACCGGCGAAACCAACACAGAAGCGCTTTAAGCACGGCTGACAGGGGAGTCTTCCAACCATGCAATTCAACAAATTTTCCACGCTTGGCCGTTTGGGCGCCGGTGCGACGGCCCTGATGGCCCCTGCCATTGCTTTCGCCCAGGATGCTGCGCCCGCAGCCGCTGCCGCTGCAGCGCCGGTCCCGGAAAAGGCCGACACCGCATTCATGTTCCTCGGCACGATCCTCGTTCTGTTCATGATCCTGCCCGGCCTCGCTTTGTTCTACGGCGGTCTCGTCCGCACCAAGAACATGCTCTCCGTTCTGATGCAGTGCACGGTCGTCACCGCAGTCATGATGCTCGTATGGGTGATCTATGGTTACTCATTCGCCTTTGGCGGCGGCACCGGCCCTTATTTCGGCGGCTTCGGCAAACTGTTCCTCTCGGGTGTAACGCTTGACAGCACCTCGGCAACCTTCTCTGAAGGCGTCGTTATCTACGAATACACCTTCATCGCCTTCCAGATGACCTTCGCGGCCATTACACCGGCCCTGATCGTTGGTGCATTCGCAGAACGCATCAAGTTCTCCGCTGTCATCCTCTTCACCGTTCTGTGGGCAACGTTTGTCTACTTCCCGGTCGCGCACATGGTTTGGGACGCAAACGGCCTGATCTTCGGCATGGGCGCCCTTGACTTCGCTGGCGGCACGGTCGTTCACATCAACGCAGGTGTTGCCGGTCTTATCGGCGCGATCATGGTTGGCAAGCGTACCGGCTATGGCAAGGACATGATGGCCCCGCACTCCATGACCCTGACGCTCGTCGGCGCTGCGATGCTGTGGTTCGGCTGGTTCGGCTTTAACGCTGGCTCCAACCTCGAAGCTTCCGGCGGTGCGGTTCTCGCAACCATGAACACCTTCCTCGCAACGGCCGCTGCTGTCGTTTCCTGGTCTGTGGTTGAAAGCTTCACCCGTGGCAAGGCATCCATGCTGGGCGCAGCTTCGGGTATGATCGCTGGCCTGGTTGCCGTAACGCCGGCTGCTGGTTCCGTTGGCCCGATGGGCGCAATCGTACTCGGCCTGATCGTTTCGCCGGTCTGCTACTTCTTCGTGTCCGTCGTGAAGAACAAGTTCGGCTACGACGATACCGCTGACGTCTTCGGCGTTCACGGCATCGGCGGCATCATCGGCGCCCTCGGCACCGGTATCTTCACCTCGCCGCTGCTGGGCGGCACCGGCAAGGAAGACTTCTCGATCGCTTCGCAGGTCTCGACGCAGTTCATCGCTGTCGCCATCACCATCGTCTGGTGCGCTATCGTCTCCGCAATCCTCTACAAGATCGTCGACGTCATCGTTGGTCTGCGTGTACCGGTCGAAGCCGAGCGCGAAGGTCTCGACCTCGCAACCCACGGCGAAGCCGCTTACCACTCCTAAGAAACGACAAGAGGTCCTTAGGACCCGATCGGAAAATGAAAGGCCCGTCTCGACGGGCCTTTTTTTGTGAAATATTTGCCGCTTACGTCAGTCCAGGCAGCGAAAAACCGCATGGTTAACATCGTATTAACCAGCAGGCGGTTAGTTTTCCCTGTCAATCCGGGATTCGGCGATCTGTCGAATCTTGCCAAAACCAGAAAAGCAACGGGTTCAGGACATGGGCAGAGCCAATTCTCCGACATTCGATGGTCGTCACAACAGGTTTGTGCTGACGGCCTTTTTCATGCGGCAGATTATGGCCCTAGGCGGCTTTACGCTTCTTGCCCTGATCGCACTTGGTATCGCATCACTTGCGACATGGAATGTTGCCGACCCAAGCCTGTCCTACGCGACGGCAAACGAGCCAACCAATCTTCTGGGCCATAGCGGCGCGATTTTCGCCGATCTCATGATGCAGTTCTTCGGCCTTTCGTCGATCGTGTCGCTTTTGCCAGTTCTGGCATGGGCGATCATCCTGATTGCCGGGCGTAAATTCAACAGGGTTCCGGCACGTCTGGTTGCCTGGGTCGCAGGTGCTTTTGTTGGCGCCGCGTCACTCGGCTGTTTTCCCGCACCGGTAACATGGCCACTTCCCAACGGCATCGGTGGCGTGATCGGCGATATGATTCTGCGCTTTCCCGCGCTGTTTATCGGTGCCTATCCAACCGGCACGGTCGCTACTGTCCTTGGTGTCCTGTTTGCTCTGCCAGCCGCATGGCTGATGTTGTTCGCCGCAGGTCTTCTCGGAACGCCGGATGAAGAAGACTACGTCGAACCGGTCGCGCCCACCCAGAGCAAGGCACGCTCCGTGCGCCAGGAAGAAGAGGACGAGGACGATGATGGCGAGGGTTTCCTTGCCCGCATCCTGCCTCTCGGTCTGCTCGCTCACTACTGGTACATCACACAGGCACGGTTCCGTCGTCTTTTCGGACTGAAGTCGAAATCCCTGCACGACGAATTCGAACAGCCTTACGATTTCAACGAATATGAATTCGGCACACTGAATGAACCATCGCGCCTGAAGACAGCGATCAATCGCCTGGATCAGCGCGCCGAGCCCTCGTTCGAAGAACGGGCAGCCCGCCGCCAGATGTCGCCCCCGCCAATTTCCCTCGACCACGGCGACGAACATGACGACGATCCGCCGTTTGATATGGACGAGCGCCGCCTTCCCGATGGCATCCTCTCAGGCGACGAAGATGACGCCGATGCCAAGTTCACCAACCGGCAGCCGGCAGGGCGTGGCCAGACCCGCATTACTGCACCTTCGGCACGCCCAAAGCCCAGCGAGCGCGGGGTGCGCGAAGCTCAATCCTCTTTCATCGCGCCCGATGGCTTCCAGCTCCCGACCGTTCATCTTCTGGCAGAGCCCAAAAACGTCGTTCGCGACAATACGCTGAGCGAGGAAGTGCTGGAGCAGAATGCGCGCCTTCTTGAAGGCGTTCTCGAAGATTTCGGCGTCAAGGGTGAGATCATCCATGTGCGCCCCGGCCCTGTCGTCACCCTTTACGAACTGGAGCCTGCGCCGGGCATCAAATCGTCGCGCGTTATCGGCCTGGCCGACGACATTGCCCGTTCGATGAGCGCGATCGCGGCGCGTGTCGCAGTTGTTCCTGGCCGCAACGCCATCGGTATCGAATTGCCCAACCAGAGCCGCGAAACCGTGTTCCTGCGTGAACTGATCGGCAGCCGCGACTTCGAAAACAGCAAGGCGAAACTTGCGATGGCGCTTGGCAAGACCATTGGTGGAGAGCCGGTCATTGCCGATCTCGCCAAGATGCCGCATCTGCTCGTTGCGGGTACAACAGGCTCAGGTAAATCGGTCGCGATCAACACCATGATCCTGTCGCTGCTTTACCGCATGTCGCCGGAACAGTGCCGGCTTATCATGATCGACCCCAAGATGCTTGAGCTGTCCATCTATGATGGCATCCCGCATCTGCTCTCTCCCGTTGTCACGGACCCGAAAAAGGCAGTCGTTGCCTTGAAGTGGACCGTGCGCGAGATGGAAGAGCGCTACAAAAAGATGTCGAAGATCGGCGTCCGCAACATCGACGGCTTCAACAGCCGTGTCCAGCAGGCCATCGACAAGGGTGAAATCCTTACCCGTACAGTACAGACCGGCTTCGACCGCCAGACCGGTGAGGCGATGTACGAAACGGAAGAGTTCGACCTGAAGCCCCTACCCTATATCGTCGTTATCATCGACGAAATGGCTGACCTCATGATGGTTGCCGGCAAGGACATCGAAGGTGCGGTTCAGCGTCTGGCGCAGATGGCGCGTGCCGCAGGCATCCACGTCATCATGGCGACACAGCGTCCTTCGGTCGACGTAATCACCGGCACGATCAAGGCGAACTTCCCGACCCGTATCTCGTTCCAGGTGACCTCGAAGATCGACAGCCGCACCATTCTTGGCGAACAGGGTGCAGAACAGCTGCTCGGCATGGGCGACATGCTCTACATGGCTGGCGGCGGTCGCATTCAGCGCGTTCATGGCCCCTTCGTGTCTGACAATGAAGTCGAAGAAATTGTCGCCTATCTCAAGACGCAGGGCGCACCAGAATATCTCGAGGCAATCACCGAGGAAGACGATGACGAGGATGGCGATGGCCCTGCGGGCACCGGCAATCTGTCCGAGTCCGACGATCCCTACGATCAGGCAGTTGCCGTCGTATTGCGTGATGGAAAGGCATCTACCTCCTATGTCCAGCGACGCCTCGGCATTGGTTACAACCGCGCCGCATCGCTGATCGAGCGGATGGAGCAGGAGGGGATCATCGGCCCCGCAAATCACGCCGGAAAGCGCGAAATACTCGTCCCGACAGAAGCAGACATCATCGAACGATAGACGCGCAACCAGACAGGCCATGTAAGCGTTATTCGTCGCTTGCAGCGTCATGAAGCCGCCGCGTTTGTGCGGAAAATCGATGCGATGAAGGAGAATAGAATGGACCATCTCATGACCGGCAAGACTGTGTCGGCAACATCATCGCAAAACGGCATGTCACGACGCGGCGTACTCACCGTATTTTCGATGGCAGCGGCATTGGCCGGTTTGTCGCCGTTGCATGCTCTTGCGCAGTCATCCGGCGAAAACGCTACGGCACAGAAGATTGCCAACCACTTCTCGTCTGTCAAAACCATGATGGGAGAATTCGTCCAATTCGGCCCGCGCGGGGAACAGACGGGTGGCAAATTCTACATCGAGCGTCCCGGCAAGCTACGCTTCAATTACGAAGATCCGTCACCGATGCGTGTCATCGCTGACGGCAAGAATGTCGTGATTGGTAACGCCAAGCTGAAAACCTGGGATTTGTACCCGCTATCGAAAACACCGCTCAGCCTGCTGCTCTCGAACAAGATCGATCTGAGCAACCAGAAGGTACGTGATGTCAAGGAAGAGTCCGACCTGACCACCATCGTACTCGGTGACAAGAGTGTTTTCGGTGACTCCACCATCACCTTGATGTTCGACCCGAAAACCTTCGATCTGCGCCAGTGGACCACTACCGACGCGCAGAACAAGGATACGACGGTTATGATCTTCAACGTCCAGACCGGCGTAAATTTCGACGAGCGCGTCTTCAACATCAACTATGAAGAAGTCCGCAAGCGCGGCTGACGCTGTATTTCGCACAGTAATTAAGGAAAGGCGGCCATCGGCCGCCTTTTCTATTTTACCGCGAAAACACGTTCCCGTTTGCTCCGCGATGTTATAAGCCTTCGGCTTTGCGACGGACTGGATCAAGAGCGGCTGCAGGATTTAGGGCAGCAACAGCGGGGCACATTTCATGACATTTTCGATAACCACCTGGAACATCAACTCGGTGCGACTGCGCATGCCACTCGTTGAACAATTCCTGGTTCGTTACAAACCGGATATTCTTTGCCTGCAGGAAACCAAGTGCCCAAACGGCGAATTTCCGATGAAGCCGTTGAGAGCACTAGGCTACGAGCATGTCGTAATTCACGGCCAGAAGGGCTACCACGGCGTCGCTATTGCCTCGAAGATCCCACTCGTCGAGGATCATCGTCAGGACTATTGCGGCATCGGCGATGCCCGACATATCTCCGCCGTGGTCGAAGTGGGATCGCGTCGCATTCGGCTTCACAATTTTTACGTTCCCGCAGGTGGCGACGAACCTGATCGATCGATCAACCCGAAATTCGGCCACAAGCTCGATTTCATCGAAGAAATGAAAGCCTTGCGTGCGAATGGCCTACCCGGCACCTCGTCGATCCTGGTGGGCGATCTCAACATCGCACCGCTTGAAAACGACGTCTGGTCGCATAAGCAACTCCTCAAGATCGTCAGTCACACGCCTGTCGAGACGGAAGGGCTGCTGGATGCGATGAAACAAGGCGACTGGCTTGATCTGATGCGGCTGAACGTGCCGGACAGCGAGAAAATTTACACGTGGTGGAGTTATCGCGCTAAGGATTGGGAAGCAGCCGACCGCGGACGGCGTCTGGATCACATCTGGTCGTCACAGGATTTGGGCGCTTCGCTTGAAAAAATCGATATCCTGCGTGAAGCGCGTGGCTGGAACCGTCCTTCCGACCACGTTCCCGTCACCGCCCATTTCCGCTTCTAGATCCGGTATTCGGTCAGGCGAAGCGGTTTTGCAACCGCGCCGTGCCTGCAGCGAGTGAGGCGATGTTATCGCGAATACGCGCGGTAACGATATCCGCGACCTCAGGAAACTCTTCGACCAGACGATGAAAGAGGATGCGCGTGATACGGATGACTTCAGAGTCCTCCGCCGCAATGGCCGTGAATTTTCGCTCACACAACGTAAAAAGCGCGAACTCCGATAACAACGCGCCTCGACCGGGCGTTGCCTGCAGCACGGGTTTGCCATCACGGCCCGCACTGAATAGTTCGAAGCGGCCGGTGGTGACTGCAAATGCGCATTCGGCAGGAGAGTGCTCGCGAAACAGGGTCTGCCCGGACGAAACCTTGCGACGCTCTGCCCCGAAGGCAATCAGACGCAACTGGTCGTCACTGAAGCCCGCAAACAACGGAACCTGCCCCAGCAGCATGATGTCGTCCGTTAAGGCCATATCGATCCCAGCTCCAGAAAACCGCTCATTCTATTATAGAGCGGTTTTCCGTTATCGGCGCGAGGAAAACAAGGCACGACCACCCGAAACAAGGTTTGTTCAGGGGACGATTTTGTAACCGCCGTTCTCTGTGACCAAAATCTCGGCGTTGGACGGATCACGTTCGATCTTCTGACGCAGGCGATAGACATGCGTTTCAAGCGTGTGCGTCGTTACCCCGGAATTGTATCCCCAGACCTCCTCAAGCAGGACGTCACGAGTGACGACCGTGCTGCCAGCGCGATAGAGGTAACGGATGATGGCCGCTTCTTTCTCGGTGAGGCGGATTTTCTTGCCATCTTCGGTCGTCAGCAGCTTCTGGCTCGGCTTGAACTGGTAGGGACCAACCGTGAAAACCGCGTCTTCGCTCTGCTCATATTGCCGAAGCTGCGCACGGATGCGAGCCAGCAAGACGGCAAACCGGAATGGTTTCGTCACGTAGTCGTTTGCGCCAGCCTCAAGGCCGAGAATGGTGTCGGAGTCCGTATCATGCCCGGTGAGCATGATAATCGGCGCCTTGAAGCCACCCTTGCGCAAGAGCTTGACAGCTTCACGACCGTCCATATCGGGAAGACCAACGTCCATAATCAAAAGGTCGACTTGGGACGATTTGGCGATTTGTGTAGCCTGCGCCGCATTGGCGCCACTCAGAATCGAGAATTCCTCATAAGGAGACAGTTGCTCGGTCAGCGTCTCCCGAAGATCGTCATCGTCGTCTACGAGAAGTATAGTGCGGGCCGTCATTCGGATTCTCAGCCTTTCTTTGCTTTAATCGTGAGCCAATTCAGCGGTTTGCCGGTAAAACGTCAACCCATTGCCATCATATAACGACGTGCTATGACTTCACGTTGAATAACCTTCAAAGCAAAATCTCGTGAAACCAATCGCCAGACCGCCTGTTAAACAACATAAACGCACGTCGACGCTGGTGGTTCGGCAGGCGCCGTCGAAAATCAATCGCGCCATCGTCCAGCTCGGTCATCTCACCTTCCCGGCAGCGATAGGCCGCAACGGAAGAACGTCCATGAAGCGCGAAGGTGATGGAAAATCACCGATTTCCACGATGCGCCTGCTGCACGGGTTTTATCGTGGCGACCGCGCCGGAAAGGCAATGACCGCCTTACCAATGACGCGCATCCGCAAATCAATGCTGTGGTGCGACGCCCCTTCCGACCCGAACTACAATCGTCTCGTCAAAGCGCCCTTTGTATCAAGCCATGAAGAAATGACCCGCACCGACGGCCTTTACGATGTGTGTCTGGTCCTGGACTGGAACATCTCTTCACGTCGACGCCATCGTGGTTCGGCGATTTTTATGCATCTGATCCGTCCCGGCTTCGAACCGACGGCAGGATGCGTTGCGGTTCGGCCTCGGGACATGCAGCGAATTCTCACCAGTGTGCGCAAAGGCAGCCGTATCCGTATCTTTTGATGCAAACAAAAAACCCGCCATCACTGGCGGGCTTTTTTAGAAGGAAAAGCCGTAAATTATGCGGCTTCGTCCTGAGAATCGTCTTCTTCGACAGCCTTGCCACGCTTTGGACCCTTGCTGAGATTGGTCTCAACCAGGCGAACTGCTTCGGTTTCGGACATCTTGTTAACGGCCGCAATTTCGCGAGCCATACGGTCGAGTGCTGCTTCGTAAAGCTGACGCTCGGAGTAGGACTGCTCCGGCTGGTTTTCTGCACGATACAGATCACGCACCACTTCTGCGATGGCGATCAGGTCGCCGGAATTGATCTTGGCATCATATTCCTGGGCGCGACGCGACCACATGGTACGCTTCACGCGCGCTTTGCCCTGAACAACTTTCAGTGCGCGCTCAACGAAATCTCCTTCGGAGAGCTTGCGCATGCCGATGCTGACTGCCTTGGCTACAGGAACCTTGAGGCGCATCTTGTCTTTTTCGAAATCGATCACAAAAAGCTCGAGCTTCATGCCGGCAACTTCTTGTTCCTCGATTGCAGAAATGGTACCGACACCATGAGCGGGATACACGATCGCTTCACCGGTCTTGAAACCGTGACGTGCTGGAGATTTCTTCTGCTGGGTCGTCATTCGTTCTAAAAACTCCCTGTTACATACCCGTTGTAGCGGGTTGGGTCGGTCAGGCCCTGATGAGACGGGGGAAACCGTCAGGTGACTCCGCCCTGGTCCAACTGTGCGCGCAAAAACATCCCTTCTCGCAACTCGGGTTTCGAGAGCGTAAACGCTCGATATGTCACGGGAACCGCGTGCAAAAGAAGAGTTGCTTTCGTGGTGTTTTTGGGCACACAAATGCCGCGCTGTGGATCAGTGTCCGTGGTGTACCACAAAAATAGGCGCGAATCAATAATTTGCTTCCATCGTGGCCACAGCAGCACACAACGGTCGGTTAACCGCGTCTGAAAACGGCTCCCAAAATACCGCTGTTTTGCTTCTATGGCTCGACAAAATCGGCAAAAGCAATAAATTTTCACTGCCAAGCGTCAGAAACGCAAATGCCTCTTAAACTCTTCGCAATTACACGCCAATATCCGATTCGACCGAGAAGGCAAAATCGTGACTTTCACGATGCTTTTTCTCTTTAAAGTGTGATTTTTTGGAGGAATCCGCGCAAAATGGGCTACAGAAACAATCCAAAACGTGAAAAACAGATCGAAAAAGCACGAAATCTCGCAAGCACCCAGACAGCGCCATTTCTCGATCCAGGCATTCTTTACGGGCGCGCAAGCCCTGACGACATAGAATATTATTCCGCCGAAATGCTGGCCACTAGTGCCGCGCATACCTATGAGGCGCTGGCGCGTTCGAAAGGCGAGAAACCCTATATCAGCATATCGTCGGTCGAAGGTGTAACACCGAAGGATATTCCCGTTACAGTCTTGACCATCATCGGGCGGAACATGCCGTTCCTCTACGATTCCGTGATGGGAGAAGTGACCAGCAGCTTCCGTGGTCTCTATCTTGCTGTGCACCCTATTCTCGTTCACGACGAAAAATCAGAAGCGGGCTACCGCCTTGCCGAAGCAGAAGATGATCCGGGCCAAAACATCAGCCTCATTCAACTGCATATCGCACCTCTGACGCCACAGGCTGCCGCCACCCTCGAAGAACGGCTGCGCTTCGTACTCGCCCAGGTCCACTCCGCCTATAGCGACTGGAAGCCCATGCTTGCCAAGCTGGACGACGCGCTTGCGGAACTGTCGGAACGTGGATCTGCAAGACGCAAGACCGAACGCACGGAAGCGGTCGAATTCCTCAACTGGCTGCGCAACGACAACTTCACCTTCCTCGGCATGCGCGACTATACCTATTCCGGCAAGGGGAAGAACGCCCGCATCGAGCGCGGTGATGGCGTGGGCCTTGGTATTTTGAGCGATCCGGACGTTCGTGTTCTGCGTCTTGGCAAGGATGCGGTCACAACGACCCCGGAGATCCTGGCATTCCTTGATGGCCCCGACTTCCTGATCGTCACCAAAGCCAATGTGAAATCCATCGTCCACCGCCGCGCCTATATGGACTACATCGGCATCAAGCGCTTCGATGAAGATGGCAACGTCACCGGCGAGTTGCGCATCGTCGGCCTCTTTACCGCCACCGCTTACACGCGCCCCGTCAGGCAAATTCCCCTGCTCCGCGCCAAGGTGGCAGAGGTTGAACGCCATTTCGGTTTCGATCCGAACAGTCACTCCGGCCGAATTCTTCACAATACACTTGAGGCCTATCCACGTGACGACCTCTTCCAGATCGAAGAGGATCTGCTGATCCGCTTTGTCGAGCAGATCATGGAACTCAGCGATCGCCCGCGCGTGCGCGTGCTTGCCCGCATCGATCGCTTCGACCGTTTTGTCTCCGCCATCATTTTCGTGCCGCGCGAGGAATACAATTCCTACGTCCGCGAGAAGATCGGCGACTATCTGAGCAAGGTCTATAACGGCCACATCTCGGCCTACTATCCGGCCTTCCCCGAAGGGGCCGTTGCCCGCGTGCATTTCATCGTCGGTCGTACGGACGGAAAGACTCCACGCATTGCTCAGGACAAGCTGGAAGATGCAGTCAGCGATATCGCCGCGCGCTGGATAGACCATTTCGTTGCGCTCTCCGAAGCCGGAGCACCACTGCTGGATGTGGATCAGGCCTATCAGGAAGCCTTTACGCCGGAAGAGGCTGTCGGCGACATGCGCGACATCGTCGCGACAGCAAAGGGTGAGGCGGTTCGGATCGAGTTCTATCGCCAGGACGATCAACCACAGGACAGGCTGTCCCTCAAAATCTTCCACCGCGACGGCCACCTGCCGCTGTCGCGCCGCGTGCCGTTGCTTGAAAATCTCGGCTTCAACGTTATCAGCGAACGTACCTTTGATATCGGTATCCTGTCAGAAGGCGATCGTCAGGATATCGTGCTGCATGACATGGAGCTGGCAATTGCGACCGGTGCTGCACTTGATCTCGCCGTCTACGGGCCGCGTCTTGAAGACGCATTCCTGGCCGCATTTGCGGGCAAGGTTGACAACGACAATTTCAACCGCCTTATCCTCGCCGCTGGTGTGACGGTGCGGGAAGCCTCCGTGCTCCGCGCCTACGCCCGTTATCTGCGACAGACCGGGATCGTGTATTCGCAGGAGCATATCTCCGAAACTCTGTTCAAATACCCGGCCATCACCCGCAAACTGTTCGATCTGTTTACGACAGATTTCGATCCGGCAATCGCCGAAAAGACCCGCGTCAAAAAGCTCTCCGAGCTGCACAAGGCGATCGAGACAGCCCTCACCGGCGTTCCGAACCTTGATGAGGACCGGACATTGAGACGTTACGTCAATGCCATCGACGCGACATTGCGGACCAACTACTTCCAGAAAAACGAGGATGGTACACCGCGCGAAGTGCTGGCCTTCAAGTTTGATCCGAAGCATCTCGACGGCCTTCCCGATCCCCGCCCCTTCCGCGAAATCTTCGTCTACGGAACCGAGGTCGAAGGTGTGCACCTGCGCTTTGGAAAGGTCGCTCGCGGCGGTCTGCGCTGGTCGGATCGCGGTCAGGACTATCGCACCGAGGTGCTCGGTCTCGTCAAGGCGCAGCAGGTCAAGAATGCCGTGATCGTACCTGTGGGTGCAAAGGGCGGCTTCTTCCCGAAAGCACTACCGGCCGGCGGCACACGCGACGAAGTCTTCAATGCCGGTCGCGAAGCCTACAAGACCTACATTCGCACGCTGTTGTCGATCACCGACAATATCATCGGCGATGACATTGTCGCACCGGCCGACACCTTGCGACTGGACGGAGATGACCCCTATTTCGTCGTCGCAGCCGACAAGGGAACGGCAACCTTCTCCGACACGGCCAATGGGCTTGCCCGCGAAGCGAACTTCTGGCTCGACGATGCTTTTGCGTCCGGCGGATCGGCCGGTTACGACCACAAGAAAATGGGCATTACCGCCCGCGGCGCGTGGGAAACCGTAAAACGCCACTTCCGTGAAATGGATACCTATATCCAGACGACGCCGTTCACGGTGGCTGGCGTCGGCGATATGTCCGGCGACGTTTTCGGCAACGGCATGCTGCTGTCTGAAAAGATCAGACTGATCGCAGCCTTCGATCACCGCGACATCTTCATCGATCCAGACCCCGACACGGATCAGTCCTTTGCCGAGCGCAAGCGTATCTTCGAATTGCCGCGCTCCAGCTGGCAGGACTATAATCGCTCGCTGCTTTCAAAGGGCGCGATGATTATTTCCCGTGCGGAAAAATCGGTCACGCTGACACCTGAGGCGGCGGCAGCCATTGGTATCGACAAAACCGTTGCCACGCCGTTTGAAATCATGACGGCCATCCTGAAATCGCCTGTCGATCTGCTGTGGTTCGGCGGCATCGGCACCTACATCAAGGCGGCAGTCGAAACCAACGCCGAAGTTGGTGACAGGGCCAATGATCCGATCCGCGTCAATGCCACGGAAGTTCGGGCCAAGGTGATTGGTGAAGGCGCCAATCTCGGCATCACCCAGAAGGGCCGTATTGCCTATTCTCTGGCTGGTGGACGTTGCAACTCTGACGCCATCGACAACTCTGCAGGCGTCAACTCCTCGGACGTTGAGGTCAACATCAAGATTGCGCTGGCATCTGCCGTTAACAGCGGTCGTCTGACCCTGCCAAAGCGGAACCAGCTTCTTGCGTCCATGACGCCGGAAGTGGCACACCTGGTGCTGCGCAACAACTACCTGCAGTCGCTGGCGATTTCACTGACAGAGCGACTGGGTACCGGTAACCGCGAAGAACTCGGCCGGTTGATGAGTGCACTGGAAGCAGCCGGGCAATTGAACCGCAAGGTCGAAACCCTGCCGAACGACGCCGAATTCACCGAACGTTATGCCAGCGGAAAACCACTGACCCGCCCTGAAATCGGTGTTCTGCTCTCCTATGCAAAGCTGACGCTGTTTGATGCACTGGTGGCAAGCGCTTTGCCGGACGAACCCTATCTCCAGCATCTGCTGGTGGATTACTTCCCCGTCAAAATGCAGAAGACCTATGCAGCGGATATCACAAGCCACCGGCTGCACCGCGAGATCGTTGCGACCGCACTTGCCAATACGGTCGTGAACCGTGGCGGCCCGGGCTTCGTACAGAAGCTTGCCGATGCCAGCGGCCTTTTGCCTGCCGATGTCGTCAAGGCGGCCATGATTGTCGAAGACGGTTTCGGTCTGAAGCGCCTCTGGTCTGAGGTCGATGCACTTGACGGAAAGATCAGCGGCAACATCCAGAATGAACTCTACGCACGGATCACCCGCATATTCTCCGAGGTAAGCAGGCTTTATCTGCAAGCGCGCGGTGCGAGTGCTGGCACAAATGCGATGGCGGACGAGATCGAGCGCCTGAAAAGCGCCGTGAAATCCCTGGCTCCGGCGGCAGCGAAGTATCGCCAGCAACTCGGTGCCACGGAACTTGAAGGGGTGCCATCCGGCCTGCTCCAGGAACTCGATACTCTGTCGCTCCTGGTTTACGTTCCGGAGATCATGCTTATCGCCGACAGCGCCTCGACGTCTCTTGCGCGTGCAGCAGAAAGCTATGCGACAGTCTCCGCGACGTTCCGTGTGGCAAGGTTGCTGGAAGCAAGCCAGCGCATTTCGCCTGCCGACTACTATGAAAGTCTGGCACTCCTGCGCAATCAGGATCAGATTTCTTCGGCGAGACGCAAGATCGTCGTGTCTGCTCTGACGGAATACGCAAAGGAGAAGGACCCGGTACAGGCCTGGTATGCTGCTGACCGCGTTCGCGTCAATCGTATCGTCTCGGAACTGGCTGCGTTGAGCGATAGCGGCGAAATCAATCTTGCACGACTGACGGTCGCAGCCGGATTGCTGGCCGACATCGTTCTGGCTCGCTGAGATCGACTGAGTTCCAGATCAGCAGAGCAGTAAAGCCGCTCCAATACGCAAAACGACTACCCGGGCACCTGCACGGGTAGTCAGACAAAAGCGTCGCTTTCTCCTCCCAGACGTCCTTCTGCTACAGGATACCGAATGACCGCTTCCTCCCCACCCGCCGAAACGAAGATTGCAAAACGGGGTATCTGGGGTTGGGTCATGTTCGACTGGGCGGCGCAACCGTTCTTCACGGTCGTCACCACTTTCATTTTCGGCCCCTATTTCGTTTCACGCCTGACGGAAGATCCAGTCTCGGCGCAGACGGTCTGGAGCAACATGGCGACGATATCCTCCATCGTCATTGCCATTTTTTCCCCGATCCTCGGTTCGATTGCCGATCAGTCCGGATCACGCAAGCCGTGGATCGCCTTTTTTGCCGTCATAAAGATCGTCAGCCTGTCGCTCCTGTGGTTTGCTGCACCCGGCTCTCCAATCGTCCTTCCGGTCGTCTGCATGATCTTTGCCTCGATCGCGGCGGAGTTTTCCATCGTTTTCAACGATTCCATGATGCCGAGATTGACCAATCCGCAAAATGTCGGCCGAATTTCCAACCTTGCCTGGGGGCTCGGTTATCTCGGTGGCATGGTGGTATTGATTGCTGTTGTGACGCTCCTCGCCGCCAACCCGCAAACTGGCCGTACGATTGCCGGCATCACGCCGCTTTTCGGGTTAAATCCTGTCACCGGAGAAGACGCTCGAATAACAGGGCCGATCGCCGCGCTGTGGTACCTCGTCTTTATCCTGCCGATGTTTCTCTTCACTCCCGACAGTGACAAGGGCTTGCCATTCAAGTCAGCCATCCGCTCTGGACTGACGGAATTGCGGGCAACGCTGCGAGAGCTTCGTGGTCGCCCTGTCCTGCTGCGGTTTTTGATCGCCCGTATGCTCTATCAGGATGGCGTCAACGGCGTCCTCATTCTCGGTGGTGCTTTTGCAGCCGGTATGTTCGGATGGGCGACAATGGAGATCGGGCTGTTCGGCATTCTTCTGAATGTCGTTGCCATTGCGGGCTGTTTTGTTGCCGGCCGCATAGACCATCGCCTCGGCTCTCGCACGACAATCCTCATCAGCCTCGTGCTTCTGTTGATTGCGACCATCGGCATTGTATCCACGGAACGTGGCTCGACCCTCTTTGGCTGGATGGCGCTATCGACCACTGATGATGGCGGTATATTCGCGACGGGCGCAGAGAAAGCCTATCTCGTCTACGGTGTGCTGATCGGCCTGGCTTTCGGTCCCGTGCAGGCCTCGTCACGCTCCTACCTGGCGCGCAATATCACGGTGGCGGAAGCAGGCCGTTATTTTGGGATTTACGCACTATCGGGACGCGCTACCAGTTTCATGGCAACGCTGAGCTTTTCGGTCGCAACCGCCATGACCGGCTCAGCCCATATCGGCATGGCAACCTTGATCGTTTTCCTGGGAGCCGGATTTCTGCTGTTACTGCGCGTTCCCGAACGCACAGCACCCCAATCCGAAGACAAGAAGTGACAGGCGGACCGGCCAAGGCCGGTCGCAGCAGGTTTTCAAAGCTGGTCGAGTTTTTGCTGCAATGCGCGCAGTTGCTCTTTCAGCTCGTCAATTTCAGAAGCATTCGGCTTACGCGTCTCCTTCGGAGCCTGCGGCATCGAAAAAGGCGCGAACCCCTGCATGGCCTGACGGAAAAGTTCCGTGTTGCGGCGGATCTGCTCTTCCATCATCTGAAGCGGTGCCTGGAAATTCCGGGCAAGCGAACCGTCGCCGAAGGCCTTGGCCATATGCTCCTGCATCTGGCTCTGCTGATCGGAAAAGGTCTTCATCGAGTGCTCGAGAAACGTCGGCACCACCATCTGCATCTGATCGCCATAATAGGAAATCAACTGCCTGAGAAAAGCCGTCGGCAGAAGCGTGTTGCCAGTCTTGGCTTCCTGCTCGACGATGATCTGCGTCAGCACTGCATGGGTAATGTCTTCGGATGTCTTGGCGTCCTGAACCTTGAAGTCCTCACCACGCTTGACCATCTGCGCCAGGTCATCAAGCGTCACATAGGTGCTCGTGCCCGTATTGTAGAGCCGCCGATTGGCGTATTTTTTGATAATCGTTTCGCCGTCGTGCTTTGCCATCCTCGCCTCCTCGCGATGCTGGTATTTTTTTGTTTTTTGGTGTTATTGCTCTTCCCGTTGTGAAGTGTAAGCGCAAAACCAGCCCTGTGACAAATGTTTTGTGCAATGCAACAGTTTGTTTTTTGCGCAGCAATTTTTGGCAATATATCGCATTGCTTTCGCAACATCTTTCAAAGCGCCCGACACCGTTTGACTTGGATGAAAACCTTTGCCAGTCTCCCGCCCGAAAGTGAGGAGGAACCTTATGACTTTGCCTTCAATCGTGATCGCCAGTGCGGCCCGCACTGCCGTTGGTTCGTTCAATGGAAGCTTTGCCAACATCCCGGCCCATGAACTTGGTGCTACGGTCATTCGCGCCGTTCTGGAGCGTGCGGGTGTCGAGGCAGGTGAAGTCGATGAGGTGCTTCTGGGGCAGGTTCTGACGGCTGGCGAGGGGCAGAACCCGGCACGACAGGCAGCCATGAAGGCTGGCATTCCGCAGGAAGCGACGTCTTTTGGTATCAACCAACTCTGTGGATCAGGTCTGCGCGCTGTAGCGCTTGGCATGCAGCAGATTGCAACGGGTGACGCGGCAATCGTTGTCGCCGGTGGTCAGGAGTCCATGTCCGTGGCGCCCCACTGCGCACATTTGCGCGGCGGCGTAAAAATGGGCGACTTCAAAATGATCGACACGATGTTGAAAGATGGCCTCACTGACGCGTTCTACGGTTATCACATGGGCATCACAGCCGAGAACATTGCCCGGCAATGGCAGCTCAGCCGTGACGATCAGGACCAGTTTGCCGTCGCCTCCCAGAACAAGGCGGAAGCGGCACAAAGCGCAGGACGATTCCAGGACGAAATCGTGCCTTTCACAATAAAGGGCCGAAAGGCCGACATCATTGTTGATACCGATGAGCACATTCGCGCCGGTACCTCAATTGAAACGATGGCTAAACTCCGTCCCGCCTTCGACAAGGAAGGCACCGTTACGGCCGGTAACGCTTCCGGCCTGAACGACGGCGCCGCTGCAACCTTGCTGATGACCGAACAGGAAGCTTCCCGACGCGGTATTACGCCATTGGCGCGCATTGTCTCCTGGGCAACAGCGGGTGTCGATCCGCAAATTATGGGAACAGGTCCCATTCCTGCCTCTCGCAAGGCGCTTGCCAAGGCGGGCTGGTCAATCGGCGATATTGGCCTGGTGGAAGCAAATGAGGCCTTTGCGGCACAGTCCTGTGCCGTGGTTCGTGATCTTGGTCTTGATCCGTCAATCGTCAACGTCAACGGTGGCGCTATCGCGATCGGCCATCCCATTGGTGCGTCCGGCGCACGCGTCCTTAACACGCTTCTGTTCGAAATGCGCCGCCGCAATGTCTCCAGGGGTCTTGCGACGCTGTGCATCGGTGGCGGCATGGGCGTTGCGATGTGTGTGGAGGCCCTCTGAAAACCATTTTGGTTTCAGAAGCAATGCTGTAGAAGCAGCCTCCCATTGGCCGCATTTATGTGGCCGTTGAACACCATCTTTTACAGGTCATGGAGGCCAGCATGAGCCGGGTTGCGTTGATTTCAGGCGGAACGAGCGGAATCGGGGCAGCAATTGCGCGTGCATTACAGGCCGCCGGCTACAAGGTGGCTGTCAACTACGCCTTCACGACCGATCGTGCAGCGGCGTTCCAGAAGGAAACCGGCATACCGGCGTTTCAGTGGGACGTACGCGACTACGACGCCTGCCTTGCGGGCATCGCCCAAGTCGAGGCAACATTGGGCCCAATCGAGGTTCTTGTGAACAATGCCGGCATCACCCGCGACGCGATGTTTCACAAGATGTCACCCCAGCAATGGCGTGAGGTAATCGATACAAACCTCACCGGTGTGTTCAACATGACCCATCCCGTCTGGCCGGGCATGCGGGAGCGGGGATTTGGACGTATCGTCAACATATCCTCGATCAACGGTCAGAAGGGGCAGGCGGGGCAGGCGAACTACTCCGCCTCCAAGGCGGGAGATATCGGCTTTACCAAAGCCCTCGCCCAGGAAGGCGCGAGCCGCAATATCACGGTCAACGCGATATGCCCCGGATATATCGGCACGGAGATGGTCAGAGCCATTCCCGAACAGGTCCTGTCAGAGCGCATCATACCGCAGATCCCGGTGGGACGGCTTGGCGAACCCGAAGAGATCGCTCGTTGTGTTCTGTTCCTCGTCTCCGACCAGGCGGGATTTATCACAGGCTCCACCCTTACGGCCAACGGCGGACAATATTTCGCCTGACAGGCATTGGCAGACTTCCGGCCGACAGGACCCCACGTCAGTAAACTTTTCGTGATAACGCCTCGTCGGCGGAGGTGTCGCACAAAAACTTGAGTCAGAAAAACGCCTATGGAAATAGAAGCTAACCAGATGAAAAGGCGACTCTTTTTGTATGGTTTAGAAAGACTCTAAATTATACTGATGACTCAGAAACCATGTTTTTCTTGACACTGACTATCCTGTTTTGGTTTAAGAGCGAAAACAACGTGTTGCGTCATACAGGCAGTTAGTCATGCTGGTTTGCAGCTGCAATTACATTACCGACAACGACATCCGCGACGTCATCATTGAGTTGCTGGACGAGGACTGTTGGCAGCTTATTGTCCCGGCAAAAGTCTATCATGCCATGGCAAAACGTGGCCGCTGTTGCGGCTGTTTTCCGACTGTAGTCGACCTCATCATCAAAACGACCGAGGACTATCACGCCCGTCGCCACTCGACGGAAGCCGAGGTTTTTGATTTTATGTCCCGCCTGAAGCGATTCCACGAAGAGAACAGGAGAGCGGACATTGAAAGGCGACAAAAAAGTCATCGAGCAGCTTAACGAGGCGCTGTTCCTCGAACTCGGTGCAGTCAACCAGTATTGGCTCCATTACCGTCTGCTGAATGATTGGGGCTTCACAAAGCTTGCCAAGAAGGAACGTGCTGAGTCCATCGAAGAGATGCAGCACGCCGACAAGATCATCGACCGCATCATCTTCCTTGAAGGTCACCCGAACCTTCAGACCGTCGCTCCTCTGCGTATCGGCCAGAACGTCAAGGAAGTGCTGGAAGCTGATCTCGCGGGCGAATACGACGCACGTACCGCCTACAAGAAGTCGCGTGACATCTGTCATGACGCCGGCGACTACGTGTCGATGAAGCTGTTCGAAACGCTGCTCATCGACGAGGAAGGTCACATCGACTTCCTGGAGACGCAGCTCGACCTTCTCAACAAGATCGGTGAAAACAAATACGGCCAGCTCAACGCTGACTCTGCGGATGCCGTCGAATCCGAATAATCGGACCTTCATGAATATGAAAAAGGCGGCACCGGTGCCGCCTTTTTGCGTTTTTACTGACCAGCCAGATGCCGAAACTCGGCGACCACCTGCTCATAAACGCCCCGTTTGAAGGGGACGATCAATTCAGGCAGGCTTTCCATCGGCTTCCAGTCCCACGCATCGAATTCCGCCTCATGGCCTGTAGGCGGCGGATCAATCTGGATTTCGCTCTCGTCACCGTCAAAGCGGAACGCAAACCAGCGCTGCGCCTGCCCACGATATTTGCCGCGAAGACCGATACCGATCAATTCCGGCGGCAAGTCGTAGTGAATCCAGTCACGCGCTTCCGCAAGCAGCGTAACGGTCTTCATGCCCGTCTCTTCATAAAGTTCACGAACGGCAGCTTTCAGCGGCTGCTCGCCGTCGTCGATGCCACCTTGCGGCATCTGCCATAGATGCGGAGAACCGTCATATTCGGAGTTACCCTCCTTGATACGCCGTCCAGCCCAGACAAGGCCTTTGCTGTTGAGCACCATGATTCCGGCGCAAGGGCGATAAGGCAAATCTTCTGCTTTGATAGTCATCAAAAACCCGCTGGCTTTGCGCGCCCATTAAGGCGCAGGGAGAGAAACCGATCAAAGGTTTACTGTCCTGCCTGTCCCGAGACAAGCGCAGAAACGCCAACGATCTCAATGCCTCGCGCCGACGCCTCCGGCGACCACTTCGCGATGGCAGCGATGCTTTCGTCAAATGCCGACGCCACTCCGATCGCAGAACCGTTGCGGCGCGCTATCCGTTCCAGTTCGTCGAGCTTGCGCAGGATGGCACCTTCGTTGACCTCATTGTCGAGTTGAACGTCGGCGAAGCCATGAGGTGCGGATATCGCCTTGCCGATGTTGCCACTTAAAGACTGAGCGGATGAGCCATCATCGAGAAACAGCAGTCCGCGCTTGCCGATATCACGCATCACAGGTTCCAGCGCCTTTTGATCGGCGAGAAAGCGTCCCCCGAGATAGTTCATCACACCGGTGTAATTGGTGATTTTCGCCATGGAACGATGCAGGCGATCAATGTTGACCTTGGCCGGGTCACCCGCCAGCAAGGTATCGGGCCCAGGATTGGTTCCCGGATAACCAAAGGGTTCAAGCGGAACCTGCAGCAAAATCTCATGACCTTCGCGACGCGCTTCCTGCATCCAGCGTTGCAGGCTGTTACCGCTTGCCGCGAAGCCCAGCGTCACCTCTGCAGGAAGATCACGAATGGCCTTCTGGGAGCCAGTCTGGCTCAAACCCAGGCCACCAACAACGATGGCAACACGCGTCCCGCGCGCGCCTGACCACGGCCTGGCATATTGTTCCACCGAACGCAGACCATCCGCCGCGACGATCGGCAAGCGACCGAATGCAGTCTCTTCCAGCAAGGCGTCATTGGGCCTGGTGGCCATACGAGGGTCCTGACCATAGGTCTGACCACTCATCAAAACCGGCCCATCATTATCCCGCGTCCGAGGGGAATAGACGGATACGATGTTACCATCGGCCATCGTCGAGCGATTGATGTTTGCGCCGGAGCGCCCGCTTTCCGGCTGCAGACCTGTGGTCTCAGCATTTCCTGCTATATCGGCCGGCTGTTCCTGATCCTTCTCAGAAGGCGTCGCAGCAGCTTGCGTATTCGCGGTCGTTCGCTGGAGGTTATCCGGATATAGCGCCGTATAGATCGACAAGCCGCCAATCGTCAGCACAGCGACACCGGCAAGGCCCATAATTGCCGAAAAGCGCCGGTTGAAACCGGCGCTTTTTTTATTGCGGCCCATGAGCGGTTTTCGCAGGTCCGAAGGCAATGAAGGGTCCACTCGACTGATGCGGCAAAAGGGAAAAAAGCGCCGTCAAACGGCGCTTTTCGTCTTACTGCTTGTTGACCACAGCCTTTTCCGGGTTCGGCGGGAAGGACGGATCGGTCTTGTTGCCGCGCAGAAGATCCAGCGCATAGTTGAGCTGAATGTCGTCCTTTGCTTCCGGCGGAACATAAGCGGAAGAACCAGAACCTTCTTCGGTTTCGCTCTGTCCCTTGATGTGACCGGTCAGACCCGATTCACCTTCGCTTGTGACCTTACCCTGCAATTCCGGTGGCAGCGGCTGTTCAACCTTGATGTCAGGCTGAATACCCGTACCCTGGATCGACTTGCCAGACGGGGTGTAATAGAGCGCCGTGGTCAGGCGCAGTGCGCCTGCTTCGCCAAGCGGAATGATCGTCTGGACGGAGCCCTTGCCGAACGAGCGCGTACCGACAACCGTCGCACGGCGAAGATCCTGCAGAGCACCAGCTACGATTTCAGATGCCGAAGCCGAACCGCCGTTGACAAGCACGATTACCGGCTTTCCATCGGTCAGATCGCCTGCCGTCGCGTTGAAGCGGCGGGTTTCATCCGGATTGCGGCCACGGGTCGAAACGACCTCACCACGCTCTAGGAAGGCGTCGGAAACGTTGATCGCCTGATCAAGCAGACCGCCTGGGTTGAGGCGGAGGTCGAGCACATAGCCCTTGAGCTTGTCGGCAGGAACGTCCGCCTTGATTTTCTTGATCGCCTTTTCGAGGTCATCATAGGTCTTCTCCGTGAAGGAGATGACACGAAGATAACCGACATCGCCTTCAACGCGGGATTTGACCGCACGCACGGCAATGATGTCACGCATCACAGTGAATTCGAGTGGCTTGTCCGCGCCCTGACGGATGATCGTCAGTTTGATCGGCGTCTTGACGGCGCCGCGCATCTTTTCAACGGCCTGCTCCAGCTTCAAGCCACGAACCGGTGTTCCGTCAATTTCCGAAATGAAGTCGCCAGCGAGGATGCCGGCGCGAGATGCGGGCGTATCGTCGATGGGCGTGATAACCTTGACCAGTTCATTTTCCATGGTCACTTCGATGCCGAGACCGCCAAACTCACCCTTGGTCTGGGTGCGCATGTCGTTGGCGTCCTGCGCATTCATGAAGCTCGAATGCGGATCAAGCGAGCTGAGCATGCCGTTGATGGCATTTTCGACCAGCTTCTCATCATCTGGTGGCGTTACATATTGGGCGCGGACGCGCTCGAACACGTCACCAAAAATCGACAGTTCCTTATAAGTCGAAGGTCCGGCGGCCTGTGCCGGCATGCTCGCCGAATAAATCACACTCATCGCCGTGGCGCCCATAAGCCCACCGATAAGGAGAAGCGAAACCTTACGAATCATTGTGCGCCCTTCCGGTATTTTTTGCGGTCCACCACGGTTGAGAATCAACCGGCACGCCGTCTTTCCTGAACTCAATGTAGAGCGTTGGCCTGTCCGTTTCCAGCGCCAATGCTGCTGCACTTGCTACTCTTTTTGCACCCATCGAAGCGATGGGCTCGCCAGAGAATACAAACATTCCCTGCCTTGTCCTTACATTGTCCATGCCCGTCAGAACCACATGATAACCATCCCCGGTATTGAGGATGATCATGCGGCCATAACTGCGGAAATCGCCCGCAAAAACCACAAAACCGTCTGCAGGGGCCGTCACCAGCGCCTCGGGGCCCGTTGCAACCACGAGACCTCTGGAAAAGTGACCTGTTCCGTCGGCGTCTCCAAAGCGACGCAGAACGTCGCCAGCCACCGGCATGTCCAGCTTACCCTTCAAACTTGCGAAAGGATATGCTGGCGCAATACGGTTTTTATCGGGCGTTCCCGCCTCTGCGCCGGCTCTCTCTTTCTCTCGTTCTGCCTCGGAAAGACGCGCCAGACGTTGCTCTTCCGCCCGCGCCTTTTCCATCGCCTCACGCACCGAACTGATCTCGGTTTCAAGAGAACTTACAAGGCCTTCCAGACTCGTTGCCTTGCCGGCAAGTTCTTCCGAACGCTTGCGTTCTGCCTCCAGTTCAGACGCAGTCTGCGTATTGCGACGATCATTCTCTGCCAGCAAAAGGTCGAGGCGTTTTTCCTCTTCCAGACTGGCCGTCATCATACCCGTAAGATCGCCTTTTTCGCGAGCGATTGCCTGCTGCAGATCGGTCAATTCTTTGAGAGCGGCAACGAGCTTGTCAGTCTCGGCGCGAATTCCAGGAACAACGGCGCCGAGTAGAATGGCGCTACGAACCGAAGCAAGCGCATCTTCCGGCGAGACAAGCAGGGCAGGCGGCGGGTTGCGCCCCATGCGCTGCAGTGCCGCCAGAACCTCGGCCAACACACCACGCCTCTCGCGCAGAGAAGCCTTCACGCCATCTTCGCGCACACCGAGTTTTGCCAGCCGGTCTTCGCCATCGCTGATTTTTGTTTCGAGATCCTTACGCCGCGCCGCCGAATCGATCAGTTCCTGGCGGATACGCGTGCTGTCCTGGTCAAGCGCGGCGATGCTCTCTTCAAGTTGTCGGGTCTTGTCTTCGGAAAGCCCAATGCTGTCGACCAGTTCCTCGAGATCCTGACGGTTTTCGTCGCGGCGCTTTTCAAGCGCCTGCAGATCATCAGGCGGGGCATTGGTGGCATCCGCGCTGGCCGCGCCCGCATCATCGCGCGCGACGGTAAAGCCAGCGGGAAAAAGACCGAGGGCCAAGGCAGCGATCACCGCGCCTGCAACAGCCATCTGCCCCTTTTTCTGCCGTCCTTTGTCCATTTGAACTTTCTTTGATGCCGAAGCGCAATGAACGACATTACGCTGCTTCGCCACAATTCACCAAGAGGCAACCGCCAAAGCCGATCCACACCGTGCGGTGTTCGGGAATTTTCGTGTTGAAATTGAGACACCAATTCGCCGAAGAGGGCTCTTCAGACGCGATGATAGGGGTGGCCGGAAAGAATGGTGACGGCGCGGTAAAGCTGTTCGGCAATCAAAATGCGCACGAGTTGATGCGGCCAGGTGAGTTTTCCGAGATTGAGAACCGCGACGGCCTTCTCGTAAAGCGACGGATCAAGCCCATCTGCCCCGCCAATGGCGATAATCAGATCACGTCGACCGCTGTCGCGCAGGTTACCAAAAAACTCGGCAAACGCGGGACTGTCCAGCGCCTTGCCGCGTTCATCGAGCAACACCAGAGCCGCTCCATCGGCCAGATACTTCTCAAGCATCGCCGCTTCTTCGCGCTTGCGTGTCTCCGAGTTCGATGCACGACTTTCGGCGACTTCAATGACGCGTGAAAATTCCAGACCGATCGCTGGACCGGTTTTTGCGAGACGCTCGAGATAGCGGGCCGCAAGATCCTTTTCGGGGCCGGATTTCAACCGTCCCACCGCAAAAATCGAAATACGCATTCAAAACCGCCCTGTCGCAACCCAATCGGGTTACGCTCATAACAGCATCCTCCGCGAATTCCTATGCAGCCAGCTCTCAGGCCGATATCAGAACCGCATCAATGCAGCGTTTCCTCCGGCATATCCGGCGTCGCCCACATCTTTTCGATGTTGTAGAATTCACGGATTTCCGGGCGGAAAACATGAACGATGATATCGCCTGTATCGATCAGCACCCAGTCGCCGGTCTCAAGACCTTCGACGCGGGCGTTTCCGAAGCCCTCATCCTTCATATCTTTGAGAAGATGCTCGCAGATCGCCGAAACATGCCTGTTCGATCGCCCGGAGACCACCACCATGTAGTCCGCAAGCGCCGATTTTCCGGCAATGTTGAGAGATACGATATCTTCAGCCTTGGAGTCCTCAAGACTCGCGAGGACGGTTTCAAGGGCATGGTCGGCGGCATCGGCGCCACTGTCCTGGCCCTTCGGGATAGCAACATGTGCTCTTCCCTTGGCGTGAACTGTTGTCAGAGGTTTTCCTTTCCCAAGAATGACAAAACAGGCACTGCGCGACGTGATTCTCTACGTCACACAATGAAGGTGGCATCAAAGCATTAACTTTTCAAGATATGGCCCCTGAAGGCCACCGGCCATACATCATTTGTGACCGTTACGAAGAGCCGTGGAACTGAGCGTCGAACGCGGGCCATGAATGAACACCCAAGCTGGCGCGGTTTTTTTCCACAAAACACCCGCATCATCCTCATCGACCCGCGCATGGCTGAAGGCTTGCGCCATGGTGGAAGACAGATAGGCCAGCGTCGAACCAGGCCGGTCGATCACGGCGATCGGAAAGGTTTCAGCGATCTGTCGCCATTTCTGCCAGCGGTGAAAGCTCTTCAGATTGTCGGCCCCCATAACCCAGATAAAACGGACATGAGGATTTTTCGCCTTTACCTTGGCAAGCGTGTTGGCCGTATAGCTGATGCCAAGCGACTTTTCGAACGCCGTAACCTTGATGCGCGGATCGCTCACCAGCCTTTCACAGGCGGCAATGCGATCTTCCAGCGGTGCAAGGTCTGCGCGACTTTTAAGCGGATTTCCCGGCGTCACCATCCACCAGAGCTGGTCAAGCCCGAGCCTTCGAAGCGCGATTTCCGCCACCAGCGCATGTCCGGCATGCGGCGGATTGAAGGACCCGCCGAAAAGCCCGATGACCATGCCGCGCTCTGCATGCGGCATGGTGAGGTAACGCCTGTCGATCCGTACTTCGGCTACCAAATATCAGGTCCGTGTCTGGCCGGTGCCATGCACGCGGTACTTAAACGAGGTAAGTTGCTCGACGCCGACCGGTCCCCTCGCGTGCATTTTGCCCGTCGCGATGCCGATTTCTGCCCCCATGCCGAATTCGCCACCGTCGGCGAATTGTGTCGACGCGTTATGCAGGAGAATGGCGGAATCGATTTCGTTGAAGAAGCGCTCGACAACTGACGGATCTTCCGCAATCACGGCCTCGGTATGATTGGACGAGTAGGTGCCGATATGGTCAATCGCACCAGAAATACCATCAACGACGGTAACGGAAATGATCGCATCGAGATACTCGGTACGCCAATCCTCTTCCGTTGCGGATACTGTCCCTGCAACGACATCGCGGACCGCCTGCGAACCGCGAACCTCACAACCGGCATCGACCAACGCTTTCACCAGCGGTTCAAGATGCGTCGACGCCACAGCTTTATCGACCAGCAGGGTTTCGGCCGCGCCGCAAATACCGGTTCGGCGCATCTTGGCATTCACGACGATTTTTTTCGCCATGTCGAGATCGGCGGACTGATCGACATAGATGTGGCAAAGCCCTTCGAGATGCGCAAAGACCGGTACGCGCGCTTCGGATTGAACGCGGGCCACCAGGCTTTTGCCACCGCGCGGCACGATTACGTCAACGGTACCATTCAATCCACCGAGAAGCGCACCAACCGCAGCACGATCCGTTACAGGAACGAGTTGGATAGAATGCTCTGGAAGGCCGGCAATCTTCAAGCCTTCGACGAGGCAGGCATGGATAGCACGCGATGAATATTGCGAGTCGGAACCGCCGCGAAGAATGACCGCGTTACCAGCCTTGAGGCAAAGCGCGCCGGCATCCGCTGTGACATTCGGGCGGCTTTCATAGATGACACCGATAACGCCAAGTGGCGTGCGAACGCGCTCGATGTGCAGCCCGTTTGGCCGGTCCCAGGCGGCGATAACTTCACCAACCGGATCGGGAAGGGCGGCAATCGAGCGAATGCCTTCGGCAATTCCGTCGATCCGCGCCTCGTTCAATGTCAGCCGATCAATGAAAGATGCAGCAATACCGGCGCCTTCAGCGGCCGTCAGATCCTTGGCATTGGCAGCAAGAATCTTGTCTTTCGCTGCCTCAATGGCTGCGGCCATCGCCAGGAGCGCACGGTTTTTCTGTTCAGTCGACGCGATCGACAACGGTCGTGCAGCAGCTTTCGCCTGTGTGCCGATGGCTGTCATCAGCGCATCGATATCATGGCTCTGCTTCACGGCCTGTTCAGGCATCGACTTCATCCTTCTTCGTGGTTTTCACTTTGACCGCAGGCCCCGTCATGACCAGATCGTCACGATGGATCATGGCCGCGCGTCCGACATAACCGAGAATTGCCTCGATTTCATTGGACTTGTGGCCATAGATCTGACGCGCTTCGTCAGCATCGTAACCCGCAAGGCCACGAGCAATTTCACGTCCCTCAGATCCGATGATGGCAACGGCATCACCGCGACCGAAGTTTCCTTTGACCTGACGTACGCCAGCGGGAAGCAGGCTCTTGCCCGCCTGCAGCGCTTTCTCCGCACCTGCATCCACATGCACTTCGCCAGCGGGCTGCAACTGCCCGGCAATCCAGGTCTTGCGCGCAGTGACGGGCGTGCCCGAGGGGGCAAACCAGGACGAGCGCGCACCACTCTCAATGGCTTTCAAAGGATTGAGCGTCTTGCCAGAGGCGATAATCATGCCGCAACCGGCAGCCGTCGCGATCTTGCCCGCGTCCATCTTCGTGCGCATGCCGCCGCGCGACAGTTCTGAAGCCGCCCCGCCTGCCATGGCTTCGATTTCGGGCGTGATGTCAGAGATCGTCTCGAGGAACCTGGCATCCGGATCGAGATGCGGTGGCGCGGTGTAAAGACCGTCGATGTCCGACAGCAGCACGAGAAGATCCGCACCCGTCATTGTCGCGACGCGCGCCGCCAGGCGATCATTGTCGCCATAACGGATCTCGGTAGTGGCCACCGTATCGTTTTCGTTGATGATCGGGATCGCACCGATTTTCAGAAGCTGGCTGATCGTCGCACGCGCGTTGAGATAACGACGGCGCTCTTCCGTATCGGACAATGTCAGCAGGATTTGTCCCGCAACGATCTCATGCCGCGACAGGCTTTCGGACCAGGCGCGCGCCAGCGCGATCTGTCCGACGGCCGCAGCCGCCTGGCTTTCCTCAAGCTTCAACGCACCGGAAGGAAGCCCAAGCACGGTGCGGCCAAGCGCGATAGCGCCTGAAGAGACCACCTGAACATCCACACCGCTCTTCTTCAGGGCTGCGATATCTTCGCAGATGGCATCGAGCCAATCCTTTTTCAGTCCGCTCTTTCGATCGACCAGCAGCGCGGAACCGATCTTGATGACGATCCGATTATGATTGCCGAGAGGTTTTCGCGCCAAGGTCGACGTCATAGCCGGTCGTCCCCATCCTCGATTTCCTCGATCGGCATGGATCGGTCGGGCAGGGCCGTTTCACCACCGTCGCTGGCCGAAACGATAATGTCGCGAAGGGCGCGAAGGGCCTCCGTCATACCGATATGGGCAGCGGCCGACAAAAGCAGCGGCGGACGACCGCAGGCCTTTTCAAGCTCCTTGGCCTTCTTTTTCAGCTCTTTTTCGTCGAGCACGTCGATCTGGGAGAGCGCGACGATTTCCGGCTTGTCGGTCAAACCGCCACCATAGGCGTCCAGCTCAGCCTTGACGGTTTTATACGCCTTGCCGACTTTTTCTTCCTGTGCGGAAACCAGATGCAGCAGAACACGGGTGCGCTCGACGTGACCGAGGAACCGGTCACCGATACCCACACCCTCATGCGCGCCTTCGATCAGACCTGGAATGTCGGCAAGCACGAACTCGCGACCGTCGATGGTGGCAACGCCGAGATTGGGGTGCAGCGTCGTAAAGGGGTAGTTGGCGATCTTCGGCCGCGCCCGCGTAACCGTTGCCAGGAATGTCGACTTGCCTGCATTCGGCAGACCAACGAGACCGGCATCGGCAATCAGCTTGAGCCGCAACCAGATCGTCTTTTCTTCGCCTGCCAGACCGGGGTTGGCATGGGTCGGTGCCTGGTTGGTCGATGATTTGAAATAGGCATTACCGAAGCCGCCATTGCCGCCGGCGGCAATACGAAAACGCTGGCCTTCCTTTGTCAGGTCAACGATCAGCGTTTCATTGTCTTCTTCAAAGATCTGCGTGCCGACAGGTACCCTCAGCGTCACATCGGCGCCCTTGGCGCCGGTACGCGTCTTGCCCATGCCGTGCTGGCCGATCGAGGCCTTGAAGTGTTGCTGAAAACGGAAATCGATCAGGGTGTTGAGACCATTGACGACCTCGATCCAGACGTCGCCACCGCGGCCGCCATCACCACCATCCGGTCCACCGAACTCGATGAATTTTTCGCGCCGGAACGATACGGCACCCGCGCCGCCATCACCTGACTTGATATAGACTTTTGCTTCATCGAGAAATTTCATCAGACTGCCGTTCTGTCAGCTTTATGCGCAATTGCGGCAAGCATATTGCCATCGCGCTTCAAACAAAGGTTCTGCCGCTTCGAATACAGGCGCTTACCCTGAACGTCAAAGACTATCGTGGGAAAGCGCCCGGACAACAAGGCCGGTTTGCGGCAAAACCGGCCTTGTTTATTTCAGTGTCTCGGCTTTGGACGCACAAGTCCGTCCTCGGTCAGGACCGTATCTATATGCGCGACCATGGCGGCACGCGCGGTCGCATAGATCTGATGGCACCCGGTAACGCGAAAGCCGAGCTTTTCCTGCACCCTGAGGGATGCCGGATTGTCGGCGAACACACCAGAATGCAGCACAGTACCAGGCATACGGCGGAAGAACCGTTCACCTACAGCAGCGACCGCTTCAGTCATGTAGCCCTTGCCCCAATAGAAGCGGTTGAGCCAGTAACCGAGATGCCATTCGCCATGCCGCAATTCCACGGAGACGACGCCGATGAGGGTGTCATCTCCATTGGTAATGGCAAAGTCCCAATCCGGCAAAGTCCCGGATGTGCGAAGGATCAGCCATTCCAGCGCATCCTGACGATGGTAGGGCGCCGGAACGCGTGCCAACATCCGCGTGACCTCGAAATCGCTCAAGGATTCGGCAATGCTGCCGGCGTCTGACAAACGCTGAGGGCGCAGCACCAGACGGCGCGTTTCGAGAGTAGGGCAGGGGCCGGGCGGTGACGCGGTATTAACGCGACGACGGGTCAGTTCCAGTGCACTCATCCCATGTCCCCCCAGCTCTTCAGCGAAACCCAGGTCTTGCGATCCAGACGGTACCATTCAACCGGCACCATGCCACCAAGCGCCAGTGAACCGACCATGCCGGAACTCTGGAACTGAAAACCGCACTTCTGAATAACCCGCCGTGAGGCGATATTGGTGACCCGGCACCGCGCATCGATCTGGTCGATCTCGCGGGTTCGGAACGCCATATCGATCAACGCATGTGCCGCTTCGGTCATGTAGCCACGGTTCCAGTAGGGTTCCCCCAGCCAATAACCGATTTCCAGGGTCTTTTCATCTTCCTGGGGCTCGAGGCCGCAGCATCCCATAAACTCGCCATTGTCCATGCGCGTAATCGCATAGACGCACTTGCCAATCTCGCCAGCTTTGGTGCGTCGCACGAAGTCCACGGCGTCTTTCGCCGTGTACGGATGCGGCATACGCGACACCATGGTCGCGATATTGGCGTTGTTGGCAAGATGGGCAAGGGCGTCGATGTCTTCTTCGTGAGGCTTGCGCAATACCAGCCTCTGCGACAACAAAACGGGGCAATCGCTCCTTGACCGATCGGGCCTCGGCCGTTCTTGGGGTGACCGTGATTGGTCGACCCTTAACAATTCAGCTTGCATGGTTCAGTCCCTCCATGAGGTTAAAGAAAAAGGGGAGTTGGGTGGTGCCCCAACTCCCCTTTTTTATGACTGAACCTGATGCGTCTCAGCCGGGTCGTTGGGACACCGGCTGCATATGACGCTGCCGGCTTATTCTGCGGCTTCGGCTTTCGGCGCGACGGATACGAACACGCGGCCGTTAGCCTTCGTGCGGAAGCTCACGTTGCCTGCCGTCAGTGCGAAAATCGTGTGGTCCTTGCCGATGCCAACGTTGGCGCCCGGATGCCACTGCGTACCGCGCTGACGCAGAATAATGTTGCCTGGAATGACAGCTTCGCCGCCGAACTTCTTTACGCCAAGGCGCTTGGAATTCGAATCGCGACCGTTACGCGAAGAACCGCCAGCTTTTTTGTGTGCCATTGGATTGCTCCTTTAAACCTAGTTTCCCGTGTCGCGCCGATCAGGCAGCAACGATGTCCGTGATGCGGACGACAGTGTGATGCTGACGATGGCCGCGCGAACGCTTGGAGTTCTGACGACGACGCTTCTTGAAGGCGATAACCTTCTTGCCGCGGTTGTGCTCGACAACTTCAGCCTTGACCGTTGCACCAGCAACGAAAGGAGCGCCGAACTTTGCGTCAGCGCCAACGCCGATCACGAGAACTTCGGTGAATTCTACAGTTGCGCCAGCTTCTGCTTCCAGCTTTTCGATGGTCAGCACGTCGTTGGCCGCTACGCGGTACTGCTTACCGCCGGTCTTGATGACTGCGAACATTTTTTATCCTTTCATGTTCGTTCCGGCTCTGCCCGCAAACGCGTGCTGGCCGTCTTTTTATCAGTCGGATGAGCGGAATTTCGTCCGGGCTGAATGCCCTTCTAAACTCTGCCGGTGAAGCCACCCCGATAGGCGTGACATAAACAGAAGGCGCAATACGCCATCAATTTGGGTGCGGGGATACGCGAGACTCCGGCTTGTGTCAAGACAATGAAGCTTTGAAAAGTAACCGTAACGCCAAGAATTTCAGGCGATTTCGGCTCTTCTTGCAGTCCCCCCTCGAAATTTGCATCGCAAGTGTATATATGGCGCGTAAATAAGGAGCAGAAATGGCCCGCATTGACCAGACCGACGATTGGCGGGACCGCCACGCGCCGACAATTTCAGCATTTGAATCGCTGGCCATCGAGGCCTATGGCCACCTGCCGGAAGAATTCCGCGCGCTGACCAAGGACCTCATTATCGAGATCGCCGATTTTCCGACTGACGAAGTCTTTGAAGATATGGCGCTTGAAACACCGTTTGATCTGCTCGGACTATTTGAGGGCCGCGGCATTTCAGAGCGCTTTACCATGGAAACCGGCGAAATGCCGAACCGGATCACGCTCTATCGTCGTCCCATTCTCGACTATTGGGCGGAGAATGACGAAACGCTGGGCGATATCATCACCCATGTCCTCATCCATGAAATCGGCCACCATTTTGGCCTCTCGGACGACGACATGGAGCGTATAGAAGAAAGCGCCGAGGCTGCCGTGGACCGGTAATCCGGTCCACACCAATCACATCATCACTGTTCGCCGAGCTTCATGTCCGGGTGATATTCCTTGCCATCGACCGTCTTGGTCACGGCTTGGCCGCAGTGCATCACACCGGCTGCGGCATTGAAGGCATAGGTCGGCGAACCTGCAAGCTCCCAGCCCTTGTTGAGAGCCTCGGTAACGCGATGGCAAAACTTCGAGTCGTCCGGACCTGTGATAAAACGATAGACTTTCACTTTTCCTGCCTTTCTGGAGAAACGGGGCGAACAATCTGAACCTGGTCAGATTGCGCGAGGCCCCAACTAGATTCTGTTTTTTGCGGCGCCATGAGCGATGGCGTCAGCGAGCGCCACAAGCCTTTCGGCTTGGCCAACATGCAGTCGTTCGACCATGCGCCCGTTTTTGTTGATAACATTCAATCCAGCGGATTCGGGTTGGGCAAAAGCAGCAATGATATCCCGAGCTTCGGCAACCTCGGCCTCTTCCGGAGCAAACCGGCGGTTTGCCGCCTCGATCTGGGCAGGGTGGATCAGCATCTTGCCATCAAACCCCATATGGCGCCCCTGTTCGCATTCGAGATCGAAACTGCCGAGATCGCGAAAATCGTTCGACACGCTGTCGATGACATCCAGTCCATACGCGCGGGCAGCCAGCACAACCTGCATCAACCATGGAACCAGATAAGCGCGACCGGGCAGGGCAGGAACTCTTGTTTCCTTACGCAAATCGTTCAGCCCGACAACAAAGGCGGACAGCCGCGCGTCAGCCGTATGGGCCGCTTCGGCAATTGCGGCAGCATTGAGAACGCCGCGTGGCGTTTCGATCATCGCCCAGATTTTCAGATCCGCGGGAGCATCGCTCTCCGAGAGAAGATCGGCCACCTGATGAATATCGGACGGGGTGTCCACTTTCGGCAGGAGAACGGCATCGGGACGACAGAAAAGGACAAGCTCCAGATCCGCTTTTCCCTCCGTCGTTTCGAAGGGATTTATGCGGATAATTGCTTCACGCGCAGCAAGCGGGCGATCCTGAAAGAATGCCCTAAGATTGTCCCGCGCCTTCTCTTTCATATCAGGCGCAACAGAATCTTCCAGGTCGAAGATCACCCCATCGCAATCAAGATCGTGAATCTTGTCGAGCGCTCGAGTGTTTATTGCGGGAACAGAGAGCAACGAACGACGAGGGCTGACGATGTTGTGATGCAAAAAATTAGCCATGCCGCACTTGTGTCAACCTTTTATGACATCTGCAAGCTGACAATCCACTGAATCCTCTTGCAAGCCGGATGAAGAAGGCCCACATTCATTTGGAAAGAAAGGTTTGGATCATGCAAGGCATCCGTTCGTTTTTCATCGCCGCATCCGGCATCGCAATTCTGGCTATGGCCGCTCTCTTCACCGCTTCGCTGACGGTGGCGTTTGTGGGCGCGCTCGCTGTTCTCAGCCTCGCGCGCCTTGTCTCCGCCCGTCTCAAGCCAGCGCCAATTCCGGTGAAAACCCGCGGTCAGCAACGCGACATGCGCGTATGGAACGACGGCAAGGGCACGATCATCGATCTCTAAGCCCCGCGCAGCAGGGTAAAACGCCACGGTACTGACAAAAGCGTACCGAATTGGGCGTGTTTGTGCTTCAAAACCCATGTGTTTTGCAGTATTTCCCACAGGGAACCTGAAGCAGGCCTTGGCGCTGCTGTTCTGTTAAAAGAATTCCGGAGCGACAGATGGAAAAGTTCACCAAGCTGACGGGCGTGGCCGCCCCTATGCCGGTCGTCAACATCGACACCGACATGATTATTCCGAAAGACTATCTGAAGACCATCAAGCGTACCGGTCTTGGCAAGGGTCTTTTCGCGGAATCGCGTTACCTCGAAGATGGTTCGCCGAACCCTGACTTCGTGCTGAACAAGCCCGCCTATCAGAACGCGCAGATTCTCGTCGCCGGCGACAATTTCGGCTGCGGATCGTCGCGTGAGCATGCGCCGTGGGCGCTTCTTGATTTTGGCATTCGCTGCGTGATTTCCACCAGCTTCGCCGATATCTTCTATAACAACTGTTTCAAGAACGGCGTTCTGCCGATCGTGGTCAGCCCGGAGAACCTTGAGAAGCTGTTGGACGACGCATCGCGCGGTTCCAACGCGGTCTTGTCGATCGATCTTGAGCGCCAGGAAATCAGCGGACCGGATGGCGGCACGATTGGCTTCGAGATCGACGCATTCAAGCGCCACTGCATGTTGAACGGTCTCGATGACATCGGCCTTACGCTCGAACACTCAGGTGCAATCGACACCTTCGAAAAAGCCAACACATCTGTCCGTCCCTGGGCGTAAATCTAAGCTGCTTATGATGAAAGCCGATCCTGTCACATAAAAGCGTACCGGATCGGCTTTTGCTTTGCTTGAAAAGCCCCTCCACCAGCGATAAGAAGCCCCACCCCATCCACACCGTCGAATATGCGGCAACCGATGGAAAACGAGTTTCATGCTGCGTCCGCCATTCTCGAAAACGCTTTGCGATGTTTTCCGGTGTGTCGCCAAGGAGGTTTTGATGACAGTTCGCACGCTTTTCCTGCTGCCCGGTGACGGTATCGGCCCCGAAGCCATGGCCGAAGTCCGCAAGCTGATCGCCTACATGAATGACGAGAAGAACGCCGGCTTCAAGATCGAGGAAGGCCTGGTCGGCGGTTCCGCCTATGACGCACATGGCGTCGCGATCTCCGACACTGACATGGAAAAGGCCCTGGCGGCAGATGCCATCCTATTCGGTGCAGTCGGCGGGCCGAAATGGGACGGCGTCCCCTACGAACATCGCCCGGAAGCCGGTTTGCTACGTCTTCGCAAGGATCTCGAACTGTTCGCCAATCTGCGTCCGGCAATCTGCTACCCGGCACTCGCCGCCGCCTCTTCGTTGAAGCCCGAACTGGTTGAAGGCCTCGACATTCTCATCGTCCGCGAATTGACCGGCGGCGTCTATTTCGGCGAACCCAAGCAGATCATCGATCTGGGCAATGGCCAGAAGCGTGGCATCGACACGCAGATCTACGACACCTTCGAGATCGAACGCATTGCAAGCGTCGCTTTCGAGCTCGCGCGCACCCGCGACAACCGCGTTTGCTCCATGGAAAAGCGCAACGTCATGAAATCGGGCGTACTGTGGAACCAGGTTGTCACTGAAACGCATGCGGCAAAGTACAAGGACGTTCAGCTTGAGCACATGCTGGCAGATGCCGGCGGCATGCAGCTTGTTCGCAAGCCCAAGCAGTTCGATGTCATCGTGACCGACAACCTGTTTGGCGACATGCTGTCCGACGTTGCCGCCATGCTGACTGGTTCACTCGGCATGCTGCCTTCGGCTTCGCTGGGTGCACCAGACGCCAAGACCGGCAAACGCAAGGCCATGTACGAGCCAGTGCATGGCTCGGCACCCGATATCGCCGGCAAGGGTATCGCCAACCCGATCGCCATGATCGCGTCTTTCGCTATGTGCCTGCGTTACTCGTTCAACATGGTCGAAGAAGCCACAAAGCTCGAAACCGCCATCGCCAACGTGCTCGACAAGGGTATCCGCACGGCCGATATCATGGCCGAGGGTTCGCGCCAGGTCAGCACGACCGAAATGGGTGATGCGGTTCTCGCCGAATTCAAGGCGCTTTCGGCGTAACCGACACAGCGATTGGCTGGGCAGGTGGCACCGTTGCCTGCCCAGCGTCTTTTGGTAGAAGGTGTTCGTACCGCTTGTCGGTCAGCGTCTTCAAAAACGCGACTATGGCGTCCACGCGCTTGTCGTCCAGTGCCGGCGCCGAGGTCAATTCCTCCATGGCGATATTATCAGGCACTTCCGGCGCATCCCATTTTTCGCCGGTTTCCGGGTTGATCTGACGGCTCGGCTTCTTGCTTTTGTATTTCACGTAAAACAGCACGGCGGTGCGCAGATCCTTGAACACCCCGTTGTGCATGTAAGGCGCGGTGACGGCAACATTGCGCAATGTCGGCACCTTGAATTTGCCACGTGCAGACGGGTCACCCGCGACAAGCGGGTTCTGTGCCAGACCAAGATCGACCGTATCTGCTTTCGACCCATTCGCCGCACGCACCGCCTTGTTGGCGGGGACGCCGATATTGAAATATTTGTGGTTGGTGAAGAGCCCGTTTTCCAGTCCCTTCGAACCACGTATTTCGTGGCAGAGATTGCAATTGGTGAACTGTGTCGATGACATCAGCACCCGTCCAAGCTCTTCCTGATCTGTTAGTTTTTCCTCCCCCCGCAAAAAGCGATCATATTTCGAGTCAAAGGTGGAAAACTGATCTGAGCGCTCGAAACTGGCCAGCGCCTTTGTCATGGCTGCAAAAGCTGTCTCATCATCCTGAAAGACATCCCCGCCGAACTGCGTGCCGAATGCGGCGACATAATCCGGATTTTCTTTCAGCCGCTGAACAACAGCGGCCTTGTCCGGCATGCCCATTTCTATCGGATTGAGAGGAGGGCCAGCGGCCTGATCCTCCAGTGAGCCGGCCCGCCCATCCCAGAACTGCCCGCCGACATATTCGCCCGCGTCATTTTTGCCGAAAGGTGGCGAGAATTTCGTATAGGCCGCAGTCGGCGCATTTCGATCGCCAAGCGAAAAACCGTCATCGCCCAAAGAAACGTCGCGGCCAACCTTGTCCGCCTCGCGCGCATCCGAAAAACCGGCAGCCTGCATATGGCAGGTGGAACATGCCATCGTCCGGTTCATCGATATGTTGGGATCGTCGAAGAGGGCCGCGCCCAGTTTCTCGAGCGTCGCATAATCTTCACCGCCGTGCGCTTGCAGGCTCTCCAGGCCCGCTCTCACAGGCGCCATGGCGAAGATGGAAGCAAGAACGATAGAGGTGATATATCCGGGTCTGGTCATCGGTACGGCACGCTTCAGGAAAATGCGCGATTAATGCCCGCCTTATACCACTTCACATGTTCTGCGCCCACAAACTTTCACAGCACTCTCCAGTTTGTCGCAGCAGGGAAGGTCACGTCCCTTTTGCAATCGCATGAAAGAAGCTGCCGGAAACAGGTCCGCGTCTTCCACCGGAAGGTCCGAGTACACGGCCTTGCCCATCGGCAATCTCCGCAAAAGGTTCATCCCGGCCCGGATCGGTCACACGCGCATAATGGAATTCATGGCCGCGCAAAACCTCGCCCGCCTTGCCAAGCGGACCATCAACGGTAATCGTCGCCTGTCGATAACCAAGGTTCATCTTGCGCTTGGCGAAACTGGTAGCGTGCGACAAAAGCCCCGTCATAGCATGTGTCACGCCATCTGCATCTTCCAGTGCCTCACCCAGCACCATGTAGCCACCGCACTCGCCGTGAACAGGTTTTTTTGCGGCAAAGCGAGCAAGACCGGCTTTGAAATTCGCAGCATCTGCAAGCGTACCGGCATGGAGTTCAGGATATCCGCCTGGCAGCCAGCAAACATCGCACGTCTCATCGGGCGCTTGGTCGGCGAGTGGCGAAAACGGTACGATCTCCGCTCCCACTGCGCGCCAATGACTTTTGAGATGCGGATAAAGGAAGGTAAAAGCGGCATCCTCCGCAAGCGCGATGCGCTGACCGGGAGGAGCAATTGCCGCCTCTAAGGAGCCAGATGGGACCTCGACAGGAGTGGCCAACGAGAGCAGCACATCAAGATCGATGGACTTTTCCATCGTGTCTGCCAGCCGTTCGATATGGGCATCGATTTCCGAGTGTTCACTGGCTTGAACCAATCCCAGATGCCGTTCCGGCAGAAAAAGTGAAGGATCGCGCAAGACGCAACCGACAACGGGAAGGCCAATATTTTCGATTGCCTCGGAACAAAGCGTACGGTGCCTTTCGCTGCCAGCACGATTAAGGACAACAGCACCCATGCGGACTGCCGGATCGTAATGCGCGAAACCATGTGCAATCGCCGCAGCCGTCTGCGACTGACCGGAAACATCGAGAACGAGAAGCACGGGTATGCCGAAAAGCCGCGCCAGATCAGCAGCCGACCCGCTACGGTGTTCTGCAACAGGGATACCATCGAAAAGACCCATGGCACTTTCGATGATGACGAGGTCGGCGCCGGCGGCCTGCTCCAGAAAGAGATATCGCAACAGATCGGGCTGCATGGCCCAACTGTCGAGATTGAGACCAGCGGAACCGGCCGCAAACGCATGAAAGCCGGGGTCGATGTAATCCGGGCCGGTCTTGATACCACGCACATTGACACCACGTCGGGCGAACGCGCGCAGCAGGCCGATCGTCACACTGGTTTTGCCGGAGCCGGAGCGTGGTGCGCCAATGATGATTGCCCGTGTTGTCATGATCAGGATATTCCGAGACGATGTCGCATGGAAACAATATCACCAATGACGATCAGGGCTGGCGCCTCGAAATTCTCACGCTTTGCATCGTCGGCTATGTTTTTCAGTGATCCGATGAAAATTCGTTCCTGCGCAGTCGTCGCAGCCATTATGATGGCAACCGGCGTGTCGCCAGACCGCCCGCCTGTCATCAAGAGACCAGCGATGGTACCGATGTTCTTCAGGCCCATATAGACGACGATCGGTTCCTTCGTCTTGGCGAGCGCCAGCCAGTCAAGATCGTCCTCGGTACCTGCCGCATGGCCTGTCGCGAGCGTTATGGCCCGGCTGATGCCTCGCATCGTCGCTGGAATACCAGCCGCCGCCAGGGCCGTAAACGAGGACGTCATACCCGGCAGCACGCGAAATGAGATGCCAGCCTCGCGCAGCGCTTCGATTTCTTCGCCCCCCCGGCCGAAAATGAAGGGATCGCCACCTTTCAGGCGCAACACCTTTTTCCCTTTTCGAGCAAAGTCGATCAACGACGCTGTAATATCATCCTGCACGGCAGAAGGCTTGCCGCCCCGTTTACCGGCAAAAACGATCTCCGCCTGCGCACCCAGGGCAAGAACCTCATCGCTAACAAGAGCGTCGCGCACGATGATGTCTGCTTGTCCCAGCGCAAGAGCGACATCCAGTGTGAGATAACGCACATCACCTGGCCCGGCTCCGGCCAGCCAGACATGACCGGCTTCGAATGCCGGTCCTTTTTGGGCGATGTTATCCAGAATTTGCGATATCGACATACTTGCTGCTTGCTCTTTAACGATGACGGATAAAGCCGTCCCGGCTATAGGAATTCAAATGGAAACGGATGGAAAGACCCTTCGCCGCGGCTGGACCACGGGCACCTGCGCGGCAGCCGCCACGAAGGCGGCCTGCGCCGCCCTTCTGACCGGCGAATTTCCTTACCCTGTCGAGGTTGAACTTCCAAGCGGGGCGCGACCGGCATTTTCGCTTGCGACCCAGGAAAAGGGTGAAAAATTTGCCCGGGCCGGCGTCATCAAGGATGCTGGAGACGATCCGGATGTCACGCATGGTGCGCTGATTGAAAGCACCGTGCGGTTGGGAAAACACGGAAGCGGCATCGTTTTCAAGGCTGGCAAGGGGGTCGGCACAATCACCCGACCAGGCCTGCCCTTGCCCCCCGGCGAACCCGCAATCAACCCCGTTCCTCGCCGCATGATCGAAACTGCAATTCGTGAGGTTGCCGGTGATAACAGGGATTTCGAGGTGGAAATCTCGGTTCGCGACGGCGAAAAAATGGCTGAGAAAACGCTGAACGGCCGGCTTGGAATTATCGGCGGCATTTCCATTCTCGGGACGACCGGGGTGGTTATTCCTTTTTCCTGTTCGGCATGGATTCACTCGATCTGGCGCGGCATCGATGTCGCCCGTGCGACCGGTCTTACCCACCTGCTTGGCGCCACCGGCAACACGTCGGAGAAGGCAGGACAGGCGCTGTATGAGTTGCCTGAAACGGCCTTGATCGACATGGGCGATTTCATCGGCGGCATGCTCAAATACCTGCGCAGCCATCCGGTCGAACGGGTCACCATTGCCGGCGGTGTCGCCAAGATGACCAAGCTGGCGCAGGGCATGCTGGATGTTCACTCCAAACGCGGTCTTGCTGATCTCGAAGCCCTTGCCGAACTGGCCATCGGAGCCGGTGCGGACGACGTGCTTGCCAGTGAAATCCGGCAGGCCAATATGGTGGCACACGCTTTTCAACTGGCTGAAGCCGCAGGAATTAATCTGGGCAATATCGTTGCTGAGAAAGCCTGGGTCACCGCCGCCGCCGCATTGAAAGATCCGGCTGTCTCGCTCGATATTCTGGTATTCGACCGGCAGGGCAATCTGAAAGGCCGCACCGCCTTCACGCCGTCCGATCACCCTTCAGCATTCTCCTTCGAAGAGCGGAACCGACGGACATAATCGGCGCTGTAAAGCGCGCTTTCGCGGAAATCCTCGGACGCAAGTCCACGCCCGACAAAAATCAGCGCTGTTCGCTCCACAGGTTCGGCAGCGAGCTTGCCTTCGATATCGGTCAATGTACCACGAATGACCCGTTCCTCGGGCCAGGATGCACGAACGACGATCGCAACCGGGCAATCGGCTCCGTAGAGCGGTGTCAGTTCCTCGACCACCTTGCCGATGGCATGAATGGCAAGATGGATGGCGAGCGTCGCACCGGTCGCACCGAAAGCCTTCAAGGTCTCGGTCTCGGGCATTTTCGAAGCGCGTCCGGAAACACGAGTCAGAACCAGGCTTTGCGCAACCTCGGGAACCGTCAACTCGCGCTTGAGCGTTGCAGCAGCGGCCGCAAAGGATGGAACCCCAGGCGTGACAGTATAGTCGAGACCCAATCGCTCGAGGCGGCGGATCTGTTCGCCCATGGCGCTCCAGACGGAAAGATCACCAGAATGCAGGCGGGCCACATCCTTACCCGCTTTCGCTGCTGCGACGAACTCAGCCTCGATCTCGTCCAACGACAAGGAAGAGGTGTCAACAATGCGCGCGCCCGGCGGGCAGTAGTCGATGAGCGCTTTCGGCACCAGCGAACCGGCATAAAGGCAGACAGGGCAGGCGGCGATCAGGTCGCGCCCGCGCACCGTGATCAGGTCGGCAGCACCCGGGCCTGCGCCGATAAAATGAACCGTCATGTTTCTTCTCCAGAAGTGGCAAAGGCCACCGTGATATCGCCAACCACGAAACGCGGTGCGACCAGTTTCGAATTCTTGCCAGCAACGGCGAGGGCTGAGGCTTCGCTGACACTGGGCGATCTTGCGTGAGTGAGGCTGACTTCCGAAATCGTCAGCACACTCGCCGCCGCAGCATCGAGGCTCACCTGATCGGCCACGACTAACCGCATTCCAAGTTGCCGCGCCGCACTTTTTATACCCGGCTCATCAGCCTTGATTGGCGCCGTGGCGAGACAATCCGCGTTTACGTCAAACGCCTCCTGTGCAGCGCGCAATGCCGCCACGATAGCGTCTCCGCCGACGCCTTTACGGCATCCTATTCCCGCAACGATCACGTTTCCTCATCCCGTGATTTGGTCCAGCTCCACTGCGTGACGGGCATCGCCGGTTTCCAGCCCGACATCGACCCGACCGCCGACGCACGTGAGACGTCGAGCCGGATGAGGGAACCGCCAAGGCGCGCCTGCGCGGCGAGTAGCATCGCTTCCATTTCCAGCGTCACGGCATTGGCGATAAGCCGGCCACCTGGCTTCAGAGCCTCGATCGCACCGTCCAGAACGCCCTTTTCGCTGCCACCTCCACCAATGAAAATCGCATCTGGGCGAGGTAGACCTTCAAAAGCTTCCGGTGCCCTGCCAATCAGAATTTCAAGTCCGGGAACGCCGAAGGCTTCTGCATTGCGCGCGATACGCTCGGCACGCTGACTGTGCTGTTCAATCGCGATGACTTTGAGCGAAGGGTGCGAAAGCATCCATTCGATCCCGATCGACCCGGAGCCAGCGCCGATATCCCATAAAAGTTCACCATGGCGCGGGGCAAGCGACGACAAAGTGACCGCACGTATCTCGCGTTTGGTAATCTGCCCATCATGTTCAAACAACGCGTCATCAAGTCCGCTGGTGTAGGATAAGATACGCGCGTTTGCGTCAGCGACGATATCAATCGCCACGACGTTCAGGGGATCGATGTTCTCTAGAGAGAAATCCTGAGCCTTGGCGTGACGCAACCGCTCACGTTGCCCACCGAGCGCTTCCAGCAAGAGAAACGTCGAATGCCCGAACCCCGTCTCCGAAAGCAATTTTGCGATAAGAGTTGGCGCTTGGGCATCGGAGGTCAGTGCGATGATCTTTGCACCTTGATGCAGGTGCGGCCGAATGAGATCAATGGAACGGCCGTGCAAAGACACGCATTCAACGGATTGCAGAGCCCAACCCAGACGTGATGCCGCAAGAGAAAATGCGGACGGCGACGGATGGGAAACCGTCTCTTCGGCGGCAATCTTTCTCAGCAGCGTTACCCCGACGCCGTAGAAGAACGGATCGCCAGATACGAGAACACAGACTTTATGGCCGCGTAGTGCCACGACTTCGGACATCTCGACATCAAATGGTGTAGGCCAGGACCTCGCCTCACCCTTGATTGCGGATGCCGCAAGCTCCAGGTGGCGCACACCGCCGAAAACAACCGCCGCACTTTCAATGGCACGACGAGCGTTTTCGCCAAGTCCGGACAATCCATCCTCGCCGATCCCCACGATCGAAAGCCACGGCTTTTTTGCCTTTTCAGTGGCAGCTTCATCCGTTCCAGCATATTCAGAGACCATGACACGCTCCATCCTGATCCTTGGCGGCACAACGGACGCCCGCCTTCTCGCCGGAAAGCTGGCCGAGGACTCCGGCTTCCGCATTCTGCTGTCCATGGCTGGACGTACACGAGACCCGGTTAAACAACCGGTACCCACCAGAACCGGCGGTTTTGGCGGATCGGCCGGACTTGCAGAATTCATCCGAAACGAGAAATTTGATATTCTGGTGGACGCGACCCACCCCTTTGCGGCGCGTATTTCGCGTAACGCTGCAGAAGCCGCCTTGTTGGCTGATACTCCGCTGATTGCGCTCGACCGCCCGGCGTGGCGACAGCAACAGGGCGATCGATGGCAAAGGGTGATGACGACGCATGACGCGGTAACCGTACTTGGCACCGCCCCCAGACACGTATTCCTTGCGCTGGGGCGACAAGAGCTTTTGCCATTCGAAATGGCTCCGCAACATTCCTACCTGGTCCGCAGTGTCGATCCGGTCGAGCCGCCACTCAAGCTGCCGGACATTCGCTACATAACGGCACGTGGACCTTTTGTTCTGGATGACGAAATCGCCATGCTGAACGACAACGGCATTGAGATCGTGGTATCCAAGAACTCCGGCGGCAATGCCTCCTATGGAAAGATCGAAGCGGCACGACAGCTCGGCATTCCCGTCATTATGATCGAACGGCCGGAACGTCCCGACGTGGCGACGGTGCCCGATATAGACACTGCGTTGGCCGCTATCCGTCATCAGTTTTCCCTTGCCGAGAAACGCGGCGAGTAAACCAGTGACGGTTGGTTTTTGCGGTCAATGATCCGGGTTTCGACCGATCCGACGATAATGCAGGTGGCCATGTCGGCCATGTCACTCTGCGCTTCAGACAACGGCACAACGCGCATGCGCTCATCCTGTCGACCCGCCGCCCGGCCGAAAATCACCGGCACCGACCCCGGCAAATGATTACGCAGGATATCGAATGCCGTCGTCAACTGATGTGGACGGGCCTTGCTGACGGGATTGTAGAAAGCCATGACGAAACCGGCTTCCGCCGCCGCAATCAAGCGCTTTTCAATAATGGCCCAGGGTTTCAGGTTGTCCGAAAGGGAGATGGCACAAAAATCATGGCCAAGTGGTGCTCCGGCACGTGCGGCAACAGCAAGCATGGCTGTCACCCCTGGCACGACTGAGAATTCGATATCCCGCCATTCGGCAGGGCCATCTTCCATGGCTTCACACACGGCGGCAGCCATGGCGAAAACACCGGGATCACCGCCGGAAACGACACACACATTGCCGCCTGATGCCGCAAGTCGAAGCGCCTGTCCGGCCCGCGAAATCTCCTCGCGATTGTCGGAAGCATGGCGACGCTGATCTGGACGCAGCGACAGCCTGTCGAGATAGGGAATGTATCCGAAGAAATCCACCGCCGCTTCGACTGCGGCCAATGCCTCAGGCGTAATCTGCCCGGTATTTCCAGGGCCAAGGCCAACGACCGTCAGCTTGCCGGTCATTGTGCATCCTCGTTCGAAGGCCTGTCCTTCCATCCGGGAACCAGCACCAGCGAGAAATAAGGTGCTGGCGAACCGTCTCGCTCGGCCAGCCGCATGGCTTGACCGTTTTCCATGGTGCCGCGCTCGACGTAGAGCGCATTTTCCAGTTTTCCAGCCTTTTCAAGAGCACGGCGGATTTTCGGCAGGTTGCGGCCAACCTTCATAATGACGGCACCATCTGTTCCCGAAAGCCGCGTTTCCAGGATTGCCTCGTCGAGCGTTCCCGGAAGAATGCTCAGGATGTCGTCACCCTGAACCAGTGGCAGGCCGGCCATCGACCAGCACCCGGACATCGCGGTTATGCCTGCCACGACTTCCGCCGGATAGGATGGAGCAAGACGCAGATGCAGATGCATATACGAACCATAAAACAGCGGATCGCCTTCCGACAGAACCGCAACATTGCGCCCGGCGTCGAGGTGAGCAGCAATATCCTTCGCCGACTGGTCGAAAAATGCGGCAATGGCGCCGCGATAGTCGTCACCGTTTTTGTCGCTCTCAACAGTGACAGGATAAACAAGCGGCATTTCCAGCGTGCCGGGACGAATGAAGGCTTCGACGATACGACGTCCGTTACCCGTGCTGCCCTTTTTGCAGAAAAACGCCACGACATCGGCTGTGTCGATGGCCCTGACGGCTTTTAGTGTCAGCAATTCCGGATCGCCGGGACCCGTACCAACGCCGATCAGCTTGCCCTTCAGCATCTTTTCCTGTGTCGGCTCCAACAAAGCAGCACTCATAGACCCGCCCTCGCGATAGCGTTGACGGCAGCGGCCGTCATTGCAGAGCCACCCATACGTCCTTTGACGATGGCGTAGGGAATACCAAGCGAGGTTTCCTCGAGTGCATCCTTTGATTCCATGGCGCCAACAAAACCGACGGGCATCCCGATGATCGCGGCGGGACGAGGAGCGCCTTTTTCCAGCATTTCCAGAAGATAGAACAGAGCGGTGGGCGCATTGCCGATAGCAACAACCGCGCCTTCCATCTTCTCGATCCAGAGATCGAGAGCAGCAGCGGAGCGCGTATTGCCAATTGCCTTGGCAAGTTCAGGTGTGCGCGGATCGCGCAAGGTGCAGATAACCTCATTATTGGCCGGCAAGCGGGCACGGGTAACGCCATGCGCAACCATCTCCGCATCGCAGAGGATGGGTTTTCCCGCAGCAAGCGCACCACGCGCTGCCGAAACGAAATCGGGCGAGAAGCGGAAATGACGCGTCGCTTCCACTTGCCCGCAGGCGTGGATCATACGGATGGCTATATCCGCCTGCTCTGGCGTGAAAACCGAAAGATCGGCTTCTTCACGGATGATGGCGAAGGAGCGCTCATAGATCGCATCGCCGTTGCGGATATAGTCATAGTTGGTCATCGGTCATCCTGTCGGAGCGCCGCGCTGACCCTGTCTTTGCCCAGGCGGACAAACAGGGTGCGGGCATTTTCTCCGGGCTTATGTTCTTTTTCGTAAAGTCGGGCAAGCCGCGAAAGCACGGCCTTTTGTTCATCAGACGGCAAAACAAGATCCGGTGCGTCGGAAACGCGGCCTGACAGCGAAAACGCCAGTCCTTCCGGAGAGCCTGAAATGGCAAGGAGGGACGGAGAGGGGTGCGCACAGCCTTTCCCACAACCGGACACATGCAGTGTCAAAGAGCCATCCAGCAACGACGCGCACTGCTTTGCCGCGAAATCGGCAAGTTCGTGGGTTGGCAGGAGGGCTGACGCGCAAGCCGGAGCACCGGAACAGGTTGCGAGAGACGATCTTGGGTCGTTTCCCGCAACGATCAGGCCGGATGACTTGGCATAGGCAATCAGCACCTCACATTGAGTGCGAGTACCGAAAAAAAATAGCCCGTGCGCCGGCCCCGGCCGCATTGCATGGATGCCGACGCTGAGCGCAGTGCGGCACAACGAGGAGAGCGACGCCGTCGCAATCTGCCCAAAGGCAGGTACGATGCCAGCCGCAAAACCATCGTCACCCAAGGCGATCAAACCGTAAGGAGATTTTAATGTCTCCGACAAATCGGGCGCCAATTGCTCCAACAGCACATCGCCGCAAATGGCGTTCACCGCATCACGGTCCAAATCGCGCCCACGCGCAGTTTGGCCCTGTTCAGCCAGGTGGCACAGAAGCGCCATGACAGCGTCGGCAGCGTGTTCTGGATGAAGGACACCGGCATAAAATGCCTTGTCTTCCGTTCCTCCCAGCATCACTTGCCAGAAGATCTGACCGTGGCGCTGCACCGCCTTCAATCGAACATCCGCGAGAAGATCGCTCATGCGAATCTGGCCACCGCCATCGACCACAACGGACATTTTTGCGGCAACACGCTCGTGCAAACGGAGTTCGAGACACTTTTCGTGAATGCACCTTGCAAGGGCAAGCGGACTGCTTGTTTCTGTCACATCACGCCCGCCAAGAGGCGAAGTTTCCACCGCCAATCCTTCTCGAACCGGCAGAGCAAGCGCAAGAACATCGTTTTCCAGGAGACAGGCGCTTGGTGATGTCAAACCACGAAACTGCAAGCCACCTCGCGCCGTCACATCAATCAACCCGTTGCCATGGCGGGCAGCCAGCTCGCAAAGATTTGCAAGATCCTGCGGTGATATATCGTCGGTGAAAGCGACACGGGACAAAAGTCCGTCACCCGTCTGCATCGGCGCCGACAAGGCAGGACAAACACCACGTCGGGAAAACGGCTGGACAGGATCGAGGTGCGCCGCGTTCATACGCTTACCCTCTCGGAATGCGGAACGATCAGCATTTCCAGTTCCGCATCCACCGCATTGCGGCGACTATGCCACAGGTTACGATGCCGCGCCGAGAGAAAACGTCGGGCCATGACCTCTGCCGCCTGCGGGTTTTCCCGAAGGATGAACGTACGCACAGCTTCATCGCCGAAATAGGCATCGTAGAGCGCTTCGATCAAAGACGAGGAAACGGCGTGTGTGGTTTCTGCAAAACCGATCAACCGGTCCACGGTTTCCGCAAATTCCGCAGCACCACGCGGACCGTGCCGCATCTGGCCGGCAATGAAGCGTGGATTCACGGCGCGGGCGCGCACGACACGTGTCAGGGCCTCTGCGATTGATCGGGCGCGCGGGCGACCGGGATTGGTGGTGTCCAGTGCCACGACATCGGCGGCTTGCCCGAGCAGCGCCTTGGCAGCGGCAAAACCACCGATAAATGCCACGTCGGACGATCCGTCGAGCAGATCGCGTCCGGGGTCATCGCCTGTATGGACGAGCAACTCGGCCTTCTCGACCTGTGCGGCAAAGCCGGCATTTTCAGACATCTCGAGACCATCTGCGCCACCGAAGGCGTGGTTTGCGGCATCGAGATAGGTACGACCAAGTTCTTGTCGTTCCTCCCAGGCCCCATTTGCCAGCTTTTCTTCGATCCCCGCGCCATAGGTGCCGGGGGCAGATCCGAAAATACGTGCCGGGATAAACCCGAGCGTGGACGCTTCCTCTCCCAACGGATTGTCACCTTGGGCTTCCTCACGCCGCGCAATCGCCTTGGCCGCAGCATCGAGAAGCGCGATAAGCGCCGGAAACATATCGCGAAAAAGACCGGAAATGCGGAAGGTCACATCGACACGCGGCCGACCGAGCGCCGCAGGGGGCAAAACCTCGATACCGGTGACCCGACCAGTAGCTGGATCGTAAACCGGTCTCGCGCCCATCAGATGGAGTGCCTGCGCGACATCCTCACCGCCATTGCGCAACGATGCCGAGCCCCAAAGGTCGAAAACCAAGTGCTTTGGCCAGTCACCGTGGCTCTGGAGGTAATGCCGAAGCACTTCCTCTCCTGCCATGCGGCCCAATTCGAAAGCCGTTGGCGTCGGCATTGTCCGGGGATCGGCCGCATAGAGATTGCGCCCCGTGGGCAGGACGTCCAGACGTCCGCGCGCTGGCGCACCGGAAGGGCCCGGAGGAATGTGTAGACCATCCAGAGCTGCAAGCAGTGCCGTCTTTTCCGACGCGGCACTTTGTAGCCTCAAAGGATCAACATCACCCGCAGCACTGCGTCCGAAAACATGCTGGCCATCCTTGATGGCAAAATCCTTCAGGTCACAGAGAAAGGCGTCAATACGAGACAGGGCAGTGTCTGCGTCGTCTTGAGTACCGACGCCTGCGTCGGCCGCCAGACCTGTCTCACGTGCTTTCTCCACAATCAGTTTCGCCAATCGATCACGGCGGCGGCGATCCAGCCCGTCCGCCTGGGCATATTCATCCACAAGCTGTTCGAGTGCCGTCTGATCCGCCGAGAGGCCGGCATCAACAAGCACCGGCGGGATGTGACCGATGGTAACAGCGGCGATACGGCGTTTGGCGACCGCCGCCTCGCCGGGATTGGAAACGATAAACGGATAGATGACTGGCAAAGCCCCGGCAACGACCTCCGGAAAGCAGGCTCGCGACAGAGCAACCGTCTTGCCGGGAAGCCATTCCAGTGTGCCATGCGCGCCGACATGGACGACGGCGTGGGCATCGACTTCCCTTTGCATCCACGCACCGAATGCCGCCAGTGCATGACGCGGTGGCAGTGCAGGATCGTGATAATCCACGCGGCGATCTTCGTTACGGCCGCGATCAGGGGCGAGAGCCACCGTGACGGAACCAAACGTCGCGGCACGAAAGCGGAATGCCCCCGCGCGGACAGCATCGTCCTCCTCGGCAGGACCCCACGTCGCCTCCAGTGCATCACTCACCTCTGCCGGAAATGCAGCGCGAAAATCCGCGTAGGCAGAACAATCGATCTGCACATGCCCCTGTTCGACGCGATCGAGCAAGGCACGCGCCGTTTCTGGAATTTCCGAGACCGAATATCCCGCAGCATTCAGGTCGCGCAGCATTTCCAGAACGCTTTGTGGCACATCGAGCCCGACGGCATATCCGGTTCGTCCGGGTGCCGCACCTGGATAATCGGGCATCAGAACAACAATACGACGCTCCTGACGCGGTGTCTGTTTCAATCGCAGGAAGGCTGCAATGCGGTTCGTCACCTGCAGGATGCGGTCTGACTCAGGCACATTGATGAGGGCTGAGTTACCCTGCGTACCGGGCTGCTTGAATGAGATCACACCGGCAAGAATCCGGCCATCCAGCTCCGGGAGCACGACGTGCATGGCAAGATCGGAAGGGTTTAGGCCACGGCTATTGTCCGCCCAACCGTCACGCCGGGTTGTTGCCATGATGACCTGAAAGACCGGCAATCCCAATCGATCGAACAGGGTTTTTCCATGGTCATCGACCTGACTGGCAAACGCCGTAGCAGCAATAATGGCAGCCGGTTTCAAGCCGGGAAGCACACGCTCCAGAAAACCCGCCGCATCCGCATCCTTCAGACCGCTGACAAAGATTGGCAACGGCGCGAAACCCCGCGCCTTCAAGGATGCAAACAATGCGTCGATGGGCGCGACATCGGACGCCAGCAGCATTGAGCGATAAAACAGGATGGGCAGGACTGGAGCATTGACGCCAAAATCCTCCGTCGCCCGTTTTTCAGCAACGAAGCCCTCACCCGGCCGATAAAAGCCGGTCTTTGGCAGGGGAACAGGTTCAACTTGCGGCCAGTTGTAACCGCCTGAGAGCGCCGCCAATCCGCTGGCGAGACGCTCCATGTTCTCCGACCCTCCTTCGCGGAAGAAGGAGAGGATCGCAGCAAGTGTCGACTGGTCGATCGTTGAAGCCGCTTCCAGCTTTTCGTCGCGCTCGCTGCATTCGCCGGGCAGAAGCGCAAGCTTCACACCGCGCCGTCGCGCCATCTGCGCAAGCTGATCCACGCCATACCGCCAGCGATACGCACCACCCAGAATCCGGATAAGGATAAGCTTTGCGTGTTCTGCGGTCTTCTCGATCCAAAGATCGACCGACATGGGGTGGCGAAGCTCCGAAAGATTGGCGGTAACGAGAATAGGGCGTGCCTGATCCTCCCGCCATGCCCGTTCCAGACAAGCGAGATCGCTGGCCGAAAAGGACAAAACCACGACATCTGCCTGCGGCTGGTTGAGATCAACCGGCTCGATCAGGTCGTCCAGAGACGACGATGTCGTGGCAAGGATATGCATTGTCAGGCAGCCAGCATCTGTTCGATCTTCTCGCGGTTCAGGCCTTTTTCACCGATGACGACCAGTCGGCTGCGCCGCGTCTCACCGGGCGCCCACGGCCGGTCGTAGTAGTGATTGACGCGGCTTCCGACCGCCTGCACCTGAAGACGCATCGGCTTGGCCGAAACCTCGATGAAGCCTTTGATACGAAGGACGTTTTCCGCTGCAGCCGTTTCGGCGATGCGGACGGCGAGGGCTTCCGGATCGGTCACCGCAGGCAGGTCGATAACGAAACTGTCGAAATCGTCGTGATCGTGATCGTGTTCTTCATCGTGATGCGTATGACGGTTTTCGATATCCTCTTCAACCGCAAGGCCGAGGCCAATCAGCACGGCAGGATCAACGGCGCCGTTCGACGCGACGACGATCTTAGCAGCCTTCGGCAGATGTTCCGAGACGTGGGCTTTGGCCTTTTCAAGACCGGCAGCGTCAAGCAGATCGGCCTTGGTCATGACGATGAGATCGGCACAGGCAACCTGATCTTCGAAAACCTCTTCAACGGGATCATCGTGATCAAGCGCTTCATCGGCCTGCCGCTGTGCGGAAAGAGCCTCCATGTCGTGTGCGACCTGGCCTTCAGCCAGAGCTGCGCCGTCCACGACAGCAATAACGGCATCAACCGTGACACGGCTTTTGATCGCCGGCCACTGGAAAGCCTGAACAAGCGGCTTTGGCAGTGCCAGACCCGAAGTCTCGATCAGAATGTGCTCGACCTTCGGCTGGCGGCTGAGAATCTGCTCGATCGCTGGCTGGAAGTCATCGGCCACTGTGCAGCAGATGCAGCCATTGGCCAGTTCGACAATGTTTTCTTCCGGGCAGCTCTCGATACCGCAACCCTTGAGAATTTCGCCATCGATGCCGACATCACCGAATTCATTGACGATAATGGCAAGACGTTTCCCGTCGAGTTTTTCGAGAAGGCCACGCAGAAGCGTTGTTTTTCCGGCCCCCAGAAAACCGGTAACGATGGTGCAGGGAACGCGATCCAGAAGGGTGCTCATTTCATCTCCTCGGTAAAATCGAATGGGGGAATACGCGCGACCATGCCGCGCTTCAAACTATCTGGACGGCCGCGCCAGGGCATCAGCCCGTCCGGCGCAGTGGCCAGCAGGCGAGCGCCAACAAGCAAATCCTCGGCATTGTCGGGCGTCAGTCCGCCAAACACATAAGACCAGCCATCGGCGCCACGTAAAACAGCGCTCAGCCCACGCTTGCAATTGGCAAGACAATTGACGCTTCGCACCTCGATACCCGCGTTGTGCGCCTTTTCGGCTGCACGTTCCGCCAGGATGGAACCGGGACGGGGATCGAGATCTGGATCGCTGGCATCACGACAACTGCGGCACACAAACACGACCACGCCGGAAACGTCATCGTTTTCCAACCCATCTTTGGTGCATGAGGATGTGACTGCGATATCCAAACCGTTTTCGCTTTCCGCGCCTTAAAACTTTTCGGGGTGCGCATCTCGAAAACGGCACGCTTGCCAGGCAAGGCGGCTCGTTCGATTTCAGCGGCTGGCCGGAGCACCCCGCCCGGCAGACGTTTTTGCGTGAACGGCAGGTCTCCTGGCTCGCGGCTTGATCGATACCCGTTTGACACCGCCTTCCCGGACATGTTCGGTCCAGTGGCTTCACGGTGTGGGCTTACCGCTTACAGTTGCGGGGGCAGCCACGGATTGACCCAACGGGGCTTGAACCGTGTTCCCTCTTAGCTTTCCCCGTTGCCGGAAAAAGACCGTTTGCTCGATACACTTAGGCTGAACGCCTTTTGCGGTCAATGCCATGCTGTCCCTGCCAGCGGATTGCCGGGTGCGGCAAATTGGGTATAGTCGCCGCTTCCACGGCGAGGTGTTCACACGCGCTGCCGAAAAACAGGGACATGCATGATGAACCGCGAAATCAACGACGCCGAAGCCGAGCGACACCGGCAGAAGATGGTGAACCGTAAAGCGGTGCAGGATGCCGAAGTTGCTGAAAAGACGGTCGAAAAAGGTCTGCTGATGGTCAATACCGGCCCCGGCAAGGGTAAATCGACGGCGGCGTTCGGGCTCGCCTTGCGCATGCTCGGAAATGGCAGGCGTGTCGGCGTCGTGCAGTTCATCAAGGGCGCATGGTCGACCGGTGAGCAGCAAGCACTGAGCCTGTTTGGCGACAAGGTGGAGTGGCGAACCATGGGCGAAGGTTTCACATGGGACACGCAGGATCTGAAGCGCGATGTCGCCGCGGCAACCAAGGCATGGGAAGAGGCCAAGACCCTGATGGCCGATGAAAGCATCGGTCTTTTGATCCTGGATGAACTCAACATCGCACTGCGCTACGACTACCTGCCTCTGGAAGAGGTCATTGCAACGCTTGAGAAACGCCGGACTGATTTGCATGTCATCGTCACCGGCCGTAACGCCAAGCCAGCCCTGATCGAGGCCGCCGATATGGTCACGGAAATGAGCCTCGTCAAACATCACTTCAAGGCGGGCGTGAAGGCGCAGGCGGGAATCGAGTTCTGATCCATGACTGCACGCGCCCTTATGTTTCAGGGAACCGGCTCCGATGTCGGGAAATCGCTGATGGTGGCGGGGCTGGCACGTGCCTTCGTCAAGCGCGGCCTGAGCGTCATGCCCTTCAAGCCGCAGAACATGTCAAACAATGCGGCAGTTACGGCGGATGGCGGTGAAATCGGCCGTGCGCAGGCCCTGCAAGCGCGTGCCGCGGGCGTCGCGCTGTCGGTTCACATGAACCCCGTCCTGCTGAAACCGCAAAGCGAGACCGGGGCGCAGGTAATCGTGCAAGGGAAGATCGCCGGCAACGCAAAAGCCGCAGAATATCAGGGCCTCAAGGCGGGTTTGATGCCGAAGGTCCTGGAAAGTTTCGAGTTGCTGAAGCAAAAAGCCGATCTGGTTCTGGTGGAAGGTGCCGGCAGCGCTTCAGAAATCAATCTGCGTGCCAACGACATTGCAAATATGGGTTTTTCCCGTGCCGCCGATGTACCGGTCATCCTGATCGGCGACATTGACCGGGGTGGCGTCATCGCGAGCTTGGTCGGCACCAGTGCGGTGCTGGATGACGCCGATGCCGCGATGATAGAAGGCTTCATTGTCAACCGTTTTCGCGGCGATCCTTCATTGTTCGACGAAGGCATGCGGATCATCGCTGCCAAAACGGGATGGCAAACCGTCGGCCTTCTTCCGCATTTTCCCGACGCCGCTCGTCTGCCGGCGGAAGATGCGCTCGGCCTCTCCAATGTCCAGACCGCCAAAAACGGTGCAAAAATCCGCGTTGCGGTTCCGATCCTGCCGCATATTTCAAACTTCGACGATCTCGACCCCCTGGACATGGAGCCGGATGTCGAACTGGTCCGCATCCGGCCGGGCCAAGCAATTCCCGGCGACTGCGCGCTAGTCCTGCTCTGTGGGTCAAAATCCACCATCGCAGACCTGAACGCTCTGAAGACATCCGGGCTTGATATCGACATCAGGGCTCATCTGCGCCGTGGCGGCATGGTGCTTGGGCTGTGCGGTGGCTATCAGATGCTCGGCAAAATGGTCTCAGACCCTGACGGCATCGAAGGCCCTCCGGCCACGGTCGAGGGTCTTGGATTGCTTGATGTCGCAACGACCCTTACCGACGACAAGAGATTGGTGTCCGTGCAAGGGACCAGCTTCGATGGAACATCGTTCACCGGCTATGAAATGCATGTCGGACAAACATATGGAGCCGACTGCACACGGTCTTTTTCGAAAATCGGCAATCATACCGAAGGTGCAATCTCATCTGATGGACGGGTCTTCGGCACCTATATTCACGGTCTTTTTGCCGATGATGCACAAAGAAGTGTCTGGCTGCAGCGATTGGGAACGGAAAGTTCCCACTTGAACTACGAAGCCGACGTCGATGCGGTGCTCGACCGGCTGGCTGAGCACATGGAAACCCATCTCGATCTCGACGCATTGCTTGCTATAGCGCGATAGCAAGCGCAAGCACGCCAAACAGGCTGATCAACAGTCCATCCGCAATGCGAGCCAAAAGCAGAGCCTGGCGAATATCCGACGCTGTCAGATCACGTCTCCCGCCGTCGCCCATGAAGCGAGCCTCGATCATCTGCCCCCCATAGGAACGTGGCCCGGCAAGCGCAAAACCGAGCGCACCGGCAAGCGCGGCCTCCGGCCACCCGGCATTGGGAGAACGATGATGGCGAGCATCGCGGAAAACAGCACGGATCGCCTGGCGAGGCGAGGCACCTTTCACAAAAAATGCAGCCACGACAAACAGAAGGCCGCTCAGTCGTGAGGCTGGCAAGTTGACGAGATCGTCTAGCCGGGCTGACGCCCAGCCGAATGCTTCATGGCGTGAGGATCGATGCCCGATCATACTGTCTGCCGTATTGATCGCCTTGTATCCCGCCCCGCCCGGCAAGCCGAGCATGGCAAGCCAGAAGGCGGGAGCCACAACACCATCCGAAAAGTTTTCTGCCAGGCTTTCAATCGCTGCACGGCATACCGCTGCCTCATCCAGCTTCTCGGGATCACGCCCGACAATCATCGAAACGGCCTTGCGCCCACCTTCAAGCCCCTCTTGCTCAAGGGCTGTCGCAACGGCTGCGACATGCTGCTCAAGGCTCTTTTGCGCGGGAAGGGATGCACCCACGATCGCAACAAGCAAAAGACCAAGCGGCATAAGTAACAAGGTCGACTGGGCAATCCATGCGACAAGCATCGTGCTACCGAGGAAAACGGCCAACGCCATCAAACCCGCCATCTTGCGCTGTGAAAATGCGTCTTCTTCCCGGTTCCATTTTTTGTCGAGGAGGGCGATAAGCGAACCCATCCAGGTGACGGGATGACCGACGCGCTTGAAAAGCCAGTCCGGGTATCCCGTCAGACGTTCAATCACGAGCGATAAAAAAGCGAGAGCAAGGAACATGGGCGACAACGTACCAGAAAAGGCGCAACCTGCGATCCGTCACGGCGGTAATCTCGGTCGGGCACGTCGGTTGTTTCCTCTGGCACCTGAACCATGGATCGACCTTTCGACCGGGATCAATCCGCACTCCTATCCGCATTCGCCCATTCCCGCCAGCGCATTTGCCCGCCTGCCTGAACCCGACACCCTTTCAGCACTGAAGAAGCGGGCAGCAGAGAGTTTTGGCGCACCTTCCGAGGATCATATCGTTGCCTCGCCAGGCACGCAGATGCTGATGCCGCTCCTGGCACAGCTGGCGCTCGATCGCGGTGCACGGCGAGGGGGTGTCCTTGCGCCCGCCTATGCCGAACACGCCCGAACGGCCCGAATGGCAGGCTTGCCAATGACGGAAGTCCAGTACGTCAACGACCTCCTGGCCTGTGACTACGCGACGATCGTCAATCCCAACAATCCCGATGGACGCGTCATGGATCGAGACGCGCTGTCGGCAATCGCCACTTCAATGAGACACAAAGGCGGCCTGCTGGTCGTCGATGAGGCCTTCATTGAAACCGGAACTGCAGAAAGTCTCGCCAGCATCACAAACGAGGATGCACTTGTCGTGCTGCGATCTTTCGGAAAATTCTACGGCATGGCGGGCGTGCGCTTGGGTTTTGCAGTCGCCCATCCCGATATCGCCGCCGACCTGGAATCCCGGCTTGGTCCATGGGCTGTATCGGGACCGGCCCTGCATATCGCAACGGAAGCGCTCGCTGACCGGACGTGGCAGGACGCCATACGACTCCGGCTAACGATGCAGGCGGGTCGTCTGGATACCCTTCTTCGAAAGGCCAACTTGCCGATCGTCGGGGGAACGTCGCTATTCAGATTGGCGAGAGATGAGCGCGCGCCACGCCTTTTCGACCACCTTGGTCAAAGCGGCATATTGGTGCGCGTGTTTGACGAAAGGCCGAATGATGTTCGTTTCGGCCTTCCCGCAACCGAGGAAGAATGGCAGCGCCTCGAAGACGCGCTGCGCACATTCGATTATCCTTCGAACGTATAGGTCTCGATCGACTCCTGCTTCATCTCGATTGAGAAGCCCGGTAGCCTTGGTGGCATGTAGGCCGCATTGCGAATTTCGCAGGGTTCGATGAAGTGCTCGTGCAGGTGATCAACATATTCGATCACTCGGCCTTCCTTGGTCCCGGAAACGACGAGGTAGTCGATCATGGAAAGGTGCTGCACGTATTCGCAAAGACCTACGCCACCGGCATGCGGCCAGACCGGAAGACCATATTTTGCGGCGATCAGCAGAACGGCCAGAACTTCATTCAGTCCGCCCATGCGGCAGGAATCGATCTGCACCACATCGATTGCACCTTCGGCAATGAACTGCTTGAACATGATGCGGTTCTGGCACATTTCACCGGTTGCAACCTTAACCGGACCGATGGCTTCACGGATCTTGCGATGGCCAGCAATATCATCCGGGCTTGTCGGCTCTTCGATGAAGAACGGCTTGGCGAAAGCGAGTTTTTTAACCCAGTCGATCGCCTGATCCACTTCCCATACCTGATTGGCATCGATCATCAGATAACGATCCGGACCAATCACCTCACGAGCGATGGTAAGGCGGCGAATATCGTCTTCCAGATCACGGCCAACCTTCATCTTGACGTGGTTGAAGCCGGCATCGATTGCCTCCTGGCAGAGACGGCGCAGCTTGGCATCGTCGTAACCGAGCCAACCAGCCGACGTCGTATAGCAGGCATATCCCTCGGCCTTCAGCGTCTCGATACGCTCCTTTTTGCCACCCTCGGCTTTTTTCAGAATCGCCAGTGCTTCGTCGCGGGTCAGCACATCGGTAAGATAACGGTAGTCGACGATATCGGCGATTTCTTCGGCGCTCATATCCGCGACAAGCTGCCAGACAGGCTTGCCCGCCTTTTTGGCCAGCAGGTCCCAGACGGCGTTGACCACTGCACCGGTGGCAAGATGCATGGCGCCCTTGTCTGGACCGATCCAGCGAAGCTGGCTGTCGCTGGTCAGATGGCGCCAGTATTTGCCAGGATTTTCAAGAACCGTCGCAAGATCAGTACCAACGACCAGATGATGCATTGCCTCGATTGCCATGCAGCAAATGTCGTTGCCGCGACCAATGGTGAAGGTCAGTCCATGGCCTTTTAAACCAGGTTCGTCCGTGTCGAGAATGACATAGGCTGCGGAATAATCAGGGTCTGGATTCATCGCATCGGAGCCATCAAGGCTTTGAGACGTGGGAAAGCGCAGATCGAAAACGCGCAAATCTGTAATCTTGGTCATGCCGTTCACTCGCGGTCAGGGGTCACTAATAGGTTAGAGCGTGGGAATAAAATGCAGAATGTTATCCATCGCTCTCTCGTTGTTTCGGCTTCGGACTGTCTTTCTGTCCAAAGCCTAATCGTGGTGGAAAACGTTCTCCATCATTGCCCACCACTCGCCATCCTTGCGACTTTCGAGCGGCTGCTGGCAGGGAATCGTGAAGGCCCACCATTCCCGGTTCTTTTCACTGGCGGCCATCTTGGCAATGTCCGCATCGAAGTCCGTGCCGTGATATTCCCAGGTGCCAAACAACAGGTTTTCTGGTTCACGCAGGAAAATCGTATAGTTGCGGATGTTGCAGTCGCTGATGAGCGCCAGAACCTCCGGCCATACGGCAGCATGCAGCCGTTTGTATTCCGCAATCATCTCCGGCTTCACGCCGATGAGCATTCCCATACGTTGCATCGTCATATCCCGTTATTGATAGTCGCCAAGCCGGCACGAAGCTTCGGTTGCGGCAGGGAGAGTTGCAGACGTTCGGCCCAGGCAATGACCGGAGCGAAACGTCGACGTTTTTTTTCGTCGTGATTGCTGGCAATATCGGCAAGCCTGTGCGCCAAAAACGGATTCATGAAGCGTTCGCGCACCTCGTCGACATAGGCTGGCGCCTCATCGCCCATCCCGGCAGCGGCAAAGACGGGCAAAACCTCGCCACGCCAGACAGCTTCAAGATCGGCCGAAAGGCCCTTGTCCTGCATCGCTTCGCGTACCGTTTCATCCGGCGCACGACCATCCTGCTGCCAGCGCTCGGCGAGATAGGAATGTCCGAGATTAAGCAGAAACAGTTTCAGCGTCTCATATCGATTGAGGTCATCCGTCAGCACAATCGCCGGATGGCGGCAGGGCAACGTCAGCCCTTCCTGTTTTTCGATCGCCCAGAGAGCGTAGGGCTCCGCCACCGCTCCAACCGGGTCGATGGCTTCGGAAACGATACGATCGACCAGACTGTTGGCGAAACGGCACTTCTCGTTGAGATAGAAGGAAAATCCGGCCGGTAACTGCCAGGCATTCGCCAGGTCGCGCAGAATGGATTTTAGCCTGTCGCCATTACGAGGAACGAGTTCGCACGGAAATATCGAAACCGGAACCTCCGGATTTTTCTGAAATCGCTCCAGAAGCAGCATGCAAAGCTTCGCTGGAAAACTCCTCGGAACCGACGTGAAATCCGCCGCCAGATGAGGCCCGTCGCCAGCATCGAGATCGTAACCGCGATCACCGGTGTTGGATAAAATGACATCGGCTTTCATCGCGATATCACGAACGTCGCCCCAGTCATTCGCCGCAGTCAAAGACCTGATAACGGCGCCACCCATATATTCTTGATCGATAACCTCGCCACCCTGCAAACCCCGGATACGAACAGGATAGCCTTTGTCAGAACCAAGCGCTGCAATGCGCTTGGCGCTTTCCGCACTGCTGGTAGTCTGTACAACCGCAATACGTCCAATCGCCTTACCTGTGGCGAGAGCCTCCGAAATGAAAAAATCCGCGTGTGCCAGCAGGAAACGACTGGTGCCGAATTGCAGGATCGGGGTGTCGATCGTCATGCGACCTCCACCATGCCCTTGATGACGCCAGCCTTCGGATCGGTGAGACCGGCGAATTTCGACGGCACCTCGGAGAGAGCCATACGATGAGTAATCAGTGCTTCCGGCACCTTCCCGGCGCGTAACGCTTCCAGCACCCGCTCAAAATCATCAGGCGTCGCGTTGCGGCTGCCCAGCAAGGTGGTTTCACGTTTGTGAAACTCCGGATCATTGAAGCTGATGTCGCTGGCAACGATGGAAACAAGAACATAAGAGCCACCGTGCCCCACGAAGGAGAAACCGCGCTCCATGGCTTTCGGATTGCCTGTCGCATCGAAGACAACATCAAAGAAATCGCCGCTCGTGATATCCGAGAGTTGATCCTTGTCGCCTTCACCGAGCGGGACGACATGCGCCACACCGAGATGCGTCTTGCAGAAATCCAGCCGGTCCGCGCGACTATCGATCATCGTCACCACAGCGCTGTTCAAAACAGCAAAAACAGCCACTGCCATACCGATCGGTCCGGCGCCGACGATCAGAACCTGCTGGTCTTGTTCAACAGCTCCGCGTCGCACGGCATGCGCACCGATGGCCAGGAACTCGGTCATCGCAGCCTGATCCAGCGTCAGCCCTTCGGCCTTCAGCACGAACTGTTGCGGCACACTCAGATATTCGACCATCCCGCCATCGCGATGGACGCCCAGAACACCGATATTGCGGCAGCAATTGCTCTTGCCTTTCAGGCATGCGCTGCAATGACCACAGGACATGTAGGGAATGATGGTGACGACATCCCCGTGCGACAGCACACTTCCATCGGGCGCTTCTTCGACCGTACCGGAGAGCTCGTGTCCCATGACACGCGGATATGATAGATAAGGTTGATTGCCGGTAAAGATATGCAAATCTGTCCCGCAGACGCCGATACGACGGATGCGCACCAGCACCTCACCTTCGCCGCGCGCCGGTTTAGGCAGTTCGCGCGCGCTCAATTGACCGGGTGTATCACAGAAAATTGCCAGCATGGGTCACCTGTCGGAAAGTCTGTAGAAACGGGCGGCATTGCCGCCGAATACAGCTGCGTGGTCTGTGGGGGGTATGATCTCATGGCAGAAATCGATCCACTGCTGGTAGTCGCCAGCAAGCCGCAGGACCGGCCAGTCACTACCAAAGATCACCCTTGCCGGACCAAAAAGCTCAAGAATGGTCTCGGCATAAGGACGTACTGCCTCGGGCTTTTGTTCTCCCCGTTCGGTCAGCAGACCGGAAAGCTTGCAGTGCACATTGGGAAGCGCTGCCAATGCGGCCATATCGGCACGCCAGCCGGCATAGATACCCTTGGCGATCAACGGCTTTGCACCATGATCGATGACGACGGGCAAAGCGGGATAACGGCGCGCAAAGCTCAGAAGATGCGGCAGGTGCGGCGGTAAAACCAATGCATCAAATACCAGCCCATGATCGATCAGGGCTTTAACTGCAGGCTCCAATGCAACGTCATCGATCCAGTCAATGTTGGCAATGTCCTGCAACATGGGGCGGACACCTTTAAAGGCTGGATGCGCCGCCCTGCCTGCAATCATGGCAGGAGCATTGTCGGCCTTCAGATCCAGCCAACCGACCACGGCCTTGATGAAGTCATTCTTCTCCGCCTGCGCCAGCATGAAGTCGGTATCGGCAGCGTTTTCCATCGTCTGCACGAGAACGGTGCCGGTCACACCCGCCTTTCGCATCAGGGGAAAAAGATCCTCGGGAAGAAAATCACGGTAGATGGCTTCCAGGGAGGGTGGCGGCCATTGACCTGCACGATCCTTCAACAGCCAGAAATGCTGGTGGGCATCGATGACCATTTTATCAGGCCTTTCCACCCGGCACCGGCGAACCCTCAGCAATCAAACCGCGACGGTGCAGCTCTGACCAGAATTCATGCGGAATTTCCTGTTCGAACCAGCCGATGTTGGAAGAAAGCTGTTCGGCATTGCGTGCACCGGATACAACGGTAACGGCTGCAGCATGGGCGAGCGGGAACTGCAGCGCAGCAGCCTGCAGTGAAACACCAAGCTCCTCGCAGACATCATGAAGCGCGTCGACGCGGGACAATATCTCCTGAGGCGCGTCAGCATAGTTGAACTTGCGGTTACCGGCGAGAATGCCGGAATTGAATGCGCCCGCGACAACGATGCCGACACCCTTTTCCGCGCAGGCATTCATGAACGACAGGCTCTGCTGTTCCAGCAACGTATAACGGCCGGCCAACATCGCAACGTCTATGTCAAAGACTTCCATGGCATCACGAACGATCTCCCATTCGTTGACGCCAAGCCCGACAGCACCTGTCGAACCTTCTTCGCGCAGCCTGCCAAGTGCCTTGAAACCACCGCCCGACGTCAACTGCTCCCAGTAATGCTGGTGTCTGTCGCCGTGCGTGTAAGGGCCGATATCGTGAATATAGAGAATATCCGGCTTCAGGACACCGAGCCGCTGCTGGCTTGCTTCGAACGAGCGCAGGATACCGTCATGGGAATAATCATAGACCGGGCGGAACGGCAGAGGCGCGACATAGGCATCCTCTTCCGGTCCAACTGTTTCGTCAGGCACCATGACGCGCCCGACCTTGGTGCTCAGCGTATAGTCGTTACGATCGTGCTCCGTCACCATCGTGCCGAGGCGGCGTTCGGAACGGGTGTAGCCGTAAAATGGTGCAGTATCAAAATAGCGGATACCGCTTTCCCATGCCTTGTCGAAAGCGCCCTTCGATTCCGCATAAGGCGTAATCCGATAGAGATTACCCATCTGGGCACAGCCAAGACCCATCAGGGTAACATCGACATTGCGACGAGGCAGCTTGCGTGTGTCGGAGACTTTCATTGCGGGCACTTTCGAAAATACACGGGACTTGGGCGGATGAGCGCCGCACGAGCGGCACCCATCCTGAGTTCAGACAATCAGTAGAGAACGTTCTTCGCTTCCGGCTTGTCGATGTTGTCCTTGGTCACGACAACCACACCGGTATCCACGAACTTGTCGGCCTTTTCCTTGCCGATAAGCTTCGCGACGGTTTCAACGCCCTTTTCGCCCATCTGGTAAGACCCCTGAACGACGATACCAGCAAGCGTGCCGTCCTTGACGAAGCTCTGCAGATCCTGGTTACCGTCAAAGCCGATAGCGACAACCTTGCCAGCCTTGCCGGACTGAGCCAGTGCGCGACCAACACCAATGGCTGTCGGCTCGTTGGCACCGAAGATACCCTTGAGGTCGGCATTTGCGGCCAGAACGTCGGTGGTCTGGTTCAGCGCCGTTGCCATCTGCGACTGCGAATAGAACGGACCGACGATTTCAAGCTTGGAGTTGGCCTTGATGTAGTCAGTGAAACCGCCGACGCGGCCGATTTCAGAACCTGCACCTGCAACATAGGACATCACGGCAATCTTGCCTTCCTTGCCAACCTTTTCGATCAGCGCCTGGGCAGCAAGTTCACCGGCCTTTTTGTTGTCGGTTGCGAGGAAGGACTGGTAATATTGCTCCGCACCCTTGGCGAGCTGGGAGTCGACAATCACCACCGGAATACGGGCTTCCCAAGCCTTCTTGACAGCGGGAACCAGCGCATCCGGATCCGAAGGGGCCAGAACGATGCCTGCAACCTTACGGTTGACGGCGTTCTCAACCATGTTGACCTGATCGGCAATGGCCGATTCCGATGCCGGACCCTGGAAGGTCATAGTGTGACCGGAGGCGTTCTTGATCGCTTCATCCGCGCCTTTCTGGACGTTCTGCCAGAAGGTGGAGTTGACGGTCTTGACGATAACGGCAATTTCACCGGCCTGCACGGTGGAAACGCTCCACAGGGCGATTGCGGATGTCAGAAGGGCAGTCGCGATTTTTTTCATTTTTTCCTCCATTTTGTCGGCACGCCGGGCCTCCCCCATGCCGTTCTTGTTTGCGGAAAGGGTCCGCAGCCCCTTTTCATCAGCGACGATTGCGAAGCTGGTCTATCCAGACGGTGACCAGAATGACGAGGCCGATGATAATCTGTTGCGTGAAGGCAGAAACGCCGTTCATGTTGAGACCATTGCGCAGAATGCCGATAACGAAGGCGCCAATCGCCGTGCCGGAAATCGTACCGACACCGCCAATCAACGACGTGCCACCAATGACCGCGCTGGCGATGGCATCGAGTTCGTACATCACGCCTTCATTCGGCTGTGCGGTGACGAGACGCGACATCAGCACACAACCCGTCAGACCCGCCAGTGTACCGGACAGGATGTAGGTGAAGTTGGTGACGCGGGCGACGTTCACACCGGAGAGACGGGCGGCTTCCGCATTCGAACCGACAGCATAAATATGACGTCCGAGGATCGAACGGTTGAGCATGAACGAAACGGCAAAGGCAATCACCACCATCAAAATGACGGGGTAGGGGATGCCTGGGAAAACCACGTTGGGAAACCCGTCATCGCCAATCGTCACGATGCGGAAGAGGGCACCATTGCCGAGTTCACCGAAGGATTCTCCAAGACCAGACACAGCACGTGCGCCGGTAATCTGCAGGGCAACGCCACGGGCGATCAACATCATGCCGAGTGTCGCGATAAACGGTGGCAACTTGAAGCGCGTCACGAGAAGACCGTTGATGAAACCACACAACGATCCCGTCAGAATGCCGAGCAACATGCCAATCGGAACCGGCATGCCGAGTTCCTTCACGGCGAGTGCGGCAACGACGCCGGCAAGTGCCAGAACCGAGCCCACCGAAAGATCGATACCGCCGGTGATGATGACACAGGTGGCGCCTATGCCGAGAAGGGCAATAGACGTCACCTGAAGCGCGATCGTCATGGCATTGTTGACGGAGAAGAATGCGCTGCTGGTGGCGGAAAATACCATTGTCAACGCCACGAGACTGCCGAGCGCCGCAAACTTCTGGATGATATCCTTCTGCCGGTCGCTGAACGTGAAGCTCTTCTGGGGTTCTGCAATATTCGACATGTGTTTCCTCACTGCACCGGTCGGCTGTAGCCGGATGCATAGCGCATGATTTCTTCCTGATTGGTCTTGGCGGTTTCGAGCACGCCGGTAATCCTGCCTTCATGGAAAACAGCAATACGGTCCGTCAGCCCGAGAACCTCCGGCAACTCGGAACTGATAAGAATGACGCCGATGCCCTGAGCAGCCAGCTCATCCATGATCTTGTAGATGGCAAACTTGGCGCCCACGTCGATACCGCGGGTCGGCTCGTCGAAAAACAGAACCTTAGACTGACGAAACAGCCATTTGCCGATAATGATCTTCTGCTGGTTGCCGCCCGAGAGAAGTCGCACGGTCTGTCCGATCGATGGCGTACGGACATTCAGAAGGTCGACGTATTTTTTCGCGACCATATCGTGCTTCTTGAAGTCAATGAGGCCGAAACGGTTCGAAACCTCTTTCATGTTGGCAAGCGTTGTATTGGCCGCAACCGACATCTTGATCGCCAACCCATCGCTTTTGCGGTCTTCCGAAAGATAGGCGATGCCTTCTTCGATTGCGTCCTGTGGCGATGAAATGGAAAGCTCGTGCCCGTTGAACACTATTTTTCCCGCATCCAGCGCATCGGCACCGAAAATCGCCCGCGCCACTTCCGTACGTCCAGCCCCCATCAAACCGGCGAAACCGAGAATTTCGCCTCGACGCAGGGAAAAACTGACGTCCTGGAACACGCCAGCGCGGCTGAGCCCCTCGACCGAGAAAATGATATCGTCTGAAGGTTGTGAGGTGCGCTCAGGGAATTTGTCTTCCAGGGAGCGGCCAACCATGCGCGTAACGATATCGTCGACCGTGATTGCTCGGAAATCGTCCGTCGAGATATAACGACCATCCCGCAGAACGGTGACGCGATCAACAATCTCCGCCATTTCATCAAGCCGGTGCGATATGTAGACGATACCAACACCGGCCGTCTTGAGGTCACGAATGACCTGGAACAGCAGACGGGTTTCCTGTTCGGTCAGCGATGAGGTCGGCTCGTCCATGATGAGGACTTCCGCATCAAGCGAAAGCGCCTTGGCGATTTCCACCATCTGACACTGCGCGACGGAAAGACCACGGACAAGTTGATCGGGATCGATATCGACACCCAGCCGATCGAGACAGCGTTTCGCATCAGCTCTCAATTTCTTGCGGTCGACAAGAAAACCACGGCGCGGCTCGCGCGCCAGATAGATGTTTTCCGCGACACTGAGGTGGGGAACGAGATTGAGTTCCTGGTGAATGATGGCAATGCCCGCCGCTTCCGATTCCAGCGGCGAGGCATATTGAACCTTGTTGCCTTTGTAGACAATCGTTCCGGAGGTTGGCTGATAGACGCCGCTAATGATCTTCATCAGCGTTGATTTGCCAGCACCATTTTCTCCGCAGACCGCATGGACCTCACCAGAGCGCAGATCGAAATGCACATCCGACAAGGCTTTGACGCCTGGAAATTCCTTGCTGATATTGTCGAGCCGCAAAAGGGTCTCGCCCTTTCCAGCCGCAACACCTTCAGGCGAAGAGCCGCCCTCAATCGTCGATGCACCCTGCTGCATCCCATCCTCCCAATCGCGCGCCCGCTCCGTCGGGAGACAGCGAATTGGCGGAATGGTTAGGCCGGTTTCGAGATATGGTCAAGCCAATTTATCCAAATTCTCAATGCAGAGTCGCATGAGGATCCATAACACTATCTGGGATAACATAAAAAATTCATTATTTTCAGTCGCATAAACATCAACTTGCCTATTGAATTCAATAAAGATACGGTAAGGCCAAATAACCGATCAAAAAAGGTTTCGGCAAAACGCACATGAATGGTCAGGCCAAAATACTAGAGCCACGCAGGCTCTACCAGCAGATCGCAGACCAGATCCGGGAATTGATTGAAGCAGGTGAGTTTCAGCCTGGAGCCCGTCTTCCTGCAGAACGAGAACTCGCCCAGAAACTCGGTGTATCGCGTCCGTCACTTCGTGAAGCGCTGATCGCACTTGAAATCGACAATACCGTTGAAATCCGGATGGGCTCCGGTGTCTACGTCTCTGCAGAACCCTTGCAGCCCCGGCACCACACAAAATCGCTCGGCGACAGTCCGTCTGAACTGATGCAGGCACGCGCAGCCGTCGAAGGGGCAACGATCGTGCTTGCTGCAAGCCGTATGACGGATGAAACCATTACAAATCTCCGTCGAATTCTCGCGGCCATGCGCAAGGAAATCGAAGCAGGCCGCAAACCACTCGACCAGGATCGCCTGTTCCACGTCACAATTGCCGAACAATCCGGAAACAGTGTTTTAGCCCGGCTTGTCGCAAACCTGTTCGATGAACGGCACAGCCCTATTTCTGCGCAGCTTCGCGTCAAATTTGAAGATCGTGACACCTGGGCGCATGCGCTGCAGGAGCATGAGACCATTCTCGCAGCCCTTGAGGCAAGGGACCCACTGCTAGCGCAAGCCGCCATGCACGGGCATCTGGAAAGTTCCAAGCGACGCTGGGTAGACGACTGACATCACCAAACATTGAAGGCATTGCATATCGGGAGGAGGAAAACCCGTGAGTGAAAGTTCCGAGGCAACCATCTTGCTAAACGCTGGCGACAATGTCGCAGTGGCGCGCCGCTCTATACCGGCCGGCGGCGTGACAGGGCGAGGTGACTTAAAAGCACTTGATCTGATCGGGCGAGGGCACAAGGTCGCGCTGAAATTCATCCGGTCAGGCGAAGAGGTCCTGAAGTACGGACAGGTCATCGGTATCGCGACCCAGGACATCGAGCCCGGGCGGCACGTACATCTTCATAACCTTGCGATGGTTCCGTCCGAGCACGCTCACCAGTTCAGCGTCGATATCGAAGAGAAGGGCATGCTGCCCGAAGCCGGTCGCCGCACCTTTCTGGGTTACGATCGCGGTCTGGGTGGTGTCGGTACGCGCAATTACATTGGCGTGATAGCTTCCGTGAACTGTTCCGCCACGGTGTCCCGTTACATCGCTGATTATTTCAACAAGCAGGGCGGGCTGGACGGTTTCGACAATGTAGATGGTGTCGTTGCCTTGACCCACGGTGGCGGCTGCGCACTCAATACCAAATCCGAAGGCTACCGCCTGCTGATCCGCACCATTCAGGGATATGCTCGCCATCCGAATTTCGGCGGTATTCTTCTGATTGGCCTTGGCTGTGAAACCAACCAGATCGCTCCGATCCTTGAACATTACAAGATGGAGGAGGGCGAGCGGCTGCGGACCATGACAATCCAGCAGCATGGCGGCACGCGCAAGACGATTGACGCAGCGATTTCCGAGATCAAGGCGATGCTGCCGATCGTCAATGCCGCAAAACGCACCGAACAGCCGCTATCGAAACTGAAGGTGGCGCTGGAGTGTGGCGGCTCCGATGGTTATTCCGGCATTTCCGCCAATCCGGCGCTGGGATACGCCTCCGATCTGATCGTACGCAACGGTGGTACCACCGTGCTGTCTGAGACGCCTGAGATTTATGGTGCCGAGCACCTTCTGACACGCCGGGCTGTCACGCCGGCCGTTGCCGAAAAGCTGTTGCAGCGGATTGACTGGTGGCGTGACTACACGGCACGGAACGGTGATGAGCTGAACAACAATCCGTCCCACGGCAACAAGCTGGGCGGCCTGACCACCATTCTTGAAAAGTCACTGGGTGCTGTCGCGAAAGGCGGCTCCATGCCATTGAAAGCCGTCTATGAATTCGCGGAAACCGTGACTGAGCAAGGTTTCGTCTTCATGGACACGCCCGGTTATGATCCTGTGGCCGTAACAGGCCAGGTGGCAGGCGGCTGCAACGTCATCTGTTTCACTACTGGACGTGGCTCCGTCTCCGGCTTCAAACCGTCACCCTGCATCAAGATCGCAACCAATTCCGAAATGTACGAACACATGAAGGAAGACATGGATCTGAACTGCGGAGAGATCGTGACGGGTGCTGAGACCATTGAAGAATCCGGCAAACGAATTTTCGAACATATCATCGCAGTGGCCTCCGGCGAGAAAACCGTCAGCGAGATTTATGATTACGGCGACAATGAATTCGTGCCGTGGCAGGTCGGTGCCGTGACATAACGTTTCATGTGAAACACTGACCATAAAAAAGGCCCGAAGAGCGATCTCCGGGCCGTTTTCATTTTGGGTATCAATGCTTAGTGACGGAAGTGGCGCATGCCAGTGAATACCATCGTCACATTGTGCTCATTTGCGGCGTCGATGACTTCCTGATCGCGCATCGAGCCACCCGGCTGGATAACCGCTGTTGCCCCTGCAGCGATGGCGGCCAGAAGGCCGTCTGCAAATGGATAGAAGGCTTCCGAGGCGACTGCCGAACCCTTGGTCAGCGGCTCGACAAGACCCATGGCCTTAGCAGCATCTTCTGCCTTCTGCGCAGCGATACGGGCGGAATCAATACGGCTCATCTGGCCTGCGCCGATACCCGCCGTCTGACCGTCTTTCGCGTAGATGACAGCGTTCGACTTCACGTGCTTGGCGATCTTGAAGGCAAACTTCATGTCTTCAAGTTCCTGTGGCGTCGGCGCGCGCTTGGTAACGACCTTCAGATCCAGATCTTCGACCATGCCATTGTCGCGGCTCTGAACCAGAAGACCCCCAGATACGGTTTTTGCCGTAATACCAGGCGCGCGAGCATCCGGCAGGCCGCCTGCCGACAGGAGGCGCAGGTTCGGCTTTCTTGCAACGATGGCCTTTGCCTCTTCGGTGACGTCGGGTGCGATAATCACCTCGGTGAAAAGCTGGATGATCTCTTCCGCCGTTTCGGCATCGAGCGTGCGGTTGAGCGCGATCACGCCACCGAATGCAGAGACGGGGTCGCATGCCAGCGCGCGCTTGTAGGCGTCGAGGAGCGTAGAGCCGGTCGCAACGCCACAAGGATTGGCGTGCTTGATGATGGCCACTGCGGGCGCGGTTTCCGGCAGAAACTCCGCAACGAGCTCATAAGCTGCATCGGTATCGTTGATATTGTTGTAGGAAAGCTGCTTGCCCTGGAGAAGCGTTGCCGTTGCAACACCCGGACGTTTCTCGCCGGTCAGATAGAAACCAGCGCTCTGGTGCGGGTTTTCCCCATAGCGCATCTTTTCTTTCAGAACACCGCCGACTGCGCGGTAGTGCGGTGTCTCGATCGACAGAGCCTCAGCAAACCAGTTGGAAATGACAGCATCGTAAGCGGCGGTACGGGCATAGGCCTTTGCTGCAAATTTCTGGCGCAATGCATAGCAGGTCTGACCATCATCCGCCTGCAACGCTTCCAGAAGTTCCGGGTAATCGCTGGGGTCTGTTACAACAGTCACATAAGCGTGGTTCTTGGCCGAGGCACGGATCATCGCCGGACCGCCAATGTCGATGTTTTCAACCGTCGTCGGGTAATCGCCGCCCTTGGCGCGAACCTCCTCGAACGGATAGAGATTGATAACGGAAAGATCGATACCTTCGATGCCGTGCGCGCGCATGGCTTCCACATGGTCGGCGTCGTCGCGAATGGCAAGAAGGCCACCATGAACATTCGGGTGCAGCGTCTTGACGCGACCGTCCATGATCTCCGGGAACTTGGTAATATCCGACACATCCGTGACAGGCAGGCCAGCTTCAGCGATGGCTTTGGATGTTCCGCCTGTCGACAAAAGCTTCACACCAAGTTTGACGAGTGCGCCCGCCAGTTCGATGATGTCTGTCTTGTCCGAAACGGAAAGAAGTGCGGTGCGAATTTTCACCTTATCGGGGGCGGGGATTTTTTTGGAAGCGACGGCCATCGGGCTTACTCCGTGATGGGTGGAGGACAGGCCGGAGGGCGATTATCCGGCGGTTGCCGCCGCGTTAACACAGCTTGCCGGATTAATAAACAGCACTAAGCCTTTCGTTCGATGATCCAGCGAATTTCGCTGGTTTTCGCAAGGTTGAAGGCAATTTCAATCTGCTGTGAGGGGCGGATACCGGACGCGTCTGCCATGAAAATGTCGCCAGACACGAAGAGCTCCAGACCTGGAGCAGTCAATAGCCACGTCGTACCATCCGCTGCCTGCATATAGACGGATTCCTCGTCTTCCTGATGAAGCTGTATATGCGGATGAATATGGAACCTCGACACGGCGGCGATGCTCGGCATTCTCGCCGCATCATCTTCAAGCCGCAGCGCATCCCGACCTTTGATTTTTGTACCTGTCGGGTTGAGCTCAATTTCGCGCTCGTGAAACAGTCCGAAGGACTTCAGATATCCGTCATGCGATGCCCGTAGAACGTCATTGCCGTTCGCCTTGCTGCGCAGCGTTTCAACATGGCTGACGCCAGATACCATGATGGGGCCAAGCAGACGCGACCGTGACAGGCGGCACGATGACGTGTCTGCGAGTGTGACCGTCGAATGGGCGGCAGTCGAACGGCTGGCGGCCTGAAACTCGGGTGCAGCGTTCCTTGGAAAACCTGAATTGACGATAAAGCGGTTCCGGCCGCAGGACATCTCGAACGACAGACAACCGGCATGGGCATTGCGTGACAACTCCGATGATCCGGGATAACCGGTATCGACGATGATCACCGTCTCGTCTTCTGCAAGCCGATGATAGGCGACGTCAGGGAGGAGTTTTGAGGGTTTTCCCGATGTCTCGTCATAGCGCAATACAGAGACAAGTTCATTCGCGAGTGTCGCCGTTGCTCCGTTAAACAGCGCAAGGTCGCCGCCCTGATGGCGGAAGAACCGGATAGCCGGAAACATGCGATCCACTGCAGGAACCAGGCCGGGCGGCAGATCATGGCCCAGATTGATATAGCTTTGGCGAAGCGGCAGAAGGTCGAGCAACAGATCCAGCATCACCCGCGGATTGCGTGAAACATGTCCGCCATCGGGAAGGATCTGCCGCTCCAGTTCCTGAGCGAGCTTCCTTCCACTGCGCGCAATTTTCGACGCTCGCGTGGGAATGGTGATCGAAGCCATGGCCAGAGCTATTCTTATTCGCAGCCTGATTTCGCCATCGGGCACGTGCTTGGCGATGCGATCGAGATATCGAACGTGGAACGACAGGCTTTTCAGAAAGCGTCTATAAAAACCGGCATCGGCCTCATTGAGGACAACAGGAGAATGCGAGAGCCAGGCGATCAACCGCTGTGCAGCAATATCCGGTGACCAGGCAATCCCACTTGTCCGCTTCCCGCTGACCGACATCCAGTCAGAGACGATCCGGCGCGCTCTTGCACATGCTTCACCAGACTTACTGGCCCGCACGTGTCGCAACCAACTGAAAGCGTTCAACCGCTCTTCGAAAACAATTGAGGGGCACTCGAGCTGGAAGGGCGAGGCACCGCCAGTTTCCAGAACACGTCCCGCAAGACCAATCCGGCCATGCAACAACTCTTCGGCGAAATATGGATCAATTGCGCGAAGATCGGTTGGTGCCGCCACAAGACCATCAGGACTGCCATTTGCCAGACGCGATGTGTGGATATGCAACGGCGCAAGACCGATGCACACACGACGATATATCATGCGCGAAACGAGACCGGCGGCGCTCATGCCACCTGCAAAAGACCCTAACAAGCTGTGTTTCCCGTTTCACATGTTTTATTTTTGTCAGTGAACCGCGACGACCGGAACGCTATCTACGATTTTAAAATGATTCGCCAAAAGCTTGGCGCGTTTCTACTTTTTACGCAAGACGCTGCTAAAAAACCCGTCTACTCCACCGAACATATCTGGGGTTGTACGCAAATCCCCATTGGCGGTGATGGCCAGCTCCATTCCAGGCCAGTCTTCCTTGCGCGCAGGTACACGCTCAAAATCCGGATTTTCTGCAAGGACCGCCTCAACCATGGCCTCTCCCTCCGAAGGATCGAGAGAGCAGTTTGAAAAGGCGACGAGACCGCCGGAATTTACCAGTGTCAGCGCATGACGAAGCATCTGCCCCTGAAGCGATGCCAGTTTTGCAATATCGGCCTCATCCTTGGTCCAGCAAACGTCAGGATGTTTGCGCAAGGTACCAGTCGACGAGCACGGAGCGTCCAGCAGAACCGCATCGAAGCGATCCTCCGGGTTGAACTTCAGCATGTTGGCTTCTACGGTTTCGGCCGTGAGGCCCAGTCGTGTGAGATTTTCTTTCAGGCGCTTTAAGCGATTGGCGGATTGATCGAGCGCCGTTACGTGCGCGCCCGCCAATGCCAGTTGCGCAGTCTTGCCACCAGGCGCCGCACACAGATCGGCGACGCGCTTACCGGCAATGTCCCCCATAAGCTTGACGGGCAAGCTCGCTGCCAGGTCCTGAACCCACCATTGACCATCAGAAAATCCCTCGAGAGACGGTATCTGCCCCTCGAATTCGCCAAGGCGAACGCTGCCATTGGGAAGGACCGTCCCACCGAGCTTCTCCGCCCATAGTGCAGGATCACTCTTGACCGTCAGGTCGATGGAGGAGGGCGTCAATTGCGCCTCGGAGATCCGCGCCGCAACTTCGGAACCATAAGCCTCGACAAGCCTCTGGAAGAACCATTTCGGCAGGACAGGGACTTCGGAGATGGCTTCGATGATTTCCGACTTCTCTCTGCCAAGCCGTCTCAGGACCGCATTCACGAGCTTGACGAAACGCTTGTTGCGGGGATCTCGGTGTGCTTGCTCGACAGCGAGATCGACGGCGGAATGATCCGGTACGTCGAGATAAAGCATCTGCGCTGCCCCAACCACAAGCACATGATGCAGGGAACGAGCGCCCTGGGGGAGTGGCCCGTCCAGCAACATGGAAAGAGCCGCCTCGATACGCGGGAGGTGACGGAGAGCACTGTTGACGATTGCACGGACCAGAGCGCGGTCTGCTATGGACAAAGAGCGATAGACCGGATTGCCATTTTCAGAATCCAGCATTCCATCCAGCGATGTCTTTTTTTCAAGAACGGCTGCAAGGATACGGGTTGCTGCGATACGAGCGGAAAGGCCCGGCTTATCCTGGAAAGACGAAGGGCCGTCTTCACGGCCCCCGAAACCTGCCGGTCTTGCTTTGTTACGCCGCGCCGGCTTTTTTTCTACGTCAGATGTCAAGACCAGGGTCCCTTACGCTCGTTTTCATTACCGCGCCCCCAACCTGTGGTCGGCACAGAACGTGATTTGCGCAACGGCTTATCACTGGACGCCGGTGCAGTCGATCCTCGCGTACCAAACTCTTGTGCCATCGCATTCAGGGCAGCAACGCGGTTTTCGGTGTTCGGGTGGGTCGAAAAAAGGTTATCCATTCTTTCGCCGGATAACGGATTGATGATGAACATATGCGCTGTTGCTGGATTACGTTCGGCATCGTCGTTATGAATGCGCTGGGCCATGCCCGCGATCTTCTGTAGCGCAGATGCCAGCCAGAGCGGATTGCCGCAAATCTCTGCACCCCGGCGATCAGCTGAATATTCGCGTGTACGGCTGATCGCCATCTGAACAAGCATGGCTGCCAAAGGCGCGACGATCATCGCCACGATTACACCGATGAAACCCAACGGATTGTTGTTGTTCTCGCGATTTCCACCAAACAGGAAAGCAAAATTACCAAGCATCGAAATAGCACCGGCCAATGTGGCGGTAATCGTCATCGTCAACGTGTCGCGGTTTTGAACGTGGGCCAGTTCATGTGCCATCACGCCGGCGACTTCCTCTGGCGTCAAACGCTCCAGCAATCCCGTCGAGGCGGCGACGGCAGCATTTTCAGGATTTCGACCTGTTGCAAAGGCGTTGGGCTGCGCGCTGTCATAAATATAGACCTTCGGCATGGGCAGGCCAGCGTTGTGCGACAGGTCGCGGATCATATGGAAAAATTCAGGCGCATTTCGCTCATCTACCTCCTGGGCGCGATAGGCTGAAAGAACCATCTTGTCCGAGTTCCAGTAAGAAAACAGGTTCATACCGGCAGCGATAAGCAGCGCGATCATCATGCCGCCTTTTCCACCGATCAGAAAACCGACACCCATGAACAACGCGGTCATAAACGCCAGAAGCATTGCCGTGCGCATCATGTTCATCCGTTTAATTCTCCTTCTGAGGCAACAAAGACATACCGGGGTTTATCAAACCCGTTTCATTATATAATCTGGTGGGTAATCGAAGCATTTCAATATCCCGTCATTGGGAAGGAAATCCATGCAGAGCGCCGACAACGACAATAGCACACACGTGGGCAAGAAGCTTTCACCCGCGGCAGAACGAGCCCTCCAGGAAGCCGAGGAACGACGCAAGCAACAGGCTGAAATGCAATTGCCTCCTGAAACCGGAGGGCGCGGCGGTGCTGAACCCGTTCGATTTGGTGACTACGAAATCAACGGCCGAGCAATCGACTTCTGAGATCGCCAAAACGGAACCAAATAAAAAATCCCGCTAGAAGCGGGATTTAACATTTAAATCATATAGTTAGACTTATTTCTGCTCGAGAAGCCGACACACGGCTTCCAGCTGCTCAAGAGTACGGTAGCTGATCTTAATTTGACCTGCACCTCCCTTGTGGTTGATCTTGACATCCAGGCCAAGCGCATCCGACAGGCTACGTTCAAGAGCAATCGTATCGGAATCCTTCTCGCCCGAGGAACGTTTTTCCTGAGGCTCACCTTGCGACTTGATATCGTTTTGCGCCAGACGCTCCGCGTCGCGAACAGAAAGGCCTTTCGATACAATCGTTCTTGCCAAAGCTGCGGGGTCCGACGTCGAAACGAGCGCGCGTGCGTGGCCAGCGGACAACGATCCATCCGAAAGCATGTCTCGAACCGGGTCAGGCAGCTTCAGAAGGCGAAGGCTATTGGCGACATGGCTTCTGCTTTTGCCGATGATTTCGCCAAGATCGTTCTGGGTATAACCATGTTCCGCAATCAGTTGCTCATAACCCATCGCCTCTTCAAGCGGATTGAGGTCTGAGCGCTGAACGTTTTCAACAATCGCCAGTTCAAGAGCAGTACGATCATCGACATCGCGAATGATAACCGGAACTTCGGTAAATCCAGCCAGTTGTGCGGCACGCCAGCGGCGCTCACCAGCGATGATTTCATAACGGTTGGCCGAAACGGTACGAACAACGACCGGCTGAACAATACCGTGCTGGCGAATGGACGACGCCAGATCCTGCAGTTCATTTTCATCGAAATGACGTCGCGGGTTTCGCTGGCTACGAGCGATAAACTCGATCGGAATTGTCCGATCGGCGCTCACTGCACGCTGCAGCTCGCCAACCGGCACCGGCTGATCCATTTCTCCGATCAAGGCGGCGAGGCCGCGGCCGAGGCGGCGTTTGGAAAGATCATCACTCATAGAAACTTACTCCATACATTCCGTCGAAAGCTTACGCTGCCTTGCGCAAACGCTCTCTCTGAATCACCTCGGACGCCAACTGCAGATAAGCCTGGCTGCCAGCGCATTTGAGGTCGTAAAGGATCGCGGGCTTGCCATATGACGGCGCCTCAGACACACGGACATTGCGGGGGATGAGCGTATGGTAGACTTTTTCCCCGAGATGCGTGCGGACATCGCTCACAACCTGCTGAGCAAGATTGTTGCGCGCATCAAACATCGTCAGCACAATACCCTGAATATCAAGTCCCGGATTTACCGAACTGCGGATCTGACTGACAGTGTCGAGCAACTGGCTGAGACCCTCAAGGGCAAAGAACTCGCATTGCAATGGCACAAGCACGGAATGCGCCGCGGACATCGCGTTCATTGTCAGCAAGTTGAAAGAAGGCGGGCAATCCAGAAGGATGTAGGAGTATCCTTTTGCCTCTTGCGTTTCCAGTGCGGTCCGCAAAAGGAAAACGCGGTTTGCTGCATTCGCCACCTGCATTTCAAAACCAAGCAAGTCCATCGTTGATGGAATAATATCCAGATTGGGAACAGCCGTAGGAACAGCAACTTCGGCAACGGAGTTATCACCAACGAGAAGATCGTAAGAGGATAGTTTGCGCTCCTTACGATCAATACCGAGACCCGTGCTGGCGTTTCCCTGTGGATCGAGATCAACAATCAGAACTCGTTCCCCGATGGCTGCCAATGCCGTCGCGAGATTGATAGCAGTGGTTGTTTTTCCAACGCCACCCTTCTGATTTGCGACTGCAATAATCCGGTTTTTATCGAAAATCATACCGCACCTGCCTTGGTTGTCAGCCCTTCAAAGCGAGGTTGCTGATCTCAAGCACAACAGAATCTGCCTCAATGGCACTACGGTGTTTTACCAGATCGAATTGCCAGCGACTACGCGCTTTCTGCACTTCTGAATCGTAATCCCGGCCTTTATTCAAATATGCGCGTAAATTTGGATTCCGCGACGCCCATGGATGAATATAATCAAACAGCAGATCGAGCTCAGCGAGTGCACGCGCGGATATGACGTCGCAACGTTGAATGGTTTCTGGAGCTTTTTCAATCCGAACCGGATGAACAGCGCCCCGTGCACCCGTTTCTTTGAGAGCGATCCGCAGAAAGGCAGCTTTTTTGTTGTTGCTCTCAACGAGATCGACCCAGCCGTCATTCAGCTCTGCAAGAAATATCGCAGTGATAACGCCGGGAAAGCCACCGCCGCTTCCTAGGTCTACCCATCTTTTCGGTTCAGGAGACAACTGGAAAATCTGAGCACTGTCCGCCACGTGCCGGCTCCAGAGCTCGGTCAGGGTCGACGGGGCGACAAGATTGGTGGTTTTGTTCCATTTCTTGAAAAGCTCGATAAAAAGCTCAAGCCGCTCCTGTGTTTCACGTGAAACACTTTGGCCGTTTATCTCCATCATCAGACTCGCTATTGGTGCAAACGCAACTTCTGGCTTTGCGCGTCCGAGGACTTCCGCAAAAGGGCGAGCAGCAGCGATATCGCAGCCGGCGTCATTCCGTCAACACGAGCCGCCTGTGCAATATTCTCCGGGCGCGCTTTTTCCAGCTTTTGTTTCAGTTCGTTAGAAAGGCCGGATAAAGACTGAAAATCGAAATCTGCAGGTATCTTTCTGTCTTCGTCGCGTTTTATGTCGATGATGTCAGCGCTTTGACGCTGCATATAAACCGCGTAGCTCGCCTCGATTTCCAGAATTTCGGCAGCTTTCGACGACACGCTGTTCAATTCAGGCCAATGCTGCTTGAGATCGCTGAGCGAGATATCGGGGTAAGCGAGCAATTCATAAACCGATCGACGCTGTCCGTCCTGGTTGAGTTTCAATCCCTGCTTAGCAGCTTGCGAGGGGCTGATCGACAGCTCCTTCATCAACTCGCGCCCACGATCAAGGTCGTCAACGAAATGCGCGTATCGCTCTGAACGCTCTTTTTGAACGATGCCGGCAGCCATGCCTTGAGGAGTTAGCCGAAGATCCGCATTGTCAACGCGAAGGGATAAGCGGTACTCGGCTCTGGACGTGAACATGCGGTAGGGTTCGGTGACGCCTTTCGATGTGAGATCATCGATCATCACACCGATATACGATTCCGTGCGGCTGAAATACACTGGCTCAGCGTCACTTGCGAGGCGCGAAGCATTCAATCCAGCGACAAGTCCCTGCGCTGCAGCCTCTTCATATCCTGTCGTACCGTTAATCTGCCCAGCCAGGAAGAGACCGGGGATTTTCCGGCATTCCAAAGATGGCTTCAGTTCTCTCGGGTCAACATAGTCATACTCAATTGCGTAACCCGGTTGAAGGATAGTCACGTTTTCCAGGCCGGGAATGGTACGAATGAACTGTTCCTGTACCGAGGCGGGCAGGGATGTCGAGATTCCATTCGGGTAAATTGTGTGATCATCCAGCCCTTCCGGCTCGAGAAAGATTTGATGGCCATCTCTCTCTCCAAAACGGGTGATCTTGTCCTCGATCGACGGGCAGTAACGCGGACCTACGCCCTCGATCTGGCCCGAGTACATCGCTGACAGATGTATATTGTCTTGAATGATCTTGTGCCCTGCCGGCGTCGTTCTTGTCACGCCACATTCGATCTGTGGGTTGACGATTCGATCTGTCATGAATGAAAAGGGAACAGGTTCCTCGTCCGCGCCCTGACGGTCAACTGCATCCCAATTGATGCTGCGTCCATCGAGCCTGGCTGGAGTACCGGTTTTCAAACGCCCCATGTTAAGACCAAGCCGCGATAGGGTCTGGGAGAGTCCCAGAGACGGCTTTTCACCGACGCGACCGGCCGGTATCTTTTCGGAACCGATATGAATGAGGCCGCGCAAAAACGTTCCGCTGGTCAGAACAACAGCGCCACATAGAATCCGGCTACCGTTTGCCATGACAACGGCCGACACTCGTCCACCCGTCATGTCTATGTCGAAAGCATCCCCTTCAATCACGGTCAGGTTCGCAATAGCGGAGATTTCGCGTTGCATCGCCTCTCTGTATAGACGGCGGTCCGCTTGCGTTCTCGGACCACGAACGGCCGGTCCCTTCTTGCGATTGAGCATGCGAAACTGAATTCCACCTGCGTCGGCAACACGACCCATCAGCCCGTCCAAAGCGTCAACTTCGCGTACCAGGTGACCTTTTCCCAAACCGCCAATCGCCGGGTTACAGGACATCACTCCGATCGTATCACGCTTGTGCGTGACCAGCGCCGTTCGAGCACCAAAACGGGCGGCCGCTGCGGCGGCCTCACTGCCGGCGTGGCCACCACCAATAACGATGACGTCGAAAGACTGATCCATGCACTTAGCCTCATATCCAACAACAGACAATTTGTCTGCGATGTTTCACGTGAATCATTTACCGATGCAGAATTCCGAAAATATGACGCCGAGCAATTCTTCGACATCTACTCGTCCGGTAATCCGCCCAAGTGATGTCGCCGCCAGCCTAAGGTATTCGGACCGGATCGCCAGGTCCGCAGCTTCGGAATTGAGCGCATCACTAACATAGTTCAGCGTCTCTTCAAGTCGTTTTTTATGCCGCGCCCTTGCCGGCGCCAGCGTATGCGATGATCCAGTTCGTTTTTCGATCTCAAACTTAATTCGCGACCGAAGGTCATCCAGACCGCGACCATTTTTAGCAGAAATCGATAGGTCAAATTCATTCTTGTCTATCTGCGTAAGAAGATCGAGTTTCGTTCGAACATTCAGGCACGGAACATCCTTAAACCGATCGTCAAATTGTTTCGATACCGAATCGTTGTCATGCAATGCAAGGATAAGGTCAGCGGATGCCGCCGTGGAAACAGCCCGCCGGACACCTTCCTGTTCGACAACGTCTGCGGTTTCACGCAATCCTGCCGTATCGAACATTTTGACCAAATAACCATCGATGTTCATATCGACCGTCAGAACGTCACGCGTTGTCCCAGCGATATCCGTCACAATAGCAACGTCTCGTCCGCTCAATGCATTCAGAAGCGTCGACTTTCCAGCATTTGGCTCGCCAACCAAAGCGATCCTAAATCCGTCGCGTATGATTTCGCTGCCTTGCCCACGCTCGAGATGTTCGGATATTTCACGTTTGAGCTGCGCGACGTTGACCCAGACCTGATCTGCAACAGAACCTGGCACGTCCTCCTCGTCGGCAAAATCAAGTTCCGCTTCGATGAATGCGCGAGCACGTGTCAGGCGCATGGCCCAGCCATCATAGAGAGCGGAGAGACGGCCTGTGCTCTGTTCCACAGCGAGCCGACGCTGCATTTCGGTCTCGGCCTGCAGAAGATCGGCCAGACCCTCTACCTCGACCAGATCCATCTTTCCGTTCTCAAAGGCGCGCCGCGAGAATTCACCCGCTTCTGCAGGGCGAACGCCTTGGTGTCGTTGCAGTTCCTCAAAAATCGAAGCAACGACTGCGCGACTGCCGTGGCATTGTATCTCGACGCAATCCTCACCCGTGAAGGAGTTCGGCCCAGGAAAGACCATGACCAGCGCCTGATCAATCACGTCAGCGTTTCGGTTACGAATCGAACGCAGCGTGGCCTTTCTAGGCGGCACAGATAAATCACCAATCAATGCCGAAAGGGCAGTGAACGCAATCGAGCCGCTTACTCTGAGCACCGCCACACCAGCCGGAAGCGCACCGCTGGAAAGAGCGAAGATCGTGTCATTGGAAGAGGTCATTTCACACCTGTGATCCAAAAAGGGAAGCCGCACCCGTTGGAAACGGACGCGGCTTTTGTAATACTGAAATGAATCCGGATAAGGATCAGGTATTCATTGATTCGAAGAAATCCGAATTGTTCTTTGTCTGCTTGAGCTTGTCGATCAGGAACTCGATTGCGTCCATCGTTCCCATCGGTGCAAGAATCCGGCGGAGAACGAAGATCTTCTGGAGATCCTGACGCGGAACCAGGAGATCTTCCTTACGGGTACCAGACTTAAGGATATCCAGTGCCGGGAAAATACGCTTATCAGCGACCTTGCGATCAAGAACGATTTCCGAGTTACCTGTACCCTTGAATTCTTCGAAGATCACTTCATCCATACGGCTGCCGGTGTCGATCAGCGCCGTTGCAATGATCGTCAGAGAACCGCCTTCTTCGATGTTACGCGCAGCACCGAAGAAGCGCTTCGGGCGCTGCAGGGCGTTCGCATCCACACCACCCGTCAAAACCTTACCCGAAGACGGCACGACAGTGTTGTATGCGCGGCCAAGACGCGTGATCGAGTCGAGCAGGATCACAACGTCACGACCGTGTTCAACAAGACGCTTGGCCTTTTCGATTACCATCTCGGCAACCTGAACGTGGCGAACGGCCGGTTCGTCGAAGGTGGAAGAAACAACTTCGCCCTTCACCGAACGCTGCATATCCGTCACTTCTTCGGGACGTTCGTCGATCAGAAGAACGATCAGGTAACATTCCGGGTGATTCGCTGTGATCGAATGGGCAATGTTCTGCAGGAGAACAGTTTTACCCGTGCGCGGTGGAGCAACGATCAGACCGCGTTGACCTTTACCGAGTGGCGCCACCAGATCGATCACACGAGAGGAAAGATCCTTCGAGGTCGGAACATCAAGTTCCATCTTGAAGCGCTCGTTTGGATAAAGCGGCGTCAGGTTGTCGAAGTGAACCTTGTGACGGATCTTTTCGGGATCGTCGAAATTGATCGTGTTGACTTTGAGAAGGGCGAAATAACGCTCGCCTTCTTTCGGACCACGGATGGGTCCTTCAACCGTATCACCTGTTTTCAGCGAAAAGCGGCGGATCTGCGAGGGCGAAATGTAAATATCGTCCGGGCCCGGCAGATAGTTTGCATTGGCGGAGCGCAGGAAGCCGAAGCCATCCTGAAGGACCTCGACAACGCCTTCACCGATAATTTCGATGTCCTGACTTGCGAGAACCTTGAGGATCGCGAACATGAGTTCCTGCTTGCGCATGGTGCTCGCATTTTCAACTTCCAGGGATTCGGCAAAAGTCAGCAAGTCGGTAGGCGATTTGCTCTTGAGTTCCTGAAGCTTCATTTCAGCCATGAAGAGAAGACCGTTTAGTAATGTTATGTCGGGGGAGGGCGTGTTCGCGAATCAGATACTGTGGGAAATACCCCAGGTGACTGAATAATTCACATGCCACGAAGATGAGTGCGGTGAAAATAGCGAGTGAACCTCTTCACCGCAAGGGGGAAGCACGAATTCCGCGAAATTTATCGCGATGGCTCCCTACACGAAGGGTTTCACAACCACAAGTATGACAATCGCAATCATCAACAGGGTCGGAACTTCATTCATCAACCGCCAGTGACGGGCCGAACGGGTGTTCTCGTCTCTGGAGAAGCGCTTGGCGCTGCGAGTGAAATAAACATGGGTGACCGTCAGAAGCACGACCAATCCGATTTTGGCATGCAGCCAGCCACCGGAAAATCCATAGACCGACCAGGCAAGGTAAAGTCCAAGCGCCCACGAAATCATCATCGCAGGGTTCATGATGATCTTGACGAGCCGCTGCTCCATGACCTTGAACGTTTCGGATTGCTGCGAACCTACAGGCGCATCCGTATGGTAGATGAACAGGCGCGGCAGATAGAAAATCGCCGCCATCCAGGAAATCACCGCGATGATGTGCAGCGCCTTGATCCACAGATAGAGATCGGCGGGGTCCGAAAAGAAAATCAGAGCGACGGCAATTCCGAACAGACAGAGGGCTGTTGCGGCACGAAAGGCCGCCCTGCTGCCGGCACGAACGGAAGTCTGTTTTTCCTCGCTCATCCCCTGTCCCCAAAACCGTGAACGCGTTTCACGAGACGCCCAACGTTTTCCGGGTCCGCCTGTGGTGTGATCCCGTGCCCAAGATTGAAAATCAGTGGTCCCTGGCCCAGCGCCTGCAACACAGCATCAATTCCGTCATCCAGTGACTTGCCTCCGGCAATCATCAGCATCGGATCGAGGTTGCCTTGCACCGGACCGTCTTTCTGCAGCTCACGAGCAAAGCTGAGGGGAACTGACCAATCTAGTCCAATCGCATCAGCTCCGGTTTTTTGCCGGTAATCCTTGAGGAGATAGCCTGCACCTTTGGCAAATGCGATAATCTTTGCCGAGGGGCGTCTTGCCCGAACCGAAGAGACGATCCGCGCAACGGGTTTTATCGCATATTCCTCAAATTCCCTCTCGCCAAGAACCCCGGCCCAGGAATCGAATATCTGGACGGCGTCTGCACCTGCATCGATCTGCTCAACGAGATAATCGGCAGAGATATCGGCGAGGAGGGCAAGCAGCTTTTCCATTGCCCCGCGCTCCTGATAGCCGAAGAGACGCGCCGGGGCCTGGTCTGGCGTTCCGTGGCCGGCGATCATGTAGGTTGCCACTGTCCAGGGAGCACCGCAAAAGCCAAGAAGGGTCGTCTCGCCAGGGAGCGCCTTGCGCAAGCGTGACACCGTCTCAAACACCGGCGAAAGATGGGAGAGCACATTCCCCGCATCCAGCTTGTCAATGCCAGCCGCGTCGATCGGGTCCATTGCTGGTCCCTTGCCTTCGCTGAAAGTGACATTCCGGTTGAGGCCATCTGGTATCACCAGAATATCGGAAAAGAGAATGGCTGCATCGAGACCAAAGCGACGGATCGGTTGCAACGTCACTTCGGTCGCCAGTTCCGGGTTATAACAGAGATCAAGGAAACTTCCTGCCTGCCTGCGCGTTTCCCGATACTCGGGGAGATAGCGACCAGCTTGTCGCATCAGCCAAACGGGCGGTGGTGTGACCGTCTCTCCGCTCAACACTCTCATCACCTTACGCTCTGTCATGGCATCCTACTTTTCCAAATCTAAAATCAAAGAGATTTAAAAGATTTTCTATTTCTTAGAGTCGGTGGGTATCAAGGATTAAAATCTTTCCAGTCGAAATGCCGCATCTCGGGACATTTGTCTGTCGGCGTGGATAAAACACGTGCCCTGTACGCCCTGAGAGCGGGATAACCAATTTAATCCATATTTATCAGTAGCTTGAATTATCAGTTAAGCCCCGTCATGTTGTGGATAGTCTGTTGATAAAATCTCTCGATGGAAATCTTGTTCACGAAATTCACAAGCCCGGTTTTTCGAAACAAAGTCACTTGCGGATTGTGGAAAAAGGGAACCTTATTCGCACCGCCGGTTCTGCCAGGGAACATTTCCCGAGTTTGTCCAGCGTTATCAACAGCGGGAGAAAAACAGCGTGGAGAACAAAAAAAGTTTCTTCCATTTGCATTTGATTTCGGACTCAACGGGAGAGACTCTCATGTCCGCCGGCCGCGCCGTCTCCGCGCAGTTTCATGCTTCCATGCCTGTGGAACATGTCTATCCGATGATCAGAAATCAGAAACAGCTGGCGCGTGTTCTGGATCTGATCGATCAGGAGCCGGGCATTGTCCTCTACACGATTGTTGACCAGCAGTTGGCGGAGTTTCTGGATCTGCGCTGCCATGCGATCGGTGTTCCAAGCGTCAACGTCCTAGAACCTATCATAGGCATTTTTCAAACTTATCTCGGTGCACCATCGAGGCGACGGGTCGGAGCGCAACACGCGTTGAATGCCGATTATTTTGCGCGGATCGAAGCGCTGAATTTCGCCATGGACCACGATGACGGACAGATGCCCGAGACCTACGACGATGCCGACATCGTCATTATTGGTATCAGCCGAACATCGAAAACGCCGACGAGCATCTATCTCGCCAACCGTGGCATAAAAACAGCCAACATTCCCGTGGTGCCAAACGTGCCGCTACCAGAAAGCCTTTACAGGGCAACACGTCCGCTCATCGTGGGACTGGTCGCGACATCAGACCGCATCTCGCAGGTTCGTGAAAACAGAGAACTTGGTGCAACAGGCGGATTTGACCAGGGGCGGTACACCGACCGCGCCACGATTATGGAAGAACTGAAATATGCCCGCGCGCTCTGTGCTCGCAACAACTGGCCCCTGATCGATGTCACGCGTCGCTCAATCGAGGAAACGGCAGCGGCAATTCTTGCCCTTCGCCCACGGACACGATAATTCGGTTTTCGATTTTCGGAGCAGTTGATCCATGAAACAAGACCTGATCCTTGCCTCGTCCAGTGCGCCCAGGCAAATGTTGATGCGCAACGCGGGACTGGTGTTTTCGGCAATTCCGGCCGACATCGATGAAAGAGCGATTGACGAGAGGCTGGAAAAAAGCGGCGTCTCTCCGCAAGAGGTTGCACTTGAACTGGCGAAGGCCAAGGCATGTGCTGTCAGCAAACTGCACCCCGCCGCGATAGTGCTTGGCTGCGACCAGACCATGGCGCTCGGCAGCAGGGTTTATCATAAACCGAAGGACATGGATGAGGCACATTCCCATCTGATGTCTCTCTCGGGAAAGACGCACCGGTTGAACAGTGCTGCCGTCTTGATGAAAGACGGCGAGACGATCTGGCAGATCGTCACGACCGCTGATTTGACAGTCCGCACATTGACGGACGATTTTGTGACAAGGCATCTGGAAAAGGTCGGGACGAAGGCGCTTACGAGCGTGGGTGCCTATCAGCTTGAGGGAGAGGGAATCCAGCTATTCACCTCCATCGAAGGTGACTATTTCACCATTCTCGGTCTTTCGCTTCTGCCGCTTCTGGAAAAGTTAAGGGAACTTGGTGTCATCGATGGCTGATTCACGTGAAACATTAACCATGAACGCCTTCGTTGTCGGCTACCCAATCAAACACTCCCGATCACCCATCATCCATTCTCATTGGCTGAAAACATTCGGCATCGACGGTACGTACCGTTCGGTGGAAGTCTCGCCTGACGCATTCGCGGCCTTCATATCCCATCTTAAGAAACAACGGTCTGACGGTTTCGTCGGCGGCAACGTCACAATACCTCACAAGGAGGCCGCCTTTAAGCTGGCGGACCGGCCGGACACGCTGGCCGAAGAACTGGGCGCTGCCAACACGCTCTGGTTCGAGAACGGAAAACTCTGTGCGACCAACACGGATGGGTATGGCTTTGTCTCCAATCTCGATGATCGCCACTCTGGCTGGGACAAAATACAAAGTGCTGTTGTCCTTGGAGCGGGCGGCGCAAGCCGCGCCATCATCCAGTCCCTGAGAAATCGCGGCATTGCTGAAATACACGTTCTCAACCGAACAGAGGAACGGGCACGGGAGCTTGCCGACCGCTTCGGAAAACAGGTTTTTTCCCATTCCATGTCTGCCTTGGGCGAAGTGATGCAGGGCGCGGGCCTGTTCGTGAACACAACGTCGTTGGGAATGGATGGGACGGAAGCACCGCATTTTGATTTCTCGCGCTTGTCCGACGGTGCTGTGGTGACCGATATTGTTTACGTGCCGTTGAAGACACCTATTCTGCGCATGGCCGAAGAGCAGGGAATTGCGACTGTAGATGGCTTGGGCATGCTTCTTCATCAGGCAAAGCCGGGTTTTGAAAAATGGTTCGGAAAAATACCCGAGGTTGATCAAACGCTCCGCTCCATGATTATCGAGGATATGGAGAAACATTGATGTTGGTTATCGGTCTTACCGGCTCTATCGGAATGGGCAAGACAACGACCGCCGGCCTTTTTGCTAGAGAGGGTGTCGCAGTTCTCGATTCCGATAGGGTGGTGCACGATCTTTATCGAGACGAAGCAGTTGCTTTGATCGAGGCGGCCTTTCCGGGATCGACGGGAGAGGGCGGAGTTGATCGGGTGAGACTCGGTGAATTATTAAAGGAGAATCCGGCTAATTTTAAGAAGCTGGAAAACATCGTACATCCGCTTGTTCAAAAGAAGCAGCAGGAGTTTCTCCAGTCCTCGCGAGATCAAGGCAGAGAATTTGCCCTTCTCGATATTCCCCTGTTGTTTGAAACCGGGGCTGAGCGAAGGGTCGACACCGTCGTCGTTACCACCTGTGACGCTGATGTCCAGCGAGAACGCGTGCTGTCCCGACCAGGCATGACGCCAGAAAAGTTTGAACTGATCCTGAGTAGACAAATGCCAGATGCTGAAAAGCGCCGCCGTGCTGATTTCATCATCGACGCTGGTCATGGTATCGAAGCAGCACACGGCAGGGTAAAAGAAATCCTGAGCGATTTGGCTGAAAAAAGAGACGCGGGAAAAAAAGATGCGTGAGATTATCTTCGATACCGAAACCACTGGACTGGAATCAAAGCTGGATCGCGTGATTGAAATCGGTGGCGTCGAACTTATCAATCACTTCCCTACGGGAAGGACACTGCATCTTTATATCAATCCGGAGGATCGCAAGGTTCACCCGGACGCCTTGGCCGTCCACGGAATTACCGACGAGTCTCTTCTGGACAAGCCGAAATTCGCTGAGGTCGTCGATCAGATCCGCGACTTCTTCGAAGGCGCCCGCTGGGTCGCGCACAATGCGACATTCGATATGGGATTTATCAACGCGGAATTTGCGCGCCTGGGCATCCCGCCGGTCGCGCCGGAGCTGGTGACGGATACGTTATCACTGGCACGACGAAAAAATCCGATGGGGCCAAACTCGCTCGATGCTCTTTGCCGACGTTACGGCATCGACAATTCACATCGAACGAAACACGGTGCTCTTCTCGACTCCGAACTGCTGGCCGAAGTTTACATCGAGATGATTGGCGGCCGCCAGACCGCTCTCGGTTTCGGATCTGTCGTCAAAGAAGAAACGGTGGTTGTCGAAGAAGAGGGACCGATCGAGGCAATGCATCGCGTTCACCCCCTGCCTCAAAGGCTGGATGCAGATGCCGCGGCAGCTCACGGAAAGCTTGTTCTGGCAATGGGCGACAAGGCAATCTGGAATCGCTATCAGAACTGATACAGTTTCTGGAAAGCGCTCGGCGTTTGTCGAAAATATCCCAACAAAAAACCGGGCTGAAGAGCCCGGTTCTTTTATGCGTCTTATTTCGATCAGTTCGGAACAGCCTGAACCTTGGCTCTGGCCTGCTCTTCGGCAACGCGCTGTGCAAACATCTGTGCGAAGTCAATCGGATCGATCATCAGCGGCGGGAAGCCACCATTGCGCGTCACGTCGGCAATGATCTGGCGTGCAAACGGGAAGAGGAGACGTGGGCACTCAATGAAGAGAACCGGCAGCATGTGTTCCTGCGGGAAACCTGCAATCCGGAAAACACCGCCATAAACCAGCTCGGCAGCAAACAATACCTTATCGCCGTCCTTCGCTTCTGCGTTCAGCGTCAGCACAACGTCGAAGTCCGAGCCGGAGATCGGGTTTGCATTGACGTTGACATTGATGTTGATCGAGGGCGCATTTTCACGACCTTGAAGCGAACGAGGAGCACCCGGATTTTCGAAGGAGAGATCCTTGATGTACTGGGCAAGAATGTTGAGAGAAGGGCTTGCTGCGCCCTGTGCACCATTTTCAGCGGTCATGCTATTTCCTCGCGGCATGAATTTGTGGGAGGCGGTCTATCATTTCACCCGGAGCCTTACAACCCTACCATTTGCCCGGTCTGTTAAGGTTTGGGCAGATCACGATCATCGGGTTTGTTTGACCAGGGAGAATTGTTCGGGCCATCGCGATGAAATTCCTCTTCGCCCAGATCGACGACCTTCGAGCCGCCCGCGTCTCTCGGCTCATTGCGGAAACCGGATTGTGCTCCTGCTTCAAAACCGGATTGACGAAAAGATCCGGCGACAACGACGCGCGGTCCAAACGTCTTCCAGAAAAACCGTCTGATTGCGGGAGACAGAAGAAGCAAGCCGATAATGTCGGTGATGAAACCGGGAAGGAAAAGCAATATGCCAGCGATGACGCGCATGGCACCATTCACCAGTTCATCGGCCGGCTGCCGACCAGCGCGTCCGGCATCTTGAAGGTTTCTGACCATGCTGAGCCCGCCCAGACGCAGGATAAGCAAGCCGAGAAATGACGTAAAAACGATAAGCGCCAAAGTGAGCCAAAGGCCGATGGCCTTGCCGACGATAATAAAACCGGCAATCTCAAGGATCGGCATCATCAGAACGATGACGGGGAGGAAGGAAAAACGCATATTCTAGCCTTGCGTGTGCGTCTTGGGCAGATTGTGTGCCTTAAGGACACCGATGATTGAATCTGCATGTTTGAATGATGATAAGATGCAGACTATATGATGTTCAAGATTTCGGATTTAAATGGCGGCCTCGGTAAAAGATGAACTTTAGCGACTTTATCACTTTGTTTTTCCTCGTGGCAGCGGTGCTGATCTTTCTTCAGTTGCGCAGCGTTCTTGGTCGCCGGACAGGCAATGAAAAGCCACCGTTCGACCCCTATAGCCCGCGTGATGTCGCAAAGGGCGCTACTTCCGACGATAACAAGGTCGTGACCTTGCCGAAGCGCGGAGAAGGTGATGAGGAAACCCGCTTCTCCGAAGTGGACGCCATGGCGCCGGCTGGATCTGCGCTGAATTCGGCTTTGCGTGACTTGATGGGCAAGGATGCATCCTTCAGCCCCAAGGAGTTCCTCAACGGGGCGCGTATGGCCTATGAGATGATTGTCATGGCTTTTGCCGATGGCGATCGCAAGACTCTGAAAAACTTGCTGTCGAAAGAGGTGTTCGAAGGCTTCGATGCCGCCATCTCCGAACGGGAAGCACGCGGAGAGGTGGTCAAGTCTACCTTCGTCGGCATTGAGAAAGCTGATATCACGCAGGCTCTTGTTCGTGATTCCGAGGCACAGATCACCATTCGTATCGTCAGCCAGCTTATTTCGGCCACCTATGACAAGGATGGAAAGCTGACGGACGGTGATCCGGAAAGTGTTGCCGAGGTGGATGACATCTGGACGTTCTCGCGCGACACGCGTTCTCGTGACCCGAACTGGAAACTCATCGCGACTGAATCCGAACAATGAAAACGCCATCGGCCGAGTTTTCCGTCGAGGAGGTCTCTTTCGGCGATCTGCCGCAATGGCAGAATGACGATCCGCGCGAACTTTTTTCTGCGATGCGCAGAATTCTCGGGTACCTGCGGACCGCGAAACCTTACCGGACGGGAGAACTTGGCCTTTCGGCTGATGACCTCATTGCTTTATTGGAAACAGCCGAAGATGCTGATCCAAAAGATGCCAGTGAAGCGCGCCGGTTTTTCGAAGACAATTGTCGACCGTTTCGCATTTCGCAAAACGGCGGAAAGACAGGGTTCGTAACTGCATTTTACGAGCCCGAGCTGCAGGTTTCGGCTGTCCCGGATGACGTCTGGAAATATCCGGTATATCGCAGACCGGCCGATCTCATTGACATTGACGACAAAAATCGCCCGGAAGGTTTCGATCCTTATTACGCCTTCGGGCATCAGGATGGCGGCGGTATTTCCTATTTTGCCGATCGCCGGGCGATCGATGAAGGGTGTCTTGAGGGGCGGGGACTTGAGATTGCCTGGGCGAAATCCAAGGTCGACCTTTTTTTTGTCCACGTCCAGGGCGCTGCACGGCTGGTATATCCCGACGGACAGATAAGGCGCGTGACCTATGCCGCAAAGGCCGGACATCCGTTCTCGCCGATCGGAAGACTTCTCCTCGATCGGGGAGAGCTGGATCCGAAAACCATCTCGATGCAGACAATCCGGGCATGGCTCGCCGATCATCCTGATCAGGTTGACGAGGTGCTATGGCATAACCGGTCCTACATCTTCTTCCGCGAAGCCGATGTGACCGACGTCGATCTGGGGCCGGTTGCTGCTGCAAAGGTTCCACTCGTTGCTGGCCGCTCGCTCGCTGTCGACCGGCTAATCCATACGTTCGGGTTTCCGTTTTACATTCATGCGCCCACGTTGACGCACCTCGATGCTGAGAAACCCTTTGCGCGGCTAATGCTGGCGCTCGATACGGGATCGGCAATTGTCGGTCCGGCCCGCGGGGATATTTTCACGGGTTCCGGCTTTGATGCGGGTGAGCTGGCTGGAACGGTGCGTAACGACGCCGATTTTTATATATTGATGCCACGCGCGGCAGCGGAGAGGTATCGGGGATGAAAGGCAGTCGGAAGCTCGGCAAGGATGAGCGGATTCTGTGGGGGAGAGTGGCAAAAACCACTCGGCCTATCTCAGGAAAGCTCGAAGATTTGCTGGCTTTTGATGATATCGAGGAGGAGGCGCCTAAGCCTGTTGTGGTGGAAAAGAGCAAGCTCGGTTTCCCCCGCATGCTGGTGGAAAATGCTGAAACTCCGCCCAATGCAGCACCGGCAAAGCAGAGAATTCATCACCCGCTCGAAAAGCCCGTCAAGCGCAAGCTGACGCGCGGACGATTGCCGTTGGAAGGACGTATCGATCTGCACGGCATGATACAGAGCGAAGCACATGCCGTTCTCTTGGATTTTCTGATGCAGGCGCATGAACGCGGCCTGCGTCATGTTCTCGTTATCACCGGGAAGGGGCGTTCAATGGGCAGCGATGGCGCCTTGAAGCGTGCTGTCCCCATGTGGTTCTCGAAACCGGAATACCGCTATTTGATTTCATCCTACGAGGATGCCTCGATCAACCACGGTGGAGAAGGTGCCCTGTACGTCCGGTTGGCAAGACGCCGCGGTGAGAGATCATGACGCCCTTTGCAGAAGCCGTTCGCATGCTTCGGGAACGCAAGGGTGTGACGCAGAAGGAGATGGCGGCAGCCATCGGCGTTTCGCCTGCTTATCTTTCTGCATTGGAACATGGAAAACGCGGCCGACCGAGCTTCGATCTTCTTCAGCGCATCGCCGGTTACTTCAATATCATTTGGGACGAGGCGGAGGATCTGTTTTTTCTGGCCGGATCGTCGCATCCCCGCATTGTCATCGACACGGCCGGTTTGCCGCCACAATATACCGCTTTGGCCAATCAGCTCGCGCGTGATATACGCAAGCTGTCGCCGACTATGATAGAAGAACTGACGGCGGTGCTGCAAAAAAGCCGTTCTTGCGATTGAAAGCCTTATATCCCCTGCTTTATGCAGCGGTTGGGACATGCGGCCTTTGGATATTGGCTGGGAATTTCTATAGTCGTATGTCGGAATTTGAGTGATTCGCTGGCTTAAGCCTCTCAGAAAAACTTGGCCGGGAAAACTTTGGAAAGAGTACTTATGACCGAAACATCGTCAAGCGAAGTCGGCACGAACACGGAATATGGAGCCGATTCGATCAAGGTTCTCAAGGGCCTTGATGCCGTGCGTAAGCGGCCCGGCATGTATATCGGTGATACCGATGACGGTTCCGGTCTGCACCATATGGTCTATGAGGTGGTGGACAACGCCATCGATGAAGCGCTGGCCGGCCATGCCGATCTGGTGACAGTGACGTTGAATGCCGATGGCTCCGTCACGGTAACGGACAACGGTCGCGGCATCCCGACCGATATCCATTCCTCCGAAGGTGTATCGGCTGCGGAAGTGATCATGACGCAGCTGCACGCTGGTGGAAAGTTCGACCAGAACTCCTACAAGGTCTCGGGCGGTCTGCATGGCGTGGGCGTGTCGGTCGTAAACGCACTTTCGGTCTGGCTGAAACTGCGCATTCGTCGCAGTGGCAAGCTGCATGAAATCGGTTTTACGCACGGCGTTGCAGATGCGCCGCTTTCGGTTATCGGCGAGTATGAAGGACGCTCCGGCACGGAAGTGACCTTCCTGGCGAGCCCTGAAACCTTCACGATGACCGAATACGATTACAACACGCTCGAACACCGTTTGCGCGAACTGGCGTTCCTGAATTCCGGTGTTCGTATTTTGCTGACCGACAAGCGTCATTCCGACGTCAAGCAGGAAGAACTGCTTTATGACGGCGGCCTCGAGGCGTTCGTGCGTTATCTGGACCGCTCAAAGAAGCCACTGGTTGACAAGCCGGTTGCCATTCGTGGTGAAAAGGACGGTATTACCGTTGAAGTCGCAATGTGGTGGAACGACAGCTACCACGAAAACGTACTTTGCTTCACCAACAACATCCCACAGCGCGATGGCGGCACGCATATGGCCGGTTTCCGCGCGGCATTGACGCGCCAGGTTACCTCCTATGCGGACAGCTCCGGCATTACCAAGAAGGAAAAAGTCAGCCTTCAGGGTGAAGATTGCCGCGAAGGCCTGACAGCCGTTCTTTCGGTGAAGGTTCCCGATCCGAAGTTCTCGTCGCAGACCAAGGACAAGCTTGTTTCGTCCGAAGTTCGCCCGGTTGTCGAAAACCTCGTCAACGAGGCCTTGAGCACATGGTTCGAGGAACATCCGACCGAAGCAAAAATCCTGGTTGGCAAGGTTGTTGAAGCGGCTGTTGCCCGCGAAGCAGCACGCAAGGCACGTGAACTGACGCGCCGCAAGGGTGCGCTTGATATCGCGTCGTTGCCCGGCAAGCTCGCAGATTGCTCTGAACGCGATCCGGCCAAGTCCGAACTGTTCCTCGTCGAGGGTGACTCTGCAGGTGGTTCTGCCAAGCAGGGCCGTTCGCGCGAGACCCAGGCCATTCTGCCGTTGCGCGGTAAGATTCTGAACGTCGAGCGCGCCCGTTTCGACAAGATGCTGTCCAGCCAGGAAATCGGTACGCTGATTACGGCGCTTGGCACGTCCATCGGCAAGGACGAGTTCAACGCGGACAAGCTGCGTTATCACAAGATCATTATCATGACGGATGCTGACGTCGACGGCGCCCACATCCGTACGCTGCTTTTGACTTTCTTCTTCCGTCAGATGCCGGAACTGATCGAACGAGGGCACCTTTATATCGCCCAGCCGCCGCTTTATAAGGTCACGCGCGGCAAGTCGATCCAGTACCTCAAGGACGAAAAGGCACTGGAAGATTACCTGATTTCGATGGGTATCGAAGAAGCGTCGCTGACGCTGGGCTCCGGTGAGGTTCGTGTGGGTGAGGATCTGCGCGAGGTTATTCTCGACGCGGTACGCATGCGTTCGATGATCGATGGCCTTCATTCCCGTTATAACCGCTCGGTTGTCGAACAAGCTGCCATTGCCGGCGCGCTCAACCCCGAACTTTCGGCGAATGCCTCGCGTGCTGCAGAAACCGTTGCAGAGGTTGCGCGTCGTCTGGACATGATTGCCGAAGAGACCGAACGCGGTTGGATCGGCACGGTTCTCGAAGACGGCGGACTACGGTTTGAGCGCATGGTGCGCGGCGTCAAGGAAGTCTCGACACTCGATATGGGTCTGCTTGGTTCGGCCGATGCGCGTCATATCGACCAGCTCGCTGTGCGTACCCGCGATGTCTATGCGACGCCTCCGACCCTGCAGCGCAAGGAAGGGACGCTGGAACTCTCTGGTCCGCGTGCGCTTCTCGATGCGATTTTTGCAGCGGGGCGCAAGGGCCTGTCCATGCAGCGTTATAAGGGCCTGGGCGAAATGAATGCCGAGCAGCTCTGGGAAACCACGCTGGACGCCAATGTCCGCTCTCTGTTGCAGGTGAAGATCAGCGACGCAACAGATGCAGATGGCCTGTTTGCTCGCCTGATGGGGGATGAGGTTGAGCCTCGTCGCGACTTCATTCAGGAAAATGCGCTGAGCGTTGCCAACCTCGATATCTGATCTGCGGACGCGTCTGCATCCACGATTCACGTGAAACAGAAAATTAACAAAAGGCCCGGCAGTGATTGTCGGGCCTTTTGCTTATTGCTACTTAGTCGGCCTTTCCGGTAAATTTCCCCTCAAAAGCCACCTCGGTGAGGGGAAGACGTTTGCTCGGAACCTCACGTTCCGCCAGATCATCAGGCAAGGTATTTTTGTCCGTCAAAGTGCCGATAGCCACGGCCGCATTGACGACATAACCTTCGGGAACATTGAGTTTCTCGACGATCTGGTCCTTGAAGATACCCGCCATGCCATGCGCGTGATATCCAAGCAGATGGGACTGCATTGCCAGTGAGAACCAGGCTGCGCCCGCGTCAAAGGCGTGAGTAGCGGATGGCTTTTTCTCTCCTTCGCGCGATAGGTTGTAGCTTCGGGAAATGACGAACAGCAGCGCCGACGCTTTCTTCGCCCAGCGTTGGTTTCCCTCCATCAGCAGTTCCAGGAAGAGTGGCCAATCCTTGCTGTCTCGTTGAGCATAGACAAATCGCCAGGGTTGTTGATTGGAAGCGGATGGAGCCCAATGGGCCGCATCCAGGATCGTCAGCAGGTCTTCGTGCGGCATCGCCTTTCCATCAAAAGCGCGCGGCGACCAGCGATCAAGAAAAAGCGGATCGACGGGAAATTCGGATTGTCTTGTATTGCTGTTCGTCACGATCGGATCCTTGTGGTTGACGGAGTGGAAAAGGTATTTTTCAAAACTTAGGTCGGTCAAGGGGTGACAAGTATAAATGCATCGTTCATATATGCATCACCTTGTCTGACAACTGGGAGAGAGTTCCATGAAATTGATGCGCGTCGGAAAGCCCGGCCAGGAAAAACCCGCAATCCTCGACGCTGAGGGTAAAGTCCGCGATCTGTCCGCTCATGTGAAGGACATTGGCGGTGACGCCATTTCGCCAGAAGGTCTGAAAAAGATCGCTGCGATCGATGTTACGACGCTCCCTGTTCTCAATGAGGATCGTATTGGCGCTTGCGTTGCGGGCACTGGCAAGTTCATCTGCATCGGCCTGAATTTCTCGGACCATGCGGCTGAAACCGGTGCAACCGTACCGCCGGAACCCGTCATCTTCATGAAGGCGACCTCCGCCATAGTTGGACCGAACGACAACGTTGTCATTCCACGCGGTTCTGAAAAGACCGACTGGGAAGTCGAACTTGGCGTGGTTATTGGCAAGACTGCGAAATACGTCTCGGAAGCCGATGCTCTGGACTATGTGGCCGGCTACTGCGTTTCGCATGATGTCTCCGAGCGTGCTTTCCAGACGGAGCGTGCGGGACAGTGGACCAAGGGTAAGTCCTGCGACACCTTTGGCCCGATTGGTCCATGGCTGGTCACGAAGGACGAGATCACCGATCCGCAGAATCTCGGCATGTGGCTGAAGGTCAACGGCCAGACGATGCAGGACGGCTCCAGCAAGACGATGGTTTACGGCGTGGCTCACGTTGTTTCCTATCTCAGCCAGTTCATGTCGCTTCAGCCGGGCGATGTCATTTCCACTGGCACGCCGCCCGGCGTTGGCATGGGCCTGAAGCCGCCGCGCTACCTTAAGGCTGGTGACGTCGTTGAACTCGGCATTGAAGGCCTCGGTTCCCAGAAGCAGACCTTCGTCGCCGACATCTGATCTGTTTTTCACCTGGAAATGAGAAGGCGCCGGCGGGAAACCGCTGGCGCCTTCAAATTTGTGCAACTGCGAAAAGCTGCTATGGTGAAAAAAAGAGCGTGATTTGCGAGGGAGGCGTAATCAGTGTTCTACCACCTTTATGAAATGAACCATGCTGCGATGGTGCCGTTGCGCGCCGGTGCTGATATGATGCGTCAGGCATGCAATAACCCGTTTAATCCGCTTTCAAGCACAGCGTTCGGCAGAAGCCTTGATGCCGGTTTTGAGGTCTTCGAGCGTCTGACACGTCGCTACGGCAAACCTGAATTCGGCCTTTCCGAAACTGTTATTGGTGGAAATAGCGTTGAGGTGACGCAGGAGATTGTCTGGTCGCGGCCATTCTGCAATCTCATTCATTTCGCGCGGGCTGCTGAAACGAAAGATCGACCCGATCCCAAGGTCCTGCTTGTCGCCCCGATGTCCGGGCACTATGCGACACTGTTGCGGGGAACGGTCGAGGCGCTACTGCCATCGGCCGACCTCTACATTACCGACTGGATCGACGCCCGCATGGTTCCCGTAACTGACGGGAAATTCGATCTGGATGATTACATCAGCTACGTCACCGAAATGTTGCAACATATAGGGGAGGGAGCGCATGTGGTTGCTGTCTGCCAACCCTCCGTGCCGGTTCTCGCTGCCGTTTCGCTGATGGAAGCAGAGCAAGATCGTTTTGCTCCCGCATCCATGACCCTGATGGGTGGGCCGATCGATACGCGTATCAATCCCACTGCCGTCAACGGACTTGCCAAGGCAAAGCCGATCGAGTGGTTCCGCGACAATGTCATCATGGACGTTCCCTGGCCGCAGCCAGCTTTCGGCCGCTCCGTCTATCCAGGTTTTCTGCAATTGTCCGGATTCATGTCGATGAACCTCGACAAACATATGACGGCGCACAAGGATTTTTATCTGAACCTCGTGAAGAACGACGGGGATTCCGCCGAAAAGCATCGCGATTTTTACGATGAGTACCTGGCTGTCATGGATCTGACCGCTGAATTTTATCTCCAGACGGTTGAGGCCGTGTTCATCGAACATGCGCTGCCGAAAGGTACGATGATGCATCGGAGCCGCGCGGTTGATCCGTCCGCCATCCGCAATGTTGCTCTTTTCACCGTGGAAGGTGAAAACGACGATATTTCAGGTGTGGGCCAGACAAAGGCGGCTCACGATATCTGCCGCAACATTTCCGAGGATAAACGCGCACATTACATGCAGCCGGATGTCGGCCATTACGGCGTGTTCAACGGTTCGCGGTTCCGCAAGGAGATCGTGCCGCGCATGCTCGCGTTCATGCATCAACACGCAAAAGCCTAGGGAGACGGGGGCGCTAGCACCGTATTTTCATGGTCAATCGGGGTTCGAATCGGCTATGAAAACGGCATGTTTTCGCTTCTCAGAAAATCCGTGAAGTCAACGGCGCCCAAAAGGGCCGTGCAAAGCCAGCGCACAGTCGAAGTGGCTGGCCGTAGTCTGCCGATTACCGTGAAGGAAAATCCACGCGCGACGCGCATCACTTTGCGGATAGAACCCGGTGGAAGAGCTTTGAAGCTCACGATACCGTTCGGGCTGCATCACGGGCAGGTGGACGATTTTCTGGAACGGCACCACGGCTGGCTTGAAGGCAAGCTTGGCAAGATTGGTCCCGATAACGGCCTGCGCCCCGGAGCAACGATCGAGATCCGTGGTGTGCCACACCGGATAGAACACACTGGGAGTGTGCGCGGTATAACCCGTATGTCCGAAGGTGCGGATGGAGTGGCAATTCTCTCCGTCAGTGGTCTCCCCGAACATCTCGGGCGACGGATTTCGGCATTCTTGAAAAAAGAAGCCAAGGCGGATCTCGAAAAACTGGTGATGCACCACGCGAGAAGCGTAGGGCGGCCGGTTCGTTCGATCACCATGAAGGATACGCGCAGCCGTTGGGGTTCATGTTCGCACGACGGCAATTTGAGCTTTTCGTGGCGGATCGTCATGGCGCCCGAAAAGGTCATCGATTATCTTGCAGCTCACGAAGTGGCCCATCTGGCGGAGATGAATCATGGCCCGAAATTCTGGGCGCTGTGTGAAAAGCTTTGCCCGCACACTGAGGAAGCGAAAGCCTGGCTGAAGCGTCACGGTTCACAGCTTCACGCCGTCGACTTCGATTGAAGACGGTACAGTTAATGACTATTTCTGGATTCACGTGAAACAATCGATACTAAAGCGCATCGTTGGCCCCAAACGCAGTGGCGGATAGGCGGCATTCCCTGCGCTTTATACTCGACTCTTTCGACATTTCGTGTCAGGTCGCAGGTATGAAACCGGATATCAAGATTTGCGGATTGAAGACGCCGGAAGCGGTGGAACGCGCGGTCAGACGAGGCGCGTCCCATATCGGCTTCATCTTCTTTGAAAAAAGCCCGCGCAATATCGAACCCGATATTGCCGGCAAGCTGGCTGACACCGTTCGTGGCAGCGTGAAGGTCGTTGCCGTCACCGTCAACGCTGACAATGACGAACTGGACGAGATCGTCGATCTTCTGAAACCCGATATCCTTCAGTTGCACGGCAATGAAACGCCGGAACGTGTGCTGAACGTCAAGGCGCTGTATGGTCTGCCTGTGATGAAGGCAGTTTCCATTCGGGACGCCGCTGATCTTGCCAAAATTGACCCTTATGTTGGCATCGTTGACCGCTTCCTGCTCGACGCCAAGCCGCCGGCTGGATCGGACTTGCCTGGTGGCAATGGTGTGTCCTTTGACTGGACGCTTCTTCGCTCTCTTGACGGCAGCATTGATTACATGCTTTCCGGAGGGCTGAACAAGGATAACGTCGCAGGCGCTCTGGCTGAGACCGGGGCGAGGGGAATAGATATATCGTCCGGCGTGGAAAGTGCGCCGGGAGTGAAAGATCCGGTCATGATCGATACATTTTTCGATGCCGTGAACAATCGGTCGACTGGCCCAAAGGGAGCTTGAAGTGAACGACACGCCAAAACCCAATTCTTTCCGCGCTGGTCCCGATGAGGACGGACGCTTCGGCATTTACGGAGGCCGCTTCGTTGCCGAAACGCTGATGCCGCTTATTCTGGATTTGCAGGCTGAATGGGAGAAGGCGAAGACCGATCCGGAGTTTCAGGCTGAACTGAAGCACCTCGGTGCTCACTACACCGGCCGCCCGAGCCCGTTGTATTTCGCTGAGCGTCTGACGGCTGAACTTGGTGGCGCCAAGATCTATTTCAAACGCGAAGAGCTGAACCATACCGGCTCGCACAAGATCAACAACTGCCTTGGCCAAATCCTTCTCGCCAAGCGCATGGGCAAGACCCGCATCATCGCCGAGACCGGTGCCGGTCAGCATGGCGTTGCATCCGCAACGGTTGCGGCGCGCTTCGGCCTGCCTTGTGTCGTTTACATGGGCGCGACCGACGTTGCCCGTCAGGCGCCGAACGTATTTCGCATGAAGCTGCTGGGCGCCGAAGTGAAGCCGGTGTCGGCCGGCCATGGTACCCTCAAGGATGCCATGAACGAAGCGCTGCGCGACTGGGTCACCAATGTCGACGACACCTATTACCTGATTGGCACCGCTGCTGGTCCGCATCCCTATCCCGAAATGGTTCGCGATTTTCAGGCTGTGATCGGTCAGGAAGCAAAGGCGCAGATGCTGGAGGCTGAAGGCCGCTTGCCTGACGTCGTTATCGCTGCCGTTGGTGGCGGATCTAACGCGATCGGTATTTTCCATCCGTTCCTCGATGACGAGAGCGTCAAGATTGTTGGCGTTGAAGCGGGTGGCAAGGGCCTTTCCGGCGATGAGCATTGCGCATCCATCACAGCGGGATCGCCTGGCGTTCTGCACGGCAACCGCACGTATCTGCTTCAGGACGAAGACGGTCAGATCAAGGAAGGCCACTCGATCTCCGCCGGCCTCGATTATCCTGGTATCGGTCCGGAGCATTCCTGGCTGAACGATATCGGCCGCGTGGAATATGTGCCGATCATGGACCATGAAGCGCTCGACGCGTTCCAGATGCTGACGCGTCTCGAAGGCATCATTCCCGCTCTCGAACCGAGCCATGCTCTGGCTGAAGTCATCAAGCGCGCGCCGAAAATGGGTAAGGACGAGATCATCCTGATGAACCTCTCCGGACGTGGCGACAAGGATGTCCACACCGTCAGCAAGTTCCTTGGAATGGATGTATAAGATCATGACCGCACGTATGGACAAACGCTTCGCCGATCTGCGCGCCCAAAATCGCCCGGCCCTGATTACCTACTTCATGGGCGGCGATCCGGATTTTGACACATCGCTTGCCATCATGAAGGCCTTGCCGGAAGCTGGTGCGGACGTGATCGAACTCGGCATGCCGTTTTCTGATCCTATGGCCGATGGCCCGGCAATCCAGATGGCCGGTCAGCGCGCATTGAAGAGCGGTCAGACGCTGAAGGGCACACTCGATATCGCCCGAGAATTCCGCAAGGATGACGACGCAACCCCGATCGTTCTGATGGGTTACTACAATCCCATCTATATCTACGGCGTTGAAAAGTTCCTGGCCGATGCACTCGATGCAGGGATCGATGGACTGATCGTTGTTGATCTGCCGGCGGAGATGGATGATGAGCTTTGCATTCCCGCGCTCAAGTACGGCATTAACTTCATTCGTCTGACCACGCCGACGACAGATGAAAAACGCTTGCCAACCGTTCTCAACCATACGTCCGGCTTCGTTTATTACGTGTCGATGAACGGTATTACCGGTTCGGCTCTGCCAGATCCCGCATTGATCTCCAAGGCTGTCGGACGTATTAAGGCCCACACCGATCTTCCGGTATGCGTCGGTTTTGGCGTAAAGACTGCAGATCACGCCCGGACGATTGGCGCCATGGCTGATGGTGTTGTGGTCGGTTCGGCAATTGTTGCGCAGGTTGCAGGCAGCCTTAGCGCAGATGGAAAAGCGACAGCCGACACCGTTTCGTCTGTCACGACACTGGTAAAGGGACTTTCAACGGGCGTGCGTGCATCGCGCCTTGCTGCTGCCGAATAATCTTGTTCGGTTAAGCGCAGTCAGTCACAGGAGTATTCAAGTGAACTGGATTACCAACTATGTTCGGCCGCGGATCAATTCCATGCTCGGCCGTCGCAACGATGTTCCGGAAAACCTCTGGATCAAATGCCCGGAAACTGGCGAAATGGTCTTCCACAAGGATCTCGAGGAGAACCTGTGGGTGATCCCGGCCTCCGGCTACCATATGAAGATGCCGGCGAAAGCCCGGCTTGCGACCCTTTTTGATGGCGGCGTGTTCGAAGCGCTTCCGCAGCCGAAGGTTGCTCAGGACCCTCTGAAGTTCCGCGATTCAAAAAAATACACCGACCGTCTGCGCGACAGTCGCATCAAGACGGATCAGGAAGACACGATCCTTGCCGGTGTGGGCAACCTCAAAGGCTTGAAGATCGTTGCCGTCGTGCATGAATTCCAGTTCATGGGCGGTTCGCTGGGCATTGCGGCCGGTGAGGCAATCGTCAAGGCATTCGAACGTGCCATTTCCGAGCGTTGCCCGCTGGTCATGTTCCCGGCTTCCGGTGGCGCCCGCATGCAGGAAGGCATTCTTTCGCTGATGCAGTTGCCGCGTACGACCGTTGCCGTCAACATGCTAAAAGAAGCCGGCATGCCTTACATCGTGGTTCTGACGAACCCGACCACAGGCGGCGTCACGGCATCCTATGCAATGCTGGGTGACGTCCACATTGCCGAGCCGGGTGCAGAAATCTGCTTCGCGGGCAAGCGCGTTATCGAGCAGACCATCCGTGAAAAGCTCCCCGAGGGCTTCCAGACGTCGGAATATCTGCTGGAGCATGGCATGGTGGACATGGTGGTCGATCGCCACGATATCCCCGATACGCTGGCCAATCTCCTGAAGATCATGACGAAGGCTCCGGCTGATGTCGCTGAACAGAACCCGGTTGCGCTCGCAGCATCGGCCTGAAGAACAAAGAATGTCGCCCGAGGCCGCGCGCCGGCTTCGGGACGATGATACACCGACGCAGGACAACACCCTCCAATGCGGCGGACAGATGACCGGATCAGCGCCTGAAAGGCGGTTAGAAGACATGACGAAGCCCGCAATAAGCGAGGCCGAGCAGATCATCGAAGAGCTGATGCAATTGCATCCGAAAGGCTTCGATCTCTCGCTCGACAGAATTTCCCGCCTTCTTGAAAAACTCGGTAATCCGCAGAAGCGATTGCCGCCTGTTATCCATGTTGCCGGCACGAACGGCAAAGGGTCTGTTACGGCCTTCTGTCGCGCCTTGCTCGAAGCGGCAGGCCTTTCCGTACACGTGCATACGTCGCCGCATCTGGTCAACTGGCATGAGCGCTACCGTATTGGCGTCTCCGGCGCCAAGGGCCGCTATGTCGAAGATGGCCTGTTCGCCGATGCTTTGCGGCGCGTGGCAGATGCCAACGACGGGCAGATGATTACGGTTTTCGAGATTTTGACAGCGGTGATGTTCCTGCTGTTTTCGGAACAGCCCGCTGATGCAGCCATTGTCGAGGTTGGGCTTGGTGGCCGCTTCGATGCGACCAACGTCATCAACAACCCTGCCGTATCCGTCATCATGCCCATATCGCTCGATCATCAGGCCTATCTGGGCGATCGTGTCGAGCTGATTGCCGCGGAAAAGGCGGGCATCATGAAGAGCGGTTTCCCGGTGGTGATTGGTCACCAGGAATACGATGCCGCGCTTGATGTTCTGGTCAACACAGCGGAGCGGCTCGGCTGTCCGGTCACTGTCTACGGACAGGATTTTGCTGCGCATGAAGAATTTGGCCGAATGGTCTATCAGGACGAGTTCGGGTTGACGGATGCGCCGCTTCCCAGACTTCCCGGCCGTCATCAACTGGCCAATGCTGCCGCTGCTATCCGCGCCGTCAAGGCTGCCGGTTTCGAGGTGACGGAGCGTATGGTTGAAAAGGCGATGGCGTCCGTCGAATGGCCTGGTCGACTACAGCGCATTCAGGACGGCAATATCGCCGATCTGGCGCCCGAGGGTTCAGAAATCTGGGTCGACGGTGGCCACAATCCTGGCGCCGGCGAAGTCATCGCTGAAGCCATGGCTGGTTTCGAGGAAAAGAAACCCCGACCACTGTTTATCATCGCGGGAATGATCAACACCAAAGATCCCGTCGGTTATTTCAAGGCGTTCGCTGATATCGCCGAATATGTCTTCACCGTTCCGATAACGGGTACCGATGCGGCGATTGATCCGGTGGTGCTTGCCCATGCGGCTTTTGATGCAGGTCTGGTGGCTGCTCCCACATCTTCCATCTCCGAGGCATTGGAAGAGTTGGTCCGCCATCTCGATCCTGAGGCGCCGCCGCCGCGTATTCTGATCGGCGGTTCGCTCTATCTCGCCGGCAACGCGTTGGCTCTGAACGGAACAATACCTCAATAAAAAAAGCCCCGGTTGACCGGGGCTTTTTTCATCTCAACATTCTATAATCTCAGGCAGCGCCGGAAATCCAGGCGGAAAGCGCAGTCTTGGGAGCTGCACCAACCTTGATGTCTGCCACTTCGCCACCCTTGAACATAGCAAGGGTCGGAATGGAGCGAACGCCAAACTGGGCGGCCAGTTCGGGGTTTTCGTCGATGTTCAGCTTGGCAACCTTGACCTTGCCAGCAAGCTCAGAAGAGATTTCTTCAAGGCTGGGGGCGATCATCTTGCACGGGCCGCACCATTCAGCCCAGAAGTCCACGACAACGGGTTCAGCGGATTCGAGAACTTCGGACTGGAAGTTGGCGGCATCGACTTTTACGGTAGCCATATCTGGCTCTCCTTTCAGTGAATCTTTTTCCGCTATCGATGTGATGCGGGCAGGGGAGAATTTCAATGCCCCGGTATCTCACTTTGTTTTTATTGCGGCAAGGGCCTGCGTCATCGCATCGTTTCCAAGCGTCACGAAAGACGCGTTTTCCGTATAAACCAGTGCGCAGACAAAGGTCTTGTCCGGATATAGCGGGGTCAGGATTTCCCGATAGATGGCAAGCTGCGCAATATGCGCAAAAGGAATTTCATTGGCGGCGCGAGGCGGAGCCCGGTTGGTCTTGTAATCGACCAGAATAACGCGGTCGCCATCGACCGCCAGTCGGTCGATGCGGCCGGAAACGGCATAATCCTGCCTGCCGAGTGTCATGGTACCCATGACAGAAACTTCTGCCCTGCTGTTCGGTGAAAAAGCGCATTGAATGGCGGGCTCTGAAATCACGCGCAACACCGCATCGATCAATGATTCACGCTCGGACGAAGGCCAGAATTGCGTTGCGCGATCGGCATAACGCCGGGCTGCCGCTTCGCGCGCATCATCAGGAAAATCCGGCAAGGTTTGCAACATGCGATGCACTAGCCTTCCGCGTTGGAGGGCTAGCGTCGACCCCACCGTCTTCTGCGTAAAAAGCCGCGAGGATACGATCAGGTCGTCGGCCCCGTCGTCGACGATCATACCGACGCCCGAGGGGCTAAGGGGTCGCGGAAGTGAAGGCAGCGGTGGCAAAGGCGTCAGCAGCCCGGCAGGAAGATGGATTTCCTGCTCATCCGCGATGTCCGCCGTTGCCTGCGTGTGTTGGACCGAACGCACGTCCGAGGATCGCCACAGCACGCCGTCCCACTCCTCGCCTCCGGCAGAGAACTGTTGTGGCTTCGAACGCTCTGGATGGTCGGAGAGGGCGGTTTTGACAATTGCGTGCCAGCATTCAGGGTTTTCCGTCGGGCCTCGATACCCGCAAACAATCAGGTGGTCGGCGGCGCGCGTCATTGCCACATAAAGCAGGCGCCGGTATTCTTCTTCGGCCGCATCCTTCAACCTGTCTTTATCCGCTTCCACCAGACTGTTGGAAAAACCACTGCCGGGTAACCAGACCGGGAAGGCGGTGTCGGGCTTTTCAATAAAACGCAGGCTTGGCAGATGGCTGTGGTTGAAAGCCTTTGAACCGCCATCAACGACAAACACGACCGGCGCCTCAAGCCCCTTTGAAGCATGCACAGTCATGATGCGTACTTCGCCACGATCCTTGTCCTGCTCGCGCTTCACCTCAGGAGAATCGGTTTCCAGAACCGATATGAATGCCTGAAGGCCGGGCATGCCGGCCTTTTCGTGATCCAGCGCGAAAGAAAGAAACTCGTCCAGAACGTCACTGGCCTCGTTGCCCAATCGGCCGAGAAACTGTTTTCGACCATCAAACAGGGTCAGAACGGCAGCGAAGAAATCATGCACCGTTGCTGTCTTGGAAAGCGAGATGAAACTTTGCAGTTTCTGCCGAACCATCCCGAGACGGCTGTCGTTTTCGGCAAGGTGTATCAGCCGTTGCCAGGCACTTTCGGTATCTACGCGTTCGGCACAGACCGCGAAAACATCGTCCTCGGTCAGGTTGAAAAGTGGGCTTTTCAGCAGTGCAGCAAGCGAAAGATCGTCCTGCGGCAGCACCACGAACCGGCCAAGTGCCAGCAGATCCTGGACGGCGATGTGATCGGTCAGCCGAAGACGGTCGGCACCGGCAACAGGAATGTTCTTGCGCTGCTTCAACTCGCGGGTCAGCGCATTAACGAAGGCATGGCGTTTTCGCACCAGCACGAGAATGTCACCCGGCTCGATTGCCCGCTCGACACCTTTCTCGGCAATCGTCTCCTTGCCGATCATCTCCGCGATGCGCGCAGCTATCCGGCGTGCGACGATCGCAGGGGGAGCGCTCTCTCGCAGCGCATCAAAGGGCGCAGTCCAATCCTCTTCGTTTTCGGTGATTTCTGGCACCACCATGTCCCAGACTTCAACCGTTCCAGGCTGTCCGGCCCGGTTGGATCGGTGTTCGACCGGCTCCTTGTCGGCACTCAAACCGCTGGCGTTGTCGGGGTTGGCAAATACCTGGTCGACAGCAGCCAAGACATCTTCGGTGGATCGGAAGGAGAGCGGTAGCCGGATACGATGAAACTGCTGTTCCACGGCATCCACGCGTCGTTTGGTCTCTTCGCGCTCCTGCGAGAAACGCTCCGGCCGCGCCCCCTGAAACGAGTAGATCGACTGCTTCTCGTCACCCACTGCAAACAGGGTGCGCTGGCCCTTGCGGGCACTCTCGCCGCTAAAGAAATCTGCCGCAAGCGACTGAATGATGGACCATTGCACCGGGCTGGTGTCCTGCGCCTCGTCGACGAGAATATGGTCAATGCCCTGATCCAGCTTGTAGTGAACCCAGGCGCCAGCCGTATCCCGGTTCAGGAGATTGGCGGCCCTTTCGATCAGATCCTCGAAATCGAGCTGACTTCGTTGCTTTTTCAGATCCTCGAAGTCGCCGATCAGCCGCTCTGCCAACACCAGAGCAGCCTGGGTGGCTTCCAGCATACGCAACAGGCGGTAGCGTTCCCGGCACGATGCGACATGGTCTCTCGCCAGCGTCAGCGCATCGATGAGATCGGGTGACGCTTTCTGTATGGCCTTGTTGATGACGTAGGCATCCGATTTTTTATCGCCCTTGGCCGTTAAAAGAGCGGCCTCAACGAATGCCATGCGTTGCAATGGGTCGGTTTGCCGTTTGGCTTCCCGCAATGCGTAGGCTACGTCGATAACGCGGGAGCCACCGAGTTCGTCGGCGAGCGTCAGATAAGTATCGAGTGCCAGACCCGAAAGACCGGGCAGGGGCCAGTAGGCGGCGGCGGCCGTTTCAAGCGTTTCTCCAGCCTTGATCTGCATGGCAAAGCGCAATGTGGCATCAAGGCCGCCTGACTGCCGTGCTTCATGCAGGAAGGCGCGCAGCGCACTGCGATTGGCGATAATGGCGCTCAACAGCGATTCAAGACCGCTTTCATCGGCAAGATCAAGAACATAGGCAAGGGAACTCGCCAGCTCTGCATCGTTGTCTATTGATACCGCTGTCAGAAGAGATCGACGCGCCTCCGCAAGCAGGGTGGCGGCTGCGCGATCATCCAGAACGGAGAAATGCCCGGCAACATTGGCCTCGAGTGGAAACTGGTGCAGCAAAGCTTCACAAAACGCGTGGATGGTCTGGATTTTAAGACCACCAGGTGTTTCCAGCGCCTTGGCGAACAGACGGCGAGCCTCCGCAAGCTTGATAAGATCAGGTATCTTGCCTTCGATGGACGCAATCCGGTCTTTGAGATCGGAATCCGGAAAAGTAGCCCACTCGGCCAATCGATCGAAGACGCGGCTCGACATTTCCGAGGCCGCAGCCTTGGTGTAGGTAAGGCAGAGGATGGCCGAGGGCCGGCAACCGGCAAGCAGCAGACGGATCACACGTTGGGTCAGCACATGTGTCTTGCCGGAACCGGCATTGGCGGACACCCAGGCGGAGCTTCCCGGATCGGAAGCAAGCCTCTGGCGCGCGGTCGTCCAGTCGATCCAGCTTTCAGGATTGTCGGCGATTGGGCCAGCATCGAAAAGATCAATCGCCATCGCCGTCTCCTGGTTCTGCCGTCGACCATTCGGAAACGCGGGCAAGGTGATCATATTCGCCACCGTAAGATTGCTGTTCTTCAGGCACCAGACGGGAAGCAAAACCGTTTTTGCCGTCTCTCAGGGAGCCAACGAACTTTGCAAGCTGATCGATCGATTCCGTTGCCAGATCGATGGCAGACTTCGGTGGTTTTTTGCTTCTCGCAGCGCCTTCGTTGTTGACCTGGTCCCAATGAAAACGGTCGCCTGGGCGCAACCGGACATAGATCAGGTTTTCCGGGGTTGGCGATCCTGCATCCTTGAATGCGCCGCGCATCAACGCGGCGGCCTCCAGCGAAAGCTGCGGGTCAAGAAGAGCGCGGGCCTGATTGACGGAGGGAGCAAGCCCGGTCTTGTAGTCGATGATATCGGCATGACCGCTTGTCTTGATGTCGATACGGTCGGCAATGCCTGTCAGGCGAATGCCTGCCTCAGCAATTTCCTGTCCGGCTCTTGCCTCGAAAAAGCTGCGGCGGATCGAGGGATATCTCTCGCGCTCCCAGTCGATGAAGGCGCGTGCCACGGCTTCGAAGCGTGGACGCCAGATGACATCGACATGTGGCGGCAGATTTTCCGCATCGAAACATTCGTTGAGAATGCGGTGCATCGCATCCAGTGAAGCAGGCGTTCCGGGGATATGGCCTTCTCGTGAATAACGTTCGATGATGGTATGGTAAAGCGTGCCACGGTCGGCCGCACTTGGGTCGCGGTTGAACTCTCCCAGAGGATCGAGGCGCAGGATGCGTCGTGCATAGATAGCATAGGGGTCGCGGCGTAATTTTCCGACCTCACTGAAGGAATAGCTTTTCGGCTGCAGCTCTGCCGGTGGTTTTGGTGCTGGGCGTTTTGCGGCGTCCTGTTCAATACCGGCGTCGAGGAGGGTCGCCCAGCGTCGAAATGTTTCACCCCGATCTCTGAGATGTTCGGCGAACTCCTCACCGCCCAGTGCCAACAGGCGTTGCAGCCAACGTGATGCGACGGCTGGCGTGGAGCCCTGCCGCAAGGCCCGGCTATAGACGATGTGGCGCGTGCCATTGGCCATTTCGAAATCATGGGCGAGCTGTCCGACACTTCGTTCCGGTGGTTCCAGGCCGATTGCCGTTTTCATGGTTCGCGACAGGAACGGATTGTTGGCTGTTTGCCCAGGCCATAATCCTTCATTCAGTCCGCCAATGACAATCGTATCGACATTTTGAAGGCGTGCTTCCAGCGCACCAAAAATAAAGACACGCGGATGACTCATCGCACGTGGCTTGATGGAATCACCGGTGACAAACGCTGCGAAAATATCGATCCATTGGGGTCCGTCCGCATCGAGAACATCACCGCTTTCCATCAATTCGGAGAACAATGTGGAGAGTTTGTCTCCGGCTTCGCCAGACCACAGTCCCGCCAGATCGCCATTTTCGTCAGCGCAGATCGCCTCGATCACGCGCCCGGTTCGCTCCGACCAACTGGAAAGCGGCAGCTTCTCAGTTAAAGCACGTCCTGAGCGGCTGCGGCTGACAAATGCAGACTGAAGCGGTTCGATTGCCGCTTGAATTCGTCTGGCGAGATCACGGGCCGTTTCCACGCTTCCGTCCGGCAGTGCGGTGCGCCATTTCGGTGGGTGGCGATCATCCTTTTGCACCAGGAGTTGTGCATCGAGGACGGCCTCCAGATTGCCAATCTCGGTTTCCAGTCTTCCACCACGCAGTGCGATCAGTTCCAGAGCCGTTGCCGCGGCCTCAAATGCATCTTGTGAGAGGCCGAACCGCGCCAAGGGGTGTTTGAGAAGCGAAACAACGGGGACGGGGTCGCCGGGTCTCAGGACTGCTTCTAGCACAAGCTGAACCAGCCCGGTCTGCGGCGTTGCCGATAGCGGTGTACCGGCTGAATCATCGGCCATGATGCCGAAGCGCTTTAATTCTGTGGCCACGCGTCGCGCCAGACCGCGATCAGGCGTGATGAGGGCAGCTTGTGATGCGCGGCCTCGAACCGGTCTTTCCAGCGCCAACTTCAGCGCGATTGCGACTGCAGTAGCCTCTTCTCGTTCATTGGCAGCTTCGATCAGAGTAGCGGAGGTAAAGGCGTGATCGAAAAAACCATCGGGTTTGGATTCGCGCCACCTGTTCCACTCGCTTGTGGATTTTACGGGGGCAAGCGCCATCGAGAATATGGAGGCACGGTCTTTGAGATCGTCATCCAGTTGACCGATCTGCTCGACGTCCTGCCGCAGTACAGCAAGTTTCCGGAGGAGCAAAAAAAGACCGTATTGAGAGTGCGTCCGGCTCGCGGGATCGGTCAAATCCTCACCGATTGCCTGCCATTGCTCCTCCGGCATGGCGAGATCGAGACCGGGCAGCACAACGACACCTTGCGGCAGAGACGCAACCGAAGCGATGAAGTCCGCGGCTGCGGGAATGGAGCCTGTGGAACCGGCTACGATGATGGGCCCAGTGTCTGATATTCTGCCAAGCCGTTCTGCTTCGGCGCGCAGAATGGCGTTTCGGTGCCGCCCGGCCGATGACCGGTTGAGTTCGCTCAGGCGGGCTGGCCAGAACACACTGGCGATTTTCAGGAACTCAGCGGTGAGTTGCCACCATTGGGCATGTTCGCCAGTGTCCAGTTCGGCAAGCGCTTCCCAATCCTTCTCTTCCGTGTCCATTGCATCGATCACTTCACCAAGCGCACGCGCAAGCCATACGGCATCGGCAGGACTTGCCGGCGCGACGAGCGGTGAGTCCGAGTGAACGGCGCGGATCGCATCGGGCAGGCTGTTGCGCCATGCCAGAATCAGGCGAGCCAGTTCGATCAGGCGTCCGGTGCCGGAAATTGGTGGCGCCATATCCATGATTTCAGGATTTTCGATATCGAAGAATCCACTGTCGTCATCGCTTTCGCCGAGTGGCCGAATGAGCGGCAGAATAGCCGACCGCCCGCCCAACAGGTCCACAAATTCGGACCGCAAGACGCGGGCAGAACGGCGGGTCGGCACGTAGATCGTCACCTTGGCCAAAGAAAGCGGATCGGCCGTATCGTATTTATACGACGCGGTGAGTGTACCGTCGCACAATGCTTCCGCGAGTGTTCTGAGGAACGGCGTTCCCGGTGCAATAGTCAGAATGCGTTTGGCATACGCCAATGGCTTGTCTCACTGTGTCGTTGAAAATGCAGCGATGGTTTTCTCTGCATCCTCTATAGCATCCGGCGTGCCGACCGTAATCCATTGACCGTTCAGCGAGAGTCCAAAAAGCCGTTTTTTGGCAATGGCGCGGTCGAAATAGATGTTGAGATTGAAGGCGTCATCCGGTGCATCATCCAGCAGCCGTGAATCCATGGCAATGGCACCTGCATAGACGACCGGGCGCGGCTCACCTTCATTGTAGCGCGTCAGGAGACCATCATCAGCCAGGTTGAAGTCTTTTTTGCCGTTATGCCCGGTGGTGCGATCCATATCGACGCAGAGCATCGCCATATCCATTGTCTTCGGATCGAAAAAAGTCGCGAGTCTGTGCAAACTCGTCTCGGTGCCAGGCGCTTCACCAATCCAGAAGAGGTCGGCATTCATGACGAGAACCGGACCCGGAGGCAGAAGCTTCAGGCCCTTGGCAAGACCTCCACCGGAGTTCATCAGTGTTTCCCGCTCATCGGAGATCAGGATATTGACGTCTCTGCGGCTTTCAAGGTGCGCGACCATCTGGTCAGCATGGTGATGGACATTGATGGCGATGGTTTCGACGCCCGCCTCGACCAGCACATCGAACACGTAATCGATCATTGGCCGACCCGCGATTTTCACGAGAGGTTTCGGGATCGTATCGGTGATCGGCCGCATTCTTGTACCGAGACCGGCCGCCAGCACCATTGCTTGTCTGATCGTCATGTCGAAAGCTTCGTTATGAGTTGAGGTCTACACCGGCGCCCGACAGCCAGTCGCGCAGAGGCGCAAGATCGGGATGCATGAGGGCGGAATGAAGATAAGAGAACGTGCGCGGCATATGTTTCATATAAGCCGGTTTGCCATCCCGTTTCATCAGCCTTACCCAGATACCCACGAGCTTGCAGTTGCGCTGTGCCGCCATGATGGCGAAGGCTTTCAAAAAAGCCTTCTCATCAAATGCCGGGTTCTTGCCGCGAATATCGAGGTAATGCTGCATCAGCAGCGCTTGCATTTCAGGTGAAATCGTTACCCGCGCGTCCTGCACGATAGAGGCGAGATCGTAGGCATTCGGCCCGATCATCGCATCCTGAAAATCGATGAGACCGACCTGGTCGATGCCCGATTTGTCATGCTGCCAGAGGATGTTGGGCGAATGGAAATCGCGCAGCAACAAACCCGTCTCCGCATCGTAAAGCTTGGCGATCAACTGGTCCCAGACCGCGAAATAGGCCTGCTTTTCGCTGCCGTCGATTGCCTCGACCCCACGAATATAAGGCAGGTACCAATCGACCAGCAACGAGGTTTCGATTTTCATCGCATCCGGATCGAAGGCCGGAACATCATGGCTTGTCCCATCAGGAAGCGCGATAATGCCAGGAGCAGGCGCTTCGTGCAGGGCTGCAAGGCAGGCGACGCTTTGCAGATAACGCGCTTCGATTGGCTTGCCGTCTTCGTCCAGCACACCATCACGCCCGATATCCTCCAGCAGCAGAATCCCGTTGTCCAGGCTCTGCGCTACAATGACCGGTGCCGAAAATCCGTTTTCTGTCAGATAGCTGTCGATGGCGATGAATGGCTTCACGTCCTGAGCAAGATGCACGATTTCCGCGTAGGTCTTGCCATCCTTGATGATCGGTCCGCGTGGTGGTGGTTGCCAGTCCATCAGCACATATTGCGTGCCGTTATCGCGCACCAGCTCATAGGTGCGGTAGGAAGCATCGCCGCTGAAATACCGCCGCGAAGATCCTTTTTTGTCATTGGCTTCAAGGAAGTTACGGATTGCCAGAACCCGTTCTAGCCGGGCGCGATGCTTGGGTGGCGCATCAATGATCGCGACGCGGCCTTCACCTTCATGCGTCAGCCGAAGCGTAATGGTGCTGTCTCTGGGGAGATCGCTGGCCGCAATCTCTGGCCACTCGATCAGACAGACTCCATCGGAGAGCATTTCGTCTATGCCGAGTTCATCCAGTTCGGAGATATCGGAAAGGCGATAAAGGTCCAGATGCGCGACAGGAAAACGAAGCGAATAGGATTGAACGATGGTGAAGGTGGGGCTTGGCACTTCCAGCTCGTCATCATCGGCAATGGCGCGAATGAGCGCACGGGCAAGTGTCGATTTTCCTGCGCCGAGGTCGCCGACCAGTGCAATGCAATCGCCGGGCTTGACAGTCAATGCCAACTCCTCACCGAGCCGGATCGTTTCGGCTTCATCGGCGAGGAAGATGGAAAGAGGCGGAGTCGTATCGTTCATTCTGCGGCGATGGAATGCGGATTGACGCCGGCAGGAATACGGCAGGTGACGACGGTGCCATTGCCGGGGCGGCTATCGATGGCCACTGTTCCATGATGAAGGCTGACAAAGCTCTCGACGATCGAGAGACCAAGGCCTGCACCCGTCTTGCGCCCACCGTTTCCGTGTGTCGAGAAACGATCGAACACCGACTTCAGCATGTCTTCTGGAATGCCGGGGCCCTTGTCGGACACCGAGAAGACGAAATCACCTTCGCTGCGCTGGCAGGTGAGCTGAACGGATGCGCCATCCGGCGAGAAGTTGATTGCGTTGGTCAACAGCTTGATGAGGATCTGTTTCAGACGCTGATGATCCGCCACCAGTGTCCCAAGGTGGACCGGCGCGACGACTTCGAGCGAAATACCACTTTCCTGCAAACGGTCAGCGATCTGCAGTGAAACGTCATCAAGCAGTTCGTTCAGATCGTTGTCCGAGTAATTGAGCTGCATGATACCGGCATCAACAGTCGCAAGATCGAGGATGTCGTTGACGATGGTCAGCAGAACCGCCGAGGAGGTGGAGATGTGGTCGAGATATTCGGCCTGTCGTTCCGTCAGGTCGCCAATTCCCGGCGTTTTCAGAAGATCGGTAAACCCGATGATGTTGGTCAGCGGTGAGCGTAGCTCATAAGAAACATGCTGTACGAAATCGTTCTTGAGTTCGTCGGCCTTGAGAAGCGCGTCGTTCTTTTCCTTCAGCGCTCGCTCGGCACGCACGCTGTCCGTCATGTTGACGAAGGTCAGCATGGTCTGTGCGTCTGGAAGCGGAATGATCGCGTAGTCGAGAACGAGACCGGATAGCAGTTCCAGCGTACCCTGCTTGGAAGGCCGCTCGTCGTCGAAACTGGTAATGAACCGGCTGAAATCACGCCAGCCATCAGGCTTGTCGTAGGATTGTTCGCAGGCTGTTTCGATAGCGCGGATATGGGTTCCGGTTTCTGCCTGATCGGCGGTAATGCCCCACAGGGCCCGGAAAGCCGGGTTGGAAAGACGGATGCGTCCGTCAGCGCCAAACACCGCAACCCCTTCAGCAAGGTGATCGATGGTTTCGCCCTGAACCTTGACCAGCGTGTTGTAACGGGTCTGAAGATCGACCTGCTCGGTCAGGTTCTCGAACACCCACGTAGCTCCGCCCTGCGGATGCGCCGTAGCGATGACCCTCAGCGTCTGTCCGTTCGGCAGGTGCCAGAGATCGGTCTTGGTATCGAGCGAACGGTAAACGGAAAGCGCTGTTTCTTTCCAGTTCTTCCAGTTCAGCTGTTCAGGCAGCTTGCCGGCGGTACGCAGGCGGTCAAGAAGTTCGGAATTGTCGGGCTTGCCTTCCAGGAAAACCAGATCAAAACCCCACAGGCTGACAAAGGCCTGATTATAGAACTGCAGGCGCTGGCGACCATCAAAAATGGCAACAGGCGTTGCAAGATGATCGAGTGTTTCCGCGTGGCTCTTAAGCACACGCTTCAGTTCTTCACGAAGTGTTTCCGCTTCGGTGGCTTCGATAGCGATGCCCGCCGAGCCACCAGTCGTCTTGACGTCGACCACATCGAAGAAGGTCCGATTGCCTGAAACGACGGTAGAGATGCGATCGTGATAGGGAGAGTCGGGCGTTGCTGTCGCGCGTATCTTTTGCCGCGTGACGGTGTTCAGCAACTCACGCTTTTCCGCAATCGCCAGCGATGCGTCCCGCGCATCCACAGACTGAGCATAGGCGTGATTGACCCAAGTCAGCTCGCCGTCGCCATTGCGGCGCCAGACTGGCTGTTCGAGAGAATCGAGTAGCTCCTGGAATGTCGAGATCGAGGCAATCAGGCGTTCGCGCTCGACCTGCAATTCGGCGTGTTCGGCACGCAGATTGTTGAGGGCGACGAAACGCGCAAAGGCGTTTCCACCGGACACGCGCCCCTGAACCTCAATGACTTCGCCGCGCTGTGTCTCGACAGTCAGGTCAAAGCTCTGGGCATGGCTACGCAGTTTCTCGATGGATTTTTCGAGCTCACCTGCAGAGGACGGCTTGAGCCAGCGCCCGAAAGCCAGAAAATCCTGATCTGCCTGTGGCGCACCAGTCTCGACGGGTAGCTGCCCAAGAAATTCCGGACGCTTCTCGACGCCATCCCAGATGACGATGCGACGGCTCTTGTCGGAAATAAGTGCTTCGTATTTCGTGATCTTGTGATGGGATTCTGCAAGTGCTCGGCGATACTCGCTGCTCTCCGCTTCGATGTTACCGCGTTGGCGAACCAGCCAGACAATCGAAAACAGCGTTGCTGAAAGAATACCGACAAACAAGGAATAGGTGATGGTTTCCCCGGAGGAAAACAGCCGCGCTCCGGTTGCCACGGGCGAACCGTCCTGCGCGACAGCGATCGTTGCTGAACCGCCCAGAAAAGTACCAGCAAGCAAAGCCGGAACTCTCCACAGACCTGATCGCACGATCTTGAATGTGCGCTGGCAACGCGCCAGCATTTGTGCGTGCAACGATACGCCGTGAAGCGCGTCGTCACCGCTTTGAGTTACCCGCTCGCACGGATAGGAATTGTGTACCGACATCCCCGGTCTGTCTCCGTCCTGTGTGCCGCATCTTCGACAAGACATCCCATTTCGCCGCGCCGCCTGACGCATACGAATCAAGTCCAAAGACAATACCGCCTTCACAAAAGACCGGGAAGGGAGGGCGCAAAAAAGATGCCGCGCGCTTTGTCAAGCGCACGGCATCTACATCTTGTGCAATTTCGGTGGATATTAACTATAAAATTAATATCTGTAGTGTTCGGCCTTGAACGGACCCTGCTTGGAGACGCCGATATAATCTGCCTGGACATCAGAAAGTTCGGTCAGGCGGACGCCGAGCTTCTCCAGATGCAGGCGTGCAACCTTCTCATCGAGGTGCTTTGGCAGAACGTAAACCTCATTCTTGTATTCGCCCTGCTTGGTGAACAGTTCGATCTGGCCAAGAACCTGGTTGGTGAACGAAGCCGACATAACGAAGGAGGGGTGACCCGTGGCGTTGCCGAGGTTGAGCAGGCGGCCTTCGGACAGAAGGATGATGCGGTTACCCTTCGGGAACTCGATCATGTCGACCTGCGGCTTGATGTTCGTCCACTTCTGGTTACGCAGCGATGCGACCTGAATTTCGTTGTCGAAGTGGCCGATGTTGCCAACGATCGCCATGTCCTTCATCTCGCGCATATGCTCGATACGAATGACGTCCTTGTTGCCGGTCGTGGTGATGAAGATGTCAGCCGAAGACACGACGTCTTCAAGGCGGACGACTTCGAAACCGTCCATGGCAGCCTGAAGCGCGCAGATCGGGTCGATTTCGGTGACCTTGACGCGTGCGCCAGCACCCTGCAGAGAAGCGGCCGAACCCTTGCCCACGTCGCCATAACCGCAAACAACGGCAACCTTGCCGGCCATCATCACGTCGGTCGCGCGGCGAATGCCGTCCACGAGGGATTCCTTGCAGCCGTACTTGTTGTCGAACTTCGACTTGGTAACGCTGTCGTTGACGTTGATGGCCGGGAAGGGAAGGAGACCCTTCTTGCTGAGATCGTAGAGGCGGTGAACGCCCGTTGTGGTTTCTTCGGTAACGCCCTTGAGTGCGTCGCGCTGCTTGGTGAACCAGCCGGGAGACGCCTTGAGGCGCTTCTTGATCTGTGCGACGAGAATTTCTTCTTCTTCCGAGCCCGGATTGGAAAGAACGTCTTCGCCAGCTTCGGCACGTGCACCGAGCAGAATGTACATGGTGGCGTCGCCACCATCGTCGAGGATCATGTTGGAGAGGCCACCGTCAGCCCACTGGAAGATCTTGTCGGTGTATTCCCAGTATTCCGTCAGGCTTTCACCCTTGACGGCGAAAACCGGAATTCCAGCTTCAGCGATTGCCGCTGCGGCGTGATCCTGGGTCGAGAAGATGTTGCACGAAGCCCAGCGAATGTCTGCGCCGAGCTCTTTCAGCGTTTCGATCAAAACGCCGGTCTGGATCGTCATGTGAAGCGAACCGGAAATGCGTGCGCCCTTCAGAGGCTTGCTCTCGCCGAATTCCTTGCGGCAGGACATCAGGCCGGGCATTTCTGTTTCGGCAATGTCCAGTTCCTTGCGGCCGAAGCCGGCAAGGTTGATGTCGGCGACGATATAGTCCTTCTCAACGCTCATGAGGTTCTCCAGATTAAAAACGCCGGGCTGATGGGCGCGGCCTTGCAAACGTAGCTGCGGTTTAGCAGGCCACGAGCAATCTGGCAATGATGATATAAAGAGGTCTTTATGTCTTTATATGATGCTTTGGTCAGGCTTCTTCGCCAAACCGGTCGGCGACCAGGGCTTCCAATGCAGCCAGCGCTTCATTTGCCTGGTTGCCACTTGCCTCGACATAGACACTGCATCCCGGGCTGGCGGCCAGCATCATGAGACCCATGATCGACGTGCCGCCAACGGTCATTCCATCTTTGGAAACGGTGATCGTTGCGTCAAAGCCTTCGACCATCTGCACGAATTTTGCCGAGGCCCGGGCGTGAAGGCCACGTTTGTTGACAATCAGCATTTCCCGGGACAGTGACGACATCGCTTATCTTCTTATTTGCCGCTCAGGACACGGCTTGCAACGTTGATATATTTTCGTCCGGCGTCGGACGCTTCCTGAAGAGCCTTATCCATGTTGTCTTCGCTGCGTACGCTCGCAAGCTTGATAAGCATGGGCAGATTGACGCCGGCGATCACTTCGACATTGCCGCTATTCATGACCGATATAGCGAGGTTGGAGGGTGTGCCTCCAAACATGTCGGTCAGAACGATTACGCCATTTCCATCATTGGCACGCGTGACGGCATCGATGATGTCCTGTCGGCGCTGATCCATGTCGTCTTCGGGACCGATACAGACCGTCTCGATCAATTTCTGAGGCCCGACGACATGCTCCACCGCATGACGAAATTCCTCAGCCAGCTTGCCATGGGTGACAAGCACTAGTCCGATCATGAAATGCTCCCTTACACACGCACTCTCATTGCCGACTATCGCAACGCGGCAATCCTGTCCATCGGTGGGAGTTTATCTTGATGAGGAAAATCGGAAGCGCAAGCCTAAAATCGCCCGAATCACGTTCACGACCTATTCGCTTTTAAAAGATTGTGAGCAAGCGCAGCAAATTTTCCATAGGGCGTCAGACTTGATAGCGGGATGCGCAGCAGTGGTAACTGCCCTCCACAGGGAAACGCCATCGTCTCGTTTTCTTCCGGCAGCCTTGGATTTTCCGGCGAGAGAACCGTTGTCACAGCAAAATGAAGCGCTGCCCTGGTAACGCTTTTGACAGAAATGATGCCGCTGCCGCGAAGTTCCAGCAATCCTGCAATCGTCTCCGGTCGCTCCGCCATGATTGTTTCATCCTGGCGATACACGAAAATCTGATCATCCGCGATCAGCGCGGCGGGCAGACCGCATCGCTCTGCCTCCGTCAGAAAGCTGAAAGCAAGTTCGCTTTTTCCACTGCCGGATGGTCCGGTAAAGACAATACCGGTTCCATCGACGACAATGGCCGTTGCGTGCAGGTTGAAACGATCAGCGCTCATGGGTTTCGGCCGCTGGAAGCGACAGGGTGAAACGGGCGCCGGAAATGACGCCGTATTTGTCGACGACGTTTTCCGCTTTCAGGCTGCCGCCATGGGCTTCAGCAATCTGTCGGCTGATGGAAAGGCCAAGACCGGAATTCTGGCCAAAACCTTCGCTTGCCGGGCGGTCCGTGTAGAAGCGCTCGAAAATCCGGTCGATGTCCTCGGCTTGAATGCCGGGGCCGTTGTCTTCGATCTGGACGAGGCAGCGGTCCTTGTGGCGCGCGAGACGAACCGTAATGCGACCGCTATCCGCAGCGACGAAGGAGCGTGCATTCTCGATAAGATTGGTGACGATCTGGCTGAGACGGAGGTCATGACCATTGACGACGAAGGACGGCTTCGCACCCGCCTTTCGGTCAACCACGTAGTCGATCGCCACACTCTTTTTCTTGGTGCTGATCTGTCGAGAAATATCGACAAGGCCCTTCAGCAACACGTCAAGATCCAGTGGTGAGGCATCGGCACGGGCGAGTTCGGCATCGAGACGCGAAGCATCGGAAATGTCGCTGATAAGGCGATCGAGGCGGCGCACGTCGTGGAAGATGATTTCGGTCAGGCGCTGCTTCGACTCTTCGGTTTTGGCGCGCGGCAGGGTTTCCACAGCACTCCTGAGAGAGGTCAGCGGGTTCTTCAGTTCATGGCTCACATCGGCGGCGAAACTTTCAATGGCGTCGATACGGTCGTAAAGCGCCGTTGTCATTTCTCTCAAGGCGATCGAAAGGTTGCCGATCTCATCCTGACGCGCAGAGAAATCCGGAATCTCCTCGCGGGTTCTTGCGCCACGGCGAACACGGATCGCCGCAGCTGCAAGCCGTCGCAACGGCGTTGCGATGGTGGACGACAGGAGCAAGGAAAGCACGATGTTGACCAAGGTCGCGATACCGAAGACGCGCATGATGGCGAGACGTTCGGCATGAACGATCTTGTCGATATCACCGGCTTGTGTGGACAGCAGCAGAACACCAAGCACTGCACGGAAGCGTTGGACCGGAACGGCAACCGAGACAATCAGCTCGCCTTTTTCGGTAACGCGCACAACCGCTCCACGAACGCCAGTCAGCGCGTTCATGACTTCAGGGTAAATCGAGCCGTCGCCGCCGGGAGCTTCTTTATATTGCGGCAGGCTGCTTGGCTGCAGCATGCGATTGAACAGGCTGGCGAACCACTCACTCCAGGTCTGGGTTTCCGGCGTGACCGGCGGAAGGTCGAACCGCAGCACCTGTCCACGTGAATAAAGATGACGCGAATCAAGCAGCAGGTTCGCGTCCGCGTCGAACAGACGGGCGCGGGTGCGGGTGGGGGAAATCAACCGTCGCAACACCGGTGCGACGCGTTCCGGATTGATCGGGAAACTCAGATCTTCGTCGTTCGGGGCAGGCGTTATGCTCTGTCCGGCCTGTAGCTCGAGTAGCTTTTCCGGATTGATGGTAATCGAATTGGTGTCGACCGACGCGGAGGCAGAAATTGCGCCCGCAATGATTTCGCCTTGTGTCAGCAGGCTTTCTACGCGGGCATCGATAAGCCCTTCGCGGAACTGGTTCAGGTAAAGGATGCCACCCACCAGAACGACAGTCGCCGCGACATTGAAGAACAGAATGCGACGTGTGAGACTGGAAAACACCGCATTGCCGAAAATGCGCCGGATAATCGTCAGCGGATGAATACGGTGCCGTCGTTCGCTGCCGCGATCTTCGGCATCGTCATCTTCCGAGACGGTTTCCGGCGATTTGTTCAACACGTCATGTCCTCTCAACCACGTTAACGTGGTCGACGCCTATTCAGGCTGTTCTCACGCTGCTTCGCGGAAGCGATAGCCTACGCCGTAAAGCGTTTCAATCATGTCGAAGTCGCCATCGACCAGCTTGAACTTCTTGCGAAGCCGCTTGATGTGGCTGTCGATCGTGCGATCGTCAACATAGACCTGCTCGTCATAGGCCGCATCCATCAGTGCGTCGCGGCTCTTCACGACGCCGGGGCGCTGCGCAAGCGAGTGCAGAATAAGGAATTCGGTTACCGTCAAAGTGACCGGTTCACCCTTCCAGGTGCAGGTATGGCGTTCCTGATCCATTGCAAGCTGACCACGTTCCAGCGTTCTGGCCTGTTGATCGGCCGTCGGCTTGAGCGTGCTTCCGGTTGCAGCGGATGCTTCCCTGCTGCTGGCACGGCGCAGAATTGCCTTGACGCGCTCGACGAGCAGTCGCTGCGAAAACGGTTTGGTGATGAAGTCGTCGGCTCCCATTTTCAGGCCGAAGAGCTCATCGATTTCCTCGTCCTTCGAGGTCAGGAAAATAACCGGCAGATCGGACTTCTGTCGCAGCCGGCGCAACAGTTCCATTCCGTCCATACGCGGCATCTTGATGTCGAAGATGGCGAGCTGCGGCGGGCGCGCAATCAACCCGTCCAGTGCGGAAGCACCGTCCGTATACGTTTCGACCCTGTAGCCTTCGGCTTCAAGCGCGATCGATACCGAAGTAAGAATATTCCGGTCGTCGTCCACAAGCGCGATTGTCTGCATGTAGTTGGTCTCCATCGTCATTCTATCGTTACTCCCGACATTCACCCAGCCAGGTTATGCGCCGTGAGTTCCTCTCATGAGTATAAAGGTGGAACAAATTGTGGCAAAGCAAAAAGGGCGGGTGCCGATCAAAGTTGTGGCGATGGAATTTCCGGAAATGCGTTCCGATGGATTCTAATGCGACTTCAACCGATTTAAAAAGAAATAAAATCTTTTAAATCGATTAATATATTGAAATTGCTATATTATTTAAAATGCCGCTCTTGCGTTTCCAAAAGCCAGCACGTATTTTCAAGGAAATTTCAACGGCCTTATCTTTCTCAACTAAGGAACGCGTCATGAATGAGCTTGGGGTTCATAATCCTGCCAACGGAGTTTCGAAACTCGGACTGGGAGAGGCTTTTCAGGTCTTTTATAACCTCAACGAAAGCGAACTTTATGAGCAGGCAATCCGCAACGGCGAAGCGGAACTGACCATTGACGGTGCACTTCGCGCCGTTACCGGCCAGCACACCGGCCGGTCGCCGAAGGACAAGTTCGTCGTCCGCGATGCCTCGACTGAAGACAAGATCTGGTGGGACAACAACAAGCCGCTGTCACCCGAACACTTCAAGATCCTGCATCAGGACATGCTCGCTCATGCGGCTGGAAAAACGCTTTACGTCCAGGATCTGATCGGTGGTGCGGACGAGGAAAATGCACTTCCGACCCGTGTTGTCACCGAACTCGCCTGGCATTCGCTGTTCATTCGCAATCTGTTGATCCGCCCGAAGAAGGAAGCACTTGCATCGTTCAGCCAGAAGCTGACGATCATCAATCTTCCAAGCTTCAAGGCAGATCCGGCGCGCCATGGCGTTCGTTCGGAGACCGTTATTGCCTGCGATCTGACCAAGGGCCTCGTCCTGATTGGCGGCACGTCTTACGCTGGCGAAAACAAGAAGTCGGTCTTCACCGTTTTGAACTATCTTCTGCCAGCCAAGGGCGTCATGCCCATGCATTGTTCGGCCAACGTCGGTCCGGCAGGTGACTCTGCCGTATTCTTCGGCCTGTCCGGCACCGGCAAGACCACGCTCTCGGCTGATCCGTCGCGCACACTGATCGGCGACGACGAACATGGCTGGGGTGAGCACGGTATCTTCAATTTCGAAGGCGGCTGCTATGCAAAGGCGATCAAGCTGTCGGCAGAGGCTGAGCCGGAAATCTACGCCGCAACACGACGTTTCGGCACCGTTCTGGAAAATGTCGTTCTCGATGAAAACCGCGTTCCGGATTTCAACGACAATTCGCTGACGGAAAATACCCGCAGTGCCTACCCGCTGCACTTCATCCCGAACGCATCGGAAACAGGTATTGCCGGCCATCCGAAGACGATCATCATGCTGACGGCTGATGCCTTCGGTGTCCTGCCTCCGATTGCCCGGCTGACGCCGGAGCAGGCGATGTACCACTTCCTGTCCGGTTACACAGCAAAGGTTGCTGGCACGGAAAAGGGCGTGACGGAACCGGAAGCAACGTTCTCGACATGCTTCGGCGCACCTTTCATGCCGCGCCATCCGGCCGAATACGGCAATCTGCTGCGTGAACTGATCGGCAAGCATGGCGTTGACTGCTGGCTGGTCAACACCGGTTGGACCGGTGGCGCGTACGGCATCGGCAAGCGCATGCCGATCAAGGCGACCCGCGCCCTGCTGACCGCTGCTCTGACCGGCGAACTGAAGAATGCTCAGTTCCGTACCGACGCGAATTTCGGTTTCGCAGTACCGCTGTCTCTCGACGGCGTCGACAATGCGATCCTCGATCCGCGTTCGACCTGGGCTGACGGTTCCGCTTACGATGCGCAGGCCAAGAAGCTTGTTTCGATGTTCGTGGCGAACTTCACGAAGTTCGAAGATCACGTCGACAGCACGGTTCGCGACGCGGCGCCTGGGCTTTTGATTGCCGCTGAATGAATAGCATCCTGCGTTAGTGGGAGAGGAGGGGACCCGGCCTTAGTGCCGGGTTCTTCCGTTTTTGCCGCTGTTTTCATTCTTGAAGATCTGTGGCATGACCGGCGCGGAGAAAGATCATGGCCAGCGCCCCGCTTTACATCAGTAACCGTATCACCATTGCCGGCTGGGAGCTGACGGAGCAATTCGTCTTGTCCGGCGGTCCGGGCGGCCAGAACGTCAACAAGGTTTCGACCGCAGTTCAGCTTTTCTTCGATATTGCCGGTTCGCCCTCACTTACGGACCGCGTCAAAACCAACGCCATCAGGATTGGCGGTCGGCGCGTATCCAAGGACGGCGTGCTGATGATCGAAGCGAGCAGGTTTCGAAGCCAGGACAGAAACCGCGAAGACGCCCGCGACCGTCTCAAGGAGCTTATTCTCGAAGCGGCCGCGCCACCGCCGCCTGTCCGAAAAGCAACCAAGCCGACACGCGGTTCCGTGGAACGCCGGCTGAAGGAAAAGTCCGGTCGTTCCGACGTCAAGAAGATGCGCGGCAAACCCTCTGGAGACTAGAGCGCTGTGCGTATCTTCTGCACGAGCACTCCGCACCTTAGAAGCGCTTTGTCAGAGTTTGCGCAGGGCCACCGTTTCGATCAGGTGGTTCTTGCCTTTGCTGAGAATGAGATCGGCGCGTGGTCGCGTCGGCAGGATGTTCTGGCGGAGGTTTTTCAGATTGATATTCTGCCAAAGACCCTCCGCAATGCTCAGTGCGGCGTCTTCGCTGATCGAAGCATAACGGTTGAAAAATGAGTTCGGGTCGCGGAATGCGGTTTTCCGAAGATTCATGAACCGGTTCACATACCAGTTGTGAATGAGACCCTCGTCCGCATCGATATAGATCGAGAAGTCGAAGAAATCGGAAACGATGGGAACGATGCGCCCACCGGCCGGTAAATCCCGCGATTGCAGAACATTGATTCCCTCGAAGATCAGGATGTCCGGCTGATCGACGATGGTGTATTCGTTCGGCAATACATCGTAGGTCAAGTGCGAATAGCGCGGTGCTTTTACGTTCGGTTGCCCCGCCTTGATCGCCGAAAGGAAGCGCAGCAATGCGCCGATATCGTAACTTTCGGGAAAACCCTTACGCTCCATCAGGTTGTCGCGGCGCAAAACCTCGTTCGGATAAAGAAATCCATCCGTGGTGATCAGGTCGACCTTTGGGCTGGATGGCCAGCGGGCCAACAGTTCTTTCAGAATACGCGCGGTTGTCGATTTGCCCACAGCCACCGACCCGGCAATACCGATCACGAAGGGCGTCTTGTTAACGTCAGCCATGTTCAGGAAGCGGTTGCGCTGTTCGAAAAGAAGCTGTGACGCCTCCACATGCGACGAGAGCAGGCGCGAAAGCGAAAGATAGATCCGCCGTACTTCATCCAGATCGATTGGGTCGTCCAGCGAACGAAGCCGTTTTACTTCGTCACCCGATAGGGTGAGCGGTGTGTCTGCGCGAAACTTTGCCCATTCTTCCGAGCTGAAGAAGTGGTAGGGCGAATATTCATCGGCGCGAAAGTGATCGAGTGTTCCTGGCATGCCTCTCTCCCCGCTGCGTGCCATGGTCGTCATGATTTCGGCCTCGATGCTTTTTCCTGAAGGCCGGTCTGGCCGGTGCGGCGCTCAAGCTCCGCGAGAACGTCGGCCAGGGGGATATCGGCAATCTTCAGAACCACCAGCAGATGGAAGAGCAGATCGGCGGCCTCGTTTTTCAGGCCGTCGTGATCTTTTGCAATTGCGGCGATCACTGTCTCAACGGCTTCTTCACCGAGTTTTTTGGCTGCGCGCTCCTGGCCCGACGCAACAAGCTTTGCGGTCCAGGATTCGTCCGGGGACGCAGCCGCGCGGGTTGCGACGATGCGCTCCAGATCAGTAAGGGAAAATGCGCTCATGATGTCTCCTGCTGTCAGTCGAGGCGCATGGCGATGCCATGGTCGGCCATGTAGGCCTTGGCTTCGCCGATAGAGTAAGTGCCGAAATGGAAAATGGATGCCGCAAGCACGGCCGTCGCGTGACCATCACGAACGCCGGCCACCAGATCATCGAGGTTGCCGACACCGCCGGAGGCAATGACCGGTACCCGAACCTGGTCGGCGATGGCGCGCGTCAAGGCGATATCGTAACCGCTTTTTGTGCCGTCCCGGTCCATGGAGGTGACAAGCAGCTCACCAGCGCCACGCTCGACCATCTTGATAGCGAACTCTACCGCATCGATACCGGTGGATTGCCGCCCGCCATGGGTAAAGATTTCCCAGCGGGCAGCCTCGCCATCGCCTGAGACTCTTTTGGCGTCTATGGACACGACGATGCACTGGTTGCCGAATTTGTCGGCGGCCTGCGCTACGAAATCCGGGTCTTTGACGGCAGCAGAGTTGATCGACACCTTGTCGGCGCCGCATAGCAGAAGCTTGCGGATATCGCCGACACTGCGCACGCCGCCGCCAACCGTCACAGGCATGAAGCAATGGTCGGCAGTCCGTGAGACGACGTCGAAAATTGTGTCGCGATTGTCGGAGGAGGCGGTGATATCGAGGAAACAAAGTTCATCGGCACCGGCTGAGTCATACGCTTTCGCTGCTTCGACGGGGTCTCCCGCATCGATCAGGTCGACGAAATTGACACCCTTGACGACGCGGCCGTCCTTTACATCAAGACATGGAATAACGCGTGCTTTGAGTGTCATGCGCCTGCCTCCTTGTTTCGAGCTGCCCGAATAAGCGCAAGGGCTTCTGCCGGATCAATCCGCCCATCATAAAGCGCGCGGCCGGAAATGGCGCCTTCGAGCTTTGCCGCATCCGGTTCAAGCATGCGGTTGATGTCGTCGATGGACGCCAGTCCACCAGAGGCGATCACCGGAATGGAAACCGCATTGGCCAGTTCGAGTGTCGACGACCAGTTGATACCGGCCAGAATACCATCGCGGTCGATGTCGGTGTAGATGATCGCGGCAACGCCAGCACCTTCGAAGCGCTTGGCAAGTTCGATAACACCGAGCTCTGACGCTTCTGCCCAGCCCTCAACGGCCACCTTGCCGCCCTTGGCATCGATCCCCACTGCCACCTGACCGGGGAAACGCTTGCAGGCTTCCAGCACCAGCACCGGATCGCGGACCGCGACCGTGCCGAGAATGACGCGGGCAAGCCCGCGCGTCAGCCATGCTTCGATATGATCGAGTGTGCGAATGCCACCACCGAGTTGCACCGGATTTTTTGTCGCCTTGAGAATGGTATCGACGGCAGCGCCGTTGACACTCTCGCCGGCAAAAGCACCGTTCAGATCCACGACATGTAGCCATTCGAACCCCTGGTCCTCGAAGGCTTTTGCCTGTGCGCCGGGGTCGGTGTTGTAGACGGTTGCCTGGTCCATATCGCCAAGTTTCAGGCGAACGCACTGGCCGTCTTTAAGGTCGATTGCGGGAAAAAGGATCATGTCAGGGCTTCCAACGCAGGAAATTCGAAATGAGGGCGAGGCCAAGCGTCTGGCTCTTTTCCGGATGGAACTGCGCACCCGCCATGTTGTCGCGACCGACGAACGCCGTCATCGCACCGCCATAACTGGTTGTGGCGATAACGTCGGCAGGGTGTTTCGTGGCCAGATGATAGGAATGCACGAAATAAGCATGCAAGCCATCCGGGCCGGTCTTGATGCCGTCAAAAAGTGGGTGCGCATGGCGGATTTCCAGCGTGTTCCAGCCGATTTGCGGGATCTTCAGGTTGGGATCGGAAGGGGTCATTTCCACGACATCGCCCTCGATCCAGCCCAGTCCCTGGCTGACAGTCTTTTCAAGACCACGCGACGACATGAGCTGCATACCGACGCAGATACCAAGAAACGGATGTGCCTTGTGTTCCACTGCCTCAACGAGTGCCTCGTGCATGCCGGATACCGCATCGAGACCGGCACGGCAGTCGGCGTAGGCGCCGACACCGGGCAGAACGATACGGTCTGCCGATGCGACGTGATCCGGCTTGTCGGTCAGTTCTATGGTTGCATTGATGCCGGCTTCGTGGGCGGCGCGCTCGAAAGCTTTTGTAGCAGAGCGCAGGTTGCCTGAACCGTAGTCGATGATCGCGACACGCATGTCAGCGCCTTCCGTTTAGATCGAATAGAAACGATCCGGCCGGATCGTTGATGAAGCTGTTTCCGCCAGTTTTCTCCGGATTGGGAGCCCATACTGGCTGGGTGGTTGTCATGTCCGGAACATCCGTGGATCGCTCGGAGAAATATAGGTCTTCGGCAGAGGAAAGATCAGGGGCCGTAACGATGGATTTCATCTGCCAGCCCTTTTTCAGCAGATGGCGGACCAGAAAATGCCTGCCTTCCAGCGCCGTGATGACGGATATCGCCAGACCGACCAGAAGCCCTACCGGTTCGAATCCGGCTAATGCAGAGATTTGTCCGGCGATGATGAGTGCCGCAAATACTAAGATCGCCGCAAGCCAGAGCCGATTGGTGGCAAGCCAGAGCCACGGCGCAACAAGTGCCAGCCAGACGAAACGGTCTGCAATGAAGCGGGTCGTTCTGTGATCTCTGTCCGGCCCACCAGGGGCTTCGAGAACCAGATAGCTTGTCATGGGCGTCCTGACAGCGTTTGCAGTTAGGCCAGCATACCCTTCGTGGAAGGAACGCGGTCTGCCTGCCGGGGATCGATCTCAGTTGCGGTGCGAAGAACGCGTGCAACGGCCTTGAAGCATGTTTCGGCGATATGATGGTTGTTTGCGCCGTAATGGTTCAAGATATGCAGGGTGATGCCCGCGTTCTGCGCCAGAGCCTGGAAGAACTCGCGTACCAGTTCAGTATCGAATGTACCGATCTTGGGTGCGGAAAAATTCACGTTCCAAACGAGGAAGGGGCGCCCGGAAATGTCGACTGCAGCCTTTGTCATGGTTTCGTCCATGGCAAGATCGAGCGACGCATAGCGGGTAATGCCGCGTCGGTCGCCCAACGCCTTGGCAATTGCCTGGCCGATGGCGATGCCGGTATCTTCGACGGTATGGTGGTCATCGATATGCAGATCGCCTTTGATGTCGATTTCCATGTCGATCAAAGAATGGCGGCTGAGTTGCTCCAGCATATGATCGAAAAATCCCACTCCAGTGGAAATTGTCGATTTGCCGGTGCCGTCGACATTCACGCGAACCGAAACCGATGTCTCGTTGGTTTTGCGGAAAATCTCGCCTTTACGTTCTGCCATTTTGGCCGCTCCGTGGAAATGTTGCCGTTCCTTATCAGCACAGAATGCAAATATCCAGTTGTTCCATCGTCTTGTCTCGTATGGCCTCCACGTCGGCCGCCAGGATGATTGCAATCGTAAAAAGCAAACTTACATAGAACCGGAAAGGGCCGGATGCGGCCCACCAACCATACGCCCGACACGGGCAGACAGGTGTTTGATGACAACTATTATTACAGTCAGGAAAGGCGGCAAGGTCGTCATGGCTGGCGATGGTCAGGTAAGCCTCGGCCAGACCGTCATGAAGGGCAATGCGCGTAAGGTCCGCCGTATCGGCAAGGGCGAAGTGATCGCCGGATTTGCTGGTGCAACAGCAGATGCCTTCACACTGCTCGATCGTCTCGAGAAGAAACTCGAACAATATCCGGGCCAGCTTATGCGTGCAGCCGTGGAGCTTGCCAAGGATTGGCGCACGGACAAGTACCTGCGCAATCTCGAAGCCATGATGCTGGTTGCCGACAAGTCGACGACCCTTGCCATTACAGGCAATGGAGATGTGCTGGAACCGGAACATGGTGCGATCGCCATTGGCTCTGGCGGCAACTATGCTTTCGCGGCGGCGCGCGCCATGATGGACACCGACAAGTCTGCGGAAGATGTGGCGCGCCAGGCGCTGGATATCGCTGCGGACATCTGCGTTTATACCAACCACAACCTCGTCGTTGAAACACTCGACGCCGAATAACGATTTTATCTCACCCAAGGGTCCTGTGGACCGGGCCGTCACGGCCGGTCGGGGCAGGAAAGCCAAGAGGATAGGATGACCACTTTTTCTCCCCGGGAAATCGTCTCGGAACTGGACCGTTACATTATCGGCCAGCACGATGCGAAACGCGCTGTTGCTATTGCGCTGCGCAACCGCTGGCGGCGTCAGCAGCTTGATGAGAGCCTGCGCGACGAAGTTATGCCAAAGAATATCTTGATGATCGGGCCGACCGGTGTCGGCAAGACGGAAATCTCCCGTCGCCTTGCCAAGCTGGCTGGTGCTCCCTTCATCAAGGTCGAAGCGACAAAGTTCACCGAAGTTGGCTATGTCGGCCGCGATGTCGAGCAGATCATCCGCGATCTCGTCGAGATCGGTATCGGACTGGTTCGCGAAAAGAAGCGCGCTGAAGTGCAGGCCAAGGCACATGCCAGCGCCGAGGAGCGCGTGCTCGATGCACTGGTCGGATCGACAGCATCCCCTGCAACACGCGAAAACTTCCGCAAGAAGCTGCGTGACGGAGAACTCGACGACAAGGAAATCGATATCGAGGTTGCCGATGCCGGTTCTGGCATGCCCGGCTTCGACATTCCCGGTATGCCGGGCGCGAACATCGGCGTCCTCAATCTGTCTGAAATGTTCGGAAAGGCCATGGGCGGCCGAACGAAAAAGGTTCGGACGACGGTTTCCAAGTCCTATGCTGATCTTATTCGTGATGAGTCCGACAAGCTCCTGGACAACGAAATGATCCAGCGCGAGGCGGTCAAGTCGGTGGAAAACGATGGCATCGTGTTTCTCGACGAAATCGACAAGATCGCCGCACGTGATGGCGGTATGGGGGCAGGTGTTTCTCGCGAAGGCGTGCAGCGCGATTTGTTGCCGCTTGTTGAGGGCACGACCGTTTCAACCAAGTATGGTCCGGTGAAAACGGATCACGTCCTGTTCATCGCGTCCGGTGCCTTCCATGTGGCGAAGCCCTCCGACCTGTTGCCGGAACTCCAGGGACGTCTGCCGATCCGCGTTGAGCTGAAACCGCTGACCAAGGAAGATTTCCGACGCATTCTGACTGAAACCGAGGCCAGCCTGATCCGTCAGTACAAGGCGCTGATGGCGACGGAAGAACTGGATCTGGAATTCACTGATGATGCGATCGATGCCTTGGCTGATGTCGCTGTTCACCTCAACTCGTCTGTCGAGAATATAGGTGCACGTCGTCTGCAAACGGTGATGGAACGGGTTCTGGACGAAATTTCGTTCAACGCGCCGGATCGCGGTGGCTCGTCGGTGAAGATCGATCACGAATATGTCCGAAAACATGTCGGTGATCTTGCTGCCGATACAGATTTGTCGCGCTATATTCTCTAAGCGTCTTATCCGATAATATCTGGAGTGCGGCCATATTTGCCGCACTCTTTTATTTTACCAGCCTCGTCTCGCCTTCGGCCCGCAATTTGTTTATGGGAGAGGCACTGCATTCCGATTGGAACCGCTCTATGGACGCGGCCGGTTTTTCCTCAACTCTTGTTTTCGACAAGCCGGCCTGAGAAAAGGCATTCGCTCGTGCGCAAAACTCTTCTGGCATTCGCCGTTGCTCTGACCTTCACGACTGTGTCGTCGTCTTTCGCTGAGGCTGCGACGGTCGTGCCGCCTGGAAACCGCAATGCCGAACAGCCGGGCGTGCCAGGCGCGTCCGCGCGCCGCACGAAAGCGTCCAATACGTCTTACGAGCGTAAGTACCAGAAAGTCATTGAACTTCTGTCTTCAGACAAGGCGTTGATCGGCAAGATCAAGGCGACGGCGGGACGATATGGTATTGATCCAATCCATATGATCGGTGCTATCGTTGGCGAACACACTTACAACGTCGATGCCTACGACCGTTTGCAATCCTATTATGTCAAGGCGGCGTCCTATGCAGGAAACAGTTTCCGCTTCGGTTACAAGGATGAATCGATCGCGCAGTTTTTGTCGCATGCCCAGTTCGGCAAATGTCAGTCGAAAAAGGATTCCTACGCTCTCTGGAGCTGCCGGGAAGATGTGTGGGACGACAGCTTCCGCGGCAAGAAGGTTGATGGCGTATCCTACCCTGACAATCGTTTCAGCGCGGTCTTTTTCCAGCCGTTTTATGCCGGGCAGACGTTTGGCCTCGGCCAGATCAATCCGCTGACGGCGCTGATGTTGACGGATATGGTCTCGAGGACTTCCGGTTATGAAAGACTGGACGAAAACGATGCCGCGGCCGTCTACACAGCCATCATGGACCCGGACCGGTCATTGGCCTTCATGGCAGCGTCCATCCGCAAGTCGATCGACGATTACAAATCCATCGCGGATATGGATATTTCCAGGAATCCCGGTGTCACCTCGACTTTGTATAACGTTGGCGGCTCTCAGAACCGCGCCGCCGCCCTTGCGCAGAAAAACCGTCAGCGCGCAGGCGGTGATGTCATCTTGCCGGAAGAAAATTATTACGGCTGGCTGGTGAATGATCGCATCAAGGATCTGCAGGGGCTTTTGTAAGAAACGACCATTATCTTTTCCATTGTTTCCAATCTGGAAATAATATTTGGTTGCTTCACGCGATTGACGTAGCCCACCCTCATTGTTCAATTTAGACGAAATGAACACGAGGAGGCGCATGTGAGCCGCACGGATAAATTCGGTCTTTCCATCGACAACAGGCTTTATGCTTTTCTGACAGAAGAGGTCCTGCCCGGTACAGGTCTTGACCGTGAGGCCTTTTTTGAAGGCTTTTCGGGGATCATCCACGATCTTTCGCCGAAAAATCGCGAGCTTCTTTTAAAGCGTGACGCTCTGCAAGAAAAGCTGGATGAATGGTACCGCCAGAATGGTGCCCCGCTGGATTTTGGCGTTTACGAAAACTTTTTGAAAGAGATCGGCTATCTTTTGCCGGAAGGACCGGATTTCAGGGTCTCAACAGAGAACGTTGATGCCGAAATGGCAGTCGTCGCCGGTCCACAACTCGTCGTCCCTGTTATGAATGCGCGTTATGCATTGAACGCTGCGAACGCGCGCTGGGGTTCGCTCTATGACGCGCTTTACGGCACCGATGCGATTTCCGATGAGGATGGTGCTGAAAAGGGCAGGGGCTATAACCCGAAACGCGGCGAAAAGGTCATCGCGTGGTCGAGAAACTTCCTTGATCAATCTGTGCCCCTGGACGGCGCGAGTTGGTCGGACGTGACTGGTATCAAGATCTTGGACGGTGTCTTGCAGCTTTCCGTTGGCGACAAGACCACAGGTTTGAAAGATGTGTCGCAGTTCGCCGGCTTTGGCGGCGATGTTGCGTCCCCGTCATCGATCTTGCTGAGCAAGAACGGTCTGCACACCGAAATCGTCATCGATCCGTCGACGGAAATCGGCAAGTCCGATCTCGCGGGAATTTCCGATGTCATACTTGAATCGGCCCTGACCACGATCATGGACTGCGAGGATTCGGTTGCTGCCGTGGATGCGGAAGACAAGGTTCTCGTCTACGGCAACTGGCTTGGTCTGATGCGCGGCGATCTGGCCGAAGAAGTTTCAAAAGGTGGAAAAACCTTCACCCGCAAATTGAACCCCGACCGTTATTATACCGGCCCGGACGGTTCCGCCGTGACGTTACATGGACGGTCATTGATGCTGGTTCGAAATGTCGGGCATCTGATGACCAATCCTGCAATCCTCGACAGTGATGGGCGTGAGGTTCCGGAAGGCATCATGGATGCCGTCGTTACCGCTTTGATTGCTCTTTACGATGTCGGTCCGTCTGGCCGTCGCCAGAATTCGCGCGCCGGTTCGATGTATGTCGTCAAGCCCAAGATGCATGGGCCGGAAGAAGTGGCCTTCGCCAACGAAGTTTTCACGCGGGTCGAAAAGCTTGTCGGCATGACACCAAACACCATGAAGATGGGCATCATGGATGAGGAACGCCGTACGACGGTCAACCTCAAGGAATGTATTCGTGCGGCGAAAGACCGGGTTGTATTCATCAATACCGGCTTCCTCGATCGTACCGGTGACGAGATGCACACGTCCATGGAAGCCGGCCCGATGATCCGCAAGGGTGACATGAAGCAGGCGGCCTGGATTGCGGCTTACGAAAACTGGAACGTCGACATTGGTCTGGAGTGCGGTCTTGCTGGCCATGCTCAGATCGGCAAGGGCATGTGGGCGATGCCGGATCTGATGGCAGCGATGCTGGAGCAGAAGATCGCGCATCCCAGGGCTGGTGCCAACACGGCATGGGTGCCTTCGCCGACGGCGGCGACGCTGCATGCAACGCATTATCATACGGTCGATGTCGCGGCTGTTCAGGATCACCTGAAGAGCCGAGGCAGGGCGAAACTCTCCGACATTTTGTCCGTACCTGTCGCATCTCGCCCCAACTGGACGCCAGAAGAAATCCAGCGCGAACTCGATAACAACGCCCAGGGCATTCTGGGTTATGTCGTCCGTTGGGTCGACCAGGGCGTGGGTTGCTCGAAGGTTCCGGACATCAACAATATCGGCTTGATGGAAGACCGCGCCACTCTGCGGATCTCTGCACAACATATGGCAAACTGGTTGCGTCACGGCGTCGTGACGGAAGAACAGATTGTCGAAACCATGAAGCGCATGGCTGTTGTGGTTGACGGTCAGAATGCTGGTGATGCCGCCTATCTGGCAATGGCACCTGATTTTGACGGTTCCATTGCTTTTCAGGCTGCCGTCGAACTGGTCCTGAAAGGACGCGAGCAACCGAACGGTTACACCGAACCGGTTCTGCACCGTCGCCGTCTCGAGTTGAAAGCAAGGCAGGCCGCCTGACTTGTAAAAGCGCGGGTATTCCCGCCGCAAGCCAACAAAAAAGCCGCCGGGATGTCCTGGCGGCTTTTTCATTTTCTGGTCTTGATCCGGATATTACTGGATGACGATAACCTTGGTGTTCCGGCCCGGACGGACGCGGCTGTAAAGGTCGATCACGTCCTGGTTGATCATGCGGATGCAGCCGGAAGACGCTGCCGTGCCGATCGACGCCCATTCAGGCGATCCATGGATGCGGAACAGGGTATCCTGACCCTTTTCATTGAAGAGGTACATTGCGCGCGCACCAAGCGGGTTGGTCAGGCCAGGCCCCATGCCGGCTTCGACGTACTTCGCGACTTCCGGTTTGCGGTCGGCCATTTCCTTTGGCGGATGCCACATCGGCCATTCTTGCTTCCAGGCGACATAGGCTTCACCGGCCCACGCAAAGCCTGCCTTGCCAACGCCGATGCCGTAACGAACGGCGCGGTTACCCGGCATGACGTAATAGAGGAAACGCTCACGGGTGTTGACGATAACTGTGCCCGGCTTTTCAGGAGTCTGGAATTCAACGATCTGGCGACGGAACTTCTCATTGACGCGGTTGATCGGGATAGCTGGAAGGGCGTAACCGGCGTCCGTGACAGGGCCGTAAACGTCGTTGAAAATCTGGACGGTTTCAACCTTTGTCGGAACAGGCGCCGGCGCGGCTGCGACGGGCTTGTCGGACGATTGGGAAGTGGTCTCGGCGCAGCCGGCCAGAGCCAGTACTGCCGTCAGACCAAGTGCGGTCAATGATGTACGGATGCGCATGTCGTTCTCGCGGAAAATTCGCCAAATTGTGCGAAAGAGTAGGCTGAATTGGATAATGGGGTTATTTTCCATTAAGCTGCGCTTGGCAAGCCGTAGCGCCTCGGCAACGGGCCACGGCATGTAAAATTGCCGGTTCATTGTCTTTTTGCAACAATAGTTCACACGTCCTTGAATGCGTTATCCATGACTATTCTTTCCGTCACCAATAACAATCCGTTAATTGATGGTCGCCAATCGGACAAGGCCATGCTGGTGCGGCGCGGCGTGCAAATCTTGCTGCATGAGATGCGCCATTCTGTTCTGCCCGAACTGCCTCTCGCGAGCGGGCGAAGAGCCGACCTCATCAGCCTGTCCGTCAAGGGTGAAATCTGGATTGTCGAAATCAAATCCTCGATTGAGGATTTCCGTGTCGATCGCAAATGGCCGGACTACCGGTTGCACTGCGACCGGTTATTCTTTGCCACACATGCCGAAGTCCCGATCGACATTTTTCCGGATGATTGTGGCCTCATCCTTTCCGACGGATATGGCGCTCACATGCTGCGCGAAGCGCCGGAGCACAAACTGCCACCTGCGACGCGCAAATCACTGATGCTGGATTTTTCCAGAACTGCGGCCACCCGCCTCATGTTGGCGGAATGGACAACGGGCCGCAGCTTCGGAGAATGACCGACGTTTATTTAGGGGCGCGTTTCGCAAGAATTCGCTGCAGGGTACGGCGGTGCATGTTGAGACGTCGAGCGGTTTCCGAGACGTTTCTCTCACACATCTCGTAAACCCGCTGAATATGCTCCCAGCGTACCCGGTCCGCAGACATCGGATTTTCTGGAACTTCAGTCTTTTCACCCTTGCGCTGCGTCAACGCATTAAAGACATCATCGGCATCGGCCGGCTTTGCGAGATAATCGAGCGCACCGAGTTTGACCGCGGTAACGGCGGTGGCGATATTTCCGTAGCCCGTCAGAACTACGATCTGCGTATCCGTTCTGCTTTGCCTGATGGCCTCGATCACTTCCAGCCCATTGCCATCTCCAAGTCGAAGATCGACGACGGCATATTTCGGCGGCGTCGCCTTTGACTTGGCGATGCCCTCGCTGACCGACTCGGCGGTATCGACATTAAACCCGCGCGTTTCCATGGCGCGAGCCAGGCGGCGGAGAAACGGGCCGTCGTCATCGACGATCAGCAGCGACTTGTCGGCGCCGATTGGATCGTTTTCGTCGGCAATCGCCTTGTCATCGAGAGGGGCTTGATCTTTTGTATTCATGGTTCCGGCCTTCCGGCAACTTCCTGAGCCTGTTGTCTTCTTATCGCTTCTTCAAATCGGATCGTAAAGCGTTCAGTGGCTTTTATCGTCCATAAGGGCGCGGGGCCAGACGATTGTGATTCGCGCTCCGCTATCGGTCACGCCGCGATTTTCGAATGTCACGGTCGCACCCGAGCGTTCCAGCAAAGTCTTGGCGATAAATAGACCGAGCCCCAATCCGCCTGCGCGGGCATCATTGTGGCGCTCAGTCATATAGGGTTCGCCAATGCGGGCGAGAATGTCATAGGCGTAACCAGGTCCGTCGTCTTCAATTGCGACTTTTACCGTCTGTGCATCATAGGCGGCGGTCACTGTGACTTTCGTTCGCGCATAGTCCACGCCATTTTCGATAAGGTTGCCGAGACCATAGATAATGCCGGCGTTTCTGATACCGACAGGCTCATCGACGCGGTTATTTTTCTCGATCAGTTCAAGCTCGATGCCGAATTCGCGATAAGGTGCCATGACCTCATCAAGCAGGGAAGAAAGTGGCAGACGACGCATATGTTCTTCGCTGTCGGCTGAAAGTGAGGTCAGGCGTCGCAAGATATCGCGGCATCGTTCGCTTTGGCTGCGCAGAAGGGCGATGTCTTCTCCCAAACGTTCGTCATTCCCGAGTTCTCGCTCCATCTCCTTGGCGACGACGCTGATGGTTGCAAGTGGCGTCCCAAGCTCGTGCGCAGCTGCCGCCGCGAGGCCGTCGAGCTGTGACAGGTGTTTTTCACGTTCGAGAACGAGTTCAGTTGCTGCCAGAGCATCGGCAAGCTGATTGGCTTCATGGGAAACACGATAGGCGTAAAATGCTGCAAACGATGTCGTCGCGATAATGGCGAACCAAGTGCCAACATGTAGCAGAAGCTGGATCGGCAAAGTTTCGCCCGGATACCATGGAACCGGGAAGGGCGAGAAAGCGATCGCTGTCGAGCAAATGACCGCGAAGGCGAGAAGAATAAGAGAGTGCCTCAGCGGTTGCGAAGCGAAAGCGATAATGACCTGTACGCAGATCAAAGGAGCGAAGGGGTTGGAGAGACCTCCCGTGATGTAGATGAGTGCCGTCAACTGCAAGAGATCGAAGGCGAGCAGCAACGTCGCTTCCCAGGGCTCCAGGCGGTAGGTGGGTGGAAAACGAGCTGTCAGAAACAGATTGGCCAGCGCCAGCGCGGCGATCAGCAGCGAGCACGCCAGGAGTGGCAGCGGGAAGTGCAAGCCGAGGGCGACGAAGAGAATTGTTGCACTTTGACCCGCGACGGCAAGCCAACGCAGCCAGACGATTGTCTGCAGCCTGATTCTTCGGCTGGCACGACCAAGTCTCGTCGTTTCGATTGCCTGGATTGCCGTCTTCGTTTCTTTTACGGGTTTCATTGCTTACGTTCCACGTGGCTTTGCACGGTTGGTGGGTTGCGCGGATGCCGGATCTTCCGGCCACGGGTGACGTGGATACCGGCCACGCATATCAGCGCGCACATCTTTCCACGACCCCGACCAGAAACCAGGCAAATCGCGTGTCGTTTGTATCGGTCGATGCGCGGGAGAGGTCAATTCCAGAACGAGCGGCAAGCGGCCCTGCGCGATCGTTGGATGCGCTTTAAGTCCGAACAGTTCCTGTACACGAATGGAAAGTGTGGGTTCGCTTCCGTCATAGCGGATTGGGTGCCGTTGTCCTGTCGGCGCTTCGAAGTGGGTCGGCGCCAATTTCGCGAGCTCTCGCACCACCTCGTGTGGAACAAGTGACATCAGCCCTTCGGAAAGGCTGCCGGAGCGAATATCCTGAAGACTGCGGACACTGTTTTGGAATGGTACGAACCATTCATCCAGGCGTGCTGTCAGAGCTTCGTCGCTGACATCCGGCCAGGGGTCTCCAATGCTGGCATGAAGAAAGCCGATCCTCTCGCGAAGTTGGTCCGCTTCCCTTGAAAATGGCAGGATCGACAGCCCAAACTCGCGTACCCCGTTGGCGAGTGCCTGTGCGGCCTGCGGTCCCTCCGGCTTTGGCAAAGGCGCTTCATCGAGAATGATGGCGCCAAGGCGCGTCACGCGACGTGCCCTGACCTGCCCGCTGGCCTTGTCGAAGAACAGTTGATCCTGCGTTTCGATGAGGTGTGGCATCTCATCTTCGATATCGCTGCGCTCTATGGCGACAGCGGAGAGAATTCTGGGCTGGGCCGCCCGTCCCGTAATTTCTGCAACCACCAGCATCTTGTTTGTTGCCAGCCGTTCCGTTTCGGAGATTTCCGCGCCGCGACCATTCGCCATCACATATCGTCCGCGTCCGCCACGCTGAAATGCGATTCGGTCAGGATAGGCATGCAACAACAAAGAGCCGGTCTGAACAGCTGGGTTGCTCTTTGTTGTCGCGACGCGAAGCGAGTCGAGCAGGCGACGCGCCAGCTTGCGCGCGGCGTCGGCACGATCGCTTCTGTCTCGTGAAAAATAACGCAGCCGCTCGTCTAGATCGATGTCGTTGCCGCCAAGGCCTTGCTCCGTCAACATGACGGCCAGCATTGCCGCTTTTTCGCCGGCGCCCTCGTTTGCGGCAGCAATCACCATGGCGGAAAGACGTGGCGGCAGTGATAGATTTCGCATCAGCCTGCCCTGTTGCGTCAGGTTACCCTGTTCATCCAGCGCGCTGAGGTTTTTAAGAAGGGCAACCGATTCCTTGAGGGCGGCATCCGGTGGCAAATCCAGAAATGCGAGGCTGGAGAGGTCTTTTACGCCCCAATGCGCCAGATCGAGAGCAAGAGACGACAGATCGCTCGCAAGGATTTGTGGCGGTGTGAAAGCGGGCAGGGCGGCTGTCTGCCCCTGGTGCCACAAACGAATTGCCACACCGGTCTCCGTTCGCCCGGCGCGTCCTGCTCGTTGGTCGGCAGAGGCGCGGGAGACACGAACCGTTTCTAGCCGGGTGATGCCGGTTGATGGCTCGAACACCGGCAACCTTTGTAAACCGCTGTCGATGACCACCCTTACGCCGTCGATGGTTATCGACGTTTCCGCAATCGATGTCGCGAGAACGATCTTTCGCCGCCCTCTGGTGGTAGGTCGGATCGCGGCGTCCTGCTCCTTCTGTGAGAGATTGCCGTAGAGAGGGATAACATCTGTGTTTTCAGGGAAGCGGTTTTCCAGCCGCATCGCTGTCCGTGTGATCTCGGCCTGTCCTGGCAGGAAAGCAAGGATGGAGCCCGTCTCTGAAGCGTGTGCCTCGATAATGGCCTTTGCAACCTTCTCATCTGTCGATACGCCCTGCCATCGGTCATCATGGCGGATATCAATGGGAAAAGTGCGTCCGAGACTTTCGATGACGGGTGCGCCCTGCATGAGTTGACTGATGCGGTCCGTGTCGAGCGTTGCCGACATAACAAGAACTCGCAAATCCTCACGCAGGCCGCCCTGTACGTCGAGGGCGAGAGCCAAACCAAAATCACCATCAAGCGAACGCTCGTGAAACTCGTCGAAAATGACCGTCGAAACACCGGAGAGCTCAGGATCGTCCAGAACCATTCTGGCAAAGACGCCTTCGGTCACCACCTCTATACGGGTTCGAGAGGAAACGCGGTTATCGAGCCGCATACGATAACCAACGATGTCGCCAACGTTCTCGCCAAGCAATGCCGCCATTCGTCCGGCGGCTGCACGCGCCGCCAATCGGCGAGGCTCAAGAAGAATGATCTTGCCATCGCCTCGCCAGTCCTGCTGCAGAAGATGAAGCGGGACGAGGGTTGTTTTGCCCGCGCCTGGGGGCGCTGAAAGCACAGCGCGCCTATCGGCCGCCAAAGCCTTCGCTATGTCCTCGAGCACTTCCGTGACGGGGAGTACGGTTTGGGCGTCTTGAGTGGGCAATGAAGCATCGGTCATGGAAATATCGTCAGCATCCGCTCGTTAGATGGTTCTTTATATGGGGTATTGCGACGTTTCTAATCCAGTGATCCGGTCTTTGACAGGCAAATTTGGCGTATTCAAATGCAGGGCGTGCTGGTGAAACTGCGGCCCCGCACGAAAGATCTGGACGCGGACGGGCAAAACAGAGCGTAAAATCGCTTATCTCACTCCGAAACTCAAAAATACGCTTTAATTTCAATTG